>NZ_KB714685.1:0-17074 GCF_000349725.1 Ligilactobacillus pobuzihii E100301 = KCTC 13174
CTACGCTTCCTGGCCGGCCTCCCACTGAACTAACATCTATCTTCACTTATAGTTTAAGCTTTACACTTGTCGCACTTGATTTGACAATTGGGGTAACTTAAATCTTTGTTTTCCAAATATGCTAGAATTAATTGAAAAGGGACTACCGATTTATAATGGATAATCCTTGGCGTTTTTTTAAGAATCAGTCCCAAAGAGCCAGCTTTGATGGTTACCTTTTTAGAGATGTGTTCTTTATGATACAAGTTGCACATAAAGTAAATTAATAGATACCATTTCAATAACCCAAACTTTGATTTTGTACTAACTATGGTTCTTACTACTTAAATAAAAACTATTCATCATATAATATAAATTCACGATACTTACGGTTTAAGATAGATAACAAAATTGACAAACAAGTATAAGAATATATTGGTTGATTAACATTTTTGCTTGGCAAAGTACTTGTTTCATAATACAAATTAAACATTGAATGTTTTGCTAAAAAATTCTTACCAAAACTAGTTACTGAACAAATTGGAACTTGATTCATATTAAGCATCTTTATAGCATCTATGATACCAGGGGTATTTCCACTAAGACTAATAACAATCACTAAATCTTGTGGACTCAGACTTTCTGCGTTTATAGCAAAATTCACTTCTCCGGATACAAGATAATTTTTTCTACCTACTATAAATAAATCATTAGAAAACTCTTTCGCACAATTGTTTTGGGAAAAACCAGTAGCGTATACTATAATATTCTCGGCTTGAAATATTTTGTCCAAAATAGGTTGAAAATTTGTTTGCTTTACATACTTAAAAGTTTTTGTAATATCATTTTCCAAATTAGCCATTAGATCTTTGGGCTCGTAAACTGATGCATTTAGACTATTTTCCAGACTATATTTCATATCTGAAAAGCCATGATATCCTAATTTTTTTGCTAATCTCAAAACGGAACTCTTAGAAGATAATAATTCTTCCGCGAGTCCTATAATTGACGAATTAACAACTTCAGTTACATTAGAACGTATAAAAAACACCATTTCTTTTTCATTCTCAGATAAATCATCATACTTGTTTTTTACTCTTTGTTCAAAATCCATATAATACAACCCACCTTTGTGCGTAAATACCCCAAAATTATTGTTAAACGCAAAAAAGAGAATTCTTTACAATTCTCTCTTTTAAGACATTACTTACTTCTACGATAGTAAACTGCAGCTTCATAAGGTCTTAGAACTATCTTATTTCCTAAATGTAAATTAACGCGATCGTAATTAGATAAAATTAATTCTCCACCTTGTAAATCTGAAGGTATTTCATAATTAACTTTTTCGTTGCTAAATGAACAAATTACAACTAATTGTTCTGTTGCATTAGCTCGTGTATAACCATACACATCAGAATCATCTGAATTAAAATTACTATAACTTCCATCAACAACAACTTGATATTTTTTACGTAAAGATATCAAGTTCTGATAATAATGTAAAACAGAGTCTTTATCTTCAATTGCGTCCAATGCGTTCGTTACTGGATTATAGTTGGGAACGTTAAGCCACGGAATTCCCGTTGTAAAACCATTATTTTTTTGATTGTTCCATGGAAATGGTGTTCTTGCATTATCTCTAGATTTAAGATAGCATACTTTTTCAATGTATTCTTTTCGTTCACCAGCTTCACGCATCTCAGCAATAATCTTCTTGGTCTCAATATCCTGATAATCATCTAACGATTCAAAATTAACATTAGTTAGACCTAACTCTTCCCCCTGATATATATATGGGGTACCCTTCATCATATGCAACAATGTACCCAACATTTTTGCAGATTGAACTCGATATTTCTTTTCATTGCCAAATCTTGTCACAGGACGCGGCTGATCATGATTACTCCAATATAAAGAATTCCAACCATCAACTAATTTATCCTGCCAATCTGTCATAACTCTACGTAAATCAGATAACTTAAATCTAACATCAGAAAATTTTCCATATTTACCATAGTCTAAATGCATATGATCAAATTGAAAGAGCATATTTAGTTCATTACGTTGGGGATCTGTGTACAATATAGCCTGGTCACTATTTGTATTAGCAGCTTCTCCTACCGTCATAACATCATACTTAGAAAAAACTTCTTGATACATTTCCTGTAAAAATTCATGTTCTCGTGGACCATTGGAAGAACCGTAGTAATAATTCTTGTGTAATGGTAAATCATCTGGTGCGTTTGGAAAGTCTTGTAATTTACTCAACAAAGATATAACGTCCATTCTGAAACCATCGATACCTAAATCAAACCAATAACGCATCATTTTATAAATTGATTTTCTAACCTCAGGGTTTTCCCAGTTTAAATCTGGTTGCTCTTTAGCAAATAAATGTAAATAATATTGATTTCTTTCAGGTACATATTCCCACGCTGAGTCTGTAAACGTTGATCCCCAATTATTTGGTGCTGATCCATCTGATTTAGGGTCTTTCCAGATATAAAAATCACTATAATCATTGTTTTTCGATTTTTTGGACTCTTGGAACCAATAATTTTGATCACTTGTATGATTAACAACTAAATCCATGATTAAACGCATATGATGTTTATGAACTTGTTCTAATAACTCTTTAAAATCATCTAATGTACCGTATCTTGAATCAATATCATAATAATCGGCAATATCATATCCATTATCAACTAAAGGAGACTTATATATAGGATTTAACCAAAGAACGTCCACCCCTAGTTTCTCCAAATAAGGCAAGCGACTGATGATCCCCTGCAAATCGCCGATACCATCTCCATTACTATCTTGAAAACTTTGGGGATAAATTTGATAAACAACACTGTCTTTCCACCATTCACTATGTTTCATATTACTCATCATCCTCATCGGTTGCCAACTCTTTTACCTTATCATTTACATATACTATTTGTTGCTTAGCTTCTTGAATTTCAGCTCGTAATTGATCAGGTTCTAAGAATCCATCAGGCAGAGCTAAAAGAACAGATAGAACCAATGGTAAGTTCATTCCTGCAATTAAATGAAAATGAGGATTGTCCAGATACTTAATGAAGTTCTGGTTAACTGATCCTCCCATCATGTCAGTAAATACAATAACTTCATCATCAGACAAACTTATTTTTTCAAGTGCTTTACTTATTTCTTCTTCAACAGGTAAGTTTGTCATATAAGCATCAATTGTAGTTATTTCTGCAGTATTTGGTGCAATATAATCTAAAGTGTTTTTTAACCCTGAAGCTAATTTATGATGACTAGCAAAAATAATTTTTCTCATTATTCTCCATTCTCCTCTTCTTTTCTCTGCTTTTATTAAGGTTTCAAAATTCCGAAGAACGATAGTACCAAAGATAATATAATCAGTGCAAAAATAATTTGAATTACTGTCATTTTTTTAGATGCAATCAACTTATACACAATAAATGTTAAAGCTACTGGTAAAAGCGCTGGCATAATCTGATCCAAAACTTCTTTTTGGATCCCCATCTTGACCTTCCCTGTTTGGAATGTTAAAGCCACATTCATTTTAACAACAGATGGAACCAAAGCTCCTACGACAGTTAATCCCATAATAGAAGCTGCTTCAGTAAATACAGAAATCTTACTTCCTAAAGTAGTGACCAACTTTAATCCAGAATCATATCCAATATGGAATAATTTAAATCTAAAGAACAAGAAGAAAATGTTAAGTAATAACCAAATAATTGCGCCGGTTGGATTTCCTTCAAGACCCATATAAGCAGAAATAGAGCCGACGATTGTTGGATATAACACCCAAACTAATGTATCACCAATACCTGCCAATGGGCCCATCATACCAGTCTTAAAGTTTTGCACAGCTTCAATTGAGTTTGCGCCATCTTTTTCTTCCATAGCTAAACTAGCACCAAGTAAAATATTGGCCATCCATGTCGTAGTATTAAAATAATTAAAATGATTGTTCATCGACTTTTTATATTCTTCGTCGTCTGGATAAATTTTACGCAACGCTTTTTCTAACCCATATGCAACAGCCGGCCCTTGTTGATTTTCATAGTTAAAATCATTGCACGCCATAAACATATAGCGAAAAGCTGCTTTATTAACATCTTTTTTAGTTAAAATCTTTCGTGTACGTAAGTCTTTTTTTCACTCATCCCAGTCGTCCCCTTCTTCATCTTGCTCTTGCGCTCCTGCTGCATCAGTCTGTGCATTGGTATGTTCAGAATCTTTCTTAACAGTAGTTACAAAGAAATAGTAAGCCATGGCGAGCCCAACAATCGACACACCCATCATCGGAACATTCAAATAAGCTGAAAGTACAAAACCTACCATTAGCATTGAGAGATATTTTTTTGCCGGCATTACCTGTAACAACATAGCAATACCAACAACCGGTAGCATATTACCCGCTATCGATAAGCCATCAGTTACCCAATCAGGCACGACATTCAGAACATTTCTTACTAAACCATTTCCGAATAAAACAACAATTGCGGTAGGTACTGCGGTAGTTAAACCAAAAATCAATGGACCAACCCACATAATACGGTTCATTTTTTTATATTTTCCTTGATTCAGAGCTTTTTGCGCAGCATGTGATACGTAAGTATTTAAAATTTTTGCAAGAACATCTAATTGGATTCCTAACATACCTACTGGAACACCAACTGCTAAAGCGACAGCTTTTGCGTCCCCGATAGTACTTGTTGTACGAATAGCAATATAAATTCCCACGAGAGCGGCAAGTCCCCAATTAGGAACTGACGATCCACCGATATTAGCAACACCCAATGCCATTAACTGGAATGTCCCACCAATAATCATTGCAGTTTGCATATCTCCCATAATGATCCCCATAAACAAAGCAACCATAATTGGGAACCAGGTCGTAATTACTAGCCCCTGTTGATCCAACACTACCCAAAAAGATAGTAAAATTGTCAAAACTCCTTGAACAATAACCATAATAATTACTCCTCTTTATTTAATATACTTTTCTAAGGGTTCTTCAGTGTCATTTGGAACATAATGGAACGTTACTGGTACTCCTCTATCTTGAATAGCTTTCAAGTCAGCAACTTCGTTTTCATTGACTGAGACCATTCTTTTCACCGTTTTCTTGTCTGGTCCATCAAACATAATACCGATGTTAACTTTAGGAATAGATACTCCGCCATCCATCAGCTTTAATAACGTTGATGGCTCTTTTACAATTAAAAACACATTATGGCTATCATATTTTCCATTATTAAAGTTTGTTATTGCTTTCTGAGTATCTATAATCGACATACCTGTTCCGGCTGGCTTACTCATTCTCATTGCAGATTTTTGAACTTCATCTTTACTGATCTCATCATCAACCACCATCAATCGCTTTGCCTTGACCGCACCGGCCCATTGCGTAACAACAATACCGTGAATCAAACGTTGATCAATTCTTGCCAATACTAAACTCATTATTATTCCTCCTTGATATCGATACCAATTTTTTCAAAAAAATTAAACTGATTCTCTTACAACTAAATCTAAATTAAATACTTTGTTTTCAACAACATCCTTGTCCTCCAAGTGCTGTAACATTGCTTTAGCGGCAGCTGCTCCCATTTCCTCTACCGGTTGTCTTACAGTAGTTAAAGGAATAAACAAATCACGCGATAAAGATTGGTCATCAATCCCTAAAACCCCTAATCTTTTTGGTACTTCTACCCCTACTTCCTTAGCACCCTCCATAATACCAACTGCAACTTCATCACTACCAGAGATAATTGCATCGGGCATTTTATTTTCCTTGAAGAGTTTATTAAAGAGTTTCAAACCAGCGTCCCTTGTTTGTACATGTGTAAAAAGCATTTTTGGATCAAAGCTCATCTTTGCCTCTCGTAAAGCGGCTTGAAAACCTGAAAAACGATTGGAGTTAAGATTTGTTCCTTCTTTCTTGGTTACAATAATATTTTTATGTCCCGTAGCGTATGCTATATTTTTATAACCTCGCTGGATCAAAAATCCAGTTGCTTCCTTAAACCCCTGATATTGATTTGCACGAATCGTGGGTAAATCTAACTCACCTAAATATTCATTAACTAAAACAATTGAACCGTATTTTGAATACTCCTGAATAACAGGAGCGTCATTTTCAATTGAACATAAGATTACGCCATCAATAGTCTGATTTGTTAATAATTTCAGCGCATCTAATTCTTTATCCTTTCTACCGAACGTTTGTATCAAAATGATCGTATACCCTTTACTATCAAGGGTTCGTTCGATCACATTAATCAAATCTGCAAAAAAAGGGTTAGTTATTCTTGGAACTGTAACAGCTAAGTTTTTTGCTTTTGTTCCTCTTAATTGCCTAGCCGCCGGCATTGGTTTATAACCTAATTCCTTCATTGCCGCTTTCACTAAAGTTTCTTTTTGTTGAGAAACATGTGGTTTTTTATTAATAACCCGTGAAACTGTCGAAACTGATAACCCGGCTTTACGGGCCACATCAGATATTGTTGGCATTTTTACACCTTCCAAACAATTTTTGCTAAACACCCCACTTTATTTTATCATTAGGAAGCGCTTTTTGATATCGATGTCAAAATATTAAAAAATATTTGGTATCGATATCAATCTTTCAAGTATGAGTATACTTTTATTTTGAATCGTTTTCAAGAAAATAAAAAGAAAAGATCTTTTTTTTAAAACATTGGGAAAAGTTTCTTTTGAACGAGAAAATTCCCATGTTCTATGAACAAGGGGTACTTGTATTCGTTAAATTCCATTATTAGTGTCAAACTGTTAAGCTGCAACCTGAAGAGTATTCACTTGAACAATAATACTCAACACATTACTAGGGAAACCCCAAATGCAGCACTATTATGATGCCTAGTATAGTTTTAAATACTATGTTAGATTACTTGAATAAAACAATATCTATTTTTATAGTAGAAATTATAAATCAACGACTGTGAGTCCGATAAGTAAACACGCTATTAAAAAATTATCTTATCACTTGTTTTCACAAATTAACTCACTTAGACCCAAAAAAGTAGGAAAATACATTAACAGCAATTTCCTACTTCAAATCATAACTATCCAATTAGTTCTATTTTTCAGACAAAAATTCTTTAACTGCCGTTTCACAAATTGCTTGGTCTTCGGTTGTAGCACCGCCACTCACGCCAATTGCACCCTTAATTTCTTCATCGATCACTAGTGGAATACCACCAGCAAATGAGGCTAAACGTCCATCCAGCATTGTTTCCATTTGATATAATGAAGCGCCCGGCTGGATATCTTTGCTTATATCTTTAGTTGGTTCCTTCATTGCAATAGCTGACCAAGCCTTTTTAGGTGCTAAAGTTGAACTAACTAAGTTAGCATTTGGCATATGATAAATCATTTGAGGTGTATTGGTAATATCCATCAGGCATATTGTTACGGCAGTTCCAATTTCATTGGCCTTTGCTATTGCTGCATCAATTACTCGTTCCATCTTTTTGATTTCAAATAAATTTTCAGTCATAACTTTTTTCCTCCATTATTTTTTGATATTGATCTATAACTTGGGCTACGATTTTATTGATTCGTTCTTCATAGTCTTCATCACGAGCGATAATATAAAAGAAATCTGACATCCTATTAACATATCGCTCAATTTCAGGCCTGACTTCATGATCTTCCATATAGGTTATTAGAAGTCTTTCAGCACGACGACAAACCGTACGACAAACATGTAGCTGCGCACCTGCTTGACTTGCTCCGGGTAAAATAAAAGAAGTAACCTTAGGTAACTTTTCACTATAACGATCAATGACTTTTTCCAAGAATTTTACATCTTCATTTGTGATAACTTGACTCTTTTGGTAATACTTCTCGGGTGTTCCTGCGGCTAATTCACCTTGCAACAAAAACATCAAATGTTCAACATGTTGTAAATATTGCTTATTTTGCTCGGAAACACAAAATTTATCTGCCAAACTAATATTTGAGTTTAGTTCATCAAAAGTACCGTAAGTCTCAACTTGTAATGAATTCTTATAAACACGTTGACCATCGTACAAACTAGTCTGGCCTTGGTCCCCGCCTTTCGTATATATTTTCATTTCAAACACCTCCTTACCTATCTAAGTCATTTATAACCATTTTTAAACGGTACCCCTTTAACCAAGCGTGCCGCATTATTCCCTAACTGCCGCAAAGCCGCATAACCTTTGTTTCTATTAACCACAAATAAGGGCTGATCTTGTGCCAAATTTTTATAGTGCACTATCACATTTCTCTGATCATAGGCTAAGCCCACGTTTAAACGCGATCTAAGAGCTGCGTCATAAGCTCTATTAGTTGCATCTTCTTCTTCGGCCGTGGTCAATACGTAAGGTATCTGTTCTTCTTCAATTCCATACAAAATTTCCTTTAAATCAGCTGTGCAATAACTTTCTTTATCTGATTTACAAGCGAGTAGGATTGCTGGCTTTTCAGAATTATTTATCATGTTTGGCCCCACCTTTTCTCGCATATCTTAAGATCAAACCAGTCGCTACTGCGTTACGTGGCCCCTCAATACCTCTAACATTTCCACGGCCAGCAACAATATTATATTGAGATAGACTATCAGTCACCAATTGTGGAATTTCAAAATCCAAAGCAGAGCCACCAACAATGACCACAAATGGAATATCACGAATATTTCCACTTGGGCTGACGTAACGCAGTGCACGTAAGGCATTGGTGACAAAGACTCTCTTTTTGGCCGATTGCCGGACGGCTTTCACTTTTTCAATATTCAGCTTACTTGGTAAAGGTTCATAACCATTGGGCTTGATCACAACAACTTTGGCAAACAAGTCAGACGAAATGGCCTTTTCAAAAAATTGAACCGAACCATCTTCATGTCGTAATTGAAACAAATTCTCAACTTTAGCTAATGGATATTTTTTTATGTCCTCTGCTAAATATGCATTATCTAAACCTAATTCCGAATCGATGATCATTGTGACCATATCGCCAGCACCTGCCAGATGAATCGCAACTTCCTCACCATTTTGACTGAGTATCGAAGCATCAGTTGAACCAGCTCCCAGATCTAATAATGCTAATGGCTTATCTGTTCCTGGTGTAGTTAAAGCACCGCGAATGGCAGATTGTGCTTCTGCACCCCCGATCGAGACCGGGATGTTTAATTTTTCTTGTAGAGACTTAGCAATTAATTCCATTTGGAGATGATCTGATTTAACCATCGAAGCAATACCAACTGCCTCTTCCATTGAAAATTCATTTGCCATACCGCCACGAACCTTAATTGGAACTGAAGTATCAACTGCCAACAGATCTTGAATATAAATTTGCTCAATTTTTCGTCCTGTCAACTTTGCCATAGTTTGACGTACATTTTCTAACATGCCGCCGACGTTAGTCCCAGACGCTCCTTTAATATCTTGGACATCTTTGATCTGACTAATTTTTTGCATAATTTCATCTGCACCGGTACCTACGTCGACCTGTACTTTTTTTCCATCACCCAAGATAGTGATAGTACCAGCCGGAATAGTACGAGCTTTAACGTCTCCACTCGGCGTTTTAATGACAACCGCTGAACGGTTTCCAATCAAAGCACGTGCGATCGGTACGATATTTTTAGTTTGCTGTGCTGATAAGTCAAATAAAGTAGCAATACCGTATGGATTGGAAAGCTGTGATACCACTCGTCCTTGAGTGGCAACCTCGACTGCAGCTTGCATATGCAAAGGTACCTTGTCGATCAAAGCAACTTCGTCAACGATCGGGATCTTGTTTTCCAAACGATTATCGACTAACACGGCATCATCATTTTGCATAATAGCAGCTGAAATTTTAAGGCCCCTCTGACAGGCTTGGTTGATCTGCTTAGCAACATCGGCAAAATCAACTTCTTTTCGAACTAAAACAATATATTTTCGCTTTCGATCTTTTTGTTTTGCCAGTTCATCTAAAGTAACTGTATAACCTGTACCAGTCCCCACGCCGCCTGGGGTTTCCGGATTATGACCGATCATGGTCGATTCGGTGATCACAGTTTCTGTAATAGTTTCCATAGCAACATCACCGATCACTGGAGTTGCTTCATTGATCGTAATTAGATCGACGTCATCCAACTTAGAAGACGTCTTTTCTAAAACATTGTCAATTGATTTTTTGATCCCTAATAAATTTTGTTTAGTTCCTTTTATGCCAGTCGTTGCCGCGATACCTGAACCTACAAATGACACTTCCTTTTGGCCTGACACATCAGCGAGCGAAACCTCAGTCGATGAATTACCAATGTCGACACCTAGTATCCGTTTCATCAAAAATCATTCCTTACTTTCTGACATTTGCTACTTATACACAAAATGTGTTTAATTATCACCCTTAAGTTTGTGAGCTTGCTCATAATTTTCAGCAGCTTCTTTAAACCAATTTGAACAGATCGGTGCTTGATATTTGTCGTTTAATTCGGCTGCAATTTCTAACAGTTCTTGTTTGCTCGAACGATAAGGGCGCAAGGCGTTATACATTTCCAACAAACGTGCATCGGGAACATTAGTCAGTTCAGAGGCTCGTTGCAAATTGTTTTGAATGGCAGGACGCCCCGCATTTTTAGCGATCTCACCCTGCATCTTCAACGTCTGCGGCGTGATTCGAAAGTCCTGTGGTTGTACCTTTTGTTTCAAAACGTTTTCCAAGTTGATATCTTCCAATGTTTTTCCCGTAGGAGTAACTACTTTTTCGGGATGTTTTTTATACAAAGGGTAGTCTGTGGCATCAAGTTCATTTTTATCACTTTGCTTTTCACCACTGTCTTCTCGATCTTCTAAAGCTGCAATGACTCGTGCCGTTATTTCTTTAACTTCTTTATCAGTGATATTCATTTTTTTTCACTCCTAAAGCTTGACTACTAATAAATTTAATCAGTGTCGTGTTTTTACATCAATCTAGTTTCAAACATATCTCTTCAGCATCTTTACCTGTTTGTACCCTTCTAGTCTCTTGAATGTGCATCAATCCTGATAAAGGCTGATATTGAACCCGTGCCATCATATCGTTCACTGTCGGTACCGGATCAGGCGACATTCCTTTTGCGTAACGCGCTGCATTACGTCCAATAGCACGATATGTTTCTAAAGTTAGAACTGGTGCTTGTGGGAATAACTCTAAATTATCGAGGGGTTCCTGATCTTTTTGATGAATGATCGTGGTTCCCTTAGACTGGATCGCAATACTAATACCTGACCCCGAAATTTGGTCAGCTTCTGACGCACAAAAAGACACATCTGAAGTACGATAAATCTTAATAACACGATACTTTAGACCTTCTTCTTCAATACCTGCTGTCAACTGTCGTAAAACATCCCAATGCAATAGACCAGTTAAAGTTTTACGAAAGACTTCAGCAAAGGCAGGGGAAACTGCGATCACAACCTCTTCTTTTTCGCGCCCAGGTTTAACCGTTCCTACATGTTCAAACCAATCAAGCTGTTTAAAATTTGGATCATTTTCTGGCGTGAAATTTTTCACTTGATTTTCCGCACTAATCTGTTGTCCATCACTAGACTGTGGTTTTTCTTCCTTGTTAAATAGAATTGCCTGATCAGTCTCGCTAGTATTTTCGATTACGTTTCTTACGATCTGGTCAACTAACTGCTTATTGATCTTTTGACTCATCTTAATATCCACCTCAACTTTAATTCATATAATCTTTCATGTTTTGTGGATCGACTGCCCATGAAATATCTTTTATTTTTTTCCATTTTTCTTGATCTTGCCATAAACGATAACCCGTTCCAGGTCCTTCATAATCGTTGTTATCATTGATAGCTGAAATACAATTCCAGTCTTTACCAAAAACTGCAGATGTTTGAAGATAGTCACCAGTAATTTTTTGTTCAGCTAAATGCAAAACAGAATCTGCAACTTCTGATAGGCCACCCTCATTTAAAGCTTTAATAATGTCTACGACTGTCACACCACGGTCTAATAAGTCTTTGGCACCTTTCATGTCTTGAACCATATCACGTTTTGGCAGGTCATCAGATGAACTTGCATAAGTTGCAGCTTCAACTTCTTCATCGGTGATCTCCGGCAGATCTAACCCCTTAAAAACAGCTTGGATCGCACGAGCACCCTGATTTCTGACTTTGATAGCTTTTTGTTCATCTAATGGCATGATCCCACCATTAACGACCAAATCACGTTCCATCGCTAAATAGTCATCATAGTCTAAAGCATCCATATTAGAACCTGCAAAGGTATTGTCTTTGTTTTCTTCAGCGGCATAGCCAGAAGAAATAAAATCAGTCCCGGCAATAAACTGTCCCATCATTCTTTCCGTCCGACGAATATCGGAATGTGAAAAGGCCTGATCATTACCTGATGCACATTCTAGATCCATCATCATACATAACAAATTTTCACCCATAACTTCACGGATACCACCTGGAACTGAGCCAGGAATCCCGATACATGCCACGCCACCATTTTGCAAACCTTGCACACCAGTTGCTTTAGTCAAATAAATACATCTAGCTTCTAAATACAACATTGACTTGCCTTCAGTATTTCCCATCAATGCTTCTGAGCCAGCCCCAGATGTGAAACGCATTTTGGCACCACGAGACGCATAACATGAAGCTAGGAAGCCTTTTGACCACGGAGTGTCATCGCCGTCTGTAAAGACTTCATCGGTACCGTAAACTGAGATCGTTTCAGCATAAGAAGTAAAGCCACGCATCGACAAGCTCAATTCTTCAGCTTCTTCGACTGAACACTGCGTTAAGACACCTGGACGTGAAGATTGTGAACCAACTAAGATAGAGATCGCATTCAACGGCGCATATCTGGCAATTGCTGGCGTAGTTTCTTGTTCAGCGAAACCACGTGCAGCGGCTTCAGCTGCATCGGCCGCTAATTGTACTGGATTATCTAAAGTATTAGTAATATGACACTGATTCATTGGGGTCTTCCGTGGCCGCATTTTTTGAGTAGCCATGATCATTTCAGCAAAATTCATCTCGCTGATAACAGCTTCAGCTTTAGCTGGCGTTAGACCATTAGCAATTTTGATCAACTTTTTCCGTGGCACATTAGGATCACATAACATATTAGCAATTTGCACCGCACTCATTTTCATAGTTTTTGGCGCTTGTGTGGCATCGATACCATATTCTGCAATATACTTATCGATCAAATCAAAATCTTCCTGTTTTTTCCCATCCAGTTCAACGATCTGACCATCTTCAACTTTAATACTAGGAGCTGGGTCATTTTTACTATTTAAAGCAACAAAACCCTCGTCGTCCCATTCCTGGACTAAACCATCCAAATGAACTGGACGTTTTTCCAGCTTTTCAAATCTTTTTTGTCTTTTCATAATAACTAAATCCTTTTTATTGCCTCAAGAGTGAGCAAATATTACTCTCCTCTATCCATTACTCACTTAAAATAACAAAGGGGCTGAAAACTAACAAAATCAGTTTTCAACCCCCTTGAAATCAATCTCTAAAATGAGAAGTCCAAATTACCATCATAGGCAGCTTGGAAAATCTTCACGATATCTTCTTTTGTACCGACCCGTGGATTAGATGCAGCATTCCCATCTTTCAGGGCATTTTCTGCCATCAATTCAAAGTCTTTTGGATCAGCACCGATCTCTTTGATCGTCTGTGGGATACCCACATCATCTGACATCTGCTTCATTGCCTTCACGGATAATTCGGCCGCGTCACGTGTCGACAAGCCGGCTGTATTCTCACCCATAAACTCGGCTAATTCGGCAAACCTGGTTGGATCTGCGATCAAATTATATTTTTCAACATACGGTAATAGCAAAGCACAGCAAACACCATGCGGTGCATCATACTGACCACCCAATTGATGAGCCATAGCGTGGACATAACCTAAGTTAGCATTGTTAAAGGCCATCCCGGCTAACATCTCAGCTTCGACCATGTGTGTCCGCGCATCCATATTATGACCGTTAGCAACTGCTTCACGCAAAGATGTTTCGATCAATTTGATAGCTTCAATACATTGTGAATCGGTGATTGGGTTATGATCAACGGATACATACGGTTCAATGGATTGTACGAACGCATCCATCCCAGTTGCGGCTGTCAGGCCCTTTGGTACATCTAACATCAAGCTTGGATCATTAAATGAAACTAATGGGATGTTGCGCCACGAAACTACCACGAATTTCAAATGAGTTTCTTCGTTAGTGATAACTGCATGCCGTGTCAATTCTGAACCAGTCCCAGCTGTGGTATTGACTGCGATCAGCGGAGGCAAGGCATTATCTAAAGTCTCGATACCAGCAAGCTGAGTAATATCATCACCATTTGTCAAAATGATACCAGCACCCTTACCTGTATCATGAGCAGAGCCACCACCCACTGTGATGATCGAATCGGCATTTTCTTTTTCAAAGAGTGCCTTAACTTCTTTGATATTACGGATCTTCGGATTTGGTTCAACGCCGTTGTAGACCACATAATCAACACCAGCAGCATCTAAAGAAGCAAGTGTTTGTTTAACAGCGCCGCCTTCCAGGTTCTCCAAAAATTTATCAGTAACGATCACTGGTTTTTTCATATCCAGCATTTTAGCCCGTTCACCGATTTTTTCGATAACGCTAGGACCGAAAAAGTTAACACTTGGCATTAGAAAATCATAACTACGTTCTGCCATAAATAAAAACCTCCAGCTAATAATTATTTTGTTAACCACTGATCATTCTTCTCTTTTTAAGGATCAAGGCATATAGTTTTTCTGTTCCAAGAAAAATTACACTAAATTAAATCAAGACAATTGTTACATAATTCACTTATTATTATAAAGAAAAATCCTCTTTCATAGAGAGGGACAACCAACGAAAACAATATTCAAGTTTTATTATATAACCATGCTTTTCACATGTAAACCTAAAAAACATTTTTAAACACTTCAAGTTTAAGAATTCACTAGATGTTGACAAAAAACAAATAAATGTTAACGTAATAACGTACATTTTATTTAAAATTTTCAAGGAGATGTCTTGAATGAGACACATAAAAAAATCATTATTAACGATCCTACTTACAATTGCAGCACTTCTCTTAGTTATGGTAGGTTGTTCCACCAATAAATCAAATCAAACCACTAAGCCTAACAACCAAATCAGTGTAACTTATCAACTGCAAAATAACGGCAAAAAAATAGCAGAGAAAAAAGTACATACTAAAAAAAATGCTAAAGTAATAACCGGACTGAAAAAAGCTTGGACAGTTAAGGACAAAGAAGGCATGATCACATCGATCGATGGGCACCAACAAGACACCGATAAGAATATCTTTTGGACATATACGATCAACGATAAAACTATTAAAAAAGGCGCTCAAGAACAAAAAGTCAAAAATAATGACAAAGTTACTTTTAACTTAAGCAAATATCAGGATGATTAACTATGGACCAAGTCAAAACTCATAATTCAATTCGAAAAATTACAATGCTAGGCTTGCTGGCAGCAATTTGTACTGTTTTACGGATCGTCAAAATTCCGATTCCTAATGTGCAGCCGGTAACTGACATTATTATGATCGTTACACTGTTTTGCGGCTTAAAAACAGGCATGACGTTGGCAATTTTAACAATGTTAGTTTCGAACTTATATTTAGGTTTTGGACTGTGGACGTTTCCACAGATCGCAGCTTATATAATTTGCGTACTTACAGTTTGGCTTGTTCAAAAATTTCTCTTTTTACAAAAATCATGGCTGTTTCAATTGGTAATTGCAGCTTTTCTCGGATTAGAATATGGTTTAGTTATTAGCTTATGTATGGCAGTGATCGGTCAAGCTCCTGCATTCATCGCCTATTATACGAGCGGCTTCTTATTTGATGTTTATCATGCCGCGGGTAATTTAGTTTTTTATCCTTTAATTTACTTACCATTATCTAAAATCTTACAAAATTATTTAACAGAATAACAAAAAGTTCTTAGAATTAGATTTTTCAAAATTCTAAGAACTTTTTTCGTTGTTATAAATAAGGAGACAAAGAAATCTTGTCACTGACATCCAAGTGAAAGGTTTCTTTTCTCTTTAAAGTGATCGATAATGTGCTTGACTATTGCTAGTGGAAATAAACTTGATTGACTGATCTTCAATGTATAGACAGCTTAATCAAGTCAGTTTTTCACTAGGCGATAGAGCTGTTTAATAGTCATAGGAGACTTCGCTTTTTTCTGTATCGTATAATCTGCTTAAAAAATTACAAAGAACTCCGATAAAGATAATCTTTCTTTACTTAATAACATAACTTACTTCATCTTGGATTCCACAAACTTCAGCCATTTTTCCTAATAACGCCAAAATAGCCTCGGCTGAGTAGTTTGTCTCAATCAATTCACCATTTTGCAACTTTTTTGGATTCCTAAGATTAGAGGAAAACAACCTTTTCAGCGATTTATTATTTTTTATAATTTGATAAGCCCCGCTATCATTATCCCATATATAATTCAAAAAAGTAACCAGCGCATTAGACCAAGTTGTTAGCCTATATTCTTGGGACTGGATAATAATTTTAACTGGCTTTTGTCCTGTTACATTAACTTCATCATTAATAGGATGTTCCCCTGAAATCCCTACATTAATTTTTTCTTCTTGTGGTCGCGGATATATATCAATCAATTCGTCAGCTAACTTAGCAGATCGACCCATAATTTCATACTTTCCCCATTTGTCAAAATGTTTTCCAATTTTACGAGTTAAAGTTACATTGGATTTAATATAGAAGTTCTTTTTTTCAGAGAAAGATTTGTTACTCATCTCTGAATTATATTTGGTTAATGTTAAATTTCCAATTGTTCCACCATATTTTTGATTAACATTTTCAGCATTTTTTATTTGAAAACGCCATTCATTATTTAACTTTTGTGGCATTACATGCTCAACTTGTGCATCGTAAAAGTTAATTGTTTCCTTGGTTTGTTTTTCTTCAAGAACTACTAATACAGCACTTTACAAATTTTAACTATTTTTCCGAGTTTTTGAACCCACGTCCAGTATGAACTGCAAAATGATCTCAGAATTTTGGTGCTTTTG
>NZ_KB714685.1:17084-53928 GCF_000349725.1 Ligilactobacillus pobuzihii E100301 = KCTC 13174
TCACTGAACTAACATCTATCTTCACTTATAGTTTAAGCTTTACACTTGTCGCACTTGATTTGACAATTGGGGTCTGCGATCTTTTTGTCAAATTAAGTTTTTAATCCTCATTGTCTTTTAAGTTATAATGATGTTAAACATACAAACTAACATAATTAGAAAGGAAGTAAGTTGATGCAGAAATATTTGATCACGGGTGGTGCAGGCTTTATCGGCAGCAACTTTATTCATTACTTACTTGAAAAGTATTCGGCCTGTCAAATCGTCAATCTTGACCTGCTGACTTATGCTGGCAATTTAGAAAATTTAGCTGATATTAAGGCTGATTCACGTTATCATTTCGTTCAAGGTGATATCAATGATCAAGAACTAGTGGAAAGGCTGATCAAGACATATGGGTGTGAGATCTTAGTTAATTTTGCAGCCGAAAGTCATGTTGACCGTTCGATCACTGGACCAGATGTTTTCTTCCAAACTAATACTCAAGGAACTTTATCTTTGTTAAAAGCAGCGAAAAATCAGAATATTCAGAAATTTTTACAAATTTCAACTGACGAAGTATATGGTTCTCTGGGGCAACAGGGCTATTTTAGCGAAAATTCTCCACTGGAACCGAGTTCACCTTATTCAGCTAGTAAGGCAGCGGCCGACATGTTTGTGCTGGCGTATGCTAAAACCTTTGGGTTGAACGCCAATATCACGCGAAGTTCGAATAATTATGGTCCATACCAACATCCAGAAAAATTGATCCCCCTGATGATCACCAAAGGAATGCAAGGTAAAAAATTACCTATCTACGGCACTGGCGAGAATATTCGTGACTGGTTATACGTGAAAGATAATTGTCGGGCCTTTGACACTGTTATTCACAAAGGGCAGCCAGGTGAAATTTATAATGTTGGTGCACACAGTGAGCATTCAAATAATGAAATCGTTCATTTGATCGTTGACCAGCTAGGGCTTTCTACTGACCGAATCGAATATGTTGCTGATCGTTTAGGCCACGACCAGCGTTATGCATTAGACAACAGTAAAATTAAAATGGAGTTAGGGTGGCAACCACAGGCTGGTTTTCAAACGTGTCTGACACAAACGATTAACTGGTATTTAAATCATGAGCCTTGGTGGCGAAAAGATAAATTTGAAAATAGTTAAAATAAAAAGAATTCTGTCTTAGAGGAACTTTTTCAAGTAAGATAGAATTCTTTTCATTGTTTGAACTATTGGTGATCCGTTATATATTAAGTAACTGGATAGACTTACTTAAATGTATTTATGATTTAAGATTCTTTCCAATCAACTTTAAATAATTGCCTCCCATGTTTAATTTCTTTAGAACTAGTAGGAATCAATGAGTGTATTTTGTTTCCATGTGTGAATAACGTTACCACGGTATCTTTATATCCTTGCCGTTTGATTTCATCACGATTAAAACTCAAAAGTGACTGTCCCTTTTTAAATTTTTGTCCAGTTTCAACATGAGAAACAAAATTTTCACCACGCATTTTTCCTGTACCAAAGCCGACATGGACTAGTAATTCTAGACCGTTGTCTGAGCGTAAACCTAAGACATGTTTGGTTGTAAAGACAAAAATTGCTTCGCCATCAAATGGTGCGAATAGTTCACCTTCGGAAGGCTCGATACCAATTCCTCTACCTTGAAGTCCCTTATTGCCATTTTCATCTATGATATTTTCTAAGGATACTAGAGTACCACTCACTAATGAATCAACTGAGGTATTTTCTGTATTATCTACAACGGTAGAATAATTTATAGGCTTTTTATTTTGATTATCGTTTAATCCAGTTTCAGCGCTTGCAAGATTCTGCTGTAATTGTTCTACGATCTCAGCATGTTTCTTTTCAGAGATTTTTACTTTCCATGCATAGACTACTAATGCGAGTACGTGCAAGATTAATCCAACCCAGAAAGCAACAAATTTAAAGATAGCGATCCCGTGATCCGTAATTGATGCAGCAGTGGCAGCACCGGTCATTCCAGCAGCAACTGCAACCCAACCGACAACACCATTGGAAAGAGCACTGGACAACTTGTCAAGCATTGGTCGCATGGATAAAATCACTGTTTCATTACGAACGCCATTTTTGAGTTGTCCGTATTCAATAGTATCTTGTAAGGTTAGTAGGACTGCCATAAAAATAAAGCCTTGTGGTGCATAATAAAGAATCATGGCAGTAATTACAGCTACCAAATTATCGGTAGAAAAAATTAGTAATAAATAAGCGATGATCATAGCACACATACTTACTGAATAAATTGTTTTACGACTGATCCATTTATTTAAAACTGGATATAACGGCGATGTAAAGAATCCAGCAACGATTGGAATAATACCAGTTATCCAAAATAGGTCAGGACGATCGAGTACATATTTAAACATATAAAACATTAACCCAGCGGTAGCGGCATTACCAAAACCATATACTAAATATGGAATAGCTGTCCATAGCATCTGATCATTGTGAATTAATGCAGAAAACATGTCTTTGAAACTAGTCTTTTGTTTAGTAACTTCTCTTAAAGTGCTTTGCTTTTCATGAGTTCCAAATCCCACAGTAAGCGAACATATAATTGAAAGCACTGCAATCAAAATACCAAATGCTGTCCAACCTGCTTGTCCTTCGGTGTGTTGCCCTGTTGCTAGATAAGTAAAGAAAGTTACAACTGGAACAACGATCATTGTGACAACGTTTCCCCCGAAATTTGTAAAGTTTCCAGCAGCTGTATAAAGTGATCTTTTACTACTATCTTCAGTTAGGGCTGGTATCATACCCCAGTATGAAACATCTCTAAATGAATAGAAAACGTCAAATAGAATAAACGCTGGAATGAATAAAATGGTAAACCAAGTTGCATTAACTTTAGATAACCCAAAAATACCAGTAAAAAGAACTATTAACAATATAGAAGAAATAATGCCGGCTCCAATTAACCATGGCTTAAATTTTCCCCATCTTGTAGTCGTATTATCAACAACACTTCCAATAATCGGGTCAAGAAAAATTTCAACTATCCGAATTACGAAAATAAGTGTGGTGATCATTGAAATTAATTTTCCTGCTTCAGCTTTGGGAACTCCTGTAAACATGGCTGAGGTTACATAGACCATTAAATAAGTACCAAATGTCATGTAAACAGCTGACCCGCCGATATTACCAACACCGAAATTAAATATTGACCAAAAATTACTTTTGTTAATTTTCTTGCTTTTTGACAAAATAAAGCGCCTCCAAAAGTTTCAACCTAATATTTTTAGTATTTCTTTTGTTTGTTTTTTAAGCCTTACATACTTGCGCTATTTAAGATATCGAAAGAAAACTCAATATCTTTATCGGCTGGTACGTGGTATTCATTATCAACATCACTACCCCAACTATCAATACCGCCAACACCGCGAACAGCGCCAAAAATTGTTAAAATTGTTTTTCTAGGAAGAGGTAGTTCCTCTTGATGTGTGGCATTTTCGAGTTCTTCTGGTGTGTATGGCAAACAGCTAAAGGCAAATGGTTTATTATTACTTTTGATCGTTAAAGAAAATGTGTTTTTGTCTTGATCAGCATTGTTTTTTACACTGCTACGAGTAACGGTTACGCGATCCGTCTCCATGTGTACACCACAATCCTGAGGAACTAGATAAGGTGTTACTGGAAGTCCTTTAATGCGATAGGTACCCTTTGTTGCACCTGCCATTCTGTCAGGATAAGTCTCTCCTGAAAGGCCATCATATTCAAAGTCATCAGCAACCGTTGGGATTATTAAACGTAGACCAAATGTTGGTAACTCAGGCAATTTACTGTTGCCAAAATAATGTGTGGTGACGTTGATAACTCCATCCGAGCTAATCGTATATTGAACAGTAACTTCCGTACTTGGGACAGTTAGTGTAGTATAAGTGAATTTAATGCTGACTTTCTGGGCGTATTCATGGTTTGAATAGCGATTATTTTCTGGAGCAGATGGAAACTTTATCTTTTTTCCGTCTACAGAAACATTGATTGTCTTTACGTCAATGAATTGGTCTGCTCCGAGCCATTGAATTGATTTTTTTGAAAAGTTATTTCCTCTGTCATTATCAGTAGTTGCCCTCCAAAAGACAGGGGCAGGTTCACGGTAAAGCCACTCTTTGCCATTAAAAACTAGCGATTCTAAGCCACCGCGTCCATAGTTGAAAATATAATGAAAGTTTTCTCCATCAATGCCGAGAGTCCCATCGCCGTATATTACTCGTAAAGGATTATTTTTTTCTACCATAATAATATTTAACCTCCTGTAGACCTGGTTTGGGTGTGCGATCTGCAAATAGTATTCCATCACCAGAAAATTCATAATCAGATACCCGATCGTCAAAGTCACCGCCATAGCGCATTACCTCTTGACCAGTGACTTCGTCTTTGATCAAAAGGGCTTGATCGATAAAGTCCCAGATAAATCCGCCTTGATACATTTCATATTGATCGATCAGATCCATGTAGTCTTTGAATCCACCCAGTGAATTTCCCATACTATGCATATATTCACAGAGAATTACTGGCTTTTTAGGATCATTTTCCAAGTATTCTTTAATTGCTTGTGGTGAATCATACATCCGACTTTCTACGTCGGATATCTGATCTTCATACTGGCGATTGTGGACAACACCTTCATAATGGACTAAACGGCTATTATCAACACTCTTGTAGTATTTTTGCATAGCAGCGATGTCGTCACCAGCATATGATTCGTTTCCAAGTGACCAGAAAATAATGCTGGTATGGTTTTTAAGCAATTCATAGTTATTTTGAGCGCGGTCTAACACTGCTTCTTTCCATTCTGGTAATGAGCCTGGTACATTATAAGAAGGTTCTACGCCGTCACTTTTTTGCCAAGAGCCATGAGATTCAAGATTATTTTCTGCCATCATATAAATTCCATGTTGGTCACACAAGTCATACCATCTTGTCTGATCAGGATAATGACAAGTTCTAACTGAATTGATATTATTTTCTTCCATTGTTTTGATATCGGATTGCATGTCTTCTTCAGAAACGACCCGCCCCGTGTGAGCGTCCCATTCGTGACGGTTGACGCCGTTAATGATCAAACGTTTGCCGTTGAGTAGGATAACTTTATTTTTGATTTCGATTTGGCGGAAACCAAAGTTATAAGGGATAACTTCTAAGGCTTTTCCGTTTTGTTGGATGACACTTATTTCTAAATTATATAGATAAGGATCAGAATTGTCATACAAATGGACGTTTTTAAGTTCGATGTTACTGAAATTGACCGTTTTATCGGCAGTCTGTTTTGATTGGTAAATTTCTTTACCTGACTGATCAATAATTCTTAGCTGAATTTCAGCAGGAATGTTGTCTTTCTGGATTTTTAAATTTACGTTGACTTTTCCATCTTGAAAGTTATTTGTTAGTGTTGGTTTGATCGACAAATCTTCAACATGGACCTGTGGTTGAGCTAAAAGAGTGACATCACGAAAAATACCAAAGAAACGGAAAAAATCCTGATCTTCGATAAATGACGCTGTACTGTGCTTGAAAACTTCAACAGCAAGTTTATTGCGGCCATTCTGAATATAAGGGCTTAAATCAAATTCAGAAGGAGTAAAGCTGTCTTCGGCGTAACCTAGAAAGTGACCATTACACCAAACATACATTGCTTGTTCCACGCCATCGAAACGAACTCTTATTTTTTTGCCACGTAACTTTGGATCAACGGTAAAATGCTTTATATATGAACCCACATGATTATCTGTGGCTGTGCTAAAAAGTCCTTTTTCGATTTGTTTATTATTTAATGTATAGGGTGGGCGACGATACTCATGCCCTTCCCAAGGATAAAGGGTATTGATATAGTGCAACTGGTCAAAATTTGCAATTTCAATATGCCCTGGAACACTGATCGTATCGAAATTAGTATCATTAAAGTCGACTTTGTAAAAATCAACGGGACGTTTTTGTGGTAAGTCTGAGAAATGGAATTTCCAGTTACCGTTTAGTGATTGAGTAAAGCTGCTGTGTCCGTTTGTAACTTCCGCGGAATTAACATATGTTTTATGATCACTATGTGCAGGTAGTTGACCTACACGAAAGACTTCTGGATCATCTAACCATTCAAGTTTTGGTGTCAAAATAAAATTCCTTCTTTCCTATTATTTTACATTTCTAGTATAATTAAAGCGCATACAAAAGAATATAATGTTTTATGATAATAATATGAAAATTTGGTACATAATTTAAAAATGATTATTCGTATGCGTGCTCAACAAAATGTTAAATATAAAATGGAAGTGTTTTTATGCGGATCATTACAAGATTTAATCAGAATTTGCCATTATCAGCAGAAACTATTGGTTATAATTGGCCTCAACCGATAGTAGAACGTCCTAATGGATATCCTTTTTATCATTGGCTTCAATCAGAGCAGGGGACAGGGGTTATTGAAATTGCACATGTAAAGTATGAGTTAAAAGAAGGGGATGGCATTTTGCTTTCTCCAAGACTACCACATAGGTATTACCCATCTAATAATATAAGATGGGAAACTGCTTTTTTGACCTTTGGAGGGGCTTTGGCTGATGAATTAGTGCACTTTATTTTTCCAAATAAATATGTCTATGTAAAAAGAATGTCTCAATCATTGACTAAATTTATTCAAAAAAAATTTGTTTCATTTTTATCGGATGATTACGTGGCGACAGTACAACAATCAGCCTTGATTTATCAATTTTTGTTAATGCTTGATAGTGTGACCCAGATATCTAGTAATTCTTCAAAAGATGAGGTTATTGATCCCATGATGACTTATATAAAAACTCACTATGCTGAAAAAATTACGAATCAAAGTTTAGAAAGAGTCACTAATTTTTCGGCTTCATATGGAAACCGAGCTTTTAAAGAGCACTTTGGCTTAACGCCACAACAATACTTAATGGATTTTCGTTTGCGCAAAGCCAAAGAGCTGTTAATATCTGCTCCTGAACTACAAATTCAAGATGTGGCGATGCAAGCAGGTTTTAATGATGCTTCATATTTTATAAAAGAGTTTAGAAAAATCAATAAAATGACGCCCAATCAGTTCAGAAACCACCAAAGATAATAAGTTGAAAATTAGTAATTAGGAAAAATTGTCGTTGGGGTTCTTCTGTTAATAATCTGTAACATGACACTTCTTTAAAAAGATGGCACGATTCAATTGTAAAGAAAAGGAGCTATGAATCAACATAGCTCCCACAAGCCGCTTTAAAGGCGGTGGCAAAGTTAATAAGACAGTATTAGGCTACCCTGTAACTCGCCAAAGTTATAACAGGGTAGTTTTTGTTTTTGGTGGTGCCATAGTTTGTTTTACCTCTGCTATGTTCGAAATTTTTGTAGAGTAACTTATATTATCATCACAAATTCTTTTGATGAGTCGTGGTTATGGAAAACAAAAAAAGCACTAAAAATTTTAGGCGTTTTTCATTTTTATTTTTTAAACAGGTACTAAACCTACTTTTAATTTTAATCCTAACCCCTTGGCATACCGGTTCAATGTTTTTAGTGTTGGCACAGACTCTAACATTTCGAGTTTAGCTATTTGCGGTTGCTTCATACCAATACGTTTTGCTAGTTCTTGTTGTGATACGTTACTTTTGATCCATTCGGCGTATAATTCAGCCATAGTATCAATAATAAATTTTTCATCTGTCGGAATTGAAGAGAAACTTGTTTCTAAATCCGCTAACCTCATCATTATTCCCCCTTCCTTGCTAACCAATCTTCCAGTAGTGTAATTGCGTGTTCAGCTTGTCTTTTGTCAGTCTTATTTTTTTGTATAGTGGCACAACAACACAAATTTTTCGCCGTCGTAGCTTGCATAGAAAATTCTTTCTGGTTGTGGTCTTAATTCCATTATTGGATCTTTATAACCTTGAGTACTTTTGAATGTGGTGGCCTAATATCAGTTCCTAGCTCTTCCAAATTTTTATGGCTTAAGCTGATAATACATCTTTGACGGCCAGAGGAATATGATCTCCGCGACCACAAGATAGGGAAAACCAACCGTTTATACTTAGAGCCAATCACTGCTGATCTTTTAGTCTACCAAAACTTGTTACGACAAGAAAATTTAGGCACGCGCACTATGCGCAAAACGGGTACCTACCGTGTTTATATGCAGTCTAATTATAATATCGGGCTTCGTCATGCACTTGCTTAATCATAATAGTGAAACCAATTACCTTAGCTTATTTGAGACTAGAGCAAGCTAACATGTAAGGAATGTTGGATAATAACCTGTAACATGACATCTTTTTAAAAAGATGATATAATATGAGTGTAAAGGAAAGGGGCTATGCGTTAACATAGCTCCCACACAAGCCACTTCAAAGGCGGTGGCTAGTAATAACATGACTAAATTCTAGTCGTCCTGCAACCGATCAAAGTTAAAGCAGGGCGGCTTTTTTAGTGTTTGTCGATATAATCCAGTAACGTTACTAAAAACTATTATTGATAATTTAAAACGACTTCTGCTGATCAAGTATAATACTTGTCATTAGAAGGCGTTATTTTAATATTATTCTTCTTGCATTCTTCGGTACACAGCGCCGATCATGCCGGCATCGTTCCCTAATTTAGCAGGAATGATCTCAGCTAGTTTAAGTCACGCACGCTGGCATGCTCTTCTTGCAATTCATTGTAAGCTTCTTGTAAGCCAGCCTGGAAGGTAGGATTAACACTGATTCCGCCACCTACAACGACTTTAGCAGGATCAAAGCAAACGACTAGGTTTAAAATCGCTTGTGCTAGTTTGCGGAAATAATTATGCAAAACAGGCTGCGCGATCTTGTCACCATTATCTGCGCGGTCAAATACTTCACGTGCATCAGTTAAGTTTGCTTGTGCTTTAATATTGTAAATGCGCAATAAGCCGATGACAGTGGCAGTTTGAAAATTCATGCTGCCATCTTCTAGCTCATCATGTTGGTCGTCTAATAACATCCAACCAAATTCACCCGAACGGGCATGTGCCCCACGGTAAACCTGGTCATTGATCACTAACGCACCACCGACCCCAGTTCCTAAGACGATCCCCAGATAATTGTGCAAGTCTTGTGCAGCGCCTAACCATTGTTCAGCGATGGCCGCTGCATTAGCGTCGTTTTCGATGGTTGTTTTAATGCCTGTATGTTGTTCAAGTTCTTCTTTCAAATTCACACCATACATGCATTTGATCGCACCAGCGGTCGTTAATATTCCATCTGATTCGATCACACCGGGCATTGAGACACCGATCCCCGCAATTGCTTGTCCATTTTTTTGATAGTCGGTCACGATCGAAGTCAGGTCAGTTAAGATCTGCTGTTTTTGTTTCGCAGTTGGGGAACTATTTTGTTCGATCATTTTCCCGTCTTGATTTACTAAACCATATTTAATGGATGTTCCACCGACATCGATCCCCACGTAATTCTTCAAAAAATGCATCCCCTTAGTTATCATTGACTATAGTTCAGCTCCGTTAGTGTTGATCACATTTTGATACCAGTAAAAAGAATCTTTACGGTAACGGTCTAATGAACCACGTCCATAGTCATCTTCATCAACGTAAATGAAGCCATAACGTTTCGACATTTCCCCAGTGCCGGCTGAAACTAAATCAATGCAGCCCCAAGGAGTGTATCCCATTAGATCAACACCGTCATCTAAGACGGCTTTTTTCATCTGGAGGATATGGTCATGCATATACTTGATGCGGTAGTCATCATGAACTTTATGGTCTTCGGTCAACTGATCGACGGCACCTAAACCATTTTCAACTACGAATAATGGCAAATGATAGCGGTCAGTGAACCAGTTTAGTGCATAACGCAGACCAGTCGGGTCGATCTGCCAGCCCCATTCACTCGCTTTAACATAAGGATTAGCAACTAAGTCATGGGCTTCGTTGAAATCTTCATGTCCAGGGTATTCTGTGGTAAAGGACATATAGTAACTAAAGCCGATATAGTCGACAGTTCCTTCCTTTAGCTGTGCTAGGTCTGCGGTGGTGATATCCAGGTCAAAATTTTTTTTATCAAAGAAGTTTAACAACCATTGTGGGTAATAACCATTAGCGTGTACGTCTGAGAACCAGTAACGAGTTTGCATAGCTCGTTGAGTGAATAAGATATCTTCTGGTTTAGAAGTCAGCGGATAAATCGGACACATTGCGATCATACTACCGATCTGCATTTTAGGGTCGATCGAATGGCCTAATTTGACTGCCTGAGCAGAAGCAACTAATTCGTAGTGTGCTGCTTGGTACATTAGTTTTTCGCGGTCTTCACCTGATTGTGAGATGATCCCCGAGTTGGTGTATAAATGACCGGCTGCTTCAAAATTAGTCTGGTTGTTGATCTCATTAAATGTCATCCAGTATTTAACTTTGTTGTTGTAACGTCTGAAACAAACATCGGCAAAGCGCACGAAGAACTCGATCAAACGTCGGTCGCGCCAGCCACCATATTCTTGGACTAGGTGAAGCGGGATCTCGAAGTGCGAGAGAGTAACGACTGGCTGAATGTCATATTTCAAACATTCGTCGAATAAGTCATCGTAAAATTTAAGACCTGCTTCATTAGGCTCTTCTTCGTCACCATTCGGAAAGATCCGACTCCAAGCGATCGAAGTCCGGAAACATTTGAAACCCATTTCTGCAAAGAGCTTGATATCTTCAGGATAACGGTGATAAAAGTCGATGGCCTGATGATTCGGGTAGTAGTGGTCGTCTTCAATTTTAGCGGTGATCGTACGGGGATGATCCTTATCACCTAGAGTAAAGAGGTCTGCAATACTTAAGCCTTTGCCGCCTTCTTGATAGCCGCCTTCTAATTGATGGGCTGCGACTGCGCCTCCCCATAAAAAATCCGCAGGAAATTCTCGATTGTCTTTTGCCATAGTGTCTTCCTCCTGTATAGTAATTAGTAATTAAATTTGAAGCATGTAGTACTTTTTAGTGGAGCTACATGATGCTAAAGTCCGCTAATACTTATTTTCTACGCTATTCTTCTAACTGTCCTTCTTTTTCTGCTACCTTATTGGCTGCCATTACAAACGGCATGTAGGTAAAGACTGAGATGATCAAGCAAATGATCCCGATGATCAGTGCAAGCCAGTTACCGCCAGTTCCTAGAAATGGCATCAGTGGTCCTGGTGTGGTCCAGGTCATGCCTAGTGCTGGTGTTGGAATCAATTTCAAAATATTTGTGACTAAGTAACCGACCCAGATATTGATAACTGGTGTGAGTACAAACGGAACCGCTAAGATCGGGTTCAAAACGATCGGTAAACCAAACATCAACGGTTCATTAATGTTAAAGAGTCCTGGTATAAAACCTAATTTAGCGACTGCACGGTAATCTTTACGTTTGGAAACCAAGAAGATCGCGATGATCAAGCCTAAAGTCATCCCACTGCCGCCCATGTTAGCGAAAGTGTCGTTCATGTTACCCCATGTAGCGGGGTAAGGAACGTCCCAGATACTACCATGCCCATTGACGAATTGTTGGTTGCTAAGGTCAGCTTCTGTAAAGATCACTGAACGCAAGGCATTCAATGTGTTTGGACCGTGGATCCCGACTAACCAAAGCAAGTTTTGGACGATGGCTAGGAGAGTGACACTCCAGATATTGACCCCAATGTTTCTTAACGGTGTTTGGATCGTATCATAGATGATCTGGTTGATCCCTTCTGGTGCAACTAATGACAATAAATGATTTAAAATAGCTGCTAACATAATGACGATCACGATCGGGATCAAACCATTAAAGGAACGGGAAACTGCTGGTGGGACCATGTCAGGCATCTTGATCTGGAGCTTTTTAATGCTGAATAGTTTTGGTAAAAATTCACCGACAATGATCCCAATGAACATCGCTACAAAAAGACCTTGCGCACCCAAGAACGTTTTTGGCAGGTAGTTGATCCCATCTTTAACGATCGATGGTGTATACATGATCATGAATACAGCGATCGAAGTCATTCCCGTCAACATTTGGTCGGCCATGAAATGACGTGCTAATTCAGACGCGACCATGTAAGCAATGAAAATCGACAAGATATCCATGGTACCGTTGGTGACAGAGTTCAACCAACCTTGCATATCTTCTAAATTCGGGAAGAACTTATTTAAAAACAAGATCTTAGCTAAAAAGCCGTCTTTTGCAAAAAGTAAACTATTGACCAAAATAACCAGCGATGCTGACATAGTGATCGGAAAAGTGAACATAAATGAATCTCTGATCGCGGCAATGTGACGCTGATTATTCAGTTTAGCCGCTGCTGGAACAATATGCTTTTCCATAAAAGCATTATATGAATCCATCTTGGACATAGAGTATCACTCCTATAAAAAATATATAATTTCTGAACCACTTCAATCATATAAAAGCGGTTACATAAGAGCAATACTCTGACAGTTTTTGGATAATTGTTCCGACAAATAGCTGTTTATTCCAATGGTGGAACGTCTTGTACCAAAAAATGCCGCAATAAGACCGACTATAATTTTTCGTTTTGTTGTAACGCTAAACGACGGGCGGTTGAGATCAGCTGTTCGATCACATATAAAGCTGGGACTTGAGTGGTGAGGTCGTAATACTTTTCGATCCGTTTTTGATCAGTAGAGTAGCTGAGAACGTAGCGCGACATGAGTGCTAATTGACTACTAGGGTCAGCGGTCACAGCGACCAAAGTAACATCCTCATCATTTACGAAATTATTCAATAGTTCGATCAACTCGATGGTTTTACCTGACACTGAAAAAGAGATCAGCAAGTTATTGCTGGTATTTTTAAGTTGTGTGACCAAGGGATAAAAAGGATCTTTCACACAGAATGAATTAAAACCCACGGCGGCAGTTTGTCGTGCTGCGTATTCCGCTAGTGCTCCCGACGAACCCACACCACAAAAGATGATCTGGTCAGATCCTTGCATTTTGTCAGCGACCAATTCGATCTTGCTGTAAATATCTGAAGGGAAATTATCAGCCGTGATAAAATTGATCCGATGGTCTGTGACATGCGCTTTTTCTTGTTCAGCATGGGAGGAAACTTTAAACTCAGGAAAACTTTCATAACCTAATTTATGGATAAAACGCATAACTGACGAATTAGAAACATGTGCTTCAGTCGCAATATCACGCACACGCATATAAGGCACTTTTTCAACGTTTTCTGTGAAAAAACGGTAGATATCTAAATCAACCTCTGACAAACGATCGAAATCCTTAAACCCCAAAAACGCCAATTTAAATTCCCCCTTACAAAATAATAATGCAAACGCTCTCCAAAATCATTATAACATGTTCGTACCAATATTAGTTATCAGAAACAATTTTAGTAAAGAGATAATTGAACAAAAGGGAAAATTATTAGTGATCAAAGACATTACGTCAAGCGATTTTGATTTAGCAAGTGGACAAAATGTAAAAAGATGCTTGGTTTTGAGTGAACTAGGTTACAGGCGAATCATAGTTTTTATATATGATTTTAAAATCATTCACACAGACTTTTTTTACTTCCTATACCAGTATTTTACAGGTTAGACTGACAATTGATCAGTATTTGTGCATAGTTTCTACTCATTATCTATCTGAGCCTTTTTTGTTTAGCTCGAATGGCTTGTTTGACTTGAAGTATGTACTTTTGGTCGAGCTGTTCGTCAATTAGTGAAGCATCATAGTAAAGCGTGTCTTCAATGATTTGATCGATAAATTCATCCATGTATGCTTGAATGTTTAAATTTCGAAGTATTTGAGTTTCTTCAGGGAATAAGCGTTCGATCTCATCGTGGAGTTTGTGTATAAATCTTTTAGATACACCATGCAACAAAGTTTGTAGTGAAAGTATCTGAATGTCAGCGATCATTAAAGCTAGGCGATAAACATCTTCAAACTGTTTTTCCTTCTCTAAAATAATGTATTCGGGTAGATGGTTTCTACGAAATTGCAAGCCAATTCTATTGTTGCCTAGGCAATTATAGCCGAGTAAATTCGATTGCATGATCCAGCTGGTTGAACTTCTGGCGTAGCCGCTGAGTGGTAATAGAGCCTGGTCGATGGAAACAAAAGGTATGATGTGACGTTGCAGTGAGTCTTGGTAAAACTTTCGCGCAATAAATATCGAGGAAGTAAAGTTGAATTTTTGCCAGTGAACGAAGTCTTTAACAAGTGAATTGGTTGAGTGTTGGGTAAAAAGTGCACCACGTACTTTATCTAAGACGATAGCTTGACAGTCAGGTAAATTTAAACGATGAGTATCGATCACCATTTTAGTATCTTTAGTAATGGCCGCTTGGTCGTCACGAAAAGCCTGCTGATAGATCTGTGTGATACCTTTTTTATCTAAGACGATGTTTTTTTGCTGCATGTCTTTTAACCTCCAAAGAAAATTATGTAAGCTGATTTCACAAATGGTTTTGTGAAAATAATAACATAAACTATTATACATTGAATAATATAGATGAATCAATACTAAAAATAGCATAAAAGCATATATTGTCACAATTTTTGCCATATTTGTCAGCAAATACTCCACTTTTGTCACCTTCATGTTAGTCCACTGAATGCTTATGCTTAAATTGTTCAAGGCCTTGGATAATTTAAGTGAGGAGTATTTACATGAACGACGAAGCGATAAATTATCTAATTGAAAATAATCGGATCAAAGTGATCTATGGTGTCTTAAAAAAGTTACACGTATCACCATTAACTGCCTATTTTGAAGATCTGGTGGTTGAAGGAGAATTGTTGTTTATCCAGGCCTATATTGACTATCGGCGTCAAAATGAAGAATTAGATGAAAAGCGTTTGATGGGTTATGCCTATCGTAAGATAAAATGGGGCTTACTTGATCTTTTACGTAAAGAATGGAAACAAGAAGCTAGAATAGCACCACCAGTAACTGACAAAACAGGGAAAGAAACAGAATTTGAACAGTTAATAATGGATAAGAATACTAACTTGGTGGAAAACTATGAGTTCTGGGAGCTAGTCCGCGAGATCGTGATGGTATGTAGTCTCAATGAACGCAAGTTTCTGATCAAACGACTCTTTTATGGCTATAGTGTGGCTGAGATCGCCCAGCAAGAAGGGGTGACACGTCAAACTGTCAACTATTGGAAAAATCGTTTAAAACAAAAATGTCGGTGTTTTTTTGAATTAAGCTAAAACTTTCTTTTACAAGCATCTAATGATTTTCGTTAGTAAGAGTGTAAGACGCGCGACTTACTGATTAAGATGATTGGAGTTAGTAGCAGTTAGACATCAGGTGTGACTGCGTTATTGACGAAGGTCAGCAAAAATACGAGGAGGAAGCACAATGAATCATGAAATGTGGGAAAAGACGAGTATCGTAGTTCAGTCAACTAAAGAAGACGGGACTGAACGTAAACGTAATTTTAACAATATTGCTCAAGAAACAACTGATGAACAATTAGTTAACTTTGGTAATTTAGTCGCTCAATTGACTGGTGAAGATACTGACCAGTTGTTGGTCAAAGTCACAACGGCCATGAATTAGTCATTATTGAATAATCAATAATGGTTTTCAAGTTGATTTAGTGTCAGTGAAAGGAAGGATAGAATGAAGAGTTTAGATTTAGCGTTTCGTTCCGCTATTGGTGGCGCAGTACATCATTTGAAGTTAAAGTATGTCAACACAGAGTTAGACGCTGAGACAGTCAAAACAGCAATGCAAGAAATTGCAGATGCACAATTGTTTGTCGATAAAAAAGGCGAGGAAATGTACGCCAAACCAGTGTCTGCCACTTATCAAACAGAACAAGACGATGTTTTGTTTGAAGAGAAATAGTTGATTTTGTGCCCTGTACTGTATTTTTAGTACAGGGTATTTATTTACAAAAAATTAACTTAGTTTGCATTGTTAAAAAAGAAAACTTGCAAGCTTATTCAAAATAATCATTTTAATATTATTACATTTATAACCTAGTTTTCGTTAGTAAGGATGTAAGGCGCGCGGCTTACCAATTTAAAAATTACTGAAACTAGTTATTTAAGGAACATTTTGAATGTTTTGACAAACTAACTTTTCAGTTCAAAAAATTTGGGAGGTTTTATTGATGAGTAAAGAATGGAAAAAGACAGGTATTAAAGTGAAGACTACTACACCAGAAGGAGATTTTCGTGATCGGACTTTTAATAATTTAGCTGAAGATGCCACTTCGGAAAAAATTGTCGCATTTGCGGAACTTGTAGCACAGTTGACAGGAGAACCACACGTAGAAACAGCCATGACTGTTTCTAGTATCGTTGCTGAAGAAAGTTCAGAAGAAGAATAATTAGGAAAGGAAGTTAATGAATTATGAAGAGTATTGATTTAGTATTTCGTTCAAATATTAACGGCGGTTTACGCCACTTGAAACTATCTGATGTGAAATCTGACCTAGATGCAGATACGGTAAAGGATATCATGCAACAAATCATTGATTCTAAAATGTTTGCTGATTCAAATGCAGAACTCCTATATTCTAAGGCAGTTTCTGCAGTTTATATCGATGAACAAGACCATGTTTTATTTGAAGAAAAATAGGTAATGATCATTTAAATATGAGCCTTAATGTTAGCTTTAGATCACTGACATTGAGGCTTTTTCAATAGGGAATGGAGGAAAAGTTAATGGCAAATAAATTTATAGATGTTGCAAGTTACCAGCCAGATACACTGGTTTATTTTAAAGCTGCGAAAAGGCTGGGTGTTAAAGGTGTCGTAGTGAAAATTACTGAAGGGAGTGCCACAGGAACAGATTACGTTAATCCAAAAGCTGCAAATCAAATTAAACATGCTAAAAAAGTTGGAATGATAGTTAGTGGTTATCATTTCCTACGGTCTTTGTCAGTACCTGATGCAAAACAAGAGGCCCAATTCTTTATTAAAGAAGCTAAAAAGAGAGGTTTAAGTACGAAGGCGACTTGTGTAGTCGATGTTGAAGCAGCAGATCTAACACATAATGTCGCAGCTTTAACACAACAAATCAACGCATTTTTTGCAGAAGTTAGAAGATCAGGCTTTAAGAAGATGGCTATTTATTCCAATACTTCATGGTTTAAGACCAGGATCAATCGGAGCAACTTAACGGTGCAAAATTTTTGGGTTGCTTCATACGGAACTGTAAGCGCGGGAATGCCTTGTAAAGCTTGGCAGTATTCTAGCAATCAAATGATCAATAGTGCTAAAACTGATATTTCAGTTGATTATCAAGGAATGTTCACGAAAAAAGTACTAAGAAAACAGAAAAAACAACCACAAAAAATCAAGCAGAACAAAAAGTGGGTCGATAATTTAGGTGTGACCTGGTATCAGGAGCAAGGAACTTTTATTAGTGATCGAGCAATCAATTTACGCTGGGGTGCCCGAACATCTTCGACTAAAATCGCACTTTTACGCGCGGGTTCAGTTGTGAAGTACGACGCTTTTGCCCATAGTGGAGGTTATGTTTGGCTCAGACAGCCACGTGGAAAAGGTCAGTATGGTTATCTGGCAACTGGTAAATCAAAGAATGGCAGAAGATCGAATTACTGGGGAAAATTCAAATAAAGAAGATAAGTTCAAAAAGCGGGTATTAAAAGGCATGAGAAACTAATATGTTTTCTTGTGCCTTTTAGTTTATCTACGTGAATTAATGAAAATGACAGGGTGTATTTGTCAATAGATTTTGTTCACTCAGATAACATTTTAACTTTTATTTAAAATGTTGTACAATATGAACATTATTAGTAATTGTTTTTCATTATTGATTAGGGGGAAGTAAGAATGAAAGTATGTCCAAACTGTGGTACACAATTGACAAGTGAAACAAAGTTTTGCGTGAAGTGTGGGACCGACGTAACAAATGTTGAGGTCAAAGACCAAGAGCAAGGTGCAACCAAAGAAAATATACTTGAACAAGAACAGCCTGAAAAGCAAGCTTCAAGTGATGATAATAACCAACAATTTCAACAACAAGCACCCCAGCAATCACAGGCGTCAGCCCAACCAAGCAGTTTTAGCGTGGGTGCAAGGTCATACTGGCAGTGGTTGGTAAATTCGTGGAAGGCTCCTTTCAAGGTACAAGATGTCAATAAATATTTTGGCTTAGGTACGCTTATTGGGGAAAACGTGATTTTTGTACTGAGCGTCTACATAATTGTCAGAGGGTTTATACGTAAAGCTTCTGATGCTGCCAATAGTTTTGTTGAGGCTTTTGGTGGGGAAAGTTCTACTGCTTCCTATATGAACCTTAGCCCGGCCTTTTTTATTAAAATGCTGATTTTTCTTTTGTTGGCTAGTTTCTTGTTGGCAGGAGCGGCTTACTTGATTAAACGAACTTTTTATGAATCTAAAGAAGATTTTTTAACGTTTTTGAATAGAGTTGCAAATTATACAAACTTAAATGTAATTTTCAACGTGGTTATTTTTCTGTTTGCTTTCTTGAGTACTTCGATCGCAGGTGTATCCTTGATTTTTATTATAATCAGCCTGATCATGTCCATGTGGAGCTTAGGCTTATATACGTCAGTTCTCGCAACTAACTTACCTGTAAAACATGACCGGATCTATGGTGTTTTTCTATTAACTATTGTGAATGCCATTATTATTGCGGTCATTATGTATCTAGGTGGTGGAGCTTTATTCAGTGAAATAAGCTCAATGTTTGAAGATATCTTCTAATAGTTGTGAAGTAGTCTGGTGAGGGGTGTTTATAATGGAAAAAATGTTTTGTCCACACTGTGGAAATGAGATCGAAAAGGGAACACAGTTTTGTGGTAACTGTGGTTATAATGTAGAAGAGTATTTAAAGAAAAAAGCTGACACGCAATCTAAAAATGATCAAACAAATAATGCTCAAACAGGTGAGCACCAACAGCGTTCAACTCAGAAAGTACCTAAAAAGCCTATGAGCCAGAAGACTAAGATTAGCTGGATCGTAGGTGTAGTAGTGGTGGTCTTACTGATTGGTGGCTACATGTTCGGTAAGAACTATTATAGTGCTGATAAACAATTAGACCGAATCGTGACGGCACTTTCCAGTGATGGTGATTTGGCCAAGTATGCCACGACTGACGATCCAAGTATGAAAATCAATGATAAGAACTTACAGCCAACGCAAAAATATTTCAAGACACATAAAGCACAGTTGGCTAAGTTTAAGTCAAGTATGCGTAATACTGGCAGTTATCAGAACTTTGAATTAAAACAAGACGGTAAGTACTTATTGTTATTTCCTAAATATAAATTGAATATTACACCAGCATACGTAACGTTGCATACTAACCATGCAGGCGTTAAATTCTATCAAGGTAACAAGAAATTAGCTACGGCGACATCTGATAAGAAGAGTTACAAGGCTGGGCCATATGCTCCAGGAACTTATTCTTTTAAAACTAAGGGGACAATTTCAGGTAATAAAATGCAAAACTCAGCTACTAGAGATCTGACAAAATCTGGTGATGATATTCAAATGGATCTAAAGACAGTTTCCTTTACGATCAAAGGTTTTCCGGGTTCGGAAGTTTATTTAAACGACGAGAAACTGGGTAAAATCGGTGACACTGGTAAGTATCGGGTCACTGATAAACCAGAAAAAGGGAACATGGAAGTTCATCTAGAATATAAGGTCAATGACAAGGCAGTTAGCTCTAAAACAGTTAATGTTGTTAAGAAATTAACTGAAGCGCAGTATTATGGTACCCCCTCTGCAATCACACCTAAGTTTGAAGGAGTGATCAGTAAGAGCGACGCACAGACTTTATTTGAGAATGCTTTTATAGATGCGCAAAATCAATCAGATGATGCCGCAGATTCTTTTAAAGATGGGCAGAACAATAAGGACTTTAATGAGCTTTATGAAATGTCAAAAGCCTTTGACGATGATGACGATATATATACTTTTGACTATGAAGTCGATGTAAAAAGCGTCGCTCCAGACGAAAATGGAACTAGTGCAGTTAATTTTCAGGTCAAATTTAACTTCGACAAAGAAGATGAACGTAAAGTACAAGTTTTCTCATACCCAGGCGTAGTCTCTAAAGATGGCGATGATTATGTAATCAATAAATTAGGGGGCGCTACCAAGGTCAGTGAGAAAGTATATTAAAATAGTCTAGTTTAAAACGGAATGCTAAATTTAGTTGGATGGCATTTCGTTTTTTTCTGTAAGTAAGGTGGCTAAAAATGAAGAGAAAGATCGAAGTAGCATTTTTGTTGGGAGTACTGCTGTTGGTTTTGCCACTGCAAAACGTTGTGGCTAAGAAAGTGCCAGAAAAAACGCCGACTAATAAACAATTAAAAACAGAAATCAAGCAGATGACATTAGATGAAAAAATCGGCCAGATGTATGTGATTTCAAGCACGGGTGATGTTCAACAAGCACAAGCAGCAATCAAGGACTATCATTTGGGTGGGATCGCTTTGTTTGGAACAGATTTTGAAAATCAAACTCGCACACAGTTTAAGCAAAAGACGTCTGGGCTTCAAAAGAGTGCCCAGATTCCATTGCTGATCGGAACAGATCAGGAAGGTGGCGAGGTGTCTCGTTTAAGTCAAGGACCAAAACTAACGAATAAGCGAGAATTCCCTGCACCCCAAGAGGTTTATCAAAAGAAAGGACTAAAAGGTGTTACTCAGGAAACAAAACAGACAGCTAAAATTTTGCATGATTTGGGCGTGAATTGGAACTTTGCACCCGTAGCTGATGTTACTCAAAATAAGGATAGTTTTATTTATGCCAGAACTTTAGGAAAAGGGTACAAGAAAACTGGTAAATATGTTGGAAAAGTAGTTGAAACTACCTGTAAACAAAAAGTCGCGACAAGTTTAAAGCACTTTCCAGGTTACGGGTCAACAGGCGATACACATACAGGGATCGCTAAGACGGATCGCTCATTAAAAGATTTTAAAAAGAACGATTTTATACCTTTTAAAGCAGGAATTAATAAAGGCGCCGATAGTGTAATGGTTTCGCATATTATTATTTCTGACGTTGACCCTAAATTACCAGCTTCTTTATCACCTAAAGTTCACCATCTTTTACGTCAAGATTTGAATTTTAAGAAGGTGATCGTTTCAGATGATCTAAGTATGGGAGCGATTCAAGATTACAGCAAACAACATAGAATAAACCCTGATGTTGCTGCAGTTAAGGCTGGTAATGATATATTGTTAAGTAGTAATTACGCAGATGGGATCCCCGCAATTAAAGAAGCTATCCAGAATAAGCAAATACCTGAGAAAAACATTGATCAGTCAGTTTATCGGATCTTGAAGATGAAAAGAAACTTAGGATTGTTGAAAGAAAGTAGAAGTTCGGTAATGTATTCCCAGTCTAAAATTAAGAAAGTCACTGATATTGTGCTTACAGAGGTTAGGAATATTCTAAATGATTGATTGTTTTTGACTTGAATGAGTAACAAAAGTTGAATAGTACATTGAACTGAATTAGGCTTTTTTCATGTAATAAAGACAAAAATTTTATGATATCGGGATTTTGCCGTTTAGAATATTTTTAATATAAATACAGTTAACAAAATAATATAAACTAATGGTCAAGATAAAAAGTTATAATAGATGACGTAGGAAGAAATAATAATCTAACTATGATACGTCAAGATTCAAAACGGCAGATATTTCCAATGTTGATAAAAGGTGCGTTTTGAATAATGATGTTATATAAAATAATTAAAATGATTATTACTTTATTTTTATAAATGTAATTTGAAAAATATTGCAAAAGGTATATAATCTAAAAATGGTTGAAGTGTAAGTAAATAATGAATTATTTTATGGGGGAAAATAATGGATAAGTATCTGGTGACAGGTGGAGCAGGATTTATAGGTTCGAATTTAGTTGAAAATCTTGTTGCACAAGGGAATGAAGTAGTAGTTGTCGATGATTTGTCTATGGGAAAATATTCAAATATCGCAGAGTTCGTTGAATGTGGGCTAACATTTCTAAAAAAATCAATTACCGACTTTACTTTTATGCAAGATCTGTTGAAAAAGGAAAAGTTTGATTACATAGTTCTTTTAGGAGCAGTGGCCAGTGTAGCTGATTCAATTGAACGTCCTCAAGAAACACATAAGATAAACATGGAAGCAAACCTAAATGTTTTTGAAACTGTTAGAAAATTTAAATTGCCGGTCAAAAAGATTTTGTTTGCATCTTCTGCAGCTATATATGGTAATGACCCAGAACTTCCTAAAAAAGAAACTTCGCCCGTTGACCCTCTAACGCCATACGCAATTGACAAGTTTGCTAGTGAACGATACGCAGTTGATTATGGTAAGTTATATGGTTTACCAACGGTAGCAACTCGTTTTTTTAATGTCTATGGGCCAAAACAAAATCCGGAATCGCCTTATTCGGGGGTACTTTCGATTATACATAATTGTTTGCTGAATGATAGTAAATTTACAGTTTTCGGTGATGGTGAGCAGACACGAGATTTCACGTACGTTAAAGATGTGATTAATGCCCTTATGTTGTTACTTCATGACGATAGAGCGTTACATGATGTCTACAATGTAGCTACAGGTAATCAGACAACTTTAAATGATGATATTCATGCTTTTGAAAAAGCAATGGGTAAAAAAATTGATATTGAGTATTTGCCAGCAAGGACTGGAGATATTAAAGAGTCGTATGCGGATATTTCAAAAATAAGTTCTTTGGGATATCGACCAGATTTTTCGATTGAACAGGGGCTAAAAAAATATGTTCAAGCTGAAGATGGGATAAGATAAATATTAAACTTTATGAGGGGGATTATGGAGGTTATGAGTCAAAAAAGTCCAAATGACGTACAACAAATATTTACAAATAAGTATTTTTACCATGACTTACAGTTAAGACTAACGAAAGCATTGAATCTAGTTTTGCAGACTTTAGTTTTTGCTGGTACATGGTATTTTGTGTATGCAAAAACAATTGTTGATCCATTTTATAATGTAGGTAATTGGGCAGTTATTGCTTTGTTTGCTTTGATTTATTTTCTGTATGGTAGAACATATGATGCGTTTGTGGTTTCCTTGTCGTCAGTATCAGAGAAATTTTATAGTCAAGTATTATCATGTTTGTTTACAGATGGGATCATGTATTTTGTGATTGCATTGTTAACCAGACATTTTCCTAGGATCATGCCAATTATCCTGTGTCTCCTAGTTCAGGCAGTAGTTGCCTATCTATGGAGCAGTTTTTCATTTAATTGGTATTTCAAAGCTTTCCCATCAAAAAAAACAGCTATTATTTATGATGAAGAAAATGATTTAAAAGAGACTATTAACGAATATGGATTAGGTAACAAGTTTAATGTACAGAAATCTATTAAAGCGGACAAGGATATCGTTGATAAATTATTTGAATTAAAGTCTTTCGAAATTGTGTTTCTTGACAACGTACATAGTCATGAACGTAACCAAATTATTAAGTATTGTATTCAACATGACATTCGTGTATATATTTTACCTAGAATTGGTGATGTAATTATGAGTGGGGCAGAAAAGATGCACATGCTTCATTTACCAGTGCTTCATTTAGGACGATATAGTCCTAACCTTGAATATCTGTTTTTAAAGAGAGCATTTGATATTATTGTAGCAATATTAGCTTTTATAGTAACTTCTCCATTTATGTTATGCGTGGCAATTGCTATAAAAGCAACAGATCATGGTCCAATATTATATAAACAGATACGTTTGACTAAAGATGGTCGCGAATTTAAAGTGATGAAATTTCGCTCGATGCGAGTAGATGCTGAAAAAGATGGAGTAGCTCGATTAAGTACGGGTGAAGATGATGATCGTGTAACACCAGTTGGTAAATTTATTCGGAAAGTTCGTTTTGATGAATTGCCACAGTTATTTAATATTATTAAGGGTGATATGAGCATAGTTGGTCCACGTCCTGAACGTCCGGAAATTGCTCAACAATATAATGAAGAGTTACCTGAGTTCGCAATGAGATTACAAGCTAAGGCCGGTTTGACTGGGTATGCTCAAGTATATGGAAAATATAATACAACACCATATAACAAATTAGAAATGGATCTTATGTATATTGCTAATCCAAGTATTTTTGAAGATTTAAAAATTATTTTTGCCACTATCAAGATTTTGTTTGAATCTGAAAGTACTGAGGGGGTTTCCAGTGGGACGGCAATTGCATCAGAGGTAGTTAAAAATGAAAAGTCTACAAAGTGATTACTGATTTGTTTTAGGAGGATCAATATGAGTGAAATAATTATTTTGTCAATTGTTATTCCATGTTATAATTCCGAATCCTTTCTTAAGAGAACATTATCAATTTTTAAAGAACAAGGATTAGATAATTGTGAATTAGTTTTAGTTGATGATGGATCCACTGATTCAACTTTGTCGATAATGAAAAAATTTGAACAGAAAAATTATCAAGAAAATATAAATGTTATTACTCAAAAAAATGCAGGGGTTTCTGTAGCTAGAAATAATGGAGTAAAAGCCGCAAGGGGAAAATATATATATTTTTTTGATTCGGATGATCAGTTAGAAATTGGAACTCTTAAATTTTTTTTGGACAAAATTCAGAAAAATAAAAATGTTAGTTTATTTTCTTTTGCGTATAGAAAAAGAATTAAGGGCAAAAGTAATAAAATTTATAAAATGGAAATTGGAAACTCCAGTGAACTAATTTATATGAGAAATGATGCTTTGAAAAAGTATTTTTTAAAACAGTTCCCTATTAATATTAGTTCGATTATTTTTGAAAAAAATTTTTTGTTAAAAAATGAAATATGGTTTTCATCAGGAGTGAGGATTGGAGAAGATTCCGAATTTATTATAAGGGCTTTATTATGTTGTAAGGATATATATTACTCAAATAAAGTGTGTTTTAATTATGATATTAGGGAAAATTCAGTTACTGGGGGGTATTATGCATACACTAGAGATGATTTCAATTCTTTTTTATTGAAAAAAAATATTCTAAAAAATTATCAAGGAAGTGAATTTAAAAAAGAAATTAATTATTTTTTAGATAACTTTTATTTATCAGGTTTATTACGATATTTAAAGATGAATGGGTATGACTATAAGATTAATCGTGCTTTTATCGAAAATAAGTATATTTTTAATGAAAGTGTGGCAAGGGGTAGTGGAATCAGATGTTTTATTTTCCATTTATTTCGTTTTGTTCCAATTAGACTGCTTTTATTTTTTTGTAAAGGAAGAGGCATTTTTTAGATGAGTTCAAAATACGAAAAATTTTTTTTAAATTTGTATGTTTTCCTAGCTATTTTTGAGCCACCGATACTTCCAGTATCATTTATTTATGTTTTAGGTTGTATTACAATATTTTTCATAATTTTGAGAGATCAAGGGAACATAGATTTATCTATTTTTAAAGAAACTACGATGAATAGATTTTATGGATTCTTCATTTTTTTGAGTATATATATGATTATAGTATCTTTGGTTGATATTTTATTCGTTAGTCATGACTTTATGCTAATAAATCGACTTAAAGGGTTGAACCAGTTGTTAATTTTGACAGGCATTCAATTTTTGAATATAGAAGTAATTCTGCATAAAGTTCGAAGTACAAAAGGAAATATTTATGTCGTCTATGATTTGATAATTAATTGTGCTTCTATTCAAGGAGTTTTATCTATACTAGCGTATTTAATACCGACAGTAAGATCCTTATTTTTAAAATTTAGTAGTGATTTGTATCAAAATCCATGGTTATTAGAAAGACGTGGATATGGTTTTAGCTCTTCCTTAATTGACTTATTCGGTTATGGCATGGGATTGGCTGCGGGATATGCTCTTTTTACTTTTAATAGGCACAAATTTATGAGAATTATTCAATTACTTTTAATAATGTTCTCTATTTGGTTTAATTCAAGGACTGGGTTAATTGTGTTTATCATAGCTGTTTTTCTCAAAATAATCGAAAATGGCAATTTATTTGGTAAAATGCTAAAAATAAGTGGTTTGGGTGTTTCTTTAATTTATTCTTTTTATATTATACTCCCTAAAATTATTGAAATTGGATTAAAGAGTATGAATGCTACTGTAAAATGGATTGTAACGGATTTTGGTGGTGTTTATGATAGCCTAATGAAAACTAATTATGTAGTAAATCCAATTCAAAATGTAAATCAAGATTCTACCTACTACATGTTATTACAGGATTTAGTTAAAACTCCTGATAATTTGTTTCAAAAGTATTTTGGTACAGGGTATAGTGTATATTCTGCAGTGAACGGATATAGAACGGATGTTGGATATACAAATATCACTTGGATGTTTGGACTACTAGGTACCATTCTATTTTGTGTTTTTATAATTTATAATTTCCGAATGGCTTGTTTAAACACTAGCAAGAAAGAAAAAACAATTATAATTTTTAATTTAATTTCTTATTTTATTGTTTTAGTTAAAGGGAGATTGATTGGTTACGGGCCAGGTATTTTTGTGAATTATTTGATTTTATTTGCAACAATATATTTTTCTAGAAAAAATGAAGGAATAGATGGAGAAGTAAATGAGAAAATATAGTTTTATTGTGCCAATTTATAACGTTGATAAATATTTAAATAGATGTTTAAAAAGTTTGAAAAATCAAAATTTCAATCAATTTGAAGTTGTAATGGTTGATGATGGTTCAATTGATAAAAGTGGAAAAATAGCCCAATCTTTTTCTGAAAAAGATAAAAGATTTATATATTTAAAACAAAAAAATCAAGGGTTATCAGCGGCTCGAAACGAGGGGATAAAAAGAGCGAGTGGTGATTATTTAATTTTTGTTGATAGTGATGATTTTGTAGAAAAAAATTTACTATGTACAGTTGATAGGTCTTTGGATAATTATGGAGATATTGACGTTTTGGAATACAACGCTTTTAAAAGGGTTGGCGGTAGAATTTCTAATTATAATACAAAATACGATAATTCATGTATAGTAAGTGGCGATAAATTTTTGGTGCAGACAATTTCAAAATTTATGTATTTATATGCTGCGGTTTGGCTTAAGGCAGTCAAGAGAAATTTTATCATCGACAATGGTTTGTTTTTTAAAAAAGGACGTTTGCATGAAGATGAATTATGGACTCCACAAGTTTTGTTGAAGGCTAATACATATGCTTATATTAGTAATCCTTTGTATAATTATGTAATAAGGGATGGCTCAATAAATCAAAATGCCTATAGTAAAAAAAATATAGAACATGAGAAAAAAAATTGTCATGATTTACAACAAATTTATCGTGACAGTAATTTGTCAGATAAAAGTAAAAAAATTTGTTTGTCTTATTTGTCACATCATTATATGGGATTATGTACGCGTGGAAATTACCATGTCTTTTTGTCTGATAAAAAGTTTGTGTTACAAAATTCTAAAATATTCGGTGTCTATTTAGAAGCACTAGTTTTTGCAATTTCTCCTAAGTTACGTTCTAAAATCGGTGCAATAATAAAGAGGATGAGGAAGTAGTATGAAGAATGAATTTAAAAATCTTATGCAAAGAATATACGCTAAAACTAAACTGGTTAGAGGAAAAGAATCCTTTTTTAATGATGTTAATAATTCAAAAATATATCTTATGTTGGTTCCAAAACATGGAAATATGGGAGATCAAGCTATTATATATGCCACAATTGCATTTTTAAAAGATTATTTTAGCGATTATAAGGTTGTCATAGTAAATTTTTCGCAAACGTATAAAGATTTTAAAAGGTTAAAAGAGAAAATAAAAGAAGACGATATTATTTTTTTGCCTGGTGGTGGAAACATGGGAAATCTTTATCCTTGGGAAGAGTTTGCTAGAAGATTTATTATTGAAAATTTTTTATCCAATAAAATTGTGTCCATGCCACAAACTATTGATTTTAGGAACACCAAGTCAGGCAGAAGAGAGTTAAAGAAAACAATGAAGGTTTATAATTCACACCCTAATTTGACTTTAATTGCTCGGGAAGAAAAATCATATAATTTAATGAAAGCTTGTTTTCCGCAGGCTAAAGTTCTAATATGCCCAGATATTGTTTTTTATCTTTCTTCTATTTTTGGAAAGCAACGGAAGAAGCGCTCAATGATTATGTCATGTATTAGATCTGATAAGGAAAGTATTTCAAATGATAAAGTATTATTAAATTTACAAAAACATTTTCCTGATTTGTTAATTGATGATACCGTAGTTGCTCGAAATATATCAAATGAGTTACGAGAAATTGAAGTTAATTCTAAATTAAATCAATTTATGCGCTCAAAAGTGGTTATTACTGATAGGATGCATGGAATGGTTTTCTGTGCAATAACTAATACACCTTGTGTAGTTACGAAATCGTTAGATCATAAGATTTTAGGTACCTACCAATGGATAAAAAATTTGGATTATATTTGCTTTGTGGACAAACTTGACTCAGACTCAACAATTAAACTAATTGATGGACTTTCAAGACGAGATATATCGGATAAAAAACTTGATGTTTTGCAAGACCATTTTAAAACCTTGAGAAAGAGGATTGGCTTGTAAAATTAATATGAGGAGGAGAGGTAATGAACCGGTATCACAAGTTGATTGGAAATTCTGTAATATTCGCAATTGGAAATTTTGGAAGCAAAATGATGCAGTTCATAATGGTACCGATATATTCATATACATTGAGTTCCAGTCAATTCGGTAAGACTGATTTTTTAACTACATTTGTCACCTTAATTGCACCTATTGTGTGTTTGGATATGTATGATGCCGTTTTTAGGTTTTCTCTTGATAGTAATGAAGATAAAGAAAAAATTTTTAGTACAGGTTTGATTTTTACACTTCTAGCATCGATTATCAGCATCATTTTGGGTTTTCTGTTGGAGCCTTTGATTCATGGATATCCTGTTAAATTAACGGGACTATTATTAGTCTTTACGATGTTGTATTCATTAATGTCTAATTATGTTAGAGCTGTGGGTCATGTAAAAAAGTTTGCTGTTGCTGGAATAATTAATACATTTGTTATGGGAATTCTGAATATTTTTTTACTCGTTGTTCTCAAACAGGGAATTAGTGGTTATTTAATTTCAATGATTATTGCGCTTTTCGTTGCGATATTATACATTTCAATATCTACTAATATATATAGTCATTTTAGCTTTAACAAATGGAATACAATTAAATTTAAAGAAATGATTAGATATAGTGTTCCTTTAATTCCAAATACTTTAGCTTGGTGGTTAAATTCTACTTCTGATAGGTTTTTTATTATTATGTTTTTGGGATCCGGAGCAAATGGTATTTATGCTATGTCTAGTAAAATACCTAACATGTTAAGTACGTTAACAAATATTTTTTTTCAATCTTGGCAGATGTCGGCAGTGGAAGAATATAAATCTAGAGATAGTAGACAATTTATTACAAATGTATTTGAGTATTTTTTGAGTTTTATCTTTTTTGTTTCTTTTGCGCTTATAACAGTAATCCGCCCATTATTTGATATTATTTTAAGTGATCAATATTATGTTGGTTGGAAGCTAACACCATTAATTTTATTGACCGTAATTTATTCAAGTTTATCTGGCTTTCTAGGAACGATGTATACTGCTAGTAAAAGGACGGGACCAATATTTATAACAACGCTAGTTGGTGCTATAGTTAATGTTATTTTAAGTGTTTTTTTAATTCCTAAAGTTGGTACATATGGTGCGGCTATTTCGAATATAATTTCTTTTCTGATAGTTACTTTAATTAGATTAAAAGATATTTATCAACAAGATAAGATTGACCCTAATTTTTTAAAAATAATGTTATTACATTTAGTTTATGCAATATTCAGTGTTCTTCTTTTTGTTATAACAAACGATTTAGTTTTTTTAACAGTTGGAATTTTAGTTTTGATCGGTCAAATTATCTTCGATAAAAAAATAAGAAATATTGTTACAAATTTGTTTAGTAAAATTAAACTTAATAAGCGGGGAAAATAATAATGAATAAAAATGAAAAATCTAAGGATATTTTTGATATTAAGCGTTTTTTCTTAATATTAAAAGACAAATGGGTAAAAATAATTTTTTGTGGAATTGTATTAGGCGTATTAAGTCTATTAATTTCTTTTTTTGCAATAACACCTAAATATGAAGCTACAATCGACCTTTTGGTAAATCAAAAGTCTGAAGATTCAAATGCTGAATATACAACTCAACAAGCAGACTTGCAAGCAATTAATACTTATAAAGATGTTTTACAAAAACCAATAGTTCTTGCTTCAGTCTTGAAGGAAGCTAAACAAAAAAATAATTATCAAGGTAATATTGATACACTAAAAGATTCGATTGAAATTGAAAATGAAACTAGCTCACAGTTATTAAGTGTCACTGTATCTGATGATAATGCCTACACAGCAGCTGATATCGCGAATAGTATAGGTAAAATCTTTACTAAGAAAATTACTAAGATAATGAAAGTTGATAATGTTACAGTTGTTACTCGCGCGAGTGCTGATACAAAACAAGTTTCGCCAAATGTATTTTTGAATACGATTATTGGGTTTCTTTTCGGCATTTTATTAGGTGTTATATTTTATTTAGCCAAAGAATTATTAGATAAAAGTATTCATGGAACAGAGTTTTTAGCGGAAAATTTAGGCTTGACAAATTTAGGTACTGTTTATCATTTGAAGAAAAGTAAGCGAAAGTTTGGAACAGTTACTGTAATTAATGAACATAAAGGTGATGAAAAAATCGAGAATCGTAGAAGAGTTTAATATATTTATTACTATAAGGAGTGAATAAAATGTCTTTTTTTAAAAAAAAGAAGAGTTTGGAAACTAATAGTATGTATTATGGTGTACCTATGGTCACAATCGATTTTCCTGACTCTACCGATACTGAACAATTTAATACAATTAGAACAAATATAAAATTTTCAAATGTTGACTCTAAACTAAAAAGCCTTATGTTCTCTTCAGCTACGGCGTCGGAAGGCAAATCTACTGTTACGGCCAATGTAGCAGCTTCATTTTCAAAACAAGACTTAAGAACAATTCTGGTTGATGCTGATTTTAGAAGGTCAACGGTTAGATCAACATTTAATATTAGTTCTACAGCTGGAGCAACTAATTTTTTGACAAATAATGATTTTGATCTAAATAAGATTATATACAAAACTTCGGTTGATAACTTATATGTTCTTCCAAGTGGACCAACGCCGCCAAACCCTTCCGAGTTAATTGGATCACGGAGTATGCTTAAGCTTATGAACACACTATATAAAAATTTTGATATGGTAATTTACGATGCACCGCCTATTTTATCTGTCACTGATGCGCAACTATTAGCGTCAAACGTGGACGGAACTATATTAGTGGTTCGTGATTCTTTTGCGACGAAGGATGGGGTTAAACAAGCCGTAGGCTTATTACAGCATGTTGATGCTAGAATATTAGGAACTATATTAAACGATGTTACTAGTACTGGCAGTAATTATTATGGATACTATGGAGAAAAGGAAAAGCATAGTAATAAAATTTAGGAGGTAAATGAGATTAAACAGTCTATTTTAGTATCAATTATAATGCCTACTTATAATTGCGCCGATTTTATTTCATCTGCCATCGATTCCGTACTGAATCAAACTATCAAAAATTGGGAATTAATAATTGTTGATGATTGTAGCAACGACAATACTGATTTAGTTGTTCAAAATTATCAAAAAAGCAATAGTAATATAAATTATATCAAACTAAGAAAGAATAGCGGAGCTGCCGTAGCAAGAACAAAAGGGATTTATCTTTCTCATGGAAAATATGTTGCCTTTTTAGATAGTGATGATTTGTGGAATGAAAGAAAATTGGAAAAACAAATAGGTTTTATGCAGAAAAATGATGTTGATTTCTCTTGTACTGGTTATGGTCAAATTGATGAAAATGGCAATGTTTTGGATAAAGTTTTTATGCCTCCTAAATTTATTAACTATCATAAAGCATTATTTTTGGGCAACCCGATTGGTAACTTAAGCGTTATATATAACCAGGAGAATTTGGGTAAGTTTGATGTTCCTAAAATTAAAAAGAGAAATGACTTTGCTCTTTGGTTGAAAATTTTAAGGAAAACTGACTATTGCTATGGACTTTCTTTAAATTTAGCAAGTTATCGTATCAGGAGTGATTCTCTTTCTAGGAATAAGTTGAGTGTTTTGAAGTATCATTGGGAATTATATAGAAAATATGAGCATTTAAGTATGATTAGATCAATTTATTATGTTTTATGTTTATTTTTCAATAAAGCTCTAAAAAAATATAAGATAAGATAATTCGAAGCTTGAAGGTAAGCACTGCTTAATTGACTGTCTTTAATGCAAGTTAAGCACAAGCTATGATTGGTACTGGGACAAAACTAGTCGTTATAAATAAAAAAACTGCACTACAAAGCTGCTGAATTATGGGTGGTCGGGGAATATGTTGAAACCTATGCTTGTGATTGTGCTGATTGTCTAGCAAAAAATAACGGTCAGACAGCTTTCTTTAGTGCCGAAAAATCGGCATCTTTATTTCCACATAGTTTGGCTACCCCCACTCTGTTAGAGAATATCGTCTATCAAAAATATGTTTTAGGGACACCCCTTTATCGTCAATTAAAAGACTGGCATCGTTTCGGGTGGAATGTTTGTGAGTCGACTTTAGCTGCTTGGGTCATTCAGGGAGCAGATAAGCTCAGATCATTGTATGATCTCCTACATAAAAAGCTACTGCAACGTCCCTATTTACAAGGTGATGAAACTGTTGTCAAGGTTTTGCGTGAACCGGGAAAAAAGCCTACGGCTGAATCACAGATGTGGGTCCAGCGCACGATTCAAAAAGATAAACTCCAAGCTATTTATTATGCCTATCGACGTGATCGTTCCGAAAAATCGGCTCGTTCCTTATACGGTAGCTTTACTGGTGTTTGACAATGTGATGGGTATCAGGTTTATCCCAAAGTTGATTGTGCCGACCGTGTGGGCTGTTTAGCTCATGTACGCCGTAAATTTTTTGAGGCAGTTAAATACAGTCAGACCGCTAAAGGCCCCCTAAAAATACTTGATCAGATCTTTCACCAAGAAAAGAAATTGGCCAGTTTAAGCAGTTCTGCTAGAATGAGCAGAAGGAAAGAATTCTTAAGACCTTTGTTCGAGCAGTTTTGGCAGTCCTTGTCAGCTTGCACAGCTCTGCCTAAGTCCTTATTGGGTAAAGCGATTAAATACGCACTAGGACAAAAAGAAGCTATTGACAAACTATTAGAGTATGGTGCGATCGATATTTCCAATAATACTTGTGAACAAGCAGTGAAATCGTTAGTCATTGACCGCAAGAACTTTTTATTCAGTACCAGTGTGGCAGGCGCTGATGCGAATGCCATCTGGCTGACTTTGATCGAAAGTGCTAAAGCTAATGGCCTCGATCCGCAAAAATATTTAACCAAAATCCTTACTGTAGTTCCTCAGCTAGGGCCTTTTCCAGCTGAAAGTGAACTAGAGCCTTATTTACCATGGAATTAAACTCAAATAACGTCAAAGATCCCTGATATGAAGCAACTCATGCTTTCATATCAGGGATTTCTATTTTGGTCCAAGCAAATTCAAACATTTTTGTCTAGCCGTCCAGTTGAACACTGCTTACACCAAAATCCTTACCTTAGTTCCTCAGCTGGGACCTTTCCCAACTGAAAGTGAACTAGAGCCTTATTTACCATGGAATTAAACTCAAATAACGTCAAAGATCCCTGATATGAAGCAACTCATGGTTTCATATCAGGAATCTCTATTTTGGTTCAAGCAAATTTAAATATTTTTGTCTAGCCGTCCAGTTGAACACTGCTTACTAAATAATGCTTACATTACTTTTTAATTTTAATAATTTATTTTATTAGTACTCCTTGACAAAGAACTAGATATGCTAATCACGTCTAAATAAATCGCGAGTGTAAACTTTGTCTTTAACATCATCTAAACATTCATTATATCTATTTGCTATGATTGCTTTTGATTTTTGTTTAAATTTATTTAAATCGTTGACCACTTTGCTTCCAAAGAAAGTGGTTTCATTGTCTAAAGTAGGCTCATAAATAATAATATTAGCCCCTTTAGCCTTAATTCGCTTCATTACACCCTGAATTGAGCTTTGTCTGAAGTTGTCACTATTACTTTTCATAGTTAATCTATAAACGCCTACAGTAACATTTTTTTCAATTGTTGGATTGTACATTGTATCTTCATCATAATCATAATAACCAGCAATCTTTAATACTTGATCAGCTATAAAATCCTTGCGTGTCGAGTTTGAATTAACGATTGCTTCAATTAAATTCTGTGGTACATCTTTGTAATTTGCTAGTAATTGCTTCGTATCTTTTGGTAAACAATACCCACCATATCCAAATGAAGGATTATTATAATGGTCACCAATACGTGGGTCTAACCCAACCCCTTTAATAATGTTTTGTGTGTCTAGACCCTTAACTTCAGCATAAGTATCCAGTTCGTTAAAGTAACTCACTCTTAAAGCTAAATAAGTATTTGAAAACAATTTTACTGCTTCGGCTTCAGTGAAACCCGTTATTAAGGTTTGAATGTCATCGTCTATGGCACCTTCCTTTAACAGTGAAGCGAATTGTTTTGCTTTTTCAGTCAATTCAATATCTTTTGAGTCAGTACCAACGATGATACGTGATGGATGTAGATTATCATACAACGCTTTACTCTCTCGCAAGAATTCTGGACTAAATATGATATTATTCATATCCATTTTTTCTCGAATAGATTTTGTATAACCAACAGGAATTGTTGATTTAATAACAACTGTTGCTGAAGGATTGTAGTTTTTAACTAGTTTCAATACGTCTTCGACTGATGAAGTATCGAAGAAATGACGCTCACTATCATAATTTGTTGGAGTAGCAATTACTATAAAATCAGCATTAGAATATGCTTTTTTTGCATCTAAAGTTGCTGTTAAGTTTAATTTTTTATGTGCTAGGAAGTCTTCTATTTCATTATCTTGGATAGGCGATTTTTTAGAATTAATTAAGTCAACTTTCTCGGGTATAATATCCACAGCTTGAACTTCGTTATTTTGCGCAAGTAATGTTGCAATACTTAAACCAACATATCCTGTACCACCAACGGCTATTTTCAAATTACTCATTATTATTGACCCCCATATTTTGTTTCCAACATTTATTATACTATTATTTAACTGATAAAAGTATGGTTTTATCAAATAAATAATAAGAAATTTTAAAATTATAGGTAGCAAAAAATTATATATTTTAATAATATACTTTAGTTTATATTTAGTTGTTTTTTTAAGTGACTTTGAGTCTGGTTTAAAGTACTATCTGAAACAACTTCATAAGAACCACCATCAATCATTTGGCCTTGTCCTTTAAGTTGGACCTGTGATACATTTGTGGCTCCCTTGTAGTTAGAATAGAGCTCTTTCATCTGATTAAAAGAAATATCCGTTTTCATGTTTGAAGAAATTGCATTTAATATTGATTTATATTTTGTAATACTACCAACTGATGCAATTTTTTTAACCATCGCTGTTACTACTTGACGTTGTCGTAGTTGTCTTCCATAGTCCCCTCGTGGATCTTCATGACGCATACGTGAAAAAGCCAAAATATTATTATGATCAATAGAAACTTTACCTTTAGGAAAATGTTTTCCTGATTGTGTGAAGTCTAAATCATTATTGACTTCAACTGGGCCAATAGCCTCAGATAGTTGTTCAAGTCCCTTCATATTAACCTCAACATAATGATCAAGAGGAATATCTAGATAACTTTGTAATGTATTTAAAGCACCAGTCATCCCACCGAAAGAATAAGCTGCATTGATTTTGTTATGTCCTTCATGACCTGGAATCGTAACTAATGTATCACGTGGAATACTTAACAGAGTTGTTTTCTTGGGAGTAACAGTAGCAACCATGATCGTATCAGAACGACCATTTTTTTCAGTTCTACCATATTCACCCGTGTCTGTACCTAATAAAAGAACAGAAAAAGGTTGTCCTTTTTTTAAATCAGCTTCATTATCTCTGCCAGTTTTATGTTTAACTGGGGTGTATGTAGATTCGACTGAATGTTTAGCGTCATAATAAAACTTAGCTAAAACAGCTCCATTTACCAATAATAACGCTAATATAATGCCAATGACCCATTTCCAAACACGTTTTTTCTTACGCTTTGAATGATGATGCCTATGTTGATTGTTTCCATCTCGTTGTACCATCAAAGAGCACCTACCTTTATAATATTCATATTAACGTGTTCATTATATCAAAAAAACAGGATGATAGTTATTTTATAAATAGAATCTTAGAATCAAGCTAACGAGTGTGTTTATCAATCTATTAATTATGATGAAAGCGTTTACTTTAATAAAGAAAAAAACAAATACTAAAATGATATGGTTTGTTATATTAATAAAATGAAGGAGATACATAATGAAAGTCAGAAAAGCAGTCATTCCAGCCGCTGGTTTGGGAACACGTTTCTTACCTGCTACTAAGGCATTGGCGAAAGAAATGTTATCGATTATCGATAAACCAACGATTCAATATATAGTTGAAGAAGCTAAGAAGTCGGGAATCGAGGATATTTTAATTGTGACGGGGAAGGGAAAACGGCCATTGAAGATCATTTTGATTCTGTGCCTGAACTGGAACAAAACTTAAAAGAAAAGGGCAAGAATGATTTATTGCAGTTAGTTGAACAAACAACTGATATTAATATTTACTTTATTCGTCAATCTCATCCACGTGGATTGGGCGATGCTGTGCTAATGGCTAAAGATTTTGTGGGTAATGAACCATTTG
>NZ_KB714685.1:54025-125194 GCF_000349725.1 Ligilactobacillus pobuzihii E100301 = KCTC 13174
CGATGACATTATGCAAGATAAGATCCCTTTGACTCAACAATTGATGCAGCGCTATGATCAAACACATGCATCAACTTTAGCCGTGATGAAAGTACCACATGAAGAAGTCAATAAGTATGGTGTAATCGACCCAGGTGCTCAATCTCAACCCGGATTATATGATGTTAAGCAATTTGTCGAAAAACCTGATGTAGAAAAGGCGCCTTCTGATCTGGCAATCATTGGTCGCTACCTCTTGACGCCCGAGATTTTTGATATGTTAGAAACTCAAAATCCAGGGGCAGGGAATGAAGTTCAATTGACGGATGCCATTGACCGTTTGAACCAAATTCAACGTGTGTTTGCTCACGAATTTAAAGGTGGCCGGTTTGACGTAGGATATAAGTTTGGCTATTTGAAGACTTCTATTGAATTTGGGTTGAAGCATCCTGAAGTTAAGGATGACTTGAAAGCTTATATAAAAGAATTAGGGAAGAAAATCAAATAAAGTTATTGTTTCTCATTTTTAATTGAATAAAATCCCATTGTGTTGATGAATAAAAAACGTCAGCACTTTTTATTTTCTTAAAAATAAAAAGGACATCGCTGTCCTTAAGTTTCATATTTGTTTAAAAAGCTTCTATCCAAGCAGAGTAATACTTTGAAAAGTTAGTCTTGAATAGCAGATACAAAGCTGAGAATTGCTTCGGAAAGTTTTGCGCGTTTATCTTCGGGGAGTTTTTCTAAGTAGTGCAGTAACTCCAACGTTTCATTATCTGAAATTTGTGGAAAATTAAAAACATCTTGAATTGATAGATCTAAAGCTTCCAAGATTTCAACTAATTTATTTATTTTGAGATTACTGACTTTTCCTAGTTCAATTTTTGAAATAAAACTAGTTGAAGAGTTAGACGCTTCCGCTAGTTCATCAATAGTCATGGACATTTGTAGTCTTTGGTTACGAATTATTTTTCCAATTTTTGGTATCATCTATTCTCATTTCCTTAAAAAACTTTGCTAATAGTTTAACCATACTTAAAGTTTTTTTTATTTAGAAGAGAAACATTTACTTATCTAATGTTAAAAAGAGTAATCACATACTTGATTATTGGATGTAAGTAGTTTAGTATAGTTGATAGAGAGAACATTAGTAGTGATTTTATTAACAAAACTTGACATATATCGTGGGATTCTTATTTAGAGTAAGTAGGCTTAATTCCCTGTTTATGTCGTAAGAATTTGTTTTTGAATATGGAAAGTATTGGTAACTGACTGTTGGTTATAATTTGATGTTCATATTGAATACATATTTTCAAAATTTAAATGTTAACGATTACATGTATGACATTAATCAGGGAGCTGGTTAGATGAAAGTTATCCAGGTTTATGGTCAAAATGCTGTTAGAGTTCGGAATAGTGCTGGCGAAAGTATTATGTTGGTCGACAAGGGAATTGGGTTTAAGAAAAGAAGAGGGGATTTGATACAGCAGCGGCCAACAACTCAGGTCTTTATCGAAAAAACAGTTAAATAATATGATACTGTGGGGAGTAACTATCTGGTAGGCTTAACCCAAATTTTCACTATTTGTTGAAGATTTGGGTTTTTTTATTGGGAAAATTACGTCAGATTTGCTCTTAGTGAATTAGACTCTGCTTGTAACAAAAATAAATAATTGGGGAGTAACTGCTTGGCAGGCTTGACCCGTTTTTTTCCCAGTAATTCTAGGGGAAAGGAACGGGTTTTATTTTGGGAAAATTTGTTATTTTCCTTTGAGTACCTAATGCGAGTCAACAAAATTTGAAAGGAGGTGATGAGAATGCGGGAATATTTATTAGCTTCACATAGTAACATGGCCAGAGGTGTCAAGGATTCATTAGAGTTGATCATGGGTAAGCAAGAAAATGTTTATACTCTCTGTGCGTATGTACAGAGTGATTATGACCTAGAAAGTGAAATTATTAATTTTTTGAAAGCGCATGCTTCTAGTGAACTGATTGTCATTACTGATCTTCTTGGTGGCAGTGTCAATAACGAATTCTTAAAATTGCAACCAACGTTTGATTATTATTTAGTTACGGGTTTGAACCTTACTTTGGTCCTTGAATTAGTAAATAGCAGTAATTTGTCAGCAAAAGAAGCAATTGACAAAGCCGTTCTTTCTGCTAGAAAAGCGCTGCTAAACTGTGCGGAGTTAACTGTCAGCAAAAGTGAGGATGAGTTCTAATTAAGAAAGGGAGGAAATAACGTGATTAAGTTAATGCGCATTGATTATCGTTTACTACACGGTCAGGTCGCCTTTGCCTGGACGAATTTTCTGGGTGTGAATGCTATTTTGATTGCTAACGATAAGGTTGCTCACAGTAATTTCAGAAAAAAGACACTTAGTTTGGCTAAACCAAGCGGGGTGAAGTTGATTTTTAAAACTGTCGCGGAGTCTGTCCAAGCAATCAACAGTGGTGTGACGGACAAGTATAAAGTTTTTGTGATCGTTGAAACTGTTAAAGATGCTTATGAATTAGTGAAGAATACTGAACAGATCAATGACATCAATGTAGGTTTAGTTGCCAGTCGGCCTGAGACGCAAGAAATTGCTAAGTCAATTTATGTGACAGTTGAGGAAATTAAACAATTGGTTGAAGTTGAAAAACAGGGCGTGAATGTCATTATTAAGCAAGCTCCCAATGATGGAGACGTTAGATTTAGCAGCTTAGTCAAAGATCGAGGGTGAATGATTTGATAGGTCAAACAATTGGAATTTTTGTGATCTCAATGGTGGGTAACCTGGAAGATTTTATGGGCACTTCTTTTTTAGGACGACCCTTAGTGATGTGTTTTTTGGTCGGAATTTTATTTGGTGATGTTCACCAGGGGCTGGTACTTGGTGCTGCTCTGGAGTTGATTTTCATGGGTATGATGGCGATTGGTGCTTCAATTCCACCCAATGAGATCGTTGGTGGGATCGTTGCTTCTGCCCTAGTTATGAAAAACGGTTATAGCATGAGTGTGGCTTTGGCGTTAGTAATTCCTATCGCGACTGTCGGTATGTTATTTGAAAACTTCCTCTATCTGGTTATTAACCCAATTATGGTACATAAGGCTGATGATATGGTTGAAAAAGACAAGTTAACTTCAGCGGCTAATATGCATATCTGGATCAGTCTGGTACGACCGGTTGTTTTATCGCTGGTCATTACAGTGGCCTTTGCAGCTGGTAGTGGTCCAATCACAGCCTTTTTGAAAATTATTCCCCAATCCTTTATTGATGGGATGACAATTGCTACTAATATCTTGCCGGCTGTAGGTTTTGCGATGCTTTTGAATATGACATTTTCCAACAAGCTCGCACCATTCTTCTTTATGGGCTTTGTTTTGGTAACTTATTTCAAGCTAGATATGATTGCTATTGCTATTATTGGGACAATAGTTGCTGCAATCATCTATATTATTTTAAATGAAATTCAAGAAAAGGGTGGAAGTAATGGACAAGGCAGCAACGAAGAAACAGACGAGTTCTCCGATGACTTCTGAGAAAAAAATTACTAAAAAAGAACTAAAAGGAATCTTTTGGCGGTCAATGCCGATGGAAGCCTCTTTTAACTACGAAAGAATGATGAGTATTGCTTTTGGCTTTTCGATGATGGGTGTGATCAAGAAATTATACCCCAAGCTTCATGATCAAAAAGAAGCTCTAAAACGTCACTTGGAATTTTTCAACTGTACTTCCGCAATGTCACCTTTTATTTTAGGTGTGGCAGCTTCTATGGAAGAAAAGAAAGCCAATGACCCAGAATTCGATGTTTCATCAATTAACGCAATGAAGGTTGGCTTAATGGGTCCATTAGCTGGGATCGGGGATTCTTTCTTCTGGGGGACCCTACGCATTATTGCGAGTGGGATCGGTATTTCTCTAGCCAAACAGGGTAGTGTGTTAGGGCCGCTGCTATTCTTAGTTATCTACAACGTGCCTAATTTGTTGGTTCGTTATTACGGCACGATGTTAGGTTATAAGACAGGAGTTACTTTTGTCGAAAAGATGGCGAGTGGGTTAATGGACAACATTACATTTGCCTTAAACATTCTGGGTAACACAGTGATTGGCGGCATGATCGCCTCAATGGTCATTGTTAAACTGCCGACTAAAATTGCTGGCGGCAAAGACCCACAGACGATTCAGACTCTCTTAGACTCGATTTTACCCAATGCAGTTCCGCTCTTACTGACTTTTTTCATCGCATACTTATTAAAGAAGAAAGTGAATGTCTTTGTGATCCTCCTGGTAATTATCATAATTAGTGTCTTGGGAGCGCAGTTCGGATTCTTAGGAAAATAATAGAAAAGGAGCAATAGCATGAATTTTAATGGTGAGAGTATTTTAAACAGTTATTCAAAAGCAGTCAAACAATTGCCACAGATTTCAGAAATGGCAGAGGAAATTAACCACAAGGATATTGAAACTATCTACTTAGTTGGTTCTGGTGGTGCCTTTACAAAATATGTCGATTCACGCGCAATTTTGCTAAAAATAATGAATACTAAAATTGTGATCACAACTCCTGATGAGCTGTGGAATGTCTATCATGATCAGATAGATAGTCATTCTTTGCTTGTCTTTGGGACAGAGTCCGGCGAAACCAAAGAGTTGATAGCAACCTTGGAGAAAATAAAGGCGGCTCACTTAAACGTTACGATCGTGGGACAAATTGGAAGTGACCACACAGTCATCGATCAGAAGGAATTGTATGACTATCGTATTTCTTCTTGTGAGACGGATGTTCATCTTGTAGCTTTTGGGTGGTTAATGATTTTGTTGAGTCAGAAGTATACTGAAGAGGAGCTACTGAAAATACAAAAGAGCTTTACGCAAGCAGGGGAAATTATTGTAGAAGGACTTAAAAAAATTTTTACGGCTGCTCAAGAGATGGTTAATAACGTTGATTTGGCCAAACCGCAGATGTGGCTTACATCCGGCAATTTATGGGGTGAAGTTTGTTGCTTCTGCAACTATATGTTGGAAGAGATCCAACGTATTCCGGCTCAAGGAGTTCATTCTTCTGAATTCTTCCATGGTCCGTTTGAACTAGTAGAAAAAGGCGTGCCGGTTTTTGTAGTTTTAAATTCTGGAGCTACTCGTTCTGAAGATGTTAGAGTACTAAACTTTTTGAAGAAGTACACTGACCAATTTTTCTTCTTGGATATGCAAGAATTTGATACTAGTGGTTTGCATCCAGTAGTCGCTAGCTTTGTTGAATGTGCCGCTTTGAGTGAGTATTTTGATACTTTGCTAAATTTGTATACTGAAAGAACTGGTCGGTCAGTTAAAACGAGAAGATACTACAAGATCGTTGAATACTGAGTGAGGGAAGATTTCTCTGTTGCTGGAGTCGAGACGCTCAAATAAAAGAGTGTGAGTTGCTAATTTCTCCACTGCAAATATTAACGATTACAGAAAGGGCCGCAAGTAGGGTATGCTGTGATGAAAGTTATCCATGTTTACGGGCGAAATCTTGTCAGAGTTCGGGATAGTACGGACGAAAACATTATGTTGGTTGATAAAGGAATTGGTTATAAGAAGCACAGAGGTGATGAAGTTCATCCAGGACCCAACATACGTAATTTTGTAAAAAAGATAGCTTAAATAACTATTATAGGGAGTAACTATTTAAGAGAGTTGACCCGAATCTTTCACAGGTAATTCTGATAGAAAGATTCGGGTTGTATTTTGGATAATTTTTGGGACTTTTTTCAGACAACCCTTAATTCAAATAAGAACATTTTTGAAAGGTGGTAAAGGAATGGATATTGCGGCTGAAAACTTGGAGCAGTATTTGGCAGGTCAGACTGTGAATGTAGTTAATGGGACGTAAAGTTTAAGTTTAGTAGTAATATTGCTAGATAAATGGTTTGTTGCTGTAAATTTTAATACAGGTGCTTACGTAAGAAAGTCCACCTCGGGTTGAGAGGAACCCCATAATTGCTAGACATACAATCTAATAATTGTGGGATGTTTTTAATAATCTTTTTTAGCCTGATTTACTTTAGTATAAGAATATTCATTTCAAAATGGCCTTTTTAAATGGTAGAATATCAGTATTAAATAGGATAGTAAATTAGGAGGATATACATGAAAGTCAGAAAAGCAGTCATTCCAGCCGCTGGTTTAGGGACACGTTTCTTACCTGCGACTAAGGCATTGGCTAAAGAAATGTTACCGATCATCGATAAACCAACGATTCAATACATAGTTGAGGAAGCTAAGAAGTCGGGAATCGAGGATATTTTAATTGTTACGGGGAAGGGAAAACGCCCAATTGAGGATCATTTTGATTCGGTACCGGAATTAGAACAAAATTTGAAAGAAAAAGGTAAAGACGGTCTATTAAAATTGGTTGAACAAACAACCGATATTAATATTTACTTTATTCGTCAATCTCATCCACGTGGATTGGGCGATGCTGTGCTAATGGCTAAAGATTTTGTGGGTAATGAACCATTTGTTGTAATGTTGGGTGACGACATTATGCAAGATAAGATTCCTTTGACTCAACAATTGATGCAGCACTATGAGCAAACACATGCTTCAACTTTAGCTGTCATGAAAGTACCGCATGAAGAAGTTAATAAGTACGGTGTGATCGATCCAGGTGCTCAATCTCAACCCGGATTATATGATGTTAAACAGTTTGTCGAAAAACCAGATGTAGAAAAGGCGCCTTCTGATCTGGCAATCATTGGTCGTTATCTTTTGACACCCGAGATTTTTGATATGTTAGAAACACAAAAGCCAGGTGCAGGTAATGAAGTACAGTTGACGGATGCCATTGACCGTTTGAACCAAATTCAACGTGTGTTTGCTCATGAATTTAAGGGTGACCGTTTTGACGTAGGGTATAAATTTGGGTACTTGAAGACCTCGATTGAGTTTGGGTTAAAACATCCTGAAGTTAAGGATGACTTGAAAGCTTATATTAAGGAATTAAGTAAAAAATTGAAATAACAAGCGTTTTTAGATATTTGTTAAGATAAGTTTATGGAAAGCATCACAGATTTTAAGTCTGTGATGTTTTTTGGCGTGCTTAGGGTAAATAACTAGGCGGTTGGAGCCCGTTGTGAGATATAGCGGGTGGTAACACGCACCGAAGGCAGACTACTCGAAGCCAAACAGTAAAGTAACTGTCATGTCATAGGAGGTCTTTCAAGTCAGAAATTATTTCTGATAAGAACAGACCGTACAGTAATGTTTAGCTTCATACGACAGAAGTCAGCCAAAAGAATATTAACCAATAATAATTTTGACGGGGAGAATATGATAATTGCAGAAAGCAGAAATAAAACTACCAGCAAAGAGTGCTAGAGGGAGTAAAGGGAACATGGGCGTGTAATAAAAGAAGAATTCAGAATGGCTCGTTATGTAAGCAAAATTTAGATTAAGATAATTCAAGTAATTTTTGACTATGTCAGGCGTAACAAAGAAGAAATAATTGAAGATATAATCGTTTAGAACTGGTTTCTTACTTGAAGAAGCAAAACAGAAAAATTGTGTACTGAAGACATACGAACTCTATGCCGTTAAACGATATGAGTGGTGTGATATGGCTGATAAAATTTACTGCTTTGATTATAAGGTTTTGTAGCTAGCCAGTAAGTAACGTATTTTGAAATTTATAGTGAAAGTAGTATATTTATAGGTAGATTTCTTTAAAACTCAGTTAAATATAAGTCGAATTTCGCTTCAGCTAATTTAATTGAGATATACTGATTAGGTGGCTTTAGGGTCCAGTTAAAAAATATTGTTATTATTTATAGAAAAATGTAAAAAATGGATTGTTGCAAGTTAAGTACAGCATTGTATATTTTGTTACTAAATGATTAAGCGTGTAATTTTAGTTAACTTCTAAATTTAAGCTGAGTTTGATTATAAGTTAAGTAAAAGAAAGGTAGCGTATTTTTACATATGGATGTTTCAAGAGTCTTAATACGAGAAAAACAACTATTCGTTAAAATAGAGAATATTAATGAAAATGAAGAATTGTCTTTTGCCTTGCAAAATCAAGAAACAAAAGATGTTTTTTATGTGGATGCTCAACCGGATATTCAAAATCAGCAAGTCATACTTGATTATGAGCAAATTTGTTTACCAAAAGTTGAGCAAGTCAATTATGAAGTTTTTTTATCTACGAAGGAAGAAGGGCTTATTCGTCTAAAAAATAAGAAGAGAAAGTTTGGACTAAATCTGAATAGAAGAGAAGTTTTTTATCACACTGATGAGCAGTATGGCTTTCGTTTTTATTTTACAAAGGATAATCAAGTCTCATTATTAAGAGGGAATTATCTGAATGTCGAAAGTAAATTTAAGCGGCAACGTAAAATTGATATCCCTATCGATTCATTTACCTTTTTTAATGACAAGCTGGCTTTAAATACCTCACTCAAGAGTAAGGGTGACAATATTTATGTTGCTTGGAAAGAAAAAAAGAATAAATATATTTTGCATACTGGTGCTTATTTTCGGGTTGATGGAAACCGTGCAACGATTGAAATTAATAGAGGAGCCTTACCATTAATTATTGAGCTGAAAAATGCAACTCCTATTGTTGCATTTATTAGAGGAAATATTCTTTATGAAGGAAGGTTGACCACCGATTTAACTACTTCAAAGAGCCAAATCGGGAATAAATTAGGGATTTATTGTTATTCTAATCATGGCAAATTTAGGATAACTTCTAATTTAGAATCGTATTTGGAAAAGGTGCTCAGTGTTCCTAAAGAAGCATGTGTTGTAGAAAAACATTCGTTTTCCCCTGAGCTCCTCAGTGTTGACTTACTTGAGCAAAGTGATCAAGCTGAAAATGTTTTTATCTTTAAAGAAAATATTGATAATAAGTATTTTGAATCGGTTGAAAATTTTACAATTAGCGATTCTAGAATTGAAATTTCTGACAAAGTATTAGAATCTCCCGAGCAGCACTACCGGTATATCCTTGTTGAGAAAACGAACGCTCAAAATAACGGTGACAATTTACAAATGTTTGACGAAGCAGAAAAAGACAGTGAGGTCATGTCTACTGATTATCGATATTTTGGTTTTTATAACAAAGAATATGGCGATGAAGAACTTAAGAAAAAGAGACCAAATGAGTCTATAAAAATTGATAGTAATTCATACTTGTTAGTATATTGGAATGTTGACAGCGAATTGATCTTTAAAACAGTTACTTCAGAAAGGTACCAGGATATCCTTTATAAAGAGGCTGAAATTGAGATTCCCGTAGCCTATTTTAAGGAAGATATTGGGGAAATTGAGGTAAGACTAAAATCAATAATTTTAGATTCAAAAAGTGAAGTTAACTTTTACTTAAGCGAACGCAAGACAAAACAAAAAGTAGCTATTAACTTTAGAATTAAAGATCTACAAACAGTGGTTTTGGACTTTCGTTCATTTATAAGTGAACAGGAATTGATTTCAACTAGATGGGATGTGTTGGTTGAATTACGACAGCAGGGAAGGAAAAACCATGGCAAACTAGGCTTATTTTCAAGTGAAGTGAAAGATAAGTTTAATCGCTACTTATCTCCAATCAGTAAAAAACAATCAGACAACAAGTTTCGTTTAGTACCATACTTTAGTTCTAAAAATGAATTATGCTTGATTTGGAATGATAGTGATAATATCCATAATGAACGACTTGAACATGATATGAAAATCACTAATTATAAAGTCACTAAAAAAAATATTATGGTAGAAGCTACGCTTTCAAATATTGGTGTTTCTAATTTTAAAGTTGTACCTGGTAAAATTAAGTTGAGAAACAAGTCTATGGTTGTTGAGCATGAGATCCCAGCAAAGGTCGTTTCAGTAGCTGATGAGCAGTTCACGGTTCAATTAAATATTGATCCCCACAAATTTCATTTTTTGCCTTTCTATTGGGATATTTATGTTATTCTTCAAGTTGGAGAAGAGAAGTTCCCATTTCGTTTAAAAAATCCGACTAGACATTTAAAACGCTCAGTTAAGAAACGAATCACACGTAACGAAATTGATTTGGCTGACCATTATATGATTTATCCATATATCACTGCTGATAAATCTTTTGCATTAACATATCGTGAAAGAATGCCTTATGAAAATAGAAGAAATAGATTTAAGGAAAATATTGCGTATGTTGTATACCGTCTATTCCAGAGACAATTAGAAAAGAAAAAAATTTGGATTGGTTATGAGAAAAATGCAGCGGTTGCGCAAGATAATGGCTACCAGTTTTTTAATTATTGTTACAATAATAATAAAAAGGATAATTATTACTTCGTGATCAAAAGGGATTCTCCGGACTATGAAGACATCAAGTATCAAAGTGATAAAATTTTAAAATTTATGAGCTTTAAGTATATGCTTTATATGTTTGGAGCAGAATTAATGATTTCTTCTGAGTCTAAGGGTCATAGTTATGATATTCGGATTCAAAAGGGACGTTTGCATAATATTTTAAATAGAAAGAAATTTATCTTCTTACAACATGGAGTAATTGCTCTTAAACGAGTTGATTATGTATTTAATAAGCGGAGAAATAAAGCAATATCTCTATTTGCTGTTTCATCTGATTTCGAGAAGGGTATAATTCACAACAATTTTGGTTTTGATGAGTCTGAAATTATGGTGACAGGACTTACACGGTGGGATGTGCTTCAGGATAAATCACAGACTGGAGCCAAGAAGATTTTTGTCATGCCGACATGGCGTTCTTGGATGGATGGTATCCCTGAGAAGGAATTTATTGAAAGTAATTATTTTAAGCATTATAAAGAACTGCTTGAATCCAAAAAATTGGATAAAATGTTGGAAAAAAATAATATTGTTTTACATTTTATGTTACATCCTAAGTTTAGTGAATACAGTGACAAATTTACGATTCATGGAGAACATATCCAAACACACCAATTTGGGGATGTAAAAATCAATGAAATGTTGATGGAGAGTTCTTTGCTAGTTACTGATTATTCAAGTGTTTCATTTGAATTTTTCTATATGAAAAAGCCAGTCGTGTTCTTCCAATTTGATCGGGACGATTATGAACGTTATCAGGGGACTTATATGGATTTTGATAAGGATTTGTTTGGTGATTCAGTCGCAAATGTTGACGAATTGCTAGGTGCTATCCAATACTATATCAATAATGGCTTTAAGGAAAATCCACAATATTCACCTTTAAGGAATAAGTTCTTTAAATATGCTGACCATAATAATTCAAAGCGTACGTTTGAGGCAGTTCGTGAATTTGAGAAAAAGCTTCAATAATAGCTTTGAAGAACTTAGAATATTCTAAGAAACTTTCGTTAAAATTAATTAAATAAAATCAGTATGCTTAAGGTGAAGTTAGCAAAGGGGTTAAATTGATGAAGATTTTAACTATGGGCTCTCCGGCGTCCACATATATTTTTAAACAGGAAGTTAATGAAATATATAACGGGAATTATAATGTCCAGACGGTAAAAGAATTTTATACTCTAGGCCATCTTTTATCACGTTATAAAGATGTGAAAAAATTTGCGGAAATTTTTAAAAAAAATGAAAAATTGTACGAATTTTTAAGTTGGAATTTTGAGGACAACTTTTGGGCGAAGTTAGGAGATTTCCAACCTGAATTATTAGTACTAGATTTATTTCCAGAAATCTATTTTGGTAGTTTGAAATTAAAAGATGGAACTATGGTTACTCGAAACTTTAGGCTAATGAACTCAGTGCCTGACGACGCTACAATTTTTAACACTAAGAGTTCTGATTATATTGAAACGGTGGCACAACAGGTTGAATGTTTTGAAAAAAGAGTACATGAGATTTCGCCAAATACGAAATTGATTATTAATGGTGCAAAATTTCCCATTCATATGTCTAAAGATGGAGCTATTAAAACAAAATATTACCGTAGTGTATATAAATTTTCGGTTAACAAAATTAACGGTTATAATCGCCATTGGGAAGAATTGGATAAGGTATTAAGAGAAAAGGGCTTTCATGTTTTAGAATTTAATCAGAAAAATAGTGCAGCGGAAGTGAACTTTCCTACTGGAGAGCAGTGGTATTATTTTTATAATCAAAGCTACTATACGGATGTTCAGAGCCAAATTGAAGTTTTAGCTCAAAGTTACAATTTAGGGCCAACGATTTTATTTTTAGATGAAGATTCCCAAATGAACATCGAAGAAATCAACCAAGAAATTGTTTTTTTGAATGTACCTGGTTCGGAGGAAAATTTAAAAGTATTTCAAAAAAATAAGAAAGCTAAAAAAATTGCCCTGAAATTATCTGCACATGACTATATCCTTCATGGAAATATGGGAACTTTTTATCGTTTCGTTAAAAGAACGGAGTTGGATACTAATTATCCAAAATATAAAGATGTTCATTATCGAGTTATTCCACCTAAAGAAGATAAAAAATACTGGAGTAATAGATTGCTTGTGAGAATGCTTAGTTTTACCGCCCATAATAAGACTTCGATGCTTGGTAGAAATTTTCAGCGTGATTTTAAAACTTTAAAAGATAGTGTTGTTAAAAACACATATATATTAGAGATCGGTGATATCAATTTAATAAACGGAAGTTATTATACGAACACAAAAAACTTTCCAGATTATGAGGAGCAAGTCCAAGAGTTAATTCGATTTATATCTGAAAAATATAATGTTAAAAAGGATGAAATTGTACTTTACGGTGCTTCTCGTGGAGGAACAGGTGCTTTTATCCACGCAGCTTTAGGAAACTATAAGTTTGTAGCTGCGGATCCTGTTATTAATGATATGCCTTGGTATAAGGATTCTGATATTCATTTTATTGAAGGAGTTAGGGAAGTCGATTTAACTGAAAAAGTAAGGTCTTCATTGGAAAATTATAAACGTGCGAGTTCTGATGGAGTAATACTATCTTCAAGTAATGTTGGTGTTACTTTTTCTTCACATTTAAGACTTCCACTAGAAAAAGTTACTTTATTAGATTTAAGTATGAATTTGTATAAGCATCCTGGTTTTAATGGCAAAACTGTGTCTATCCAATTAAGTGTTATCAATCGTTTATTAATGGAAGACAATGTAAATGTGATAGATAGTAATGCAGACTTACCAGTTGGAGGAGTTGTTCTTGAAATTAAACACCTTGCTAAAAATGCAATTAGCTTTGACAAGATAGAAAATTTTAGGATTCGCTTAGATGACATTAAAAGTTCCAGCGAGCTTGAGTATGAAAAAGCCATGAAAAATATCTACAATGAATATAAGCATATACGAACAGATGATTTCTTTGAATATTATACTACTTTATAAATAGTAAATAACATCTATTGAGGTACATCATATGTCCCCATTCAATGTGCTTAGCTAATCATATTGAATAAGTTTTTAATTCTTAATGACATTATGGATATATGGAACATCTTTAAGTATACTGAACGTGATAATTCTTGATCGGTTTTAAGGTGGTTTATAAATTATGAGGGAAAATTTATATAGTGAAAGTGGTACCGGTTCTTCCAAAAAAAAACATGTGCCAAATTTTATAAAAAAAATAACGAGCGATTTTAGTGAAATGAAGTCTAAATTATCTAAAAAAAATAGTTCACTGAAAATTTTAACAATGGGCTCTCCTGCGTCTACTTATATTTTTGATCAAAAAATTAATGAAGTATACAATGGAAATTATAATGTCCAAAAGGTTAAAGAGTTTTATACTCTGGGTCATTTTTTATCAAATTATGGAGACATAAAAAAATATGCAGATACTGTCAAGCAAAATAGTGATTTATATGAATTTTTAAGTTGGGATTTTGAAGTTGGACTTTGGGAAAAATTGAAAAATTTTCAACCAGATTTATTGGTATTTGATATGTTTTCAGATATTTATTTTGGTAGTTTTAACTCAGGAGAAAAAACATTAATTACACGCAACTTTAGACTAACCGATTCAATGCCTGAAAATACTGTTCTCTTTAACACAAAAACAACTAACTATGTTGAAAAGTTGGTAGAAGAAGTGGAAACTTTTGAAAAGAGAGTAAAAAAAATATCTCCAAAAACAAAACTAGTTTTTAATAGTATGAGACTACCAAATCATATGTCAAAAGATGGCGTTATCCAGGACGAATATGATCATGATAAGTACGGATTATCTGAAAAAAAGATTAACGGATACAATAGAAATTTAGGAGCTTTAGAACGTAGACTTGCTGAAAAAGGCTATGATTTATTGAGATTTGATCAGAAAAATAGTGCGGCAGAGGTAAACTTTCCAAGTGGTGAGAATTGGTATTATCTATATAACCAAAATTATTATACTGATGTTCAGTGTCAAATTGAAATGATAGCTCAAAAGTATACTCTAGGACCAACTATTAAAACGATTGATGCAAATATTGATGAAGATATTTCACAGTTAAAACAAGATGTTGTTTTATTAAATGTTCCTAATAATAGAAAAAATAGTATGCGAGTTTTTGAAAAAAATATTCCTGCTAGGAGAATTGCCTTGGCCTTGGCAGGTCAAGACTATGTTCTTCATGGCAACAGAGGGTCTGCATATAGATTTGTTAAAAGAACAGAGCTTAAGAGCCAGTTCCCTATATATGAAGGAGTTCATTACCGTATAATTTCGCCAAAGGAAAGCAAGAAGTATTTTGAAAATCATCTTTTAGTACGTATGTTAAGTTTTGGTGTACATGAGAAAACTTCTATCTTCAAGAGGAATTTTCAATTTGATTTTAGAAATTTAAAAGATAGTATAGCTAAAAATACTTATATTTTAGAAATTGGAGATATAAATTTAATAGGTGGAAGTTTTTATACTAGTACAAAAAATTTCCCAGATTACGAACAAAGAATCCAGGAATTGATTTTTAAAATTGCGCAAAATTATAACGTTTCTACAGACAATATTGTCATTTATGGTGCTTCTCGTGGAGGAACAGGTGCTGTTTTGCACGGTGCTTTAGGAAACTACAAATTTGTTGGCGCTGATCCGGTGATAAACGATACACAGTGGTATTATCCCTTTGATTCGCATTTTGTAGGTGGGGTTAGAGAAATTGATTTGACCGATAAAGTGTCAAATGCTTTAAATAATTATTCCAGACCCAAAGATGAAGGTTTTATTCTGTCTACTAGTAATGTAGGTCTTACTTTTTCTTCACATTTAAGGTTACCATTAAATAAGTTTTCTTTATTAGATTTAGGGTATGATTTATTTGATCATGGTGATTTTAATGGTAAAACTGTACCAATTCAACTGAGTTATATTAACCGTTTATTGATACAAAATGACCTAGATGTTATTAAGGACTGTGATGATTTGCCAAAAGGTGGAGCCGTTCTTGAAGTTAAAAACGTAGCTCAGGGAGCAATAAATTTTGAAAAATTGTCTTGCTTTAGAATTAGGCTGTCTGATATAAAAAATAGTAATAAGAAATTATATAATAAAGCAAAGAGAGTCATTGCTGCAAAATATAAACGTGCAGGTAGGGATAAAAACTTTTTATATTTTCGTGTAAAATAATGTAATTTTAATTGGTGTTGTTCAAAATTTAAATTTTAAAAGTATGATTTTTATTCACCCTATTTAGTATGTACTACTAGAATAGGGAGTTTTTAGCTAACGTTTTAAATTAGGGAAAGCTTGTATGTGCTTTGTATATTGTTTAAGTTTTTAAAATTTTCTTCTGTTTTTTATGGTGATGCGTTAAAATGGTTAACGATGGACTTTGGACTAGTAGGAAAAGTAATTAATTAAATTAGAGATCCCCTTGTAAGAAAATTTGAGGGAGTATTTTAGAGGATAGGAAAATTATGAATTCTGACAAAATAAAAATTAAAGCTGAATATTTGACCAAAAAATTTGAGTTATTACCAGCTAAAAACACTAAAAATAAGGCTAGGTCATTAGTTAGTTCTTCAAACAAAGAAGACCAGGATTTTTGGGCATTGCGAAATATTAGTTTTGAGATCCGTAACGGTGAGTGTGTTGGTGTAATTGGCTTAAACGGGGCTGGTAAATCAACATTATCTAATATCATTAGTGGACAAATTTCGCAAACTACCGGCCAAGTTGAAATTAATGGTGATGTTTCAATTATCGCAGCCAACGCGGGTATGCAAGGAAATCTTTCAGGACGTGAAAATATCCGGTTAAAAGCATTGATGGTTGGTATGTCGAATAAAGAAATTGATAACAAAATGGATGATATTATTGAATTTTCGGAGTTAGGTCCTTTTATAGATCAACCAGTAAAAACATATTCATCTGGTATGAAAGCAAAGCTTGGATTTTCAATTATGGTTCATCAAGATCCAGATATTATGATCGTTGACGAAGGCCTGTCAGTAGGTGATAAGACTTTTGTGGATAAATCTCGGAAGAGAATGTTTGAATTTCGCGATCAAGGGAAAACCATTTTACTTGTATCTCACGACATGCGAACGATCAAAGAATGGTGTGATCGTGTCATTTGGCTGAACTATGGAGAAGTTAAGGCGTATGGTACACCGGAAGAAATTTTACCAGAATATAATAAATTTGCTAATTGGTTTAAAAAACTTTCGCGAAAAGAGCAAAAAATATATAAAGATAAACAAAGACAAAAGCAAATGGATTATTCAGTAAATCAATTAAAAAAGGATGTTCTTAGCGAAGATCCCAATATGTCCGAAGCGGAGAAACAAGAGGTCACCCAAAATCTTAAAAAGAATAAGGACAGTCATAAATTATCTTTACTCTCAAAAGTTGTAGTTTGGTTTTGTTTACTTGGCTTTATATGGACAGGTCTTGTGTCTATTAGTGATACAAGATTGATAGAATCAATAAAACATCCGGGAGAATTTTTGACGGAGCGGCTCTTTAAAGAAAAAAAATCATCGGAAATTAAGAGTAGCGACGTTATAGAGATCAAGGGTAGCCCCGTTGCTATTATTGATTTCGCAGATAAGAAACCACAGCATACGGAATTGGCAATGAAAAATGGTGATCAGAGTAATGAAACAATACAACAACTAGTAGATGGAGCAGATCAATAATGAAAGATGCAATTCTTTACATCAAGGAACAAATTAAATATTTTCGTGTGGCGGTTAATTTGTCACAGTATAGTACGAAAAGTACTTCAATGCAGAATAAATTTGGTAGATTATGGGAAATTTTAGATCCGTTAGTGCAACTAGCAATTAATTATTTGATTTTTGGCGTGTTGATGCACCGGACTGCTCCAGATGGCTTGCCACCTTTAGCCTGGATGTTTATTGGTATGGGAGTTTATACTTTTATGCAACACGTGATCACTGTTGGCTCAAAAAGCGTAACTAGACAATTCAAGTTAACAGCTAAAATGAAATTTCCAGTCAGCATTATGCCGACCTCTTCAATGGTTGGCTTTCTGACAGAATTTTCTATTATGGTTGGTGGCGGTTTAGTTATTGCAATGTTTTATGGCTATTATCCATCTATTTATTGGTTGCAGATCTTCTTTTATTTTCCACTGTTGATTATTTTTTCACTTTCAATGTCATTACTTTGTTCTTCGATTGAAGTAGTTTTTCCGGACTTTAAATTCTTTTTGAACTACATTTTTAGATTCTTAATGTATGGTTCTGGGGTAATTTTTGATTTAGGTCATTTCAGTGTAATACCTAATTTGTTTATTCAAGCGCAATTGATCAATCCTTTCTATTATTTAATTGAGGGATTTCGTGATATTGCTTTTGGCAGAGAGTGGTTTTGGGATAAAGGAATGTTTAACTTAGGTTTTGTTTTGATAACTTTATTTCTTCTGATCATTGCCGCTAACACACATATGAAAATACGTGATCGCATTTCAGACTACTTATAAACTTTTGGTATTCATACTGACGTCCTGAATATATTTGTTAAATTTAAATATAGTTTGAATAACTTATTTAGGCTATCCAATGTTGGAGGAAATATATTTATTTTAACCTTTTAGACTGGATCGACCTAAATATTTTTATTAGGTGAGGATTATAAATAAAGTGACAAAAATAAAAATTAATAGTATTAAAAATGTAGATAATTTAATTAAGCTGACAATTGATAAAGTTCAATTGTTAAATGATCCAGTTTTGTATGTAAAAGCTCGTAAGGATGAAACGTATTCTTTAAAAATAACGCCTCAAGAGATAACTGGTGATGGTGTAGCTTTTGTAATCGATGCAACGACATTATCTCCTATGAACCTTTATTATGATCTTCTATTGGAATATGTGGGTGCAGATGGGGTTGTTGAGGCGCAGGCTTTATCGGCTAAATCGAGTTTTCAGCGGCTTTCGACAAATATTTTTAACTTAAAGCATCAAAGCGTTGAGCACACAAAACATTCGTATGTGGTTACAGAGTATTTTGCTGCTGGGGGCGTTTTGGCATTTCAGGTACGAGAGAAAGATTGTTATGATACAAATACTGCTAAGTTTAAAGAGTTTGTTGCCTGTTTATGTATGCCATTTGTTTATTGGTATTATAGGGATACCAAGTTAATTTATGAAAAATTTTCAAATTATGCACGTGATAATTCCTTTTATTATTTTTCTTATGTTCAAAAACATGTTCCAAACAATCATTTATTTTATGTGATTAGAAAAGATTCGCCTGATCTTAAAAATGTGTTACCTTATAAAAAACACATTGTTTATTTTATGAGTTTGAAGCATTTAATTTTGATTATGGCTTCCAAGTATTTTATTGCTTCAGAAACAAAGATGCATGCTTATGCTTGGCGTCATAATCAGAGTGTTTTTAAATTTTTGATTAATCGCAAGCCATTTGTGTTTTTGCAACACGGCGTCTTAGGTTTAAAGCAAGTACCACACGCTTTCTTTGCTGATGACAAAATGAACCATGCAGACCTTTTTATTACCAGTTCAAAAGTAGAAAAAAAGATCGTGACAGATTTTCTTGGGTATAAAACGAAAAATGTTGTTGTGACTGGCCTAGCGCGTTGGGATAACCCGAGAAGAGAGAAAAAGCAAAAGAAGATTTTTGTGATGCCGACTTGGCGCGTTCAGCTGGAATTTTTAGATGATGAACAATTTTTGAAAAGCGACTTTTATCAAGCATACTCTAAATTATTACATTCTGATAAAATAAAAAAAATCTTAAGCGAGTCTGGCTATACGCTACATTTCATGATGCATCCTAAATTTGTTCGATTTGAAAAATACTTTCAGTCAGATGATGATCTCATTAAAGTGATGCATCAGAGTGAGATTTCGATTGATCGTGAACTAAAATCTAGTGAGCTTTTGATCACTGATTATAGTAGTATTACTTGGGATGCCTTGTATTATGGTATTCCCGTGTTATTGTTCCAATTTGATCAAGAAGAATATGAAAAATTACAGGGAAGCTATCTTGATTTTAACCAAGATTTAACTGGATTGATCGTTAAAAATTCCAGTTCGCTATTAGATCAAATAGGGAAGTTTTTTAATGGTGCAGAAGTTGTTAACGTTAGTTCTTATCAACAAAAGTATTTTGACTATATTGATCAGCACAATTCGCAGAGAATCAATAAGGCAGTTCAACGTTGGGAAAAAGGTTATCCTTTTGAGTCAATGTTTAAAAAGATAGTATCTAAAGTTGCCAAAAAAGTTTTCGGAAAGTCACATAGTTATGAATAAAAATTAGTTACTAAATAAAAGAGGTAGAAAATGAAGGTCTTAAGTTTTATTAAATTATATGTTCTAAGGTACACAATGGCACTTTTTTTAAGAGTATTGGCACCCTTTATAAAGGTGGAGCCAAAAACAGTGTTGTTTGTATCCTTTGGTGGAAAGTCATATTCTGATAGTCCGCGTTATTTATTTGAATATATGAAAGAACAGCCAAAATTTTCTGACTACCGTTTTGTGTGGGCTTTTAAGTCTCCTAGAAAAATAGAAGGAGCCGAAACAGTTAAATTCAATTCCTTCAAGTATTTTTACGTGTTGTTACAAGCTAAATACTGGCTTTTTAATTCTAAAATGGCTCCTTATTATTACAAAAAATCTTCCCAAGTTTATTTGCAGACCTGGCATGGAACACCATTAAAGCGTTTAGGCCATGACATTGCGGATAATGGTTCGACTTATTACCGTAGTCGACAGACTTATGACCAAATGGTAACGAGTTATGATAATGATAGCCGACACTGGGATTATTTAGTTTCTCCGAACGCCTTTTCTAGTGAAGTTTTTTCAAGTGCTTTCAATTTTCCAAAAGGAAAGATGCTGGAAACTGGCTACCCACGAGTTGATTGTCTGGTCCAAAATAGTCAAAGCAAAATTGCTAAATTAAAAGAAGAATTTGGTATCCCAGCTGATAAAAAAGTAATTTTATATGCACCGACTTGGCGTGACAATTCTTTTGCTTTAAGCGGCTATACTTTTGAATTACAAGTTGATTTTCATAAGTGGTATTCTGCTTTGGGTGACGACTATGTGGTGATTTTTAAACCACATTATTTGATTGCTAGCAACTATGAAGTCCCTGATGATTTAACAGATTTTGTTTTTCTGATGGGCGCTAATGCTGATATTAATGATGCATATTTGATGAGTGATGTTTTAGTGACTGATTATTCTAGTGTCTTTTTCGACTATGCAGTACTTAATCGGCCAATATATTTTTATATGTATGATTTTGACGAATACGAAGGTGAGTTACGAGGATTTTATTTAAACGTCCCCGATGATTTGCCTAATGATATTGATAGAACGGAAGATGAGTTACTAGCAGAAATTAAACATGGTGATTTTGACTATGAGCGATTGGCTAAATTTAACCAGAAATTTAACTTGTGGAATGATGGTAGATCAAGTGCCAAAATTATCGAGGAGGTATTTGATGAAACTTAAGTCAATTATTTTAACTGCTCTGTTAGCTATCTTTTATCCTTTTGCTTTGTTACAAAGAGTTCATTCTAGGCGGATAACTTTTATTTCGTTAGAACATGATCATTTATCCAAGGATTTCAAGTTGATTTATGATCAACTTGAGACTAAAGAAGATTATGATTTGCAGACAGTTTTGTTTAAACTTGAACCTTCTTTTTGGGGTAACATAAAATATGGGTTAGCTTGTATTCGTCAGTTGTTCTTGATTCAAAGTTCGCGGTTAGTTATCTTAGATTTTAATAATTTTGTAGTGTCAAAATTTCCACATAAGAGTCAGGTCAAGGTTTTGCAACTGTGGCACGCAACTGGAGCTTTAAAGAAATTTGGCAATGAAGTTGAGCGCGATTATGTCATTCAACATTATGATTATGCTTTGGCAAATTCAGCTTTTTTTAAGACAATCTATTCTCAGGCTTTTAATCTTCCAGAAGACCAGGTGGTGGTGACTGGGATACCTGATAATGATAAAAACTTTGATGCGAATTTTACTAGACAGACTAAGTTGAGATTGTTAAAAAAGTACCCTCAGTTGGTTGGCAAAAAAGTCGTTACTTATGCTCCGACTTTTCGGGGAAGATTTGGGACACAATTTAATGAGGCAGAAATCGATTTAAAGTACCTTCGTCAAGAGCTAGGTAACGACTATATCCTTATTTATAAGGCTCATCCATTAATTTCAAATTCAGTATATGCAAATGATCCTAATGTTCTTTTTATCAAGGACGAGTTGATTTCAAATATTTTTTGTGTGACTGATTTGTTGATAACTGATTATTCAGCTATTACGATAGACTGGATGGCTTTTGATAAGCCAACAATTGCTTATGTGCCTGATCTGGATAAATATGCGCGTAAGCCAGGACTTAATATCGATTACGAATCAGAATTTCCTGGTGTGGTTGTACGTGATCAAAGTCAACTGACTGGTGCTATTGAAGTAGCTGATTCTGATTTGAATAAGCAAAAGCGCAGGCAGTTTACTGATAAGGTCTACCAATTTACAGACGGTAAGTCAACAAAGCGTGTGATCGAATTGATCGATTCAATTATGTTTCCAATTTAAGTATTAAGATACTAAACGTTATTAACAATTAACTAACGGCAGTTAACTTTTGGTTGATAAGGGGATGTGTAAATGAATAATTTAGCGATTTTAATTCCTTGTTACAATGAAGGTATTACGATAAAAAAAGTTGTTCAAGATTGTAAGGAATCAACGAAGTACATATCTGGAGTCAAAATTTATGTCTATGATAACAATTCGACTGACAATACCGTTGAAGAAGCAAGAAAAGCTGGAGCAATAGTTAGACGTGAGTACCAGCAAGGAAAGGGAAACGTTATCCGCAGGATGTTTCGTGAAATCGATGCTAACTGTTATATCATGTTGGATGGCGATGATACTTATCCGACTGATGCAATCCCTGAAATGATGGATCTCGTAACAAATAAAAACGTAGATATGGTCGTAGGTGATCGTTTATCTTCGAGTTATTTCAATGAGAATAAAAGACCATTTCATAATATCGGTAATGTCTTGGTTCGGGGAACAATTAATCACCTATTTAAGAGTAATATCAGAGATATTTTAACTGGATACCGTGCTTTTAGTTTTCAATTTGTTAAGGTTTACCCTGTTTTAGCAAAAGGATTTGAAATTGAAACGGAGATGAGTATTTTTGCTATTGAAAATAATTTGTCCGTCGAAAATTGCATAATTGATTATCGAGATCGTCCAAAGGGAAGCGAATCAAAACTAAATACGTATAGTGATGGCTTTAAAGTCTTGCGTAAAGTTTTCTCTTTGTACCGAAATTTCCATCCTTATAATTTTTATAGCATTGTTTCTCTTTTGTTGATAATAATATCTGCGGCCTTTTTCTTGCCGAAAGTTTGGCTACCTTATATCCATACTGGCATGGTGCAAAATATGCCAACAATGGTAATGTGTGGTTTTATGGTCGTCGCTTCCTTGATCTTGTATTCAGCGGGGTTAGTGTTGGATTCAGTGAATCAAAAAGATAAACAAGAATTTGAATTTAAGCTTCAACAAATCAATACGGATAGGCTGATAAAAGAGGATATTACAAAAGATGATTAGAAGTATGTTCCAGAAATACAAGTCAGTAATTGCTTATCTATTTTGGGGTGTAGTTACTACAATTATCAATATTGGTGTTTTCATGATTTGGATATATTTTGGAGGAAATTATCAAGTTGGTAATGTAGTTGCTTGGATCCTAACTGTGTTAGTAGCGTATTTTTCGAATAAGTTTTGGGTTTTTGGTAGTAGTTATCAAGGTTTGAAGGCAACGATAAGTGAAATGCTATCGTTTTTCTTTTTTAGGGGTATTACTTTGATTATGGATATCGTTATTACGTACGTCGGAATTTCGTTATTAAACTGGGATTCTTTTTTAGTAAAGGTTTTAGATAATATCTTTGTAGTTATTTCTAATTACGTGTTCAGTAAATTATATATTTTTAAGCAGAAATAAACTGAATTTATCTAATTAATAATTTTAAGTAAGTTAGGAAGTCAATGCGTATGAAAAAAAAGGTTGGATATTTCTTAATTTCACTTTTATTGACAGTCTTTTTGAGTAATAAACTCATGCCAATGGAGATGGATCCAACAGTTTACAATCAAATTAATTCAAAGCCTCTCAAATTTATTTATCATTTTTTTCATGAAATGGCTGGTATAGTTAGTTCGCTCACGGTAGTGGACGGGTTAGTATTAGTTGGTGTTTTTTTCTTGCTTGCAAATGTTGACAAAATTGCAGATTTTAAACTCTCAAAATTACAACTATTTTTATCCGCGATTTTAAGTTTGGGGATAGTTTTCAGATTTTCGTTTTCTTTGCGATTGGGTGAAACTGAGACTTCATACTTTTATCTTCTTGTTAAAGATGACGTACAGTTAATTAAGACGGTTTGTACCTTTACTAGTTGGTTTATATTCTATAATACGTTACAAAAGTATTTTGAGTTGGCCGTAGTTAAGTTATCGAGTATGATTGACTTTAATAGCTCTAATAAAACTACAAGACAACACACCAAGCCTAAGACTAAAAGAGCCGTTTTCCTTGAAAACACAGGTTTGATATTGGCTATGTGGATACCAGTTTTAGTAATTGATTATCCAGGGATGGTTATTTTTGATGCTTTGTCCCAATTATTACAATTCCACGGGTATACACCATTTGTAACGCAACACCCAATTACTTCGACTTTATTTTTGAATTATTTTTTTGAGTTAGGTAATTTTTTAGGTTCTGCAAAACTTGGGATTTTTTTAGGGATACTGGTACAAGCGATTATATTAGCTGGGGCGCTGGCAATAATTGTAACTTTATTTCAAATATTCGTTAAGGACAGGCGCATATCAATAGGCTTGGTTTTTTTGATAGGGACATTACCAATAATATTAAGCCTCTTTACACTTGCTACAAAAGATGTGATTTTTTCTGGAGCATTTCTTTTGTTTAATTTTTATTTAGGGTTTTCTTTGTTTAACCAAGAACCAAAGAAGTACAAATTTATTGTATTAAATGAATTTATTTGGGCAACTATAGCTTTGTTATTTAGAAAAAATGTTATTTACGTAATAGCATTATTTATTTTATATTCTCTAGTTTTAAGGGCATTCAAAAATAATAAATATGTTAAGTTTACTACTCTTTTAGCCTTAGCTTTGTCTATTTTTGCTTTTAAAGGCATTGATTCCGGACTAGCTAATGCATATCATGCCGACAATTCAACTTTAAAGAGAGAAGCATTATCCTTGCCTTTTCAACAAACGGCAAGATATATCAAGTATCATGAAGATGATATGACGAAATCTGAGTTGAAAAATATAGACCGTGTACTAGAGACCAATAATATTGGAAAAAGGTATGATCCATTGCTTTCCAATAGTGTGAAATTTTATTTCAATGAAAAGGCAACACCAATTGAGATGAAAAATTATTTTAAAACATGGCTGTATGAGTTTACACAACACCCAGTCATATATTTTGAGGCAACTATCCAGCAAAATATATCTTTAATTTCACCTTTTGATAAAAATGAATTTTCCTTTAAGCATATAAATGCTGGTTATCGTCCGGGATCAGACAGCAGAAATCAATTTTATAAAAAGTACAAGCTGACGAATTCAAAGACACGTTGGTCATGGCAGGAAATAAAAATACAATATTTCCAGATGTTTGATCGGCTTCCTTTAGTGGGATTACTGGATAATCCAGCTGTTTATATTATTGGGTCATTCTTTATGTTTGCTCTAGCCATTAAGTTTAAACTGAAACGGACTGCCTATCTAATGATGCCTGCTTTCTTCTTGTTATTAACTTTAATTGCCGGTCCAGTCGTTCAAGGTTATACTCGATATACTGCAGTTTTTGTATTTCTTTTTCCACTGTTTTTATTAGCGCTTGCCACAGAAATAAAGCAAACTAAATATAGTAGTTTAACGGATACAAATAATAAATTTAGCGATGATGATGAAATAATATAAGATTAGTTCTGGTATGAAACGATATAAAGAGTTTCATGTCAGAATTTTTTGATTGTTAAAATGACATTTTTAACCGTTTTGTTACATTATTTAAAAAAATGTAACGAAAATATTATAGACATTTTTAATAAAAGCGTTACAATATATCTTGTATAAAAAATAACAAATAAAAATTAAGGAGTTGCTAATTTGAATAACTCAGTTAAAAAACTTTTAGTCGGTACTGTGGGTGCTGCTAGTTTATTTATGGCTTCAGCTAGTGTTGATGCTGCAACAACACATAAGGTTGCTGCAAATGATACCGTGTGGGATTTGTCACAAAAATATGGTGTTTCAATTAAATCAATCGAAAAATTAAATCATATCGATACTAACTCACATTTGATCACTGTTGGCCAAAATCTTAATGTTTCTGGTAACCAGAATGAACAAGCTACACCAGCTAAACAAAGTACACCAACACAAGCCAAGAGTACATATACCGTAAAGGCTGGAGATTCACTTTATACAATAGCTCAAAACACTGGTGTTTCTGTGGCAGCGTTGCGTCAGGCTAACAATTTAACAGGTTCAGCTTTACAAATTGGACAGAAATTACAAGTCAATGGTGCAGTTAAAGTTGCTAACGTTCAAAGTCAACCAGCAGTTGCTGAACAAAGCAATCAAGCTCAAGTAACTTCACAAAATCAGACTCAATCTGCTACACAGACTCAAGGACAATCAGCCCAAAGTCAGTCTCAAGCAGTTGCTAATAACTATTCAGCCCAAGCTAATAATCAAACACAATCTAATAATGGTGAGAACAGCCAGGCTGCTAATTATAACAATAATGGTACTCAAAATAACCAAAGTTATACTAGAAGTCAAAGTACTCAAAACTACACAAGAAGTCAAGCTCAACCACAAACACGTGCTACCAACAACAATGCCGGTAGTGCAAACTACGGTTCAGTTGTAGGTTACGCAAATACATTTACAGGTTCTAACTATGTTTATGGAGGAACAACTCCTGCAGGGTTTGACTGCTCAGGTTTTACACAATATGTTTTCAATAAATATGGCAAGAAACTTCCAAGAACAAGCCAGGCACAAGCAAATGCCGGTACACGTATTTCAACTAGCCAAGCTAAACCTGGTGATTTGATCATCACTAATGGTGGAGGACATGTTGGTATTTATACAGGTAATAATAGCTTTATTTCTGCACAAAACCCTAATGATGGTGTACGCACTTCTAACCTCAAATACTGGGGCGACAGCTACGCAGTTCGTGTAAGATAAAAATATAGTTTAATGTTTAAGTCATTGTTCTCTTTTGAGGGCAGTGGCTTTTTTAAACAATTTCTTTGTCAGTTAAATTATGAATTGTTAACCTATAGGTGTAGTAAGAACTGAGGATTTCTGTGCTTTTAAGGAGGCATTTATTTATGGCATATACTGCCGTTAATCCACACAATGGTGAAACAATTCAAACATTTGCTACTGCAACTGATGAACAAATTAGTCATATTTTAGAGCAAGCGGAAGAATATTATCATCAGGCGCAAAAAGAGTCGTTAGATAAGCGTGCTGATTTGTTAAATAAGTTAGCCGATGAGTTTGAGGCACATTTAGATGATTATGCACGTTTATCGTCTACTAATATGGGGAAATTGATCAATGAATCACGTTCTGAAGTTAAGAGTATTATTAACTATGCACGTTACTATGCTAAAGAGGGACCTGAGCTACTACAGCCGCAAAAGTATAATAAACTTTCAGTCGGTGACCAGGCCCATGTTGAATTTTCTGGTATCGGGACCATTTTGGCAGTTGAACCATGGAATTTTCCTTTTACCCAAGTAATGCGTGTTTTTGCACCAAACTTTATGTTGGGTAACCCAGTGATCTTAAAACATGCAAGCATTGTTCCTCAGCCTGCACAGGCGTTTGAAGATGCTTGTCAAAAAGTGGGCATTCCACAGGGTGCATTCGCTAATGCTTTTGCAAGTCATAAACAGATTGACCACATAATTGATGATCCTCGTGTACAGGGTTTTGCTTTAACCGGTTCAGAAAGAGCGGGGCGGAATTTAGCCGCCAAAGCTGCTAAGAATCTGATGAAATCTACACTTGAATTAGGTGGCACAGATATTTTTGCGGTCCTAGCAGATGCAGATATCGACAAAGCGGCTAAAGATGCTGCACAGGCTCGTTTATCTAACGCAGGACAAGTATGTACAGCTGCTAAACGTTATTTAGTTAGTGACGAAGTTTATGATGAATTTCTAGATAAGGTCAAAAAGGAATTTGATAAGTATCAATTTGGTGATCCTTTGGATGAAAAGACGACTTTAGCACCACTGTCATCGCAAAGTGCTAAAGATCAGCTGCAAGAACAAGTTGAAAAAGTGATCGCTGGCGGTTCTAAGGTTTTATATGGTGATCCAACACCTACAGATGGGCCAGGATTTCAGTTTTCACCATTGATCTTAACTGGTATGGAAACTGATAATCCGATGTATGAAGAAGAACTTTTTGGTCCGGTAGCTCAAATCTATCGGGTCAGTTCAGAAGATGAGATGGTTAAACTCGCTAATAATTCTCGTCATGGTCTAGGTGGTGCCATCTATACTGCTGATACTGAACATGGCAATAAATTAGCTTCGCGGATCGAAACGGGTCAAGTTGCGGTTAACCGGATCTTAGATGAACAAGCTGAAGTTCCATTTGGCGGTGTGAAAGATTCTGGTTATGGTCGTGAGCTAAGTGACTGGGGTATATACGAATTTGCCAACATTAAGACGGTTTTGAATTAATAGGATAAATCAATGAATTTTAAGTTAGATTATTGAAGATATGGTTAAGCTACAGTAAAGTAAAACTTGCTGTAGTTTTTTTTCGCAAATTTTTCAGGCTTTAGCGTATATATATTATGGTGTCAAAATTTAATACTTAGCTACAATACTTAATATTGTGTATAATACTCGTAGTTAGTGAAGGAAGTCTAATTATGACAATGAAACCAAGAGAAATGGTTAAACTACTTAAAGCTAATGGTTTTAAAGAAAAGTCACAGCGAGGTTCTCATCTAAAGATGTATAATCCTCAAACGCAAGTTTCAATACCTATCCCTATTCATGCAAAAGAACTTGGAAATGGTCTAGAGCAAAGTGTTTTGAAACGAGCAGGACTTAAATAAAATAAGATAGGTTACTGATTTTTCGAGGAGGATATTAACATGAAAAATTTGTTGGTTTACCCAGTGGTGTTACATCCAGAAAAAAATGACTATTTTGTTGAAGTTCCCGACATTGAGAGTGGCTTTACCCAGGGAAAAGATATTAAGAACGCAATAGAGATGGCTAGTGAAATGATTGGGTTAATGTTAGAAGATAAGCAAGAATATCCAGTGGCTTCAAAAATAGAAGATATTCCCAGCCAAAAAGGTGATATAAAAACAATTGTTAGCGTCGATATAGATGAATTTCGACGTAATAACCCTAAGACTGTTAGGAAAAATGTATCGATCCCAGAATACTTGGTCAAGATGGGTAAAGAAAAAAATATTAATTTTTCCGCATTGTTAACAGCAGCTCTGAAGGCTAAACTAGAAATTTAGAATATAGAAAAAGACATTCTTCAGTGAGCATGGAAGAATGTCTTTTTCTGTATTTTAAACTAATTTACCACTATCCATCAAAGCTTTAACTTCTGGTTGAACATGGCCATATTTTTCAACAGTTTTATCAAAATCAATAAAGAATAATTTGTACCAAACTAAGAAAGTATAAATGGTCCAGATCTGACGACGACCATTAATTTTACCGTCGTAATTATCCTGAAGTAAACGTAAAATCTGTCGCTGGTTAAAGATCTCGTTGACCCAACTTTCCTCGAATAAGTCACGAACTTGGTCACAGTATTCCTCTTCTTCCAACCAAGCTTTAACTGGAACAGGGAAGCCAAGTTTTGGACGTTTAGCAAAATCTTCTGGTAAATGTTTTGAGGCAGCTTTACGGAAGGCTTGTTTCGATCCATGTTCATTCAATAACATCTTGGTTGGAATATTATTGGCTACTTTAGCTACTTCACGGTCCAAGAATGGTACCCGTAATTCAAGTGAATGTGCCATCGAGATCTTATCCGCCTTTTGTAAAATATCACTGAACATAAAGTGATGTAAATCAATGTATTGCATTTGTTTGACTTCGTCGATATCTTTGACTTTTTCAAAGTCGTCTTGGTAGATACTGCTGATCGTTAAATTGTTTTGATAATTACCTTGAAGTACACGATTAGCTTGTTCATCTGTAAAGATCGCAGGCTGAGCTGGATCATAGATCCATGATTCACCCTGATAGAAATCTTTAGGCTTAGCAGCTAAGGTATACATTTGCGTTTTACCAGGGAAATTAGGCATTTTCTTAATAAGCTTAGCTACTTTTTGACGCTTGCTGTCAGACATGTGATGCAATTTGTTAGCAAATGCTTTGATCTTATCATTGTTAGAATGTAACCCGTAGTTAACGTAGCCAGCGAACAGTTCATCAGCACCTTCACCTGAAAGTGCAACTGTGACTTTGCGACGGGCTAAACGGCAAAGATACCATAGCGGCACAACAGATGGATTAGCATCAGGTTCGTCCAGATGGTACTGCATTTCAGGAAAATCATTGAATGCTTCTTTTGCATCAACGGTCTCAACGTTGAAGTTTAGACCATTTTCATCCGCTAATTCTTTAGCAACACTGGCTTCATCGTATGGACCATTAGCAAAATTAACGCTAAAGACTTCCTGTGGTTTTAACACAGAAGTGACGTAGGAAGAATCAACACCTTCAGATAAGAAACTACCGACCTTAACATCGGCAATGTTATGCAGACCGACTGATTCAGTGACGGCCTTGTCGATATCTTCGATCACTTCTTCTTCACTTCGGTCGTCATTTATATCGTAGTGAGCGTCCCAGTATTTATGGGTCATTAATTTATTATCATGATATTCAAACCAATGACCAGCAGGGAAACGGTAAACGTTTTTGAACAATGTCTCTGAAAGATCATTGTACTGGTTCATTAAATATGGCTTAACAGCTTTTTTATTGAGTTCCATTTTAAAGTTAGGGTGGCGCATAAAAGCTTTGATTTCAGAACCAACAATAAATGTTTCACCTTGCTGGTAATAATATAATGGTTTGATACCGAAGAAATCACGGGCACCATACATTGTTTGTTTATTAGTGTCATAAATGAAGTAGGCAAACATTCCGCGGATCTTGTTTAGAGTTCCTGCCATGCCCCATTCTTCATAACCATGCAAGAGCACTTCAGTATCAGTTTGAGTTTTAAAGTCATGGCCATTTGCGATCAATTCTGCACGTAAGGACTGGTAATTATATATCTCACCGTTAAAGGTCACTAAAATTGAATTATCTTCGTTATATAAAGGCTGAGCCCCACTTTTTAGATCGATCACGCTGAGACGAACAAATCCCATGGCGACTTTATCGTCTGTAAAGTGACCACGTCCATCAATATTTGGTCCTCGATGCTGAATTAGTTTCATCATCGAGTTAATTGTTTCTTCTTTGTGTTCCACCTGTGGATCACTAAAAGCAATAATTCCACACAAAGGTATTTCCTCCTCTATAAATATTATGTAAGAAAGCTATTAATTACAGATCTATGGATCAGCTACTTATTAAGTATACGCTTATATTACATAAAATTACACAAAATTTACAAAGGACAACGATCTTACTTGAGAATCCCTCGTCTATCCGTTAAAATTATTTATGTAATAATTTTCATTTGTGATATTATCTATTAAGCTTGTACGGGCATACGCAACCCGATCAGTTGATAACGATTGTTGAAACTATCACGATGCTTTAATTATGACAATAAGTTTTGCATTATTTGTAAAAGACGTATTTTGAGAATGTAGGTAAATATCACAAATTGTATGTTTTGAACTAGCACCCTAAAAGTGGGGGTTTTGGCTTATTTGTTGCAAGAAAAGATATTAACACGAGCAATGTGTAGGTGTGGACACAATTGACAAAAATCAAAAAAAAAGACAAAATTAAGTGTACTTGGATATGCAAATCATTTGTATGGCAAAAGCGGTTTTAAAGTAAGAATGAGCTTTTTAGTTAGTTTTGTCATACAATTTTTGAAACCGGTTTACGAATATTATATTTCATGTTCTTATTAATGGGAGGATCATATAAATTTTGAACAAAAAAATTGTACGAGGAGTAATATGCTTAATTGCACTAGCAGCTATTTTTGTGGTAGACAAAGAAATTAACGCCACAACGGTAAGTTCACGTCCTGTCAAGGAAATTGTTGTAAAAAAAGATGGCAATGATAGTGCTCTTTATCAAAGTAAGCAGACAGAAACGGTTAATATTGAATATGTTAATGGGCATTTTTTACTACGCGACTTGGATAGGCAAAGACAGTATGTATTATCTAAAGATAAAGCTGTCAATTTAAAAAATAGAAAGATGCAGTCGTATGTTGATGAAAATGACCCTGATATATCATTGATATTTGATAAAAAAAATAAGGAAGTTATCTACAATAATAATACCTTTAAAAAGTCCGGTGGGCGTGGTGAAATATTAAATGTCCAAACGGCGATCGACAAGGTTCAAAAAGAAAAAAAGCTCAAGAAAAACATTATAGTTAGTGGATCGAACGCGCGTGATAGTGATAAAGATGGCCGCTTGTACTATAAAATTAAAGTTAGTGACCGTCAGCATAAATTCACTAAAATTTATCAAGTTTATTCAGACGACGGCAAAATCGAGCCATTTGCCAATCATAAATAAGGGGTGCTAGATTTGCTTTATCGTGTTGTATTACTCGGAATTTTAGCTTTTAGTTTAATTGTTTCCTACTTTGTTAGTCAAACAAGAAAAAAGGATCCAAACATTGTCAATCATTTGATCAAAGTTTTGTTCGATACACTTTCAATCATTGCAGGAGCACTAATTGCTTGTCAATATTTGAAAGTTAACCGGCAACAAATTGGGATAGTCATGATCTTAGTTTCGATCATCATTTACTTACAGATTATTATCGAGGTCATTGCAGAGCCAATTAAAAGGAACAAGATTTTTCTAGGGTTATTGTTAATTTTTCCGCTGATCAGTTCAGTTTATGCAACAGGGCAGTTACAAACGGTTGTAAATACACAAGAAGAAAAGCAAAAAAAATCGTCAACCAAGGATTATTATGTTCAAACTACCGAAAACAGGAATTTAAGGGTACGTCAACAATCCAACAATCAGCTAACATTATCGAAAGACGGGACTAATAATTATAATGATTTTGTTACGATCAGTGGCAAAACAACACCAGGAGTTTATGTTTACTGTGAAAATCCGACAGATGAGTCGGAAATATTTTTAACTAAAGCCAATAATTTAGGAAAATTTTCGGCAATCGTACCCCAGAAAAAGTTGAAAAATTCAGTTAATTTTCAATTGTATGTGAATGGTATTTCGATTTTGAATGATAATACCGTGAAAAAGGATAAAAATGCTAAGGCGACCGAAAAATTAAATGTAAACAGTATTCCGCAGAAAAAAGCATTATCTGATGGTAGCTATAATGTGGATAAAGATATTAAGGCTGGAGAATATTTCTTGTTATCCGATGGTACTGGTCAAATAAACTGGCAGAATGGTGGTCAAAACAGTAAGTCTTTTGATCAAAGCTTGTACGTTAAGTTAGCCCAAGACGATTCGATCACACTTTTAAATGCAACCTTGATCCCAGTTCAAAAAGATGTCGGTTTCGGTTCAAGTGATACTGATAATGGCATGTTAAAGGTTGGGCAGGATATGGCTGCAGGAAGTTATCAAGTTAAAGCGACTGATGATTATTCAATTGCAAAAGTCTACAGTAAACCAATTTCAAGTGAGCCTGAAGAAGGGACTGTACTTGATTCAACTAGTCTTGAATTAAAGAATTCGCAGTACGTTTACCTGATGAATACAAGGTTAATGAAAGAGTAGGAGTTAATTTTAGAATGGATACAATATTATTTCTACCATTTGTGGTCGTGGCAGTTATACTTATTTTACTCGGATACAGGGAAAAAGAGAAGAATGAAAAGAATGTGAACAGCATTCCAGTAAGGATCAATGTAAATGGTATTCGTGGTAAGTCGACCGTTACACGTTTGGTCACCTCAATTTTGAATGAAGCTGGCTATAAAACTATGGGGAAAACAACCGGCACAGCAGCAAGGAAAATTTTCCCATATCGCCACGAAGAATTACCAATTGAGCGAAAACCGCAAGGGGCCAATATAAAAGAGCAAGTAGAAACGATCAAAGAAGCTGCTAAGTTCGATGTTGATGCTCTAGTCTGTGAGTGTATGGCAGTTAAGCCCGAATACCAGGAGATTTATCAGCATGAAATGTTCCGTGGTAATATTTATGTGATCGTTAATGTTTTGGAAGATCATTTGGATCAAATGGGACCAACGACTACAGAGGTTGCATACACATTTGCTAAATCAATACCTTACAATGGTTACTTGATAACAGTTCCGAGCCCGTATACAGACTATTTCCAAAGGATCGCTGATGAGCGTAACACTCAGATGATCTTGGCAGATAATAGTGAGATCAAGCCGGGGTACCTTGACCAGTTTGATTATGTTTTGTTTCCAGACAATGTCAGCTTAGCTTTGGCTGTTGCAAAGACTTTAAATATCTCTGAGGAAGTGGCTTACCGAGGAATGTTACAAGGACAACCCGATCCAGGTGCTTTAAAGGTTAAACATATTAAAAATTCTAAAGTTGACTTTACTTTTGTTAATGCCTTTGCGGCCAATGAACCGGCATCAAGTTTGAATATTTGGCAATACATTAAAGAATCTCCTGATATCCCTAGTGATGACCCGATCGTTTTATTCAATGGACGTTCTGACCGTGGTGATCGGACTGAGTTGTTTGCACGTGAATTTTTCCCTAAGGTTGAAAATGCCACTATTATCAGTATGGGACAAGCCATCCGTCGAATAGGTTACTATTACGGCAAGGGCTTTTATCCTAATGCAAAAAAATATATTGATCGTGAGAATGCTAAACCAGTCGATCTTATGCGTGAGATCATGCCAATGTTAAACGGGCGTGTGTTATTGGCGGTTGGTAATATTCATGGAGATGCTGAGGAACTGCTAGACATTATCAAGGAATTAATGTAGGGGAGAAAAAATGGTTATAACAGATTTTTATTTAGCTTTAGTATTTGGTTTGTTTATTGGTTTGATCTTTTCAGAATTAACGGGTATTAATACTGGCGGTATTATTGCTCCCTGTTACTTATCACTGTCGTTAGATACACCAGAAGTTGTGATCTCGATCTATTTAGTCGCTATTTTGACGTATTTGATCGTTCAGTATGTGTTGCCTAGGTACATGATTTTATTTGGTCGGCGAAAGTTTGTGGCTTTTATGGTGACAGCCGTACTTTTGAAACTGTTACTAGAGATCGTGTATCCAGTAATGCCATTTTCAACATTCCTATTCAGAGGGATCGGGATCATTGTGCCGGCTCTAATAGCAAATGCTTTTTCTAAGCAGGGTATTAAGCTAACAACATTTTCGACTTTAACTGTTGCGATCGCTGTTTTCTTATTAATTGCTGGTGTGCATTTATTTATGTGATTTAGTTTAAGGAGAGTTAAAAGTGGTAAAACGCAGAAAAAAAGAAGATATTTCAAGGCGCAGATCACAGCAAAAAACACGCTGGTATTCTATTAAGGATGAACAAGAACAACGTGAAACAAAAAAAGAGGATATAAAACTTCTGCCAGAGTTAGAAGATGATGAAAAGCTCTCTTTCAAAGAAAAGATCAGTCGAAAGATACGCTATCATCGAAAAGCTACGATCTCTACCTTGCTTATTACGGCAGTGTGTTTATTTACAGGTGCCTGGCTGACCGATTATTTACATAATTCGGTGTTTGTTGCTAAAGATTCAATTCCATTGACAAGTAAAAAATCAGATAAACTTCAAATGACTTTTGTTGGTGATATCATGATGGACCGTGGTAACTATAAAAAAGGACAACATGGCGGTTATGATCAATTTTTTTCACATAGTAAGAACTTATGGAAAGATTCTGATTTAACGATCGGTAACTTGGAATCCACAGTTTTGAATGGCTCTAAGGGATACAAGAAGAATCCTGATAAAAACATTCATTTAAAAATGAGTACTGATGGGCTGAACGCAATCAATAAGGCTGGCTTTACTACCATGGGATTGGCCAATAATCATATCAGTGATTTTGGGCATAAAGGAATGGATAATACGCTCAAGACATTTAATGATCGTAATATGGATCATGTAGGACTTGGTCGAGATGCTTCAAATGGCTTAAGTTATCAAATATATAATGTCGATGGTATCAAAGTTAGTTTCGTTGCTGTTACGGATATTATACCTAAAAACACGAGCTTTAAGTCTAACGAGGCCGGAGCTTTAACTACGCGAAATAATGATTATTTAAATCTGGTACAAGAAGCCTCGGCTCAATCTGATTACACCGTAGTTTACTCACATTGGGGACATGAAAATGGCCTTAATGTAACCGATCGGCAAAGGGAATTGGGCCATAAATTGACGGATGCAGGTGCAGATGTTGTTGTAGGAATGCATGGGCATGTACTTCAACCTGTAGAGAAGTATAAAAATGGTCTGATATTATATGGAATGGGTAACTTCGTATTTGAACAGGAACAATCACGTGAGAAAGATTCCGTTGTTGCCAACATGCGTATGAATAAGGACGGCAGAATGGAACTGGAACTGGTGCCAATGAGAATTAAAGATGGTGTCCCTGCAGTCACGAAGAATCCATTTTTCAAAAGAAGAATTTATCACCAATTAGATAAGAATTTAGATAAATCAAATTATGAAAAGCTTTCTAATTCTTTGTTGATCAAGAATTTCGGATATCAATATAAAGTTAAATAGAGAAGGGGAATTTTATGAAGTATCTAAAAATGATAGGTAGTTTTCTGCTGATTGGAATTGGGATACTGTTATTATTTACCTTGCCGGGGTTTATTTCCTCAATGAATTCAGGCGACGGTGACGATGGTTCCTCTTTTACCGCAAAAATCGCAGATAAAATGCCTTGGAAGAAAAAAGATGAAAACACACATAGTACAAAATATGCAGTATCAACGTCGAGCACTTATGCAACAAAAGTTGGTGAAAAGGTATTAAAGGATGGCGGTAATGCGGTTGATGCTGCTGTCGCCGTATCTTATGCACTTGCACTGACAGAACCATATGCTTCCGGGCTTGGTGGTGGCGGCGGAATGATTATTTATGATCCGAAAAAAGATGAATATCAGGGAATTGATTATCGTGACAGTGCACCAGTTTCCTCGGATGAAATGTCTTCGCCGACAGCTGTACCAACCTTTGTCAAAGGGATGGACTATGCAAGCAAGAACTATGGGACTAAATCGATGGGGGATATGATCGAACCTTCGATCCAGTTAGGTAAAGATGGCTTTAAAGTTTCTCCTGTGTTCTCAACTTATATTGGGATCTACAAATATTTCTTGGATGATAATTCTGATTATAAAAATGATTCTGGAAACTTGTTGTCTAAGGGCGAAGTAATGCATCCTAAAAAAATGGTCAAAACTTTAGAAGCAGTTAAAGAAAATGGTCCAGATGCATACTATACTGGAAAAAATGCTGATGAGATCGTTAATAACACTACCCTAACTAAAAAGGACCTAGAATCTGCTCGAGTTGAAAATGCAAAACCAACTACTACTAAAATTAATGGTAATGAATTTGCCACACTTCCAGCACCATTTTCTGGTGTAACGATGCTGCAGATGCTTAAGATGGCTAATACTACCAACTTGGTCGACCCCAAGGCGGATCCAGATGGTTATCTAAAGGATTATAAGAAGATAAAGCGTCTGGCATACGCTGACCGTGTTAAAAATATGAGTGACCCTAAATTCAATGATGTTGACTCACAGTCGATGGTTTCTGATGATTATGTTGATCAGATCATTAGAAATAATGTGACGAAAACACCTGCTGGTCAACAAGAAGAAGATAGTAATAACACGACCCATTTTTCTATTGTCGACTCAGATGGGATGACAGTGTCAGTAACTAATACTTTAGGTAATTTTTATGGTTCTGAAATTGAAACAGGCGGCTTCTATTTGAATGCTGCTAACCGTTTATTCTCACCAAGTAATGTCGGTATGAATAAATATGAAGCAGGTAAAAAGCCACGTAACTTTACTTCTCCAACGATCATTCAAACAAAGGATAACAATACGATCGGCCTAGGAACTCCAGGTGGTAATATGATCCCTGAGTTTATGTTCCAAACAATAACCGACCGTTTGAAATTTGGAACTGACTTTAAGTCTGACATTGAAAAGAACCGTTTGTACTTGACTAAGGAAAATCAGTTTATATTTGAAGATAATTCTAAACGTAAAGATTACCTTCCATTTGACGAGGTTAAAGAAGTACCATATACAAAGAAACGTAGTGACGAGTACTTCGGCTCAATGCAAATCGTTGAACGGAATAATGACAATGGTAAGACACATGCATATTATGATACACGTCGTAACGGATCAGCTAAGGTCAGTGATAATGACTAATTTTGATTGATTATTTGTTAAGTGCTAAATAGTAGTTTGAAATAAGTAATGTGATTTTACTTGTGGGAATTCTATCGAAAGGTAGGATTCTTTTTTGTTTTTATTATGTATTTACTGCGAGACCGGAACAAAAGTTGTTTTGAAGCCGGTGTGTAACGTCGTTTACGCCATTTTTGGCCGTAGCAAAGTGCAAGACAGGAATGGCATGAAATGAGTTCAACTATTAAGTGCCCCATAACTGTTAGACATAAAAGATAACAGTTATGGGGCACTTGGCTATGATGTTTTTACTTCAGAGTTATTTGTTTTTTAACGATAGTTTTATTTAGGATTCCGTCTAAAAAAACGTGAGATGTTTCTATGAATTGACCAATAACGCTCGAATTAACAATACTAAGTCAGATAAAATTATGTAAATAAAACCACGAGAATGTAGTGAAACTCGTGGTTTAGAACAGGTTACATAGGAAAACAATTTGTGGCAATTGTTCCTGTTCCTACCCGTTACCATACCAGCATTAGTCTGTTTTTTTAACTAATTTGCTTAGTGCCTTAGATAGTGACCGCTATGTGACTTTTGATTGAAAACAAAAAAGGGGAGCTGGGACATAACTAGCTGTCTAGTTCTAAAAGATTGAAGCCTTACTGCAATCGTCGTTACAAATCGGCTTCAAAACATCTTTTATCACATTCTCCCAGTAATATTTTAATTTTTCAAATCTTCGATCGAATTAATATCTTTCATATAAGTTGGTACGGCTAACCCAATACGTGCATTTGGCAAGTTGACTCGAACTTCATCGACTTGGCCTTGATATTTTTTAGCATAAGCACCGTGACTAACCGGCAACTGGGCGACAAGTGTTGCGTCCACTTCTTTGGATGCTAGTGCCTGCCACATGATCGAAACGTCTAGCTGTTGCGTTGTTGCCTTATACCCTTTTTGTTCAAGCAGATTTTTAACGACAGACGTGACTGCACGCTCATAATCGTAAGGTGTATAAACTAATTTGATTTTTTCACCATGGCCAGTAGGCACACCTGCAAGAAATTGTTGCACTTTTTTAGGATGCTTCTTGATATATTGCTTGGCGGCTTTGTCAGAATTCATGCCGTCATTGATTTTTAACATGGTCGAATATGAATCACTGATCGTCCAATGAAAATTTTGTAATAGCTTGTAAGCCCCAGAATTGTCATCTTTCAGACCATTTCTAGCCACCGTGCTGAAATGTTGTACTTTACCAAAAACGTTCTTGGGATCTTTGAGCCATTTCATATCATATTTAGCGAACATCCAGTGAGGCTGAAAGGCCGTAACAACAATTGGTTCTCTATTAGCGTAGGATTTTCCTAAGGTGCTGACCATTGCTGCAGTCGAACTAGGCATTAGTTGCCAGTTCTTTTCCTTTAGTCCGTAAGCTGACAACATCTTTTTAGCTTTGCCCATTTCACCTGATGAAGCGTCGATCCCAGTTACGGTATAATTCAACTGTGAACCTAAGCTTTTATCAGGGTCATATTTTTGTGATTGCTGGTTACTACAAGAAACTAGCAGTAAAGATGTTAACGCTGCCAATACTACCGACAATATCTTGTCAGTTTTACGTTTCAAAAAAATACCTCCAAACAAGGTTTATATATTTAATGTTATTTAAATTTTAACGTACAATTAGATGCTTGTTAAATAATTAACATATACAGAAACCATGACTTCATGTAGGATCAGTAGTGTGTATTTATTCGAAGTTTTAGACGCTTTACTTAAAATTTCGATTTATGGAAAATCTGTTAAAGTACGGTATAATGTACACAGATTAAAAATTACCAAAAAAGGAGGTTAAATAATTTGTTAATAGTTATAGTAGCGGCTGTTTTACTAGTTGTTTCTCTCATACGGCGGGTTTATTTTCAGTCGCAGTTAGAACAAAAAGCTAAATATAATTTTTCTCCTGTTTTGGGTGGTATGATCTTATTAGGCTTTTTGACTCCGTTAATGCGTGAATTTGGTAGATCATTGATTTTTTTGATGACAATGTCTGCCTTAGTGATTTTAACTTTTATTGCTGGACGTAATGGATTAACTGAGCGTGGGGTGTTGTTGCCGAAATTGCTTACGAAGATATTAGACTTCCAAAATATAATCAAGGTCAATTTGAAACCTTTGGATATTAACCAACAAAGCGATGTTGTGGTTGCGACTTTTGTCGAAAAGAAAACAAAACGGCAATATGCCTTAGTTTTTGAAATGTCGCTGAATGAATTGATGAGTTTCTTAAAAAGTAAATTACCATCTGAAGCACAAATCGAAACGTAAAAGACTGCTTTTATGCTAAAACCGTGAAGTAGACCAATTAGTCAACTTCATGGTTTTTCTTTTACAAATGGTATATATAAATGTGAGGAGTGAAATGATATGGTTAAAAAAGAGTTTATCAATTTAGGGCTGATCTAAAGGCTATTAAGCCCGCAATGTGGCGTCGATTTCAGGCGTCTGAAAATGAAACGATGCAGGAGTTAGCGCTAAGAGTAATGTGGATTTTTGATTTTCTTGAAGACAACTGGTATTCATTGACGGAATTATCCGGTGACCAGTTTAAGCGTGAATATCACAAAAAGCAAAAAGAATTGCAAGCTGCTGGGAAGGATGCTGGCCCTAAGATCACACCGCTTGATCCTCGTATGAAAAATATATCTTATGTAATGGAAAAACAAAGTGCGGCTGATTTAAAAGACTGGACACCAAATATTGTTAAGCCAGGTCAGACGCGCTTAAAAGAAAGACAAGCTCAAGCTGATACGAAGTTGCCACGGGTCTTAAAAGGAAAAGGGCATGGAGTGATGGGGGTCTTAGACATTGAAGACTTGAAACAGATGGTCGAAGATGATTTGGTTGACATGGACGACTTTGATTTAGAAGATCTGAACTATGCGATCAAAGGAATTGAGTGGCAAGTTAAGTAGGAAGATGGTTGTTTGGAAGACCATCTTTTTTTGTCAGCTAAATTTGGAGTATAATAAAAACCGTTGAATAATAATTTATTGGAGGTTTTTGAAGTGAAAGTTGCAATTGCAGGTGCAGGGGCAATGGGTAGTCGTTTTGGAATGATGTTAGCACAAGGCGGCAATGATGTAACTTTGATCGATGGTTGGCTTGCACATATCAAAGCGATTCAAGAAAATGGTTTACAGGCTAACTATAATGGTAAAAATGTCTCAGTACATTTACCAGTTAAATTACAGTCAGAGGTTGACTCCACAGAAAAGTTTGATTTGGTGATCATTTTTACTAAGTCAATGCAACTAGCACAGATGTTAAGTGATATCCAAGGTGTGCTCGGACAGAAAACAAAAGTGTTGTGTTTGCTGAATGGTTTAGGACACGTGGAAACTCTAGAAAAATATGTACCGCGTGAAAATATATTCTTAGGAAACACTATGTGGACTGCTGGCTTGGAGGGTCCAGGAAAAGTTAAGCTGTTTGGTTTTGGTTCTGTTGAATTACAAAATGTGGGTGAAAGAAAAGAAGAAGATGCTAAACAAATAGCTGACTTTCTGTCACAGTCTGGTTTAAATGCAAGCTACTCAGATAATATTTTGTATTCAATCTATCGTAAAGCTTGTGTCAACGGCACAATGAACTGCTTGACTACATTGTTGGACTGCAACATGGGGCAATTTGGCGCAACCAGTACAGCTCACCAGATCGTAGTTAAGATCGTGAATGAGTTTGCGGCGGTCGCCAAAGTTGAAAAGATCAACTTAGATGTCTCTGAGCTGGTTAAACACGTTGAATCATGTTATGATCCATCAGTTGCTGATCATTATCCGTCCATGTATCAAGATTTGATTCAAAATAAGCGTAAAACAGAGATCGACTATATTAATGGTGCCATCTCTCGCAAAGGTCAAAAATATGGTGTACCGACACCATACTGTGACTTACTGACAGCTATGATCCATGCTAAAGAAGAATTATTAGAGGCTAAATAAATACCAGATACTTTGAAAGTCACGTCTAAAAATCAAGTGGACGTGACTTTTTGTGGATAAGTCACTATCGGTAAAAGAAAAAGGACGTCTTAATTTTGTTAAATGTACTCTATTTTAAGCGAAATTTTACGAACAAATAGTGTATACTATAAGGTAACAGGCAACATAATACGGATGATTTAAGGACTCAAGCTTGCAGAAAGGGAGATTTTTAATTGAGATTTGAAAAAATGGTCGATTTACATTGTCATATTTTACCAGGGATAGATGATGGTTCGCCTAATTTAGAAAATTCCCTACAGTTGGCTAATGAAGCAGTGCGTGACGGTGTGACCCATATTTTAGCCACACCGCATCACTTAGATAATGACTACGTCAATCATGCTAATGATGTGATCCAGGCGGTTGATATGTTTCAAACCGAGTTGGATAGTCGGAAGATCCCGCTGACTATTTTTCCAAGTCAGGAAGTCCATATTAATGGTGATCTAGTTGACCACTATGATGATCTGTTAGGGATCGATGAAACTAAAAAATATATGTTACTCGAATTTCCGCACGGGGAAGTACCACACTACGCTGACCGCTTGATCTTTGATTTGAAAAAACAAGGAACAACGCCAGTGATCGTGCACCCTGAACGTAATAAGGGGATTCAAAATGATTTGAATTTATTATATAGTTTTATTCAAAATGGTGCTTTAGCCCAGGTGACAGCTACCAGTTATATGGGTGGTTTTGGTGACCATGTTAAAAAAATTGCACATCAATTAGTTGAAAATAATTTGGTTCAGATCGTGTCTTCTGATGCCCATGCATTGCAAGGCAGAAAGTTTGTCTTGGGTGAAGCACTGGGTAAAATTGCGGATGATTTTGGTGAAGATAAGGCAAGAGAGTTTGAACAAAATGCTGAAAACTTGATCAATGGTGAATATGTGACCGCCCATGATTATTCACCGATCAAGAAAAAGAAAAGGTTCTTGTTCTTTTAAGCAACTTAAAACGATAGGTGGGGTGAGTGAAATGTTTCCAGTCAGATTAAGAGCTTTGAGGCAAGGTCGTGGTTTATCATTGCCTGGTTTAGCTAAAGAATTGAATAAGGTGATGAGTAAAGCTGAAGACCGAAAAAATACCGGACATCAAATTGGGAGTTGGGAACGCGGCGTAAATACACCGTCATACATTGAAGTAGTGAAATTAGCCGATTATTTTAATGTGTCTTTGGATTTTTTGATTGGTCGCGATTATGATGATTTTGAAATTGAAGACATCTTCGCGTCAAATTCACGCTTGCGTTTTAACGGTAAAACTTTGAATAAAGGCGATCGTAATGCAGTTTATGGGATGATCAAGGGCTATTTGCGTGCTAAGTATCCACCCAGAGATGATGAAGAACAAGACCCTGACCAAGTGACTTTACCTTTAGAATAATTAATGATTTTGCATAAATAGTTATGGTAAAATCTAATCTAACAAATAAACTACAGAGAGGAAATATTGATTGTCACTAATTAAAGATTTATATGGTCCTTTTTTTGATTTGCACAACTGGCAAACGGTGCTCACATCTGGCCAGGACTGGATGATCATCTTGTCGTTGATCTTGATCGAATGTTTGTTGTCTGTGGACAACGCCATTGTATTAGCGGCACAAACCCAGAAATTGCCCACTAAACAAGAACAAGAAAAGTCACTGTTCTATGGAATCTGGGGGGCATATTTATTCCGTTTCTTGTTGATCGGTCTTGGGAGTTATCTGATCAATTTCTGGGAGATCAAAGTCATCGGTGCCGCTTACTTAATGTACTTATCTATCAAGCATTTCTGGGGACGTGCACGTCCTCAGGATGAACAAGCAACTAAGAAGAAAAAAAAGAAAAGAAAACCGCTCCTATCACAATTCTGGTCAGTCGTACTCTCGATCGAGGCGATGGACGTGGTCTTTTCGATTGATTCTATCCTGGCTTCTCTGGCCATCTCACCTAATCCAGTGATCGTTTTGATCGGTGGTTTAGTTGGGATCCTCGCTATGCGTGGAGTCGCTGAAGTCATTATGCGCTTATTGGAGATCGTGCCTGAACTGGAAGTCGTTGCCTATGGTTTGATAGCTTTGATCGCCGTCAAACTTTTCTTGACGATCCCGGCCATTGATATCGAGATCCCAGCAGTTCTCTTTGGAGTAATTGTGATCTTGTCGATTTTAGGTGCAATTATTGTGAACCGAGTAAAAAATAATCGAGCTTCAAAATGAGAGTGAGACAAAAGATACTTCAATTTTTTAGAACATGTTTAATGGCCGCCGATCTAACCTATTTAACGGGGTAGATTGGCGACCCTTTTAGAATCGCAGAAGCTAGTTATGGCCTAGCTCAATTTTTATTAACGACTCAGATTTTAGCTAGGTGCATTGCTGCTTTGCGGCCTTGATGAATGATCCCAGAAACGGCTGTCCCTGAACCAGGATAGTACGGACCTAACCAGCCACCTGCGTTTAAACCGGCAGCATACAAGCCAGTGATCGGTTGATCGAAGTTGTCGAGCACCTGACTATCAGTGTTGATTTTCAAGCCGCCGATCGCCCCACCCACTGACATCCCCATGATGATCCCGTCACCAGTATTAGTTTGAGCTGACAAACAAGTTTTATGCATTAAGTCATCGTAATGCTGGCGGTTAAGTTTGAACGCTAGTGCGGGATTGTGGTCGATACTAGCTGTCGCTAACACGACACCTTTCTTGGCTTTCACCTTAGTTGGTGTGCCTTTTTTATCAACGACTACTCCAACGACTTTTTCATTATACTGATCTTTGATCAGAGCAATAGCGGGTGAATTATACCAGAAAGTTGTCTGATTTTTGGTGGCAGCTTGTAAAAGTGCTTTAACTAAAACAGTTCCATTTCCAGCCATGCCGCCACCTTCATAAACATGGATCCGGTCAGCGAATAATTGGTCGTCAATGTAAGGAATGTGGCAATTACCGTACATACTAGTCCATTTGATGCCCAAGTTAGCTAGCCATTCGATATTTTGGGGGTGCACCATAGGCAAGGTCGGTCACTAGATCTTTATCAACTGATCCTTCTCCCGCAGCTAGCCAGTATTTGGCATGTTTTTGGGGATCGTCATTTTGATAATGTGAGAGTTTCTTCTGGTATTTAGTGTCGGAAGCTTGCAGCACACCACCAGAATAACTGGTTGAACCACCCACGATCCCGGATTTCTCACATAATAAAACGGACAATCCCTCGCTGACTGCTTGAGCGGCCGCAGCTAAACCGGCACCGCCGCCACCAACGATGATAACATCGTATTCAGCCGCAAACTTAGTGTCAGTTGTTGCGTAAACCGGTTTTTTTACAAGCGAAGTGTTTTGGGGTTTGCTGGTATCGACTTGCTTAGAGGCACTCGTTTGAATATCAGCACCTTCTTGGTCCAAAGAATTCGATACTTCAGGATCGATGGCTTTTTCAGGGCTTAAATCACCAGTATAAACGTGGTATGCTTTGCGTGCCGCAGCACGAAAGGCACTTGAACTAAAAGTGGCTCCTGAAATTGCATCGACTTCTACTGAATTTCTAGCTAAGATCGTGTCTTTCATTCTTTCTATTGCAAGGCTTCCGACTGTATTAGGTTGGTAGTCGGCGTCTATTTTGGTGATCTTATTATTGTTGATCTCTAAAGTAGCTGTCACAGTTGCGTGGAAACCGATTGATTTACCTGTGTATTTGGTTGTCTCATTCATAATAAACATCCTTCCTGAGCACGGATAGCCACAAATTGAACATAAGCATCATGTAAACGCTGTCTATAATTTCATTATAATATATTCACAAGATTAAACCAATGAGTATTTGTTATCAAAATGGTCTAGACTAATATAGTGGATGAAACTTGAATTGTAAGTAGAAGTACGATAAATTGGAATTGTAGGCAGTTATTAATACTGTTAATGATGAAGATGGCCCTATGATCAAATAAAGAAAGTTGGATGTTCAATGTATAAAATAATTACAAGTGATATGGACGAAACTTTGTTGAATGATAATAAAACGATCACACCTAAAACGATCGATGCTATCAAAAAGGCGAGTGATGCTGGAGTACATTTTGTCCCTAATACTGGGCGTGGCTTTAGGAGTATTCAACATAACTTGATTGATCTGGGCTTGAGCCAAAAGCCCAATGAGTATGTGATCTCAAATAATGGCGCTGTAATCGTAGAAAATAAGGAAAACCAAATCTTACAAGTCAATCCTTTACCCTTTGATGTTGTTGAACAGATCTTTGAAATCGGGATGCAAGAAAATGTGTGTGTCCACGTTTATACTGTGGATGATTTATATATTTGGAACCTCAATGATGATGAAAAAGATTATTTAACGGGTCGGGTTAAGGATTGGCATATTATTCGTGGAACTGATATTAAGTTCTTGCAAGATACACCAATCACTAAAATTATTTTCAATATTGATGAAGAAGCTCGGCGGATCTCTGTGCAAGACTATGTGCATGAACATGTTAAATTTGCTTTGAATGTCAGTTTTTCCTCAGCTCGTTATATTGAATTTAACGATCCATCGGCCGATAAAGGGCAAGCAACTATGGCATTGGCTGAAAGATTAGGGATCAAGCCAAGTGAAGTAATTGCAGTGGGTGATAACAACAATGATTTACCAATGATCAAGGCTGCTGGTTTAGGCATTAGTGTTGCTAATGGGCAAGATTACTTGCAAAGCGAAGCGGACTACGTGACGCAAGCTGATAATAACAATGATCCGATGGTCGAGATCATCAATAAATTTATTTTTAATGAAAAGTAGGTAATAGTATGGCAGTCGAAATAACTGCGGACAATCTGTCAGAAGTCACTGCTACAGGTTTAACATTAGTTGATTTTTGGGCGGATTGGTGTGGGCCATGCCGTATGTTGGAACCAGTGTTAGAAGAACTGGAAGAAGACTTTGATGGTCAAGTTGAATTTGCCACACTTGATGTGGAAGAACAGCGAGATTTGACACAAGAATACAACGTGATGAGTATTCCCACTTTGATTTTATTTAAAGATGGTGTCGCGAAAGAAAAAATTACTGGCTACAAACCTAAAAAGGCTCTTAGCCAGTATTTAACACAAAAAGTCCAAGAAAATAATTAAAAATTGTGGGACCGTCACAAAATTAGTTATGTGAATCTAGAAGGGCCGTTAAACTAACCAAGAAATGGGTTAGTTTGGCGGTCCTTAAATGTGTTTTAGAAGATTGAAGCCTTACTGTAACAACGATTGCGTTATTCTGGTCCTTCACTTTGCTACGTACACCCTAAAATAACGCAATCATCGTTACAAATCGACTTTCAAACATCTTTTGTCTCACTCTCCCTTAAGCGTATTTTAAAGGATTGAAGTTTTACTCTTATTTTTGGATTTAAAGCTTGGTTGAATTAGATGAAGTCGGGAAAATAATATTGGATAATATGTTAGATGGGCCAGACGTAAAGTAACTAGGCCAGTAAATAAATAATTCACTAGTATTATCTAAATCGTGATAGCGATTTGTTTATTTAATAGCTAAATCAGAGAGAGTTTGATATCATTAAAATGATTTCAGAAAATTTGCAACCGAAAAGGCTAGAACGGAGGTCAACATGCAAGCTAAACAAATTAGAGTAATTGCTGAACTTGTAACGGTCATTGTGATCATTGTTTTTGCCTGGATCGCGCTAAAACCAGCACGTGTTACTGATGAACATTATATTCTTGATCACGGTAAGATCGTGTACGATGGTCAAGTGTTTAAAGATAAATTTAATGGTCAAGGTAGCTTGAAATTAAAGAATGGTGATCAGTATCGCGGGCATTTTAAAGACGGTCGTTTCGATGGTCAAGGCATTTTTAAATCAAATGAGGGTTGGCAATTTAGGGGTCACTTTTCTAAGGGAGAGGTAACTGGACAAGGTAAATTAACCACTAAAAATAACAAAATCTATCAAGGGGTGTTTGCGAATGGAAACTTTAAACAAACCAAAAAGACTCAGGATTAAGTGGTTTAGCCTTGTGCGGATCACTGGGTTATTTTTAGTATTAGGCTATCATTTCTTTCAAAATACTTACCCTGGTGGTTTTGTCGGAGTTGATGTGTTCTTTGCTTTTTCAGGATTTTTGATCACTTCATTGATGATCGATGAGTTTTCCTCCAGCGGGGCGTTTGGTTTGAAAAGTTTTTATCAACGGCGTTTTTATCGGATCGTACCACCGTTGATCTTATCAGTCCTGATCGTGATCCCGTTTACTTATTTAGTCGGTTCTGACTTTATTACGGGCATCGGTAAGCAGGTCGCAGCGGCTTTTGGTTTTGTGACTAACTATTTTGAAATTGCGACAGGAGGGAGCTATGAAAATAACTTCATTCCGCATTTGTTCGTGCATACTTGGTCGTTGGCCGTTGAAATGCATTTTTATATTATTTGGGGCTTTTTAGTCTATCTGTTTTCAAAGACGATCCACTTTGTTTCTGGTGGTCGTCGCAAACAAACGCAAAGCTTTCGAACCATAATTTTTTTAGTTTCGGCATTTTTTGCTATTTCTAGTATTGTGGGAATGAAAATTGGTGGGCAAGGTTTAAAGGATTTTTCACCAGTGTATTTCTCGAGTTTAACGCACTGTTTTCCCTTTTTTCTTGGAGCTGTTCTCGCTACTTTAACGGGTATCGCAACTTTGCCTGCTTCATTTGCCCGTCAAGTAAAGGAAAAATGTACTGCTTCTAGAGCCGTTTTGTTGATGTTAGTAGGTTTGGCCGGTTTATTGATCATTACATTCAAACTAGATTTTAGTGCAACGTTTACTTATCCATATGGAATGGTCTTAGCAGTCTTGTTAGCAATGACAATGATATTAGGGGCTCGGATCCTGCATGAAAAAACGCCCAATATCAAAGAACCATGGCTTTTTGGTTTCTTAGCGGATTGTTCATACAGTGTGTATTTGTATCACTGGCCTTTATATGTGATCTTTTCGCATCGAATGAGTAATGGTTGGGCGGCAATTTGGACGACTGTTTTAAGTTTTTTATTTGCTGCTTTTTCTTATTATTTGGTCGAACCATTGATCGCTGGACGACGGGGACATTTATTTGGTCAACGGGTGTCGGGCAAAGCACTTACTTTACCGCTTACCGCGCTGATCGCAGTCTTGTTAATAATAACTGGTGTGACGGCCTATAATGCACCACGGATGTCGAAATTAGAAAGAAATTTGTGGATCGGTGGGATCTATCAGGGTGAAGATGGCGTTAAGAGTGCTAAAGACACTGTCATGGCACAAGTTAAGCCGCCCAAAAAGAATCCCGCTACTAAACAAAAGACAGATACGAATGACTACCGGGGACATAATAAAAAAAGTACGGCTGCTAAGTATAAATTACCTTCAGGTGTTTCGATCATTGGGGATAGTGTGACTCTCGGAACAAGACGATACTTGGAACCACATGTAGCTGACGCTTCGGTCGATGCTGAAGGGGATCGTAAGTTGAATCAGGCCCATGAAGTGATGGTTGAACAACAGAAAAATAATACCCTACGTGAATTTGTCGTGATCTGTGTTGGGACTAATTCGCTTAATGATTATGAACAACAAGCCAAAAAAATCATTGCTGACTTGAAACCTGGGCATAAATTAGTTTTCATGACGCCTTATGACAAAACAGCTACGGCTTCATGGAACTCAACTAAGTTGGCACAATTTGAACGGACCTTGCCGGATAAGTATGACTGGATCACTATTGCCGATTGGGGGAAGATCGCACCGCAACATCCAGAGGTGTTTGATGGGACCGATGGTGTTCATTTTGCCGGACGCGCTGCTGGTGATCGATTGTATGCGAAAGTGATCAATGATGGGCTGATCGAATCCGCTAAGGGCCCAGCGAAAAAATAGAAAATAAATGCTCCTAAAAATGGCAAGGGGCTGGGACAAAACTAGCTGTGTGGTTATAAAAGGGCCATCGATCTATCCCATTAAATGGGTTAAATCGATGGCCCTTAAACGTGTTCCAAAAGATTGAAGCCATACTGGAACAACTATTGCGTTATCCTGGTTTTTCGCTTCGCTACGACCCAAAATAACGCAATCATCGTTACAAATCGGCTTCAAAACATCTTTTGTCTCACTCTCTTGCCATTTTACTTATGGCTGAATCTTACTTTCCCATGATGAAGCTGTAGCTGCAAGAACTTCGTTCAAATCTTCGATGTTCTTACGACCAGTTGTCCGCATCCATTCACGACCTGCTTCTTCTCCATCTTTAGCAAATGGTTCGATCGAATGACGCCATGTGGCACGTCCACAAAGCACACCGTTAAAACTAGAACTTGCTTCATGAGCAAACTTCAAAGTTTCTTGGAAGAGTTCTGCAGAAACACCAGCACTCAAGAAGATAAATGGTACTCCAGCAGTAGCCTTGTCTTGTTCTTTAAAGAAATTCAAAGCTTGCTCTTTACTGAAGATAACTTCATTATCACCGTTATAGCCTTCAACATAGTCCATGTTGACCGGAACTTCAACCTTCAAAACGTCAACGTTATAACGATCTTTGGCAAATTCTTCAACCATGGCGTTAACCTTGTGTGGTTTTACCTTGGCATATTCTGCACTCTTTGTATCATCAATATTTGCGTCATATGACATTAATTCCAAGAAGAATGGCATATCTTCAGCAACACATTCGTCACCGATCCGTTCCACAAATGCTTGTTTCTTCCGATTGATCTCTTCGCCTTCATCAACGTCATAGTACAACATAAACTTAATCGAATCTGCACCAGCTTCTTTTAAGCGTTTAACAGACCAATCAGCCAACAAGTCTGGCATGTGGCCAGGTGCTGTTGTGTCATAACCTGTCTTTTCATAAGCAGTTAACAAACCACAATCAGCATCACGTTGTGCAGCAGCTGGCAAGCCATATTCTGGATCCAGTAAGATCGCAGAAGCATATTTTGTTAATTCAGAAGAAATAACTTTCTTAAATTCAACAATATCATCTTCATTAGCAGGTTTATTAGCTGCTGCAGCTAACATTTTCTTCAAAGAACCACGTTGGTCGATCGCTAAAGCAGCAATTACACCATTTTCATTGGACATACGTTTTAAAGCTTCAATTTTGTTAGACATTTAGATAACTTCTCCTTTTCAACAGCGATTTTTGTTATTCGTTATATTCCTTAAAAAGGTCGTAAACCTCATCTGCGTTATTGGCATTTTTTAATTTTTGAATAAAATCTTGATGAGTTAACAATTTAGCAGTGTCTGATAGATAATTAAGGTGAGCGCCATCATCTTCTTCAGGAATTAAGAAAGAGATTATTGTGTTAACTGGTTTCCCATCAAATGTTTTCCACTCAACTTCATTTTTAAGTCGGAAGATCATCATTTTAGAAGTCTTGATACTGCTATCTTGAGCATGTGGAATGGCAATTCCTTGTTCCATTCCGGTAGATCCTTCTTGTTCTCTTTGTAAATATTTTTGATAAACTGCTTGTGAATTTGTAATTAAACCTTTGTCTTCAGCAAACGTACTTAATTGGTGTAATACATCATTTCGACCAGTTGCAGTGACATCAAAAGCAATATTGTTAACACTTAAAATTGATGCTGGCGAGTTGTCCTTTTCGATTGCAGCAGAATTTTGATCTGATAACTCTTGGTTTTCAACATTATTGTTATTTGTTTCAGTAAACTCGGGCTGTTGCTGACTTTTCTTTCTGTATGAGTGCTCTGCTATCATTGCTAGTAATATCCCGGAAGCAACAGAACCAATCAAAATATATACGACCCATAAAATGGGATGATTTACTAGAGGTAATACGATAAAACCACCATGTGGTGCTGGGACTTGTATTTTAGAAAAGTATGTTAGAACAGCAGCGATAGATGATCCAACCATGAAGGCGGGAATATTCATTAGTGGATTTGTCGCTGCAAATGGGATCGCACCTTCTGTGATGTGGGTCGATCCTAGTAGAAAGTTAACATAACCTGCACTACGCTCTTCTTTTGAATATGCTTTTTTGTTAAATAAAACAGCAAAACCGGTTGCTAACGGTGGGGCAATACATGCTGCTGAAACGCCAGCCATAAAGAAATAATTGCCTTGAGCTAAAAGTGCGGTACCAGTTAAATATGCCGCTTTGTTTAAAGGACCGCCAAAGTCAGCTGCTGATAAGCAACCAATAATGATACCTAAAAGAAGTGGAGTTGTGTTTTCCATGCCTTTTAAAACGTCCATCATACCAGTGTTTAATGCTTTCATTGGAACATTGATAAGCATCATAAGCATTCCGGCTGTGAAAACACCTAAAACAGGGTAAAGAAAAATCGATTTTAATCCCCTGAATTGTTTGTCTGGTAAAGGCTTTAAGATTTTTTGTAGTCCTAAAATAACGAGTGCTGCAATGTAGCCACCAACGATAGCTCCTAGAAAACCTGAACCACCATTGAATGCAATCATCCCGACAGCGAAGCCGACAACTAAACCAGAACGTTTAGCAATTGCTTCACCAATGTAAGCAGCAAGTACTGGAACCATTAAGTCCATGGCTGTTCCGCCCACAGTGTTTAGCATATAAGCAAATTGATTAAATTGGTCACTCTTGGGATCTGCAGAATAGATCCCCCAAAAGAAAGATACCGCTGTCAAAACACCGCCAGCTACAACAAGTGGTAGCATGTGTGAAACACCGTTCATTAAAGAAGTATAGATAATGTTACCGATTGATTTTTTTTCTTCACTGTTTGAACTTTGTATTTCATCGTCATTACTTCTGGTATTACTAGATTCGTGGATCGGGGCATTATCAGACAAAGCTAATTCGATCAACTTGTCTGAATCACTGATGGCCTTGGCGACTTTTACATTAACGAGTTTTTTACCAACAAAACGATCAGGATCTACGTCGATATCTGAAGCAATAATAACTGCTTTTGCGTTTTTAATTTCATTAGAAGTTAACGAGTGTTCTATTCCTGCTTGTCCGTGAGTTTCTACCTTAATAGATAAATGTTTGTTTTTTGCTGCTTGTTCTAAGGCTTCTTCTGCCATAAAAGTATGTGCTATACCTGTAGCACAGCCAGTAGCTGCAACAATGTCATAATTAGTCATTCTTATTCACTCCTTGTATTTTTAAATGTCAGTTAATCTTTCTACTTTTACTTGCTTTTCAAGTAGATCCACGTTTTTAAAATCCGTGATCCACATACTTTGGGTTGTATCACTACCTGCTGCGATACTTTTTTGCAAATTTGATTTTGCATCTAGTTGATTTACCATACCGGCAATAAATGTTCCCAGCATCGTATCGCCAGCACCAGCCGAGTTAAGTGCAGTAATTTTTGGAGCGTTGCCATAATAAACTGAATCTTTAGAAATAAATGCAGCCCCGTTTTCTCCTAATGAAAGTAATACATTTTGTGCACCAGCTTTTATCAAACGTTGAGCCAATGTGATAGTTTCTTTAATAGAAAATTCTTTATCAATATTGAACCATTTCTTGATTTCTTCTTGATTGGGCTTAATTAATAATGGATGATATTTTAAAACGTCCAGTACTTCTGAATAACTGGTATCAATGATAAAATCGGCCTCTTTTTGCTTTATAATTTTAGCTAGTTTAGTAATGATATTTGGGTTTATCCCCGATGAAAAACTTCCAGATAGTGAAACAATGTCTCCCGTTTTTAATCTGTCGAAATATTGAAGTAACTTAACCTGGGATTCTTGGGTAACTTTTGGACCAGGATTGACTAATTTATATTCACAATCTTGAGAATTCACGTGTGTAAAAACATTTATTCGCGTTATTCCATCAGTATTTATAAAAAAGTTTTCAATATTATTATTTGCTAATTCTTGTTGAATATAATTTAAAGTAAAGCCGCCGCCAACACCCGTAGCCGTGTTAGAAATACCTAATCTTTTTAGGATAAAGGAGACATTGATTCCTTTGCCATTGGCTTGAATATCATATTTTTTTGTACGATTTACTGAATTTTTTTTAAGTTCATTTGTTTCTATAAATAAATCTATTGCAGGATTCAAAGTTAAAGTATAAATCATGCTTTCACCTTCCATTTTCATATGTGTTCTATAGTGTATTATAGGAAGTGAGGATTGAAAATATTTTCTAAATAAAGTGTTTTTTGTTCCTTTTTTGGGAAAAACTGTTCAGAAATTTAAGATAGCAAGAATATAGTTTTAAGGGGGTTAAAATGTGAGTAGTGACTTAAGTAGCGCTGAAGCACACCTTTGGGAAGTAGTGGAAAATAATCAAGAAAAAATAGTGGATATGTCGATCGTTCAACTTAGTTTATTTGCAAATGTGTCAACTGCTACAATTGTTAGAACAATGAAAAAGATGGGATATACTGGATATACGGCTTATAGAGAGAATTTAAGGAATTCTGGAAATTATAACGCAAAGTTTAAGATTTTGAATTCTGTTGATTCTACAATTAAAGATGTTATTTTAAAGAATGAGATCGAGGTAAATAATACTTTGAATAATTTAGAAACGAGTACGATAGAGGATAGTGTAGCAGCTACACGACAAGCAAAAATGGTATATATTTTTGCCAGAGGTTTGTCTGAAAGTATCGCGCGCGAGATGCAAACTAAACTTCAGTTGAGTGGAAAATATACCGAAATGTTTAGTGACCCGAATATAATAAAGATAATATCTAAGAAGATAAAAAAGAATTGTATTGTTATTTTTATTACCTTAAACGGTGAAACACCCGAACTGGTATATGCAGCTAAAAACTTAGAAAAAAGTGATGTTTCGAAAATAACTTTTACTACTAATAAGAATTCTTCGATCGTGCCTTTTTCTGATTTATTGTTTTTAGGACATAAATCTGCAACAAGTTATTTTCCAGAATATGAGATATCTTCACGATTACCCTTAAATGTTATGATGCGGATCTTCACAGATACTTATGCAGTTAGAACGAAAAAATAATTTGGTTCACCAATAAAATATAAAAATTTGGTAGAAAAAAGTGCTTAGGTCTATTCAACAAAAATTGATAAACCTAAGCACTTGTTAATTTTTATTTAGTAATTGCATCGATCGCATCAAGTTCTTCTTGATCGAAGCGGATATTCTTAGCTGCTTCTAAGTTATCCTGTAAGTGATCGATGTTAGTCGTTCCGATAATTACGGATGAAACGACTGGATCTTTTAATAACCATGCCAAAGCCATCTGTGATAATGTTTGGTCACGTTTTTTAGCAATGTCATTTAACTTGTTAAGATCATCTGTAACTTTATCGGCACCTGCTTGCATAACATACTTGCTAGTTGGATGAATAGCGAAGTCTTCAGGAACACCGTCTAAATAACGGTCACTGAGTAAACCTTCAGCTAACGGACCATAAGCAACGATACCGCGGTTTTGACGTTTCATTTCATCAACTAAACCGATACGTTCAGGTCGACGGTTCAACATGTTATATGAAACTTGGTTGACTGTATATGGTGTACCTAAATCTTCAAACATTTTGGCAACGGTCTTAGCTTGATCAGTATCAAAGTTTGAGATGCCGATATACATGGCTTTACCTGCACGGACTACATCGTTTAATGCTTGGGCTGTTTCCCATAAATCGGTATTAGGATCGAAACGGTGAGCGTAATAAACGTCAACGTAGTCGGTTTGTAGTCGTTCCAAAGTACGGTCGATCGATTGTAAGATCGTCTTTCTGGATAAGAAATGACCGTATGGACCAGGGACTGTGCGATAACCAACTTTAGAAGTGATCACTAATTCATCACGGTAAGGTTTTAATTCGTTGGCTAAAACCTGGCCTAGAAGTGATTCGGAAGTTCCAATTTCTGGAGAACCGTAATGATCGGCACAATCGAAACTGAAAATTCCTTGGTCAAAGGCTTTTAAGATCACGCGTTTGCGATCATATAATGGGTCAGCACTACTAAAATTGTGCCATAAACCAAGGGAAATCAACGGTAAACGAAGACCAGTCTCACCAACTCGTCGGTGTGGTAATTTATTGTATCTGTCGTCATCTGCTACGTACATAGATAATGCCCCTCTCTAACGGATCAGTGATCCGTCCAAAAATATTTACTATAAGTATAGTATAACGGTTATAGCTCAAAAACTGAAATACAAAGAATGCAAATTATGAGGTCATTTTTTCAACAGTGTTGTCAGTTCCGACTATCAAAATATTGTTACGTTAGTTTTAGCTATGTTATGTTTGCTGGAAATCTCTCTGGCCCGTCATTAATATGACTTTTTTTAAGCGGTTTTCGCAACAGAGTACTCCATTCATACTACCCCCCACTTTGAAAAAGTGAGTTCTAAGCATAGTGATCTGGAACCTTGTGTCTTGTGACCCTGCACTTAACCGAATTGTTGAAACAATATCCGTTCTTTTTTTAGCCGATGACACTCCCTATCCTAAGTTCAGTAAAAGGTTTGAACAAGTGAAGATCTTACACGACCATACCATACTCGTTACTTGGAAAAAATTTATAAATGTGCATGACTTCGTTGCTTTGGAGATTGCTTTTCTCACACAGAATTCTGCTGCGCTGCATATTCTATGGCCCTCTTTGTTCTTATTGAATGTACTAGTCCGCAGGGAATTCTAAGCTTAAAATGGAAATCGAGTTGGCTGAACGAGCTCTTAAAATCACCGGTCAATAACAACACATCATTTTCGAATCTGACAGTTGGTACACTAAAAAATGCCTTGAACTCTGTAAAGTTCCACGATAATCTTGATTATATCGCTAGTATTCTCAATGGCAACGTGCTCTATCGAATTTCTCAGCGGACAGGAAAAACAAGGCGACTACATAAATATGGTCAAAAATTTAAAACAACTGAAATTGTTTTGATTGGACAAGATGACTACTATGCAGAGATATATAACGAAGCTTTTTGCGCAAACCGTGTGGATCACCCGCAGTCAAAACTGTAGTGAAGGTAAGCGTTTGTTCACTTCACGCTGTCACCTCAGGATTTACTGAAACTAACTTCAATTAAGACTGAGATTTGGCGGACCCTAGATTACCATAAACAACGTTGGAAGATCAAACGTTGTTGCTACGTGATTAAAAAACTTTCCCCTTTCGATGTATAGCAAGTTAGTTCTCAGAATAGAGGGCTTGCATTTTATCGCTAATTTGGCTTAGCTTTTTATGTAACTTTTACTGCAGATTCAGCGTGATTGGCAGGGATTAGCGGAGTAAAGGGCAAGTGCGCGTAAAAACGCACTAAATACCATTATTGCGGGTTGAATTCTTACTAGTTTGGTTCAGGCAGCCCAAAAGCACTAAGATTTCGAGATAATTTTACAATTCATACTGAACGCGGGCTCAGAATTTATAAAAAAATAGTTAAGTTTTGTAAACTGTTGTTATTCAGGTCAATTTATGGGATTAGTAAAGAATATCTCAGCCTGAGTTACAATTTTTAAGATAGGTTATATATCTGAGTAATTTTTGAGCACTAAAACATATCAGGACTTTCCAGTTTTAAAGAATAAAAATATTTTTTTATTTAGTTTTCAGTTCAGCTTTTGAATAATTTAAAAAAATTAAGTTGTATAATTTAAAATAATCTTCAGTTTTAATATAATTAATATGTAGACTTGAACATAACTGGATATCGAACCAAACTATAATTTAAAATAAGTAATTTTAACCAGTAACAAGGGGGTTGTAACAAAATGATTGTAAATAAACAGATAAAGGACTTTTTTGGCAGAAACAAAACAAAGATAATAATTACTTTTGCTTTTTTTATTATTGCGATGGCTTTACTTACAGTAATCAAAATGAATTCATTAGCTACCTTTCTCTTAAGTGTGGGTGGCTCGTTATTTATTTTTTTATTACTACATTTTTATTTCTTTGGGAAAAAACAAAGATGGATAATTACTATAGGCCTAATTTTAATAAGTTACTTGGTAATAGGACTTACTGCATTCTATAGTAATTTTTGGACATTATTTCTTTTGTCACTAGACACTATGTTTATGTCAGCTGTTTTAGTAGAATGGTCTATATTTATTTCAGATTATTTACTAGCTAAACTGGATAAATATAAATCAGGGAGAAAAAGGAATGAACTCACTAAAAATTTTCCAGCTTTTTTGATAAATCATAAATGGCAAAATGGAATATATGCGCCATTGAAATATCTTGATGATAAGCATAAATTCGACAATGTTAAGTCAGGGTTTGATCCTGAAAACACTAATGAATATGAGTTTTATCTATCTATATTGCAGGTGTTTAAAAGTCTTGAATTAAAAGATTTAGAAAAATTGAAATTATATTTATCTTTGAATAATGGAAAAAAAGCAATAGAATCTGGTCAGATTTTTGAATGGTTTTTCAAGTTCATCCTTCCTTCTTTGTCTGGATTAGCTCCTATAGTAAGCAAATTTAAAGTAAATTTTAGTTGGTTTTCCAATAACTCTGTTGACTCATATTTCTTATTCTTAATCATGTATTTTATAGTAATTTCTTTTATATCTACGATACTTTATTTAAGACAAATTAGGAAAGACAAAACAGAAAAAGAGGTTATAATAACTATTATAGATAAAATAATAACGCACAAAGAGTATAGCTAAAGTATTTATTAGGGGGTAGCCAAGTACATTTTTAAATTACCGCAAATAGAAATTTACGTGACGCTAATTCGATTTCCTAACGTGAATTCTCATAACATTTCTTAACTCTATTTTGAGTAATCCTTGTTTAAGATTTACTATTGAATGTACGACAAGTGTATAGAATGGTAGATCTTTAAAATCTTCTCAAAATTTATTCTGTGAAGTCCAGATTTTTTGACAGCAAGAAAGTGAGTATTTTAGCTCATGGTAACTTTTTGGGTGTTTTGACCAAATATCTTAAGGTATCTTAGATTATATATCGTCAGCTTAAAAATGGCACTAGAATAACCAATTGTTTATGATGTGGTTGACAGATTAAACGTAGTTAACAAAAAAATTTAGTTTAAAACATCAGCAAAAGAATGGAAAAAGGAGATAAAACTAAAGGATCAGTAAAATTTAAGGCGTTTCATTGTACATTACTCACAAAATTATGTAAACTATAATAGTACAGTAATTTTAGGAGATGGTTAAATGAGCGACGCGGCGATAAAATTCCCCGTAAAAATAACAAAACCAAGAGAATCAGATGATCCTTTCGTAGTGTATTTTCCAGATTTTGACGATTATACTTATGCAGAAAGTTTTGCAGATTCCTTTACCCAAGCAAAAGAATTTTTGAAAGATCATCTATTAGATGATGATTTACCAGAGCCAAGTGAAGTGTTACCCTTCGCAAGCGAAGGACAGTTTACGAGCTTTGTCAGTGTTTCACGAGCATTAGTTAATTAGTGCTTGAAATAAATTTGATAAAAGGTAATTAGGTTAGAAAAATGATTATGAATATTATTAAGTTTGTACGATTCCAGGCTGAATGTAAGCTGGATTTTGCAGGTTTTTTAAATGAATATGAATTAAAGTAGGGCATATATCAAGTAAAGTTGATATGTGGCCTATATTTTTTGCTTAAATTAAATCAGTCTGTAATTAATTTGAATTATATTAATTTTGAAACATGATTTACTTGAGATTTTCTTTTTGTGGCCGAAATTATTATTAGGAATAAAAAATTGTGTTTATTTTATCAAGAAGAAAAACAATGATGGATTAGTGATTTAAAGCAAAAAAAGAAGATGTTTTCGCTATTTTTGATTTAAAAAATATAAAAAGTTGTTGACAGAATAATTTAAAGTGATTATAGTTAACATCATTAAATATTGATGAAAAATTACTGAGATGATTTGAGGAGTCGTGAATAAGAGGTTTTCAGGGAGCGTCAGGTACTGAGATGACGTAACGTCTTATTTTACAAAAGTTAGATCTGAGTGAGGTCACTTGTGCAGAGTGACTAGGGTGCGCCCAATACAGCGCCAACGTTATGTCGTTTCGAACGGCCGTACGTGAGTGGCTGTGTTTTATTACAGCAAAAAGGTGGTACCGCGTTAAAGCGTCCTTTTAGAAAGTTAATTCTTTCTGGAAGGGTGCTTTTTTTGTTGTAAAAAGTTGCTAACCAGTCATCAATATTAATAATATCAGTTGGATTTAAAAGGGAGACCAGCTTTTCCCAGTTAGCTCTAAAAATAATAGGAGGAGGAATCAGTAATGAAGATACATAAAAAAACAATTGTTGCAGCAAGCATCATGATGGGCGTGGTTAGTGTCTTATTAGGCGGTTGTGCATCAGATGCTAGTGCCGAGTCCGACGCTGAAAAAACACTTAAAGTTACTATTCCTGGGGAACCCATGACGATCGACCCGAATAAATCAATTGAAACTAATGGTGCCGCAGTTATTGACCAAACAAGTGAAGGAATCTACCGTCGTAACGCGAATAATAAGATCGTGCCAGGCGTTGTTGAGAAAATTGTTAAACCAACAGAAAACAAAACGAAATATACTTTCACTATTAAGAAAAACGCCAAGTGGGAAAATGGCAAGCCGATCACGTCCCAAGATTTTGTTACTTCACTGCAACGTAATGCTGACCCCGCTACTAAATCGCAAGCAACTACTAGTACAGAGTACATTAAAAACTTTAAAGCGATAAATAATGGCAAGATGAATAAAAGCAAGTTAGGTGTTCATGCAATCAACAGTCGTACTTTTTATATCAAACTTGAGCGTCCAGTTCCGTACATTGACTATGAATTTATTAGTTATAGACCGCTTAATACCGCTGCAATCAAGAAGTATGGTAGCAAATATGGATCAAATGCCAAGATGACAGTTGCTAACGGCGCGTACAGCATAAAAGGTTGGACGGGTTCGAATGACTCTTTCCGTTATGTTAAGAATCCTCACTACTGGGATGCTAAAAATGTCAAAATACAAAATATTGATGTTAAAGTCGTGAAAGAAGATAATACTGCGCAGAATTTATTTAAGAGTGGGGAAGTCCAGTTAACTAATCTCAGCGGGCAATACGTTAAAGCTAATAAGAACAATAAAGAAGAAACCATCACTAAAAATGGTCGTAATAATTACATCTACTTTAATTCAAAACGTAAAGCGACCGCTAACGAGAACTTCCGTAAAGCTATCAGCATGGTGATCGACCGTGAAGCACTTGCCAAGAAAGTCTTGCAAGATGGCTCAACAGCATCAACCAATATTGTTCCGAAGGATTATGCCAAAGATCCAACGAACGGAAAGGATTTCGTTGACGAGGTTGGAAATCTTGCTCCAACTAACGTAACCAAGGCTAAAAAATATTGGAAACAAGCACAAAAAGAAATTGGTAAAAACGAAGTTAATATTGATTTCTTGGTTGATGATACTGATACAGAAAAGAAAGTTGCCGAGTACATGCAAAGTACGGCTGAGAAAAACTTAAAAGGAGTAACAGTTTCTATTGTTTCTGTTCCACACGCAACTCATGTCTCTCGTGACTTTAAGACAGATTTTGATATCACTACTGTCGGCTGGGGGCCAGATTACCCAGATGCACAAAACTTCTTAGATGGTATGCAAAGCGAAAATTCAATTAACTTTTCTAAAACAAAAGACGCTAGGTATGATGAGTTGATGGCAAAAGTCAATAATACAAGCAAATACACGGAAGCACAAAGATTTGAATTTGAAAAACAGGCCGATAGGCGTTTGATGGAAACTGCTGCCGTGGCTCCAACCTTCCAAACAGCTCAAGCGCACTTGCTCAGCAGTAAAATTGGTGGTTTGAAGTGGGATACCCTTTCAGGAGCGTCAGGTCAGTTGCAATATGCCTACTGGAAATAAATTTTCTACCTGGAAAGGTGGTGAGGCTCATGTCAGGTCAGTTAATTGATTTAAAAGATGATGGTTCGTCACAGTTAAACAGTTTTTTAGTTGGGGTATATAAGCCAAGAGCCTCCGCCAATCTTGCTTTAAGATTTAAGACATCGATGTTTACACCGTGAATCTAAGGCATGACAATGGCTATCTCTCAAATAGCTTATCTATCTCTACGATAGATAATATGCGAGTTACGTGAAATCAGGGATTTTGTTGATTGAATTAGGAACTTATGACATTGAAAAAAGTGCTCTGAGTTCTTAGTCTGATAGCTCATTTCTAGCTTTTTTCACTACACTCTGTCAAACATATAAGGAGAAATTATTATGACTACAATTAATTATACAAATGCAGCAGTTTACAACCACAACGCACAGGCTTTTGAAACCAACCACTATATCGTAGTTGACACAGGGTCGGGAAAGATCATTGCCACAGGTGCTGGTTTTGTTGATACAGATGTTCAAATTGATGAAACTATCGATATGCAAGGCAAGTATGTTATGCCAGGCATCATGAATGCTCATACACATATGACTAGTGTTCCAACATACTGGGTCAACGGTGGTGAAGATGATGAACACGATGACTCACGTGAGTTTAATACGATGTATGCAATTAAAAATATGGAAGATGCAATCAATAACGGTATCACTTATATTCGTAATGTTGGAGCGGCTTATGATATTGACATGGAAATCAAGAAAATGCAGGAAAGCGGCATGATCAAAGGTCCAAAGGTAATGACTTCTGGACGAGCCTTTACGATGACAGGTGGTCATGGTTCTGGTAGCGGGATCGAAGTTGATGGAGTTGAAGCTATGATCCATGGTGTACGCACAGCCATGAAAAAGGGTGTGGATAACATCAAATTGATGGTGACTGGCGGAGTATTGAAAAACGGTGAAACTCCAGATGATATTCAGTTTAATGAAGATGAAACTGCTGCCGCAGTGACCGAAGCCCACCATAAAGGTAAAACGGTCGCAGCACATGTTCAAGGTGCTCAAGGAGTCAAAGAAGCAGCACGTGCTGGCGTTGATACGGTAGAACATGCATTTAACATTGATGATGAAACTATTGAAATCTTTAAGGAACATGGAACAGTTGTTGTGCCAACAATGAATGCCATGTACGCTATTTATCAATACGGTGAAAAGACAGTTCCTGAATGGGCACGCAATAAAGTGATCGTAAATATCAAAAAACACTTTGCTAGCATTACTAAAGCAGCTGCAGCAGGAATTCCCATCGCGATGGGGACAGACGCTGGGACACCTTATAATGGTTTTGAAAGTGAAAGTGCTTATGAAATGCAATTATACGTTGATAAGGCCAATATGACACCAGCACAAGCAATTGACACAGCCACGATCAATTGTGCTCGTGCAATGCACATTGAAGAAGAATATGGCGAAATTTCTGTTGGTAAATACGCTGACTTTATCGCGATGACAGAAAACCCATGTGAAGACATCGCTGTTATTCAAGGGAAAAAAGATGTTTATCAAAACGGTGTCAATGTTCACCGTGGAATTCCACAAGAAAAGATAAGCACAGTGACTGCATAATAGTATATCAGCAATTAAAATACAGCAAATTTAGAGCAGAAGGGTTTGTTGTAATTAAATTGAAAATATGGTTGGCAAATGAAATTTGCGTCACTCTGATTAAAATCAGACAAATAAAAGATTAGAAAAACGTAGAAGAAGGCAAGTATGCTGATATGCTTTTAGTTGATGAAAATCTTTTAGCTGACGTTAGTGTCATTAAGGACGATCATAAAGAAGTATTCTAAAAAGAAAAAAATCAAGTAAATTTTTATAAAAAATTATTGCTCATTCAATGTATTTGGATTATGCATAAAAACACAAAAGGCCTTGCTAAGCGCTAGATAATACGCGTTAGGCAAGGCTTTTGGTGTTTTTTATGGTATTTTGGTGATTAAGTAGGTTTTCAATTCATTCATGCCAAGAAATTAATGTGGCTTTAGGACCAGTAAAGGTAAAAATTGTGGGGGTACATAGATCTGTGGTTAGCGTAAGTTCAGGTAGTTTAGCATGAATATATGAGCTATATTTTTCTAACAAAACTGTACTATCCGCCATGATCGATAATTGTTTTTCAAAGTCATCCGTTGGCAGATACTTATGGAGCTTTTCCACTATAGAGTGGGCGATTTTTTTGTTGCGCGAACTAGACGATAGCACTTCAAGCTCACCTGCACGAGAAAAATGTAGGACATTTTTTTGAGGTAACAGACTGTTATTGTAATGGTGTGAACCATTTGAAATTGAACCAGTCCGCCGTAAATTCTTAAGATCTTCCATAATCAGTAAGGTGTGTAATTGCTGACGACAGTTAGTTAATTCTTGTAATACTTCGGATACATTTAGTCCACGTTTGATCAAAGTGTCTGCTTTCTTTACTAAGAACCCCTGGGCTTGACCAAGACTGTGTGAATCGAAGAGATGAAGCTTGATCGGTAAACGATTGTTCTCAGTGAATGTTTTTAAGTTAGAACCTAAACCACTGATCGAATTAGCAATATGGATACAAATCACATCAGTATATCCAGCTGTAGCTAATGTACTAACACATGCGTTGATGTCACTTAATGGGATCTGTTCTTCAGTAACCGTACATAAAGTTGCCTCTTTAAGTGCGGCTACTTCTTCGACTGCAGGTAAGTCACTGGGTTTATAAGTCTTGTTGTCTAATAAAATGGGGATCTGTAAAATTTTAATATTTGCTTGCTGATGGAGTTGCTCGTCGATCACAGCAGCGCTATCAGTCAAAATCGCGATTTTCATGTTTAATTTAATATCCATTTCTCGTTAATGATTTTCGTGAGAGTGATTGGAGATAATCAATTTAATAGTCAATACTCACGATTATTAGTGTTCATTGCTGGGCCTCTAAAATATTTAATATTAAGATTATAACATGCTTTTGTGGTTGATAAAGGATGGCCTTTTTCTTACAATTGAAAAGGTAGTATCTTAATTTTTAGTGTTTTGTTTATCAGGTGGTTCGTAACCATCCCACCTAAAAAAACTAGGAGGTCTAATAAAAAATGACGCGTACTAATAATAAAGTGTCTGAGATTACGAAAACGGCTTTGATCGCAGCACTTTATGTCGTCTTGACGGTAGCCTTTATTCCGTTAAGCTATGGTCCAGTGCAATTTCGTTTGTCGGAAATGTTAAATAATATGGCAGTTTTTAATAAACGATATATCTGGGGAGTAACTTTAGGTTGTTTGATCGCCAATTTATGGTCTTCGATGGGACCGATCGACATGATTTTTGGAACTTTACAGACCTTGGTCATGACTTGGTTGAGCTGGTATGTTGGGCAACATCTGTCATCAGTGCCAGCTAAGTTAGCCGGAACAGTGATCATCTGTACCTTGATGTCTTGGGCTGTGGCCTTAGAATTAAACTTAGTTAGTGAGGCACCATTTTGGTGGACTTACTTAACAGTTGGTATTGGTGAATTTGTTGTTGTTTTGATCGGGGCTGTAATTGTATGGTTGGTCAATAAAAAAGTTGATTTGAGAAGATAAGTATTAGCTTTTTAAAAAGCAAGGGTGATGATCAATGCTGACATTGTTTCTTTTGTTATTATTCGGAATGATTATTTGGGGACTCTTCAAATTTTTCTTGAATGTTGGTTGTGGCTGTCTGTTTTGGATCATTTTACTGGCAATATTTATTGCAATTTTATAACAAATAAACTTATCTACACGCGCAAGGTTATTAAATGGTTTGCGCGTTTTTTAGTGAGGCACAATCTACAGTTTGCCATACTCCACTATGCTTTTTCGGCTTAAAAATAGTGTTAAGTTAGCCTGTGTAGCGTAAAATATAATAGACAGACGTTTTAAAGAAATAAACAAGATATTGAGTAGTAATTTAGAGGAGAAATTAGGATGAAGCAGATCGTAACTGGTATCGTGGCGCACGTTGATGCTGGTAAAACTACGCTTTCTGAAGCTTTGTTATATCAAACAGGAAGCCTACGTCAGTTAGGACGTGTTGATGATCAGAATACTTTTTTAGATCCAGAAAAGTTGGAAAAGCAACGGGGGATCACAATTTTTTCTCATCAAGCACGTTTGATCTCAAATGACTTGGAACTAACTTTACTGGATACTCCTGGTCATGTTGACTTTGCAGCCCAAACAGAGCAAGTTTTAAGTGTTTTGGATTATGCAGTTTTGGTGGTTTCAGCTAGTTCAGGTATTCAGGGTTATACGCTGATTTTATGGCGTTTATTAGCACGCTATCACGTACCAGTTTTTATTTTTGTAAATAAGATGGATACAACTGAAAGAAATCGACAACAAATTATTGAGCAGTTACAAAAAGAATTTTCACCTGGTTGTCTTGATTTTACAAAAGCTTTCGCACAAAAAGGTGATTTTAACCAATTGAATGATGAATTTTGTGAAAGTGTGGCCTTATGTGACGCTGATGTTTTAGATGGTTATTTAGAAAATAGTGAATTGAGTGCTGAAACTATTCAACAAATGATCATCGAACGCCAAGTTTTTCCTTGTTATTTTGGGTCAGCTTTAAAAATGACGGGGACGGCTGAGCTGTTGTTAGGGATGGAGTATTGGACAAAACAACCCCCAGTTGTGAACCAGCCATTTGGAGCCCTGGTTTTTAAAGTCTCACATAGTAAAAACGATGAACGCTTGACATGGGTGCGTTTGACTAGTGGTTCTTTACACCCGAAAGAAATTTTGCTGGGAGAACAAAAGGTCAATCAGTTAAGGATCTACAATGGCAGTAAGTATGAAGTGCTACCTGAAGTAACTTGTGGTCAGGTGTGTGCGATCCCAGGTTTAAAAGAAACTTATCCGAGTCAAGGATTAGGCAGTCAAAAAGATGCAGTACAGCCGCAGTTAACTCCAGTCTTAACTTACGTGGTCGATAAAAAGGGGCAAGACGTTCAGGTTTGCTTAAAGGCTTTACGCCAATTACAAGATGAAGATCCACAATTACATGTTACGTGGTCAGAAGAACTAAAAGAGATCCAAGTCCAATTAATGGGTGAGATCCAGATCGAAGTCTTAACGAATATCTTAATGGAACGCTTTGGCTTAGACTTGGGTTTTGATCAAGGAAGTATCTTATATAAGGAATCAATCAAATCACCAGTTGAAGGAGTCGGACATTTTGAACCATTGCGTCATTATGCTGAAGTTCACCTACGTTTAGAACCAGCCCCTGCAGGCAGTGGCTTGACATTTGCTAGTGAGTGTTCACTAGAGGTTTTAGCGAGCAATTGGCAGCATCAAGTTTTGTCCAACTTGCAGGCTAAACAGCATCTGGGTGTCTTGTTGGGGGTGCCGTTAACGGACATGAAAATAACTTTGGTCAGTGGTAAAGCCAGCAATGTGCATACTGTTGGCGGGGATTTTCGGGAAGCTACGTGGCGTGCGGTTCGGCAAGGATTGATGGAATTGCGTCAACAAGACCAGTGTGTTTTATTGGAACCGTGGTATCGATTTAATTTGCAGGTCGGCTCAGAGCAAGTCGGTCGTGCGATGACAGACATTGAACGAATGAGTGGGCAATTTAAAATACCAGGTAACAGTGCTGAAAATTCTGGCTTAGTAACTTTGACGGGACAAGCGCCAGTCTCAGAAATGCAAGATTATGCTGCGAAAGTCCGGGCGTATACACATGGTAAGGGACAACTGGAATGCGTATTTGCTGGTTATTTTCCGTGTCATAATACGACAGAAGTCGTTGCACAACAGGGCTATGATCCGGGTTCAGATTTGAATAATACCCCAGGTTCAATATTTTGTGCACATGGAGCTGGCTATCCAGTAGCGTGGAATAAAGTACCAGAAATGGCACATGTTGGATATAGTAATTAGCAAGTTATGTCTAAATAGTACAGAAATCGAAGTAAAATCAAGTGAAGCGGGGATAAAACTAAAATTTCAGTTCTACAAATAAAGGTGGCGGCATAATGGGATTTTATATCTGACATTATGCCGCCACCTTTATTTTTTTGACTACAAGCTAATTTCCTAAGTGTTCTAGTTTCGTCCCAGCTCTTTTTCAGACACAAGGTCGTCTACTTTTATTTGATAAAGAACAAGCATTTACCTATTATGTAAATTAATGGTTCGCTACCTTTTTGGTTTTAATAACTAAAACATACTCGTGGTTAAGATAGTTGATTTGGCAATCATCCATTTGATAGTCAGCTAAAGTTTGTGAGCATGCGTTTTCGAAAGTTTCGTCTAAATTTTGACCATGGAAAATGTTGATCATTGAATCATTCACTCCTAACTTTAAATTACATATAAAAATATAGCATAACAAATATAAAAAATCATATTGTGCATCATATGAATTATTTAAAGTTTTTAGATATAATAGTTGATTGCAAGAAGCTAATTTAGTTTTTGAAAATAAAATTTATGTTTCCAGGGAGGAAATAAAAATAATTATGCAAGATCAAATTGTCGAATATCCCATCCAAGTGAAACCAGTAGAAGAAAATGGCTGTCATTATTTGGTTTACTTACCAGATTTCAAAGGATACACGGAAGGAGTTGATTATCAAAATGCACTATTCATGGCTCGAGACTATATCGGAACACGTAGCTTATGTAATGAACTGCCACCTGCAAATCAAGGGTTGCCACTAGTTAGAAAATTTGAAAATGTGCGTTACGTTAAAGTTAATATTACTGATTTCCGTTTACAACATGGGGTTCAAAAAGACGGCTATTTATAGAAAATTGTACTGAAATAGGGGATTTCTGTTATCTAAAAATGGATTATAGAAAACGAAGACAATAATAATGCGACTATCATTATAGTATGACTTTAATTTTTTGAGAAACGTCTAAGGGCCGTCAAACTCCCGCTTTTACTTGGTTAGTTTGACGGCTCCCTTTTAGATGCACATAGCTCATTTTATTGTATATTTGTCATAGTTAGAGAATTCAGAATTATTTATTTGAATATGTAGCGACCTCAAGTAAGTTTTTGTCATAGTCTCTGATATAGATCGAAGTCATTTCTCCTTCTGAACCGATTTTTTTGACAGGTCCATCAACGATCTCTACAAAATAACTTTTCAGGTGATTCAAGACATCGGCTACATTATCTTTGACTACGATGCATAAATTAGTGCTACCGATCGTCGGCTTGGCGGCTTGAATTTTCAATGGTCGATCAACTTGGTGCAAGCAGATCAATTGATGGCCACAACGAATCGTTTTAGTATCGGCCGTACTTTGAGCAGTGATCTCTTGCATGTCAAAGACTTCATGGTAGAAGCGGAAGGCTTGATCTAAGTCTTTTACAGGTAAAACAATATGGTCTAAACGACTAACTTTCATTTTCGGACACTCCTATGTTTGTTTCAAATTGTTTTCATATCCATTATATCAATCTTGGTCTTGGATTAACATAGCATGATTTGTAGTACTTTTTGTTTGACGCTTTTAGCAAAAGTGTTTTTAAATATAGTTAAATAGGAGGTTTAATGTATGCAAGAAATCACTTTAAATAACCAGGTTACAGTTCCTCAATTAGGGCTGGGAGTTTTCCAAATTGAAGATGACAATATCTTAAAAGATGCTGTCAAAGCAGCGATAAAAGATGGTTACCGGCATTTTGACACAGCGACTCTATATAAAAATGAACAAGCTTTAGGGGAGGCTTTAGCTGATTCTGGTGTACCACGCGACGAACTTTTCGTAACATCTAAAGTCTGGAATACAGTTACCACTTATGATGGTACGATTGCCGCTTTTAAAGAAAGCTTACGCAAGTTAAATATGGATCATTTAGACCTCTATTTGATCCACTGGCCAACGGAAGGTTATCTTGAAAAATGGCGTGCACTTGAAGATCTGTATGCTCAAGGACTAGTACGTGCCATCGGTGTTTCTAATTTTGAAAAAGAAGATTTAGAGCAGCTGTTAGCCCATGCTAAAGTGACCCCAGCCGTAGATCAAGTGGAAACTCATCCATATTATCAACGACCGAAACTACATGCTTTGTTGAAGCAATTAGGTATTGCCTATGAAGCTTGGAGTCCTTTGGGTCGTGCTAAAAACGGTGCTTTGCAAGACACTACACTACAAAAGATCGCGCAGAATCATGGTAAATCGGTAGCGCAAGTTATTATTCGGTGGCACTTACAAAATGATGAAATTGTCATTCCTAAGTCTGTACATGCTAACCGGATCGAAGAAAATTTTGATGTTTTTGATTTTTCACTAACTGAGTCAGAGATGCAACAAATTGCCAGCCTGGATAAAAATGAATCCATGAATTAATTCAAGAACAGAGCGGGACAAAAGTAGTTTTGAAGCTGGCGTAAATGATGTTACATTGAGGATTCAGACGTTTATGCTATAAAAATTATAAGCGGTAATTTGATTATTATTAGCAAAAGAAGAGACTGGGACATTGTTTTGTCCCAGCCTTTTAAATTAATTAACTTTTCGGTTAAGATGATGCTTATTTATCGCCATCGAAAGGACCTTGATCGAGATAAGCAGTTAGCATCCAAATTTTCTTATCAACGTCACTCTTGAAACCGTTGATTATATCCTGAGTTGGTTGATCATTTTCTTCATCTGTGATGTCGATCAATTTTTGGAATTGATCACGCAAATATCTGAAGTTATCAACTAAGCGTTGCATTAGTTCAGGTAAAGAATACTGGTCGAATTTAATTTCTTCATCTGGTAAGCCAGTATTTTCAATAAACTCGTGTGTGGTGGAAAATGGTGCACCATTCAAGGCAATCAAACGTTCAGCAATTTCATCTTCTTCGTCAGCGAAATCTTCGTTGAATTCGTCCATTTCTGGATGTAAGTTGAAGAATTGTTTACCACGCATGTACCAGTGTGTTTGATGAACGTTAGTTTGAACTTGTTCCAAGTCAGCCACTAATTGGTTCAACTGTGCACGTGTCTTAGGATAATCATATTTTTGATTCATATTAAAACTCCTCCTTAAATATTGGTGATCCTCTTACATCTTTATTATACGATTAATGAAGATAAAAGCAAGGATTTTCTATATAAATTTTAGTCTTTAACTAAAGGTTGAAAGTTAAATAATACAAAAAAGCCCCGAATTTTCGGGGTTTTTTCTGTATAAAATAGACATGAATTGCTCCATATCTGTAT
>NZ_APCP01000004.1 GCF_000349725.1 Ligilactobacillus pobuzihii E100301 = KCTC 13174
ACTGCTGCCTCCCGTAGGAGTTTGGGCCGTGTCTCAGTCCCAATGTGGCCGATCAACCTCTCAGTTCGGCTACGTATCATCACCTTGGTAAGCCATTACCTTACCAACTAGTTAATACGCCGCGGGCTCATCCAAAAGCGACAGCTTACGCCGTCTTTGCCCGACCGACCAGGCGGTCAGTCGGTTGATGCGGTATTAGCACCTGTTTCCAAGTGTTATCCCCCACTTTTGGGCAGATTGCCCACGTGTTACTCACCCGTTCGCCACTCGCACTTAAAACGCTGAGTGCAAGCACTCATTGTTAAAAGATTGCGTTCGACTTGCATGTATTAGGCACGCCGCCAGCGTTCGTCCTGAGCCAGGATCAAACTCTCATTTTAAAGTTTGTGACTCATAAATTTTACTAGCGAATTGACTTCGCAAATGTTGTTTGCACTTATCATTAAGATAAGCGACCTCACACATTTGATTTGTCGAAACTTTGTTCAGTTTTCAAAGATCTACTTACTATTTGACAACAAAGATTATTGTATCATCGCTGACATATCATGTCAAGCAATTATTCTAATCTTTATCGCAAGAAAATTTGAAACATTTTACTCATTTACTAATATTTAAATATCATTAAATGAAGTAAAAACGACAACTTCAATATTATATAATGTCGATCAGCAAACTGTCAACTACTATTTTCAAAACAGAAAATTTTGTATCAGCGCCTCAGCGACAAATACTATCTTAGCAACATTTCGTGGACCCGTCAATAACTTTTTTTGTTTTTTGAATTTTAATTTTTGAATACAAACAAAAAACGAATTTATCATTTCATTGTTAGTCTTTTTGCTTGGCTATCTAAAAAAAGTAAAATAAAAGTTCAGAAAATAGCTACTCCAGACCAGAGTCACTCCAATAAAAAATTAGTTTTTCAATATTCTTGCGATCACGAAATACAAGATATAGCTCAACAAAACTAAATTTACTGACCACAACTATCAAAATCCTAAAGGTTGAAAGCACACAAACAGACCGAAATCCTTGATATTATCTAGTTGTGGTAACAGATATTAGTATTTTTCTTTTTTACACGCTGTTTGTCATGATCAAAGACTCGGGCTAATAACTCTGTTTTCTGAGAAAACTCGCGTTTAAATAAGGAATCATCATAATTAGTGCTTGGCGCCGACAAGAATCGGTAAAGTCTTGAACATACTCGATCAGTTGGCGCCCAACAAGTCAGACCAGTTGTTGCCAGTTAGTATGAGCGTTATTCAGACAGTTGCGGACGGTCCGTTTCGAAAAAGCAGTTGATTTTTCAGACAGAAAAACCCCGAGAGGTCGGGGCTTTTCTGCATTATTTAATTTTCAACCTTTAGTCAAAATCACTAAAATCATTGTTACTACCTAAAATAAAGGATCCGCCACACTAATATTTATTTGATATTCTAGATCGATACAAGTCCAACATTCGATTGACCATGTATTTTCTTTCTCATTATGGTTATAAATCACTGCTGTGTCACATATTCGTTTTAAATAGTCACCATCAAACGATTTTCGCCATATGAGGCAATAAAAAAGCCCTTCAACTTAATGAAAGACTTTCAAATTATTATTCATCATCATCTTTTAGTTCAGGAGCATCAGTTTTATACAAGTCCTCAGTTGACTTGCCACCATTTTGCTCGATCAAACTAGTCTTTTTCTTACGTTGCGCTTCCTTAAGAGCCTTCATACCATCGGAATATTTATACTTATACTGCGATTTATCGACCTTATCGAAGTTTTGTGGAGTATAGAAACGCAAGAGATCTCCTGTCGTGATTTTATCCGACAATGACAAGGATTTATCAGTATGATCTTGTTGTTCCTTCAGTATATCCTTTTGCTGCTGTGTCAATTTCTTAGTATTGACCTTATTTCCCTGATTATCATAAACCTTACTTCCTATCTTACTCAAATCCGGAGAAACAAAGTCACCATTCCTAAAGGCAACTGTCTGATTACGATCAGTTGACAACAAATCATTGCCGAGTTGGATCGTATCGTCATTTTTAATGCCCAAAAGATCCATCAATGTTGGCATTACATCGATTTCGCCACCATAGGTATGGTTGATACCACCCGATAGATTACTAGAATGGATCATAAACGGCACCTTTTGTAACATAGCTAGATCGTAACTAGACAAAGAGTCTTTACCTAAAAGCTTTGCTAAAGCCTTCGGATGGTTATCAGAAATACCATAGTGATCACCATAAGCAACGATCACTGACTTGTCGTAAAGTCCTGACTTCTTCAAGTAATCTATAAATTCACCAAAAGCCTGATCCAAGTATCGTGAAGTTTGGACATAACCATCAACGGTCTTATCGCCGGTCTTAGTTTTATCGATCGACTGATTTTGCTTATCCAAGTCATATGGATAATGGTTTGTCACAGTGATCAATTTAGCATAAAACGGTTGAGGTAACTGTTCAATATACTTAGCAGACTGTTGTAAAAAGATTTTATCCTTCAAACCGTACCCGATACTATAATCATCTTTATCATCGTAATAGGATGAATCAAAGAAATACTGGTAGCCCCATGACTTATAGGTGTTATCTCTATTCCAAAAACTACCAACATCCCCATGCATCGAAGCAGTAGAATAACCCTGTTGGTCTAATATAGCTGGCAATGCCTGATAAGTATTAGAAGAACCATAGGAAGTCATACTTGAACCGGATGGCAATCCAAACATTGAAGTTTCTAACATAGTTTCGGCATCAGACGTTTTCCCCTGACCAACTTGATGGAAAAAGTTATCAAAAGACATCGTATGCTGATCTTTATAGAAGCGATTAATATTCGGAGTGACTTCTTCACCATCAGACTTGTAATTGATCATAAACTGTTGAAAACTCTCCAAATGAAGGATAAAGACATTCTTGCCCTTTTCTTTACCATAATACGACACATTTGGTTGTGAGCGATTCTTATTAACAAAATCTAAGACTTTATCAACATCACTTTTACTAGCATTCTTTCTAGTAGCAGTTTGTTGGTGAGTTTGATAAGCGGAATAGCCCGCAAAAAAATCAACACCAAGGTATTTCACAATATAATTATTATCGAAGGTTCTGCTCAACAGTTGTGACCGATCACTTTCAGCCAAACTCAAATTGATACTAAATAAAACAACAGCTACCACAGAACTGATAGCACCATAACGTCTCTTCGTGGTAGACATATCAGGTTGGATCACTTTAAACGACATCATCAAGATCAAAATCAATACATCAAGAAAGACTAAGAAGTCTGTGGGATGTATGATCTCTAAAATACTAGTTCCCAGATTATTAGAAACAGAACTAGAAGATTTAATAATACCAAACGATAAAAAATCTGAGAACTCACGGTAATATAATGTATTTGCAAACAACCAGATCGACTGGACTAAACTAACAATGATCTGGATCCAATAGGTCAATTTACCACGAAAATATAACCCGATCCCTAATAAAAGTAGGCCAAACGGGATAGGATTAAAAAACAACAAAAACTGTTGCATTGCATTATTAATACCTAAACTGAAGTTATTTTGATATGTCAAATAAGTTTTAAGCCAGAATAAAAAAAGGACTATCCAAAAAAAACCTCCTCTGGAACTAAAAACTTGTCGAGTTTTTTTAAAAAACGAATTCATTATAAAAATTTCCTCCATATTTAAAACTTGCCTGCTGACAAGTATAAAGGATTGATAAAAAAAGAAAAACTGAAAATACAATATCTTCAGTTTAACTTAATAATCAATAATCAAGCAGGTCGTAAATTTCTATAGCAGCAAGATCGATGTTATCGAATTGGAATTTTTGTTTAGTACTGATTTCTTCTAATTCAAAGGCGTTTTCTTTCGGGTCATATGTGACTACGCCACGTTCTTCGCCCTCTTTTTCAAAACGTCTTGAAACAACTTCATCCTCTGCACTTTTGATCATCGCATCTAAGCGAGAAATAATCGCAACTAATTGTGAATTTTCCATGACAAACCCCTTTCCTGCTCTCTAAAATGCTAGCGGGCTCATGACACGTCCATGTATCATCGCCTAATATCTCTGTTACATACAAAATTGATAATAACATTTTTTCATTCAAAATAAAATTCAAATTGTTAAATTAGCTAGTTTTAAGTCAACTTTTTAACGATATTTAAACTCCACTTAAAGAGTTGGAACCTTAGAAACAAAAAATTCCAGCATCACGCTGGAAATCCTCAGTTATCATTCATTATCTTTTATCCGATGCGGTTTAACAGCCAAAGCTACCATCCCTAAGAACATACCTAAATAATAAGTGATCAAACGCCATAATATCATGGCTAATACTACCTTACTATCCTGGACTAAGAATGTGGAAAAAATAATCGAAAAGCTAAATTCTGCTCCCCCCAAACCACCTGGCAGTGGAAATAGGGAAATGATCATCACAATTAAAATATGCATGCCAACAACCATTAATGGGTCAATATCTGTCACTCGTAAAGAAAGCAAGATAAAGTACGGGATAACATAATAAAAGATCAATTGGCCCAAAGTTAACAAGCTAATTTTGACTAACATTAACGGATCATCACGTAAACTCAAGCTTTCATGATAAAATGTGTCGATTTTTTTAGTAGCATATGCTTCATAACGAGCATACGTTGCCGGTTTTCCCCACCATTTGACAGGCTTCAGAAAAAAATAGACAAGTTTCTTAGTAAAAGAACGCCAATACATCACCATCAATAAACCTGCGATCACAAAAAAATGGATAAAAAAACCAAAAATCACGAAAGCTGATAAAACGTGTAGTTTAGCTGCTAAATAATGAAATTGTGTGATCAAGCTGATAACAAAACACACCACGATTATCGACTGATAGACCACAAACTTCATCAACATCTTAGAAGTCGCACGTCCAACATCGATCCCCGATTGTAATAAAGCAAAAAGTTGTGCTGGTTGACCACCGCTTTGAAAGGGCGTGATCCCGTTAAATAATTGCTCGACCAACGGTACTCGAAAGGCATCACGAAAACGGAAACTTGGGTATTGTTTTTTTAAAAGTACGTAAACGATCGCGCCTTCAATCAATAACGAAACTATCATGCTTAAAAAACCAACGGCCAACCATGGCCATTTTAAATCTATTATTTCATTGCGTACCACGTTAAAGGAAACATCTTTCATCGAGTATAAAAAGATGCCTATCCCTATTATAAGAACAGCAATAAAACTTAATCTATTTTTCCAGTTCATCAATGCTCCATTTTTGCTTGCTTTTCATAATAATCACGCCAGATCTCAGCCAAGTGTTCTTCATTGTAATAGGCTGCAGCAGCTGACGCTTTTTGTTTTAATTTATCTAATGCAACCGGCTCATCTTTTAACTGTCGAATTTTAGTTTCCATCTCATCAATATCAACAGCTGGTTCATAATAACCATTGATGATCGAGTAATATAGCTCTAAATCCCGTAACAAAACTGGGACCTCACAACTAAATGCTTCTAAAGCACTCATCGGAAAAAGTTCATTATAAGACGGCAGTAAGAATAAATCAGCCATATTATAATATTCATTCATTTCTTTACGGGCAACTATCCCTGGAAATTTTAAATTAGCTGGCGGATCATCCACGATTTTTTTAAGTTTTGCATAACCGTCAGTCATTTTGCCAAAAGAAAAACCACCGACCCATACGAATTGAATGTCAGGCATTCTTTTAGCCAATTTAATAAAATCAAAAACGCCTTTCCGCTCTTGGACTTGTCCAACTCCGATCACGGTAAATTTATCTGCAGAAAAACCATGCTTTGTCCTTAAGTGCCTTTTTTGTTCTTGTGGTAACGGGTAAAATTCCTTTTTAGAAACAAAATTGGGAATATAGGTAATCTTTTCTTCTGGGATACCATACGCAGTTAACTTAGGAATAAAAGACGGATTAACAACTACGATAGCATCCATTCGTTTATAAAAAGAGATCATATACGAGTTAAAGATCCTTAACATCCAAGCAGGCATCTGTAAGCTACCCTGCATAGTTTCAGGCAAAAAATGAACATAACCAATCTTACGCCCACTACGTGGTGAGAAAGTATAAAGATAAAACTGCGGATCAATCGTATGAAAATGACTGATGTCAGTACTACCAAAACGATTGACAATCAAATTTATTTCTGTTGGATAGTGTTTTTCTAATAAATGGATCAATTCGGAATAAGCACTGCCGACACCTTGACCATCGACTTTAGCCGCTGATGAATACATTCGTATTGTTAACATATTAAACGCTCCTAAATAAACCCTTAGATGCTTTCACGTGATCGACTAGTAGTAGTTTCTTCAAAGGAAGTAAAACTATCCTGATAAAATTGCATAATCTGTTCACCAAAATTCTCGGCAGAGATGCTAGCAATTTTTTCTTGACGATAACTCTCATCATTATACTTAGCCGGTTCGTTCAAATAATCGACTACCTGACTGACAAACTGTACTGGTGTATCGAAAGCGAAACCTACATTCTTATTATCTAATAAATCATCTGTATAAGGGCTGCTGGCCGCAACGACCTTTAACCCCGCAGCGAGAGCTTCAACAAAAGTCAAACCTTGCGATTCTGAAATAGAGGTCGAAACAAATAGATCTGCCATATGATAATAAGCTGGCACATCATCATGATCAACTTCACCAGTAAAAATAACCTTGTCACTTAAATTCATTTGGGCAACTTGCTGCATCAATGATTGTCTAGCGGGACCGTCCCCACAGATCATCAAGTTAACATTAGGTACACGTTTTTGAATTTCTGGAAAAGCGTCGATCAAACGATCAATGTCTTTTTCAAATGCGACTCGACTCAAAGTTAACATGAGCGGGGTTTCTGCAGAAATATTGTATTTTTGCCGTAATTCGTTATTTTTTGTGCCAGCAAACTTGCGAACATCGACACCAGTCGGTATAACCGAGATCGGTTCTTTAATATCATAACTAGTTAAAGTATCTGACACACGCGTACTTGGAGCAACGATACCTGCCATATGTTCACAATAAGTTTTACTGAGTTGCTTAACATGTACTGGCTTTAAAAACTTCCCTTTCATAACGTAATGCAGGTAATCTTCATACATCGTATGGTAAGTATGCACACATGGGACCTTTAAATTTTTAGCTACAAATTTGCCAATTATTCCCATTGAAAATTCAGTTTGTGTATGAACTATATCTAAATTTAATTCCTTGGCGATCTCATAAGCTTGAAACAGCCCACGTACCGCGATCCTGCGATCGGTAAATGAGATGAAAGGAAGACTCGCAAAACGAAAGACATTCCTTTCAAATACATTTTTATCTACCTTAGGGTCCGTAGTTGTAAAAATGTACACATTATTCCCTAAACTTTCTAGCTGTTCGCGCAATGTTTTGATCGACGTTGCCACACCGCTAACCTGTGGATAATATGTATCTGTAAATATACCTATATTCACGGTAGATCCCCCTTAGTCTGAATAATAGTCATGTTTCATTATATGGTTTTCATTGCTTATAAGCAACTAAATGCCAAGTAATAGAATTATTTCTTAAATAATTAAGCTTTCCAAAAAAAGACAAACCGGATTATACCCCGCCTGAAGCAGGCTTGTCAATCTCTATGTAATCAAAAAAAGTCCATGCTATCCCCTAAAGAATAGCACGGACTTTCAATAAGACCTTAAACTAATCAGTATATTGATGCACTAAGTCAACAACTTCTTCAGTTGTTTCACATTCAGTAACTGCCTTATCAGACAATTCTTTCATCTTAGTGGTGTCAAGTTTCCTCAACAAGCTACGTGTCTTCAAGATCGAAGTAGCACTCATTGAAAATTCATCTAAACCTAAGCCTGCAAGGAGTGGCACAGCGATTTGGTCACCAGCCATTTCCCCACACATACCAGTCCATTTGCCTTCTTGATGAGAAGCATCGATAATGTTTTTGATCAAGCGCAACAATGAAGGGTTGTACGGTTGATATAGGTAAGAAACGCGCTCATTACCCCGGTCTGCGGCCATTGAGTATTGAATCAAGTCGTTCGTTCCAATACTAAAGAAGTCCGCATACTTAGCTAATTTGTCCGCAATCATTGCAGCAGCAGGAATCTCCATCATCATACCAACTTCAATATCGTCAGAGACCTTAACACCGTCTGCAACTAATTTGGCTTTTTCTTCTTCAAAAATCGCCTTAGCATCCTTAAATTCCTTGACCGTAGCGATCATTGGGAACATGATCGCTAAGCGACCATAAGCGGAAGCTCGAAGCAAAGCACGGAGCTGTGTTCGAAAAATATCTTGGCGATCCAAGGAGATCCGAATAGCACGGTAACCTAAGAACGGATTTTGTTCATCAGGTAACGGTAGGTAAGGTAATTCCTTATCCCCACCAATATCCATCGTCCGAACAACGACTTGCTTGCCATTCATACCCTCAACGGCTTGTTTATATGCTTCGAATTGATCATCTTCAGATGGAAGCTCAGAAGCATCCATATACAAAAATTCAGACCTGAACAAACCCACAGCTTCAGCACCATTATCAGTAGCAGCCTCAACATCTTTGGGTGTACCAATATTAGCACCTAGAGTGACTTGTTTGCCGTCAGCAGTGACAGACTGTTCATTTTTCAAACGAGCCCATTCTGCTTTTTGAGCGGCAAAATCTTTTGCTTTTTGTTCATACTGTTTTAATTCATCGTCAGTTGGCTCAACTAAAGCATCGCCGTGAATACCGTCAATGATAACTTTTTGACCAGCCTTTACTTCATCAGTAGCATTACCAGAACCCACGATTGCCGGGATCTCTAACGTCCGCGACATAATTGCAGAGTGCGATGTCCGTCCACCAATATCAGTAATAAAGCCCTTAACAAACTTGCGATCCAACTGAGCAGTGTCAGATGGAGTTAAATCATGGGCCACAATGATAACTTCTTCATCGATCAAAGCAGGACTTGGCATCGTCACGCCAAGCAAGTGACTTTGCAAACGTTTAGTAACGTCACGAACGTCACCAGCACGTTCTTGCATATACGCATTATCTGTCATGCCTTCAAACATTTGAATAAACATGTCAGTTATACTCTTGACCGCTGCTTCGGCATTAACTTTATCATTCTTGATCTTATCACTGATCTGACCTAACATTTCTGGATCAGAAAGAATGGTTAAATGTGCTTCGAAAACTTGTGCTTCTTCATCACCTAAGTTTTCAGCAGCCTTTGCTTTAATGATTTCCAAGTCCTTTTTAGAAGCTGCAACAGCATCATTTAATCTGCTAACTTCGGCCTCAGGATCGTCAATCGTAGTCTCGGAAAATGATAAATCGGGTTGCACAAGCATATAAGCTTTAGCTGCGGCAATACCATCACTGGCTGCGATCCCTTTCAACATTTTCGTCATTATTCTGCAAGTCCTTCCTTTTTCATTGTTTCAGCAACAGCGGCAATAGCATCTGCTTCGTCTGCGCCTTCAGCAGTGATCGTAACATCTGAACCTTGGCCAACACCCAATGACATAACGCCCATGATAGATTTCAAGTTAACTGACTTGTCATTGAAAGCCAATGTGATGTCAGAGTTGAATTTACTTGCTGCTTGTACCAATAAAGTAGCGGGACGAGCGTGGATACCTGTTTCTGCAATTACGTGAAAGTCTTTCTTTTCCATTTTAAACCATTCTCCTTTAAGTATAAAAATTGTTGAGTTTGACCTATGAAAAAAATGACAAATTTCTCGAACACGGTTACATTTCATAATGTCCACCAGAAGCTATTCCATAGTAAAACTCGCTAAAAAAATAATACCATGTATCATATGATAAAACAAGTTAGTTTTGAGTTGTCAGTAAAGCCTGTCATTTTTAATTGAAGCCTAAGACAGCTGACAAGGACCGAATATTGAACCTGAAAAGTTAAAATTCGCTCACAATATTTTCAGAAAATTTAGTTTTAAGAAATATATTTTGCAAAACATATCCCTAATCCAAAACATAAGTTTCTTATTAAGTTAACTAAACATTTATTCATGTTCTGATTCATGCTCATAGTGATAGAGTGCACCACCACCTCGCTTAGCTTTTCCAACTACCTTTTTGCGATGTGAATATTCCATCAACGCCTTTTGAAAGTCCATAAACTCATCGGTTGAGATCTCTAGCTGATTTATCTCACCAGATCGCAATTGCTCCAATAGTTGCCCGTAGTCCTTATCCATTGTGCTTTCCCCTCTTTTCATTTTATGTGTAATTATAGCACGTTGATCTCATATTTTTCGATGCGTATGGGTTGAACTTTTCTCAGAAGTTTGTATAATAAAATTATGAAAGGTCAAAGAAGGTCAAAAAGATTTTGACTCTTAACTAGACTGATCTTTATGAAAGGTCGTGAATAAATATATGTTATGTCAGAATTGTCATCAAAATCCAGCAACTATCCACTTGACAACCAGTATCAATGGTCGGCAAACATCGATCGATCTTTGCCAAAATTGTTACCGCAAGTTAAAAGATCAAGCTGGGAATACTAATAACAATCGTCCAAGTTCAATGATGCAAGACCCATTTGGTTTTGGTAATTTGGATGACATTTTCCGTGCAATGTCCAGTGACCAGCAAGGTGCACAGCAACAAGGACAAGTCCCACCTACTCAAGCAGCTGGTGGAAACGGCCGCAATAGCGGCAACAATACGATCCTTGGTCAATATGGTCTGGACCTAACAAGTGAAGCACAAAATGGTCGGATTGATCCAGTGATCGGCCGTGATAAAGAAATCGAGCGCGTGATCGAAATCTTAAACCGTCGGACTAAAAATAATCCTGTCCTGATCGGTGAAGCTGGTGTTGGTAAAACGGCTGTCGTAGAAGGATTAGCTCAAAAAATCGTGGATAATGATGTGCCTCAGAAATTACAAAATAAAAAAGTTATCCGTCTAGATGTAGTTTCTCTAGTGCAAGGAACTGGGATCCGTGGTCAATTCGAAGAACGAATGAAACAATTGATGGATGAAGTCAAAAAAGCTAAAGATACTATTTTATTTATTGATGAGATCCATGAAATTGTCGGTGCTGGTAATGCTGAAGGCGGCATGGACGCTGGTAACGTCTTGAAACCAGCTCTTGCTCGTGGTGACCTACAATTAGTTGGTGCAACGACTTTGAATGAATACCGTACGATCGAAAAAGACGCAGCACTCGCGCGTCGTTTGCAGCCAGTTCAAGTCAATGAACCTTCAGTTGAAGAAACGGTCAAGATCTTACAAGGGATCAGTGGTCGTTATGAAGACTATCACCATGTTAAGTTTTCAGAAAAAGCACTTGAAGCAGCCGCTACTCTATCAGACCGTTATATCCAAGATCGTTTCTTACCTGATAAAGCGATCGACCTCTTGGATGAAGCAGGTTCTAAGAAGAACTTGACGATCCATACAGTTGATCCGGCCGTAATGGATGAAAAAATCAACCAAGCTGAAAAAGAAAAACAAGCAGCCTTGAAAGACGAAGATTACGAAAAAGCAGCTTATTATCGGGATCAAGTTACCAAGTTTAAGAAGATGAAGGATAACTCCTCATCTGATGAAGCAACACCTAAGATCACTGACAAAGATATGGAAAAAATCGTCGAAGAAAAGACTGATATTCCTGTTGGTGAATTAAAGGCCAAAGAACAATCCCAGTTGAAAAACTTGGCATCCTCTCTTGAAAATCATGTCATTGGACAAGATCAGGCTGTCACAAAAGTTGCCCGCGCTATTCGGCGTAATCGTGTCGGCTTTAACAAGTCAGGACGTCCAATTGGTTCATTCCTCTTTGTAGGTCCAACTGGTGTTGGTAAAACTGAAACTGCTAAGCAGTTGGCGCGCGAATTATTTGGTACAGAAGATGCCATGATCCGCTTTGATATGAGTGAATACATGGAAAAATTCTCAGTTTCTAAGTTGATCGGTTCACCGCCTGGCTATGTGGGTTATGAAGAAGCTGGACAATTAACTGAACAGGTTCGTCGTCACCCGTACAGCTTGATTTTACTCGATGAAGTTGAAAAGGCACATCCAGATGTCTTGCACACATTCTTGCAGATCTTGGATGATGGCCGTTTGACAGATTCACAGGGACGGACTGTTTCCTTTAAAGATACTATCATTATCATGACATCCAATGCTGGCAGTGGGGATTCTGTTGCTTCTGTCGGATTCGGTGCTGAAGCTTCTGGCCAAACGCACTCGATCTTAGACAATTTGTCCAAGTACTTCAAGCCTGAATTCTTGAACCGTTTTGATGGTATTGTTGAATTCAATGCTTTGACCAAAGAAAACTTACACCACATTGTTTCTTTGATGTTAGATGAAGTCAACGAGATGTTAGCTAATAAGGGGATCGAATTGCACGTAACTGGTCCTGTTGCTGACAAATTGGTCGATCTTGGTTATGATCCAAAGATGGGGGCACGTCCATTGCGCCGTGTTATCCAAGAACAGTTAGAAGATAAGATTGCTGATTATTATCTCGACGATCCTTCCAGCCAAAACTTATCAGCCCGCCTAGAAGATGGCGAGATCAAGATCACTAAAAATGATGAACCAGAAAAAAAGACAGACACAGAAAAAAACGATAGTGCCGATAAAAATGAATAGCTGATATAAAAAGTGTAAGATAAAAGATATTTCGAAGTCGATTTGAAACGACGGTCGTGCTCTTTTGAATCTTAGTAAAGTGAAAAAAATAAAAATCGTTGTTTCAGTAAGGATTCAGTCTTTTAAAACACGTCTAAGGGCTGTCGGTCTAACCCATTTTGGTTAGACTGACGGCCCTTTTTCAAACATATGAGCAAAAATCTTCGCTTATTTCACGATCATCTCCATTTTTCACATACCAAAAAATAAACAGTTTTTTGAGAGTTACAGTTGTTGTATTTGTAATTTTTAATATATAATATAAATGAAGAAAAAGTTAGGAGGACTGAAAAATGATGAATTTAGTAGATGTAACAAACAGCTACGCTCGTCAGATCAACAAGGAACTCAGACTCTCGCCTGCTCATTTTATCAAAGTATACAGCTTAGGTAACTCGATCGTTGTTCATAAGAAAAAAGCTAAAACACATGAGATCGTGATTTCGAATAAATTGCGTCCAATTACAGATGATGAACTCAACTTCGTCTTAGAGCACCTATTAGGTGACCTTAGAAAGGATGCCACGATTTCTAAGTCCGGCAAGGTCGTCGAGATCGAAGTTACTAGTAATTAGTGATCCAAAAATTTGAATAACAAAACACCTAGCAAAATATACTTTTTTGTCATTGACACTACTTCTCAATGTTAGTTTATTTTGCTTTTTGGTGTTTTTTGGCCAAAAAATAATTCGTGTTTAAAAAAGCCTGTAATTTACGGTATAATAAAAGATAAGAAATAAAATTAAGTAGTTTTAGTGGGAGAGGTGAACAGTATGGCAAGATTTGACCCATTGGCGGTCATCAAAAGAGGATTAAAAGCCCTCAGAAAAGAATTTTCAACTAATAAAAATGAAACACCACTTTCCACTCAAACAATAGGACCAGCAAAACCAAATATTTCAAAACGAGCGGACTCAACTAAAAATGTTAAAACACAAAAAGAACCTCACGGCACACCAAATACTATGGTCGATAAACAAACACGGGCAACTACCCCAAAGCCACTTAGTGCTCATCTGATGCCTGCCACTTTGTTAGTGTTATATTTAGATGAACAACAAGCCTCTTTAACTGATGCTTCAATCCTACACGGGTATCGCGGACAAGAAGTGGAACTGGATGTTAAAAGATTTCGCGATTACTATGTTAGCCAAATTGAAGGTTATACTTCTAATTTTGTTGAACGTTACGGAGTGATCAAAGTCCATTATCAAAGGCGAAAAGCAGCAGCTGTGTGGCTACTAGCCAAGGATATCGACCAACAGAACTTACTGGCTAAGCCTGAGTTTGTGCACGGCAAGTTAAATACACCATATTCTTTAGTTGCACCAAGTTTTGCTAATTATCGCTTAATGCAGGCCAACGGACCGGTCACAGGGCATTTTTTAGAACGCCAACAGTTTGTCACATATTTGTACCGTCAGAAATTATGGCAAGATGTTGATGAAAGTTTACGTTTGCTAAAAGTCACGGATTTTATTAAATGCATCAGTGAACCACATGGGCAAGAGTTAAAAATGACCCTAGCCAAGAATACGCTATGGCAAGTTTACAAGTCTGTTAGAACTACGGATGGTATCCTCTGGTATTGTCTGGGTGGGAACACTTGGGTCAAAAACAGTCAACACACTCAACTAATGGAAAGAAAACAGTATCTAAATGAAGTAAAGCAGACCCAACAGGTGACTAAAAGTTATGCAGTTTCATTGAACGTAAGTGCTAAGATCGATTTTATCCCTGGCAAAAAAGTCACTTTATACGACCTCCCTTGTGGTAAAAAAACTGCTCAGCTTAATGATGGCAAAAAAGTCCAACTTTCCGCACACAAAAATATTAACGGCATGCAATGGTATCATGTAACTGACTCTGGCTGGTTGTTAGCTGAGTACTTAAAATTTAAATAACAAAAACTCGTTTACCAAACCTACTCATTAAAGTAAGTAAAGCAAACGAGTTTTTTAGTTTGTAATTTATTTTACACCCAAATTGTTCAAGCCAGGTATGACTTGCTCCTTTTTTAGAGCAATGAGAATAACTTAACGTCAGGATATTTGTCAGCAAACCAACGTTCCGCAAATTCGTTTTCAAATAAGAACAGCGGTTGCTCGTTTAAATCTTTAACTAACATATTCCGCGAACTAGCCATATTTTCATCTAACTGTTGCGGATCGATCCAACGTGCGATCTTATGACCGAGTGGCGTCATTACAACTTCAGAATGATATTCATTCAACATCCTGAACTGGAATACTTCAAACTGCAATTGTCCTACAGCTCCCAAAATATAATCCCCAGTTGAATAACTCTGGTACAACTGGATCGCACCTTCTTGGACTAACTGCTGCATTCCCTTATGAAACGATTTTTGCTTCATCACATTTTTAGCCGTAACACGCATAAAGATCTCAGGTGTAAATTGTGGTAATTTTGGATACTCGACTACGTTCTTCCCTGTATAGATCGTATCACCAATTTGGAAATTACCCGTATCATATAGGCCAACAATATCCCCTGCTACGGCGTTTTCAACTGTTTCTCTGGTGTCAGCCATAAATTGCGTTGAATTTGATAGACGCATTTTTTTACTGGTCCGTGTTAGATTAACATCCATGCCGCGTTCAAATTCACCTGAACAAATTCGCACAAATGCGATTCGATCACGATGTTGCGGGTTCATGTTGGCCTGGATCTTAAAAACAAAACCTGAGAAATCTTTTGAATCGGGTTGAACTTTATTTTCAGCAACTGTTTGGTGGGCTGCTGGAGCTGGTGCAAACTGAAGATATGCATCCAAGAAAGTCTTCACTCCAAAATTAGTTAAAGCAGAACCAAAGAAGACTGGTGTTAATTTTCCTTCTGCAATTTTTTCAGGATCAAATTCGTTGCCGGCATCTTTTACCAACTCGACTTCATCAAGTACCTGCTTATAAATACTGTCAGTAGCTAAATCACTATCAACTGCCAAAGTACCATCGTCGTTGAGCGGTAAAAAGTCTTGTCCTTTATCTTCTGAATGGTAAAGTTCGATCCGGTTATTGTAAATATCGTACAAACCTTTGAGTCCCTTTCCCATTCCGATCGGCCAGTTCATGGCGTAAGCGTCAATACCCAAAACATCTTCAAGTTCACTGATCAGATCAAGCGGTTCACGGCTGTCCCGATCCAACTTATTCATGAAAGTAAAGATCGGGATCCCCCGCATCTTACAGATCTGGAACAATTTCTTAGTTTGTGGCTCGATCCCCTTAGCTGCATCGATCACCATCACAGCTGAATCAACGGCCATCAATGTTCGGTAAGTATCTTCAGAAAAATCCTCATGCCCTGGAGTATCCAATATATTGATCCGTTTGCCTGCATAGTCGAATTGCATCACTGAACTAGTAACAGAGATACCACGTTTCTTTTCAATCTCCATCCAGTCAGACTTCGCAAAATTTCCGCTTTTTTTCGCTTTAACTGTTCCCGCTGAACGCAAAACACCACCAAACAATAAAAGTTGTTCAGTGATTGTTGTTTTACCTGCATCCGGGTGTGAGATGATCGCGAACGTACGTCGTTTATCGACTTCACTATCTAACTTATTTTTATCCATATTTCTCACTATTCCTCATTTTATTAATTTAGCATTTTCATAAAAAACGGACCGGTTTTGACTCATCCCGAACAAACCGGTCCAGCTATTACTATCTGATTGTAATTTTACTTATTTTCTTGATTCAACTCAAGCTTTTCCTGGGCTTTTTTCTGTGATTTTTCACGCGCGACCCGATAATCTACCGCTGCATGGGATAGCTCAACTTCTATCTGTAACAAGCGATCACCGTCCATCTTATGCACGACTAATTTAGTACCATCGTCTAACTCGACTGAATCAACATTGGTTTCTTCTGGGATATAACCCAATTGTGTGATCATGAATCCCGCAATTGTATCAAAGTCAGAATTTTGTAGATCGATCCCAAATTCATCATTAAAGTCATCTAAAGCCATTCGGCCCTGGACAAGAAAATCTGCTGGAGTCAATGAAACGACCATTTGATCAGGTTCATCCGACTCGTCTTCGATCTCACCCACGATTTCTTCGATCAGATCTTCGAGGGTCACGATCCCAACAACGCCGCCGTATTCGTCCAACAAGACTGCCATTTGATTTTGTTTTTTCTTCATTTCATAAATCAACTGGTCGATCATGATCGTTTCAGGTACAAAGAACGGCTCTTGCATCACCTGGCGGATCGTTGTATGTTCAAAACCAAATCGACGAGCAGTTTTAACTAGGTTTTTAATGTGGACCACACCAATGATATCGTCTTTATCTTCATGGTAAACTGGCACACGTGAATAGTTCATCTGTAAAATATCATCAATACTACGGTCATTATCGTTATTGATATCGATCATAAAAGCATCGATTCGCGGGACCATTACCTCACGAGCCATCTTTTCATGCAATGATAAAATACCTTCGATCATTTCATATTCATCATTATCAATTTCACCTTTACTACGACCTTCTTCGATCATATCGACGATATTTTGCCATGACATGACTTGTGTCGGCGCGACTGGCGCATTTTTATTTTTACCAAGGACTGATCCTAACCAATCAGTGATAAAAACCAACGGAACAAATAAGACCACCGTCCAGTGTCCATATAGATAACCCTTTAGTGCACGTTTAGTTACCGAACCATCTACTAACTTAAGCGGCAATTTCACAAATAAAGGATCGTCTATCAAACTAATGACTAGTCCGAATACGATCGCTCCACCTATAAAGTTTGTCAAACTACCACTTAACGATGACAGTGTACTAGTAACAATAAGCAACCAAGCCACTAAACAATTAGTCAAACGTGCGCAATGAGCCAATTGATATTCACGAGGAAGATTTTTCACTAAGTTTGCCACTTTTTCTTGTTTGTTCACGGAAAAAGCGGCACTCATATTCTCTAGGGATTGAGTCGTCGTTGCTCTTAAAGTTTGTTCATATAAAGCAAAACAAAAAGCAACTACTAATAAAACAACCGCTAAAATTAGCAAACTCCACTGCTGTCCAGGATCAGCATCCATATTTTTCCACCACTCCAATAAAAATGTTCACATAATTGAATTATACTATAATTCTAACAATTTAAAAAATTTATTTTGGCACTGTAACTGAGTCACCAGCTGTCAAATTAACGTCACTACCCATATCGTTAAGCTCTTGGATCTTTGAAACAGACGTTGCATATTTTTGAGCTAACTGACCAATCGTTTCACCATCGCTCACATTAACTGTTTGTGTTTCTTCCGAAGAGGAACTCGAATTATCTTTGCTTGAACTTGATTTACTTGATCTTGCCTTTTTCTCCGAGCTTTCTTTCTTAGAAGAACTAGCTTTCTTTTCACTAGAGCTCTTGTCAGCCTTCGTCGAATCATTATTCTTAGGATCTGAAGTTGCATCTTTTTTCGCAGCTGCCAAAGAACTAGAGTCTGCTTTTTGACGCTCAGCCATCTTTGAAGACTCATTGGCTTGCTTGCCACTTAGGCTAAATTGTTGACTGTCTGCTAGCCACCAGCCACCACCAAACAAGATGATCAATGCAACCGTGACGATCCAGCCCCATTTACCAGACTTTTTAGGCTGGTTTTCAGCCGTAGTCGTTGTTTCTGTCGTAGATCCTGCTTTACGCTCTTTTTCTTTAACTACTGGATCCGAACCACGTTCAACAAAAAAGGCTTTGCGCATCCGCGGCTCATCTTTTCTGGTATAGCCTTGTTTATATTGCTCGCCCTTAAATTCATCATACAAACGATCAATGTCAAAGTTAACTTGTTCTTGTTGTTTTTTTGCCAGATAATCATTTTGTTCCGGCAAACTCAAACCATAGTAATAGTTAGTAAAATACTGGTATTGTTGCATGACGTCTTGCGATGGCCCAAAGTCTTGTTGTTCACCAAATTGCAACCAGACAGTCCGTTCACAAAAAGCCTCTACGTTTAAACCACGGGAATCACTGATAAAAAATGAAACTCCGAGATCTTTCAAGCGTTGGATACGGGCCGAAGTTTTTTGGAAAAAGTCTTGATCCAATAAGAAAAACAAGTCATCGATCAAAACAAGTTCGGGTTCAATGTATAAAGCCATCCCTAAGCTCAGTCGTGCGCGCATCCCAACGGAATATTCAGATACGGGACGATATAGCCATTGGCCAAGTTCACAGAAGTTAATGACACCATTGGTCAAATGGTCGCCTTTAAAACTATCGATCTGCGCTTGACTGATCTTGGTCCGAATATTTTCGAGACCAGTCTGATCGTCGGTCAAACCATGAGTGACGGAAGCAAAGTTGATTCGACTAGAAGTCGTAATAAATCCAGTCGTTTGTTGCGTAACGCCAGCAATGATCTGCAGTAAAGTTGCTTTTCCAGAACCATTCATTCCGACTAAACCAACTGCTTCGCCATCGCTAACGTTTAAAGAGATACCCCGTAACTGCCAGAAGCTATCGTTTTCAGCTGTTTGGACGACGCCCTTGTTTTTTTCTTTTTTATCGATCAGCAAGGGACTTTCTTTTGTAATATATTTTAATTCAATTTTAGCCATTTTAATCTCCCTGAATTTTTTGAATCACAATAACCTAAATATTAAAGAACTGCTCTGCCACTGTCAATTATACAAAGCAATATTTCCTTAACAAAATAATTGAACACAACCAATATAAAACCTCAACCGTGAGAAATAGCGTACCTTTCTACAGTCGAGGCTGACTTGACATTTCAATTATTTAGTTTAGTCGACCATATTCTGGGCAATTTCTTCCGACTTACCCTCGCGTGTCATCAAACCGCCAACTTCCTCTTTGATATCGGCGCCTCGATATAACACATTGTAAATTGCCTCAGTGATCGGCATATCGATCTGTTTTTCTTGTGACAGTTCATAAGCTGCCTGTGTGGTATTGATCCCTTCGATGACCATTCCCATATCAGCGATGACATCGGGTAATTTTTTGCCAGAGCCTAGCTGATCACCAGCACGCCAGTTACGTGAGTGGACACTAGTACATGTCACAACTAGGTCACCAACACCTGACAAACCAATAAACGTTAATGGATCAGCACCAAAAGCCACACCTAAACGGCTGATCTCAGCTAAACCACGGGTCATTAAAGCCGCTTTGGCATCATCACCAAAACCAAGGCCATGTAAAGCACCCGCACCTAAAGCGATGATGTTTTTAAACGCTGCCCCAAGTTCGACCCCTAACAGGTCAGGATTAGTATAGATCCGCAAATAATTATTCATGAATAATTTTTGCACTTCTTTGGCAGCATCGAGATCTTCACTAGCAGCTGTGATCAAAGTCAGGTCATGATGAGCAACTTCTTCAGCATGGCTTGGGCCTGATAAAGCCACGATACCACTCCGATAGCCTGAAGGGATCTCTTCGTCAATGATTTGAGAGACACGTTTGTATGTCTTTAATTCCAAACCCTTGCTAGCATGCACGATCAACGGCGCATTATTTTTATCTCGTAAAATATCACATACTTGAACTGAGATCTCACGAATTGCCTTCGTTGGTACAACGAATAAAACAACATCTACTCCGTCAAGAGCAGCATCCATATCCGTAGTAGCATGCAATTTTTCAGAAAAATAATAATCTTTGATGTACTTATTATTTGTATGTTGTGAATTGATCTCATCAGCTTGTGGCGTCTTATAAGTCCACAGTTCAACTTGGTGCCCATTTTCAACCAAAACATTGGCCAGGACACTTCCCCAAGAACCAGCACCTAAAACAGCAACATTTTTACCCATGATCAACATTTCATCCCAATCTTATTTTTTCAAATCTATCGTTTTTATTACCAAAGTAACGATACCATATTTCTGTTGCCCTAGCAATAAAAGCCCGGTTTATCGCTGATTTAGAGCTAAAAGTTAATAAAAAATAAAGTAATGAAAACAAGCCTCGATTATCGTTAAATGAAGCTCTTGCTACATAAATGTACAATTCTTGTTAACTCTAAACTACAAACTAACGCGCACTTTTAACTAAGAGAAATGCAAACTATCTTTCAACTAGCTGCAACAAACGAAAAGCCCCTCACCACTCATAAAACATGAATAGTCAGAGACTTTTTCTTGTTATAAACATTAGACGGGTTTACTGCCGTCGTGATAACTCTAGGTATCGGTTATACCAGATCTCGACATATTCCTGCGAAAACGGACCCTTTTTATGGTCGATCCAATCTACTAACGTTCGTACGTTGTGTTTTAAGATCTTGTCAGTTGCCGCTGAATAGTGCCAACGAGTGCCGAAATCCTGATACTCGTCAACATCTAACAGCCGCTTTTCTCCATTTGGAAAAACTTTCACATCCAAGTCATAATCAATATACTTCAATGCTTCTTTATCTAAGACTGCAGGTGATGCCAAGTTACAATAATAAGAGATCCCGTTATCACGAATCATGGTTACAATGTTAAACCAGTAATTGGCGTGAAAATAAACTAAAGCTGGCTCCCGCGTGAGCCACCTACGCCCATCAGATTCAGTGACCAAAGTATGGTCATTGCAACCGATCAAGGCATTTTCACTAGTTTTTAAGATCATCGTATCGCGCCATGTACGGTGTAGACTACCATCGTGTTTATAACTCTTCAAAGTAATGAACTCGCCTTCTTTGGGTCCACTGAAATGTCGCATACACTTCCCTGCTTTCCATAAACACAGGTGTAAATACACCGAAATCATATTAATTATAGCAAAATAAGCCAAAATAAACAAAGCAATTACGTCCCTTTTGTTTATTTCAGCTTATTTTTTAATAATCATAGTACTTTACAAATTTTAACTATTTTTCCCGAGTTCTTGAACCCACGTCCAGTATGAACTGCAAAATGATTGCAAAATTTTGATACTTTTGGGTTGCCTGTGCCGGACTAGTAAAAATTTGTTTCTTAGTAATGGCACGATTTAGAGCGTCTTTGTGTGCACTTGTCCCCTTATCCTGCAATTCTTGCCAGGCAGGGATTGGGGAAAAGTTATTTCAAAAGATAGGCAACATGAATAAAATCAAACTGCAATATTTTTGATGGTCGGCACCGACAACACTGTTGAAAAAAGTGACATAGTAATTGAAGAAATTCTAGTAACAGTGGCATGTTTTTGACTTGAGAGTGAGACAAAAGATGTTTTGAAGCCGATTTGTAACGATAATTACTTTATTTTGAGTCGTAGCAAAGTGGAGAACCAGAATAAAGCAATCGTTGTTACAGTAAGGCTTCAATCTTTTGGAACACGTTTAAGGGCCACCAATCTACCCCATTTAATTAATGGGATAGATTGGTGGCCCTTTTAGAATCGCACAGCTAATTTTGTCCCAGTCTTTCCTTTTCATGACTTACGTTCAGTTGTGATTTCGTTAAAAAACTATTCAGCATCTTTTGTACTTTAAATTTTAGAAAAAGTTGTAAAGTGCTCTAATAATCTTTTAGTGTCAATCTAACGACTGCTTCTGTCCGTGCTGTTTGTGGGAACATATCAACAGGTTGAATATAATCTACATCATAAGCTTTTGTTAATTGCACCAGGTCTGCCGCTAATGTTGATGGATTACATGAAACATAAACAAATTTGTTTGGTCGATATTTCAAGATCGTCTTGATCAACTTATCATCAAGCCCGACTCGAGGCGGATCAACCACTAAAGCATCCATTTCAATTCCTGCTTTAGTCCACCTAGCCAATAAATCTTCAGCCGTTCCGACCTCATAGTGTGCATTATCCAACCCAGCTAACTTTGCATTTTTTTGTGCATCTGCGATAGCTTCTGGTGTCACGTCTATGCCGTAAACTGCGCTGGCTTCTTTAGCCAAATAGATCCCGATCGTACCTGCTCCACAATATGCATCAACTAAGGATTCACCTGTCTGCAAGTCTAAAGCTTGTTTAACTTGCCTGTATAAAACTTCAGTTTGTGGCGTATTTAATTGGAAAAACGCCCGAGCTGACAAATGGAACTCGTTACCAGCAATTTTTTCGATCAAATGATCTTGTCCGTACAAACGCAGGGTCTGTTCTCCCCAGATCAATGAAGTCTGACGGGGATTAACATTTTGCATTACCGAAACGACAGCGGGTTGTTGTGAAACTAAATCAGTGATCAAATTATTGATCTGAGGGATCTTTTTAGTCCGACTGATAAAAACGACTTGCAATTGGTGATTGGCAAATGATTCGCGTACGACCACTGTTTTAATAATGCCCGTTTCTTGGTGCTCATTATAAGGCAAGATCTTCCACTTAGCGAGCAGCTGACAAATCAAGCGTATTGTTTTCATAGATAAGTCAGTCTGTGTTGAAAAAGTGGGTAGATCGACTAGTTCATGACTATTCGGACGATATAGTCCAGCTTGCACTTGACCATTTTTCCCCGCACGAATTTGAAACTGTAACTTATTCCGGTAATGGTAAGGCTCGTCCATGCCCAGTGTCTTTTTGATCTGGTAATCTGGGAAATCCTTTGGACGATACTTTTTTAATGATTGCTTGATCACATCACGCTTAAATTTAAGTTGGGCTGGGTAAGCGAGATGTTCTAGTTCGATCCCACCAACATCGTAACGGTCGACCGGTTTAACCCGATCTTTACTCTTCTTTTTAACGCGAACGAGTTCACCTTTTAGATACTTTTGTTTTTCAAGTACGACCCGTACTAAAACATCTTCGTGTGGTAAAGCACCAGGAATGAAGATGATCTTGCGTTTATAATAGCCGATACCTTCACCATTGATACCCAAGCGTTTGATGGTGACCAACACGACTTTTCCTTCTAAAGTCTGTCGTCTAGAATTTTTATGATCCCTGGATCGATAATTTTGATGTGGTGCGTGTTGATTATTTTTCATTACATTTTCCCTTCATTGTGAGCAGTCTTTGACAACTTGAACTGCATGTCGTTTTCGATTATACCATGCAAGTTATGGAAAACGAGACCTCAAGCGCTTATAATAACATTATTCAATGAAAATATCAGACCGAATATGAGGGAGGATCATTTTGACAAAAACAATCACCCTGATCAAAACGCAAAAACGCAAGGGGCGTTATAACATATATTTAGACGGCAAATATGCATTTCCACTCGGCGAAGATGTCTTGATCCGATTTGGCTTAAGCAAAGGTCGAGAATTAACTACAGAACAGATCGATAACTTAAAAGAAGCCGATAACACTTCTAAGGCCTACCAAAAAGCACTGAATTATCTGGCCCACCAACTACGTACTAAAAAAGAGATCAAAGATCATTTACACCAAAATGAGGTCACAGAAAATGACATTGAAAAAACACTGAATAAACTGACAGAAATGGGCCTAGTAGATGACTTAAAGTATGCCCAGAGTTTTGTCCGGACCACGGCTAAAACTGCTGACAAAGGGCCAACTGTCATCAAAAGTAAGCTCAAACAAAAAGGGATCACCGAAAGCGCGATCGAAGAAGCTTTGCTTGAATTTCCAGAAGAACAACAGATTATAAATGGTGTAACGGCTGCTAAAAAGAGCGTGCGTCACTTTCACAGTGAATCTTTTCGGACCAAAACAAATAAAATCAGACAACAACTAATGCAAAAGGGGTTTAACGGCGATGTGATCAATTTGATCATGGAAGAACTAGACTTACAGCCAGATGAAACACAAGAACAAGAAGCATTGACTATCCAAGGTGACAAGCTCTGGCGCAAAAACCACCGCTATACCGGTACAAAACGCCAGCAAAAAGTGCGGCAAGGACTTTATCGTAAAGGCTTTTCTGGAGATTTGATCGATCAATATTTAAAAGACAAAAGTGAAGAAGAATAAAAGAGTGAGACAAAAGATGCTTTGAAGCCGATTTCTAACGATGATTGCGTTATTTTGGGTCGTAGCGAAGCGAAGGACTAGAATAACGCAATCGTTGTTACCGTAAGGCTTCAATCTTTTGGAACACGTTTAAGGGCAGTTGATTTATCCCATTGAATTGGATTAAATCGACAGCCCTTTTATGATCGGACAGCTAGTTTGGTCCCAGCTCCCTGTTTAGGAAAAAGAAAAAATCCTAGATTCCACCAGTAATTTGGTAGAAACTAGGATCTTTTTATTTTTTCTTTTTGTCACGAGCTACTCTTTTATTTTTCACCCTTTGAGTCGGGTCTACTCGATCATACAATCTTTTGATAGCCGTTTTTTTTGGCCTGATCGTGCCATAATGATAACGTTCAAGCGTTGAATTGACCAAAGCGCCCAATAAAATGACCCAACTCGAAAAGTTCAACCAGAATAACAATACAATGAAAGTACCGATCGTCCCGTAACTTAAAACTGATTTAGCAAAATATTTTACGTAAATCGAGAAAGCTTGTGTTAACAACATCCAGCCCACTGCCGTAAAAAAAGCACCTGGCCAAATATAACGCAAGTGAGTCTTGGCATTAGTTAAAGTCATATACAAGAAGATCATGATCAAAAAGATCACAGCAAAAGTCACAAGGGACTTATAGGTCTTAAAATTCTCTAACCAAGACAACGATAAATTAAAAATCGGCGCTAAATATTCTAACACGACCTGCCCAAAACTATTGATCATAAAAGCTATGACCACGATGATCACGAAAAATAAAATGATGAAAAACGAAAAAATCCGACTGGTGATTGCATTGTCATAATCCTCAACACCATATACTTCATTGATCGACTTTTTTAAAGTATTGATTCCCTTACTAGCCGACCAGATCGTCAAGAGTCCAGTGATCGAAGCCAAGCTACCGGAACTATTGGTCAAAAAGTCCATGATGATCGGTTTTAATGTACTATAGATAGCCGATGGAAAAGCGGTCTGTAAATAAGGTAGGATCGTTTCTGCCTTTAATCCTAACATTGGCAGCAAGTTAGTCGCAAAAATCAACATCGGAAAAATCGCTAAGAGCGAATAGTACGCCATGACGACCGCAGTATTTGCAAAATTCACTTCACCAAATTGTTTAACCGCTAAACCAATATATTTTTTTAGTGGTTGTTCTTTTTTTTCGTGAGCCATTTAGTAGTTCACACTCCATATTTCTTTAATTACTCAGGCATCGTTTCTGTATCAGACGACTGCTCAGTATCCCCGGTTGTTTGCGAAGTTGAATCATCGCTTGTATTCTCGCTACTATTATTAGTATCATCCGTTGGGACCTTGATCTGCACGCCGGCTGAAATATCACGAGACTCCAAGTTGTTTAATGAGACCAATTCATCAACCGTTGTGTTGTATTCATCAGCAATCGTTGACAATCATCTGAACCTGACTGCTTGCCATATTTTGCTTTTGCCAGCGAACGTTGCTTATTATATTCCTTTTTTTGGTAAGCAGCGTTATTGCCAAAAGAAGCCTGAACACGACTTTGAACAATTGGACTCTTCCACGCCCAGACACCGATGATCAATAGTAAAGCGACTGTTAATACTGTCCAACCGAGTCTTTTGAGTATCTTTTTGTGTCTTGAATGTCCGTGTTTTTTATGTTTACCCATTATTATAACTCCCCTAATCTCGTTAATTATGTATTAAAACACAATGTTTAACCACGTTAACTAAAAAATATTTAATAAAATACACAAAAAATATTGCTTGTTCTATTTTACACTAAATATCAGAAAAATAGTAGGAAATTATCAATTAACAAAATATAACACTAGTCGATCGAGACAGCTTTAAACTTCATGGCTTTTATTACTTTTAACTACTAGTCTTATGAAAACAAGGTAGACAGTCTAGCATAGCCTTTTAAAAAAAGCAAAAGTAGAAAAAAGAAGGGGCTGGGACCAAACTAGCTGTCCAATCCTAAAAGGGCCGTCGATTTAACCCAATTTAATGGGATAAATCGACGGCCCTTAAATGTGTTCCAAAAGATTGAAGCCTTACTGTAACAACGATTGCGTTATTCTAGTCCTTCGCTTCGCTACGACCCAAAATAACGCAATCATCGTTATAAAGCGGCTTCAAGGTATCTTTTGTCTCACTCTCTTCTTGAAGTGAGTCAAATCAGCCGCTTTATTTCAATTTTTTGCTGAGTTCTTTAATGTAAGCTGACAGATCATCTTTAACTTCCGGATGACGTAAGCCAAATTCGATCGAAGTCTTTAAATAACCAAACTTGTAACCAACATCGAAACGATCGCCCTTGAATTCATGAGCAAAGACCCGTTGGATCTTGTTCAAACGATCGATCGCATCAGTCAGTTGAATTTCGTTACCGGCACCAGGCTTCTGTGTTTCCAACATTGAAAAGATCTCGGGCGTTAACAAGTAACGACCAATGATGGCCAGATCTGAAGGTGCTTTATCCACTGCTGGCTTTTCAACGAACCGCTTAACATCGTACAAACCAGGTTTAGTTTGTGCAGCTGGGTCGATCACACCATATTTGTTAACTTCTTGATGTGGCACTTTCATCACAGCCAAAGTTGACGCGTGAGTATCATCATAGCGATCCATCAATTGCTTAGTTAACGGGACCTTATCTTTCATAATATCGTCACCCAACATTACAACGAATGGCTCATCACCAACAAAGTCTTTAGCCATCAAAACAGCATCGCCCAAACCACGAGGATGTGATTGCCGAATAAAGTACAAGTTGATATCCGTCGTCTGTTCGACCAATTTCAAGAGTTCAGTTTTACCCTTGTCTTTCAAGTTTTGTTCCAACTCAGGCACCGAATCAAAATGGTCTTCGATCGGACGCTTACCTTTCCCGGTAACCACTAAAATATCTTCGATACCTGATTTTTTAGCTTCCTCAACGATATATTGGATCGTTGGTTTATCGATGATCGGTAGCATTTCCTTAGCTAAAGCCTTAGTTGCCGGTAAAAAACGTGTACCTAAGCCAGCAGCAGGGATAACAGCTTTCCTTACTTTCATTTGATCGCTCCTCTTTAACAAATAGTATTTATTACTAGTATATTTATATCAAGCTTTATTAAATACATCACAGGCATCGACCACAACTACACGGTCAAGCTTTGAATGTTTAAAACTAGTTTTTATCTAACTTGATTTAAAGCGATTATACTTGTTTTATATATTAAAGTAAATATTTTGCGTCAAACTCCGGATCTTGAGAAGTTAAGATCTTTGGACCATCATTTGTGATCGCAAGCGTATGTTCATACTGACAGCAAATACTGCCGTCTTGTGTCCGAGCGGTCCAACCATTGGGATCATCCATAACCGCTTGCCAGTCCCCCATCGTGATCATTGGTTCGATCGTGATCGTCATACCTGGACGTAAGCGCAAGCCTTTACCTGCCTCGCCATAATGTGGCACATTCGGACTTTCATGCATTGTCGGTCCAATACCATGTCCGATAAATTCGCGCACATCACCAAAGCCATTTTCATCTTCAGCAAAGTGTTGGATAGCCGCACCGATATCCCCGATCCGGTTACCAACTTGAGCTTGGTCGATACCTAAGTACAAGGATTTTTTCGTTACATCCATCAAACGGTCGATCTCAGGCGTTGATTTTCCGACTACATATGACCAACACGAATCACTCATTGCACCATGATAGTTAACAACAGTATCAACTTTGACTAAGTCACCATCTTTAAAGATCAGATCTTTGCGGGGAAAGCCATGGCAGATCTCGTCATTAACTGAGATACAAGTAGCGTATTTGAATCCTTCAAAACCGATCTGTTCTGGAATTGCGTCGTGTTCCTTGAAATACTTCAAGGCAAATTCTTCAATATCCCAGCTGGACATACCTGGTTTGATCATTTCACGCACACCAGCATGCATACCAGCTAGAATAGCACCCGATTCAGCCATTTCATGGATCTCACGGGGCGATTTTAATGTAATCATCTATTAGTTACCTCCAATTATTAACAACTCTTGGATAAAAATATTTTTGTACGACCTAAGAGTTTCTTTGCGAGTCATTTTCCATTAATACTACCACCACAGTAAAGTGGCCAAGCAATATTTTAGAATATTTGCTCAATCACTTACCCATTATAACGTATTTAGTGATTAATGTTTAATTTTATCAAAGTAGTTGATAAATTATGCACATAATCTGCTATAATAGCTCTTGATATAACACATTGAAAGAAGGATCAGTCATGCCAACGGCAAAAGTTGTTTTCGCCACGATCACAGGAAATAATGAAGACATCGCAGATATCATATCAGATAATTTGGAAGATCAGGGATTTGAGATCGAACAGATCGAGATCTCACAAGCTGAGATCGAAGACTTCGAAGAAGCTGATATTTGTGTCATCTGTCCTTATACTTATGATGAAGGTGCCTTACCTGATGAAGGTTTGGATTTTTATGATGATTTAAAAGAAGACGCGCAGCTTGATGGCAAAGTTTATGGAGTTGCCGGCTCTGGTGATACTTTTTACGAAGGATTTTACTGCACTGCGGTCGATGACTTCAGTAATGCCATGAAAGGTGCTAATGCCATCCAAGGTGCACCCGACTTAAAAATCAATCTTGCTCCTGATTCAAACGAAGACCTAGCAGCCCTCGATGATTTCAGCAAAAAATTGGTTGAAACATACCAAGAACAACAAAAATAATGGAAATGATCAAAAAAATGTGGCTTAAATATAAAGGTGTGATCGCCTACTTATTCTTTGGTGGTCTAACGACTTTGATCAACATCGTAGCTTTCTATCTTTTTGGCACAGTCTTTGACCTGTATTATCAGCTTGCAAATGTGATCGCCTGGCTGCTATCGGTCTTATTTGCATTTTTTACAAATAAAGTCTGGGTTTTTGGCTCCAAGTATACAACAGCTAAAGCTTTCTGGAGCGAAATGGGAAAATTTTTCTTTTACCGTGGAGTATCACTGCTCGTTGACGCCTTTATCATGTATTTAGGGATCTCAGTCTTTAAGATCGACGACAACCTGACAAAACTGATCGACCAAGTTTTCGTAGTCGTGATCAACTACTTCTTCAGTAAATTTTTAATTTTCAAGACTAACGATAAATAAGTTACCAAGACTTGTTTACTGGAAAACCTGTTTTAAAATTAGAAGAAACAATTAAAAATCTCCAATTCATTATTGCTAACCTTTTTTTTAAGGTACAATGTTAAAGAATGAATTGGAGGTTTTTTTGTGCATTTTTCGGTCAAACATCATAAAATCAAACATTTATACCGTGATTACACAATTGTCTTCTTGCTTGTCGCTCTTTGTATGTTCGGTACATATTGGATCACTGGCCATTCGTTGATCTGGCGCTTAGATGGCGCCAACCAGCATTTGCCATTATTAGAAAACTTTCGCCAAGCAATGGGTGATTTATTAAGCGGAAAAATTGATTCACTACCTCAGTGGTCTTATCAGATGGGCTTGGGGACTGACAATTTTTCCGTCTATTCTTACTACTTGATTGGCGATATTTTCGCTTATTTAACGCTCTTATTTCCTGTTAGCAAAGTAGTAATAATATATCAGTGGCTGATCATCTTGCGTTTATACTGTGCAGGCCTATCTTTTGTCTTTTTTGCCTCACATTTTAATTTCAGTAAAAATGTTATCAACACAGGGGTCTTGGTTTACCTATTCAACGCCTTCTTATTGTATTCAGCAGAAGCACAACCATTTTTTACCACGCCTTTTATCATCTTCCCGCTTTTAGTATTAGGGATCGAGAAGATCTTACAAGGCGGTTCGCCGTGGCCTTTGACATTCACTTTTATCTGGATGTTGTGTAGTAACTATTATTTCGCCTTTGTTTTAGGGTTAGGTGCGATCATTTATTTGATCTTGCGCGTGGTACTTTATTACTTGCATGACTTAAATTACCTGAAGACTCTGGGCAAATTAGTATTTGCGACGATCACGAGTGTTTTGACTTCAGCCATTATTTTAGTACCCGTGGTCTTTGCCGTAACGAACTCAACGCGGGCTGCCAGTAATTTCGCCAATGGTCTAAAAATGTATCCACTCTATTACTATTTAGCCTTACCATCGCAATTTATCAACGGTGGCAACCGTGATTTTTATTTCTGGTCAGCTCTAGGTTTTGCCAGCATTGCCTTTTTTGCGATCATCTTTATCTTTAGTCGCTTTAAGCGTTACAAATTATTAGCAACAACCTTCGTCCTAAGTTTTATCATGTTGTTATTCCCATTTTTCGGCGCGCTTTTTAACGGCGGTATGGCACCTTCCAACCGATGGACCTTGCTTTTGTGTCTACCGCTCGCACTGGCAACTTGTGCCCTGATCAAAAATGCGTCATGGTTATCTGACCGCTTATTTAAATACTTTAGCTATGCCCTACTAGTTTATGCAGCTGTCATTGGCATCACTTATTATTTTGAAAGTGATGAAAAACTATTCGTTCCGTTTATCTTTTTGTTTATCAGTTTGGCAGCTTTAATGCTCGTGCATTTCAAAAAAGTGGCTCATCCGACCCGTTTCTTGTTACTGGTCGTCTTGGCCAATGTTTCCTTGAATGCCATTTACTACGAAGCACCTTACAATGGCGGGTATTCAAATGAAATGTTACCCACCAAAACCTACGAGAACTTGAAGAAAAAAATGTATGCTGGTTTAGATCATAGGCTAGCGCCAGTCGATCAAAAAGGTTATCGAGTCTCATCAACTAGTCAAAACTTCGATCTGGGTGCAGGCTATAATTTGTACAATAATTTACCGCAAACAACGACCACTTTATCTTCTTATTATTCCGTCCAAAATAAATACGTGGGCGAATTTTCCGAGGACATGCAAAACATTCAGTACGACGCTAACGTACCTTTACGTCAGGTCGATGACCGTACGATCTTGAATAATTTTCTAGGTGTGCGTTACATCTTTAACTGGCTCAACCAAGACAATTACAAAAAGATACCAGCTGGTTATTACTTAGATAAAACCACAAAAATGGTCACTGACCCTAACCATGACAGTCAAAAAGACCAACAAGCGCGACGTTATAAGTCAGATAATGCTTTCCCGCTTTTTTATTGGCAAGACCAAGTCTTTACTGATAAGCAACAACGTAAATATACTGCCAGCCAAAAAGAGCGGGCATTAGCAAGTGGTGTCAAAGTTAGCGAAAAAGCCGCGGCTGGACTAAAACGTGCCACGATCAAAGACCAAACTGTCGAAATTCCTTATCGTTTGATATCAAGCCGTGGTAACGAGATCGACACACATAATGTCGCTAAAATGGATAGTGATGAAACTTATCAATTGTTATTAACACGGCCACAAGATCAAGAAGATGATAAATATTATCCAGATTCTGAGCTCCATTTAGAGTTTGACAACATCGAATACGAACCATTTTCCTTAAAAGACCAGATCAAACTCGAGCAACTTCATAAAAGCTCACAAGGGATCCACGGTCTACTGGATCAAAATAACCGTTACAATTATTACAAATACCTGCGTTATCATGTCTTACAAGGTTCACCTGATTCTAGTTTTAGTCTTAAAGTTGATTCTTCACGTGGAACTGAAACTATCAAGCAGCCTAAACAAGATGCCCTTTCTTTTTATAAGGACATCACGAATGGTACGATGAACGTTGGTCACTTTGATAATTCATTGCCAGAGTCACTAACTTTTACCCCATCGAAATTAGGTAACTACAGTTTCGATTTGAAAGTTATTGCGACTCCGTTGGCAAAAAATGGCCAGTATCAAAAACAAGTTAAACAGATCCAACAAAATAAATTAGACGATCTCAAATTACAAAAAGACCAGATCACTGGACGGATAAAAACAAATAAAGCGGGGATCTTAACGTCCACTATCCCTTATTCCAAGGGGTGGAAGGTCAAGGTCAACGGCAAAAAACAGAAACTCTTACGAACTAACACCGCCTTTATCGGGGTCAAATTACCGCAAGGAAACAACAAGGTCAGCTTTACCTACGAATTACCTGGTGCCAAATTAGGTACTGTCTTATCGCTTGTTGGTCTATTGTTCGCTCTAGTTGGCGGCATCGTTTCCTTTGTCTTTTATCGTTATTCAAGAAAATAATGAGCAAAAAAAGTGCTACAGACTAAATTTCAGTCCGTGGCACTTTTTGAGTTTGCAAAATAATTTTCTAATGACATTTCTCCTTGAAAACAGACACTACTATTACATAACATAATCTCAAGTATCATGATTTTTGTAATTGCTTTTATAAGGCTTTACAAATACAAGTGTGACCATGTAAAAATCGAACCTAATATAAAAAAATCGTGCTCCTTTTGAGAACACGATTCGTTTACTTCTTATTTAAAATCAGTTGGACGTTTTTTTTGCATACCAAAATGATACTTGATAGCTGCTAAGATCCGTTGTGATGCCTGCCCATCGCCATATGGGTTAGAAGCTTCAGACATTGCACGGTAACTTTTTTCATCGTCAAGTAAATTCAACATTTCTGTTTTAACCTGATCATAGTCTGTCCCGACCAATTTAAGTGTACCGGCACTGACACCTTCTGGTCGTTCTGTGGTATCACGTAAGACTAGGACGGGTTTGCCTAATGAAGGTGCTTCTTCTTGGACACCGCCGGAATCAGTCATAATAAAATAGCTGCGTGCGGATAAGTTATGAAAGTCGATCACGTCTTGCGGTTCGATCAAATGTACGCGGTCGATGCCATCGAAAACTTCATGAGCGATCTCACGCACAGCTGGGCTTAAATGGACTGGATAGACGATCTCAACGTCCGGGCGTTCTTTAAGTACTTGGCGCATAGCACTGAACACTTGACGCATCGGCTCACCTTGACTTTCACGTCTGTGCATCGTCACTAAGATCATCCGATGACCTGCCGCAATTTCATCTAAAGCTGAATGATGATAATCTTTTCGGACAGTTTCATTCAAAGCATCGATGGCAGTATTACCCGTCACAAAAATTTTATCTTGCGGATGATTTTCCTGTAACAGGTTAGCTTGACTCTGTTTTGTCGGCGCAAAATAAAGATCACTCAAAACATCAGTCATCTGACGGTTCATTTCTTCAGGATATGGCGAGTACTTATTCCAAGTCCGTAAACCAGCTTCGACATGTCCCAATGTCTTTTGGGCATAAAAAGTCGCAATACTTGCCGCAAAGGTTGTCGTTGTATCACCGTGAACCAGAACAATATCTGGCTGTGCTTGTGCGATCACCTGGTCTAATTTTTGTAAAACATCGGTCGTGATGTCATTCAATGTTTGACCTTGATGCATAATATTTAAATCATAGTCAGGTTTAATATCAAAAATCCCTAGTACCTGATCGAGCATTTCTCGATGCTGCGCTGTTACGACTGTGATCGGCTCGAATTCATCCGGACGCTTCTGCATTTCCTTGATCAAGGGTGCCATTTTAATTGCCTCAGGTCGTGTACCAAACACCGTCATGATTTTGATCTTATCCATTTTTTCCACTCCATTAACTTAATTTCATTATTATTATTTTTATTTCTGTAGCCTTAAACTATCGGGTTTGTAAGTGAATCAGGCTAGGCTTTACTTTAAATAGTTGAGTTTTGATGCAAATTAGCTGCAACCAAACGCCCCTTTGGCAAACTTGCGTACAGTTAACTAACAACTAGATGTCACTTGCTATTTTACGTTCAGACTAGTTTTACTTTAAAAAAAATGGCATGCCTGCACTATGCAGGCATGCCATTTTTTTTATGCGCTTGATCGGAATTGAACCGATGACCTACCGCTTAGGAGGCGGTTGCTCTATCCTGCTGAGCTACAAGCGCATGTAGCAACCAGCCTTTACTAGTATAGCGGTTAAAAAGCCATAAAGTCAATAGGATCAAACATTTTAATACCCAACTTCGATCTGCTTTAAGACCTTTCTGAAGTTGCTAGCCTGCAACCAACCTAAAAATAAATTAGTTGTCTTATTACGCAACCCATGCAATAAGTTTTTAGCTTTGACGCGCTGGCTAAATGTGACTTCGACTTTGTCAGCTGCCAAAGTCTTAAGATCAAAAGCTTTCGAAATCAGTTCATTTTTTGTTTCAACTTGATAATGGTAACTTTGCGCAAAAGAAACCTTGTTTAACACGATTCGACAGTTTTGTCCTGCATCGTTTTCGGAAACATAACTAAAATTAGTTAAATCGTCTTCAGTGACCCACTCGCCAGTGGCCTCGAAAATGTCGTAAATCCTTGAATCTATCAACCGTTCAAAAATATACTCAGCCGATACGTTTAATTTAATTGAAGTCTTCATGCAGACCACCTCATCTTTTTAGTTAAGTTGCCTGACCCATACTTATCATAAGCCATTTAACTTCAAATTGAAAGCAAGTACTCCCAGCTTAAGGTTTTTCTTAAAGTTAGGGTACGCACTATCAAATGGAGTCCGATGAGCCGTCCATTTTCTTTTTTGACTTCGGTTTCCCCTTATTTTTACGGTCACGCTTGCGATTCTTTTTGTGCTTAACTTTTTGGTTTTGCTTCTTTTCTGCGGCAGTCATTTGCTTGACCTGCGCCTTGGCCTTTTTCTTCTTTTTCGGTTTATTTTCCTGCTTGTTTGAAGCCTGAGCCGCCTTTAAGTCAGTTACTAATTGGTGTTGATAAACATAGCCGGTCTGCAGATCGTACCCTTCATTACCTACCAATTGCTTGAATTGACGTAAGTCGTGTTCATTACCTAAATTGATCACAGCGCCCTGTGCTCCCATTCGGCCAGTACGACCACTACGGTGAATATAAGTCGTGAGATCACGTGGAATATCAAAGTTGACCACAGCCGGTAATTGTGCAATGTCTAAACCGCGAGCAGCCACGTCAGTCGTTAATAGTAAGCGGATCTTACGTTTACGAAGATCAGCTAGAGCTTGTTTACGTTTCTGAGAACTTTGACCAGAACTCAATTCACCAACTGCGACATGTTGAAAAGCTAACTTTTCGGCGACATCTTTAACGTTTGTCGTGGAATCAAAGAAAACTAGACCAGCAAAGTCATCCAAGTTGGCGAGTTTACGCAACATTTCCACTCGTTTACGCTCAGGACTTTCAATCAAATAATGCACCACGTGCCCTTGAGTATCATCAATTTGACGAACATCGATCACTTTGGGTTCGATGCCAAACCAATGAGGGACGTCATTTAACTTGGCAGAATCAGTTGCCGAAAAAAACGACAACTGCACATCAGCCTTAGCGTGTCCCACGATCTCACGACACGCTGCCATCGAAGCATCATCAGCTAACATCTGATCTGCTTCATCGATCACACAAGATGTTAACTTGTGCATCTTTAACTTACGCTCATTGATCACATCTAAGATCCGACCTGGAGTGCCAACAACAACTTCAGGGTGTTTCTTTAATTTTTCGTACTGGCGCTTAACGTTGGCTCCACCGATCACCGCGATCGATTTCATGCCTAGCAAAGACGCAAAGCGCCCCATGACGTTATTGACCTGTACAGCTAATTCTTGTGAAGGTACCAAGACTAACAACTGCGTGCCATCTTTAGACAAGAGTGTTTCGAGTAAAGGCATGGCATAAGCTAAAGTTTTCCCCGAGCCAGTTGGTGCGTAGCCGATCACATTTTCTCCCGCAGATAAAGGACCATAAACCGCCTTTTGAATCGGACTTAGCTCAACAAATTTTTCTTTTTCAAATTCCTCAACAAACTTAGGATTCATTATTTTCCTCTTCTACTTCTTTGGCCACTTTGTCAGCCTTAAATTTAATATTGGCACTTTGCCGTAATTGATACAGCACTTTATTGACCTGCACGGCATAAGCAAGCCAGTCTTCTTCCAATTGTTTAGCGTCATTTGAATCTTTGTCGTTCAAGACATCCGCAAATTCATTAGCTTCAGCGACCATCGGATTATCTGCTTGTTTGACAGATAGATCTTTTTGATGACCATTTCCATCGTCTAAAACAACTTTATTTAAATCACCTGAGTGGTCCATCCGGATCGTCTCTTTCAAACCATAGATCTCACCTGGCAAATATGAGTTAACATTTTTAGCTAAGTTTAAGGTCACGTCAAAGTCTGGATAATGTAAAACTGCGATTCCCTTGCCATCAACGCCAGTCTCTAAGATCGTAGCATGATAATCTACGCTACTTGGCATTCCGAACCATACGATCGCATCATACACTAGGTAAACACCTAAGTCTTGGACACAACCACCAGAAAAATCAGGTGAAAAAATATTAGGTTCTTTACCAGCTAGAACTTGGTCGTAGCGAGAAGAATACTTTGCATAAGTCAACGTCGCTCCTTGAACAACATTCAACGATTCCACGGCTTTAGCAACAGCGCGGAAGTTTGGTTCATGCACATGACGTGCAGCTTCAAACAAGAATGTATCTGGATGTTGCCGTAAGAGCTGGATCAATGCTTTCATTTCAAATGGATTAGAGCAGGCGGGTTTTTCGACCACAACATCTTTGCCCGCTAGAATAGCCTGTTTACATTGTTCAAAGTGCAAACTATTGGGTGATGCAATATAGACAGTGTCAAAACTCCCCTGGTCAAAAAAGTCATCTAAGTTATCGAAAAATTCAGAAGTACTTGCAAATTTATCGCCAAATTGATGAGCTTTATCCAAGGTCCGTGAATAAACGGAAGTCAACTGCCACTTACCAGTTTCATGAGCAGCGTTAACGAACTGTTCGGTGATCCAATTTGTACCAATAATACCAAGTTTTAACATGAAATAACCTCCTAATGAAAAACAGAGCGAAGTGAGACGACTAGAAGCAAAGCATTAACGGAATTCAGACTTATAACGCGCTTTTCAGCGTTGTAAGTTTGAATTTGGTTAAGCGTATGCTGCTGTCTCACGGAGCTCGAATATAAAAAACAGAGCGAAGCAGCTCGACCAGTAGACGAGCACTAGCAGACTTTAGCGCCATATTGCGATTTTAGTAATGTGGTGATGAAGTTAGCTAGGCGCAGTCTGCTGAGCTGCGGAGCTCGAATATGAAAACAGAGCGGAGCATGGCGGTCAGCAGGCGAGCACTAACGGGCAGGGACACTATAATGCGTTTTTAAGCATTGTAGTGGACGTGTTGGTTAGGCACAACCTGCTGTCATGCGGAGCTCGAATATGAAAACAGAGCGAAGCAGCTCGACCAGTAGACGAGCACTAGCAGACTTTAGCACCATATTGCGATTTTAGCAATGTGGTGATGAAGTTAGCTAGGCACAGTCTGCTGAGCTGCGGAGCTCGAATATGAAAACAGAGCGGAGCATGGCGGTCAGCAGGAGAGCACTAACGGGCAGGGACACTATAATGCGTTTTTAAGCATTGTAGTGGACGTGTTGGTTAGGCACAACCTGCTGTCATGCGGAGCTCGAATAATCAACAGTGTCAACCAAGACACCATAATTTTCGCTTACTCCTATTCTACCAGAAAACAACACCAAGGTATAATTACAGAGTGCTTTTTTGTCAAATTTAGCGTAGAAAAAACTTGTCCACACAAAGCATGAACAAGTTCCTATCTCAAAGCTAGTTTTGTTGGTTACTAAAGGTTGAAAGTTAAATAATACAAAAAAGCCCCGAATTTTCGGGGTTTTTTCTGTATAAAATAGACATGAATTGCTCCATATCTGTATAA
>NZ_KB714686.1:0-13836 GCF_000349725.1 Ligilactobacillus pobuzihii E100301 = KCTC 13174
TTGGCTAAAAATTGAATTAACAGTTTTTGTTTACAATCTAGGTTTTTTTAGTTTTGATGAAGATGAAATTATTACGAACTAGCACCACGCGTTATACCATAAGAACCAGATGTTAGGACAAAATAGTTTCAGTTAAATTGAAAAGCAGATCAGAAAAATCCATGGTTTTTTCTGATCTGCTTTATTTTTTAATAAAAGAGGCGAGAGTTTATCCTCCCATTCTTGCTAGTTTTGTCATATTCATGGTCATCATGACGATACCCATCGCCCTTTTTACTTTCTTTAATCCCCGAACCATATCAGGGATAATCTTGAATGTTGGGGGATGAGACAACGCTTTTTTTAATGGTTTTAGAAACTTTGATAAGAATATTTTACATTGAAAAAAGTGTCAGAACGAAGATTTTTATCTTCACTCTGGTGCTTTAATTTAGCTGAGTTTTGTCCCAGCCTCTTCGTGGTAGAAATTTATTTTGACCGGGAAGCCTGCTTTTTTTGATGAATTTTTTGTTTACCATAATAAACACCATAACAAATAATTAGAAAAGGTATCATATAGAATAGTGCCATGCGTTGTGTTGGGTCGAAGACAATTAGGACACAGGATAGAAAGCTTAGAATGAGTGCGGACCAAGGTAAAATAGGATACCAAGGTGTTTTAAATTTGAGTTCCGCGGTTGTATGGCCATCCTTTAACCATTGTTTTCTAAAATTAATTTGTGCGTAAGCAATGGCCATCCAGACAATAACAACTGCTAATCCGGAAATTGAAACTAATACGAGATATATGGTAGAGGCAGCAACGACACTTGATAATAGTGCTAAAATACCACCCAGCATACTAAGAATTAAGGCAATCATTGGGACACCACGTGAATTTGTTTTGGCATATTTTTGTGGAATCATGCCTTCATTGGCCAGCGACCAGAGCATTCTTGTTGAAGCATACAGGCCAGAGTTTGCAGCGGATAATATGGCTGTTAGAACGACGAAATTCATTAAATCGCCAGCAAAAGGGAGACCAATCTTATTAAAGACAAGTACAAAGGGGCTTTGATCCACACCAGCCTGCTGCCATGGTATGAGTGACGCCATGACAACAATACTACCAATGAAAAATATTGCTAATCGTAATAAGGTAGTATGAATGGCTTTGGGAATATTTTTCTCAGGATCTTTGGTTTCGCCAGCAGTTACCCCAATCAATTCTGTTCCTGAAAATGCAAAATTGACCGTTAACATGGTTGTAAAGACGCTTTTAAATCCTGTCGGAAAGACACCATCTTTTACTAAGTTATGAAATAGTGGAGCATGTGAATAGCCTTTGATTGGTAAGATGCCAAAAATTGCTAGTAACCCAAGCATAATAAAGAGAACAATTGCAATGACTTTAATACTTGAAAATAGAAATTCTGTTTCACCAAAGACCTTTACTGATAAAGCGTTTGAGGTGAAGATAATAACCATAAACAAAAGACTCCAAATCCAGGTTGCTGTATCTGGAAACCAAGTTTTCATAATTAAACCAGCAGCAGTGAATTCTGAACCTAGGGCGACAGTCCAAGTTAACCAATAAAGGATGGCCACCGTGAAGCCCGTTCCGGGGCCAATATATTTATCTGCGTAAACATGAAAAGAACCTGTTTGTGGCATGGCAACAGAAAGCTCTCCGAGACATAACATGACAAGATAAACAATGATTGCTCCAAGGGTGTAAGCCAAAATTGTGCCAATCGGACCAGCTTGATTGATCGTATACCCAGAACTTAAAAAAAGTCCCGTACCGATGACACCACCTAATGAAATCATGAGAAGATGACGTGCTTCCATACGTCTTTTAAGTTCGTAATGTGGTTTTTCCATTAAAAATCCTCCTCGTAAAATAATTGCATTTTACTTATTTTAATATAGAATTATGAGAAATGAACAAATAAAAGGATGCACCTATTAGTTAGAATTTTCAACCTAGTTTTTATTGGAGGTCAGTTATGAATTTAATTAACGACAATTTAAAAGAAAAATCAGGATTAGTGCTGGATGGCGCCATGGCGACCGAATTGGAGAAATATGGTGTTGATACAAGCAATGATCTATGGTCTGCAACAGCTTTGATAAATAATCCTGATGCTGTTAAAAAAGTTCATCAAAGTTACTTTCATTCAGGAGCCGATATTGCGATTACAAATACTTATCAAGCAAATGTTAAGCAATTTGAAAAAGAAGGGTTTCAACCGGATGAGAGCAAGCAGTTAATTTTGGATGCTGCGCAATTAGCGATTGATGCACGAAATGATTATTTTGGTACTTTGACAGCATCAAAACGAGCACAGCGGGCGAAGTATCCAGTTGTCGCGGGTAGTATTGGTCCATATGGCGCTTATTTAGCGGATGGTAGTGAATACACGGGTGCGTACAAATTATCAGCCGAGGAATATCAAAAGTTCCATTATCAGCGCATGAGTCTGTTAGCAAAAGCTGGCGTTGACTTGTTTGCATTTGAAACGCAACCAAATTTTGAAGAGACGAAAGCTCTTGCTAGTTTATTAAATAATAACTTTTCGAATTATTCAGCTTGGATAACTTTTAGCATTAAAGATGCTAATCATCTATGTGATGGGACGTCATTGGCCGAAGCGATTGCGTATTTTGAATCGAATCCACAAATAGTTGCAATCGGTATTAATTGTGTCGCCATGGCAACTGTTTTGGATGCATTGAAAGTTATCTCAGCAAATACTTCAAAACCAATTATCATCTACCCTAATAATGGTGACACATATGATCCTAAAACAAAAAAGTGGGTCACAAATGAACATGCAGCAACATTTGCTGAATTAACCCCTCAGTGGCTGGCTGCTGGTGCAAAAATTATTGGGGGATGTTGCCGCACAACGCCCAAGGACATTAAACAAATTGCCGATAGTATGACACATCCTGCTTCATAGTAGTAGGAAAGTGAGCGAGGCAAAAGTCGTTTTGAAGCCAGTGTGTAACGTTGTTTACGCTATTTTTGACCGTAGCAAAGCGCAGGACAGGAATGGCGTTACATTAAGTATTCAGACTTTTGAAACGCGTTTATGCTATAAAAATTATAAAATAGAATAAAAAAAGTCCAAGGCAAACAAAAACTGTTAATTCAATTTTTAGCCAAAAACCTATAAACGAGCGGGTCCAGTTGCGTTCAATACCATAATTGTCTATCAAAATTGAAAACCGTGATTCAATAGTGCGACGTAATTTCTTTAAAGCACGACTGTTATGTTGTTTAGCACCTTTCATATTGAAACGATATGGAGTCCAGAGATCATACCCTAACTGAGCGAATTCTTCTTTTAGACTTTGACCAACATAGCCTACATCACCTAAAACAAAGGGACAAGGACGATTGTCAATTAAGTCGACGCAGCTTGAGTATCATGAACTGAAGCCGGTGTTACAGCATAGTTTAAAATGTAGCCGGTGGTTGTCATAGCTACATGGGTTTTGAGCCCGTAAAAATACGTGGTTTTGGTGGCATTGTACCCGATATCAGCTATTGCAGAAAAAATTTTGACACAAGGGCTTAGGCAAGCTGTCAATCATTGCGATTTGCCCAGTTTGCGCATACTCCTGGGTTAAACCATGACACAATGCTATAATGACAGGTAAAAGTTGATGCGCCCGCCGATTAAATCGAGTGCTGTCAAAGGTACCCACAGATTTCTTTTAATTGTGCTAAATCAACTTGTAAATTATGCAGTTTTTGTTTAAACTCTAAGTGGTTTAATATGGTTATGTTCCTTTTTTGTTTGATTACTTAAAAGTCTAACCTTATTGGACTTTTTTTGTAAAATTTTGTACTAAATATTTGATTGTTACGAACTAGCACACACGTTTATATATAAATTAAATCATATTTTTAAAAAGGTGTTATGTTACAGGCTATTTAACATAATCACGACATCACGAGTGTTTGATTTAATTGTAAGTCTTGACATTAAGTATAGATGGGTTACAATATCATTGAGTAATCGATTACTCAATGATATTGTATATTCGGAGCTGATAATTGTTATGCCTAAAAACATTAGTTTAAAAGAAATAGCTAAACTTGCAGGAGTTTCAACGGCTACGGTTTCTAGAGTTATCAATAATAATGGTCGTTTTTCTGAAAAAACACGATTGAAAGTTGAAAGGGTAATTCAATTTTATGATTATAAGCCTAATAAAATTGCCAAGGGTCTAAGGGCTAGAAGAACCGATACTATTGGTATAATTGTTCCAGATATTTTAAATACATATTATTCAAGCGTTGTACAAGAAATAGAAGAAAAATTTTTTTCTTTAGGTTACTCAACTGTTATTTGTAATACCGAAAGTGATTCAAAAAGGACACAGGAATATTTTGAAATTTTAGAAGGAAATATGGTAGACGGGATCATATTGGTTGGTGGTGCTAATGAAATAAATTTAGATGATGTGGAAACACCCTTTGTTTGTATCGACAGAGAACCCAGAAACAAGGAGATTTATTTTGTTGGATCGGATAACTATAGTGGGGCAAAAAAAGCAACACAGTATCTTTCTAAACAAACGAATGACATTACTTTTGTATTAAAAAATACAAAGACAGTAGCCGCAAGTGAACGTCTAAAAGGATTTCAAGATATAGTAAGTAGTAATAAAGAGATAAAAGGTGTGGTTTACCATTATAAGGGGGAGTCTAATGAACTAAGTAAATTTTTAAAAGAAAAAACGCAAAAAAACAATTTTGGAATATTTGCTATGAGTGATAGTCTGGCAGTAGAAATATTGATGGCAGCATATAAATTAAATATTACAGTGCCAGAAAAAATGAAGTTAGTTGGTTTTGATGACGCACCGGTAGCAAAAATATGCTATCCACAATTAACTACAGTCAAACAAAATATAAAAGAAATTTCCAGCAATGCTTGTGAACTACTAGTTAAGTTGATAAGAGGCGAGTATGTTGGACAAGAAGAGCGTAATAAGCGAGTAGCTGTTGAATTAGTTAAAAGAGGAACGGTCTAGTAAGATCGTTTAATTTTTGTTTTTTGAGTAATCGATTACTCAAAAAGGATATAAGGAGATTATAATATGATTTTAAGTCCTTCAATGATGTGTGCTGACTTTTCAAATTTAGATGCTGAGGTTTCTATGTTGGAACATGCAGGAGTAGACATGTTTCATATGGATATCATGGATGGGGAATTTGTCCCAAATTTTGGAATGGGTTTACAAGATTATGAATTTATTGCTAAAAAGGCAAAAAGGCCTGTTGATGTGCATATGATGGTTAACAATCCAGGTAGATATATTGAATTGTTTGCAAATTTAGGAGCTTCACTTATTTACATTCATCCAGAGGCAGACAGGCATCCAGCTAAAACAATTGATCAGATTCATCAGTTAAATAAAAAGGCAGGAATAGCAATTGACCCGGATACCTCGGTTGAGACAGTTAAAGAGTTACTTCCCCTTGTGGATGCAGTTTTAATAATGACGGTTAATCCAGGTTTTGCTGGACAAAAATTTCTAGATTTTGTGTTTCCTAAAATTAAACAGGTAGCTCAGCTCAAGGATCATAGAGCGTTCCTTTTAGGAGTGGATGGAGCCATTTCACCTGAAAAAATAGAGGAGTTAAGCCTACTGGGAGTCGATAATTTTGTTTTAGGAACTTCGGCATTGTTTGGTAAACAAAGTAGTTATGAAAAAATCATTAAGAGTTTGCGTGAGTTAGAGTCTAATAACAAAAATTAATAACATATAGAAAGAGGTAAATTTTTATGACAAAAATTGCTTTTGGTTCAGATCATGTAGGTTATATTTTAAAACCAACAGTTATGAAGTATGTAGAAAGTTTAGGCTATGAAACTGTTGATTATGGCACATATTCAGATAAAAGAACGGATTATCCTATTTATGGGCAAAAAGCCGCTGAAGCGGTAGCTAGTGGAGAATGTGATTTGGGTGTCGTAATTTGTGGAACAGGTGTTGGTATCTCTTTAGCGGCCAATAAGGTGAAGGGAATTCGTGCGGTTTGTTGTAGTGAACCATATTCAGCACAATTGTCGCGACAACATAACAATACTAATGTTTTAGCGTTTGGTTCTAGGGTTGTTGGTAGTGAATTAGCCAAGATGATCGTCAAGGATTGGTTGGATGCTGATTTTCTTGGTGGACGTCACGAAAGAAGAGTTGATGAATTAGGCGCAATTGAAGATAACAGCATTGATGAATTTAAAAAAATAAAAGATTCTAATGCTAAAAAATATTTAGATTAAGGAGGCTATACTTTTGAAAAATGTTAAGAGACTAATTAATGCAACATATAACGATATTGCTCAAATGAATGGAAGAAACTTAAAAACTTCTATTCTAAAATCAGAAGGACGTGTTATCATGGCGCAGCATTTACTGTTTGATAGCGTCGGATTAGTTAGAGGGATTACGAATGCAGAAATAAATAAAGCATTTGGTGCAGACCTGATTTTGCTAAATACTTTTAATTTTGACAAACCTGAAAAAAATTTAGGGATGCAAGGATTAACTGTTTCCGAACTGAAGGAAAGGGTTAAAGTTCCTGTTGGAATTTATTTAGGGTGTCCTAGTAAGGATTCGAATGAAGATGAGCAACTTTATGATAAGAATGGCATGCTAGCAACTAAAGCTCACATTCAGATGTGCCAAAATTTAGGAATAGATTTTATTATTTTAGGTGGAAATCCTGGAACGGGGACTTCGTTGGATGATGTTATCAAAGCAACCAAGAAAGTACGCGAGATTTGTGGCTCGGATATGTTGATCTTTGCTGGTAAATGGGAAGATGGAGTTAATGAAAAAGTCTTAGGAGATCCTCTAGCAACTTATGATTCTAAAGAAAAGATTAGAAGATTAATTGATGCTGGAGCAGATGTTATTGATTTACCAGCTCCGGGGACTAGAAGTGGTATTAGTGTCAAAGACATTAAAGAGCTTGTTTATTTTGCACACACGTATAAAGAAGGAACATTAGCTATGAGTTTTTTAAATAGTTCCGTTGAAGGTGCAGACGTAAATACAATACGAGAAGTAGCTTTAAAAATTAAAGAAACTGGTGCAGACATTGTTGCTATCGGAGATGGGGGCTTTTCCGGCTGTCCTATCCCAGAAAATATCATGCAGCTATCAATAACTATAAAAGGTAAACCATACACTTATTTTAGGATGGCAAGTAATTAAGGAGGATTCTGTTTTATGTCTAAAAAGGAATATAAACAACAAGCAGAAGAAATATTGTCTACCGTGGGTGGGAAAGAAAATGTCAGTAGTGTGGTGCATTGCGCAACTCGTTTACGTTTCAAATTAAAAGATGAAAAAAAAGCTGATAAAAATGCTACCTCTGATGTGACAGGAGTTATACAAACTGTTGAAAGTGGCGGACAATATCAAGTTGTAATCGGGAATACAGTAGCTGATGTATATGATCAGCTAATACAACTTGTAGATACAGATAACGATAATGATGAAAATGATACCGAAAAGGGTTCTTTATTCAATAGAGCTATTGATTTAATATCAGGTATCTTTACTCCTGTCTTACCTGCTTTGATAGGAGGAGGAATGTTAAAAGGCCTACTCATGCTTGCCGTTCAATTTGGTTTAAGTGAAAAAGGAGGTACTTATCAAATACTCTTTGCGGCAGCAGATTCAGTTTTTTATTTTCTTCCTTTTCTTTTAGCTGCAACATCGGCAAAAAAATTTAAGGCTAATATGTACCTTGCTTTTGCGGTTGCAGGGGCTTTAGTATATCCAAATATGGTGGAACTTTTCAACAAGGGCACTGATGTAATGAATTTTATTGGAATTCCTGTAATTAGTGCTAAATATGCTTCATCAGTGTTGCCAATTATTTTTGCAATTTATTTTATGTCTAAAATAGAACATTTTTGTAATGATCATTTTCATCCGGCAATAAAGAATGTATTAACTCCTTTATTGGCAATTAGCATTACTGTACCAATTACCTACCTCGTGATTGGCCCAATTGTAACCGGTTTAGGTAATATGCTTGGTCAGGGGTACACTGCATTGTATGATTTGAGCCCGATTGTATGTGGCCTTATTTTTGGCGGTGCATGGCAAGCACTCGTTGTTTTTGGTGTACATTGGGGTATTGTGCCATTGATGTATAATAATATTTCTTTGTATGGACGAGATACGATAAGTAGTTTAAGTGGTCAGTCTAATTTTGCTCAAGCAGGGGCAGCGTTTGGCGTTTTTTTAAAGACAAAAAAAAGAGAAGTTAAAGAAATTGCTTTACCAGCAGCAATTACTGGCTTATTTAGTATTACGGAGCCGTCGATTTATGGAGTGAACTTAAAATATAAGAAACCATTTTATATAGCTTGTGGGGTTTCAGCAATTTCAGGAGCTATTGTGGGAGGAGCAAATAGTGCTTCAATAGCACCAGGGCCGGTAGGAGTATTAAATATTCCGGTCTTTGTCGGAAAAGGCTTTGTTGCTTTCTTAATTGCAATTGCTATTTCTTTCTTTTTGACAACTATTTTGGTTTACTTGTTTGGTTATAATGATGATATGATCGAAAATAAGGAAGAAGATATACAAAAAGAAAAGAAAACTAGTAACGAAACGATATACGCACCAGTCAAAGGAAAGAGTTTTGCACTAACTGATGTTAATGACCCAGTATTTTCATCTTTAGGTTTAGGAGAAGGAGTTGCAATAACTCCTTCTGAAGGTAAAATATATGCCCCAGTTACGGGAATTGTTAGAGTAGCTTATGAAACTGGACATGCACTAGGAATTGCTTCAGAAAATGGTTCGGAACTATTGATTCATATTGGGATCAACACTGTTGAACTAAAGGGTAAATATTTCGATAGCCATGTGGCGCAAGGAATGAAAGTACAACGGGGAGATTTATTAGTAGATTTTGATTTGAAATCTATAGAACAGGAAGGTTATGATACAACAGTAATGATGATTGTTACGAATACTAATGAATTTGATGAAGTTTTACCAAGTAAATACGGTAATAGCAATAATGAAAGAGAAGCCATTAGAACTATTACTAATTAAAAAGCTTAGCTAAGCCAAAAAATATAAGATTAATTGAAAAACACTTAACAACAGGAAGTATTTTTTCCGTATATTGAGTGTTTTTTAAAACCATGTTTTTATTTTCAGGGTCTATTTATAACAAGTAGTCCCTGATTGATTAGTTTTTGTTTCGTGAAAAAAGTTTTTTAGTAATGATTCTTTATTTCCTTTAGGACAAAAGACGATGCTAATTATATTTTGTATATTTGTGCCTTCAAGGGTTATATCTTTGTACGAAGAAAGACTCTTTTAAAAAATTTACTAGGGTTTGTTTAGCAACGTTAATGCCAACCATCTTTCTGTCATATTATTTCTCCTAACATTTAGCGTAGTCTTTATTTAATTTAAACATACTGGTCAACCAAAATTGATATTGTCTAACATTTCTTCCGTACTAGCTTGATTTAATCCTAAATAAGTGAGTGTCATGGCTTCACTGCTGTGATCGAGCAGGTGCATGACTAGTCCGATATTGTAATTAGATTGCATAGAACGCGGTAGGCGCCAGTTTTGCACATAGTGTGCATCCTAATTAGTCTAAACGCCCACTCTACGTATTATTTTATAAAATTATTTTTCCGTGATGTGTTTTTCGGGGTGTTGCAGGGAAGGAAAGAGCCAGGGCGAGACTAAATTTTTTGCTGCAACCAATTTTGATAGGCTAGTAAATCACCAATGATGATTTTTAAGTATAAATGGTTGGCTTTTACTGTCTTTTGATCGTGGAGAAAGGTATTCTGACGCACGTTTTCCTGTTCATCAAAGACATCAGCCTGATTAAGCCGTAAAATGTTGCTGATGCGTAACAAAATGGTCTCTCGACTTACTCTATTTCGGGTACGACCTGTACGACTAATTTATGACATCTCGTAACTTTTTTAATCATGATCCATAGATAAGACAGACGTAACTTATAAGTTATGTTTTTTGAACTTTAAGTGAGAGTGCAGTCAAATGCTAGACGTGAGAATTTTTTGTGGGTTTCAAAAAATATGCCCCGTTCTTGACTGCGGTTAAGCTGGTTCAGCTTGTGGGTATGAGAAAAAACTATGGTATATATTGTTTTTATCTATTAGATATAATTAGTGGTACCTAATAATTATATTTTTAGATGAAAAAATTATTAGGAGTATGTTATGAAAAAACACATGGTATAACGTGTGGTACTAGTTCGTAACAATCAAACATTTAGTACAAAATTTTACAAAAAAAGCCCAATAAGGTTAGACTTTTAAGTGATCAAACAAAAAGGAGTATAACCATATTGGACCACTTAAAGTTTAAACAAAAATGGCATAATTTACAAGCCGATTTAGAACAATAAAAAAATCTGTGGGTACCTTTACCACCAATTATTGTCCTTCTCTGATCTCCAATCGGCGCAATGTCGAACACACACAAGTTTCTGACATTCAGATTTTAGCTTTACTTTGCCTACAAATGACGACCAACATGCAATCACAACGTAAATTTTTCGCATGGGCTAAGCTGTTTATCCCGAATCAGGTTACCTGTGACCGCACTCGCTTTAATCGACGGGCACATCAACTTTTGCCGGTCGTTATGGCACTGCGTCACGGTTTAACCCAGGAGTACGCGCAAACTGGGCAAATCGCAATCATTGACAGCCTGCCTAATCTCTCGTGTCAAAAAGTTAGAAGGAAACCATAAAATGACAAACGAGTCAGTATGTTGGATTATATTCACGAAGATAATCAAGTGACAGTTCTGAGCTTGGGTCGCTAGATAACCAAGGTATTTCGGTTATCATTGAATACATCAAGCAAAATTATGTCTTAATTATTAGTGTTTATATTTTTAAGTGTGAAATCACTCATTTTATAAAAGACGTTATTTATTAGCTATTACAAGTGTCACTGACTTGAAAATGTCCTAATCTCAATTAAAAATAAACTTGACTTTATCATTTTCTGGCGTTAAATTAGTTTATAATTAAATTAGAATGAAAATGTGTTGAAGAGGATAGTTGACGAATATAAGTGAGACAGAGAGGTTTTATTGCTGAGAGAAACCGATAAACCCGTCAGCATCTCGCCTCTGAACAGTAAAAGTGAAATTTATTTTAGATAGCTTTTGATGGCCATCCACCATTATCCGGATCAATATTGCAGTCTTCGCAATATTTTAAGGTCTTGTTTATTAAATGACGAGACAAAGATAGGTGGTACCGCGCAAAAAACGCCCTATGAAGTCTTAGTGCTTCGTGGGGCGTTTTTTGTTTATAAAAATAAAGTAGCTTGATCAAATAACTTTTTAAATTTTAGAGATCATTCTAGTTAATACATAGTGAGCAGGAGGAGAAAATATGGCCAACATTTGGAAAAAAATGACCCGTAAAGAAGATCCAGAAGTATATAAAAGTAAGGATAAGCATTTGCTACAAGTCTTAGAGGTTAAAGATTTTTTAGCACTGGGTGTGGGAACAATCGTTTCTACTTCTATTTTTACATTGCCAGGGGTAGTAGCTGCTAAACACGCAGGTCCCGCTGTCGCTCTTTCTTTTTTAGCAGCTGCTGTAGTGGCCGCTTTGGTTGCTTTTGCGTACGCAGAAATGTCTTCAACCATGCCATTTGCTGGTTCAGCTTATTCTTGGGTCAATGTAGTGTTTGGCGAAGGATTTGGTTGGATCGCCGGCTGGGCCTTGTTGGCTGAGTACTTTATCGCCGTGGCATTTGTCGGTTCAGGACTGTCAGCAAATCTGCGGGGGTTATTATCACCTTTAGGTATTGAGCTGCCTCGTCAATTATCCAATACTTTAGGAACAAATGGTGGTTGGTTTGACTTGTTAGCTATCATTGCTATGCTGATCGTTTCTTTTGTTTTATCACGTGGTGCTTCTGAAGCAGCACGAGTCGAAAATGTTTTGGTTGTTTTGAAAGTCTTGGCAGTTGTGATTTTCTTGGTTGTTGGTGTAACTGCGATCAAAGGTGAAAATTATGTGCCGTTTATTCCAGAATATCATCCAAATCCTGATGGGACTGCTTTTGGTGGTTGGCAAGGAATTTATGCCGGAGTTTCTTCGATCTTCTTGTCATATGTCGGCTTTGACTCGATCGCTTCGAATGCTGCTGAGGCTAAGAATCCTTCCAAGACAATGCCTCGTGGGATCCTAGGATCTTTGGTGATCGCAGTTATTTTGTTTGTGGCTGTGGCTTTGGTTTTAGTTGGGATGTTTAAATATACTAATTATACCGATAATGCTGAACCAGTTGGTTGGGCTTTACGTCATGCGGGACATCCACTCGTTGCTGTTGTTGTACAAGCAATCGCCGTAGTTGGAATGTTTACGGCTTTAATAGGTATGATGTTGGCCGGTTCACGTTTGTTATATTCTTTTGGTCGTGATGGAATGTTGCCAAAATGGTTGGGTCAGCTCAACAAAAACAACTTGCCTAATCATGCTTTGTTCTTCTTGACAGCAATTGCAGTTGTGATCGGGGCAGTGTTACCTTTTGTTACTTTATCACAGTTGATCTCGGCAGGGACCTTGATCGCGTTTATGTTTGTTTCTTTGGGGATCTACCGGTTGCGTCCACGCGAAGGCAAGGATCTGCCAGAAGCTGGGTTTAAGATGCCGTGGTATCCAGTGATGCCAGCATTAGCTTTTTTGGGCTCATTTGTGGTCTTTATGGGCTTAGATCAACAGGCAAAAATCTATTCACTCGGTTGGTTTGTTTTAGGAATCTTAATTTACCTATGTTATGGTATGCAAAATTCTAACTTGAATAATAAAGAGGAAAAAGACTAGGGAGGTCGATTATTTATGGGGACAAATGAAAATATTTTAGCTAGTGAGAGTCATGCTTTAGCTCCACAAAGAGTACAGTATTACGATATTGCAATCGAATCAGGAAAAGGGGCATTGTTACGTGATGCTAACGGTAAAGAGTATATTGATCTGTTAGCCAGTGCTTCTTCAACTAATACGGGACATGCACATCCCCATGTGGTTGATGCGATCTCAAAACAAGCCAGCAAATTGATCCAATATACGCCAGCTTATTTTGCTAATGTTCCCGCCGCTAAATTGGCGGATCGTTTGTGTAAATTGGCGCCTATCTCTGGTCCAGTAAAACTCAGTTGGGGAAATTCTGGTTCTGACGCAAACGATGCGATCATTAAATTTGCACGTGGTTATACAGGGCGTCAATACTTGGTGAGTTTTACGGGTGCTTACCATGGGTCGACTTATGGCTCAATGAGTATGTCGAGTTGTAGTTTGAATATGGCACGTAAAATGGGACCAATGTTACCAGGAGTAGTTAAGATGCCTTATCCAGACGCATGGGCACAGCTACCGAATGAAACAGAAGATGAATTTGTAGATCGGATGTTTGCAGCCTTTAAATTGCCATTTGAAACTTATCTACCAGCAGAAGAAACAGCGGTGATCTTGATCGAACCGATTCAAGGTGATGGGGGTATCACTAAGGCACCACAGAAATTTATGGAAAAAATCTATCAGTTTGCGCATGAGCATGGTATTTTGTTTGCCGTTGATGAAATCAATCAAGGGATGGGGCGGACCGGTAAATGGTGGTCGATCGAAAACTTCTCTGGGATAGAACCGGACTTGATGAGTGTCGGGAAGTCCTTAGCTTCTGGTTTACCATTGAGTGCGGTCATTGGTCGAGCTGATATTATGGATAGTCTAGGTTCGCCAGCTAATGTTTATACAACAGCAGGAAACCCAGTTACGACGGCAGCTTCTTT
>NZ_KB714686.1:13920-17558 GCF_000349725.1 Ligilactobacillus pobuzihii E100301 = KCTC 13174
GGCAACATTAGATGTGATCGAAGATGAACATTTAGTGGAACGGTCCGCGCGTTTGGGCAAGATCGCGGAGGATTTCTTTGCCAAAGAAAAAGAAAAATATTCATTCATTGGCGAGGTTAGAATGTATGGTTTAGATGGCGGTATCGATATTGTCGATCCGCAGACAGGGGGCCCAGACCGTCAGGCAACCACTAAGGTCATCTATCGAATGTTTGAATTAGGAGTATTGATCATTAGCTTAAAAGATAATGTTTTGCGGTTCCAGCCGCCATTGGTGATCACAGATGAACAATTAGATCAGGCCTTTAAGGTAATGGACCAGGCATTTAAGGATCTGCAAGACGATAAGTTAAGCTTGCCAGAAAATGCTGCAAATATTGGTTGGTAAAAAAGCGAAAGAAGCCTGTCCTTGAGGTGAGTGTTAAGGCAACCACTGTTTTGTAATGTGATCTTTACTTTTTATAAGACAATAGTTTTATGTGCGGCTTTTTGGGTTGTGTAGGTTGGCTAACAAAGGTAAAACAAAGAAAACTGTAAGTATTCATCTCTTGGTTCACTCAGCTCATTTGAATTTAATCCCAAAAATATTTTGAGATTTGGATTAAACTACAGTTGTTCTCCGGCTAAATAAGTATAATGTAAGTGTAGGATCAAGTTTGAATGACAAGTGAGGCATGAGGCAGGCAATGAAATTTTCAACTATCGCTATTTTTGCATTTGTATTTACCGTTGATGTTTGGGCTTTGAATCATGATATCAAAAATTATCGCAATAAAACGGACGAATTGGGTAAAGCAAGTTCTAAAAAAAGACAAACGGTGACAAAAATCAATATCGGGATCGATGTATTCTTAATGATTTTGATGCTTTGGTATTTGATTTCCATTTTTTCTCAACTGGGTGTGTGATCATATTAAAAAAGTTTTGGATCAGTTTAAATTTTACTGGTTCAAAACTTTTTTTATGAAAAAATACCATGAAAAAGTTGTTGAGATCTTATTTCTTGACGCTATGTCCGAACTCCCGTAGCCTTAAGTTAAGTAATGTTGGTGTTAATGAGGCCACTTTTATAGTGTGAATAAAGTGTTCCATTAGCGCTTAAAAACTAAATAAACTAATCTGGGGGTTTTTAGATGCGTAATTTTTATTTCAACCACGATGGGAATGTCGATGATTTAGTTTCACTTTTGTTATTGTTACAAATGCCAGACGTTAATTTGTTAGGAGTTGGTGTCACAGATGCTGATGGCTACGTTGAACCGGCTTCTTTGGCTTCACGTAAAATTATTGATCGTTTTGGACATGAAGGTCGTAAACCAGCAGATGTTGCTAAGTCTAACTCACGTGCTAAACACCAATTTCCTGATGCTTGGCGATTAAGTGCTTTTTCCTTTAATGATTTTCCGTTGTTAAATGAACATGGCAGCAAACCACATCTACCCTTAGCCACTAAGCCTGGGCATTTAGATATGATCGATAAATTACAAAGCTCCGACAAGAAAGTAACTCTCGTAATGACTGGACCACTAACTGATTTGGCGCGGGCGTTGAAAGTTGATCCAACGATCACCGAAAAGATCGATAAATTGTATTGGATGGGTGGTGCTTTAAATAGTCAAGGTAATGTAGCGGCTCCTGGAGCAGATGATACGATGGAATGGAACGCATATTGGGATGCGAAAGCAGTTAAAACTGTCTGGGATTCGAGCTTAGAAATCGTAATGTTGGGCTTAGATAGTACTGACCAGGTACCACTAACTTCAAAATTACGCTTGCGGTGGGCAGCACAAAGGAGTTACCCCGCTCTTGACCTCATTGGCCAGGGATATTCCTTAGTTCATTCGTTTGAAGCTAATTCGATCTATTATTTATGGGATGTTCTAACAACGTTAAGTAGTCGTTATCCTGAATTGATCGAATACAAACAGGTCAAAACAGATGTGATCACAACAGCCCCGTCTGAAGGTCGAACCTATGAAACCAAAAATGGCCGTGAGGTGCTTTTTGTAACAAGTGTAGATGCAGAGGCATTTTACGATAAAATTGATGAATTGGCTAAATTAGCGCCGCAAGGGTAAGGAAATGTTTGTTAGAAAAGTGAGCTACTTAACATAATTAATTGACGATAAATTATAAATATTAGTTTTTTGTGCTTTAACTATTTTTAACCAAGTGAAAATGAATTATTATAGTGTGATTTTGGGCTGCTTTTTTGTGATTTTATATATAATTTTATCTATAAAAATCTAACTAAATGCTGGATATAATTATTAAGAAAACCTTAAGATGGCTTAAAAAAGGATATATAGTTCGGACGAAGTAAAAATATATGTTAAGGTATTCTTAATGATTCGGCTGTAACATTTTTGTAATGTTGAACCACAAAATCGTTGATTAGGCAAATTTATATGTGGCCGACCAAAGCTAGATGGCAACGATCGGTCTTTTTTTGTATCGTTGAGTCGGTTTTCTAGTTGGTGGCTGATTTTGTCTGATTTAGTGGTTCAAGCTGTAGACAGTTCAAGTCTTTTTTATTCGAGCAGAAAGAACAGACATTTTTAAGCGATTTAGAGTTAAGAGATCATACTTTACGTCATCTTAACTGTACTGTTCTGACGAATTTCAACTGCTAGGGCAGTACATAATGTGTTGAACTTTTTTCAGCCGATGGTTCTTAATTGTTAAACAACACATTAGTACTTCGCAGCATAAGAAAGCACGGATTTATTGGAGGCGTGTAATGACAGAAAAAGTTAAAGTTAAACATTTAACTAAAATATTTGGCAAACAGATCTCGCAAGCTAAGGAACTTATGAAACAAGGTAAGTCAAAAGAAGAAATACTTGCTGAGACTGGTTGTACAATCGGGGTCAATGACGCAAGTTTCTCGATCAATGAAGGCGAGATTTTTGTTGTCATGGGTTTATCCGGTAGTGGTAAATCAACACTGATCCGGATGATCAACCGTTTGATCGACTCAACTGATGGTGATGTTGATATCGATGACCAAAGTGTAATGGATCTTGATAAGGAAGGTTTGCGTAAACTACGTCAGGATAAATTTGGGATGGTTTTCCAGAATTTTGCCTTGTTCCCACACTTAACGGTTTTACAAAATGCAGAATACGGTTTGACTCTCAAAAAGGTTGACCAGGAAACACAAGAAAAAAAGGCTAAAGATGCATTGGAGTTAGTTGGTTTGAACGGCTATGACCAACAATATCCAGACCAATTGTCTGGTGGTATGCAGCAACGTGTTGGTTTAGCACGTGCGCTTGCTAATGATGCCGAGATCTTACTGATGGACGAAGCTTTCTCAGCCTTGGATCCTTTATATCGTAAGGAAATGCAGGACCTTTTGTTACAGATCCAAGAAAAGATGCATAAAACGGTCATCTTTATCGGCCACGATTTGAATGAAGCCTTGAAATTGGGTGACCGGATCATGATCATGCGTGACGGTAACATCGAACAGATCGGTGCCCCTGAAGATATCTTGACTCATCCAGCTAATGATTACGTCGAACGCTTTATCGAAGGCGTCGACCGGACGCAAGTCCTAACTGCAAGCAGTGTGATGGCTAAGGCACATGTAGTTAATATTTCTAAAGCTGGTCCACGGGTTGCCTTGCGTCGGA
>NZ_KB714687.1:0-82989 GCF_000349725.1 Ligilactobacillus pobuzihii E100301 = KCTC 13174
CGAATCGTCTAGTCGGCATATGCGGAAGTAGTTCAGTGGTAGAACATCACCTTGCCATGGTGGGGGTCGCGGGTTCGAATCCCGTCTTCCGCTTCGCTGGAAGATTCCAGTGTCCAATAATTTTAATAACTTATGCACCCATAGCGCAACTGGATAGAGTGTCTGACTACGAATCAGAAGGTTGTAGGTTCGACTCCTACTGGGTGCATTTTTTATCGGGAAGTAGCTCAGCTTGGTAGAGCACCTGGTTTGGGACCAGGGGGTCGCAGGTTCGAATCCTGTCTTCCCGATTGATAATGAAAGATGACTTGTCGGACAGTTTATTTAATTGTTCGGTAAAGTTGTCTTTTGTGTATCTATATATTTTTTGATCGGGAAGTAGCTCAGTTTGGTAGAGCGCCACGTTCGGGACGTGGAGGTCGCAGGTTCGAATCCTGTTTTCCCGATAGAAATCAAAAGACAGACGTATTAGTTTTTACGTTTGTCTTTTTTGTTGGCTAAAATTACCATAAGGAAATTGTGAAATAATGAAATTTTTTTCCAAGCTTTTTACTTGCATCTGCCTGTTGCAGATTGGATAATAAGCAACTCATAAAGGCCAAAGTATTTTTAGTCAATTTTCTATAATTAAGACCATTTAGCCAGGTCATGTGATCTGCCATGACATTAGTGTTGCCTAATTTGTGGTGATTTAAAACAAATATGGCAATATCTTTGCAATTTGACCATGTTTCCATATATAATAATAGTCAATATTAGTCAAAGTTGGATAATAAGGAATGTGGTTTAAATGCAAAATCGCAATATATCCGATATTATTGAAAAATACTTAAAAAGTATTTTAGCTGATTCGCAACAGATCGAAATCAAACGCTCTGAGATCGCCGAGCAATTTGACGTTGTTCCATCTCAAATCAACTATGTTATTAAAACAAGATTTACTATCCAAAATGGATATGTCGTTGAAAGTAAGCGCGGTGGCGGTGGGTATATTCGGATCGCTAAGGTCAATTTGATCGATGACACGGATGTCTTAGACCAGTTGATCGATCTTATCGGAGAAAGTATCACATCTGGTAAAGCTTTGCAGATCATACAAAGTCTTTATGAAGATAAATTATTAACGCAAAAAGAAGCAAATCTAGTTTTGGCGACGATGGATCGCACGACTTTAAATTTCGCTGATAAACGTTTAGAAAACGTGGTTCGCGCTCGGATTTTGGTCAGTGTTTTAAATCGTCTGAGATGTGCTGATTAGAATATGTTTTATGAGTAACATTCAAAAAGAGGTGGTAAACTTGCTAGACATGGTAACCTTTATCACCTAGAGTACCTATCATAGTAAGGAGGACCCGGAATGAATGAATCATATACTCCTAGTGCTAAAAGAGTTTTAGAACTTGCACAAGTTAACGCAAATGGGTTTAGGCATCAAGCAATTGGGACAGAACATTTATTGTTGGCACTTGTTTCAGAAGAACAAGGTATTGCACGTAAAGTTTTGGCACAATTTGTGATCACACCTACTGATATTAAAGAAGAAATTGAACGTCTAACTGGTTATGGCACTTTAAAAAGACAAGCACCAGATAATTATTTGCCATATTCACCTAAGGCTAAGAACATTTTGAATCGTGCCGCTGCCCAGGCAGAATTGTTAAATTCTGAAAAAATTGGGACAGAACACATCTTGTTGGCCTTGTTAGAAGATGATGATATTTTGTCATCACGGATCTTAGATAGTTTAGATATTGATATTAAACGGGTCAGACAAACCGTTTTCCGTCAGTTGGGCATTAGTCAAACACAGGTGCGCCGTAATGCGAAGAAGAAAGATAAGGTCGAGGGGACACCGACCTTGGACGGTTTAGCCCGCAATTTAAATGAAATGGCTGATAATGGTCAAATCGATCCGGTCGTTGGTCGCCAAAAAGAAGTTACGAGAGTTATACAGATCTTAAGTCGACGTACTAAAAATAATCCAGTTTTATTAGGTGAACCTGGTGTTGGTAAAACAGCTATTGCTGAAGGTTTCGCGCAAGAGATCATCAACGATAATGTGCCAGTCGAACTGGCTAACAAGCGTGTCATGATGCTTGATATGGGCTCACTAGTTGCTGGTACTAAGTATCGTGGTGAATTTGAAGATCGTTTAAAGAAGATCTTGGATGAAGTTTATCACGATGGAAATGTCATTTTATTCATTGATGAACTGCATACTCTGATCGGTGCTGGTGGTGCTGAGGGTGCGATCGATGCTTCAAATATTTTGAAGCCAGCTTTAGCCCGGGGTGAAGTTCAGGTGATCGGTGCAACGACTTTAGATGAATATCAAAAGTATGTTGAATCAGATGCTGCTTTAGAACGACGTTTTGCTACGATCATAGTAGAAGAGCCAACAGATGAACAAAGCTTGGCTATTCTGAAGGGCCTTAGACCTAAATATGAAAAGCACCATCAATTAAAAATCACGGATGAAGCACTCGATGCGGCAGTTAAAATGAGCAATCGCTATATTACGAATCGTTTCTTGCCCGATAAAGCGATCGATTTGATGGATGAGTCAGCTGCTCGAGTACACATCGCTTCTTCAGGCAGTCAACAAAAAGTCACTAAAGCTTCCCATAAATTAAAAGAAGCTAAGTCGGCCAAGGAACAGTCATTAGTAAATGAAGAGTTTGAAGATGCTGCTAAGTACCGCAAACAAGAATTGAAATGGAAAGATAAGCTGGCTAAGTTAGCTGACCAAGAAACGGTAGTGGACGGTAACTATACTAAACAAGTAGGCCAAGAAGATGTTGCCAACGTTGTTTCTGAGTGGACCGGAGTTCCAGTTACTCAATTGACTAAGAGCGAAAGCGAACGTTTAGTCAATTTGGAAGACATTTTGCATAAACGTGTGGTTGGACAAAACGAAGCGATCGCAGCAGTTGCCAAGGCTATTCGGCGTGCACGCAGTGGTTTAGGTGACCCAACCAGACCGATCGGTTCGTTCATGTTCCTAGGACCAACTGGTGTTGGTAAAACTGAGCTAGCTAAGGCTTTGGCTGAAGCCATGTTTGGTGATGAAGATAATATGGTCCGGATCGATATGAGTGAGTATATGGAAAAATACTCAACCAGTCGTTTGATCGGTGCTCCCCCGGGCTACGTAGGCTATGATGAAGGTGGTCAATTATCGGAGAAAGTTAGAAATAAACCTTATTCGGTAGTTTTGTTAGATGAAGTTGAAAAAGCTCATCCAGACGTCTTCAACATCTTATTACAGGTTTTGGATGATGGTTTCTTAACTGATTCCAAGGGGCGCAAAGTCGATTTCAGAAATACGATCATTATTATGACTTCAAACTTAGGCGCCACTGATGTCCGCGATAAAAAAGAAGTTGGTTTTGCGGCTAAGTCAAGTACTGATGATTATCAGGCAATGTCTGAGCAAATCAAGGGTCGCTTGAAACAAACGTTCCGACCAGAGTTCCTGAACCGGATCGATGAAGTTGTTATTTTCCATTCCTTAAACAAAGAACAACTGCATGAAATTGTGAAGTTAATGACACGCGAAGTGATCGACCGGATCAAAGAACAAGGTATCAAACTCAAGTTAACACCGGCTGCGATCGATGTGGTCGCTAAAGCTGGTTTTGACCCAGAGTATGGTGCACGTCCGATCAGAAGAGCGGTGCAAAGCGAGATCGAAGACCGTTTGAGTGGAGCCTTGCTTGAAGGTAAGATCACAGAGGGTGCAACAGTTACTATTGGAGCTCAAAAGGGTCAGATCAGTTTGAAGGTGAAAGAACAAGCCAAAAAAGCAGCTGTTACGCAAGGAAAATAAACATTTAGCAAAACCATTTTTTCTTCCGTAACAGTGGTTGTTTTTAAACTTTTGAGGCTTGACAATTACTCAATACTTGATATAATTAACAATTGCAAAAACTGTGAATTTAGCTGTTGACTGTGATATATTGTCCATGGTTGATAGAGAAATAGCAAAAATAGTGAAGTCCATTTTTAGTGACGATCTGTTTTTGCTTTTTTTTGCCTAAAATCGCAAAAATTTTTTGCAATAGTTGGATTTGTAAACAAAATGTAACATTAGTCTTTTCAGTTTAGTCAGATACTGAATTCACAGAAATATTTTGAGAGGTGAACAATTTGGCAGGACACTTGGTAAAATACGGCAAAAACCGTGTGCGTAGAAGTTATTCCCGCATTAAGGAAGTTCTTGATCTGCCTAACTTGGTCGAGATCCAAACTAATTCCTATCAGTGGTTCTTAGATGAAGGACTACGGGAAATGTTTGAAGATATTATGCCGATTGACGACTTTCAAGGCAAACTTTCCCTGGAATTTGTTGATTATCAACTTTTAGAACCTAAGTATACAGTTGATGAAGCACGTGAACATGATGCTAATTATTCTGCGCCATTACATGTCACATTACGTTTGATCAACCACGAAACAGATGAGATCAAGTCACAAGATGTCTTTTTCGGTGATTTTCCATTAATGACCAAAGAAGGTACATTTATTATTAACGGGGCAGAACGTGTAATTGTTTCCCAATTAGTTCGCTCTCCGGGTGTTTACTTTAACTCTGAGTTAGATAAAAACGGCCGCACGAACTATGGAACAACCGTGATCCCTAACCGTGGTGCATGGTTGGAATACGAAACAGACGCTAAAAACATTTCTTATGTTCGTATTGACAGGACACGTAAGATTCCAATGACTGAATTGATCCGTGCTTTAGGTTACGGCTCGGACAGTGAAATTTTAGATATGATGGGCGAAACAGATAGTTTAATGTTCACCTTGGAAAAAGATGTGCATAAAAATCCAGAAGATTCTCGTGTTGAAGAATCATTGAAGGATATTTATGAACGTCTCCGCCCAGGCGAGCCAAAGACTGCTGATTCTTCCAGAAGTTTGTTAACAGCTCGTTTCTTTGATCCAAAACGTTATGATCTTGCTCCAGTTGGTCGTTATAAGATCAATAAGAAGTTAGATTTGAGAACACGCTTGTTAAATACGGTTGCAGCTGAAACATTGGCTGATCCTGACACAGGAGAGATCTTAGTCAATAAAGATGAGGCTATCGACAAACGTGCGATGGATAAATTGTCTGATTACTTGCAACGTGACGACTTCAAGATGGTTACTTTCCAACCATCTGATGACGGTGTGGTTCAAGAACCGATGAAATTACAAATGATCAAAGTTTATTCGAAAAATGATCCAGAACGTGTCGTTAACATTATTGGTAATGGGAATGTTGATTTGAAATATAAGCACATTACACCTGCTGATATTATTGCTTCAATGAACTACTTCTTTAATTTGCAGGAAGGTTTCGGATCAACTGATGATATTGACCACTTGGGTAATCGTCGGATCCGTTCTGTGGGTGAATTGTTGCAAAATCAATTCCGAATCGGTTTATCTCGGATGGAACGTGTGGTACGTGAAAGAATGTCGATTCAAGACACATCTACAGTGACACCACAACAATTGATCAATATTCGTCCAGTTGTTGCATCTATCAAGGAATTCTTTGGTAGTTCACAATTGTCTCAGTTCATGGATCAGACCAATCCATTGGGTGAATTAACGCATAAGCGTCGTTTGTCTGCCTTAGGGCCTGGTGGTTTGACACGTGATCGTGCTGGTTATGAAGTTCGTGACGTTCACTATACTCATTATGGTCGTATGTGCCCGATCGAAACTCCAGAAGGTCCTAACATTGGTTTGATCAATAGTTTGGCTTCTTATGCACGTGTCAATAAGTATGGTTTTGTTGAAACACCATATCGTCGTGTTTCATGGGATACACATAAAGTTACCCAAAAGATCGATTACTTGGCAGCTGACGAAGAAGATCCATACGTAGTTGCTCAGGCTAACACGCCATTGAATGATGACGGCTCGTTTGTCAACGATATCGTTATGGCACGTAAAGAAGAAGAAAACATGGAAATCAGTATTGATAAAGTTGATTACATGGACGTTTCTCCTAAGCAAGTAGTTGCTGTTGCTACAGCATGTATTCCTTTCTTGGAAAACGATGATTCCAACCGTGCTTTAATGGGTGCTAACATGCAGCGTCAGGCTGTGCCGTTATTGAAGCCACACTCACCGTTAGTCGGAACTGGTATCGAATATAAGGCTGCACATGACTCAGGTGATGCTATGATCGCTGACCATGATGGGGTCGTTGAATATGTTGATTCCAAAGAGATCCGTGTTCGCTTAGAGGACGGTTCACTTGATAAATATAAATTAATGAAATTCCGTCGTTCTAATGGCGGTAAAAACTATAACCAAACACCGATCGTTCATGTAGGTGAAGAGGTTAAGGCTGATTCTGTCTTAGCCGATGGACCTTCTATGGAACAAGGCGAATTAGCCTTGGGTCAAAATCCATTGATTGCCTTTATGACTTGGGATGGTTATAACTTTGAAGATGCGATCGCAATTAGTGAACGTCTAGTCAAGGATGATATCTACACTTCGATCCATATCGAAGAACATGAGTCTGAAGCACGTGACACTAAACTGGGGCCTGAAGAGATCACTCGTGAGATCCCAAATGTGGGTGACGATGCTTTGAAAGACCTTGATGAATTCGGTATCGTTCGGATCGGTGCAGAAGTTCATGACGGCGATATCTTGGTCGGTAAGGTTACGCCAAAAGGTATGACTGAATTATCGGCTGAAGAGCGTTTATTGCACGCTATCTTTGGTGAAAAATCCCGTGAAGTTCGTGACACTTCCTTACATGTACCTCATGGTGGCGGCGGTATTGTTGAAGACGTTAAAATCTTTACCCGTAAAAACGGTGACGAACTTTCACCAGGTGTTAACCAAATGGTCCGTGTTTATATTGCACAGAAACGTAAGTTGCAAGTTGGTGACAAGATGGCCGGACGCCATGGTAATAAAGGTACTGTTTCAGTTGTTATCCCTGAAGAAGATATGCCGTTTATGCCTGATGGTACACCAATCGATATTATGTTATCACCAATGGGTGTTCCTTCCCGTATGAATATCGGACAGGTATTAGACTTGCACTTAGGTATGGCTGCTCGAAAATTAGGTATTCACGTTGCTTCACCTGTCTTTGATGGTGCAACTGACGATGATATCTGGGCTGCTTTAAAAGAAGCTGGATTACCGAGTGACGGTAAGAGTGTTATGTATGATGGTCGGACTGGGGAACCATTCGACAATCGGATCGCCGTTGGTGTTATGTATTACATGAAGTTAGCTCATATGGTCGATGATAAGATCCATGCTCGTTCAATTGGGCCATACTCATTAGTTACACAACAACCATTGGGTGGTAAAGCACAGTTTGGTGGACAGCGTTTTGGTGAAATGGAAGTTTGGGCTCTAGAAGCTTACGGTGCTGCTTATACACTGCAAGAGATCTTGACCTACAAATCTGATGACGTGACTGGCCGTGTTCGGACTTATGAAGCCATTGTCAAAGGAGAACCGATCCCTCAACCAGGTGTGCCGGAATCATTCCGTGTGCTTGTTAAGGAATTGCAAGCTCTTGGCCTAGACATGAAGGTGCTTGATAGTGACAAACAAGAAATTGAACTACGTGAAATGGACGATGAAGATGATGAAGTCGTCAACGTAGATGCTTTGAGTAAGTATACTAAAGAGCAGGCTGATAAAAAGGCTGAAGAAGCACAAGCTAATGCAGAGTCAGAGACTGAATCAAAATCTTAAAAACAATAAAATCAACATTAAAAAAGGGAGGTCGGTCCTTTGATCGATGTCAACAAATTCGATAGTATGCAGATCGGTTTGGCTTCGTCTGATAAGATCAGAAGCTGGTCATACGGTGAAGTCAAGAAACCCGAAACTATCAACTATCGGACTCTGAAACCTGAAAAAGACGGTTTGTTTGATGAACGTATTTTTGGACCCACAAAAGACTGGGAATGTGCTTGTGGGAAATATAAACGGATCCGGTATAAAGGAATAGTTTGTGACCGTTGCGGTGTCGAAGTTACTCGTTCTAAGGTGCGGCGTGAGCGTATGGGACATATTGAACTTGCTGCCCCTGTAACTCACATTTGGTACTTTAAGGGTATTCCAAGTCGAATGGGCCTTGTTTTAGACATGAGTCCTCGTGCTTTGGAAGAGATCATTTACTTCGCTTCATACGTTGTAACTGAACCTGGCGATACTCCACTTGAGAAAAAGCAGTTAATGACTGAACGTGAGTATCGTGACAAACGTGAAGAATATGGCAATGGCTTTAAGGCTGATATGGGTGCCGAAGCAATTCGGACTCTGTTAAAAGATGTTGACCTTGATAAAGAATGTGCTGATCTAAAAGAAGAATTACACCAAGCTACTGGACAAAAACGGACACGTGCTGTTCGGCGTTTGGACATTTTGGAAGCTTTCTTGAATTCTGGTAACGAACCAGACTGGATGGTCATGGATGCAATCCCGGTCATCCCGCCGGACCTACGTCCAATGGTCCAACTTGAGGGTGGGCGTTTTGCTACTTCTGACCTGAACGACTTATATCGTCGTGTGATCAACCGGAATAACCGCTTGAAACGCTTATTAGATTTAAATGCTCCTGGCATTATTGTTCAAAACGAAAAACGGATGCTCCAAGAAGCTGTAGATGCATTGATCGATAATGGTCGTCGTGGTCGTCCGGTTGCTGGCCCAGGTAACCGTCCATTAAAGTCACTTTCACACATGTTGAAAGGTAAGCAAGGGCGTTTCCGTCAAAACCTATTAGGTAAGCGTGTTGACTATTCTGGTCGTTCAGTTATCGATGTCGGGCCTAAGCTACGTTTGAATCAAATGGGGATTCCGCATGAAATGGCATTGGAATTGTTCAAACCATTTATGATGAAAGAATTAGTTAAGCGTGAAATGGCGTCAAATATCAAGAATGCTAAGCGTAAGATCGAACGTCGTGATGAAGACATTTGGGATGTTTTAGAAGATGTTATCAAAGAACATCCAGTTTTGTTAAACCGGGCACCTACACTGCATCGGTTGGGTATTCAGGCGTTTGAACCAGTTTTGGTCGACGGTAAGGCGATGCGTTTACACCCATTAGCTTGTGAAGCTTATAATGCCGATTTTGACGGTGACCAGATGGCCATCCACGTTCCATTGTCTGATGAGGCTCAGGCTGAAGCTCGTTTGTTAATGTTAGCTGCACACCATATCTTGGCACCAAAAGATGGTAAGCCAATCATCTCATCATCACAGGATATGACGATCGGTAACTACTACATCACGATCGAAGATTCGAATCGTGAGGGTGAAGGTATGATATTTAAGGATGTAAACGAAGTCCGGACTGCATATCAGAACAACTACGTTCATTTGCATACACGGATCGGTTTGCAGGCATCCTCATTAGCACAAAAGGGTACGCCTTTCACTGATTGGCAAAAAGAACGGATCTTAGTTACTAGTGTTGGTAAGGCCTTCTTTAACGAGATCTTGCCGGCTGATTTCAACTATTTGAATGAACCAACTGAAGATAACTTGATCGATCAAACACCTGACAAATACTTCTTGGAACCAGGTCAGGATATCCATGAATATTTGGAAAATGCTGAATTGGTCAATCCGTTCAAGTCTGGTTTCTTATCAGACATCATTGCCCAAGTCTATCAAGACTATAAGGTGACAGAAACATCAGAATTACTTGACCGTATGAAAGACTTAGGTTATGCAGAATCAACTAAGTCTGGTTTAACAGTTGGGGTTTCTGACGTGACCGACTTAAAAGAAAAGCCTGAGATCATTGAACAAGCTCATAAAGATGTAGCAACTGTTGGTAAACAGTTCCGTCGTGGCTTGATCACTGACGATGAACGTTATAACCGTGTTATTTCAATTTGGAACAAGGCTAAAGATGATATTCAAGATAAGCTGATCGCTAATATCGATCCATCTAACCCAATTCAAATGATGAGTGATTCGGGTGCGCGTGGTAACATTTCTAACTTTACTCAGTTAGCCGGAATGCGTGGCTTGATGGCTTCTCCATCTGGTAAAACAATGGAATTGCCAGTTATTTCTAACTTCCGTGAAGGATTATCTGTCTTGGAAATGTTTATTTCTTCCCACGGTGCCCGTAAAGGTATGACTGATACGGCTTTGAAGACCGCTAACTCAGGTTACTTGACACGTCGTTTAGTTGATGTTGCACAAGATGTTATTATTCGTGAAGATGATTGTGGGACGGACCGTGGTTTGGACGTTACAGCTATCCGCGAAGGTAACGAAATGATCGAACCATTGTATGATCGAATCTTAGGTCGTTTCACAATGAAGAGTGTTTATGATCCAGAAAGTGGTGAAGTGATCGTTCCAAGAGATACCTTTATCACTGAAGAACTTGCTCAAAAAGTTGTGGATGCTGGTATTGAAATGGTTACGATCAGAACAGCCTTCACATGTAATACACGTCATGGTGTTTGCCGTAAGTGTTATGGTCGTAACTTGGCTACAGGTGATCCAGTTGAAGTTGGTGAAGCTGTTGGTACAGTTGCTGCTCAATCGATCGGTGAACCAGGTACTCAGTTAACAATGCGTACTTTCCATACCGGTGGTGTTGCCGGTGGTGATATTACTCAAGGACTTCCTCGTGTTCAAGAATTATTTGAAGCGCGTAACCCTAAAGGTCGTGCTGTGATCACTGAAGTAACTGGTGTGATCGATTCGATCGAAGAAAATCCAGCGGACCGTACTAAAGAAGTTACTGTTAAAGGTGAAACAGATACACGGACATATAGTTTACCATTTACCGCTGTTTTGCGCGTCGCTGAAGGCGATCAGATCCACCGTGGTGACCCGTTAACAGTTGGTTCGATCGATCCTAAGGAATTGATCAAAGTTCGTGATGTTTTATCAACTGAAAACTATATTTTATCTGAAGTTCAAAAGGTTTATCGTATGCAAGGTGTTGATATCTCTGATAAACACATCGAAGTTATGACACGTCAGATGTTACAAAAGGTTCGTGTCATGGATCCAGGAGACACTGACTTGTTGCCAGGTAACTTGATGGATATCAAGGACTTCTCTGCACAAAATCTAAAGACATTGGTCAATGGTGGCATTCCTGCTACTTCACGTCCCGTTTTACTTGGAATCACGAAGGCTGCCTTAGAAACAAACAGTTTCTTGTCAGCGGCTTCCTTCCAGGAAACAACACGTGTCTTGACAGATGCTGCTATTCGCGGTAAGAATGATCCATTGGTAGGGTTGAAAGAAAATGTTATCATTGGTAAGATCATTCCGGCTGGTACAGGTATGTCTAGGTACCGTAATATTGAACCTGAGGAAAAGAGTAGCGTATCCGACAGTGTTTATTCGATTTCAGATGTTGCTAAAAAGTTAAACATTGAAGAGAGTAATGAACTTCCTTCGGATAAACAATAAAGTAACTTTAGTTGTTAATAAAGACAACTGATAAGATAAAAAAGGCTCTAACCAAAAATTTGTTGGTTAGGGTCTTTTTTTTGCTCAATAAATTTGGAAAAAAACTAAAATAATAAAACTGCTACTTAAGGATGGCAGAAAAGCATGGCGGGTTTGGGGTGCATCATGGAGGTGAGTGGCTAAAAAGATAGTTGAAGCTAATAATAGTAACCAACAACCAAAATGAAAACCATAGACTAGCATTATCACTAAAACACAAATTGTGTCAGCTGGACCTAGCTGTCCATGATATTCAAAAAGCAAACAGACACCAAAAAAAAGCAGTAAGGCTAACCAACTAGTCTTGATCGTCCACCATACCTGCGGACTTGCCCACAATGTAAATAAAAGTGCACCACAATATAGACAAAAACTAGACACTTCCATGCCACGTTGGTCTTCAAGGCTTAATACTAATAGCCAAATCAACAACCCAGCGATCAAAGTAAAAGAAAACAAATTAGCACTATGGAAAAAAAGCCAAATGAAAATAAAACCATATAAACTTTCGAGCGCAGTGCTTAAAATAGGGATCGGTCGATCACAAAAGTGACATTTTCCTTTTTGAATTGCCCAGCCTAAAATTGGTAGTAACTGCCACCATGTTAAAGAGTGGTAACAATTATCACAAAAAGAGCGAGGAACAAAGGCAGAAATATTTTTGCAAAAGCGGAAGGCACAACAGGTCGCACATGAAGCTAGGGTTGCACCCAGAGTAAAAATTAGGATTAAAAGCAAATTGATCACCTCATTAAAATATACGCAAAAAAGCGCGAAATTTGTTTGACAAGTGACCAAAAAGGGTGGTAACCTAATAAAGGTGCTTTATGTGAACAGTTCTCTTGGATCATCCAAGACCGTGCTGGCTGTGAACAAGTTAGCACATGTAGACACTACGTCTTAGCGACGTTTATTTTTATAATTAAAAATGAAACTCCTGGATGTGTGGACTTAAAAATTATCGAAAATAAGGAAGGAGGAAGTTTTAGATGCCAACAATTAACCAGTTAATTCGTAAAGGTCGTAAATCTAATTCTTCAATGTCTGATTCCCCAGCTTTAAATTATGGGTATAACAGTTATAGAAAAGTAACTACAAAAAATGCTGCTCCACAAAAACGTGGTGTTGCAACTCGTGTCGGTACAATGACACCAAAGAAGCCTAACTCAGCTTTGCGTAAGTATGCGCGTGTTCGTTTGTCCAACTTGATTGAAGTTACAGCTTACATTCCTGGTATTGGTCATAACCTACAGGAACATAGTGTTGTTTTAGTTCGTGGTGGTCGTGTTAAGGACTTGCCTGGTGTTCGTTACCACGTTGTTCGTGGTGCATTGGATACAGCCGGTGTTGAAGGCCGTATGCAGGGACGTTCTAAGTACGGTGCAAAGAGACCTAAGAAATAAGCTGGCCGTTTAGTCAGAGCTTAATAAAACAACAAACATATTTTTTTAGAATTTGAGGAGGTTATACGATGCCAAGAAAAGGTGCCGTTGCAAAACTTGAAGTACTCCCAGATCCAATTTATAACTCTAAATTGGTATCCCGTTTGATCAACCGTTTGATGGTCGATGGTAAACGTGGGACTGCTTCAAGAATTTTATATGATGCATTCGATATGATTAAATCTGAAACAGGAAATGAACCACTTGATGTTTTTGAAGAAGCAATGAAAAACATCATGCCAGTTCTGGAAGTTAAAGCTCGCCGTGTCGGTGGTTCTAACTATCAGGTGCCGATCGAAGTTCGTCCTGAAAGAAGATCAACACTTGGTTTGCGTTGGCTTGTAAATTACTCACGTCTTCGTGGTGAACATTCAATGTCAGAGCGCTTAGCCCGTGAAATTATGGATGCAGCTAACAATACTGGTGCATCTGTTAGAAAACGTGAAGATACACATAAGATGGCAGATGCTAACCGTGCATTTGCACATTATCGCTGGTAATTTTTTGGAAATGGCTGTTATATGATTTCAAGAAATCCTATAATGGCCGTTTTTTAGATTGTATATTAATGTAAGACACTCGCCAGGTGTCATGTCAAAACTTACTTAAACAAGATTTGGCAAGCTAATGATTTTTGGAAGGAGATAAATTCTCAATGGCTAACAAACGTGAATTTCCATTGGAAAAAACCCGTAATATCGGGATCGTTGCCCATATTGATGCTGGTAAAACGACTACGACTGAACGTATTCTTTATTATACTGGTCGTATTCATAAAATCGGTGAAACTCATGATGGCGCATCACAAATGGACTGGATGGACCAAGAACAAGAACGTGGTATTACTATTACATCAGCTGCTACAACTGCTGAATGGAAAGACCACCGTATCAATATTATCGATACCCCAGGACACGTTGATTTCACAGTTGAAGTAGAACGTTCCTTGCGTGTTCTTGATGGTGCTGTAGTTGTTTTGGATGCTCAGTCAGGTGTTGAGCCACAGACCGAAAATGTTTGGCGTCAAGCTACAACATATAATGTTCCACGTATCGTATTCGTCAACAAGATGGACAAACTTGGTGCTGACTTTAATTATTCAGTATCAACGATCCATGACCGTCTTCAAGCAAACGCCGTTGCTGTTCAGATGCCCATTGGTGCTGAAGACGATTTTGAAGGTGTTATCGACTTGATCGATATGAAGGCCGACTTATACGACGAAGACGAACTTGGTTCCCAATGGGATACAGTTGATATTCCTGAAAAATACAAAGAAGAAGCACAAAAACATCGTGACGAAATGCTTGAACAATTAGCAGATCTTGATGACGATATTATGGAAAAATATCTTGAAGGTGAAGATATTCCTTCTGACGAAATCAAGAAAGCTATCCGTAAAGCTACGTTGAACTTGGACATTTACCCAGTATTTGCTGGTTCCGCCTTCAAGAACAAGGGTGTTCAGATGATGCTTGATGGTGTTAATGACTTTTTGCCATCACCAATTGATGTTCGTCCATACAAGGCAACTGATCCTGACACAGGTGATGAAGTTGAATTGCATGCTAACGATGATGCTCCATTTGCTGGTTTGGCATTTAAGATCGCTACTGACCCATATGTTGGTCGTCTAACGTTCTTCCGTGTTTACACTGGTACTTTGGAAGCTGGTTCATATGTTTTGAATGCTACTAAAGACAAGCGTGAACGTGTTGGTCGTTTGTTGCAAATGCATTCTAACCACCGTAAAGAGATCCCAGAAGTATTTTCTGGTGATATTGGTGCTGCGATTGGTTTGAAGAATACTACAACAGGTGATTCTTTGACATCAACTGATCGTCCATTGATCCTTGAATCTATGGATTTCCCAGAACCAGTTATTCAGGTTTCTATCGAACCTAATACAAAGGCCGACCAAGATAAGATGGATGTTGCTTTGCAAAAACTTGCTGAAGAAGATCCAACATTCAAGACTGAAACTAACCAAGAAACTGGTGAGACGTTGATTGCCGGTATGGGTGAACTTCACTTGGATATCATCGTTGACCGTATGAAACGTGAATTCCACGTGGAAGCTAAAGTCGGTGAACCACAAGTTGCTTATCGTGAAACATTTACTAAACAAGTATCTGCTCAAGGTAAGTTTATCCGTCAGTCTGGTGGTAAAGGTCAATATGGTGATGTTGTGATTGAATTTACACCTACTGAAGAAGGCGAAGGATTCTCATTTGAAAATGCTATCGTCGGTGGTGTTGTTCCTCGTGAATACATTCCTGCTGTAGAACAAGGCTTGAAAGAATCAATGGAAAACGGTATTCTTGCCGGCTATCCTTTGATCGACGTTAAAGCTAAGTTATACGATGGTAGTTATCATGATGTCGATTCTAGTGAAGCTGCCTTTAAGGTTGCTGCTTCGATTGCATTACGTAATGCTGCTAAGGGCGGCGGAGCTGTTATCCTTGAACCAGTTATGAAGGTTGATATTGTTGCCCCAGAAGATAATTTGGGGGATGTTATGGGCCATGTTACTGCTCGTCGTGGACGTGTTGATGGTATGGAAGCTCGCGGTAACGCTGAGTTGGTACATTCATTCGTTCCATTGTCAGAAATGTTTGGCTACGCTACAACCTTGCGTTCGTCTACACAGGGTCGTGGTACATTCACAATGACATTTGACCACTACGAACCAGTACCTAAGTCAATTCAAGCTGACATTATTAAGAAGAACGGTGGAAATCCAGACGCTGAATAATGTTTAAAAATAAAGGGATTGTTCGAGTTTTTATACTCGGACGATCCTTTTTTTTAGAAAAATAATATTTAAAGTTAAATAAAGGCCGTAGTATATCTAATCAAGTGTAGTGACACTTAAAGAATTTTTGAAATATTTCATTCCACTTGTGGTCATCTAGCTTAAAGCTACACTATCAATGTAGACATTGACATGAAAGTGTAGACCATGGACGCTGATCGCAGTCTATATAACATAGAAGTTAATGTAAATGTTAGTTAATTAGATAGCTTTGATGTCGCAAATAAAAAAACAGTTATTTATGTTTGAGAACTATAATAACGTTCCTTGCTATATCTGTGGATGATTTCTTTAGCTTGATGTGCTTGATACAAGGTTGTTGCTTTGACATATTTAAATTGAAAATTAGTTGCAACAGGGATTAGGTATCTAAGTAGTATTGATTGTTGTTTTCATAATATTGTGTTATGCTCGACAAGGCTAATTCACAGATGGATATGGTTGTTTAGGATTTCTGACCTAAAGTTGGTTAATTGATCGACCATCCATTTCTTGTTTTGAGAAAAAAGCATCTTTTTTCAAAAAAATTTCAGAAAATCCTTGATAACTCAACTTATTTGTACTACTATAGTTAAGTACCTGCTTGAGCGGGTATATCGTTTGGTATGCCACCAAACAAATATTTCGAGCTTTGATGTGAAAGGTTGCGACACACCCGGATGCTTTGCCACGGGGGCGGCGGTAATTTTCATGGAGCTAGTCTTATTTTTAAAATGGACGAAGGAGGGAACAAAATGGCAAAACAAAAAATTCGTATTCGCCTTAAAGCGTACGAACACCGTATTTTAGATCAATCTGCGGACAAGATCGTTGAAACAGCAAAGAGAACGGGTGCCGAAATTTCAGGACCGATCCCATTGCCAACAGAACGTACATTGTACACAGTTCTATCATCACCACATAAGCATAAAGATGCTCGTGAACAATTCGAAATGCGGACACATAAACGTTTGATCGACATTGTCAACCCAACACCAAAGACAGTTGATTCATTAATGAAACTCGACTTGCCTTCTGGCGTTGACATCGAAATCAAACTTTAGTCAATTTTTATTATAAATCAATTTTATTGGAGGTGTACTCATGACCACAAAAGGAATCTTAGGAAAAAAAGTAGGTATGACTCAAGTTTTCACAGAGAACGGTGAATTAGTTCCTGTTACTGTTGTGAAAGTTGATTCCAATATCGTAATGCAGATCAAGACCGTTGAAAACGATGGTTATAAGGCAGTTCAATTGGGCTACGACGATATGCGTGCGATCAAGGCAAATAAACCTGCTAAAGGTCATGCAGCAAAAGCAAATACTGCTCCTAAGCGCTTCGTTCGTGAAATCCGCGATGTTGAGCTGGGAGATTACAAAGTCGGTGACGAAATTCACGCAGACGTCTTCGCAGCAGGAGACAGCGTGGATGTAACCGGAACAACAAAAGGCAAAGGTTTCCAAGGTAACATCAAGCGTTGGAACCAAGCACGTGGTCCGATGGCACACGGTTCTCGTTATCATCGTCGCCCAGGTTCAATGGGTGCTATTATCAACCGCGTATTCCCTGGCAAGGTACTTCCAGGACGTATGGGTGGTAAGAAGGTAACGATTCAAAACTTGCAAATCGTTAAAGCTGATACAGATAATGGTGTACTTTTCGTTAAAGGTAACATTCCTGGCGCAAACAAGTCATTTGTTACTGTTAAAAGTGCAGTGAAATAAATTAAGGGAAGGGAGGAAATACAAACATGCCTACAGTTGCATTATTTAAACAAGATGGTAGCAAAAATGGTGAAGTTGAATTGAACGACACAATTTTTGGTATCGAACCAAACGATAACGTTGTTCGTGACGTTGTTTTGATGCAAAGAGCATCACTTCGTCAAGGAACACATGCTGTTAAAAATAGGACTGCCGTTCGCGGTGGTGGTAAGAAACCATGGCGTCAAAAGGGTACTGGCCGTGCTCGTGCTGGTTCCACACGTTCACCTATTTGGGTCGGCGGTGGTACGATCTTCGGACCAACACCACGTTCATACGCCTACAAACTTCCACGCAAAGTTGGCCGTTTGGCACTTAAGTCTGTACTTTCAGAAAAAGTTAATGATGAAAGTTTAGTTGTAGTTGATTCATTCGAATTCGAACAACCAAAAACTAAGGACTTTGCAGCATCACTTGAGAGTTTAAATGTAAACTCTCAAGTTTTAGTAGTTCTTGAAGATGACGACGTAAATGCTGCTCGTTCAGCTCGTAACCTCAAAAACGTTACTGTTCTTCCTGCAAAAGGTTTGAATGTATTAAACGTTGTTGATAGTGACAAAGTTGTCATCACAAAAGGAGCTCTTTCTCAAGTAGAGGAGGGTCTAGCATAATGGAAGCACGCGAAGTAATTTTACGTCCAGTGATCACTGAAGCTTCAATGGCCGACTTGGACGACAAGCGCTATACATTTGATGTTAATACTCAAGCAACTAAGTTTCAGATCAAAGATGCTGTTGAAGAAATCTTTGATGTTAAAGTTGCTAATGTTAATGTCATGAACTTAAAAGGTAAAAAGAAACGTATGGGTCGCTACGAAGGCTACACAAAGAAGCGTCGTAAGGCAATCGTTACTTTAACACCTGAATCAAAAGAAATTAAAATTTTTGAAGAAGAATAAATAAATTAGGAGGGAAACACAGTGGGGATCAAAGTATATAAATCGACCACGAATGGTCACCGTAATATGACAACTTCTGACTTTGAAGAAATCACAAGTACTACTCCTGAGAAGTCCTTGCTTTCTTCTCAAAGCAAAACTGCTGGTCGTAACGTTTACGGTCATAAAACTGTTCGTCACCGTGGCGGCGGTCATAAACGTCAATATCGTTTGATCGATTTCAAACGTATTAAAGATGGCGTTCCTGCAACTGTCAAAACGATCGAATATGATCCTAACCGTTCAGCTAACATTGCATTACTTGTTTATGTTGATGGGGTCAAATCCTACATCCTTGCACCAAAAGGTCTTAAAGTAGGCCAGTTAGTTGAATCTGGTGCAGATGCAGATATCAAAGTTGGTAATTCATTACCATTAATGAACATACCTACTGGTACTGTTATTCATAATATCGAATTAAAGCCAGGCCAGGGTGGTCAATTAGTTCGTTCTGCAGGTACTTCAGCCCAGGTATTGGGTATGGAAGGCAAGTACGTTACTGTACGTTTGGCTTCAGGCGAAGTTCGTCAGATCTTGGGTACATGCCGTGCAACTATCGGTTCCGTTGGTAATGCACAACATGAATTGATCAAACTTGGTAAAGCTGGTCGTAAACGTTGGATGGGCGTTCGTCCACAGTCACGTGGTTCTGTAATGAACCCTAACGATCACCCTCATGGTGGTGGTGAAGGTAGAGCTCCTGTTGGTATGCCAAGTCCTTTGTCTCCTTGGGGTAAGAAGACTGCTGGTAAGAAGACACGTTCTCGTAAAGCACGTTCAAATAAATTTATTGTTCGTGGACGTAAGAAGAAATAGTCATCTTTTAAATTAAAATGGTGACTTTATCCGAAAGGAGGATAACTCTTGAGTCGTAGTTTGAAAAAGGGACCTTTTGCTGATGAACATCTGCTAAAAAAGGTTGCAGCACAAGCTGATAATGAAAAAAAATCCGTAATTAAGACTTGGTCACGTCGTTCTACAATCTATCCTAGCTTTGTTGGTTACACGATCGCTGTTCATGATGGTCGTAAACAAGTTCCAGTTTATATCCAAGAAGACATGGTTGGACATAAGTTAGGCGAATTTGTACCTACGCGTACATTCCATGGTCACGGCACAAATGCTGATGATAAAAAGACCATCGCAAGATAATCTAAGGGAGGAAATAAAATGGCTGAACAAGTAACATCAGCAAAAGCAACTGCTCGCGTAGTTCGCATCCCTGCACGTAAGGCGCGTCTTGTGATCGATCTTATTCGTGGGAAAAATGTTGCTGAAGCACTTGGTATCTTGAAGTTCACTCCAAGATCTGGTGCTTATCTGATTGAAAAAGTTTTAAAATCCGCAATTGCCAACGCAGAAAACAATTTTGACTTAGACGCCGAAGATTTGTATGTAAGCGAAGCTTTTGTAAACGAAGGACCAACCTTGAAACGGTTCCGTCCTCGTGCTAAAGGTTCTGCTTCTCCAATCAACAAGCGTACCAGTCATATTACTGTTGTGGTATCTGAAAAATAAGGAGGGATAAGCGTGGGTCACAAAATAAATCCTACTGGATTACGTGTTGGTATTATTCGTGATTGGGAATCCAAATGGTATGCTGAAAAGGACTTTTCTTCATATCTTCACGAAGATATCCGTATCCGTGAATATATTGAAAATAAATTAGCCGACGCATCTGTCTCTACCGTAGAAATCGAACGTGCTGCAAAGCGTGTTAACATTTCTATCCATACTGCAAAACCGGGTATGGTCATCGGTAAAGGCGGTTCTGAAGTTGAAAAATTACGTAAAGAACTTAACAACTTAACTGGCAGACGTGTACACATCAACATCATCGAAATCAAGAAGCCTGATTTGGATGCTAAGTTAGTTGGCGAAAACATCGCGCAACAATTAGAAGGACGTGTAGCATTCCGTCGTGCCATGAAACAAGGTATTCAACGTACAATGCGTGCGGGTGCTAAAGGTATCAAAGTTCAAACATCAGGTCGTTTGAATGGTGCTGATATGTCACGTGTGGAACATTTCTCAGAAGGAACAGTTCCATTGCACACACTTCGTGCTGATATTGATTATGCATGGGTTGAAGCAGATACTCAATATGGTCAAATCGGTGTTAAGGTATGGATCTTCCGTGGCGAAGTTCTACCTGAAAAGAAAGATCAAAGTAAAGGAGGGGAATAGTCTATGTTAGTACCAAAGCGTGTAAAGCATCGTCGCGAATTTCGTGGTAAGATGCGTGGCGAAGCTAAGGGTGGTAAGACAGTAGCTTTTGGTGATTACGGTTTGCAAGCACTTGATTCACATTGGATCTCAAACCGTCAGATCGAAGCTTGTCGTATCGCAATGACCCGTTACATGAAACGTGGTGGGAAAGTTTGGATCAAGATTTTCCCTCATAAGTCATATACTTCAAAAGGTATCGGTACTCGTATGGGTAATGGTAAAGGTTCCCCAGAAGGCTGGGTTGCACCAGTTAAACGTGGTAAGATCATGTTTGAAGTTGGTGGAGTTTCTAAAGAAGTTGCGCAAGAAGCATTGCGTTTGGCTTCACACAAACTCCCTGTTAGAACTAAAATAGTTTCTCGTGAGGAAGTAGGTGGCGAATCTGATGAAAACTAAAGAATTCAAAGATGAACTCAACAAATTAACCACTGACGAATTACTTGCTAAAGAAAAGCAATATAAAGAAGAATTGTTCAATTTGCGTTTCCAATCTGCTACAGGTCAGCTTGAAAATACAGCTCGCTTGCAAACAGTTCGGAAAGCAATTGCACGCATCAAGACTTTGCTGCGTCAAAACGAAGCTGCAAAATAAAGAATACGAAGAGGAGGCTAATCGCGCATGAGTGAAGGTCGTAACTACCGTAAAGTTTACCGTGGCCGTGTTGTTTCAGATAAGATGGACAAAACGATCACTGTCGTTGTTGAAACATACAAGTTTCATCCAGTATATGGCAAACGTGTTAAGTATTCCAAGAAATACAAGGCTCATGATGAACACAATGAAGCAAAAACGGGCGACATCGTCAAAATCATGGAAACCCGTCCATTGTCAGCTACAAAGCGTTTCCGTTTATCAGAAATAGTTGAAAAAGCTGTTGTACTTTAATCGATAAAGACAACTAAGCACTTATTCGTATTCTGATCTAATAACGAAAGGAGGTCACATAACTGTGATCCAACAAGAAAGTCGTTTACATGTTGCTGATAATTCTGGTGCACGTGAGCTTTTAGTTGTTAAAATTTTAGGTGGCTCTCGTGTTAAGACTGCTAGTGTCGGTGACATTGTGGTTGCTACTGTTAAACAAGCAACACCAGGTGGCGTTGTCAAAAAAGGCGACGTTGTAAAAGCTGTTATCGTTCGTACTAAATATGGTACACACCGTGCTGACGGTTCATACATCAAGTTTGATGAAAATGCTGCTGTTATCATCGGCGATGATAAATCACCAAAAGGCACCCGTATCTTTGGACCGGTTGCCCGTGAACTACGTGTAGGGAGCTATATGAAGATTGTTTCCCTTGCACCCGAAGTTCTATAAAACAACCGTTTATCCGACAAGGAGGTGCACAAGTAATAATGTTCATTAAAAGAAATGATAAAGTAAAAGTAATTGCTGGCAAAGACAAGGGCAAAGAAGGAGAAGTCCTTCAGGCTATTCCTGCTTTGGACCGTGTGGTTGTAAAAGGTGTCAATGTCGTTAAGAAACATCAAAAACCTTCTAATGATAATCCAAGTGGTGGTATCGCAGAAGTTGAAGCTCCGATCCATGTTTCTAACGTAATGTTGATCGATCCTTCAAACAATGAAGCAACACGTGTTGGCTTCAAGGTAGAAGATGGCAAAAAAGTCCGCGTTTCTAAAAAAACCGGTGAAATTATCTAAACCTAACAAGGAAAGGAGGAACATTTTTTCATGGTTAACCGTTTAAAAGAAAAATACACAAACGAAATCGTTCCATCAATGATCGATAAATTCAATTATTCATCAATCATGCAAGCACCTAAAGTTGAAAAAATCGTGATCAACATGGGTGTGGGTGACGCAGTAAGCAACGCTAAGAACCTTGACGAAGCTGTTGAAGAATTGACTTTGATCTCAGGTCAAAAGCCAGTTGTTACAAAGGCTAAAAAATCAATCGCTGGTTTCCGTTTACGTGAAGGTATGCCGATTGGTGCCAAAGTTACATTACGTGGTACACGCATGTATGACTTCTTAGACAAGTTGGTTTCTGTTTCGTTACCACGTGTGCGTGACTTCCATGGTGTAAGTAAGCGTGCCTTTGACGGCCGTGGTAACTATACTCTTGGTGTCCGTGAACAATTGATTTTCCCTGAAATTGATTTTGATAATGTCAGCAAGGTTCGTGGAATGGATATCGTTATCGTTACAACAGCAGATACTGATGAAGAATCCAAGGAATTGTTGTCACAACTTGGAATGCCATTCGCTAAATAAGGAGGTTACAAACTTGGCAAAGAAGTCACAAATTGCAAGAAACCAACGTCCTGCTAAATACTCGTCACGTGAATATACACGTTGCGCACGTTGTGGACGTCCACATTCTGTTTATCGCAAATTTAAATTATGCCGTGTTTGCCTACGCGAACTTGCCCATAAAGGTCAGATCCCTGGCATGAAAAAGGCTAGTTGGTAAACCATAATATACAGTAAAAGGAGGCAAACAACATGGCAATGACCGATCCAATTGCAGACTTTTTAACTCGTATTCGTAATGCCAGCATGGCAAGACATGAATCAGTTGAAATTCCTGCTTCAAAAATCAAAAACGGTATGGCTGATATTCTTAAGAATGAAGGCTTCGTCCGTGATGTTGAATACATCGATGACAACAAACAAGGCATCATCCGTGTGTTCTTGAAATATGATAAAAATAACGAACGTGTTATCTCCGGTTTACGTCGGATCTCCAAGCCCGGCTTACGTTCTTATGTCAAAGCTGATGCAGTTCCTAAAGTTTTAAACGGCTTAGGTATTGCTTTGATCTCAACATCTGAAGGTGTTGTTACAGACAAAACAGCTCGTGCAAAGAACATCGGTGGCGAAGTTCTCGCTTACGTTTGGTAATATTAAATAAAAGCAAGGAGGTGTACATCTCGTGAGTCGTATTGGTTATAAAACTGTTACAGTTCCAGAAGGCGTAGAGATCAAACAAGACGGTAATGTTGTTACTGTCAAGGGCCCAAAAGGTGAATTGACTCGTGAATTATCTGAATTGATCACAATGAATATTGATGGCAATGAAGTTACATTCGACCGCCCTTCTGATGATTATAAAACTAAGGCTTTGCATGGTACTACGCGTGCAAACTTCAACAACATGGTAGTTGGTGTTACGGAAGGATTCAAGAAAAATCTTGAACTTCGTGGTGTTGGTTATCGTGCACAAATGAAAGGCAAGACGCTGGTCTTAAACGTTGGTTATTCCAACCCAGTTGAAATTGCGGAAGAAGAAGGTATCACTGTTGAAGTACCTTCTAATACCGAAATTACTGTTTCTGGTATCGACAAAGAACTTGTCGGTGATGCTGCAGCCCGTATTCGTGCTACACGTGCACCAGAACCTTATAAGGGCAAAGGTATTCGTTATGTTGGTGAATATGTTGCTCATAAGGAAGGTAAGACAGGTAAGTAATTACGCAGCATAATAGCTGTTAAATAAAATCAAGAGGTGAAAATAGTGATTTCGAAACCAGACAAAAATAAGACACGTCAAAAACGTCATATTCGTGTCCGTAATAAGATCTCTGGTACTGCTGAGTGCCCACGCTTAAATGTTTATCGTTCAAACAAAAACATCTACGCTCAAGTTATTGATGACGTAGCGGGTGTGACGCTGGCTAGTGCCTCTACTTTAGATAGTGAAATTGCTGCAGGTACAAAGACAGAACAAGCTTCTGCCGTTGGTGCTTTAGTAGCAAAACGTGCTGCAGATAAGAACATTAAAGAAGTTGTTTTTGATCGTGGCGGTTACTTGTACCATGGTCGCGTGTTAGCATTGGCTGATGCTGCTCGTGAAAATGGCTTAGACTTTTAAAAAAAGGAGGAATTAACGTTTATGGCTTTTATTGACCCAGCTCAATTAGATTTGGAAGATCGCGTTGTAGCGATCAACCGTATTACTAAAGTTGTAAAAGGTGGACGTCGTTTGCGTTTTGCCGCTTTAGTAATTGTCGGCGACCATAATGGTCACGTAGGATTCGGTACTGGTAAAGCTCAGGAAGTTCCTGAAGCTATCCGTAAGGCCGTTGATGCTGCTCGTAAGAACTTAATCGAAGTTCCAGTTGCTGGAACAACTCTTCCTCATGAAGTTGTTGGCCAACACAGTGGTAGCAGAGTTTTACTTAAACCAGCCCAAGCCGGTGCTGGTGTAGCAGCCGGTGGCGCTGTTCGTGCCGTTATGGAACTTGCAGGTATTGATGATGTTACAAGTAAATCACTTGGCTCAAATACTCCTGTTAACGTCGTACGTGCAACTATCAATGGTTTACAAAATATGCGTAGTGCTGAAGAAACAGCCGCTCGTCGTGGTGTTTCTGCTTCACACTTTGCTGAATAAGGAGGACGAATATAATGGCTAATATTAAAGTTACTTTGATTCGCTCAGTTATCGGTCGTCCCCAAAATCAACGTGATATTGTTAAAGGCCTTGGCTTGACAACAGTTCATAGCTCAGCAGTTGTTCCTAACAACGCAGCAATGCGCGGTGCAATTCGCAAAATCAACCATTTAGTGGACGTCGAAGAAGCTGAATAATTATTATTTAGTAGAACAAGGAGGTGCCAACCGTAATGAAATTACATGAATTACAAGCAAGTGAAGGCTCACGTCAAGTACGTAATCGTGTTGGTCGTGGGGATTCATCTGGTAACGGTAAAACTGCAGGCCGTGGCCAAAAAGGTCAAAAGGCTCGTAGCAAGGTACGTATGGGATTTGAAGGTGGACAAATGCCTTTGTTCCGTCGCATGCCTAAACGTGGTTTCAACAACATCAGTCGTAAAAACTATGCGATCGTGAATGTTGAAACTCTTAATAAATTTGAAGATGGTGCAGAAGTTACACCAGTTATGCTCGTTGAATCTGGTATCATTAAGAATGAAAAAGACGGTATCAAGGTTTTGGGTAACGGTGAACTTAGCAAGAAGTTAACTGTTAAGGCTAATAAGTTTTCTGCATCTGCAAAAGCTGCCATCGAAGCAGCAGGCGGTCAAACTGAGGTGATTTAATAAATGCTGAAGACACTGAGAGATGCCCTTGCTGTTAAAGAGATCCGTAAGAAAATCTTTTTTACACTTGGTGTCTTGATTGTATTTCGTCTCGGCACTTATATTACCGTCCCTGGGATCAACGCAAAAGCCTTGAGCAGCGTTGCGTCTTCAGGGTTAATTAGTATCTTGAATACTTTTTCAGGCGGTGGATTGACTAACTATTCCATTTTGGCAATGGGTGTTTCGCCATACATTACCGCTCAAATCGTCGTGCAGCTACTGCAAATGGACATTGTGCCACGTTTTGTTGAGTGGAGCAAACAAGGTGAAGTTGGTCGGCGTAAGCTTAATCAAGTAACTAGATACTTGGCAATCGTGTTGGCGTTTATACAGTCAATCGGGATCACTGCCGGATTTAACACATTGAGTAGTTTGAGTCTTGTGGAAAATCCAAGTGTAAAAACTTATGTTAGTATCGGTATCATTTTAACTGGTGGTACTATGTTTACAACTTGGCTCGGAGATATGATCACAGACCGTGGTTTAGGTAACGGGATCTCAATGATCATTATGGCTGGTATTGTTGCTCGGATGCCTGTTGGTATTCAACAGCTCGTTCAAGAACAATTTACTGGTGCAAATATGAGTGACGTTTGGCAACCAATACTATATGTAGTTATCCTGTTAGTTGTTTTGTTAGTGATCGTTACTTTTGTAACCTTTATTGAACAAGCTAACTATAAGGTACCGATCCAATATACTAGACGTTTGGCCGGCGCCGGTAATAATTCTTATTTACCGTTAAAAGTCAACGTTGCGGGTGTTATTCCAGTTATCTTTGCCAGCTCGTTTATTGCAACTCCACAAACGATTTTGATGGCATTTGCGCAGAATCACTCGCAGGATACTTGGTATCAAGTAATGTCGAGTATCTTTAGTATGCAAAGTACGCCAGGTATGATTTTGTATACGGTATTGATCGTAGTATTTACTTTCTTCTACGCTTTTGTGCAGGTCAACCCAGAAAAGCTTTCTGAGAATCTGCAAAAACAAGGAAGCTATATTCCATCTGTTTGGCCTGGTAAAGAAACTGAACGTTATGTTTCTTCGTTATTGATGAGACTAAGTACAGTTGGGTCACTTTACCTTGGGTTAATTTCACTGATCCCGTTAGTTGGTTCGGCTTACTTCGGTTTAGACGAATCGATCGGGTTAGGTGGTACCAGTCTTTTGATCGTGGTTGGGGTTATTTTGCAAACGATCAAACAACTAGACGGTATGATGATGAAACGCGAATACGTCGGTTTTATCCGTGAATAGTAAAATTGGGTCGTGTTCATTGAGATGGACTGACCCAATTTTTTGTGAAAGGACTTTGTTTAATAATTTAAATATAGTCTAGAAACGAAAAATTACCATTGGAGTATCTAAGACATTAAAAGCAAAACCTAGTTGTAGATCAGTGTATTATTTGTCACTGGTGTGCTAATTGTTTGAAGATATTTTTAGTTTTCTTTTTGAATTAGGAGGGTTATTGATGGCATTGAATCTAATGTTAATGGGATTGCCTGGTGCCGGTAAAGGTACACAAGCAGAACGAATTGTTGATGAATATAAAGTCGTGCATATTTCCACTGGTGACATTTTTCGTGAAGCAATGAAAAATGAAACTCCAATGGGCTTAGAAGCAAAGAAGTATATCGACAAAGGTGAATTAGTTCCAGACGAGGTTACTAATGGAATCGTTAAGGAGCGTTTAAGCCAAGATGATGTCAAATCTGGTTACTTGTTGGACGGCTATCCACGTAACATGGCACAAGCACATGCTTTAGAAAAAATTGGGCAAGAGCTTGGACGTCCGTTAACGGGGGTCATCAATATTGATGTTGATCCTGATTCATTAATGGAACGTTTAACGGGTCGTTTTATTTGCCGCAATTGTGGTGCTACTTACCACAAGGTCTTTAATCCGACAAAAGTCGAAGGTACTTGTGATCGTTGTGGTGGCCATGACTTTTATCAACGTGAGGATGACAAGCCTGAAACTGTCAAGAATCGTTTAGATGTAAACATTAAGATGAATACTCCACTGTTAGACTTTTATAAACAAAAGGATCTTTTACACAATGTAAAAGGCAATCAAGAGATCACGGCTGTTTATTCTGATATTGAAAACATTTTGAACGGTTTGTCATAATGATATAATAGCTGAGTAACTTTGTTGGAAATGCTGAATACCAGCGAAAGCAAGAATAAGCAAAAAGTTGTCATAAATTTTGGAACTTGCTAATTATTCCTTGCAAGTCGGGGATGCCTATGCTATGATAATTTAGGTTTATCTTTTCAATAGGTCTAGTTCGCCCAAAAATAGGGGTAGAGCTGTTCCTGACGGAAAAAGGTGGGACTCCAACAAAGCTTCTCACATTTTTAAGTGTAAAGTTTTAAAACCAATTTAAGGAGGTACTTTTAGCGTGGCGAAAGATGATGTGATTGAAATTGAGGGTACGATCAAGGAAACCTTACCGAATGCGATGTTCAAAGTTGAACTCGAAAATGGACATGAGATTCTAGCTCATGTATCAGGTAAGATCCGGATGCATTATATTCGTATTTTGCCGGGTGATAAGGTGACGGTTGAAATGTCTCCATACGACTTAAGTAAGGGTCGCATCACCTATCGTTACAGATAGATTGTACTTCAATCTTATGCAGGAGGTATAATTCATGAAAGTAAGACCATCAGTTAAGCCAATGTGCGAACACTGCAAAATAATCAAACGCAAAGGTCGCGTCATGGTTATTTGCTCAAATCCAAAGCACAAACAAAGACAAGGATAATAAATAAATAGGAGGTGTAATTGTAATGGCTCGTATAGCAGGTGTCGATTTACCACGTGATAAGCGTATTGTGATCGGCTTAACTTATATTTACGGAATCGGTAAAACAACCGCTGAAAAGATCGTCGAAGAAGCAGGTGTTTCTCCAGACGTTCGCGTACGTGACTTAGATTCTGAACAAGAAGATAAGATCCGTGCGGCAACGGATAACTACAAAGTTGAAGGTGACCTTCGTCGTGAAGTTGCCTTAAACATCAAACGTTTGTCAGAAATTGGTTCTTACCGTGGCATGCGTCATCGTCGTAATTTGCCCGTTCGTGGACAACACACGAAGAACAATGCGCGTACACGCAAAGGCCCAGCAATTTCAATTGCCGGCAAGAAAAAATAATTTTATAAAAAAGGAGGTCAGCTAATTAATGGCAGTCAATAAATCACGTAAACGTCGTGCCAAGAAGGTTATCGAAAGCGGCGTTGCTCATATTCATTCAACTTTTAATAACACACTTGTTATGATCACAGATGTCCATGGTAATGCAGTTTCTTGGTCTTCAGCTGGCGCATTGGGCTTTAAAGGTTCACGTAAGTCAACACCGTTTGCAGCTCAGATGGCTTCAGAAGCCGCCGCAAAAGCCGCTATGGACTATGGTATGAAGACAGTTGATGTAACTGTTAAAGGCCCAGGTTCTGGTCGTGAAGCTGCAATTCGTGCACTTCAAACAACAGGTCTTGAAGTAACAGCTATCAAGGATGTTACTCCAGTACCTCATAATGGATGCCGTCCTCCAAAGCGCCGTCGTGTTTAATTTGGATATGCATTCATTTTGAAGAATATCTTCATGATGTTGTCTCCAGATTGCACGTTACGTTTTGAAAGGGGTAAAGGTAAGAATGATCGAATTTGAAAAACCAAAAATTCAAAAAGTTGAAGAAAGCGAAAACTACGGTAAATTTGTTGTTGAACCATTAGAGCGTGGTTATGGTACTACGTTAGGCAACTCATTACGTCGGATTCTTCTTTCTTCTTTGCCAGGTGCTGCTATCACCGATGTTCAAATTGATGGTGTTTTGCATGAATTCTCTTCTGTTGAGGGTGTCTTGGAAGACGTAACCACAATTATTTTGAATTTGAAAAAAGTTGCATTGAAGTTAAATTCCGAAGACGTTCAAACATTGGAAATAGATGTTACCGGGCCAATGGAAGTAACTGCAGGCGACATTCAAGGAAGCAGTGAAGTTGAAGTACTTAATCCAGACTTGTACATTTGTACAGTGGCTGATGGTGCTTCATTCCATGCGCGGATGACTGCTAACAAGGGTCGTGGCTATGTTTCTGCTAATGAAAACAAAGCTAAAACTGAAGATATGCCTATTGGTGTATTGGCAATCGACTCGATTTATACCCCAATCGAACGTGTCAACTACCAAGTAGAAAAAACACGTGTTGGTCAAAAGAGTGATTTTGACAAGTTGACGCTTGATGTCTGGACCAACGGATCAATTACTCCGAGTGAAGCAATCAGTTTGTCAGCTAAGATCCTGACCGAACATTTGACTTTATTTGTTGATTTGACTGATGAGGCTAAGAATGCTGAAATCATGGTCGAAAAAGAAGAAACTCATAAAGAAAAAATGCTCGAAATGACGATTGAGGAACTCGATTTGTCTGTTCGTTCATACAACTGCTTGAAGCGTGCAGGTATTAATACCGTACAAGAATTGACTAATAAGTCAGAAGCAGACATGATGAAGGTCCGTAATTTAGGCCGTAAGTCGTTAGAAGAAGTTAAGGCAAAGTTGGCCGATTTGGATTTGTCACTGCGTCATGATGACTAGTAATATCAACTAACTAACAAGGGAGGGAATCTGTTCATGGCATACCGTAAATTAGGACGTGACAGTGCTCATCGTAAAGCAATGTTGCGGAACCTGACAACTGACGTGATCGTTAATGGTAAAGTTGTTACAACTGAACCACGCGCAAAAGAAGCACGTAAGTTTGTTGAAAAAATGATTACTTTGGGTAAGAAGGGTGACTTAGCTTCACGTCGTCGTGCTGCTGCATTCATGATGGATGTTGTTGCGGACGTTAAAGAAGAGGAAGATACTGTTACTATCCAAACTGCTTTGCAAAAATTATTTGATGAGGTAGCTCCACGTTATGCAGAGCGTAACGGTGGTTACACTCGGATCTTAAAGATGGATCAACGTCGCGGAGATGCAGCCCATATGGTTGTTTTGGAATTAGTTGATTAATTTTTACAAGCATCTAAAAATAAATTAACAAGTGTCACTTTTATGGCGATAGATAGACGTTATGATGATGGGTCGTGCCCAAGTCTAGTCTTAAGTAGCAGTTTACTGTGAAAGTTTTGTCATAAAAAGTGATTTTTTGTTTAGTATAATCTTTTGAATTTAGTAACGACTTATGGAGCAAAATCTGTAGGTCGTTTTTGTTTTATAGGTCGTCTTTTTACTTTGGGTTTTATGTGGTAAATCGTTGGATATTCGACTTTGGTTGTGCCCTTTGTTTATGCTTTCAACATTTTAAATTTGTATTTTTTCATGTTTCGCATTATGGTATTATTAATCTTAAAGACTAAATTTGAAAGGGAACGGACAATGGACGGAATAATTGACATTAAAGATCTATGCTTTCGTTATTCACAGGAAAATGAAAAACTAGACCTTTCCCATGTTGATCTTCATGTCAATGAAGGTGAATGGTTAGCAGTGATTGGCCACAATGGTAGTGGTAAGAGCACTCTAGCTAAAGCAATCGATGGTTTGATCGAACCAGAATCGGGTGAGATCTTTGTTGATGGACAAAAGTTAACTGAGGAATCTTTATGGAATATTAGAAAAAAAATTGGAATGGTTTTTCAAAATCCGGATAATCAATTTGTAGGTGCTGATGTTGAAGGCGATGTAGCGTTTGGCTTGGAAAATCAGGGGATAGAGCGTGAAGAAATGCATATACGCGTTAAAGAAGCTCTTCAGGTAGTAAACATGCAAGATTTTGCCAAACATGAACCAGTTCGCTTGTCTGGTGGGCAAAAGCAACGCGTTGCGATTGCTGGTGTCTTAGCTTTACGTCCTAAGATCGTTATTTTTGACGAATCAACTAGTATGTTGGATCCTGAAGGACGGATGCAGATCATTTCGCTGATCAAGCAAATGAATCGTGAAGAAGGTTTTACAGTGATCTCGATCACTCATGATATCGATGAAGCTTCTTTAGCTGACCGAGTCGTTGTGGTTGATGACGGTAAAATTATGGGAGATAGTTTACCTGAAGAACTTTTTCAAAAAGGTAATGAGCTGATCGACCTTGGCTTAGACGTTCCGTATCCACAGCGCCTAAAATTTGAATTAAATAAGCGAGGTATTCAAACACCGTCCGAGTACATGGATGAAGGGAGTATGGTGAATTGGTTAAGTCGATCCATATTGAAAAATTAAATTACGTTTACCAAAGCGGCACACCGTTTTCCCGTCGTGCATTGACTGATGTTTCATTAGATATAAAAACTGGAAGTTATACAGCGATCATTGGGCATACCGGTAGTGGTAAATCCACTCTTTTACAACATTTGAACGGCTTGCTGAAACCCACGTCTGGTAGTTTAACAGTTGCTGGTAATCACATTACAAGTGAAACTAAAAATAAAGAATTAAATGAGTTGAGACATCACGTTGGTTTTGTTTTTCAATTTCCTGAGGCCCAGCTTTTTGAAGAAACAGTTTTAAAAGATATTGCATTTGCGCCGAAAAACTTTGGTAAAAGTGATGAAGAGGCTGAACAAGTTGCTGCAAAAATGGCAACCTTAGTGGGACTACCAGATAGTGTCTTAGATAGTTCTCCCTTTGAATTATCTGGTGGTCAGATGCGACGGGTGGCAATCGCAGGAGTTTTAGCTATGGAACCGCAGATTTTAGTCTTAGATGAGCCAACTGCTGGACTGGATCCTAAGGGACGCTTAGAAATGATGGAGATGTTTGAGCAGTTACACCAAGAACAACATTTGACTATTATTTTAGTCACCCATCAGATGAATGATGTGGCTAATTACGCTGATCATGTAGTCGTGATGGAAAACGGTGGCTTAATTGCCAATAGCACGCCAGAAAGAGTTTTTAGTGATCCCGATTGGCTACATAAGCACCATCTTGGACTACCACAAACCACAGCGTTCGCTGCCAAATTAGCCAAACAGGGAGTACCTTTTGAGACTTTGCCTTTGACTGAAAAACAACTTGCAGAAAAGCTTGCGGAGCTAATGCCTCAAAGTGGGGGTGAGCTTCATGGATAAAATGTTACTGGGTCGTTATATTAACGGCGAATCTTTGATTCATCATTTGGATCCACGGGGGAAGTTATTCCTTAGTTTCTATTTTATCGTGATCGTTTTTTTGTGTAACAACTGGGAAACGTATGTCCTGATGGCTGCGATGGTAATGCTATTTGTCAAACTGTCAGATATTTCACTTGGCTTTTTTATTAAAGGTGTTAGACCTTTGATCTGGCTGATCTTATTTACAGTTTTATTGCAGATCTTCTTTTCTAGTGGTGGGCAAGTTTTTTGGCATTTTGGACCATTTACGATTACTGATCAAGGACTGATCAACGGTGTCTTTGTTTTTTGTCGTTTCGTGTTGATCATTTTCATGTCGACATTATTAACATTAACGACTACACCGATCGAGATCTCGGACGGCTTAGAGTCACTGTTGAAACCACTCACTAAGATCAAAGTACCGGTATATGAAATTGCCTTGATGCTATCGATCGCCTTACGTTTTGTACCGACGTTGATGGACGAAACAACTAAAATCATGAACGCGCAGCGGGCTCGCGGAGTCAACTTTGGAGAAGGTAACTTGTTGAAACAGATCAAATCGGTGATACCTTTATTGATCCCACTATTTGTCAGCTCGTTTAACCGTGCAGAAGACCTGGCAACTGCGATGGAAGCGCGAGGCTACCATGGCGGAGAAGGTCGGACAAAATATCGCGAACAAGAGTGGCGTAAAAATGATACGCTGGCTGTGATCTTATTCATAGCTTTGACTGGCGCACTGATTTTTTTACGTAATTAATTGGCGCGTTAAAATTAGTATATTTAGTAAAGGAATTAAAAATGACAAGTCGTTATAAAATAACTATGGCTTATGACGGGACCCATTTTGCGGGATTTCAAAGCCAGCCTGAACAACGAACAGTTCAATCGGTACTGGAAAAAGCGGTTAATAAAATGAGCAAATTAAATGAGTATATTACTATTTTTGGTTCGGGGCGTACCGATTCAGGTGTACATGCTTTGGGGCAAGTGGCTCACTTTGATTTTCCACACGATGTGCCAGCTGACTCTATGTTACGGGGCTTGAATAGCATGTTGCCGTTAGATATCGAGATCGTTGATTGTCAGATCGTACCAGAGACCTTCCATGCAAGATATGAAGCACATGCTAAAAGGTACATGTATCGAGTCTCACGCTCATGGTTTATTGACCCCTTCAAGCGTTTGTATACGGGACACTATAAATATCCGCTAGACGTTGAGAGGATCAAGCAGGCTATGCCAGACTTAGTGGGGACTCATGATTTTAGCAGCTTCGTGGCTTCAGGTAGTCAAGCTAGATCTCACGTTCGCACGATTTATGAAGCCACAGTAGAAGACGATCCTGCTAATAATGAGTTAGTGTTTGAATTTTGTGGAAATGGTTTTTTGTATAATCAAGTACGGATCATGGTGGCAACTTTATTAGAGATCGGCAATGCTAGAAGACCTATTCATGATTTTTTACGTTTGTATGATGTGAAAGACCGTAATCAAGCACGTGAAACTGCACCAGCTAGTGGGTTGTATTTGAAGGAAGTTTATTATGGTCAACAAGCCCAGGAGATTGTTGCAAAAGCTCTCTTGCAAAATCAGGGTCTGAGAAGTAAAATAGATTCACAAATTAAGTGAAAAAAGTTATCTTTTTACCGGTTTTTATTTGACTAGTAGTTAAAAAAATCGTACTATAGTACATGGTATTGTTTGCCCCACAGTAGGCCCCGTTAACTTATTGTTTGTCAAACAAGCATCATAAATGGAGGAAATAAACGTGCGTACAACATATTTAGCAAAATCAGGCGAAGTAGAACGTAAATGGTATGTCGTTGACGCTACAGATGTCCCTTTGGGTCGTTTGTCAAGTTCAGTTGCAACTATCTTACGCGGTAAAAACAAGCCAACATATACACCAAACGTTGACACAGGTGACTTTGTGATCATTATCAATGCTGACAAGGTTGCTTTGACAGGTAAGAAAGCTTCTCGTAAGGTATATTACCATCACACATTACATCCAGGTGGTTTAAAGGAACGGACTGCTGGTGATTATCGTGAAAATGACCCAGAGAAGTTACTTGCACTTTCAATTGGAGGCATGCTTCCAAAAGGTACTCTTGGTCGTCAACAACTCAAGAAATTACACGTATATCGCGGTGCAGATCACAAGCATGCAGCACAGAATCCAGAAGTTTTGGATATCAATAAATTAGTCTAGGAGGAATTTGAAAGTGGCTCAAGTACAATATAATGGCACAGGCCGTCGTAAAAATTCCGTTGCTCGTGTTCGTTTGGTACCCGGTACTGGTAAGATCACGATGAACGGCAAAAGTGTAGAAGAATATGTTCCATTTGCTAACTTGATCGAAGTTATCAAGCAACCATTTGGTGTTACAGAAACAGCTGACCAATATGACGTTTTTGTTAACGTTAATGGTGGTGGCTATGCAGGACAAGCTGGAGCAGTCCGTCATGGTATTGCTCGTGCTTTGTTGCAAGTTGACCCGGAATTCCGTGGTGTTTTAAAGCGCGCAGGTCTTTTGACTCGTGACCCTCGTATGAAGGAACGTCGCAAGCCAGGCTTGAAGAAAGCTCGTAAGGCTCCACAGTTCTCAAAACGTTAATCAAATTATCGTTTGGACAAAAAGCATTCTCTTTTGGAGGGTGTTTTTTTTTAGCAAAAAAGCCATGGTTATTCGTGAAAATTTTACCCAAAAAGTGTACACTGAAAATAGTGGTAGAAAATATGACATGACCATTGAACCAAGTGTGGCTGTTGTTATTATTCGTGAATAAGCTCGTAATTTGAACTTTTGAATAAGAGGAGGAAGATGCATGCGTCCGTTACAAGAACAAATTATTACCAAACTAAAAGTGCAACCAAAAATCGACCCACAAACAGAAATTCGCCGCTCGATCGATTTTTTGAAGGAATATCTGCAAAAACATTCATTTCTAAAAACATTAGTGTTAGGTATCTCAGGCGGGCAAGATTCAACGCTTGCTGGTGCTTTATGTGAACAGGCGGTTAGTGAATTACGTGATCAGACTGGTGATCAAGAGTACAAGTTTATCGCTGTACGTTTACCTTACGGTGACCAGGCAGATGAACAAGATGCCTTAGATGCTATCGATTTTATGCAAGCTGATCAAACAGTACGTATCGACATTAAAGATAGTTCTGATGCCATGGCCGCTGCGATAGAAGCTAATCAGTTAACTGTCAGTGATTTTAATAAAGGTAATATTAAGGCTCGTGCGCGGATGATCGCTCAGTATGCTGTTGCTGGTGCTTGTTCTGGGACCGTCGTTGGGACTGATCATGCGGCGGAAGCTGTGACTGGTTTTTATACTAAATTTGGAGATGGTGGTGCTGACATTACACCTCTTTGGCGTTTAGATAAGCGACAAGGAAAAGCAATGTTGGCATATTTGCAGGCACCTAAACATTTGTATGAAAAAGTTCCAACTGCTGATTTGGAGGAAGATCGTCCAGCTTTACCAGATGAGATAGCTTTAGGAGTCACTTACACGCAGATCGACGATTATTTGGAAGGACAACAAATCGATGATGTTGCTGCAAAAAAAATCGAAAACTGGTATTTGAAGACACAACATAAGCGTCATTTACCGATCAACGTTTATGATGACTTTTGGAAATAACTGAATCATAGGGATGAGAGTGAAACAGAAGATGTTTTGAGGTCGACTTGTAACGACGATTGCGTTATTTTGAGTCGTAGCAAAGCGAAGAGCTATAATGACGTAATCATCATTACAGTCAGGCTTCAATCTTTTGGAATACATTTAAGGGTCGTCGATTTAACCTATTTTAATGGGATAGATCGACGGCCTTTTAGAATCGCACAGCTAGTTTTGTACTAGCTCCTTTTTAGTACGAGAATTTAAAGCTGGTGGTCTGTTAAATTCTCGTGACTCCATGCTATACTGGAAATAGAAATTTTTGAGACGGCACTAGCTAGGTTTTTCATATCCCTAGTTGAAAAGTAAATATTTTGAAATATGGTATAATATTTCAGCTAGTTATTTTATAAGGAGGAACCACAATTTGAAGAAAAAAGCGGATCTAGGTAAGTATTTACAAACGATCACAGATATCCTTCAGTCTACTGAAGATATGGGAGGTGACTTGAATCCATATTTTGATCTGGCAAATGGAATGGTCACTGAAAGTAAAAAGTTAACTACAGATCAATTCGCACAGATCCAGGAAAGTTTTAGCCAAGGGATTACGGTTTACCACCAAAACTTGGATAAGTTGGAAAAAGTAGCTGCTCCAGTAATGATCATTGGACCACATAAGCAGTTAGTTAAAGCTTATCGTGATTTTGTAGCAGGCTGTGAACAAATGCATGCAAGCATTGATTATTCTGGACAAACAATTAATGTCCAAGCTTTTAAAGATTCAGAAAAAGCTCAGTCTGATGCCATGGACCATGTTAATGCGCATATTAGCCGGATCATGCAAAAAGTCGGTTAAAACCTAGAAAAAAACATCTTCCTTGTCAGTGACCATGACATTAGGAAGATGTTTTTTGTTAGTTATTGGCAGAAACAGATCTTGCTTGTGGTGACCGTTCTTGGTAATTTTTAAGGACATCCAAGAATTCTCGGCCATATTTTGCTAATTTTTGTTGGCCAACACCTTTGATCTCTAACATTTGGTCGAAATCTTCTGGTAAGACACGACACATCTCATGGAGAGTTTGATCAGAGAAGATCACGTAAGGAGGCACGTTTTGTTTTTCGGCAAATTCATAGCGTAAGGCTCGGAGTTGTTCAAATAATTCAGAATCTTCAGGATTTGCACTATTACTTTTGATAAGTGCCACTTTACGTGTAACTGTATTTTGCCCACGCAAAATTTGTGCTCCTAGTTCAGTTAAGTGTAAGGTTGGGTATTGTGGGTCAGGTAAAGTCAAATAATCGCTGGCCGTCAAATAGTCGATCAATTCCTCGATTTGGGCAGTTTTTTGTTGACGCATGATCCCATACGTTGATAAGTCGTTTAGTCCGAGTTCTAAAACTCGTTTAGCCTTGGAACCAGCTAGGACTTGAGCGACTAGTTTTTTACCATAGCGTTGGTGCATTCGCATCACACACGACAAAATCTTTTGAGTTGTAACTGTAATGTCAGTTTCTTGTCGGTCATCGGTACAGTTTGAGCAGGTATTGCATTCATCCATGTCTTGACCAAAATAGCGAACGATGAACTGTTGTAAACAGTTTTGAGTATTAACGTAATTGACCATGCTTTGAATATTGAGGTAAATAACTTCTTTATGTTTATCATCTGCGTCAGAATTTTCAGCAAATAGTCGCTGGATCTGCATGTCTTGGGCAGAATAGAGCAAAATAGCCTCTGCGTTTGCGCCGTCACGGCCAGCACGCCCGGCTTCTTGATAATAGGCTTCTAAACTTCCAGGAGCTTGGGCATGAATAATATAACGGACATTACTTTTATCGATCCCCATACCAAATGCATTGGTTGCTACGATCACGGACAAACGGTCAAACAAGAAATCTTCTTGATTTTTCTTTTTGACTGCTTCGGTTAATCCAGCATGATAAACTGCAGCTTTGAATCCGGCTTTTTTCAACATGGAGCCGATTTGTTCAGCCTTTTTACGGGTCGCTGCGTATATAATACCAGCAGAATTTTGGTTAGCTTTCACGTAACGCAAGATATAATCATTTTTATTTTGTCCTTTAACTACTTTAAAAGCTAAGTTAGGGCGGGCAAAGCCAGTTTTGACCTCATTGTCAGTCGGGATATTTAGCCGGACCATAATGTCTTGGGCGACTTGCGTAGTTGCAGTTGCTGTTAGGGCAATGATTGTTGGCTGTGATTTTATTTGTGGTAAAATGGAGCTTAATGATAAATAGCTTTTACGAAAATCATGTCCCCACTGAGAGATACAGTGTGCTTCATCGATGGCGATCAAAGACACATTCAAGCGCTGGAGTTGGTTCATGAAACCGGACTGCTCCAATCGTTCTGGTGCAATGTATAAGAGTTTTAATTGTTTGTTAGTGGCTGCCGTTAGGATTTGGCGCGTTTCGTTCCAATCTTGAGAACTATTGATGAAGCCGGCTTTGATACCACTATCTTGTAATGAGTCGACCTGGTCTTTCATTAGCGAGATCAAGGGGGAAACAACCAAGGTCAAACCATCTAATAAAAGTGCTGGTACTTGGTAGCATAGAGACTTTCCACCACCAGTCGGCATGATCGCCAGTGTATTTTGACCGTGGAGTACTTGATCGATGATCTTTTTTTGTCCGGGTCGGAATTCAGTATAGCCATAGTATTTTTCTAAAATATCTTGGGGAGTCAAAACAAAGCTCCTTTCTAAAACCTTCATCTTAAATTTTAGCATTTTATGTCAGAAAATTTTAGACTTGGAGACTAAAAATTAAAAGGGAGTGAAAAATTGACTGATCATGATCTACAGGTTTTAGTTGAGCAGTTGTCACAGCGTTACTTTTTAAAGCCATTTAACCATCAGGCTGTGTTTAACAAACGTTTACGTACGACAGGTGGTCGCTATATTTTGCAAAATCACGACATTGAGATCAACCCTAAGATGATGACTGAACATGGCCAAGAAACTTTAGAAGGTGTCATTAAGCATGAACTTTGTCATTATCATTTGCATTTAGCAGGTGCAGGTTATAGACACCGCGATGTTGCATTCAAACGTTTATTGCAAGATGTGGGCGGTTCACGTTATGCTCCAAGTCCACCAGACAAAAAGCACCCACAGATCAGGTATTTATATGTTTGCCAAGATTGTGGACAAACTTATCCGCGGGTCCGACGCGTGAATACACAACGCTATGTTTGCTCATGTTGTCAGGGAAAATTACGTTTGGTCAAAGAAAATGTCCCAAAATAATTAAAGATAAAAATTGTTTTATATGAGCAGCATGGTAAATAAAAAAACTATTGCAGTTTTAAGTACCATTTGATATAATAATATCTGTTGTCGCGGGTATGGCGGAATTGGCAGACGCGTCAGACTAAGGATCTGGTGGGCATTGAGCTCGTGATGGTTCGAATCCATTTACCCGCATCTTAAAACCGTGGGAAACTGAAAAGTTTCTCACGGTTTTTTCGTAAAAAAATGAAGTGACTGCGTGACACGAATTCAGTAAGTTTTTTAATGGTGGACGTTTTCTGAAACATGGGAAAGCCATGATGAGTCTTTTTTGTCAGTTACTGAGCAATAAACATGGGGTGCGAAAGATGAAAAATATAACAGCAAAAGCCTGGGCCGAATATTTTCCGCCACGAGTGGTTGATAATAATGAATTAAGTTCTGTGATGGATACATCTGATGAGTGGATCATTGCACATACGGGAATCAAATCACGTTATATAGCGATTGGTGAAAACACATCCGAAATGGCAACCAAGGTCGGGCAACAACTGTTGAAAAAGGCGGGGCTTTCAGCTGATCAAATTGATATGATCATTGTGTCAACGATCTCACCAGATGCTTTGACGCCTGCGACGGCTGCGATAGTCCAGGCAAACTTGCAGGCAACTAATGCATTTGCGTTTGATATCTCAGCGGCTTGTGCAGGTTTTATCTTTGCTTTAAGTACTGCAGAGAAGTTTATTAGAAACGGTTCCTATCAAAATGTGATGGTGATCAGTGCAGAAAATAACTCCAAAATGCAAGATTTTCAAGATCGCACGTCAACCGTCTTTTTTGCTGATGGTGCAGCAGGGATGATCTTATCGCAAACAACTAATGAACAAGAAGAGATCTTTGTGGCCGAAAAATTGTGTACATCAGGTAATGGCCAGGTTATTCATAGTGGACGGATCGCTCCGTTAACTAAGATCAGTACTTCCAACTATCCACATATAGATGCTTTTTATCAAAATGGGCGAGAAGTGTTTAACTTTGTAACTCAAACGGTGATAACACATATGACTGATTTCTTGCAGGAACAAGAAATCAGGCCGGAACAACTTGATTTAGTCGTTACTCATCAAGCTAATTTGCGTTTGATCGAAAAAATTGCGCAGGCACTTTCTTTACCACTTAGTCGTTTTGGGATAAATGTGACTGATCATGGCAATACATCTTCGGTTGGGATTCCGTCAGTTTTAGCTGAACAACTAGATCAACAAGATCAAGTTGGATTGACCCTGCTTAGTGGTTTTGGAGCAGGCTTGGCGTATGGCAGCTTGTTATTAGATTTTTCAGGCTGTGACCTAAAATAAAATTTGAAAAAAAGACCTAACGTTTACTGAGTATATCAATACTTCAATAAAACGCTAGGTCTTTTTATTTAACTGATTGTTTTAATAACCATAGGCCCCATATGATCCATTATCACTAGTTTGCCCATAGGTGCCTTGACCAGTTTGATTTTGGTCATTGCCATAGCCGCCCTGTCCTTGGCCTGAAGAGAATTGATCTTCAGAATTCATCGTGTTGCCTGTTGAACCGTCACTTTCGACAGGGTTACTGAATTCTTCAGTCGTAGGCTCTAACTCTAATTGTTTGCGGATTCGGTCAGAAGCCTTTTTCTTTTCTTCTTTTGAGGCGATTTGATAAGAAGCACCGCCAAGCATTGCGTCATCACCACGTAAAGTGTAAGAATCGACTTTTTTACCAGCATTCTTGTAGTTACTTTCGATTGACATCATGTCATTATAACTTAAGTCAGTTTTCATGTTGGTCTGGATCGATTTGAGCAAGTCTTGGAAGCGACTGATCGATGAAACACTAACTGCCTGATCAATGATCGCCTGAATGACTTGTCTTTGACGTTTTTGACGACCATAGTCACCTTGAGGATCATCATAACGCATTCGTGAGTATGCCAAGGCTTCTTTACCACTTAACTTAACTTTCTTACCTTTAGTGACGTCAGCATCGCTATACTTAAATGTTAAGGTTGGATTGACAGTGACTCCCCCAAGTGCGTCAACGATCTTAGTAAGACCACCCATGTTAACTAATACATAATAGTCGATTGGAACATGCAGGGTGTTTTGGACGGTTTTGATCGCCGTTGAGACTCCGCCCATCGTATAAGCAGAATTGATCTTATCGTAAGAATTATCAGAACCTGCGATCTTAACTTCAGTATCACGTGGGATACTGGTCAAAGTGACATGGCCCTTGTCAGGATTAACAGTCGCCACAATCAAAGTATCAGTTCGTCCCTTATCTGAACGACCAAGATCGCCAGTATCAGTTCCCAAGATCAATAATGAAAAAGGCTTTTTATTTTTGATCACGTCAGAAACATTGCGCATCTTTTTAACATTTGACTCTGTATAAGTGTCATCTAAGGTATTTTTAGCAGAATGTAACATATGATAGCCATATGCAGTCCCACCGTATATTATGACCAGACAAAGTGCTAAAAAGATCGCACAGATCTTTTTACGTAATGTGTGTTGTTTTTTGTATTGGTGTGAATTTCCGTTATCTTGTCGACGGAGAGGAGTATCATAATATTCTTCTTCGTCCTGCTTGTGTTTATTGGCCATATGTGACTCCTTTGTGTAAATTCAAACATAAGTGAATTATACACTTTAGCGCCATTTTTTGAAATAAAATGTTAGTCTTTTGAGAAAATTTAAAAACTTTTCAAAATCATGCTGGTCTGAAAAAGGTGATAATTTAAGTATTGAAAGAAAAAGAAAAACGAAACTTTGCTTTCTTTTCATGAAAATAAAAGGCGTGTATACTTATATGGTAGGTTATTTTTGCAACAATTTTAGAGAGAAGAGTTTATTTTGAATATTTTTTTGCATAGTATTTCAGGTGTGATCATTATTTTAGTTTTGATCATCGTAGGTTATGTGCTTGCTGCTATGGGATGGTTTCCAGGTTCTACTGACAAATTGATCGCCAAATTAGTTACGCAACTTGCACTACCTTGCTACATGATCGACACGATCACGAGTAAGTTTACTTCACATGAGTTGATATCGATCGTGCCTGATTTGGTTTTCCCTGTGCTTTCAATGTTGATCTTAATGGTGATCGCCTTGCTGTTTACTCGGATCCTAAAAGTTGATCCGAGTCATCATGGTTTGTTTTCATCGATGTTTTTTAATTCCAACACTGTTTTTGTGGGCCTACCGATCAATCAAGCATTATTCGGGTCTAAAAGTATTCCGTTTGTTTTGATTTATTATATGGCAAATACGACTATTTTTTGGACGATCGGGACTTATTTTATTCAAAAAGATGGTTCTACTGAAGCAACTTTTAATTGGAAAATAACGCTTAAAAAAGTGCTCTCACCGCCTTTGTTAGGTTTTATCGTTGGAGTAGTACTGGTTTTATTGAACATTAAGTTACCATTATTCTTGAGCAAGGATTTGAGTTATTTAGGAAACTTAACCACACCATTATCGATGATCTTTATCGGGATCTGTGTTTATAACGCGGGACTAAAGCAATTGACCCTAAAAAAAGATAATTTGTTGATTTTATTGGGCCGATTTGTTTTAGCGCCTCTGTTGATGACATTGTTAGTCGCACCCACTAACTTTCCGGTTTTAATGAAACAAGTTTTTATATTGCAATCAGCCATGCCAGTGATGACAAATGCGCCCGTGGTGGCACGCTTGTATAATGCGGACGCGGATTATGCGTCAGTAATGGTTACAGAAACTACCTTTTTAGCCTTGTTAGTGGTTCCCATCTTGATGTCAGTGACTCAAGGTTTGTGAGATAAAATTTTGTGGTCTTTACTTTCTGTAATGGAGGGTAAAGGCTTTTTTGAGCTATTTTGAAAAAATTAGTTGGTATTAGTGTCAGTTTGTTTGTAATAAAACTTAAAGGTTGTAAAAAACGTAAGTTCATGAATAATGCCAAAAAAACTTGTTGGTTGTGATGTTTGAAAATGAACAAATTTTGTTTGCTTTTAATTATGAAATATTTTTGTAATATTAAGGCCTGTTTTGCTGAGATATATAGTTTTTTGTAAATATAATGTAATGGTTATCTTAAGATAATAATGCTAATATAGAAATCGTGGTAATTAAGCGAATAAAAATTATTTAATTGAAAACATTATTTTACATAGGAGAACATATTCATGAAAAGAAATTTACTTAGTCAATGTGCCATTGTTTTGGCAACTGTAACAACAATGAGTGTTGTTGCACCAAGTGTGTCAGCTAATACGGCTTCAGATCTGAATGATGTGAACACTGAGATCAAAGATACAAAAGCTAAGATTGCTGCATCACAAAAGAAAATCAATGCTGCAACTGAAGTTCAGATGAAAAAGTCACAAAAAATCAATGATTTGAAAGTTGATATCGCAAAACGTGATGGTCAGTTGAAAAAGCAAGCTCAGTCAGCTCAAATCAACAACTCAGGTTCTGTTGTTCAATTCTTAAGTGATTCTGAAAATGTTTCTGACGCTATTGGTCGTGGTGTCACTGTTGCGCGTGTGGTTCATGCTAACAACCAAACAATGGAACAACAAAAAAATGACAAGGCACAAGTTGAGGCGGAACAAGCTGATTTGACTAAGTCCGTTAAAGATCAAAAAGACGAAAAAATGTCTTTATTGAAAATGAAATCTGGTCTTGATGCAAAACAAGCAGAATTAACTGCTAAAAAGAACAAGGAAGACGAAACAGCTCAAGCAAATGCTAAAGCCGCTAAAAAAGCTGCAGAAAAGGTAGCAAAGGCTAAAGACTTAGAAACTGCTGGTCGTGCTGCTGATGAAGCTCATGCTTCTGCAAATGCTGATGCTACACAAAAAAACCGGGATAACCAAAATGATGCTGTCAAAAATGATGACAATACTGTTTTGAAGGTTAAAGCTAACAATAAAAAAGCTAATAATAACAGTAGTAATAGTAACAGCAATAACAGTAACAAAGCTCAAGTACAACAAGTTAAGCTTGATGGCGGTCATCATGGCAAGGGCGGCGGCCCGAACGGTTATCCTGCTGGTCAATGTACTTACTATGTTAAAATGGCTGCTCCGTGGGTCGGCGGACACTGGGGTAATGGTCAGGAATGGGCTGCTTCAGCTTCAGCTGCTGGATTCCGTGTAGACAATACTCCATCTCCAGGTTCCGTTGCTGTTTATGCTGGTGGTGCTAATGTTGGTGGCTGGACTGCAGCTCCAGGATATGGTCATGTCGCACTTGTTCAAAGCGTTAATGGCGGTTCTGTAACTATTACACAAGGTGGTACAGGTTTCTCTAATCCAATGGGCCCTAATACACAGACGCTTTCAGCTGGTGCTGCTATGGCATACATCCATCCATAAAGTCAGTTTGTTAAACCCTAATGGTAAAATATGAATATGTAAAAAGAAAAGAGCACAGGTAATGTGCTCTTTTTTGTACTGTACCTATACTAGAGTTATCTGACTATTTAAAAATTAATCAGATAAATGCTACAGAATGTAAGCTGAATTTTGAGATCAATAAACTGGAGATCGTTGTTTGAAAAGACAGGTATTTATTGAGAATTGGTAGACCGCAAATATTTTTATAAAAGTTACTGTTATTTAAAAATACTGATATGGTAGTATTTTCGGATGTTTTGTAATTAAGCTGTAATGGGCATTAAAACAGCACGACGATAAGATAAAGCTTGTAGAGTATTACATAGGAGAATATATTTATGACTAATAATTTTCTGAGTAAAAGTGCACTGGAACTTGCTACTACTATCACATTGATGAGCGCTGCTGCACCTGGTATTTCGGTTGCTACAATTTCAGAATAAAAATGGGGGGGAGACTCTGTGTTTTTTCTATGTGGTGAAAAATACAAAGACTGTTTTTTAAAGTCAAAATTTGCTATGATAATGGCTGAGAGAGTAGAGAGGATGGACCTTGATGTCAAAATTAGTATTGTTACGGCACGGACAAAGTCTTGCAAACAAGGTTAATGAATACACTGGCTGGTCAGATTCGCCACTCACAGACTATGGCGTTAAACAAGCTCATGTTGCTGGAAAGTTATTACGTAGCCAGCAGCTTGAATTCGCGGATCTGCACACTTCAGTCTTAGTTCGTGCGATCAAGACAGCTAACATTGTTTTGGATGAACTGCACCAATCGTATATTCCGATCCACAAAACGTGGCGTTTGAATGAACGACATTATGGTTCTTTACGGGGCTGGAATAAAGATGATACTCGAAAGATCTTCGGTGCGCAGCAAGTTGCTTTGTGGCGTCGTTCATATTACGCAGTCCCCCCTAAGCTGGATTTTCCCGTTTTAGATCGGCGTTATGCTAATTTGCCTGAGTCTTCATTGCCGTTAGCAGAAAGCTTGAAAATGGCTAGTGCACGGATCGTGCCGTACTGGACGGACACGATCGCACCACAGTTGATGGATGGCAAAAATCAGTTAGTGGTGGCACATGGCAGTACGTTACGTGCAATGATCAAGTTTATTGAAAGAATTAGTGATAAAGATATCGATGGTGTAGAGGTCGCGAATGGAGAACCGATCATTTATACCTTTGATGAAAAAATGAATTTAACCGACAAAACAATAGTTACTGACTAAAGATGATGTTTTCAGCTTGAAAAACTGGAAGCATTATTTTTTTTGAGAAATAAAAAATTGCGGAGATGTCCGGCTAAATTAGCCAAAGTAAGCGTTACAAGTGTAAATCTAAGCCTAACTTAGCAGAAGTAAGTGTCACAAAGGGGGATGTGACTCGAAGTTGATGATAGTAAGGAATGTAAATAAAAATGAGAAACCAAGTTATCGAAAGTAAGTCTTATAAACAGAAATGTGAGACCAAGTCAGTCAAAGTAAGCGTTACAAACGTGAATGTAATTCTAAGTCAGCATAAGTAAGTAGCATAAATGAAAATACAACACCAAGTCACTAGAAGTAAGCACCACAAGCTAAAATGTGTTGCTAAATTATGGAAAGTAAGCATCAAAAATAAAAATGAGAGACTAAGTCAGCCTTATTAAGTGTTACAAAGCTAGAAATAAAACCTATCGATCATATAGTAAAAGCTCTAAACTAGTTGATCTGGTAATATCCAACAAGCATAATTTCAGACAACAAAAAATACCACAGTCGCCAAACAGATTGGTAACTGTGGTATTCCAAAATATCAGATTAAGCTAATGAACCCATTGGATCCCATGGTGCAAGAACTTTTGGTTCTTCCTTCAATTGTTCTTGAAGTTCTGCTGGCAAGAATTTTTTATTAACAACAACTTGGTAGCAGTATTCATCCATCCAATTGTCACTCATTACAAAAAAGCCTTTTGATCCGACTTTATTTCCCCATGAGTTTTCAACTTTCCACTTCGTTGGTTTGTCATCGACTAGATCAACACCAGTAAGGACCATTGCGTGTGTCATCAAGCTTTCACCGTAGTCTAAGCGTTCTGCTTTAGACATAGAAAAATCAATGTCGAATAATTCATCTTTACTGTAAAGTTCAGTATCCATGATACCCTGTTGACGATCAGATGATTGGCCCACATCACAACCGAACCAAACACTTTCGCCGGATTTCAATTGTTTTACGGCGACATCACGGAACGTGTTCATGTCGACGTTTAAGTGACGTATCTGACGGCCATCAACTACGTTTCCGAGCATTTCAACTGTGTACATGTGGTTGTATGGCTTGTCATCAGTTGGTCCGTTGATGATCGAAACATAGTCATCAAGATTCCAACCAACGTATTTGTCAAAGAAGTCCTGTGGTGTTAGGTCTTTGTCGATGTGATAGTTGTTGTCTTTATCACGGTATTCGAAGTCAAATGATCGAGTTGGTTCACCGAAGCTATATGCACACATCCGGTAAACTTCATTTAACATCTTATCTTTTCTTGCATCAACTTCTTCGTTACTTGCTTTGCTGGCAACTAATTCACGTAATTCAACGGCATCCTTACGTAATTTAAGGTTCAATGTATTGTTGAATTCACCGGAAGCAGATGAGTTCTTTGTTTCAGGCATTACGGATTGAGGGACAACACCGTATTTCTGAATCAAAGCGACTACCATGTCCCACTGACCACCATCCTGTTGCGGTGTTGTCATTAACCAGCTAACTTTACGATCGCTAGTTGGCAAATCAGCAGTTTTTAAAACATTTTCATAGAAGTAGTTGGCCTTTTCGAGCTTATCCCAGAAGTATGTGTAGCTTTGGGATAATTCGAAATCATCCGCTACCTTAAAGTTATTGTGAATATCATGACGCATTGTGTTTAACGCAGCGAACATCCAGCAACGACCAGATTGTTTCTGGTTGGCAACTTCACCTGTATCCAAATCAATGGAGAAAACAGGGTTCATGTTGATTTTTGAACGATAATCAATACTTGTTGCTAAAATACCATTTTTTGTTACAGCACGTTCTGCAACTTGTGCACCTGTGTGTTGGTCAAGATTTTGTTGATAATTTTTTAATTGATCAGCAGTGATTGCTTTGGTCATTAAAAAGTCACTCTCCTTTAACAGTCTACTCATATATTACGGCATATTTTAATAATAGTAAATACATTCAGCTTATCTAGCTCACATAAAATTAAAAGTCAACGAGTAGGCTTGAATTCGGTCAGAATGGTTTTCACCAGAATTATTATAGTTTCACATTCAAGACTAAAAAAGGAGAGCCATGATAGCTCTCCTTGCAAAAATGATAATTTTTTAATTTAACGTTTAGCTTCTAAAACTTCTGGACCGTCAGCGCGACCGACGATCACAGTATTGACCATATTTAAGAATAAGCCATGCTCAACCACACCGACTTCTTTGATCAAGTCATCGGCTAACTTTTCAGGATCTAAGATGTCATTCAAGTGTAGGTCGATGATGTAGTTTTCAGAGTCAGTCAACAAGAGACTATTGCCATCGTTATTTTTGCGGAAAGTTGGGTTGTAGCCTTTTTTATCGAAACGTTCGAAAACTTTTTGACTACCATAAGGAATAACTTCAACTGGTAGTGGAAAAGCACCCAAATTTTTGACCATTTTACTTTCATCCACGATCCACATGATCTGGTCGGAATTAGTAGCGACGATCTTTTCAAATAGTAAAGCAGCGCCACCACCTTTGATGCCTTGAAAATCATTACTGATTTCGTCAGCACCATCGATGGTCAAGTCAATGTGATCAACGGCGTCAACTGATTTGAGTGTGATGCCTAGTTCTTCAGCTTGTTTAGCAGTTGCCTTAGAAGTGGTGACTCCTGTAATATGCAAGCCTTCTGTTTTGACACGGCGACCCAAAGCATCTACCATAAATTTGACTGTTGAACCTGTCCCCAAACCAACTGTCATACCATCCTTGATCCATTCTACAGATTTTTCACCAACTAATCTTTTTAATTCATCCTGTTTCATGATGAGCTGTCTCCTCCTCGTGGTTTTTCTTAAGAGTGGCTAAATCAGTAACAAAGAATAAAGTTGTTAAGATTTAGTCATGCCTGTTGTTTGATAGCTCTTCTATTATATCATAATCGTATATTTAATTAAAAAAGGCTTCTGACCAGTACTGGCAGTAAGGAAATATGTTATCATGAAAATGTCTGAAAATTTATGGGAAAATGAGGGTCAAAATTGAAAAGAGGATTTGAAAAAGTCAGCAGTTATGCTGCATCAAGCGCCAAATTACCACGAAGAGCCACACAAAATGCAGCTGGATATGATTTCTTTGCTTCCAAAGATTTTGTGTTGCCAAGTATTTGGAAGAAAAATTTTATCAAAGTTTTAGCTGCCTTGAAAAAAGGTCAGGCAGTCGCTCCAGATGAAATGACTGCAGCGCAAAAAATTTTGAAACCATACTTAGTACCCACGGGGATCAAAGCGTACATGGGTGACGATGAATACTTATTATTAGCCGATCGTTCAAGTGCTCCGTTAAAACGCGGCTTAGTTTTGCCAAATGGTGTGGGCATTATCGATGCAGATTATTATAATAATGACAATAACGAAGGCGAGATTTTTTTCCAGTTACTAAATTTTTCATTATTTGACCAAACGATCAAACAAGGTGAAAAAATTGGCCAGGGGATCTTCATGCCATATTTGACAGCTGATGGAGAAGAAAAACCAACTGCAAAAAGGACCGGTGGCTTTGGTTCATCAGGTAAATAAAAGCAGGTGGGAAGATTTTAGCTAAAAAATAAGCATTAATTTCTGGTCAACTCGTACTTTTTAACATGGCGTCAAAGATAGCTAGGACTTAACTAAATAAAACAGCGCGAAAAGGTTGTTTTACTATAGGCCATGTTAATATTTAAAGGAGAGCGGGACAAAAGTCGTTTTGAAGCCGGCATTACATTGAGGATTCAGACTTTTGAAACGCGTTTATGCTATAAAAATTAGAAGCGATAATTTGATTATTTTTAGCAAAAGAAGAAACTGGAATATTGTTTTGTCCCAGCCTCCTAATTATGGAAGAAAAATATTTTTAAAAGAGAGAAAAGAGGCAGCCTAGTGGCAAAAGCAAAAATTAAATATGTCTGTCAAAACTGTGGCTATTCTTCACCACGATATTTGGGTAGATGTCCTAACTGTGGTCAATGGAATACTTTAGTTGAAGAAGTTGAAAAAAAACAACCTAAAGCAGTTGCTTCTACATTATCAACGGGGACTTCTAGTTCGAACAAACCGCAATTACTAAAAGACGTTTCGTTAAAGCAAACTCCGCGTGTCCAAACACAGATCAATGAACTGAATCGTGTTTTGGGCGGTGGGATCGTACCTGGTTCTTTAGTTCTGATCGGTGGGGATCCGGGTATTGGTAAATCAACACTTTTATTGCAAGTTTCTGGTCAACTGGCACAGACTGGTGGCAAAGTTTTATACGTTTCCGGTGAAGAAAGTGCGAACCAGATCAAATTGCGGGCTGACCGTTTGGCAGTTTCAAGTGATGATTTTTACCTCTATCCAGAAACTGACATGGAAGCGATCCGTGCTAATATTGATAATTTAAAGCCCGATTACGTTATTATCGATTCTGTGCAAACCATGCAGGAACCAGAAATGTCTTCTGCGGTCGGTAGTGTTTCACAAGTCCGTGAAGTAACAGCTGACTTAATGCGTTTAGCTAAGGGGCAAGGCATCACGATCTTCGTTGTCGGTCATGTTACTAAGGGCGGTGCGATCGCTGGTCCCAAGATCTTAGAACATATGGTAGACACGGTTTTGTATTTTGAAGGTGACTTGCACCATTCTTACCGTATCTTACGGGCGGTTAAAAATCGTTTTGGTTCCACTAATGAGATCGGTGTGTTTGATATGCGTGAGGATGGTTTACAAGAAGTTAATAATCCCTCGGAGATTTTTTTGGAAGAGCGTCTAAAAGGTGCAACTGGTTCGGCGGTCGTTGTTTCACTAGAAGGAACGCGACCGATCTTAGTTGAGATCCAGGCTTTGGTAACACCAACTGCTTTTGGGAATGCGAAAAGAACAACAGCTGGTTTGAATCAAAATCGTGTTTCTTTGATCATGGCTGTACTCGAAAAAAGAGCGGGGTTGATGTTACAAAATCAGGATGCTTACCTAAAGGCCGCTGGTGGCGTTAAATTAGATGAACCAGCGATCGATTTAGCTTTGGCAATTAGTATTGCGTCTAGTTATCGTGAAAAAGAAACCGTCCCGACGGATTGTTTTATCGGTGAAGTTGGCTTAACCGGGGAAATTAGACGAGTATCTGATATTGAAACACGTGTCAAAGAGGCTCAAAAACTTGGTTTTAAGCGGATCATTATCCCACAAAATAACCTGGCTGAAGCCCATTTGCCCGAGAATGTCGAGATTCGTGGTGTTAAAACGTTAAACCAAGCTTTACATTTTGCTTTTGATTAGGCAAAAAGCACACATAGTTGGATGATTTTTGATAAAATAATTTAAGGAATATCTTTTACTCAGGTCATGTGGGTATTTAGGTGATCAAAAAATAGAAAGTGAAGTGATAATGATGCGAAAAAGGATGATCCAGTTGATTTTCGCACTTTTAGGGATCGGCGCTGGTTACTCATTTATGCCAATGATCTGGTCAGCGTTCAACGTTTCTAATCGGTGGCTCAACAATATTTTTATTGATATGGTCATTGGTTTGTTAGTTTTTGTAGTTTTGAGTATATTATTGATCGATCCGGTGGAAAGATTAGTTCAAAAAATTGAAAAGTTTTTGGCAAACGAAAGACCAGAATTGGTCGTCACAGAAATAGTGTCAACAGTAATCGGGTTAGTGATCGGCGTTTTGATTTCTCTATTATTCTCGAATTCGCAATTATTTTTCTTAAGCACGATCTTACCCATTGTTTTGGCAGTTTTATTTGCATATTTAGGCTTTACACTTGGTCGTTCTCGTTATAATGATATTCGTAAAATTTTTGGGCGCCATAAGAAAACCGCTTTTGAAGACGTGAATGGTCGTTCTGGTGATGTTTTAGAACGCAAGGCCGGCGATAATTTCCATAAATATAAGTTGCTGGATACCAATATTTTGATCGATGGGCGTATCTATGACCTCGTTCAGACTGGTTTTTTGGAAGGTGTTTTGGTCGTTCCAAACTTCGTTTTATATGAATTACAGTATATCGCTGATTCGGCAGATAGTGTCAAACGTGTGCGGGGACGGCGCGGACTCGATATTTTAAACAAATTACGTGACGAAAAGATCATGCCTGTTCAAATGTACGATGGTGATTTTGATGACATTCAAGAAGTTGATAGTAAGTTGTTGAAATTGGCTAAAATGATCGATGCGGTGGTCGTTACTAACGACTATAATTTAAATAAAGTTGCTGAATTTCAAAACGTAGAAGTGCTTAACGTCAACGCTTTGGCTAAATCTTTGAAACCACGTGTTATCCCAGGCGAGACTTTGAAAGTCATGATCATTAAAAAAGGGACTGAGCGTCAACAAGGTGTAGCGTACTTAGATGATGGAACGATGATCGTGGTCGAAGATGGACAGTATTACATGAATGACACGATCGAAGTTGAAGTTACCAGTGCCATCCAAACTGACGCTGGTCGGATGATCTTTGCTAAACCGGTCCATTCAAAACGCGGTATCAATGAGAAAAACTCTAATTAGTTTGGTCTAGACTATTTATTTTTAGTAATAAGCATAGTACAATTTAGTGGTGTGGCTGTTTAAACAGCCAGAAAAGACGAATATCAACGAAAGAGGCGTAATTTTAATGGCTAGTGATAAAATTCGGGTCCGTTATGCTCCCAGTCCGACTGGACATCTGCATATCGGAAATGCCCGGACAGCATTATTCAATTACTTATTTGCACGACATAATAATGGGACGTTTGTCTTGCGGATCGAGGATACAGATACAAAAAGAAATGTTAAAGACGGCGAAAAAAGCCAGATGGATAACTTGGAATGGTTAGGCATCGACTGGGATGAAGGTCCCGACAAGCCAGGTGAATACGGTCCGTACCGTCAATCAGAACGTCGTGATATCTATGAACCATTGATCCAAGAATTGATCGACAAGGATCTGGCTTATGAATCATACATGACTGAAGATGAACTGAGTGCCCAACGTGATGAACAACGGGCTAATGGTGAAGCGCCGCGTTATATCTACGAATATGAAGGTATGACCGCTGATCAGATCAAGGCTTCAAAAGAAGCTGCTAAAGCTAAAGGACTCAAGCCGGTCATTCGTTTGCGTGTGCCACATGATCATTTATATGAATGGGACGACATCGTTAAAGGTAAGGTCAGCTTCCAGTCTGATACGATCGGTGGCGATTTTGTCATTGCCAAGCGTGATGGTATGCCAACTTACAACTTTGCTGTAGTTGTAGATGATCACATGATGAAGATCACACACGTTTTACGTGGGGATGATCATGTCGCTAACACGCCTAAGCAGTTAGCTGTTTATGACGCCTTTGGTTGGGAAGCACCAGTTTTTGGCCATATGTCACTGATCATTAACACTGCAACTGGTAAAAAGTTAAGTAAACGTGACGAAACTATTTTGCAATTTATCGAACAGTACCGTTCATTGGGGTATTTGCCAAATGCCATGTTTAACTTCATCACATTGTTAGGTTGGTCACCAGTGGGTGAATCAGAGATCTTCACTAAGAAGCAATTTATCAAGATGTTTGATCCTAAACGTTTGAGTAAATCACCCGCTTCATTTGATAACAAGAAGCTTGAATGGGTCAATAACCAATACGTTAAGGCCGGCAATGCTGACCAGATCACTTCATTAGCAATCGAACAATTGATCAAGGCTGACCGTTTACCGAAAAACCCATCGAAAGAAAAAATTGAATGGGCTCGTCAGTTGACAAACTTGTACAAACAACAAATGTCATATGCGGCTGAAATGATCGACCTGTCTTCTGTTTTCTTCAACGAACCTGAATCTCTTGACGAGGATTCTTTGAATGAAATGCAACAGGAAACAGCTCCAGTTGTTTTGAAGAAATTTACGCAAAAAATCAAAGAATTGCCAGTGTTTGATGCCTTTAATATCCAGTCAGTGATCATGCAGATCCAAAAGGAAACCGGCATCCGTGGTCGGAAACTTTATATGCCGATCCGAATCGCCACAACACGTGAAATGCATGGCCCAGACCTTTCACCTTCGATTGAATTGATCGGGCGCGAAAAAGTGTTGGCACACTTGGATAAGACTTTTGCAGAATTAGGAATTAAGCTTTAAACACTGATAAGCGAAAAGTTCGGAAACAAAACTGAGTTTGTTTTGTCACCGGACTTTTTTGTTAAAATGGTAAAATTACAGTGCAAGTTGGCAGGTAAATGTGAGACTAACATGCGCTCAGTAAGCTTTGCAAGTGGAAATGTAACGCAGAGTCGGCTAAAGTGAGTGTTACAAACTTAAATGTAATACAAAGTCCGTTGAAGTAAGTGTTACAAATGCAAATGTAATGCGAAGTCGGTCGAAGTAAGTGTTACAACCACAAATGTAGTACAAAGTTAGTTAAACTAAGCATTACAAACAAGAATGTACCACCTAGTTCGCCAATGTAAGTCACACAAACAAACCAGCGAAGTAATTATTTTTTGGTTATCAGGTAGCCAGACAGCTTGTTTTTATAAAACAGAAAAAATTGTAGTTCAAAAAACAAAACGCACTGTTTTTGCAGTATATATTAAATGAGAGTCAAAACTGGCAATGGTAAGAGTCTATCAGGAGGTTTTTATATGATCCAGCTATATAATACTTTAACTAAGAAAAAAGAAGAATTCGTGCCAATGCAACCTGGTAAGGTCAGGATGTATGTCTGTGGACCAACCGTTTACAATTACATTCATATCGGTAATGCCCGCAGTGCGATCGCATTTGACACGGTCCGGCGTTATTTAGAATATAAAGGTTATCAAGTTAAATACGTTTCTAATTTTACGGATGTCGATGATAAGATCATCAAAGCTAGTCAAGAAATGGGTTTGACCGTGTCAGAGGTAACTGAGAAGTTTATCAAGGCTTTTTACGAAGATACAGATTCCTTGAATGTTAAACGGGCTGACCTAAATCCGCGCGTCATGGATAACATGGACGACATAATTGCTTTTGTGCAAACCTTAGTGGATAAAGGATATGCTTATGAGTCAGGCGGTGATGTCTATTACCGTGCCCGTAAGTTCAGGAAGTATGGTTTGTTGTCAGGCCAGTCAGTTAATGACTTAGAGCAAGGAGCCAGTGCACGTTTAAGTGCTGAAGATCAGGCTAAAAAAGCAGATCCACTAGATTTTGCGGTCTGGAAGGCTGCTAAACCTGGTGAAATAGCATGGGATTCCCCATTTGGCAGGGGGCGCCCAGGCTGGCATATTGAATGTTCTGTAATGTCGACCAAGTATTTAGGTGACACTATTGATATCCATGGTGGTGGACAGGACTTAGAATTTCCTCATCATGAAAATGAGATCGCTCAAAGTGAAGCCAAAACTGGCCATAAATTTGCTAACTACTGGATGCATAATGGTTTCGTAACGATCGGTGAAGAAGACGAAAAGATGAGCAAATCACTTGGTAATTTCGTGACAGTTCATGATCTTCTTGAAAAAGTCGATCCGCAGATCATACGCTTCTTTATGGCAACGACACAGTATCGGCGTCCAATTCGCTATTCTTCTGCTAACTTGCAGGATGCAAAGGCTAATTTGGAGCGGATCCAAACTGCGGCTGATAATATTTCTTATCGTTTAAAACAAGCTGAGCAAGGTGAATTGGATGCAACTGTTCAAAAGGAGTTCCAAGATCACAAAGCACATTTTGAAGAAGCAATGGACGATGATTTTAATGCGCAAAACGGGATCGCTGTCGTTTATGAACTAGTTAAGGAACTAAATATCTACGCGGCAAAAGATCAGGTCAATACTGCTACTTTACAATACTTATTAGACGGTTTCGAAAAAATCGTGTCTGTGTTTGGAATCGAGATCAAACAAGCTGGCATTTTAGATGAGCAGATCGAGGCTAAAATCAAAGAACGTAATGCTGCGCGGAAAAATAAAGACTTCGCTTTAAGCGATCGGATCAGAGACGAATTAAAAGAACAGGGGATCATTTTGGAAGATACTCCACAAGGTACCCGGTGGAAGAGAGATTAGGCTAAATATGACAAGAGCAAATTATCAACAGATCAACGGAATTGCACTCGCTTATATTGGTGATGCAATCTGGGAGGTTTTTGTCCGTGAGCATTTATTGGAGCTGGGGTTGACTAAGCCCAATAAGCTTCAGCGCACGGCAACTCATTACGTTTCAGCTAAGGCCCAGGCTTTTTTGATCAAACAAATGGAAGTACAAGATAAGTTAAATGAAGCTGAGTGGACTTTTTTCAAAAAAGGTCGCAACGCTAAAAGCCACACATCGGCTAAAAATACGGCTGTCATAACGTATCGGATCTCAACTGGTTTTGAAGCCTTATTTGGCTACTTGTATACCAGTGAACAAGACGACCGCTTGAAAGAATTAGCCCAGTGGTGTATAGAAACCGTTGAAGCTGACCGTGCTTAACTTTAGCGCACGGATTCGCGCATAAAAAGGAAGAAAATAAATGAATAAGAAAAATACTACCGATCAAACGGACTTGGTGATTGGTCGCCACGCTGCAATGGCGGTTTTGAAAGGCGACCAGCCGGTCAATAAGGTCTATGTGCAAGAAAAATTGAAATCAGACGCTATTTTCGAGTTGGCTACTTTAGCGCGTAAGAAATCGATCGTTGTTTCGCGTGTGCCTAAAGCCAAGTTAGACATGCTGACTGATCACCAAAATCACCAGGGTGTAGCAGTTTCTGTGGCACCATTCGAATATGCACAGCTTGATGATCTATTCGCCAAAGCTGATGTTGCTGATGAACCACCTTTTTTCTTGATCTTAGATGAGATCGAGGATCCGCATAACTTAGGTTCGATCATTCGGACAGCGGACGCGGCTGGTGTACATGGGGTCATTATCCCTAAACGTCGGGCTGTCCAACTGACATCAACGGTCACCAAGACTTCAACTGGTGCCATAGAATACGTACCAGTTATGCGAGCTAATAATTTGAACAATGTTGTTAAAGAATTGAAGAAACGTGGTGTATGGGTCTTTGGAACTGATATGGAAGGTCAGGATTTCCGTAAGTTTGATGGAACTGCACCAACGGCCTTAGTGATCGGTAATGAAGGCAAAGGGATCTCGCCATTATTGAAGAAAAATTGCGATGGTATGGTCTCGATCCCGATGAGTGGACACGTTCAAAGTTTAAATGCTAGTGTGGCCGCTAGCCTATTGATCTATCAAGTTTATACAAGTAGAGGAAAGTAAGCGCTAATGAAGAAAAACATTCTGATCGTCGATGCATATAATATGATCGGCAACTGGCCAAAATTAAATAAGCTTAAGAAAAAAGATCAACTAGAAGAAGCACGTGACCAATTACTCAGAGTGTTATCTGACTACCATAAGCAAAGTGGCTACCAGATCATAGTGGTTTTTGATGCCATGTATGTCCCTGGTCTGTCCAAAAGTTACAAGCAATATACCTTGCAGGTGATTTGGACGGATGAAGGGCAAACGGCTGATAGTTACATTGAATCGTTGGCAGGGCAACTCATGACACCTTTGACACAGGTCACCGTTGCTACTAGTGATCAAGCGGAACAGTGGACGATCTTTTCGCAGGGGGCTTTACGTAAGCCTGCCTGGGAACTAGCCCAAGATATTCGACGCGCGCAAAAAGAAGTTAAGCAGACCGCTAGGCATTATCAAGACGAACATTCTGTGCGAGGTAATCCATGGAGCGACGAACAGCTAGCCGAGCTAAAAAGCTTGCTTGATCATTTGTCTCGGTGAAAAATCTCTGTGCTAACGGCTATTGATCATAACTAGTAAAATTTGAGCCAGTCTGAGTTTAACTGAAAACTAGAGTTGTTTATTTGTTTGTGCTGATCGGACGGCCTGATAAGCGTTTAGCTAACGCCTAAAGTATTGACTGGTCAGACTATCCATGATAGAGTTACTATTGATATTATTGAAGGAGAACTGAAGAATGGCAGGAAAAAGAAAAATTGCCTTAGCGTGCTCAGAATGCGGTTCACGGAATTACACTTTAGTGGAAAATCCTGCTCGAGTTTCTCGGCTAGAGGTAAAAAAGTTTTGCAAGTATTGTGGCAAACACACCTTACATCGTGAAACTAAATAAGCTGCTTTAATTTCGTGGAACTATGGAGGCTTAAAAATGAAATTTCTTAAAGATGTTAAACAAACAATGAAAGATGTTACTTGGCCCACGGCACGAGAAAATCGGCGTGATACGTCAACCGTTATTTTGATGACACTTGCCTTTGCGATCTTTTTTGCGATCGTTGATTATCTTGTCCAGGTCGTTTTACAATTATTTGTCTAGTTCAATTAAACAAACTAGCAATTATGTCAGTAATTTGATACAATTAACTGATAGGAAAACTTCGCGTGGTCGAGGTTTTTTTATTTTGGCAAAAACAGTAAATTAAAGATAAAAAAGTATTGAAAAAGGAGAATGGAAAGAAAATGGCCGAAAATATCGAAAAAAAATGGTATGTTTTGCATACCTATTCGGGTTACGAAAACAAGGTAAAAACCAACTTGGAATCACGTGCCCAGTCAATGGGAATGGAAGACAACATTTTTCGGGTAGTGGTGCCGGAAGAAGAGAAAACTGAAACGACTAAGACAGGTAAAGAAAAAATTGAAAAACTTAAAACATTCCCTGGCTATGTTTTAGTGGAGATGGTCATGTCAGATCAGTCATGGTATGTGGTACGTAATACACCAGGTGTCACAGGATTCGTTGGCTCGCATGGTGCTGGTAGTAAGCCTGCCCCCTTACTTGATGAAGAGATCGAAGGGATTTTGCATCAATTAGGTCTCAGCTCACGTCATGAAGAATTTGATGCTGAAGTGGGCGATTCAGTTACGATCGTCGATGGTGCCTTTTCTGGTATGGTCGGTAAGATCACTGAAATCGACAATGAAAAGATGAAACTACGGGTCGATATTGAAATGTTTGGTCGTGAAACGGCGGCTGAACTTAACTTTGACCAAGTTGACAAGTTAGTTTAACTAACGATCGGGTGGCTAGCTAGCTCATAGCGGGTCGATCAAGCACGACATTTTTTTAAATATGTGAAAACTGCTTGCAAACCTGTGAGGGGCATGCTATATTTTATAGGTATGCTTTTGGCATACCTGTGGGAGGCCAAATTTCATGGCCATCCGTACCACACACGGAATATAAGGAGGAATACACCGTGGCAAAAAAAGTAACAAACGTTGTTAAATTGCAGATCCCTGCTGGTAAAGCAACTCCTGCACCGCCAGTTGGTCCTGCATTGGGTCAGGCCGGTATCAATATCATGGGCTTCACTAAGGAATTCAATGCCCGTACTGCTGACCAAGAAGGAATGCTCATCCCTGTTGTGATCAGTGTCTATGAAGACCGTTCATTCGACTTCGTTACAAAGACACCACCTGCAGCTGTTTTACTTAAGAAGGCTGTTGGCGTTGAAAAAGGTTCCGGTGAACCTAACACAAACAAGGTTGCTAGTGTAACTAAAGACCAAGTTAAGGAAATTGCCGAAACAAAAATGCAAGATCTAAACGCAGCAGATGTTGAAGCTGCTATGCGCATGGTTGAAGGTACTGCACGGAGCATGGGCTTTACTGTTGAAGACTAGTTCCCATGCCTGTCAGACGGATACTTCGCGAAAGTGAATGTATCAAGTGGGAGGTTTATCCGATAGACCACAAATTGCAAGGAGGAAAATTTACTAATGGCAAAGAAAAGCAAGAAATATTTAGAAGCCGCTAAACAGGTTGAAGCAAACAAAGAATACCAACTTGACGAAGCAATCAGCTTGGTTAAGAAGATCGACTTTGCTAACTTCGATGCAGGTATCGAAGCAGCTTTCAAATTAAACGTAGATACAAAGCAAGCAGACCAACAATTACGTGGTGCTGTTGTGCTTCCTAATGGTACTGGTAAAGACCAAACTGTTGTTGTCTTTGCAAAAGGTCCTAAGGCACAAGAAGCTAAAGATGCCGGTGCTGATGTTGTCGGTGACGATGACTTAGTTGCTCGTATCCAAGATGGCTGGTTGGACTTTGACGTAGCCATTGCTACGCCAGACATGATGGCTCAAGTAGGTCGTTTAGGCCGTGTTCTTGGACCAAAAGGTTTGATGCCTAACCCTAAGACAGGTACTGTAACAATGGACGTTAACAAAGCTGTTACAGAATCTAAAGCTGGTAAAGTTACTTATAGAACTGACCGTGACGGTAACGTTCATGTTTCGTTAGGTAAAGTTTCATTTAGCGAAGATGCTATTAAAGGTAACTTTGAGACTATCAGCAATGTGATCGCAAAGTCTCGTCCATCATCTGTTAAAGGTATTTATGTAGAACATGTATCTTTAGCATCGACATTTGGCCCAAGTGTTACACTTGATGTTTCATCTCTTTAATTTAAAAAATTAAATTAGAAAGTATTGTTGACTTCTATTTATGTACATGTTACATTTATAGAGGTCAATTTTTGTATATGATTCTACCTAAGACTCAGGTGGCTTAAGCCTTAATATCCTGCCGAGGAGTAAAGTAATTTATTCTCTCTCTGTGTCTTGGTGGATACGGAGCTTTTTTATTTGTATAAGAAAGTTTCACACAACGACTGGGAGGTGAATCAAGTGAGTAAAGAAGTTATTGCCAAAAAAGCTGAAATTGTTGACAGTGTTGTTGAAAAATTCAATAATGCTTCATCAGTCGTCGTCGTCGATTATCGTGGCTTGACGGTTGAAGAAGTTACTGATTTACGTAAGCAATTGCGTGATTCTGGCGTTGAGATGCGTGTTGTTAAAAACACATTCTTAAAACGTGCTGCAGACAAAGCAGGCTATGAAGGCTTAGACGAAGTATTTGCAGGACCAACTGCAGTTGCATTCGGTAGCGAAGATGTTGCCGCTCCTGCACGTGTGATCGCTAAATTTGCTGAAGACAACGAAGCATTAAGCATCAAAGGTGGCGTTATCGAAGGAAAGGTTTCTTCAATCGAAGATATCAATGCTCTTTCCAAGTTGCCAGACCGCGACGGCTTATTGTCAATGTTGCTTTCAGTATTGCAAGCACCAGTGCGCAATGTCGCTTATGCTGTTAAAGCAGTTGCTGACAACAAGGATGAAGATGCAGCCTAAGGTTGTATTTTAAATATATTTGATTAAAAATTTGGAGGAAATCAAAATGGCATTAGATACAGAAAAAATCATTGCTGACCTTAAAGAAGCCAGCATTCTTGAATTAAACGATTTAGTTTCAGCTATCGAAGAAGAATTCGGTGTTTCAGCTGCTGCTCCAGTTGCAGCTGCAGGTGCTGCAGGTGGCGACGATGCTGCTGAACAAACAGAATTCGACGTTGAATTAGCTAGCGAAGGTACAGCTAAGGTTAAGACTATTAAGGCTGTCAAAGACATCACTGGTCTTGGCTTGAAAGACGCTAAGGGCTTGGTTGATGGTCTTCCATCAGTTATCAAGGAAGGCGTTTCTAAGGAAGAAGCTGAAGACATCAAGGCAAAACTTGACGAAGTTGGCGCTACAGTTAACCTTAAATAGTCATTCATTGAAATGTCGGGCACCCCTCGGAAATGAGGGGTGTCTTTTTGTGTTCATTTATAAAAACTTCCTCTAAAGGTTTAGGGGGTCAATATATAAGAATGTAACGTAAACTTGGGCGAAGTAAGTCTCGTAAGAGAAAATGTGATGCAAACTTGGGCGAAGTAAGTCTCGTAAGAGAAAATGTGATACAAACTTCAGCGAAGTAAGTCTCACAAGAGAAAATGTGATACAAACTTCAGCGAAGTAAATCTCACAAGTAGAAATGTGATGCAAACTCCGGCGAAGTAAGCAATACAAGTTATTCAGCATGAAATTGTTTGCTGTAGTTAGGCAGTCAGTTTGTTGCTGACTTTGCGATAGTCGTTTTGCGCTTAGAAATATGCTACACTCAATAGGGTAAATGTGTACGCGAAAGGAATATTATTTAATATGAAACAATTGATCCTGGCAGAAAAGCCAAGTGTAGCCCGTGATCTAAGTAAGACGTTAGGTGCTACGCAAAAACATAAAAATTATTTTGAAGGAGATAAGGTCGTAGTGACCTGGGCTTTAGGACATCTGTTAGGGCTGCAAATGCCTGAAGATCTGCATAAAAATTGGGGTAAGTGGCAGTTAGAAACTTTACCAATGTTGCCTAAAAAAATCGGCATCAAGCCGCTACCAAAAACCCAAGGTCAATTGAAAACGATCAAAAGTTTGGCCAAGCGAAAAGATATTAAAGAAGCGGTGATAGCGACAGATGCTGGGCGAGAAGGAGAACTTGTTGCGCGATGGATCTTGCAATATATCCGGTTTAATAAGCCAGTCAAACGGCTGTGGATCTCTTCGCAGACAACTAAGTCGGTCAAGGAAGGTTTTAAATCATTGAAACCTGCCAAGCAATACGATGACCTCTATTACTCAGCTCTAGCGCGCGCCAAGGCAGATTGGTTAGTTGGTTTGAATGTGACAAGAGCATTGACAGTTAAGTATGATGATAGTTTGTCAGCTGGACGAGTTCAAACACCGACCTTAGCTCAAGTTGACAAGCAAGCACAAAAAATCAATCAGTTTAAGCCCCAAAAATACTATATGATCGATTTAGAGGTCGATGGGAAAAAAGCTCACCGCCAGCAAAAAGATAAGTTTGAAATCAAGGATATGAAGTCAGCTCAAGCAGTGGTCAAAGAGCTTGACCAACAACACGGTAAGGTAGTCGATATTACGCATAAAGATAAATCGCAACAGGCCCCGTTGCCTTATGACCTGACCGAGTTACAACGTGAAGCTAATCAGGCTTATGGTTATTCAGCTAAAAAGACTTTATCTTTAGTTCAGAGTCTGTATGAGGTCCATAAGATCGTGTCTTATCCGCGAACTGACAGCAAATATTTGAGTTCTGACCTCAAGTCGACTATGAAAGAACGGCTGCAAGCAATCAGTAATTTGGTACCAGAAGCCAAAAATTATTTGGCCAATGGTAGTCAAGTCGTTTTGAAAAAAGTTTTCAATGATAAAAAAGTGACTGACCACCATGCGTTGATCCCAACAGAACAAAAACCGCGTTACGATAAATTATCACAGGATGAACATCGAATCTATACAATGATCACGCGACGTTTCGCTGGGTTATTTGCCCAGCCTTATCAAACTAAACAAGAAAAGATTACTGTTCAGTTTGGCAGTGATAAATTTGTTTTTAACCAGGAAAAAGTGATCGAATCTGGATGGAAGGGTGAAAGAATCCAAGATGTAAGTCAACGCGACTGGCAAATGGGTGAACAAATTAGTCCTAAATTTAAGATCTCGGCTGAACAAACAGCACCACCAGCTCCTTTAAGTGAAGGCAGTCTGTTAGCTAAGATGGAAAAGTATGGTTTAGGGACACCGGCTACTCGTGCTGAGATCATTGAAAAATTGGTACGGACAGAATTAATGGAACGCACTAATAAAAGCCTTCAAGTTACCCCTAAAGGACGACAGTTGCTTCAACTGGTCAATCCAGCCTTAGTTACACCAGAATTGACTGCTAAATGGGAAAAACAATTAGAACAGATCGCACATGGTAAATACAATAGCCGGTCTTTCTTAAAAGAGATCGAAGAAGAAACGACTAAGTTAGTGGCTGAGATCAAACAAAGCAAAAAGAAATATCAGGATCATTCACTGACCTCTAAGAAATGTCCTAAGTGCAATTCGTTATTAAAAGAGAAAAATACACGTCACGGTAAGTTATTAGTTTGCACGAATAATGAGTGTGATTATCACCGTCGAGCAGAAGCAATGGTGACTAACCACCGCTGTCCACAGTGTCATAAGAAGATGCTGCTCATCGAAGGCAAAAACGGCACTTATTTCCGCTGCAAGTTTGACGGGACAACAGAAAAGCCGAATAATAAGAAGAAAAATAATAAGAAAATGACCAAACACGAAGAAAAACGTTTGATCAAAAAAGTGAACCAAGACGAAGAACCAGTCGAAAGTACGCTGGCAGCTGCTTTGAAAAAGGCGATGGCAGAAGAAAATAAATAGGACAAAAAAGAAAATAAGGCTTTGATCTTATAGAGAACGTTTAAGGGCCGTCGATCTGACCAATTAAATGGATAGATCGACGACCCTTTTTTAGAATTGCGCGGCTAGTTATGTTCTAGCTGTTTTGCGTATATTTTATGTATGACAGGAGGCTGGGACAAAACAATATCCCAGTCTCTTCTTTTGTTAAAAATAATCAAATTATCGCTTGTAATTTTTACAGCATAAACGCGTTTCAAAAGTCTGAATCCTCAATGTAATGACATTTACGCCATTCCTGTCCTGCGCTTTGCTACGGCCAAAAATGACGTAAACGACATTACATACCGGCTTCAAAACGACTTTTGTCCCGCTCTCGAGTAAATTTAATCTTGGACCATGATGACTGACATCATCTTGAGATAAAGAGATTCATACCACTTGATCCCACGCTCTTCAAATTCTTGTTTCTTTTGTTTACAGTGTGTAGTTAAACTACCGAATAACATCTTGTAGACTTTGGTATTTGTGATCCAATGGTGAAAACGAGGTGACACTTTGGATAAACCAAAAAAGCCCGTGATAAGAAATGGTAATTGAGGTAAGACTGGTAAAGCCAAACCAATCAATCCCAATGTAAATGCAACAATTGTCAATAAGCACCATAATAATTTAGTAATGCTATGCGTCAATAGGATCCCTCCTTAAAAAATACTGGAGTCAAACGAAAAAAGACGAATAGCTGAACGACTAATACTGAAATTTGCCAGTTGAGTTAGTTACCAGCTACGAAGACAGACATATATGTTAATTCAATTGTTTATGATTATAGCATGTCATTGGGCTGGTGCATATAAAAAAGCTTATAAGAAATGGTTAAGCTGATTAAGTAAAGTTAAACCTAGGTGAGGCTGCTTTCATAGTTGGCAGGAACTTGTTTGTTTGACTGATAAATAAAAATAGCTTAATAAATTTATTTAAATTTTGGCCGGCAACACGTACATTCAATTTGGACAGTACAGTACATTAGTTAAGGAGAGGGGCGTCCAAACTTGTATAAAAATATTATTATTTCATGGGTATCAACTTATTTTATGTAAATAAAACAGTAGAGTTTATTGCATTTCACATTCTGTGTTAAAAATTTAATTTGAAAAAATCAAGATAATTTTCTTGCGTTCTATTGTAAATGTCGTACAATATACACTGTATATATGGAAAGTCAGTGGAATAATACTTAACGTATTGATTCTTTTTGATATAATTTGTAGGGGCAAAATTAAATATGGGGGTATCATTATTATGAGTTCGTTACAGAAACTTATGACTGATCTAACACAGATCTTGCAGCTTACTAGTCAACAGTATAAAGATGAAGAGTCGACCAAATTAGGGGCGATCGACGTATATTATTTAGAGGCGATCTACCAGTTGAAACAACCAACGATCGGAAAGATCTCACGGATGTTGGGACAGTCCACGCCAAATACTAACTATCATATTAAGAAGCTGATCAATTTAGGCTTGATCGAAAAACGGATCGACCCTTCTGATCATCGGGTCACACATCTAACGACCACAGAAAAATATGCCAATAGTATTAAAACTAATGAAGAGTTCTGGGAAACGTTGCAACAACGTTTGGAAGACGAGGTCGAACCCCGAGATTATGCGATTTTTAAGCGGGTTTTGGGTCAAACTGTTGAAATCGTTCACGAAGAACTGTAGTTTTATACCAAGTATCTTGAGTCTGGTTAGGCTTGAAATGGATGTATAAGAATAAAAAACGACTGCCAGAAAGCAGCCGTTTTTTATTTTTTCTAAAGTTTAAATTGCACGTGCAAAATAGCGCGTAAGCTTTTGGTGTAAATATGCTATAATGATAGACAACAATTAAAGAAAAATAGCTTATTTCGAGGAATGTAATTTTCTATTTTTTAGTGGAGGTAAAAGGAATGGTTAAAAGCGACCAGACTTACCGAAGAGTTTTATATGCATTATTTGCAGCAATTATTATCATGCAAAATTTTGTGCCATTTTTAGGTTATATTCCGGTCGGTCCACTTAATTTAACGATCATACATGTGACAGTCATTATTGCAGCTTTGACTTTAGGGCCTAGCGGCGGGGCAGTTGTTGGTGGGGTCTGGGGCGTGATCACTTGGGTCCGGGCCTTTGTTTGGCCGACTAGTCCTTTAGCTGCGATCGTTTTTGTCAATCCGTTAGTTTCAGTGTTACCGCGGATCTTGATCGGGGTAGTCGCGGGCTATGTTTTTGCTTGGTTAACAAATAAAATGAAGAAGCAATACTTGGCGATGGGTATTGCAGCTTTATTGGGATCGCTGATAAATACACTCTTAGTTTTAGGGCAAATTTATTTATTTTACAATGGACATTCTCAGGCTTTGTATCAGATCGATACAAAAGCTATGATGCCGTATATCATAGGTGTGGTCGGAACAAATGGAATCCCTGAAGCTATTATCGCTGCATTTGTAAGTCCTTTGATCGCTAAACCATTACTCAAGCGCGTACGAAAGAGATGAATTGATTGCCACAAAAAAAGAAACAAAGTACTAGAAAAACAACTAAAAAGCCACGTCAGACTAAAAAAAGACGTCCTAGTTCTAAACGTAATTCGAAAAAAGTTACTTTTAGATGGCCTGATTTGATTTTGGTCGTACTTTTAGTGACCTTAGTTTCTATACAGACGATCAAGTGGTTCGACAAACATGATGAAACACCCAAGGTTGAACAGACGGCAGGGGAAAAGAGTAAGCAGGAATTTATCAAAGAATTAGTTCCGAGTGCACAAAAGCAACAACGACAACACCACGTGTTCACAAGCATCACGTTGGCACAAGCGAGTTTAGAGTCAGATTGGGGCACAAGTGAACTGTCTGCTAAATATCATAATTTATTTGGGGTCAAAAGTTCTGACCCGAATAGCCCGCTATTAACTACCAAAGAATATGTTAATGGCCAATGGATCACGGTCAAAGATCGTTTTGCAGCCTATGATAATTATGATCAGTCGATCGCGGCTCATGCTCAGTTATTTGTAAACGGAACAGGCTGGGATTCTAAACATTATCAGGGCGTTATTAATGCTAAAAATTACCAGGAGGCTGCCAAAGCCTTGCAATCCAATGGTTACGCGACGGATCCTGATTATGCGCAAAAGCTGATCGATCTGATCCAGGAATATCATTTAGACCAATATGACTTGTGAACTGAGTAAAAATCCACAATTTTAACGTTTGCAAAGATTGTCGCTTGCCAACTGTTGTGATATTGTTGATACTAATATAAGCTGTGTTGTTGCAGTTATACGGGATAGAAGAGTTTAGGAGGAAAAATTCAGTGAAATTTTTAGAAAAACGGATCAGGGAAGATGGGCTGGTTTTGCCTGGTAATGTCTTGAAAGTCAATTCCTTTTTGAACCATCAGATCGATCCAGAATTGATGAATACGATCGGACAAGAATTTGCACACTTGTTCCGTGATAATCACATTACGCGGATCTTAACGGTTGAATCGTCAGGTATTGCACCGGCGATCATGACTGGCTTGGCTTTACATGTGCCAGTTTTGTTTGCTCGGAAAACAAAGAGCTCAACGATGAATACTTCATTGTTTACGGCTGATGTTTATTCGTATACTAAAAAAGTCACTAATACAATTTCCGTTGATCAGAAATTTTTACTCCAAACAGACAATGTTTTAGTGATCGATGATTTCTTAGCCAACGGACAGGCCGTTTCTGGTTTGTTAGAAATTTGTAAGCAAGCAGATGCACATGTTGAAGGTGTCGGTATCGTGGTTGAAAAGGCCTTCCAAAATGGTGGTCAGCTTTTGCGTGATCAGGGTGTTCGTTTAGAGTCATTAGCCCGGATCTCTTCATTTGCAAATGATAAAGTTCATTTTGTCAGTGAATAAGAAATTTTATAGAATAAGATCAAGTAAGCTGCTTGCAAAAGAGATGAGCAGCTTTTTTGTTCAAATTTAAAAGATTATATTTTTTAATAAAGAAAGTTGTAAATGACCGCTAAGTCAGTCAAATTATGTTATGCTTCTAGTGGAAAGTAATATTTGAAAGTTAAGGAAAGTAGTGAAACAAAAGTGGCAGAAAAAGTCATATTTCCTAGTAGTACGATCGGTGTGATCGGTAATAGTCCAAATGGGATCGAATTGGTCCGTAAGGCTAAACAGATGGGATTTAAAGTCGCAGCTTATGGTTCCAACGCTGAAAGCCCCACATTAAGGGAGGCTGACTTGGCAATCGTAGGCCGTGGTAATGATCAATTACAATTACAAAAATTTGCTGAACGTTGTGATCTAGTGATCTACGAGTCGGAACAAGTTAGTTCTGAGTCGATTAAATTTATCCAAAGATTCACTAATGTTCCTCAGGGTAGTGAGGCCTTAGAATTGATGCAAGATCGTTTGTTAGAACGAGCTTTTTTCGAGCAGATCAACGTCAATATTGCGCCTTATTCGACGATCGTGAGCCTGGATGATATTTATCAAGCAATTTCGTCGATTGGTTTCCCCTGTGTTTTAAAGCCGATCCAAAAAGGATTGATGCATAATTCTCAGTTTATTTTACGTAAGCAATCTGATGTGGCCAAATGTGCAGAATTGGTTGAACAGGGTACCTTTGTTTTAGAATCGTGGGTCCCGTATGAACGTGAGATCTCAATTGTAATGGTACGTGAACAAAGTGGGACAATGCGCTTTTTAGCCCCGTTAGAGACTTTCTATCAGGTACATCATTTAAACCAGGTCGTAGGGCCGGCTAAAGTTGCAGATCAGATTTGGGATGAGCTCAAAAATATCGCAAGTCAGATCGGTGATAATTTAAATTACGTCGGTGTAATGGAAATTGGCTTTTTCTTGACACAGTCACAGGCGATCTATGTCAAACGTATCGTACCTGCTCTTCATGAATCAGGCTATATCTATCAGTATATTAGTAATGTTTCTTTAGAAGAAGAACAGATACGTGCAGCTGTGAATATGCCAGTTGTGACATCTAAGGTCATTCAACAAGCAGCGATCGGTTTCTTCCAAGAAAAAGATCAACAGTCGATCAAGACACAGTGGGTTTTAAAAGATAACTGGTTTTACCATTTCTTCCGCTATCCAGCTTCAATGTTACCTCAATCTAAGAGCGGATTTGTGGCGATCACGGCTGATGATGGTTATGAGGCCAAAGGGCAGTTAGATTCCACGGGGATCTGGGATGAAAAACAGCCGACTGAAGAAAAAAGTGAAGATTAAATATTAAATGATAGTGAGATAAAAGATGTTTTGAAGCCGTTCGTGACAATAATCGCATTATTTCGGGCTGTAGCAAAGTGAAGAACTAGAATAGGGATAGTTGTTCAGTAAGGCTTCAATCTTTTGGAACACGTTTAAGGGTCGTCGATCTATCCCATTAATGGGTTAAGTCGACGGCCCTTTTAGAATCGCACAGCTGCTTATGTCAAAGCTTTCTTTTTAGTTGCCCGATAATGCAAGGGAAAAGTAAGAAAAAGAGAGCGGGACAAAAGTCGTTTTGAAGCCGGTATTTAATGCCGTTTACGCCATTTTTGGCCTAGCAAAGCACAGGACAGGAATTTGAGGATTCAGACTTTTAAAACGCGTTTATGCTGTAAAAATTAGAAGCGATAATTTGATTATTTTTAGCAAAAGAAGAGACTGGGATATTGTTTTGTCCCAGCCTCTCATACTCAGTGGTAACGCTAGAAAAACATCAGATGGGTCATGTTAAGTTCTTTAAAAATGGATACCTTTACAGAGTTTGACTAGTGCCCAAGAAGGGATGTCCTGTGCTATAATGTAGCAGACTGAAGATTTAGAGAGGATTGAATAATTTGGGTCAAAATAACCTACTAGACAAAATGAATGATAAACAAGCACAAGCGGTTCAATGTATCGAAGGGCCGCTTTTGATCATGGCCGGAGCAGGCAGTGGTAAGACGCGTGTATTAACGCATCGGGTCGCTTATTTGATCCAAGAAAAAAATGTCTTGCCGTGGCATGTCTTGGCGATCACATTTACTAATAAGGCTGCCAAGGAAATGCGTGAACGGGTCGACCAATTGTTGGGGGAAGATGCCTCAGACATCTGGGTCGCTACTTTTCATGCTTTATGTGTGCGGATCTTACGTCGTGAAGCAGAAAAAATCGGCTTTAGTCGTTCCTTTACGATTGCTAGCCCTAGTGAACAGCGGACATTGATGAAGCATATCTTAGCTGATCTAAACGTGGATACTAAAAAATTTGATCCGCGAATGATCTTAAGCAATATTTCGAATGCTAAAAACGACTTACAGACAGTCGATGACTTTAAGAAAAATGCTGAGAGTCCCGTTGAACAAATCACAGCGCAGGCTTATGAAAAGTACCAAGAAGAGTTGCGTAAAGACTCTGCGATGGACTTTGATGATTTGATCATGCAAACGATCGAGTTGTTTGTACAAGACCAAGAAACTTTAGAATATTACCAACGTAAATTTCAATATATCCATGTGGACGAATACCAGGATACTAACGAAGCCCAATACCGCTTAGTCAATATGTTGGCAGCCAAGACGCGTAACTTGTGTGTTGTCGGTGATGCCGACCAGAGTATTTATGGCTGGCGTGGTGCCAATATGGAAAACATCATGAACTTCGAAAAAGATTATCCCGATGCGACAGTGGTCAAGTTGGAACAAAACTATCGTTCCACTAAGACGATTTTGAATGCCGCTAACTCCGTTATTAAAAATAATGTGAATCGAAAAGTAAAAACGTTATGGACTGAAAATGACCCGGGCGATAAGATACATTATTACCGGGGAATGAATGCCAATGATGAAGCTTACTTTGTTGTTAAAAATATCCAACAAGGCATTCGTGAACAGGGTAAAAAGTATAAAGATTTTGCGATATTATACCGAACTAATGCTCAATCACGTGTAATGGAAGAAACATTTGTCAAAACTAATATCCCGTACAAGATCGTCGGAGCTCATCGTTTCTATGATCGTAAGGAGATCCTCGATATTTTAGCTTACTTGCGTTTGGCAACTAATCTTCAAGATTCGATGAGTTTCAACCGGATCGTCAATGAACCTAAGCGGGGGATCGGTGCAGCTAGTTTGGACAAATTAACTGACTTTGCTACGGTGAATGGGTTGAGCTTGTTAGAGGCGGCTGAAAATGTCGTCATGACAAATATTACCGGCAAGGCGGCCACACAATTGGAAAAGTTTGCCCATTTGATGCGTGACTTACATGAAATGGAACAGACAGCTACGGTAACGGAATTAACAGATGCCATTTTGGAAAAGTCAGGTTACCGTAAAGCATTGAAAAAGACACAGTCACTGGAAAATGAGAGTCGGTTGGAAAACTTGGACGAATTTTTGACTGTGACCCAACAATATGATTCTACTTGGCAAGAAGATGAAGAACATCAAGATCCATTCGTTGATTTCTTGGCTGAACTATCGTTGGTTTCTGACCAAGATAGCGTTGATGAAGAACAAAATGAAGTGACGATGATGACCTTGCACGCCGCTAAAGGTTTGGAATTCCCAGTGGTCTTTTTGATCGGGATGGAAGAAGGAATCTTCCCGTTGTCACGTGCGATGACTGACGAAGATGAACTTGAAGAAGAACGGCGTTTAGCTTATGTTGGTATTACGCGGGCACAACAAGAATTATTCTTGACCAATGCTTTTTCACGGATGTTATATGGGCGTAAACAAAACAACCCAACCTCACGTTTTATCGAAGAAATCGATGATGACTTATTGCAACAAGATGGAATGCATCAAGCAAGTTCTGGCCAAAATAAGACAGCACGTCAGGTCAACTTGTCTAAGCAAGCGCAAATGAAACCGGGCAGTGTGTCAAAACCAACTACGACGGGAGCCGAAAAGAAAGCCTGGAATGTCGGCGACAAAGTCTTTCATAAGGCCTGGGGCGAAGGAACGGTCGTCAAAGTTAGCGGTGTCGGTGAAAATACTGAATTAGATATTGCCTTTGATTCGCAAGGGATCAAGCGACTTTTGGCATCCTTTGCACCGATCACTAAGCGCGAGTCATAAGGTTTGGTAAAATTTTGTGGGTGAGACTTAATCATTTGAGAACAGAGAAATAAAATAGGAATGAACTAAAAATTTGGAGGCATGTTTTGGCTGACCAATTTTTGATACTGAAGTAAAAAGTAGTTCGAGGAGGAGAAACGATGGCCGAAAAGCAGGCAGATAGTGCTAAACAAGCTGAAAATTTACGACAAAAATTAAATCAGTGGGGTCGGCAATACTATGTCTTAGATCAGCCAACGGTCGAAGATGCTGTTTATGATCAGACATACCGACAACTACAAGACTTAGAAAAGAAGCATCCCGAAGTTATTACTGCGGATTCGCCTACTCAACGTGTCGGTGACCAGATCTTATCCGGATTTGAAAAAGTGTCTCATGAAACGCCGATGTTGTCTTTAGGGGATGTTTTTTCCAAACAAGAACTGCAGGATTTCATAGATCGTTTACATGAAAATGTGGGTGAGAAGGTCCCTTTTAACTGCGAGTTGAAGATCGATGGCCTTGCGATCTCACTAACGTATGAAGATGGCGTCTTCGTCAAAGGCTCGACTCGGGGAAACGGGACGATCGGTGAAGATATCACCCAAAACTTAAAGACGATCAATGCGATCCCTTTACGTCTAAGTGAACCAGTTTCCGTTGAAGTTCGTGGCGAATGTTACATGCCGAAGAGTTCGTTTGTACATTTGAATGAATACCGTGAAGAACAGGGCTTGCCAGTTTTTGCTAATCCAAGAAATGCCGCGGCTGGTTCTTTGCGCCAGTTGAATTCGAAAGTGACGGCTGCGCGTAATTTGAGTACTTTTATTTATTATTTAATGGAACCAGAAAAGTTTGGTGTTACATCGCAAAGCCAAGCCTTAAAAAAAATGCGTGATTGGGGCTTTAAAACTAATATCGATTCTCGTTTGGCAACTAACATGGATGAAGTCGACCACTACATCGATGATTATCAAGACAAGCGTGACCAGCTTGAATATGATATCGATGGTATCGTGTTAAAAGCTGATCCGTTTACAGTGCAACAAGAATTGGGCAATACGGTCAAGGTCCCACGTTGGGCGATCGCCTACAAGTTCCCGCCTGATGAACAAGAAACAGTCGTACGCAACATCGAATGGACCGTGGGACGGACAGGTGTAATCACACCGACAGCCGTCATGGATCCGGTTTTGTTGGCAGGGTCTACAGTTAGCCGGGCATCTTTGCACAATCCGGATTATATGCTAGAAAAGGATATCCGTGTTTTAGATACCGTCAAGCTGCATAAAGCGGGTGATATTATCCCTGAGATCTCAGAAGTCGTCTTGGATAAGCGTCCGAATGATTCTAAAGAATATGAGATACCTACTACTTGTCCGGAATGTGGAGCAGAGTTGGTACATTTGGATGATGAAGTCGCCTTACGATGTGTGAACCCGAAATGCCCCTCATTGTTGAAGGAAAGTGTGATCCACTTTGCTTCACGGAATGCCATGGATATTCGTGGTTTGGGCAAACGGATCATCCAGCAAATGTTTGAACTGGATCTGATCACAGATGTTGCTGACCTGTATTCCTTGACCAAGGACGATCTATTAAAATTAGATAAAATTAAGGATAAATCAGCCAACAATCTGTTAGAGGCGATCGATGCAAGCCGGCAAAACTCAGTTGAACACTTATTATTTGGCTTAGGTATCCGGCATGTCGGTGCTAAGGCTGCGCGAATCTTAGCCCAACACTTTGGAAACCTTGATGCGATCAGAGATGCTTCTGCTGCAGACATCGAAGAGATCGATTCGATGGGTGGTGTGATCGCCGAAAGCATCGTTAAATATTTCGCGACTGATGAAGTGGCAGAATTGATCACGGAATTAAAGAAACAAAATGTTAACATGAACTATCTCGGAAAAACTGTAAGTCAAGTTGAACAGCAGGCACAAGAAAGTGAATTTAACGGACAAACGGTCGTTTTGACCGGAACACTCGATACACTAACGCGTGCTGACGCTAAAAAATGGTTGCAAGACCACGGTGCAAAAGTTACTGGCAGTGTTTCCAAGAAAACTTCATTATTGATCGCGGGTCACGATGCTGGCAGCAAGTTGACTAAAGCGCAAGAACTCGGCACGCAGGTCATGGATGAGGCTCAATTCACCAAGAAAATGGAGGCAGAACGATGAAAAAAAAGACAGTAATTTTTATCAGCTTACTGATGTCAGCCCTGCTGATCACTGCGTGTTCGAATACTGGAGATGGCAATAATAGCTCTGGTAATACTGCCAAAACAAATGGCACCACTTCTAAGAAAGGCTATCAAACTACTGGTAAAACTGAAGATTCAGATTACCAAGGTGTGATCAGAAATGGAAAGTATAAGGCAAGTAAGGCCCGCGGAGTTGGGATCACGCAGGAAGCAGACAACATGTTGAACTTGCAGAGTTTTGAATCTGGTTTGACATCACTTTCTAAGAATCAATTCTCACCTAAAAAATACGTTTTCCAAGAAGGACAAATTTTATCTCGTTCGACTGTCGAGGATTGGTTAGACCGACAGTCAGGGGATAATCCAATGGGCTTAAACCCGAAGGATAACGGCGAAAAGGACGCTAAAAAGCGGAACCCGATGTATATTCAACAGATCGAAGAACAAGATTACATGAATGATAATGACGGTAAGCTAAGTTTAGGCGGCATCACGATCGGTATTGGGATGAACCGGGAAGATTATTACCAAAAAGAACAGTACGGTTCAACCTACACGTCTAAGATCTCTAAAGAAGAGATGACTAAACAAGGACGGATCGCTGCAGCTAAAGTGTTAGCACGTGTGCGTAAAGAAAAAGGCGTTTCATCAGATACACCGATCATGATCGCTTTGTTTGAACAAGCACCCAATGATAGTTTAGTTGGTGGGTCATTTTATGCTTCGACTGTCAGCAAGAACGGAAATGAGATCGGTAGCTGGAAAGATACCAATCTTTCAAGCTATACTTTCCCAGCGACTGCAACGAAGTCAGTGCCAAATGATAACGATGAAACTTCATTCGAAGGCTTCCAAAATAAGATCAAAAACTTCTTCCCGAACTTGGCTGGTGTAACTGCTCAAGGACAGTATAAAAATAAGTCTTTGCAAGGGATGAAAGTTAACATCACGACCCAGTTTTATAGTCAAACTGAGATCACTAGTTTCACACAGTACGTAGCACAAGCCGCCCGGACTTATTTACCAACGGGTATCCCGATCGACATCACAGTCAAGAGTGCCGATGGTTCTGTCCAGTCTTTCTTGTCTCGTGATGATGGTAGTGGTGATTTTTATACGCACGTCTTTAGTAGCTACTAGACTAACTGCTATGCTGACAGGTGTGCTTTAATGTGTCACTAACTGTGGCCAAGTAAGTCAGATAAACGTAAATGTGATGCAAAGTTTGGCAAGGTTAGACTGACAAATGACGATGTGTGTGTAACTTTAGCTTAGTTTGCTTTACAAATTAAAATGTGAAACAAAGTCTAGCAAATTTAGCATCACATTTAGTTACTGCACTACTCAAATCTAAAGAAACTTCTAAAAACTGTGGCATGTTCTTTGTACATGTCCAGTTTTTAGTGATTATAGGGTCAAACTTTTCTGAAAATATGCTAGAATAGCAAGTGTTAACTTGAAATAATTCCGTTACTTTACATTGCGGAGGTTGCCCAACTATTTATTTAGCTTGAGGCCGCTAACTAGAAATTATTGAAAACTAAATGATAAGAAAGAGGGAAATAAAATGGCAATCACAGCCGATGAAGTAAAGCACGTCGCCCAATTGGCCAAGCTTGAATTTACTGATGCTGAGTTGCAGATGTTTGCTGGCCAAATGGATGACATCATCAAGATGGTTCAACAACTCAGTAAAGTGGATACAACTGGTGTTCCAGTGACATCTACTGTTGCAGAAGCTAAAAACGTGATGCGTGAAGATAAAGCTATCAAGGGTACGGAGCGTGAAACCTTGATGCATAACGTACCACAAAAGGACCGTGGCTTCGTGAAAGTTCCTGCAATTATCGATGAAAGTGAGGAAGGTTAAGCGATGGATTACTTTAAAAATGACCTGTCATCACTTCATGCAGGTTTACTTAACAAAGATTTTAGTGCCCAGGAATTGACCGCTGAAACTTTTGAACAAATTAAGGCTCGTGATCAAAAGATCGAGTCTTTCTTGACTTTGAATGAGCAACAAGCTTTAGCTGCTGCGAAAAAAGTTGACGAAAAAGGCATTACAGACGCTGACAAATTAGCTGGGATCCCAGTAGGTATCAAGGATAATATCGTTACTAAGGGCTTGAAAACAACTGCTGCAAGTAAGATCTTAGGTAATTTCAAGCCGATCTATGACGCAACAGTTATGGAAAAGTTGCATGCTGCGAAAATGATCAATGTAGGTAAGTTGAACTTAGATGAATTCGCCATGGGCGGTTCAACGGAAAACTCAGCATACAAAATCACCAAGAATGCATGGAATCAGACTAAGGTTCCTGGTGGTTCATCTGGTGGTCCTGCAGCCGCAGTTGCTTCGGGTCAATTGCTTGCCGCTTTAGGTACTGATACTGGTGGTTCGATCCGTCAGCCAGCTGCTTTTAACGGGATTGTAGGTGTCAAACCAACATACGGGCGTGTTTCTCGCTATGGTGTCATTGCTTTTGGCTCTAGTTTAGACCAAGTTGGACCTATGACACGCAGCGTGAAGGATAATGCCTTGATGCTCAGTGCGATCGCAGGTCATGACAAACATGACTTTACGACATCAGAACGCGAAGTTCCCGATTTTACTGCTAAACTTGATGGTGATATCAAGGGGATGCGGATCGGTGTGCCTAAAGAATTCATGGACCAAGGTGTTGCCGATGATGTGCGCGAAGCTATTAAAAATGCGATCAAGACTTATGAAAAATTGGGTGCAACGGTTGAAGAAGTTTCATTACCGTATAGTAAGTACGGTGTACCAGTTTATTACATCATTGCTTCTTCTGAAGCTTCTTCTAACTTGCAACGTTACGATGGGATCCGTTATGGTTTCCGGGCTGACGATGTTAAGAATTTGGAAGACGTTTATGTACGTTCTCGTTCCGAAGGATTCGGCGATGAAGTTAAACGTCGGATCATGTTAGGAACATTCTCCTTGTCTGCCGGAACTTACGATGCTTACTTCAAGAAGGCCGCTCAAGTTCGGACTTTGATCTGTCAGGACTTTTCTAATGTCTTTGAAAATTACGACTTGATCTTAGCTCCAACGACAACGTCAACAGCCTTTGGAATCGGTGAAGAGATCAATGATCCAGTTACGATGTACATGAATGATATCTTAACGATCCCCGTTAACTTAGCTGGTTTACCTGGTATGTCGTTGCCGGCTGGATTTTCAAATGGTTTACCGATCGGGATGCAGTTGATCGCGCCACAATTTGGTGAAGAAACAATGTATCGCGCTGGCTATGCCTTTGAACAAGCAACTGACTTCTACAAAGAAGTTCCAACGATCGGAGGGGAAAATTAATGAACTTTGCTACAACAATCGGACTTGAAGTCCACGTTGAAATGAAAACTAATTCTAAAGCATTTTCTCCCGCACCCGTGCAATACGGTCAAGAACCTAATACTAATACCAACGTTATCGACTGGGGTTATCCGGGTGTTTTGCCAGAAGTCAATCAGGGTGCTTTGGAATACGGCATGCGTGCTGCTTTAGCCTTGAATTGCCACATCACTAAGGATATTCACTTTGACCGTAAAAACTATTTCTACCCTGATAATCCAAAAGCTTATCAGATCACACAAGCTCAAACACCAATTGGTCATGATGGTTTCTTGGAAGTAGAACTAGAAGATGGTTCTAAAAAGAAGATCGGGATCGAAGAAATGCACGTTGAAGAAGATGCTGGTAAAAATACCCATGATCCAGACGGATATTCTTACGTTGACTTGAACCGTCAGGGAACGCCACTGATCGAGATCGTGTCAAAACCAGACATTGCTTCAGCGGATGAAGCATATGCTTACTTGAAGAAATTACGTCAGGTGATCCAGTTTACCGGAGTTTCTGATGTGAAAATGGAAGAAGGCTCCATGCGGGCCGACGTTAATATTTCTGTTCGCCCAATTGGCTCTGACCAATATGGGACGAAAACTGAAATGAAGAACTTGAACTCATTTGAACACGTGCGTTCTGGTTTGAAATTTGAAGAAAAACGTCAAGAAAATGTCATCCGTGCAGGTGGCAGTATCCAACAAGAAACTCGTCGCTTTGACGTTAATACGGGTGAAACTGTCTTGATGCGTGTTAAGGAAGGTAAGAGTGATTACCGTTACTTCCCTGAACCAGATCTGCCACCTATCCATATTTCAGATGATTGGATCAAAGAAGTTAAAGATTCTATTCCTGAAATGCCTGAACAACGACGTGCCCGCTATGTCAATGAGTGGGGTGTGACTGAATATGACGCCAATGTTTTGACACAGACGATGGAAATGTCAGACTTCTTTGAGGCGACAGTTGCAGCCGGTGCTGATCCTAAATTAGCGGCTAACTGGTTGATGGGCGATGTGAGTGCCTACATGAACGATAAGAAACTTGAACTGGCAGATTTAGCTTTGACCCCAGAGCATTTGGCACAAATGATCGGTTTGATCAAAGACGAAACGATCTCCAGTAAGATCGCTAAGAAAGTCTTCAAGCAGATCGTTGCCAATGATACTGATCCAAAGGCTTGGGTCGAAGAAAAGGGTATGGTTCAATTATCAGACCCACAAACCTTGCAGCCGATCATAGATGAAGTGTTGGATAATAACGCTAAGTCGATTGAAGACTTCAAGAATGGTAAAGACCGGGCCGTTGGTTTTCTAGTCGGTAATATCATGAAACAAACACGTGGTAAGGCCAATCCCAAAGTTGTTAATAAACTTCTAATGGCTAGTCTGAAAGAAAGGTAATGGGAGTCTCTTAGTTTAGGTGACTTCCCTAAAAAAAGATCAATTATGAAAAAACGTTGTCGAGTAATTTATAATCCGACCTCAGGCAGGGAAGCCATGAAGAAGGACCTGATCGGTATTTTAGACATTATGGAAAATGCCGGCTATGAAACAAGTGCTTTCGCGACTACTCCTGAGGAAAATTCCGCTCAAAATGAGGCTAAACGTGCGGCTAAAGATGGTTTTGATCTCTTGATCGCCGCTGGTGGTGACGGAACCATCAACGAAGTCGTTAACGGGATCGCACCTTTGGCTAAGCGACCAAAGATGGGGATCATCCCTGCTGGAACGACTAACGACTATGCAAGGGCGTTAAAGATCCCACGTGAAGATCCTTTAGCTGCGGCCAAAGTCATCGCTAAGGGTCAAACTGTCAAAATGGACATTGGTCAGGCAAACGAGAACTATTTCGTGAATATTGCTGCCGGTGGCTTGTTATCGGAAATCACTTATTCCGTTCCATCGGAGTTAAAGTCGCAGTTTGGTTACCTAGCTTATCTCGCAAAGGGTGCTGAACTGTTACCCCGGATCAAACCGCTTGACATGCATATCGAATATGACGAGGGCATTTTTGATGGTCAGGCTTCAATGTTTTTTGTCGCTATGACTAATTCAGTCGGCGGTTTTGAACAGATCGTACCTGATGCTTCGTTAGACGATGGTAAATTCACTTTGATCATCGTTAAGACCAGCAACCTTGTTGAGATCTTGCACTTGATCCGCAAGGTCTTTAACGGTGGCAAACACGTTGATGATTCTAGGATCGTCTATGTTAAGACCTCTAAGATCGTAGCGGATGCCCCGGGTGAACGGATGATGATCAACGTCGATGGTGAGTACGGTGGCGATGCCCCAATGACCTTTATTGATCATAAACAACATATTGAAATGTGTGCTAACACTGATCAGATCCCAGATTCTGCGATCACGGCTGAGAATGCATTAGCTCAAGATGCACGTGACCGTTTCGTTCATGAAATGGAACAGCTTCCCGATCAACATGAATCTGATGATGACGCAGCTACGCCTGAGAAGTAGTTAGTATTGCAGGTAGAAGTGGTCGTAACAGCAGTTGTTGCGGCCACTTTTTGACTTTAGAAATGGGGCGCTCTTACCAAATGAGTGCACAGGTCGCAAGTATTATTCACTTGTCAAGTAAGAATGTGGGCCTAGATTGAGGCAAGTAAGTGTTACTAGTTGGTATGTGTCACTAACATGGTCGGAGTGAGTACTCCAATGGGAAGTGTGATACCAAGTGTTTCAAAGTAAGCAGCACATTTTGAGATGCGACCCTAACTCGAGGAAAGTAAGTGATACATTTCGAAATGTAATACCGACTCCGCCAAAGTAAGTGCCGCAAATGGAAATGTGATACCAAGTATTCGAAAGTAAGCAGCATATTTCGAGATACAAACCTAACTCGAGGAAAGTAAGTGATACATTTCGAAATGTAATACCAACTCCGCCAAAGTAAGTGTCGCAAATGGAAATGTGATACCAAGTATTCGAGAGTAAGCAGCACATTTTGAGATGCGACCCTAACTCGAGGAAAGTAAGTACTGCATTTCGTAATGTAATACCAACTCCACTAAAGTAAGTATCACAAAGCAAGAAGTGACCCTAAGCCGGCGTGACTATGCTTCACAAGTAGAAATGCGATACAAAATAACTGAACTTTACTCAGGAGCTGCTGCCAAATACGGACCAAAATCACAGTTTGGAGCAGCTAAGCATCATAAGTGATACTTGCAACTATATGATGTCTTTTGTACACTGTGAATCAATGTCTAATTAAGAATATTTGCCAAATGAAAAAATAAATGAACTACCAAAAATTAAGGAGTTTAAAATGAAAACAACAATACCTGTCCATAAAAACGAGGAACTAACAGCGACAATCACTGATATTACCTATCAGGGGATGGGCGTCGCTAAGGTCGATGGTTATCCTTTATTCGTTGCGGGTGCATTGCCCGGCGAAGAAGTAAAATTACATGTTTTAAAGGCCGACAAAAAGTATGGCTTTGCCAAAGCAATTAAATATTTGACCACTAGTCCTGATCGGGTCGATGGCGGTAAGAAAGAACTTGTGCAAACGGGGATAGCACCGCTGCAACACTGGGCTTACCCAGCACAGCTAAGGTACAAGAAAAAGTTAGTGTCTGATCTTTTACAAAAAGCACATCTATCTGATTTACAGGTCACTGAAACAGTCGGGATGGACAAACCACGTCATTACCGAAATAAAGCTCAAGTTCCTACTCGTAACTACAAGGGGCAGTTAACGACGGGGTTCTTCCGTCGTGGTAGCCATAATTTTATTCCACTGGAAGATTATGAGATTCAAGATCCACGTATCGATGAAGTCATCTTGACAGTCCGTGATATTTTGCGTGAGTATAACGTACCAGCTTATAACGAAGAAAAACATACCGGTGTGATCCGTAATGTGATGGTCCGTCGGGGTCATTATAGTGGTGAAGTGATGGTTGTGTTGATCACACGCACGAAGAAATTAAAAGGTGCAGCTGAAATTTCAGCTAAGATTCAAGAACTATGCCCTGACGTGATCAGTGTTCAACAAAACATCAATCCAGATAAGACGAATGTTATTTTGGGCAAAACGACTAAAATCATGCGTGGACGTAATTACATCCAGGATCAATTAAATGGACTGACTTTTAATATTTCTGCGCAGTCTTTCTACCAGGTCAATCCTGAACAAACAGAGAAATTATATGCTCGTGCAGTTGAATTAGCTGATTTACATGGTGAGGAAACTGTGATAGACGCATACTGTGGGATCGGAACGATCTCCTTGAGTTTAGCCAAAGCCGCTAAAGAAGTTTATGGTGTTGAGATCGTGCCGGAAGCAATTGAAGACGCAAAAGAAAATGCACGGATCAATAAACTGGATAATTTAACCTTTGAGGTAGGCAATGCTGAAGAAAAGATGCAACACTGGGCAAACGCTGGAGTCGATCCTGATGTGATCGTGGTCGATCCGCCACGTAAAGGCTTAACTGCGAACTTTATCGAAGCTGCTGCTAAAACTGCGCCACAAAAAGTAGTGTATGTCAGCTGCAATCCGGCAACCTTAGTGCGCGATATCGAACGTTTTGGTGAGCAAGGTTACTCTGTCAAACGACCACTTGAACCATTTGACCAATTTCCACAAACAACACATGTTGAAACGATCGCGGTATTGGAACGAAATTAATTTTTAAAGAATCGAGGAGGGATCATTATGACCAAACACAAAATTTTTCGCTTCTACGCAGAATTAAACGACTATAAACCATTGGTTTGGCGTCGCTTTGAAATTAATGGAGAAAAAACGATGGCAGAGCTGTCATATTGCATCATGATAATGTTTGAAATGCAGGCGAGCCACTTGTTTTCACTAACGCAATACAGGCGTGACAGTTTTATTGAAGGTGTGAAAATGGCTGGG
>NZ_KB714687.1:83094-85000 GCF_000349725.1 Ligilactobacillus pobuzihii E100301 = KCTC 13174
AAAATTTAAGGGTCAGACTGTGTTGCAAGATGTTCACTTTGAGTTCCCATTTGATGAAGTTAGTTTGAAAGAGAATGAATTACTCGCCATGCCAGACAGAGTTACTGTTTCTGAGATGTTGGGTCTCGTAAATGACTATGCCAAATTGAAATTTGCTTACGATTATGGTGATGGTTGGGTAATATCTGTCTTTTTGGAAGAATCTAGGGAAGAAGAAATTTCTTTGAAACTTCTTCCTCGTGTTCTTGAAGGACAAAGGTTTGGGGTTGTTGAGGATGTCGGCGGTCCTGGCGGTCTGGCAGAGCTGGAGCAGATCTTGAAAAAGGGAACGGGAGAAGAATACGAAGATATGACTCGCTGGCTTGATAGTACCACACTTAATCTGAGTAATTTTGACAAGGATGATATAAACTTTCGCCTGAAAAAATTGTTGCATGTCTACCGTGATATCTATGAAAAAAATTTGGGTCCAACCAAAAATTCACTTGATCTTTTGACTAGACAGTATCTCGGTAAAGGCGTGCGCGGTTATTAAAAATTGGTACTGATAGGGGAAAGTTGAATCCATTTTATACTCTATGTAGTTTTGTATTATTGAGTTGATGAGGGAATTATATATATACAAATTTTGGGAGGAATTTTTTTCGTGACTGAAAATAAAAATTTGAGATACGAAAGTTTAATTATGGGAGAAGCACTTTCCGCGATGGGAATGCTTGGTGGAAAGGTAACTCGCAAAGAAATTCGGAGAGAAATTCGTGACCATTCTAACCTTATTTCTGAGGAAACAGTTGATGAAACTAGAATATCTAAAAAAACTGGTGCCAAGTACTATCCATTTCAATATCGATTTAATTTTGCAGTCAAGCACCTAATTACAGCTGGTTATATCAATACTGATGATAATAGGATCTTGGAACTTTCAGAAAAAGGTCGGTCGATTGATTCACATTTTGATCCTAAAAAAGATGTTTGGCCAATGGTTCATGAGGCAGAAAGCAGTAAGAGTGAAATGTCTGAAGACGAATCAGAAGAAGATACAGAAATTGAATCATGGAAAGAAAATTTATTAGGATACTTGATTAAAATGCAACCTCAAAAGTTCGAGCTTTTTAGCAGGGGGCTTTTGACTCATATGGGCGTTGACTTAGATGAGAATGTTGGTGTGCGCTATGTCGGTGATGGTGGTCTTGATGGTTTTGGCTATATTACTTCTGATGATTTTCGAACCACTAGGGTAGCTCTTCAGGCCAAACGTTGGGAAGGTAAGGTATCTGCACCTGAAATTGATAAGTTTCGTGGTGCGATGGATAAGTATAATGCTGAATATGGGATATTTATTACTACTTCAGACTTTACACGTGAAGCTATTAAAACGGCAAAAGTAGGAACTAGAGTTATTACTCTGATAAATGGTGACCAAATTTGCGATCTAGTTGCTAAATACGAATATTATGTTGAACCAGTGACAACATATAAGCTTGGCAGTTTTTATACTGATAAAGATTAGATAGAGTACAATCTTTGCTTTTAGAATAAATAAAAGTTTGTAATTTAAATTGTTAATAATAGTCAAAGGAAATAAGTGAAATGAAAAATTTAATGGGCTGTTCCGTAACAAAACGAATTAAGCAAGTCAAGCAACCATTGAAAATATCAGGACGATGGTTCAACTTTCCTTAAATTTTTTTGAGCAGTATGGTCCAAAAAAGGTAGATGGTTTCACTTTTGAAGGCGGATATACTGATTTGATCACTAGTGGCGACGGAGATTTTATTACTGAAGATACTCTATGGGATTTTAAAGTTTCAAGGGAGATTTTAAAATGAAGTTAGCCAATTAAAAAAATTAACACAAAAAACGCCATAGTGGCGAAATATCGTTTATCATATTAGTTACCACACAA
>NZ_KB714688.1:0-726 GCF_000349725.1 Ligilactobacillus pobuzihii E100301 = KCTC 13174
CCGGTCAGATAAATTATCGGAAAAATCGTAGTCAGTGTCATTCAAAACCGCTGACACGTAATTGTTGGTTATATTTTGCAATGTTAGCAAAAGAATTGAAGCGACCTTTTCGTTCCCAAAGTGTGGCCAGTTTTACGGCCTACTTCAAACGAATCCATCCTGACAAACCGACACCGTCGGTAACCACAGTTTACCGTTATATAGATCAAGGGTTATTGCCGCTCAGGAATATTGATTTGCCACAAAAACTCCGGCGGAGAATAAAAACGACAAAACATACCCATGTCAGGCAGAATCAGAAAAACTTGGGCCTCTCGATCGAAAAAAGGCCGGCAGACGTCAAGCAACGCTTGACATTCGGCAATTGGGAAGCTGATTTAGTTAAAGGGGTTAGAAAAGCTAGTGAGCCGGCACTCTTGACTTTAACTGAGCGAAAAACGCGGTATGAAATCGTGCTTAAGGTCCCTAATTATCACGCACAAACTTGCTTAGCAGCTGTGCAAAAGGTTATTAAACAAGCCCCCACACTTTTTAAGACGCTCACTTTTGATAATGGAGCAGAGTTTTCGGAGCAAAGTCGTTTAAAAGGAACTACAAGTTACTTCGCGCATCCTTCTTCGCCCTGGGAACGAGGCAGCAATGAGCGTGCGAATGGGCTTTTACGTGAATTTTTCCCTAAAGGACACTCACTGAGGCAAGTCACACCAGAGGAAATACAGCGGGCGC
>NZ_KB714688.1:736-3715 GCF_000349725.1 Ligilactobacillus pobuzihii E100301 = KCTC 13174
GAATGGGCTTTTACGTGAATTTTTCCCTAAAGGACACTCACTGAGGCAAGTCACACCAGAGGAAATACAGCGGGCGCAAAATGCTTTAAATGGCAAATATCGCCGGATCTTAGGTTATCATTCCGCCCAAGAAGCATTAGAAAATGAATTAGCCCAGCCAAATAAGTAGTGGCTAAAGTTCGACAGTGGGAGGCCGGCCATTCGCTACGCTTCCTGGCCGGCCTCCCACTGAACTAACATCTATCTTCACTTATAGTTTAAGCTTTACACTTGTCGCACTTGATTTGACAATTGGGGTATATATTTAATTACGTTCTGCTGGGGTTCCAGACATAAAAATGTTCAAAGAGCGATACTTAAACAAAACGATATTATTACAGTTTTAGAGGAGATGATGATGTCCGGTCGTTGTGGATGGTTAAGTTGATTCAGGTGTGTTAGAAGTGATGAATAAAGATTAGAAATGGTTACATAATGAACTACATAACTATGGTGTAGATGGTGTTAAGGATGTATCCGTAGCTAAATTTTACAAAAAATAAGGGAAGTAGTTACATATAAAAGTTAATTATATGGGTTTTAAAGGGCTGCTTGCATTGCATGCTTCTATGGTGTATCGTTAAAGTGTGCGTAGCTAAATCGTTTACAATGTTTTTCTTAAAATAAATTATAGCTAAATTATTAAAAATAATTTTTAGATATTATATATTTGCCGAACTGATTTGGCAAATATATTTTTTCTCATGCAGTTTAGTATTCAGCGTTAAACTAAATGACTTTGATTACTATTACTGTGACAGTGCAGATATAAAAGTTAGAATGGAGGAGAAGTATTTGGAAGTTTATTATCTAAAATCGAGCGAATTTGATCCTGAAAAATTCGCGCGACCGATGGTAATGGCATTGGGCTTCTTTGATGGGGTTCACCGCGGACACCAAGGGGTGATCAACACGGCACGTAAATATGCGCAAGAAAAACAATTGCCTTTAGCAGTAATGACATTTGATCGTCATTCGTCGATGTTGTTTACCGATCCAGAAACAACTTCGTTTCGTTATTTAAATACCCTGCCACAAAAAGTGGACCTAATGGAAAAACAAAAAGTGGATTATTTATTTGTTGTGGAATTTTCGCATGCTTTTGCAACATTAAGCCCCGAAACGTTTGTGCAAAGATATTTGATCGATCTCCGAGTTAAGGTTGCAGTTGCGGGTTTTGATTTTACATTTGGTCAATATGGACTGGGTGACATGGAACTCTTGCGAAAATTAGGAGAGCCTGACTTCCGAACAGTAACGGTTCCAAAGAAAAATGAAAATAAACATAAAATAAGCTCTACTAGGATCCGTAAGTTGATCGCAACTGGTAAAATGGCCGAGGCTTGTCAGTTATTGGGGCATGAATATATGGTTGGGGGAAAATTATTGCCTGATCAGCAAATTAAAATTGATAATAAATATCAACAGCTGCCACCATTAGGAACATATGTATGTCAACTCGAAATTGGCGCAGAAAAGCACCAGGTTAAGATCAACATTCTTACTTCAGAAACCAGGCCAGTTAATCAAATTATCCAAGCTGATCTGCATAAGTTTTCTAAAAGTAGTCTAAAAAATGGCATTGAAGTTATGTTAACTTGGCCAAAACAAAAAGAAGCGGCTGATACGGTAGTGAACGGTTTGCTTTCTGAGCAAGAACAGCAAGAAGCTAGTAATTCATTTTAGTAGATCGTTGGCCACTATTCACGTGTTATTTTAAGGTTGTGAATTAATATGAACTATAATATTTTACCATTTAAGTATTTTGTGGATGTAGTTGAGACCCAGGGATTTACCTCTGCGGCCAAACGGAATTTTATTTCACAAACAGCTATTAGTAATTCTGTTAAAAATTTAGAACAGCAATTAGATGTTAAGCTGATCGATCGCTCAACTTCTCATTTTATGGTAACGCCTGCTGGGGAAGTGTTGTATCGCGATTCAATCAAATTGATCAAAGATTACCAGTCTTTTGCAGATAATCTAACGAATCTAAAGCACTCGGGAAACCAAAAGCATGTTCTTAAGATACGTTATTTAAGAGGATTTGGATATTGGGCCACTGTTTTGGCGAATAATCTTCAGAAACTGGACCCCACCATGGAGATTCAACTAGATACTGAATCGTTTTCAGACAGTATTACTAGGCTAGATGCTGGTGATTACGATATTTTGGTGAGCTTTTCAACAGCGGTAAGTAAAATTAAAAATATTAATTCTTCTCCGATCGGAATGGCAAATTTTTGCATTTTAGCCAATAAAGATATTTTTGATAAAGAAGGAAAAGTTAAGACTAGAGTTGTGAAAAAGAAACCACTTTTTTTGCAGAAATGGACGGCGACAGACAGTAATGATGTTCAGCAAAAGATCCGTATTATTTTGAAAAAAATGGGCATTAGTTATTCAGAAGTAGTTTATTTGGATAGTTTTGATTCTGCGACAGCTAACGTTGAGCTATCAAAAGGTCTTGCTTTATATCCACGTGAATTCTCGATCCCTGATTTTTACCCAAATGTGTTAAAGTACATTCCTAAATTTCCAGACTTACAGTATGATGTAGTTGCGATCCATAAAAAACCGGAGATTGGGCAGCTTTTAATTAAGTATGAACAGTACATGGAAGGTAAGTAATAAAAAATATTTTATATGCAAAAAGACACGGATCATTGCCCGTGTCTTTTTATGTAACCTAAATTAGCTTATTGTAATGAATTCAATAAGAATTTTGATAAGCAGGTTATTCAACGGATCGTTTTAACCATGGCATCTTTTCACGCATGAACGGAACTACCCAATGGTCCAAACCAATTTTACCAGCATTGAATCCTGCGATCATGATCAACATGCCCAAAAGAACATAAGTTGGGTTAGTAGAAATTGTGCCAGCAAATAAGTATGCAAAGTTCATCACAACTCCAAAAAAGGCAGCGGCTGTGGTTA
>NZ_KB714688.1:3725-32180 GCF_000349725.1 Ligilactobacillus pobuzihii E100301 = KCTC 13174
TTCTAAAAAAACAAAAAAACAAAAAAATTTCTTTTGGTTTCATAGAATAAATGCATGTATAATGTAAATCAGTAACCTAAAGGAGCAAAAATTGATGTCAAAAAAATTTTTCGATATTTCAGCAAGTACACAAAATTTTTCGACCACACTTCTCCGTGATGATTTGATTCCTGCCCTCACTGGTAAGGATGGCAACATCTTGTATTGGGCGGGCAAAAAATTAGCCCGTGATTTTGTGTTGAACAAAGACGAGGAATTGTCTGTATTCTTTGATAAAGCTGGCTGGGGAGAATTAAAACGTGTTAAATCCCAAAAAAGCACACAAACATTTGAACTTTCTGGTCCAGTTATTCAAACCAGATTACAATTATCAAACAATGCCAATTTTTTATTAGAAGCTGGTTTTCTTGCAGAAACTATTCAAAATCAATTAGGTAATTTAACAGAAGCCATAGTCACGAGTACTAAAAAAGATATTGTCACTATTTTAGTCAAAATTGACTGGGATAGTCATGGAAAACACGAAGAGCTTGAGCAAGATAACATTATTAATCTTTTAGAAAATGAAGATCAGTAATTGTGAAATTAGACTTTATTATTTCAGTAAATAAATCAGATGTTTGAATTTAAAAGTCTATTCCGTATATTTCCGCTGATAATATTAAGATATTTAATGAGAGTGAAACAAAAGATGTTTTGAACCCAACTTGTAACGATGATTGTGTTATTTTGGAGCGTAGCAAAGTGCAAAACCAGAGTAACTCAATCGTTGTTACAGTGAAGCTTCAATCTTTTGGCACACGTTTAAGGGCCTTCGATTTAACCCATTTAATGGGATAGATCGAAGGCCCTTTTAGAATCGCACAGCTGGTTATGTCTCAACCCCTTTTGTATTCAAAGATAAGAAATCAGCTTTTTAGCATTAACCGTTTAAGCATTGGTTTTTATTTTAAATGAACGACCGTAGCACCATTTCCTCCTGCATTAGGCGAAGCATATTCAAAATTTTTAACCGCTCGATTATTCTTTAAATATTGAGTGATTCCTGAACGCAATGAACCTGTACCCTTTCCATGAATCAAAGTCACAGTAGAATATCCCGCTAACTGTGCACTATCCAGATAACGATCAACATTAGTCAACGCCTCTTCATAACGTTGCCCTCTCAAATCAAGACTAGTAGAAATACCACTGCTAGCAGTCCGTTTAACAGATGTTCGGTTTCCTTTAGCATTTTCATCGGGTACAGAGATCTTTTCCAAGTCATTTTCGTTGATTTTCATTTTCAAGATCCCGATCTGAACTTCCCATTCATGATTACCCGCTTTACGAAGTAAAACACCTTTTTGCCCATAAGTTTTAACCAATACATCATCATTTGGGTGAAGATCATGTTTTTGCTTAGCACGTTTCAAGACTTTATTCTTCTTTAAATTCTCAGGCTGATGAAGTTGATTGATTTGCCCTTTTGCATCTATCAACTCATTTTCTTTAATATTAGACCCGCCTGAAAGACGCATTTGACGTAAGTCAGCAATAATTTGATCAGCTTTTTTAGATGTTTCATTCACCATATCATTTGACTTTTGTTTAGCTTTTTCTAATAATTGATCACGTTGCTCATTTAAAGCTGCATATGCTTTTTCAAGGTCTGAGTGCAATTGCTCAGATTCTTTTAAATACTGCTGCGTATGAATTTTTTCTTCTTCTACATCATGCCTTTTTTGCACCAAATCACCAATCATATTATTCAGATCTTGACTATCTTTTGAAACGAATTGTGAAGCTGAATCAATTATTGTTTGTGGCAAACCTAAACGACTAGAAATATCCAAAGCGTTACTCCGACCAGGTACACCGATCAGCAATTTATAAGTCGGTTCTAAGGTCATGCTATCAAACTCAACCGAAGCATTGACTGTTTCAGGTCGTTCATATCCATAAACTTTTAACTCGGGATAATGAGTGGTAGCAACTACGTAACTTCCTTTAGCAGCTACATCATCCAAAATTGCAATAGCAAGTGCAGCCCCTTCTTGTGGATCAGTCCCTGAACCTAACTCATCAAATAAAACTAGTGAATGTGGTGTAATTTTATCCAAAAAACTAACGATATTTGTCATATGTGACGAAAAGGTACTCAAATTTTGTTCAATTGATTGTTCATCACCAATATCAGCAAAAATCTCATCAAAAATACCGATCCGACTGCCCTCACCAGCAGGAATAAAGAAACCGGATTGTCCCATTAACTGGATCAAACCGATCGTCTTCAAGGTAATTGTCTTCCCACCTGTATTTGGTCCAGTGATCAGCATTGTTTTAAAATCCTGGCCAAGCATAATATCATTTTTAACTGCTTTTTTTAGGTCCAACAAGGGATGCCATGCATGTCTAAAATACAAGAACTGTTCATCCGTAATAGCAGGTTCGGTCGCACCTATATTTTTAGCATAGACTGCCTTAGCGTTTGCGAGATCCAAATGCCCCAGTAGTTTGGCGTTAGCTTCGATTTCAGCTGTATAAGGTGCGATCAACTCTGAAAGTTCGCGTAAGATTCGGCGGATTTCTTCATTTTGCGCAGCTTCTTGTTGAGACAAACGGTTATTTAAAGAAACAACTTGTTTGGGCTCAATAAACAAGGTTTGCCCACTAGCACTTTGATCATAAACTTGACCACCAAAAACATTACGGTATTCTGCCTTAACCGGTATAACATAACGATCTTGCCGAATAGTTACAACCGCTTCACTTAAATATTTGGCAGACTTTCCACGCGTAAATTCAGCCAAAGTATCACGAATGCTTTGTTCAGTGGTAATTATCTGTCGACGCAAACTCTTCAATAAACTAGAAGCATCATCAGTCACATGTCCATCGTTTTCGACCGACAAAGCTAATTTTTTAGTAACTTGTGGTAGCGTTTCTAATTCAAATGCTGTTTCGTAAAGTTTAGTCAAATCCACTTCATCATCTTGCAAGTCCCTAAAAAAGCGACGCACTTCGTTAGTAACACGTAAAATCTTTCCAACTGCTGCTAGTTCTTTGGCACTAAGAGTCGCCCCGATATCTAATCTTTTCAAGAACGGCTTGACATCAACGATTTTTGGTAGAGGTATTCCACCTTGTAAGCGCAAAATATCTGCTGCATCTTTAGTTTCATCCAATGCCGCTTCAATTTCAGTCTTATTTATATACGGACTGAGATGTTTCAGCTCTTTTTTTCCTAGGTCTGTAACTAAATATTGCTGCGCTTGTTGCTTGATTTTAAAATACTCTAATGTGTTCAGACTTTTCTCATTCATTTTTTCCACCTCTCTTATTTAACCAACTTTAATAACTATCTATTCAGCCAATTTTCCCAGATATCTTTTGAAAAAACAGGCGTTTCTTTTATAATAAATTCTGCAACTGGTGAACTCGTTAACGAATCCTGTACTTGTGATGTTGGACTAGTAGTCAATAACAATAAAGCAAAAAATACAATAATATAAAAAATAATTAACCACGCCAAACCACCAGCCAGACGATTCACTTGTGAAATCACTGGTAATTTTGTGATCGAAGTAAATGTCTGCGTAACTACCCTGAGTATGATCCCGCCAAAAATAGCAATGATCCAAAATGCCAATACCCGATAAAAGATCATCGTAACAGTACCAGCATTACTTGCGCTCTGGTCTAATGCAGGCATATATTTGGTTAAAAAGTCTCCAAATGGACCAGATAAATATAAGGATAAAAGGAATACTACTACATAGCCAACCACACTGATCAGAGTCTGTATTAAACCGCGCTTATAACCATAGCGAAAACCTAAGACTAAAATCAGTAGAATTATCAGCGAAACTAACATATACTCACCTACTGTTCACCATCATGTGATTTTTTATCCTTAATATCATCTAATTCTTTTTGCTTTCTTAATTGGTCGGAAACAGCATTGATCGCTAATAAAACAGCCGCATCTTCTCGACTAACATTTTCACTCATGATCTCAGTCAGCTGCTCATTTACTAAATGTGAGACGGCACGCATATGCTCTGGCGTACTATCCCCGATCACAACATAATTTTTATTGGCTATTTTTAACTTAAATCTTTTTTTATTTGCAGCCATCCTAGCTCCTCCAATCCCCCAATTTAATACACAAATTTCATTTTAGCATAATTTTTTCACGCTTTAAGCTTAATGCCTGATTTTTAATCGAAATTCAACTCCTACGATTAACATTAACCTAGATAAAAAAACAACTAAAACCTTGAAATCGGCTTTAGCTGTTCTTATTGCTCATTAATTCAACCTATGATCATTGCATATTTTCATCATTTAAAAATGTATCTAATACATCTTCAACCATTTGCCATTCATCATCATCATCAATTTCTACTAAATCAATGTCCCCATTTTCACTATTTTCTTCATTAGGATCAAAAGAAAAAGCTGAAACATCAACTTGTTCTTCCGGTTCAGAATCAGTCGGGATCAAAAGGATGTAAGACTTACCATAATCTTTTGAATCAAAGGTAAATAAAATATCATATTCAGTCTCATTTCCATTATCATCAACTAAAGTGATTTTATTTTCAGTATTATTTTGTTCTTCACTCATTAAGAACGCCTCATTTCTTAGAGATTTTGTAGTAATTTCCCGTGACCATCCAAGTAATTTTGTAAAATCAAGCTTGCAGCTAATTTATCGATCACCTTTTTACGCTTTTTACGTGAAGCATCAGCTTGCTCGACTAACATTCTTTCCGCTTCGACTGTCGTTAAACGTTCGTCCTGATAATCTACCGGAAAACCAAATCGTCCTTTCAAACGTTCCCCATAAGCTTGACTAGCATCAACTCGTGGTCCGAGCGTGTTGTTCATATTTTTAGGTAAACCCACAACAAAGCCAGTGACTTCGTATTGGTCGACTAATTCGGCCACACGTTCTAAGCCAAATTGTTCATTTTCCTCATCGATTTTAATGATCTCTACGCCTTGAGCAGTCCAGCCTAACTGATCACTAACTGCTACACCGACTGTCTTCGAGCCGACATCTAGGCCCATAATTCGTGACACTAGCGTTGATCCTCCTTATTTAAATACGAACGCACCAGTTCCTCAACTATCTCATCACGTTCATGTTTACGGATTAAATTGCGCGCATCATTTAATCGTGGAATATAGGCAGGATCACCTGACAATAAATATCCAACGATCTGATTGATCGGGTTATATCCCTTTTCTTCTAATGACCGATAAACTATTTCAAGAGTATCATGGACATCTCTAGGGTCATTGTCATTAAAATCAAAGTATCTCGTTTCATCCAACGAACTCATATTTCCTGCACCTCCGCGTTAACAGTTACTCCTACTACAATTTTACTAAAACATCGAGTGTGTAACAATGAAATGTGCAACTTGTAACCAAGACGTAATCATTTAGAGATAGAAATGAAATCTATTTGTCCAGTATAAAATTACCTTTCTTGTTCTGCAATCCATTGAACACCTTGTTTTAAGGCCTCTGATATACCAGCTGGCTTTTTCCCACCGGCTTGTGCTAAGTCTGGACGGCCACCGCCGCCACCGCCAACAATCGGTGCAATATTTTTAATCAAATCGCCAGCTTTAAGCCCTTTTGTAACAGTATTAGCAGACATTGCTGTCAACAAGTTGACCTTTTTTTCACCAGCTTTAGTAGCTAAAATCAAAACATCAGAAATTTCTTTTGCCTTCCATTGATCAGCTAATTGTCGCAACTGATTCATACCTGAGACATTGACCTGTGCAGCAACTACCGTATGGCCACCCGCTTGTTGAACATTTTCCCAGATGTTTTCTGCTTGCTGACTAGCAAATTTATCTTCCAAACTTTGTACCTTATTTTCTAATTGTTTAACATTATCTAACAAACTTTCAACTTTTGCAGGGACATCTTTAGTCTTAGCTATTTTTAGATCTACAGCAATTGTTTGTAACAAATTATTTTGCCCTTCGAGGTATTCAAAAGCTTCGCGGGCAGTTACAGCCTCGATCCGACGCGTACCAGCACCGATCCCTGATTCGGAAATGATCTTAAATAAGCCGATCTCGCTTGTATTTTCAACATGGTTACCACCACAAAATTCACGTGAATAATCACCAGCAGAAACAACACGGACCACATCTCCATATTTTTCTGAGAATAAAGCGATCGCACCCATTTTCTTAGCGGATTCTAAATCGGTGACCGTCGTTGTTACCGCAATATTTTCCCAAATTTTTTCATTAACGATCTGTTCAACTTGCGATAATTGTTCATCAGTCACATTACCCATATTGGTAAAGTCAAAACGAAGATAAGTTGGTTCAACTAAAGAACCAGCCTGATGCGTATGCTCACCTAAAACATCACGTAAAGCTTGGTCTAACAAGTGAGTAGCTGTATGATTCTTTTTAACTTTATTGTGTCGTTTAATATCAACTTCTAATTGATATTCTTCGCCAGAAACCATCGCTGATCTGACCTCGACTGTGTGCAAGTTCTGACCATTAGGCGCATGTTGGACATCAGTCACTTTTGCGACGACTTCACCAGTTGAATTTTTGATAACTCCTGTATCAGCGACCTGACCTCCCATTTCAGCATAAAACGGAGTTTGTGAGAAAATCAATCGTGCACGTCCATCGGAAATTTTATTCAACACTTTTCCTTTGACAATGATGTCTTTTAAAACACCAGTTGCACTCAAAGAATCATAGCCGACATATTCACTAGGCGTTTTAATGTCAGTCAGCAATGCATCTTGGACCCCCATCGACTTCGCATCACTGCGTGCAGCCCGCGCACGGTCCTTTTGCGCCTGCATCTCTTTTTTAAAACCAGCTTGGTCGACCTTTAAGTCGTTATCGGCCGCAAATTCTTCCGTTAACTCTACCGGAAAACCATAGGTATCGTACAACTTGAACACTGGCTTACCGGAAATAGTATCCAGGCCTTTTTCCTTAGTTTCATTAATGAGTTGTCCCATTAATTCCATACCGTCTTTTAAGGTTTCGTTGAAACGATTTTCTTCATCTTGGACTACTTTTTTAATATAATCAGCTTGTTCTAACACTTCCGGATAAGCTGACTGCATAATTTTACCAACAACTGGCACGAGTTTATACAAAAATGCATCTTCAATACCCAATTTGCGTCCATGCATAACTGCGCGTCTGATCAAACGACGGATCACATAACCACGACCATCATTTGTTGGTAAAGCACCATCACCAATGGCAAACGTGATCGACCGAATATGATCGGCGATCACCTTGAAGGAAACGTCAACAGTCGCATCCTTCCCATATTCATATCCATTTGAGAATTCTGCTGTTTTTTCGATCAATGGCATAAATAGGTCAGTTTCAAAGTTAGTTTTAGCATGTTGGAATACCGAAACCAACCGTTCTAAGCCCATCCCCGTATCAATGTTTTTATGTGGCAATGGCTCATAAGTGTTATCTGGTTTATGGTTAAATTCTGAAAAGACGATATTCCAAATTTCAAGATAACGCTCATTTTCACCACCTGGATAACTTTCTGGATCATCTTCTGATAAATTATTCATAGCTTGACCACGGTCATAGAATATTTCTGAGTCTGGACCTGAAGGGCCTTGACCAATATCCCAGAAGTTATCTTCAGCTTCATAGATATGTGTTGGATCAACACCAACTTTTTTCCAGATCTTCTTTGAATCTTGATCCTTAGGATAAACGGTAATGAAGAGTCTATCAGGATCCATCGCATACCATTTTTCGCTGGTTAATAGTTCCCAAGCCCATGCAATTGCTTCTTCCTTAAAGTAATCACCAACTGAAAAATTACCTAACATTTCAAACAAAGTATGGTGGCGTGCTGTATGTCCCACATTTTCAATATCGTTAGTTCTGATCGACTTTTGTGAACTTGTCAAACGGTGATTTTTAGGTACAACGGAGCCATCAAAGTATTTTTTCATCGTAGCAACTCCAGAGTTGATCCACAATAAAGTCGGGTCATCTTTGGGAATTAAAGGAGCACTTTTTAATACATCATGTCCTTTACTTTTAAAAAAGTCTAAATACATTTGACGAATTTGTGCACTAGATAATTCTTTCATAAAAAAATTCCTTTCCGCATTACATCTTTCAAATAAAAACTTACCTTAAGTATACTTACAAACATTCATCGCCAATTCAATAACTATCAAATTCAAAAATTAAAATTGGACAAAAAACATCGTTGCTAACAAGGACGCTAAATGCGCGGTACCACCTTGCTTGCAACGATGCTGATCGTTAACCTCTTAGTGCTTTTCATAGCTATTATTTAAATTTATCATGGGTAGCATTTAATTGTCTGTCGTAGATCCTTGCACCGACCGGATCCTCTCTCAAACGAACTAACGATAAATATATCCCTAAATCATTCACAACTAAAAAGTATAGTGATTTTTTCGCTAAAAGTCAATCAGAGCAAACTTTCGCTTAAAAATTCAGTCACTTACTTTATAAATATTGCACGCTATGTCTGAATGTTTATTTTTTCCGCCGTTTAGCACGCTGCTCGATCCGACGTTTTTGCTGTTGATCTTTCTTGATTGCTTTTTTGATCCGTTTCTTATAACCGGGTTTATGCTTGTTTTTTTCTTTTTTAGCCATCCCACGTAAAGAAGGGTCCATTGGGTCGTGACGTTTCTTATGTTTAGCTCGACGTTCACGATCATAAGAATCGACAATTTCGCCGTTTTTCAAAGCTTTCGGTGCAAACGAGATTCCCATTTGTTCCAGTTCATTAACTTTTTGATCATCTTCTGGTCCATACAAGGTAATGGCGGTACCAGGCATATTATTACGTCCAGTCCGACCGACACGATGAACGAAAAATTCCAAATCATTTGGCAAGTCATCGTTTATTACGTGTGAAACACCTTCAATATCAATGCCGCGCGCAGCTAAATCAGTGGCAACAACAAATTGATAGTCCAAATTATGAATCTTTTTCATAACTCGTTTTCTTTCACGTGGTTGTAAACCACCATGGATCTTGGCAACTTCCAAACCACATTTGCGTAAATACTCAGTCAGTTCGTCAACTCTTTCTTTTGTATTTGCAAAGATCAAAACTAAATAAGGTTCGCCAATCGTTAGTAATTGGTAGATCAAGCGATTACGATCACGCCCTTTAGTTGAGATTAACCAGTTTTGTACTGTCGGACTAATAATAGCTTGATTTTCAACAACTTCAATCACAGGATTATTCATATACTTCTTCAAGAAAGGTTCTAATTTAACGGGGATCGTCGCTGAAAATACCATCATTTGCAGATCTTGTGGTAAAGCTGAAGCAATCGCGTCTGTCTCTTTCAAAAATCCCATGTCAAGTGTCATATCCGCTTCATCAACTACAAAATATTTAGTCAGATGAATGTCTAAAACATGACTATTGATCAAATCTAAAATTCGTCCTGGTGTACCGATCACAACTTGAGGCTGATGTTTTTCTAGCTTAGCTGCTTGCCTTTTCTTGTCGGTACCACCTACGTAATTAGCTACCATGATCTCTTGTTTCGATTCAGCAGAAATTTGTTTGGCAGCATCATAAATTTGATAAGCTAACTCACGACTAGGCGTAGTGATCACTGCTTGGACTTCATGTTGTGTCAAGTCGATCGTATTAAAAATTGGCAATAAGAAAGCGTGCGTTTTCCCACTTCCAGTTTGTGCTTGGCCGACGACACTTTTACCATGCATGATCGGCGGCAAGAGCCGTTTTTGTACTTCCGTCGGCTCCGTAAAGTTTAATTTCTCTAAAGCCTGTTTAATAAAGGGCTTAAAATTATAATCAGAAAATTTATTTGTCATTACTTTCTCCTGTATCGCTCGCTGCGATTTGGTCTAGTTTCTTTACAAATTCGGAGATTTGAGAGTCATCTTTGATAACTGCCCCACTAGCTAACGGATGGCCGCCACCGCCGTATTGTTTAGCTAACTCGTTGATGACCGCCTTTTTTGAACGAATACGTAAGCGGTAAGAACCATCTTTTTGCTGAACAAAAATCGTCCAACATTTAACAGTTGAGACTTTGCCTAACAAAGGTACGATCCCAGCAGTTCCAGCATCTCCCAACTCAAACTTGTTTAAAATATCAGATGTTAAAACAATATATGCGGCATTATTGACAGTGATCTGCATGTTTTCCCAAACATAGGCTGAAAGCCGAGCTACAGCTGGTTCAATGTCATCTAACTGACGGTTAACGCTAGCAGCATCAAAACCAGTTTCCATTAATCCAGCGGCTACACGCATCGTATGTGGTGTCGTTGCATCATACATAAAACGACCCGTGTCCCCAACGATACCCGCATATAACATTCGAGCAGCATCTTTTAAAAGTCGCAGTTTCCCGTTTGAGGAGTCCACTAAATCAAAAATTAACTCTGAGGTACTTGAAGCTTCAGGAACGACCCAGGTCAGGTCACCAAAATCATCATCATTTGGATGATGATCAATTTTGATCATCATTTTTCCTTTCGTATATCGTGTATCATCGACCCGTGGGGTATTGGCAGTATCAACTACGACCACCAAAGCATTTTGATATGCTTGGTCTGGTACTTCTTGTTCCGAATCGATCCAGGCCAATCCATTGGCTTTTGATCCAACCTGATAAACAGTCTTATCAGGAAAACTGTCACGGATGATAGTTGCCAGTCCACATTGAGAACCGATAGCATCTGGATCTGGACGTTGATGACGGTGAATAATAATGGTTTGGTATTTTTCGATCTGTTCAATTATTTTTTCTTGAGTCGACATAAAAATCTCCTTGTGCTTTTTATTTACTTAAAATCCCATGTCTGAGGTCACAAACTACCCCCAGTTTTTATCTAACACTTAACTATACATTTTTTGGCCTAGATTTTCAAAACATTCTTGGGTAACACATACAAAAGTCAGCATTTTTAAAGTCACTTTACACAAATGAACTACGTTAAACGATCACTAGCGTTATTCCATAATGGTAAGGCAATATTTTCAAATTCTAAGGGAGCTAGATTGGTTAAAGTTAACCCCAATAAGCGAATATCATAATGTTCATTTGGCTGGATCTGGTCTAAAAGTTGTTTGCCATAAAATTGAAAAGTTTCACTGCGGTTAGGGAAGAAGTCGTCTAGTGTGACTCGTTTTGTCGTCGTCTCAAAATCTGAATTTCTGACCTTCAAAACTAAGGTCTTACCATGCTTTTGTTGAAGTGCGACTTCTTTGGACAAACGATCAGCACTTCTCTTTAAAAAATTATCAACCGAAGCCAAAGTCGTTAACGGCTGATCAAAAGTTCGCTCGTTACCCAAAGATTTTCTAATTCTTTTCCATTCAACTGGCCGCTCATCCACTCCACGTACACGTTGGTATAAAACATAACCCATCTTCCCAAAATGTGAGATCAGCTCCCCAGAACTAAGTTGATATAAGTCTTTGCCAGTGAATATTCCTAACTGATGCATTTTGGGCACAGTTTTTTTACCCACCCCTCGAAACTTTTCGATCGGTAAAGGAAATAAAAAATTGTGGACTTCATCTTGACGAACCACTGTCATTCCAACAGGCTTACGATAATCAGAAGCTAATTTGGCCAAAAATTTATTATAAGAAACCCCGGCTGAACAGGTCAAATGGACTTTAGAAAATATTTCTTGTTGAATCATGCGTGCTGTTTGAATAGCCGAATGCAGCTGTTTTTTATTAACAGTAATGTCCAAATATGCTTCATCGAATGCGATCGGTTCAATGTAGTCAGTATACTCATGAAATATTTCATGGATTTGGTTTGATACTGCCCGATATTTTTTAAAGTCTGGATCTTTAAAATATGCTTGTGGGCATAATTTTAAAGCCTCTTGACTACTCATCGCAGAATGCACTCCGTAAGAACGGGCAACGTAATTAGCTGTAGCTACGACTCCATGTCCTCCAGTTTTACGCGGATCACGAGCGATCACGAGCGGCAAGGAAGCCAACTTCGGATCATCTCTCATCTCGATCGATGCATAAAAAGCATCCATATCGATGTGTACTATTTTCCGATCATCCACCTTGCTGACCTCCTTCAAAATTCTAGTCAAAAATGACAGCAACAAAACCTTGCCACTGCCATTTTAACATGCACTATTTATAAATATTATACCAGCTGTTTAATTCTCATCAGGCCTAAAATACCACTTATTACCATCTTCTTTAAGCAACTCTTTTGCGGCTTGTGGTCCCATCGAACCGCAAGTATAATTTTGAAATTCATCCTGTGAAAGCTTTTCTTCATCCCAAGCTTGACGAACCGCATCCACAAATCTCCAAGAGTAATAAACTTCTTCCCAGTGCGAAAAACTAGCTGAATCGCCTTGCAAGACATCGTAGAGTAATTTCTCATATCCAACTGGCATTTTCGATTGAGTGTTTTCTCCATGTGAATGGCGTAAATGCATACTCTGGATCCGATATTGATCAAAATTAACTTCTTTACCATTTAAACGTAATTCCATACCTGGATTTGGCCCAACCTTAAATGACAGAATATTTTGCTTCAATGGTTCACTACCAAAAATATTGTAGGGAGCATTTTTAAACACAACATCGATCCGAGTTTCTTTTTTAGTCAAACGCTTCCCCGTTCTGATATAAATTGGTACGCCTGCCATATTCATATTATCAACAAAGATCCGCCCGGCAACAAAGGTTTCCGTTTGTGAATCAGGAGCCACTTGATTTTCTTCACGGTAACCGACTTGCCCATTACCTGGACCATACTGGCCACGCACAAAATTTTGTTTAACGCCATTTTTATCATAAACACGTAAAGCCTTCAATGCACTGATTTTTTCTTTCCTAATATCTTGATCGGTATACATCGTGGGAGCATTCATGGTCAACATGGCAACAGTTTGTAAAATATGATTTTGCACCATATCACGTAAAGCACCAGCATTTTCATAATATCCAGCACGTTCTTCAACACCCAATGCTTCACTTAAAGTAATTTGGATATTATCGATATACCGGTAATTCCAAAGCGCATTGAAAATATTATTACTAAAACGCAACGCAGGGATACTTTGAATCATTTCTTTACCCAGGTAGTGATCGATCCGGTAAACATCTTTTTCGGGGAAATATTGATTAATACTTTCATTCAACTCTGTCGCACTTTTGACATCATGACCGAACGGCTTTTCGATCACAACACGATTATAGCCATTTTCGGTAACTAAACCTTGTGTTTTAACATGTTGACAGATTGTTGAGAAAAATTGTGGAGACATTGCCAAATAAAAGACACGATTTCCTTCTAATTCGTATTTTCCATCAAGCTCATCTGCCAATTTTCGTAATGTTTCATAATGGTCTGTATCATTAACATTATGTGCTTGATAGTAGAAATGACTCGAAAATTCATTAGCCTGTTTTGCGGTGACCTCCATACCTGAAATTGAGTTACGTACAATTTCTTGATAGCGCTCGTCATTCCATGGTCGGCGAGCTGTTCCGACAACTGCAAAATGCTCTTTCAAATACCCTTGTTTATATAAATTGAACAAAGATGGATACAATTTACGTTGAGCCAAATCTCCAGTCCCACCGAAAATAATAAACAACGCCTTTTGTTCACTTGTCATTTTTTTGCGCACCGCTTTCTTATAATTTATTATTACATACATTGTACCTTGTTTGTTTTGTCTAGACCAGTCAGACGTTTTTACTTATTCAATTTTAGTTAGTAAATCAAAACAAAAAAGCTTCATATTCGATGAATTTTATCCATCAAATATAAAGCAGCCTGATTTACAAACGAAATTAAATCAAGTGTACACCTTTATCAACGTAAATTGTATCACCAACAACACCTGTTGCCAGATCACTCATCAAAAAGGCACAAGCACCGCCAATTTCAGTTGTTGTGACCGAATTTCCATCAACTGTCCGACTTTCAGATTCTGATAGCAAACTTGAATGGTCCTTAACACCAGTAACAGCCAACGTCTTAACTGCGCCAGCAGAGATTGCGTTGACACGCACACCATATTGACCCATATCCCGAGCCAAATAACGAACGTTTGCTTCCAACGCAGCCTTAGCTACACCCATGACATTATAGTTAGGGATAGCTCTTTCTGAACCAAAGTATGTCAATGTCACGATACTTGCTGGGTCATTTAAAATTTCTTTTCCATAACGTGCCACAGCTAAAAGTGAGTACGAAGAAATATTTTGTGCCACCGCATAACCTTCCCGGCTGGTATTTTGCACATCTCCATCTAATTCTTCTTTGTTAGCATATGCAATTGCATGAACGATACCGTCTAATTTACCAAAACGCTCTTTGATCTCCGTGAAAGCCTTATCCATGCTTTCATCAGTAGCAACATCACATTCGATCAAGAGATTTTCATCATCAACTAAGCGTTTCACACTTTTTTTCATACGTTCATTTTGATAAGTATAAATAACTGTTGCTCCTTGTTTCTCCAATTGTGAAGCACAACCCCAAGCGATCGAACGTTTGTTAGCAACGCCCATTACTAAAATCTTCTTGCCATCTAATAAATTCCCCATAAAAATCGCTCCCTTGATTTTTCATGAAACAAATCAGTTTGCAAAGCTAACCTAGTTAAAATTTTCTAAATCTAGCTTTTCTTTGTGCAACCAATTCATCTGATGATAATTTTTCTAATTTTTCTAATTCTGGTCGTAAAACTTGAATAATATTTTTGCAAAAGCGTTTATGTGTATTTGGTTCAGGTATAATACCTTCGATAACTCCCGCTTTATCTAACGCTTCTGGAGTTAACTGCATGACTTCAGCTGCTTCGTCTGATTTACTTGCATCTTTCCATAAAATTGAGGCAAATCCTTCGGGCGAAAGGACTGAATACATACTATTTTCACTCATCCAAATCTCATCACCACAGGCTAATGCTAAAGCACCACCACTGCCACCTTCACCGTAGATGACAGTTAAAAATGGTACTTTAACATCCGCGATCTCAAGTAAATTATGTGCAATCGCTTCACCTTGGCCTTGCTCTTCGGCACTTGCAGCTGGATATGCACCAGCTGTATTAACAAATGCCAAAACTGGTCGCGAAAACTTTTCAGCTTGTTTGACCAAACGTAACGATTTTCTATAGGCTGCTGGCGCTGGGCTACCAAAATGTTTAGCGATCCTGTCTTTAGCAGAAGTTCCTTTATCGATCACTAGAACTGTCACTGGTCGTCCCGCAAAATGAGCTAAACCACCGACAATAGATGGGTCGTCATCATTTAAGCGGTCACCATGCATTTCCATAAAATCAGGAAAAATTTCGTCTAGCAATTCCTGACCACTGATTTTTTGTTCATCACGTGCGGCAGCGACGATCTCAGCTGCCGTTCGTTGCTTTTTCGAAAACAAACTTACGATAGCTACTCGCCTGCCTTTCCTTGATTCATTTCTAAGAGCCATGCAATAGTATCTTTTTGCTCTTCACGTTTAACGATTGCATCGACAAAGCCATGCTTCATAATGTTATCCGCGTCTTGCAAATTTTCGGGTATTTTCTGATGCATGGTTTGTTCGATCACACGTTTACCAGCAAAACCGATCAACGCATGCGGCTCGGATAAAATAATATCTCCTTGCATAGCAAAACTAGCTGTGACCCCGCCTGTTGTTGGATCTGTGATCACTGAAAGATAAAATAATCCTGCCTTAGAATGTTCCCGTACTGCCTGGGAAACTTTTGCCATTTGCATCAAAGAATAGATTCCTTCTTGCATCCTAGCACCACCAGACGCAGTGAATAACACAACTGCTTTATTATGTTTTGTAGCATATTCAAACAACCGGGTAATTTTTTCGCCTGTCACAGTTCCCATTGAACCCATAATAAACTTGGGATCCATAACACCTAAGAGAAATTCCTGTTCACCGATCTTAGCCACACCAGTCAACACAGAATCATTTAAATCAGTTGCTTGTTGTGCCTTATCAATTTTCTTAGCATAGTCAGGAAAATCAAGCGGATCAGCTGTTTGCAAGTCTTGACCCATCTCGGTAAAACTATCAGTTAACCAATCAACACGTTGACGACTAGAAATGCGAAACCCATAACTACAATTTGGGCACGTTGAATAAATACCTAAATCTTTATGATAGACTGATTGCTTACATTTTGGACAAGCTAACCAGACACCACTTGGCACATTTTGCTGTGCTTGTTTGTCAGCTTTAACATGTTTTTGCCCCAGTGTTTTCAGTTCATCAAACAGCTGCATTGCTTTCCCTTCTCTTCCATTCCGGTAAGAATACCCGTTCTACATAGTCCGTAGTAATCGTACCTTTTTTAAATTCTTCGTCTTTTAATAACGACAAATAAAATTTCTGATTAGTTGTGATCCCTGAGATTACCATTTCATCCAGTAATCTTTTAACTTTTTCAATTGCTTCATTACGATCATGACCCAAACCGATCAACTTGGCGATCATCGAATCATAAAATGGTGAAATATTACATCCCGCATATAAAGCAGTATCCATTCTCATTCCTAAATTACCTACAGGTACATACAGATACTTAACCTCACCTGTGGACGGGAAAAAGTTTTTGCTAGGATCTTCAGCATTGATACGACATTCGATCGCAACACCTTCCAAATGAATATCTTCTTGCTTAAAAGGTAATGATTCTCCCGCAGCCACCTTGACTTGGGCCTTAACCAAATCGATTCCCGTAACCATTTCAGTTACCGTATGCTCAACTTGGATCCGCGTATTCATTTCCATGAAGTAAAAATTGTGTTTTTGGTCCATCAAGAATTCAATTGTTCCCGTGTTTAAATAATCAATTGAATTTGCAGCTCGCAACGCGATCTCACCTAAGTGTTGACGTTGTTCTGGACTGATCAACGAACATGGACTTTCTTCGATCATTTTTTGTTTTCCTCGTTGCACGGAACAGTCACGTTCAGGGAAATAAACCGAATTACCCTGCTGATCACAAAAAATTTGAACTTCAATATGTTTCACGTTGTCCATAATTTTTTCCAAATACATCCGACCATCGCCAAAAGCGCTTTTAGCTTCACGGCTAGCTTCTTCAAAGGAAGCAGTCAAAGAATCAATGTCGTCGACACGCCTGATACCTTTACCACCGCCACCAGCTGCTGCTTTTAGCAAAATTGGAAAACCGACTTCTTTAGCAACTTTTTTAGCTTCAGTTGCATCTTGTAAGAAGCCCTCACTACCAGGAATAACAGGTACGCCACTCTTTTGCATTTGTTCACGAGCATTGGCCTTGTTACCCATCAGATCGATAGTTTCTGAGCGTGGTCCAATAAATGTGATCCCACAATCTTCACACATTTCAACAAATCGGCTGTTTTCTGAAAGAAAGCCAAACCCTGGATGGATCGCCTGCGCACCAGTTCCGACCGCCGCAGCTAAAATGTTTTTCATATTTAAATACGAATCTTGTGGTCGCGCCGTTCCTACACAAACGGCTTCATCCGCTAATTGTACGTGTAAACTTTCGCGATCTTCAGTGGAATAGATCGCCACTGATTGAATGCCTAATTCTTTCAACGAACGGATGATGCGGACCGCAATTTCGCCACGATTTGCTACCAATACTTTCGAAAACATACTAATCGCTAATCCCCAATCATAAATGTAATTTCAGCCGTACAAGCTTTTTTACCATCAACTTTGGCAACAGCTTTACCTAAGCCAACGTTACCACGTATTTTTTCTAAATTGACCTCGATCACCATTTGGTCACCTGGACGCACGACCTTACGAAACTTAGCTTGTTTGATCCCACCAAAATAAGCTGTCTTGCCCTTAAACTCGTCTAAAGTTAGTAAAGCAACTGCTCCGGTTTGAGCCATCGCTTCAACGATCAAAACTCCTGGCATAACAGGATTCCCCGGAAAATGTCCCTGAAAGATCTCTTCATGAGCCGTCACATTACGTAATGAGACGGCACGTTGACCTGGTTCTAATTCTTCTATCCGATCGATCAAAAGCATCGGATAACGATGTGGGATTATTTCTTGAATTTGTGTTGAATCTAATACTGTCATTTTATGCCTCCTCTACACGGAACAAAGGTTGATCAAACTCAACTAGATCTTCAGTATCAACCAATATTTCGCTGATCGTTCCTGACACTTCACTTTTAATTTCAGTCATCATCTTCATCGCTTCGATGATACAAACTACGTCACCTTTAGCCACCTTTTGTCCAACGGACACATAAGAAGGTTTTTCTGGTTCAGGTTTAAGATAAACTGTCCCTACCATTGGTGCCTTGATGGTTGTACCATGTTGTTCTTTTGCTTCTGGCTTTTCAACATTTTCAGCAACTTGATGTTGTGGTTGTTCTACCATTTGTGTTGGAGCTGTCGTTGTTTGAGCCGGAGCAGCTTTTGATTGAAATGAATTTTCATTTTTACTGAGATGAATATGAAATCCTTCCGTTGAAATTTCCATTTCTCTGGTATTAGAAGCGTTAAATTCATCCATCAGATCCTTAATTTCATTAAATTCCAACTATTTTTCGCCCCATTTTTTAAATGTTAAGACCGCATTATGTCCACCGAATCCAAATGAATTACTGATAGCATATTGTAGATCTGTTTTCTTTTCATTAGCTTTTGTCACAACATTAACGTCACATTCTGGATCTTGTTTTGTCAAACCAATGTTGGGTGGTAAAGTTCCTGTTTGCAAAGCAGCTATTGTTGCCACTGCTTCAATTGCACCAGCGGCACCCAACAAATGACCAGTCATTGATTTTGTGCTGCTAACTTGGACCTGACTATCTTTTCCGAAGACTTGATTGATAGCATGGGCTTCACTAGAATCGTTACTTGGTGTTGCAGTCCCATGAGCATTAATATACCCAATTTCGTCTGGTGTAATGTTTGCTTCTTTTATAGCTTGTGACATTGCACGCGCAGCACCTTCACCTGATGGATCAGGCGAGGTCATATGATATGCATCAGAAGTAGAACCATAACCAACAACTTCGCCTAAAATATTAGCGCCCCGTTTTTTTGCATGGTCTAAACTTTCTAAGATCAACGTAGCTCCACCTTCACCCATTACAAAACCTGATCGGTTGCTGTCAAACGGCAACGAAGCCCTTTGTTTATCGGCCTCAGTAGTTAAAGCTGTCAAAGCAGCAAAACCAGCAATACCGATCTCATTAACTGAAGCTTCGGAACCACCGGTGATCATAGCCTGTGCACGGCCTTCTTTGATTTGACGATATGCTTCACCGATTGCATTTGTCCCAGAAGAACAAGCTGTAACGATCGAGGTTGAGATATTTTTAGCTCCCAGTCGCATCGAAATATTACCAGCTGCCATATTAACGATCGAAGTTGGCACAAACATTGGTGAAACACGTTGTGGTCCCTTATCATGCATTTTAATGACCTGTTCTTGGATCGTGGTCAAACCACCGATACCAGAACCATAAATTACACCTAATTCATAAGGATCTGTATTTTCTTCATTGATCCCTGCTTGTTCAGCAGCTTCCAAAGCGCTATGAACAGCGTATTGTGAAAAAAGATCCATTCTGCGACCGGACTTTTTACCGACCCGTTCCTTTATATCAAAACCTTTAACTTCACCAGCGACATGTACACCAGTTTCCGTTGCATCAAACTTAGTGATCTCATCGATCCCCAGTTCTCCTGCTAAAACATTTTTACTAAAAGTCTTAGCATCATTTCCAAGCGGAGTTACAGCTCCCATTCCTGTAATTACTACTCTAGTCATGTTTCACGCTCCCTTACATTCAATACTATAAAGTAATTCACATCACCCTATAATATTTGTTTGACTTGATTTTCAAAGCAAAATTTTTTAACCATACTAATAAGCTAAGATCAAGCACCATACATTTCTTTATACAGAAGGCCACCTCTGATGGTTCTATCACCTATTGACGTGATAACCCGACAGTAATGGCCTCCTTACTTTTCACTTGTTAAATTGTCATTCCACCATCAACACTGATGACCTGACCGGTAATATAATCATTTTGTGCTAAGAAGACAGCTGTTTTCGCCACTTCATTTGAATCTCCAAAACGCTTTAAAGGAATACCGGCCATTAACTGATTTTTTACTTTGTCACTTAAAACATCAGTCATGTCACTTTCAATCATTCCTGGAGCAATTGCATTGCAGCGGATATTTCGCAGTGCGCCTTCTTTAGCAACCGTCTTGGTTAATCCGATGACGCCTGCCTTACTAGCAGCATAATTTGCTTGTCCCACATTGCCATGTAATCCGACAACACTAGCCAAGTTAATAATGACACCAGTCCGCTTTTTGTTCATCTTTTTTAAAATTGCGCGTGTCATTGAGTAGGTCCCGACCAAATTAACATCGATCACTGAGCGAAAATCTTCTTCTTTCATTCCGATCAAAAGTTTATCATTGGTAATACCGGCATTATTGACTAACACGTCAATTTGTGGAAAGGATCCATATGCTTCTTTGACCATCCGTTTCACATCATCAGCTCGTGAAATATCACCGAGGATCGTCACACATTGAACACCATAAGATTTGATTTCCTCTTCTAACTGTGCTGGAACTTCTTTTCTGGCATTTAAGATCACGTTAGCTTTTGCTTGTGCAAATGCTAATGCGATCTGCTTACCAATGCCACGTGAAGAACCCGTAATAAATGCTGTTTTTCCTTGTAGATCCATCTAAATACCCCGTATTTCTTTCAAAAATGTTTGATAAGAATCGTAATCTTCCACTTGATAACGAGTTACTTTGCGGTCAACTTGTTTAACAAACTGTGTCAAAGTTCCACCTGGTCCAAGTTCAAGTGTTGTATCTACATCTTCATTATTAAACAAATAAGAAACGCAATCAGCAAAATGAGTCGGAGAAACGATTTGTTTAACTAATGTTTCTCCAATTTTTTCTTTTTCAAAAGGCTGTCCCGTTGTATTACTGATAACAGGAACACTCGGGTAACGAAAATCGATTTTTTCCAAGATAGGAGCCATTTTCGCACTTGCATTTGCAAAAAGCTGAGTATGAAATGCACCAGAAACTGGCAACTCGATCGCCCTTTTAGCTGCTTTTTGGTCAGTGATCTTAGTAATAGCCTCTGTCACTGCCTGTGCCTGTCCGCCAATCACAACTTGCTTGGGTGAATTGTAATTTGAAATAGAAATGATCGCACCCGCGTTAGCCAGATCATGGCAAATTTCTTCGATCTTAGCGATATCGGGTTTCAATAAGGCGGCCATCTTACTTGCATTATTTTCTGCATCTTCTTGCATGAAACATGCTCGTGCTTCTAATGCCTTGATCCCCGCCTGTTCATCTAATGCATTAGCCGATATCAATGCGGCATACTCGCCTAAAGACAAGCCAACATTCCCACTGATCTCTAGTTCAGGCAGGTCACGCTTGACCATTGCATCCAATCCTATACCTAAAGCAACAATTGCCGGTTGTTGATATCTGGTTTGAGCTAATTCATCATTTTTGTCAGCAAGTACGGACAAAAGATCAAAAGAATCCAATTGCGCATTAATGCGATCAAGCGTTTTTTTAAAAAGCAGATCTTTTTCGTACAGATCGAGACCCATTTTACTATATTGAGCACCTTGACCACTAAATAGGAGAGCAACCTTTCCCATTTTTAACACCTCGATTATTCAGCTTTTGCGTCGACTTCTTTTTTAACGTAATTTACAACGTCTTGTATTGTTTTAACGTCTTCACTAGCTTCTAGTTTAACGTCTAAGTCATCTTCTAATTCGTTCATGATTTCAAAAACATCTAAACTATCTGCATCCAGATCATCTTTGATATCAGCATCTAACGTTACATCAGCTGCATCCACGTCCAATTCATCAACCACAATATCCTGTACCTTTTTCAAAATATCTTGTTCACTCATAATAATTTTCTCCTTTATAATGTTAAATACTTTTTATTTCGGCTTTTGCCGTTTTATCAAAATTTAATAACCTGTGTTCCAACGGTCAATCCGCCACCAAAACCACTTAAAACAACAATTTGGCCACGTTCAACTTGTTTATTTCGAACTAATTCATCGAGTAATATTGGTTCACTACCTGCAGAAGTATTACCGTACTCATCAATGTTAATGGGAAATTTAGCTAAGGGCTGCTTCATTCGCTTGGCGATCGACCTCACGATCCGCGCATTAGCCTGATGTAAAACAAAGAGATCCACATCCGAAACGTCGATACCTGCTTTTTGACATGCTTCATCGATCGTCTCAGGAACAGCGTGTGTCGCAAATTTATAAACTGCCTGTCCATCCATATCAAAGGGATGAAGTTGTGTTCTTTCTAGTGGTGGAAATTCAACTAATGGTCTTGTTTGACCTGCAGTTAATTTCTCATGCGAATCACCATATGTTTTTAAAACGCTGGCTAACAACGCGGAATCTTCTGCTTGATTATTTTCTAGTAAAACACCACCAGCACCATCACCAAACAACACCGCCGTTTTACGATCAGTCCAATCGATTACTTTCGATAAAACTTCACCGCCGATCAGCATTGCCCGCATCGATTTTTGATTAGTTAGAAATTGTGTCACGATATCAAAACCATAAACAAAGCCTGAACATGCTGCAGAAACATCAAAACAAACGGCACTATTTGCCCCTATTTTTCCCTGCACAATTGCCGCTGTCGCGGGCGTATATGAATCAGGTGACATAGTTGCAACAATGATCAGATCTAAAGATCCTGCCGACCATGTACTTTGTTCTAACAGCTTCTTAGCAACTTTTAAACAAAGATCAGAAGTATTCTCGCCCACACTGATATGCCTTTTTTTGATACCTGTGCGCGCCGAGATCCATTCATCTGAAGTGTCCATTATCTGGCTCAATTCGTTATTAGAGACCGTTTTTGCTGGAACATAACTGGCTGTATTAACGATCTTAATTTTTTCCATTATGTTTTTTCTCCTGATAATCAAGAATATTCATCCATAAAGCCCTCCAGATTCCGTAAAGCTTGCAAGATCACACCAACCTCTTCGCCATTAAACCCTTGTAAAAATTGTTTGACTAATTTTTCATGAAAAGCTGCGTGTGCACGATATTCGACTCGTCCTTTCTTAGTTAAGCCAAGTCGAACAACTCGACGGTCATCTTTTGAACGGATCCGTTCAACATACCCCTTTTTGACCAAACGATCGATAGTTGACGTCAGCGTTCCAGGGGTCAAGTGTAATTCTTTAGCCACCTGTGAAGCTGTTTTGTGCTCATACATCGAAATAGCATTGATAGCGTGCATTTCTTGAATAGTAAGGTTATTAAATTGACTTTTTCTCAATTCACTTTCTTCGATCCGTAAAATATTGGAATAAATTTTCACCAATGAATCACTGATCTGTTGATAATCTGCACTCATCGCCTTATCGTCCTTTTTTTGTTTGGCATTCAAACAATTTGGTGGTCAAAATATATAAGACACTCAACGCACTTATTACACTTTTTGGCCTGTTTCTTCGACAACAAACATCAACTCTGCACTACATGCCACCTTATTAGCGACACGCGCGATGGTTTCCACGATCCCAACGTTGGCACGTTTTTTTGCCATCTTGATCTCAAGTTTTAAAACATCACCTGGGCGTACCTTTTCGCGAAATTTAGCATCCCGCACTGATCCTAAATAAGCCGTTTTCCCGACAAATTCAGGTGATTTCAAAATTAAAATCGAGGCTGCTTGTGCCAAAGTTTCAATGATCAAAGCACCAGGCATTGTAGGATCACCAGGAAAATGTCCCCTGAAAAAGGACTCATTGATCGTCACGTTTTTAGTCGCTACGATCCGCTGGCCTGGTTCAAGCTCATCCACATAATCGATATAACAAATCGGATAGCGGTTAGGGATCAGATCCATAATTTCTTGAGCACCCATTATTCTCAAACTTGCCACCTCACTCAAAAAGTATTTCGAACATCAAATTATTCGATGAAAAAATCATATTACAGCAAATCAGAAGTGTCAAATATTTATGGATAACTAATATCTAAGTTTTTAGTTATCAAAAATATTCCGTAATATTTCGCTAGAAACGTGTCCTTCCAGTATCCACGAATTTAATTATTACCATAATATCAGTGTTTTCTTGATATCCATCTTCATAAATAAGTTATAGTTATATAAACAAATGAATTATAGTAACTCCCGAATAATTTTATATTTTAGTTTTAATTTACTTTGATTCCCAAAATTCTCATCAAATTATAATCTTTCTTGGTTGAATTTAGACATTTTTATAAAAAAATGCGCAAGTTTTTTTACTTGCGCACTCGTTGATCAATGTTAAAATGTTTTATTTTAAAGGGCCGATAAAAATCCAAGAGCTCCAGCATAATTAGGTTCGTTTGTCATCTCAGGAACTAGCTCTTGATACAAGATTGTTCCATTTTGATCCACGATCCAAATACTACGTGCATCTGTTGTATTATCAGCCACAAATAAACCTGTTTTGTTTCCAAACTCCTGGTCCTCATCTGAAAGAAGTTCCATATTCGAAACCCCTTCAGCAGCACACCAATCTTTTTGTTGGGCTGGAGAATTTGTCGAGATCGTGTAGAAATTTATATTGGAAAACTTATCAACTTCTTGATTGAATTTTTTTGTAGAAATGCTGCAAACTCGTGTTGTAATGTCAGGTACGACACTAAAGAGTGCTGGCTTATCTAAGAGCTCGTTCAACTGAACTTTTTTACCTTCAGCTGTCGTAACTGAAAAGTTAGGCATCTTTTCCCCAACTTTTTGTGGCTCTCCACTGGTTTGAAGTGGCTTATCATGACGTGTGATCTGCATTATATTCGTCCCTTTCTTAATAAAATATTCTATCACTGATTCTATCAAAAAGTAGCCACTAACTAAAGAATAACAATAACTTTCATCAATAAAAGTGAGACAAAAGATGCTTGCAAGCCGATTTGTATCGATAATTGTATTATTTTGAGCCGTAGCAAAGTGTTGGACCAGAATAACACAATCTTGTTACAGGACGGCTTCAATCCTTTGTAACACGTTTAAGAGAGCGGGCAAAAGTCGTTTTGAAGCCGGCGTGTAACGACGTTTACGCCATTTTTGGCCGTAGCAAAGCGCAGGACAGGAATGGCGTAAATGGCATTACACTGAGGATTCAGGCTTTTGAAACGCGTTTATGCTATAAAAAATTACAAGCGATAATTTGATTATTTTTAGCAAAAGAAGAGACTGGAACATTGTTTTGTCCCAGCCTCTTTTAGGCTCGCGCAGCTAGTTATGTTTCAGCTGCGTATCTTAATTATTCTTCTGAGTCATCAGTTTCGTCAGATTTAGTATCATCATTTGCTGGTGCTTCTTCTTTTGTTGAAGTTTTATCATCAACATCAGCTGTACTGTCTTCTTTAGTATCTGAAGCAGGTGTTGCTGATACTGTACCAGCACTTTCAACTACCTTACCAATAGCGGTACGATTGAACACTAGGTAAACTCCATCGCAATCCAATGTCACAGATTTGTCTGCTTCATCGATACTATCGATCACACCATGTAAGCCACCAATTGTAACAACAGAATCTCCCTTTTTCAAGGCATCCATCATTTGCTTACGTTTATCCTGTTGTTTCTTTTGTGGGCGGATCATCATGAAATACATTAACCCAATAAATACTACAAAAATAATAATTGTTGAAAGGCCGCCACCTGCGCCGCCTCCTGCACCAAGTAAATACATTAAACTCTCGCTCCTATCTTAATATCCACTATTAACTCTATCAGAAAAAATATATTCTGACTACCTATCTCTAAAAAAAACTAAAAGTTTTTTGGATTTGCAACATTTAACCCATACTGTTCAAAAAATGCTTCCTTAAAGTCCAATAATTCATCATTTTTAATTGCTTCACGAACTTGTTTCATTAAATTTATAAGGAAATACAAATTATGGTAACTCGTCAAACGCAAACCAAAGGTTTCATCTGCCTTAAAAAGATGGCGCACATAAGCACGTGTGAAATTACGACAAGTATAACAATTACAATTTTCATCGATTGGGCGGAAATCACGCGCAAACTTAGCGTTTTTGACTACTAAACGACCATGAGATGTCATACAAGTACCATTTCTAGCGATCCGTGTTGGTAAGACACAGTCAAACATATCGACTCCACGGATCGCACCATCGATCAATGCATCTGGCGAGCCAACACCCATCAGATAACGTGGCTTATTCTCCGGTAACATTGGTGTAGTAAATTCCAAAACATGATTCATCTCAGATTTAGATTCACCCACCGATAAGCCACCAATCGAATATCCTGCAAAATCCATCGCTGTCAAATCACGTGCACTTTGCTGACGTAATTGCTTATGGCCACCACCCTGCACGATTCCAAACAAGCCCTGAGTCTTTGGGTTTCGGTGAGCATTTAACCCACGTTCAGCCCAGCGCGAAGTCCTTTCGACTGACTTTTTAATGTAATCATAACTTTCAAAAAATGGTGGGCATTCATCAAAACTCATCATTATGTCGGCACCTAAATTATTTTCAATATGGATCGCCTTTTCCGGTGATAAAAATAATTTAGCTCCATTCAAGTTACTTCGAAAATTAACCCCTTGTTCATTAATATCGCGCAACTTAGCCAATGAAAAGACTTGAAAACCACCCGAATCAGTTAAGATCGGGCGATCCCAATTCATAAATTTGTGTAACCCTCCAGCCTCAGCCACCAAATCGTCACCTGGACGTTCCCATAGATGATACGTATTTGATAAAATAATTTGGGCATTCATTTCTTTTAATTCCTCTGGAGATAATGATTTAACTGTAGCTTGTGTCCCTACCGGCATAAAAATTGGTGTCTGGATCGTACCGTGTGGGGTAGTGATTTCACCCAAGCGTGCTCCAGTGTGCTTTTCTTTTTTAATCAAACGGTATTTTATCGCCGCTTCACTCATTCAAAATTCATCCTATCCTAGCGCAGCTTCCTGCACTAAAAACAGGAAATCGCGCAATTTTATTATTTATGATCTATAAAATGTATGATTCATAGTCTAATCATGAGTCTTAAAAAATCATATCTAACAACTTGCCTTGTTTAAAACACAATAAAGCGTTACAAACGATTCATATCTCACCTTATGACCATCTTTTCTTCTGTCTTAGTAAATAAACATGCAATCGCCGAAACTAAAGAAGCGATACCTTTCTTCAACTGCGTGTTTATATGCGTTCAAAATGTTGTCACGTCCTGTAAATGATGCAACCAACATGACTAATGTTGATTTTGGCAGATGGAAGTTGGTAATAAATGCTTGCACAACTTTCCAATCATAGCCTGGCTTCAAGAAAATATCTGTCCAACCACTATCAGCCTTAATATCACCACTAAACTTAGTACCAATGGTCTCTAATGTACGAATAGTCGTTGTACCAGTTGCAACGATCTTACCGCCATTTTGACGAACTTTATTCAAAGTTTGTGCTGACTTTTCGCTTAAGCTATAAAATTCACTATGCATTTTGTGATCTTCAATATTTGCTTCTGTTACCGGACGGAAAGTACCCAAACCAACATGCAATGTTAAATAAACTAATTTAACACCTTTATCTTCGATTTTTTGTAACAATTCCTTCGTAAAATGCAAGCCAGCAGTTGGTGCCGCAGCTGAGCCAATTTCTTTAGAATAAACTGTTTGATACATTTCTGGATCATCCAATTTTTCTTTGATATATGGAGGTAAAGGTGTTTCACCAAGTCTTTCAAGAACTTCCATGAAAATACCATTATAGTGAAATTCGATCATCCGACCGCCATGTTCTAATTCTTTAGTAACTGTCGCAGTCAGTTCCCCATTACCAAAGGAGATCTCAGTACCGACCTTGGCTCTTTTAGCGGGTTTAACTAATGTTTCCCAGTTATCCCCTTCAGTATTGTTTAACAGCAAAACTTCCAAATGACCACCAGTTGCCGGTTTATTACCATAAAGGCGTGCCGGCATTACACGTGAGTCATTCATAACTAATGCATCACCCGGATTTAAACGATCGATCACGTTATAAAAATGATCATCTTCATATTCACCACTAACATGGTTTAAAACCAACATCCGTGACTCGTCACGTTTCTTTAATGGTGTTTGAGCGATTAACTCTTGGGGTAATTCGTAATCAAAATCTTCTGTTGTTAAGTGTTCTTCAGACACTACTAATACCTTCTTTTCAATAATTTTTTTGGTTATTTGGTTCGATCCCCAAATGGGAATATGCAGCGCGTGTCACCATCCGACCTCGTGCTGTTCGCTTGATAAAACCGATCTGCATTAAGTATGGCTCGATCATATCTGCCACTGTATCAGTTTCTTCACCAATATT
>NZ_KB714688.1:32266-55387 GCF_000349725.1 Ligilactobacillus pobuzihii E100301 = KCTC 13174
AGCTGCAATTGTGGCTAAACCAACTGGACCACCATCGTATAATTCGATCATTGTTTCTAACATTTTACGATCAGTCTCATCTAAACCATGCTCATCAACTTGCAATAAACGCAAAGCATAATCAACGATCTCCTTGTCGATGCTATCCTTTTGTGCAACTTGTGCAAAATCTCTGACCCGTTTTAAAAGCCGATTAGAAACACGTGGTGTTCCTCGCGAACGACGAGCGATCTCTTGTGCTCCTAATGGATCGATCTTTGTATTAAAAACAGCAGCCGACCGTAAAACAACTTCGGTCAATTCGTCTTTTGTATAATAGTTCATATGCTCGACGATCCCGAAACGTGCGCGCAAAGGTGCCGATAAAAGACCGGCCCGAGTCGTTGCGCCAACCAATGTGAATGGTGGTAGTGGAAAATGGACCGGATGTGCCGTCGCATCTTGTCCCACAACGATATCAATATAAAAGTCCTCCATTGCTGAATATAAAATTTCTTCTACATTTTTCGGCAAACGATGGATCTCATCGATAAATAAAATATCGCCAGGTTGCAGTTCATTTAACAAAGCAACTAGATCTCCTGGCTTTTCAATTGCTGGCCCACTAGTTGTTTTAAAATTAACCGCCATCTCATTGGCAATTACTCCCGCCAAAGTTGTTTTACCTAAACCCGGAGGTCCGTAAAGCAACACATGATCTAGCGGCTCTTCACGTTTTTTGGCCGCTTTGATATAAACCGCGACTTCTTGCTTGATTTTTTCTTGACCAATATATTGGCTCAATGTGCGTGGACGTAAACTTAACTCTGTTTGATCTTCAGCACTGCCACTACTCTCGCCTGAAATTATCCGCTCATCTTCATCCATAAGTGCGAACCTCCTTTACTATACTATTTTTTCATTAACAGTTTCAACGCCTGTCGTAAATATTGATCAGTTGAAGTTCCGTCAAACTCACGTAATTTCTTGCCGACTCGTTTTACTTCAGCTTTGGTATAACCTAAAGCTAATAAAGCTTCCAGACTTTCCTTCAAATAGACTGGATCATCTTTTTGTCCGAGCTGTAATTGGTCATCGATCATTGGTGTTTGTGTTGAAAGATCGGTCATTTTGTCTTTCAAATCTAAAATGATCTGTTTGGCTGTCTTTTTACCAATACTTGGAAATTTCGTCAAATACGATTCATCATTCGAGTCAATGGCGTTGACCAATCCAGAATGATCTTCATTTGCTAAGATCGCCAAAGCACTTTTAGGACCAATTCCAGACACACTGATCAATTTCAAAAACAGCTGTTTTTCTTGATAGTCTTTAAAAGCAAACAAACTGACATCATTTTCTCTGACTGCTTGATAGATATATAACTGCTGCTTATTGTCACGATCGACCGTAAAACTAAATGGGTTAGCCACATTTAACTGATAACCGATCCCATTTACTTCAAGTACAATATAATGCGGCGTCACACTAGTGATCAAACCAATAAAATATTCATACATATTAGATCCTCAGTTCTATTATTTACTTAATTTATTCTCGACATTGACCAGTTAGAAAATTTTTCTAGTCAGAATCATCTAATTGCCGAGTTCTTTATTCTAAAATATCATGTCCTCCATGTGGATCTTGGATCCGTTTGAACATATGCTCCATATCGGCCGTTGTAAAGTGTACTAAAGTCGGCCTGCCATGTGGACAATTATAGGGATTTTCACATTGCCGTAATTGTTTTAGAAGTGAACGAGCTTGTTTTTCGTCTAAATGATGATTAGCCTTGATTGACCTTTTACAACTCATCATGATCGCTGTTTTTTCTCTAAACTTAGCAACTGATAATTTATTATCTTCTAAAATATAATCGATCATTTCCTTGACGATCGATTCTTCTTGTCCCTTTTTAAACCATGTCGGATGCTGGTGGATCGCAAAAGTATTTTGTCCAAAGTCTTCTAAATATAGCCCAACTTTAGATAATTTAGACTTATTTTGTTGGATCCTTAGCGCATCATTGACTGGATAAGATAAAATGATCGGCAACAATAAATTTTGTTGATCATCTGAAACTTGACCGATCTGTTCTCGATAATATTCATACTTGACCCTTTCTTGAGCAGCATGCTGATCAACGATATAAAAACCATCGTCAGATTCCGCAAATAAAAATGTTCCATGCATTTGGCCAAAATAATTTAATGGTGGAAACTCTGCCTTTTCTGTGTGTTGGTTTTCATCAATACTGGGTGAGATCTCTGCGCTATTTTCGCTAATTGAAGCATCTTTTGTATCCGTTTCTTCTGTAGTTTTTTCTGGCTGATACTTAGCGTCCCAGTTTTTAACTGCCACAGAATCCAAGTCATTCACATTACTGATCATCAATGGCTTAACGTCAGGTTTAACTGGATTGTCAATTTTATCTGTCTTATCCGTTTTATTCGCAGAATCTTTACCGCCCATTAAAGCATCAAGGACATCCTTTTTATTTGGTCTTTCCTTTTGCTGGAAATCATACCTAGGTGAACTTTCATTTAAGCCAAAATCAAGTTGCTTACTTTTAGTCGTTTGACGTTGACCACTATGCATATTTTTTAAAGCATCTGGGATCAAGTTTTCTTGAGCGATCCGTTGATAAACGCTTTGCGACAACAAGTCACATAGTTCTTGTTCCTTACTGATCTTCACTTCCTGTTTAGTGGGATGAACATTCACATCAACCAATATTGGATCTGAGCGAAGCGAGATCACAGCGATCGGATAGCGCCCAACCATCAATTTAGATCCATAGCCTTGCACTAACGCTTTACTTAAATGGTTATTTTTAACATACCTGCCATTTAATAAGAAGCTCATATAGTTACGTGAAGCACGCGTTAATTTAGGTAAGGAAATATAACCTTGCACCTTAAAATCATTATTTTCTTGCTCAAAAAAAACCATTTGACGCGCCACATTTATTCCATAGATCGCACTGATCACTTGCTTTAAATTACCGTTGCCTGCCGTGTGCAATAATTCGCGACCATTACTTAGTAAAGAAAAAGCAATATCAGTGTGGCTTAGTGCCAAACGGTTCACAATATCCGTGATCGCAGATAATTCAGTTTGTATTGAGCTTAAGTATTTCAACCGGGCTGGTGTATTGAAAAAAAGGTTATCTACTCTCACTTTGGTCCCACGTCGACTTTCAGAAATCTGCTTATCAATGATCTTGCCGCCTTTTAAATGGACCTTAGTGCCTGGTTTTCCCTCAGTCGCAGTCTCCATCACCACATCAGAAACCGATACGATGCTTGGTAAAGCCTCACCCCGAAAACCTAAAGTCACGATTTGAAAGAGATCTTGCCGACTTGCAATTTTACTAGTTGCATGACGGCGAAAGGCCATTTCAATTTCGTCAACCGGGATTCCCCGACCATTATCAATGACTTGAATCGACTTGAGACCTGCATCCTCAACTACAATATCAATTTGTGAACTACCTGCATCAATTGAATTTTCGACCAACTCTTTTACCACGGAAGCAGGTCGTTCCACAACTTCACCAGCAGAAATTTGGTCTGCTAAAATTGAGTCGAGTTGATGAATTTCGGTCATAAGTTTTCTCCTTTCTCAACAAAATACTGAGTAGTCACTACCATGATTTATTTTTTCTTATTCAAACGACTCTGCCACTTGTAGACAGCGTTCATAACTTCCATGGGTGTCATCGACATTAAATTGGCATTTTTCAATTCCCCCACAACTTTCGCATCTACTGGTGTCGTGTTTGGGTCTGGCTCACTAAACAATGACAGTTGCTGGTCTGTTTGCGGATCAGCGGGCTTTTCTGCAGAGATCTTTTCTTGACTTTCCACAACTTCAGTCGCTTGTGGCTGTGGCAATTTTTGTTCTTCTTGTTCTAAATTTGCCAAGATCTGCGCCGCATTTTTCAACAAACTATCTGGTAAACCAGCTAACTTAGCAACATGTACTCCATACGACCGATCAGCAGGACCGGCTTGCATTTGATGCAAGAATACCAATTCACCATTTTTTTCAACTGCTCCAACGTGAATATTCTTTAAGTTAGTTAATTCATTTTCTAAATCAGTTAATTCGTGGTAATGCGTTGAAAATAATGTTTTTGCTTGTACTTTATCATGCACATATTCAATGATCGCTTGTGCCAATGCCATACCATCATAAGTTGCCGTCCCTCGACCGATCTCATCAAATAGCAATAAACTATTGGGGGTCGCATTTTTTAATGCTTCATTTGCCTCCATCATTTCAACCATGAAAGTTGATTCACCAGAGATCAAATCATCAGCTGCCCCAATTCGCGTAAATATTTGGTCAAATAACGGCATCTTTGCACTTTGCGCTGGAACAAAACAACCTAGCTGCGCCATAATAACGGTTAAAGCTAATTGACGCATATACGTACTTTTACCAGACATATTTGGTCCTGTGATCAATAAGATAGTTAACTCATCAGGCATCGAAATATCATTAGGAACATAACTTTGTTTACCCATCACTTTTTGAACTACTGGATGCCAACCTTGCGTGATCTTAATATCATGACCACTAACAAATTCAGGACGCACAAAATGTCCATCTTCACTAACGACAGCAAAGCTTTGTAAAACATCCAACTTAGCGACAGCACCCGCCAATTTTTGCAAACGTTGAATTCGATCTTTGATTTGCTCACGAATGTCAATAAACAACTGATACTCTAAATCAGCTGCTTTACTTTGCGCCCCTAAGATCATAGCTTCTTTTTCTTTCAACTCAGGTGTAATAAAACGTTCAGCATTGACCAAAGTCTGTTTGCGCTGATAACGGCCTTCTGGTAGCTTTGGAATGTTTCCCTTTGAAACTTCGATATAATAACCAAATACCTTATTGTACCCAATTTTTAAGTTATTAATGCCTGTTTCTTGTCGCTCTTTGGCTTCCAATTCGGCCAACCACTTTTGACCATTATTTAAAGCATCATTATATTCATCAAGTTGAGAATTATACCCTTCACGTATCAAATTACCATCCGTAACTGAAATCGGGGGTTCATCCACGATCGCAGTTTCGATCAGATCAGCAACTTCTTCCACTGGGTCTAATTGGTTTAATAGATTATCTAGTTGACCATCATTTAACTGTTCCAAGATATACTTGATTTGTGGTATATGCTGCAAAGAAGTCATAAGTTGGATCAGGTCACGTCCATTAACGTTACCAAATGCAACTCGTCCTGCCAAACGTTCTAGGTCATAGACCTGTGATAATTCCTCTTGTAAACCAGATCTCTCAAAATAATTGTCTAACAAAACTTGGACTATATTTTGACGTTCCAAAATACCATCTTTATTTAATAAAGGACGATCGATCCACTGTTTTAACAACCGACCGCCCATTGCCGTTTTTGTTTTATCTAACAACCACAAAAGTGTACCTGACTTTTTATGTGTCCGTGAATTTTCTAATAATTCTAAATTTCGTTTGACTCGATGTTCTAATTTCAAATATTGTGTTGGCTCGTAATGAATAGCTTTTTGGATATGTGCCAAGGCTCTTTTTTGTGTCACTTCTAAGTATGATACTAAATGACGCACGACACTTAACTCTAGTTCATTGGTCAGATCTTGAGTTGCATAGGACACCTCTGATTTATCTTCGACTTCATCTTGATGTGACAGCAAGATCTTTAAATTCGCAAAAGCTGCGAGCGTTTGTTTTGTGACAGTTTGATCGACTACCACTTCTTTAGTCCGTAGACTTAGCATTTCATTGATCAAAGAATCAACACTATCAAGTTTGGCGGTTTTTAATTCACCTGTTGATAAGTCAGTATAAGCAAAACCGAATTTACCGTCTTTTTCATGAACAGCTGTTAGATAATTATTTTCTTTAGCTTCGCCAGCCTTATCATCGATCAAAGTCCCTGGAGTAACCAATTGGATCACTTCTCGTTTGACCATATCTTTAGTCAACTTAGGATCTTCCATTTGCTCACAGATGGCAACTTTATAGCCTTGATCAACTAAAATGTCAATATAATTTTGTGCTGCATGGTGGGGCACACCACACATCGGAATCGGATCACTGGCATTCCGGTTCCGTGAAGTCAATGTCAATTCTAGGATTTGTGAGCCCTTAACAGCGTCATCATAAAACATTTCATAAAAATCACCTAACCGATAAAATAAGAAGGCATCAGGATACTGCTCTTTGACCTTCATATACTGTTCCATCATTGGTGTTTTTTTGGTTTTTTGTGGCATTAACAGTTCCTCCTTCTTATTTTATTCCATATATGGATGATCTGGATCTACCCGAATATTTTTGATTTTTTTAGCACGACCAGTTCTATCATCTACATCGATCATAATTGCACCTAGTGCTTGTTGCCCGTCTGTTTCAACTTCAAAACGAGTTGGCATCTGATTTTTAAAACGACTGATCACACTATTACGTCGCATGCCCAAGATCCCGTCATAAGGCCCAGTAAAACCAACATCGGACAAAAAAGCAGTTCCGCCAGGTAAAATTCGCGCATCATTTGTTTGAACATGTGTATGGGTCCCTATTACAGCAGAAACTCGCCCGTCAAAATTCCAAGCAAATGCTTCTTTTTCACTGGTTGCTTCGCCATGAAAATCAACAAAAATCACATTAACTTCTTTTTCTAATTTTGATATCAAACCTTCAGCAACAGCAAATGGATCATCTGAAGGATTCATAAACACACGACCTTGAATGTTTAAGACACCAACTTTGACACCATTAACATTAACTATCGTATGCCCCATTCCGGGAACTTGACCAGCAGAAAAATTTGCCGGTCGAATCAATTTCTTGGTAGAAGAAATAAAATCTTGGATCTCCCGGTTGTCCCAAGTATGGTTCCCCATGGTGATCACGTCGGCCCCAGCTTTCAGTAATTTTTTATATACCGTTTCATTGATACCGCGCCCACGTGTGGCATTTTCGCCATTGGCGATCGTTAATTGAGGGTGTAAGCTCCGCTTTAAAACAGGGACTGTTTCTACAAACATATCTTGCCCTGGCTCACCCATCACATCGCCGATAAATAAGATCCGCATTATTTGTCTCCTCTTTTTGTTTTCTTCACAATTCAGTTAAAGTTAATTTTACCATTTTTACAGTCAAATGTGCACACATACTCATCGCTACGACCTACTTCAAATTAAATTAATTAAAATCTATGATTTGATTTTAGAACTAAAAAAGCCGAAAGCACCGATTTTCGGTTTACTTTCAGCTTTTAGTGCTTTATTTAGCGTATTCGATCGCACGCGTTTCACGAATTACTGTGACCTTGATATGACCAGGATATTCCATTTCAGATTCGATCTGATTTTTAATATCTCTTGCCAAGATCGTTGTTTTGGCATCATTGATCTTATCAGGTTTAACTATGACACGAACCTCACGGCCGGCTTGAATAGCATAACTCTTTTTAACTCCCTCAAAGTTATTTGAGATCGATTCGAGTTTTTCCAAACGATGGATATAGTTTTCTAATGATTCGCTGCGTGCACCTGGGCGAGCAGCAGAAACTGCGTCAGCCGCAGCAACAAGTACCGCAATGACCGAGCCAGCTTCCACATCACCGTGGTGAGAAGCAATGGTATTCACGACAGCCTTGCTTTCGTTATACTTCTTCGCCAACTCGACCCCGATCTCAACGTGAGAACCTTCAACCTCATGGTCGACGGCTTTACCAATATCATGTAATAAACCAGCACGTTTAGCAAGAGTAACATCTTCACCTAGCTCACTAGCCATGACACCAGCTAATTTAGCAACCTCAATTGAATGATCCAAAACATTTTGACCATAACTTGTGCGGTAACTTAACCGACCTACGATCTTAATCAAATCAGGATGCATCGAATGTAAACCTAAATCAAAAATTGCTTCTTCGCCGGTTTCACGTACCTTCGAGTCCATCTCTTTAGTAGCTTTTTCAACCATCTCTTCGATTCGTGCCGGATGGATCCGTCCATCCTGAATCAGTTTTTCTAAAGCGATTTTGGCTATTTCACGTCGAATTGGATCAAAGCCACTCAAAACAACTGCTTCTGGAGTATCATCAATGATAAGATCAATTCCAGTCAAAGTTTCAAGTGTACGGATGTTACGCCCTTCACGCCCAATGATCCGCCCTTTCATTTCATCATTAGGCAAATTTACTACAGAAACAGTTGTTTCCGAAACTGTGTCGGCTGCACTACGTTGAATCGCTTCCGCAATCAATACTTTTGCCGTTTTATCAGCACTTACTTTAGCCTGTTCCTCGCTATCTTTGATCATCACTGCCATTTCATGATCCAAACTTGATTTAGTTTGTTCTAAAATCAATTCTTTAGCTTGATCTTTAGTCAAAGCCGCAACTTCTTCAAGTTTATCTTGTTGCTGTGTGATCAATGATGAGACTTCTTGATGTTTTTTGTCAAGGTCACTCTGCATAGAATCTAACTGCTTTTCTTTTTGTTCAAGCACATGTTCACGTTTCTCTATGTTCGAATCTTTTCGATCCAAGTTTTCTTCACGCGCGAGCATCCGGTTTTCCTGCTTTTGAACTTCAGAGCGTCTGTCCTTGAGTTCATTTTCTATTTCGCTGCGATACTTATGGCTTTCCTCTTTTGCTTCAATAAGAGTTTCTTTCTTGAGGGCTTCCGCTTCTTTTTTTGCGTTAGCAAGAATCCCATCGGCCGTCTGTGTCGCACTATCAAGTGATTTCTTGTAAGAATTTTTACGGTAAGAAAAACCACTTGCGAAACCTATCAACAAAGCCAAAATAGCGATGACGAGGATAATAAATATGTTAATCAAATTGCACCTCCGCATCGTTAAATTTTATTTATTTAAAATTCAACAATTGCGTCAATAAGATGCTTAATACTCATGCACACATTACTATTCTAATGTTTACAGACTACCTCTGTCAATAACTATCGGGACGTCAAATATTTTATCTTCGTTTAACTGAGTCTTTTAACTGATAAATAAATCATTTTTTAGTTGTTTTAACCCGGATTTTTATAAACCCACTAAATTTTATAGGTAAAAAAATACCAATTACACTTGTGTTTTACAAACTATCAAGCCTGGATAAACACCATGTAATTGACATTTTTATTTCAACTCAGTCAAAATTTATTTTTTAGCTGGTTTTTTGGTTTTGTCCTTGCTATCTTTAGACCCATTTTTCAAATCCAAATCAAGTTGGTCTTTTTTATCCTTTTTATTCCCTGACTTATTTCCATCACTATTTTCATCAGCAATACCATATGCCTGACGCACTTTAGTAGTAACTTCATTCATCATTTCAGTATGATTAGACATATATTTCTTGGCGTTTTCACGTCCCTGACCGATACGTTCTTCACCGTACGAGAACCAAGAACCACTCTTGTGTACGATGTCTTTTTCAACCGCCATATCGATCAATTCACCTGTCTTGGAGATCCCTTCACCATACATAATATCAACTTCTGCTTTTCTAAATGGTGGAGCGACCTTATTTTTAACAACTTTGATCCGGACACGGTTCCCCACGATATCAGAGCCGTCCTTAATTTGTTCAGCACGCCTAATTTCCAAACGAATCGTTGAATAAAACTTCAATGCACGTCCACCAGGAGTAGTTTCTGGATTACCGAACATCACCCCGACTTTTTCACGGATCTGATTGATAAATAAAGCAATTGTTTTCGTTTTATTGATCGTTCCTGAAAGTTTTCTCAAAGCCTGTGACATTAAACGAGCTTGCAAACCAACATGCGCGTCGCCCATTTCACCTTCGATTTCAGCCCGAGGTACCAAAGCAGCAACTGAATCGACAACCACGATATCCACTGCCCCTGAAGAAACCAAGGCATCAGCAATTTCCAAACCTTGTTCACCTGTATCAGGCTGTGACAGCAAAAGATCATCGATATTTACACCTAAAGCACTTGCATAAACGGGATCTAAAGCATTTTCTGCATCAATATAAGCAGCTGTTCCACCTTGAGCTTGCACTTCTGCAACAGCATGTAAAGCGACTGTAGTTTTACCAGAACTTTCTGGTCCATAGATCTCAACGATCCGTCCACGTGGGTAACCACCCACCCCTAAAGCTTCATCTAAAGCTAATGAACCGCTTGGAATAGTTAAGATCTGAGTATCAGCTTTATCACCCATTCGCATAATTGAGCCTTTACCGAAGTTTTTTTCAATTTTTTTTAACGCAGCATCTAATGCCGCTTGTCTTTCATCAGCCACAATCAAGTTCCTCCTTATTGCATATTTCAGCAATTTTCGATTACTATCGTACACTTATCATACTGATTTTCGCTGCAAAACGCAAGAAAAATCGAACGAATGTTTGAAAAATATTAACCTAAAACATCATTTAACAATCCAAAACCTGTCATGACCGCACTACTTCGCACCCTTTGGCGATCATACGGAAAATGATAGAGTTTAGCTCGTGTCGGCATGTCTTTACCTGCTAATCCGATCCACACAGTCCCAGCTGATTGTCCTTCTAATGGGTCAGGACCTGCAGCCCCAGTGAAAGAAACAGCATAATCTGTCTTGATGATCTGACGTGTCTGTTCAGCCATGGCGCCAGCAGTTTCTTCACTGACAACTCCATATTGTTCGATCAGCTTAGGGTCAATGTGGAGTAGTTGTTCTTTTTGTTCAGCAGCATAGGTAACAAAACCTCCGGGAAAAACATTAGATGCTCCGGGGATCGCGGTTATTGCTGCTTGAAAACTACCACCTGTTAAACTTTCTGATGCTGACAACGTCAAGCCACGCTTTCTTAATTTATTTACTACAACAGACGGTAAACTATTATTTTCACCATGGCCATATAAATATTGTCCCACACGTTTTTGAATTTTTGCTTCTAGTTCATCCAGTAGTTCCTGGTCATCTACATCAGATGAACCTGAGGCCGTTAAACGCAAAGTAACTTCATTTTCTTTAGCATACGGAGCAATAGTCGGATTTTTTTGTTTTTCGATCAAATCTGATAGCTTTGTGACTAAGTTAGATTCTCCGATCCCAAAGAAGCGTAATAAGCGTGAATTTAGCACTTGCTGCCCTTTATATTGTTGCGCTAATAATGGTTTTGCCTTCGTTTCAAACATTGACTTCATTTCATGTGGGAGACCAGGCAATAATAAAAAATCCGTCCCTTGTTCATCATGATAATAATTACCGACTGCCAGTCCAACTTCATTTTGCAACGATACGGCACCATCAATATACATAGCTTGCACCTTATTATTTGGTGTCATGTCACGTTCACGCCTGGCAAAGAAATCTTTTATCTTCGTCATCGCTTTTTCATCAACGATCAGGTCACGCCCTAAGTAACGAGCAACTACTTGTTTTGTCAAGTCATCAGGAGTGGGACCCAAGCCACCAGAAATAACCACTAAATCGCTACGTGATGCTGCTAACCGGATCACTTCGGCCATTCGCGACTCGTTGTCTCCTACCAAATTATGATAAAAAACATTGATACCTAAATCTGCCAAACCTTCACTGATAACCTGAGAATTTGTATCAGTAATTTCTCCAAGTAGCATTTCAGTGCCAACAGCAATTACTTCTGCATGCATCTTGATACCTCCAATTAGTATTACGCAAAATAAGCGCATTTTGATCAAAAAGTTATTATTAATTTTCATTTTATTTAAAGTCTATGATAACACTAGAGTAAGACCAACTAAAAGAACTATAAAAAAAGAACCAATCAACCTGCTATGACTAGATTTAAGGTATTAGCAACGAAAATAGTCGCTCATCAAATCAGTCAAGGTTGTGGTCCTTAAGACTTAATTCATTTTAATTTCCGAATGAATCTGAAAAGACATCACGTGCATTATAAAAATACTCGATTCCAGAATAAATCGTGAAGAAAAGACAGATGTACAATAAGATCTCACCAAGCGGGATATTGATATTGGCAAAAAAGACGTTGTTTAAGAATAAGAAAATAATAGAAAACATCTGTGAAGTAGTCTTAATTTTACCAGGCATCGCAGCGGCCATAACTTCACCGTTATTTTCAACCACGATCAAACGTAATCCTGTCACAGCCAATTCACGACAAACAATAATAGTTACGACCCAAGCCGGGGCTTTATCTAAAGAAACTAAGAAAATAAAAGCTGTCATCACGAGCATTTTATCGGCTAATGGGTCAGCAAATTTTCCAAAATTTGTCACTAAATTATTTTTACGTGCAATTTTTCCATCCGCCAAATCGGTTAATGAAGCAATTGCAAAAATAATCGCTGCGACTAATTCTGTCACTGGGATCGTCGTTCCGACAGCCGTGACTGTCCCCCAGTCTAAAGGTAAAGCTAAAATTAAAATAAAAACGGGAATCAGAACAATCCGAATGACCGTTAATTTATTAGGAAGGTTCATAAATATTTCACTCCTTAGTTATTGATTAACACCACTATCAGTGGTCGTTGTATTAGCGGTATTTTGGTTATTCTGGCTAGCTGATGTACTTTGTTGTGTACTTTCCTGGCCTTGGTCTTGAGTCGTATTATTACCTCGGTCAGTTTGTCCTTGGCTAGTCTCATCACCAGAATCTGAACTGTCTGAATCACCCTTGAGCTGAATTGTGATCGTCCGGACAGTTAGATCAGAATTATCTTTCAAAAAGTTGAACTTTTTACCGTTGACTTTGATCGATGTTGCTTTGGAATTACCCAACTGGATCGAAACACTTGATGCACCTTTAGGGACATCCACTGAATGATTTTCTCCATCACCTAATGTACCCTGCCAAGACTGACTACCATCGATTGAAATCGAGTTCCAAGCATCTCCGCCAGAAACTTTCATGGAAACCTTATTTGTCTTAGGTGCATTTTTTAAGTCGTAAGTAAAGTTTGAACCTGAATTTTGAGTTAAAGTTAGGCTTGGCTTAGCTTTCTTTTTCTTAGAGGTCTGTTTTGAATCAGTTTTCTTTTTGGCTGTTTTCTGTGAACTTTGCTTAGATACTTTTTGGCTACTGGAAACGTCTGAAGAAACTTCAACATCATTATCAACAGATTTTTGTGCTTGGCGTTTATTATTATAAGAAACCCCAAAAATAGTCCCAATAATTGCTACAACAACTACTACGATCACGATCGTTGGTAAATAATTTAGAAACTTTTGTCCACTTGTCATCTCAGTTTCTTTGTTTTTTTCACGCAAATTCATCCGTGAAACGGTCTCGCTTGTTTCCGACGGTTCTTCTTTGGGTTGGTCTAATTCGCTACCGATCGAAGCAAGCAATTCGTCTGCATCAAGATCAACTGTTTCCGCGTACTCTCGAATAAAGGCTTTAACATAAAAGTCACCTGGAAGTGCGTCAAAATTTTCTTCTTCGATCGCAATCAAATAACGTTTTTGAATTTTAGTTGTTTGTTGTAGATCGTCTAAGGTCAAGCCCTTATCAACCCGTGCATTTTTTAATGTTTGTCCGATTTCACTCACTTTTATTACTCCATATCTTTGCATATTTAGACACTTTTAACGGTACTAGTATATCATATGATTTTATTTAATTTCATTAAGAAATCATTATTTTAACCAACCACCAGTTACATAGATCGTTTGTCCCGTTAAATAACTAGCCTGTTGGTCTAACATGGAACAGATCCAATAACTGATCTCACTAGGTTTGGCAAAATATCCAGCCGGGATCTGTGAGCTTACCTCCTGACGTTCCTGTGGTGTAAAAGTTAAATTCATTTTAGTCGAAACTGCACCAGGAGCAACTACATTAGCGGTGATGCCCAAAGAAGCAACTTCTTGGCTGTATGCTGCCACAAAAGCACTCAAGGCTCCCTTAACTGTGCTGTATCCCACTTCCATCGCACTACCAGAACCACCATAAACTGATCCCACAAAAACGATCCGTCCATGTCCTGACATCGCTAATTTATCTTGCAAACACTGAACTAAATGTAGTGGAATTTCAACTTGCATTTTTAACATCTTAGATAATGCTGCTGGATCAGCTTGGACAAACAATCCATAATCTGTTGTTCCTTGCGCAAATATCACTGCATCTAATGCAAATAACTGTTGGCTGATAGTCTCTACACTATCGATCAGCGTTAAATCGGCTTGAATTAATAAAAAATCTTGTTTCGGATGATCGTGGTGTAACTGTTGCTGTAATTCAATGGCCTTTTTTTGGCTTTTATAATAATGCAGATATAACGACCATCCCTTTTCTGCCAGATCCACCGCAGTCTGAGTCCCAATGTCTCCAGATGACCCCAAAATCAATGCCCAACGCATAAGTCTTATCCCCTTTTACTTTGATCACTATCCCCAACACAGACAACTTAAACTTAAGTTATAGGCAAGATCCTAGATGTACTAATAACCCCTGGCTTTAAAAATAGAGCGACAGTGTCCGTCACGTCGCTTAAACTGATTTTTTGAATTTGCTCAGCATAGTCAAACAAAGTCGCGTGTTCAAATAACCGACCTTCATAACCGTTGGCGATGCTTTCAAGTGAATTCTGTGCTTGGATATATTGACCCAAAAATTCTTTTTTTGCGAGCTCAAACTCTCGTTTCGAATTCGCCAAGATTTGTTCAGCATTTTTGATAGTTGAAAAGATTTCATGCTCCATTTTTTCGTAATAAGTTGTATCACCAGAAATAACAACGAAATGAAAACCGCGTTCCACGGATAATTCATAATTAAAGGAATCATCAACGATCCCTTTTTGGTATAACTCCTGAAATAAGATCGAAGATTCACCAAAGAGCAGATATAAGCCTAATTCAAGTTCGATCTTATACTTTAAACTAGTTCTTTTAGCAGGCACCGGTTCCATGCCTTTAATACCGATCATTGATTTTGGCCGCATAACAGCCATTTTCTTTTCAACAAAAGGTAAAATGTTATCCCCTGAATCTCCTAGGAAAGTCGTTGTATCGACCATAGATGATCGCTCAATAAATTGTTTATTAGCTTGATTAGTTTCAATTGTTTCCAAAACATCTGCTAAATTAAAACCGCCAACTACAAACAGGTCCATATTGGCTGGTTGATAAAACTCGTTATAGCATGCATATAAAATCTCTGAGTCAATTTGTGCGATAGTTTCTTTTGTCCCAGCAATATCTACACTTAAAGGATCATGAGGATATAAGTTGCCCAACATGCCAAAAAACAATTGCCAATCAGGATCATCATCATACATTGATATTTCTTCACCAATAATGCCCTTTTCTTTTTCAACTGTTTCACTTGAAAAATACGGCTCTTGCACAAAATCTAGCAAGAACTCTAAACATTTTGTCAGATTTCCAGTGGTCGAAAACAAGAAACTTGTCTTGGTAAAACTTGTAAAAGCATTAACATCTGCACCATACTTGCCAAAAACATCAAAGGCATCATGATCTTCTTTTTCAAATAATTTATGTTCAAGAAAATGTGCTGTTCCAGCAGGCACATCAACTTGTTTTTCTTGTGAATCAGTGAACTTCGTATCGATCGAACCATAATTAGTCGTCATGACTGCGTACGTCTTATGAAAATCTGGGCGAGGTAACAAATTAACAGTTAAGCCATTAGCAAGGGTTGTTCGATACAAAACTTCTTTAAACTGTGGGTAAGTGTATTTTTGCAACATTAATCTTGTCTCCCGTCTAAAAAATATACTGCTTGCAGATGTGCTAAATTTGCGATCCGCGCAATATCTTTAACCTGAACCGCTGTAATGTTTGCGATCCATTGCTTAGGTGTAGTTAACACCCCAGTTAAACTCGTTGCCAGTGCTTTACTTAAATCAACTGATTGGCTATCAGAACGTGCAATGTAGCTGTTGATCATGGAAGCCTTGATCTTATCTAATTGTTCCTGTTTTATTTTGCCTTGCCGTAATTGTGACAACTGTTGACCAACTACATCGATAACTTTTTCTTTATTTTCAGACTGAATACCTGTTTGAACCCACAATTCCTGGCGGAAGATATCATAATCACTTTCAGCATAATAAGCTAAGCTGTTTTTTTCACGTACATTTTGAAATAAAAGTGATAAAGCGGAACCTCCAAAAAGCTCATTAAAAACCATTGCGGCAAAACGATCCTGACTGTCATGATCGACCGGCAAATTATAAGCTAAATTCAACTTACTTTGGCTGACATTTTCACGCTCGTCACTATACTTTACTACGGTTGAATCCGGCTGCGAGTAGACTAAATCAAGTTGTTTATGAGATCGTGCAACAAGAGGCATGATCTTGAGCGCAGACTTAACTTGTTGTTTAGTTACATCTCCTGAAACTACAATATTAATTTGATCTTCTGTGATCATCTTATGATAATACTGTGCCATTTGGTTGGCGGTAATACTAGAAAGGTCTTCCAATTGCCCAACTGTAGGTATTTGTTGTAAATGGTCACGAAAATACAAAGCATTCATCCTAGTTAAGGCTTTACCTTGCTTGTTATCATCTAGTGAGGCCAAAAAAGCCTGTAAATTTTGTTTTTGGATCTGAAAAATATCCGCTACAAATTCACCATCTTTGATCTGAGGCGAAAAAATGACTTCATTCAAAAAAGCGAAAGTATCTTCTAAAATCTCCGTTGTCTCTGCCAAATATTCATCGTTGACTACATTAATGATAAAGTTAACTCCGTACACGTTGCCATACCGACTAACAGATGTACCGAAACTTGCACCATACAATTCAGAAAGCTTTAAGGCAACATCTCGCTGCGTTGGTAAATGTAAGCTAGTCGTTTCCAATAAATCTGCCAATAAGGTTCGAGCTGTGATTTCTTTTTGATTTTTAATATTAGTAGTAAACGAGATCAAAATCTGGTTAGTTTTATATTTTTTCGTTGGTTTCAGGGTTAAATTTACGCCATCCATTATTTCCAATTACTATCAATTCTCCTCTTGCATCTGTCAGAAATACAATCTATATCATAGTCGAAAAGCGAGATAAAAACAACGGCGGCTCATTAAAAAACACCACCTTTTATCACGCCTAACTGAATTTTAGCCTACAAAATATCTATGTCAAAATCTTCCACAATAAAAAGCCGCCTCAAACGTGAATCACAATTTCACATTAAAGACGGCCTGTAAGCTCAACTCTTATTCTTCTTTTTTCAAATAAACTTGTCGGGGTTTACTACCCTCTTGTGGGCCAACAAAACCCTTTTCAGCCATTTTATCCACCATACGTGCAGCACGATTATATCCAATTTTAAATTTACGCTGTAAAAGCGAAATACTACATTTTTGCTCTTTAGTAATAAAGTCAATTGCTTCTGTGAAAAGCTCGTCTTCTTCGTCATCATTTTCTGAGCCACTAGCTTCTTCATCAGTTACTTCCATAGCTGAATCATACGAAGCTGCTTGTTGACCCTTAACGAATTCAACAACATTTTCAACATCCTTATCTGAAATAAACGCACCTTGAACACGGACTGGCTTATTCATTCCCATTGGCAAGAATAACATATCCCCACGTCCTAATAATTTTTCAGCACCAGTTGAATCGATTATCGTCCGTGAATCGGTACCCGAAGAAACGGCAAAAGCCATCCGAGAAGGAACGTTTGCTTTGATCAGACCAGTGATGACATCAACTGATGGTCTTTGTGTAGCCAAAATCATATGGATCCCAGCCGCACGTGCCATTTGAGCTAAACGAATGATTGCATCTTCGACCTCGTTGGAAGCCACCATCATCAGATCAGATAGTTCATCTACGATCGCTACTATATACGGCAAAGTAGGCTCGTCTGTTTTCTGATCCAGATTTTGGCGTTTGATCATTTTATTATAGCCAGTAATATTACGTTGTCCGGTATTAGCAAATAACTCATACCGCCGTTCCATTTCAGAAACTAATTTATGCAATGCACGTGCAGCTTTTTTGGGATCAGTCACAACTGGAGTGATCAAATGCGGCACTTCGTTATAAACACCTAGCTCCACCTTTTTGGGATCGACCAACATCATTTTGACCTGGTCAGGCGTATCATTCATCAATATGCTGGTAATAATACCGTTAATAGCAACTGATTTACCACTCCCCGTTGAACCAGCAATCAATAGATGTGGCATTTTAGATAAATCAGCAGTTACTAAATTACCGGAAACATCTCTCCCTAATGGAACCTCTAAAGGCTTTTTAGGGTCAGGCTTCATCGAACTGATCACATCTTTAAATGAGATCGTAGCGACTTGTTGGTTAGGGACCTCGATGCCGATCAGTGGTTTACCAGGGATCGGTGCTTCGATCCGAATATCTTTAGCTGCCAAAGCTAAGGCCAAGTCGTCAGAAAGATTAACAATTTTAGAAACTTTCACCCCGATGGCCGGATGCAGTTCATACTTTGTAACAGACGGTCCTAAGATCGTGTTTTTTAACTCAACGTCAACACCAAAACTTTTAAACGTTTTTTTCAAAACCTCTTGGTTACGACGTAACGCCTTTTTTTCAGCACTTTGATCTGCCGGAGCAATATCTTGCAATAAACTTGAGTCCGGCAACTCATAATCTGGATTAGTCGGTTTCAACTGACTTTCACGATTATTTTCCTGCATCTTTTGTTGGCTTTTTTCATTCCATAAAGCAGGATCATCTGTTGCATGTGCTGGTGGAAGATCTTTATCATCGTTAATGTCATTTTCAATTGTAACTTCATGACTTGGTTGTATATCTTGTGGTTGTTTATTTGCTGACGTTTCATCGCTGGTAATAGTTAAACCAGGATCATTTGCTGATACCTCTCCATCTTTTTGCTCTTCAAAATAATCTTGTTGAATTTTATCATGCAAGTTTTTACGACGCTTTTTTAACCACGGACCACTTTGTTTAAACAGCTTCCTGATCCACATGTACACTTTTTTGCCGTATACAATGATTTGATATAAAATCAGACCCAAAAAATCGATCACTTGACCAAAGGAAACATTAAACACAGCACAAGCTGCCAATACTAATAACAAACTTGCGCAAACATAACTACCGATCTGAGAAACCAAAAAGTAAGTTACCTGATATAAGGTTGCTCCCAATAAACCACCGCCTACAGCGCTACCGACACTATTTGAAACAATGTCAGCTTTTAAATACTGCCAGGTCACGGCTAAAAAATCCGTATGTAAGTCCAAGCGACCAAATAAGTAAGTAGTTAAAAACAAAATAATACTGGCGATCAGTAACAACACACCAATCAAATAATTTCTTTTCACATGTGGTTCTTTGGCACTAGCCAGCATATAGATCCCTAATAAAACAACAATTAATGTTCCTAATTGATACGCATCACCCAAGAAAACACGGAAACAATTGGCCACTAATAACCCTAGATTGCCCAAGTGAAAGCCACCAGCCAAACTTAACACGATCAGCACCACACCGGAGATTCGTGTAGTCATTTGCTGTTTTTGTTTCTTAGTTTGTTTACGGCCTGTTTTTCTCTTTCTTATAGCCAATTTCAAATCCCTTTCTAAAAAATAGTACTTCAAAAACAAAAAGTACTACTCTTTCATTCTTCTGTGTTAGTATACCATAATGTCCATTACTAGAACATTTGTACGCCTAAATTATTCTATCCATTAACCATTTTAATCCGAGCACTCTTATTTACCAAACAACTACCAAAAAACATAAAAAGTTAGAGTAAGGCAAAAGATGTGGGCAGCCGATTTATAACAACCATTGCGTCATTTTGGGACGGAGTAAAATGAAAAACCAGCATAAGGATCATTAATAAAATATGACTTCAGTTTTTTGGAACACATTTAAAGGCCATCGATCTAGCCCATCAAATAGGTTTAGACCGACAGCCCTTTTAGGATCATACAACTAGTTATGTCCCAAACCATCAATGTAAATTTATTTTAACTTATCATTGTCATACAAGTGAGTTGTTTCTAACTGTGGGAACCCTTGTTGACGCACAGCTTCATAAATCACGATCGCCGCTGAATTAGATAAATTTAACGCTCTAATATTGTCATCATTTTGTGGAATACGAATACACTTATCTGGATACTGCCGCATAAACGGTTCAGGCAACCCCGTCGTTTCCTTGCCAAACAAAAAGTAATGATCTTTATTTGTATCAGAATAATCTACCTCAGTATATGCATACTTAGCAAATTTTGAAACTAAGTATAATTGATTTAAATCAGGAATACTTTCAATAAAGTCTACCAAATTTTTGTGATAAGTGATCTTAACATGGTCCCAATAATCCAGGCCTGCCCGTTTTAAATATTTATCATCGGTCGAAAAACCTAAGGGTTCTATTAAATGTAATTCAGTATTAGTTCCTGCACAAGTTCTTGCGATGTTTCCAGTATTTGCAGGCATTAATGGTTCAAATAAAGCGATATGATTAGTCACTACAAGTTCCTTCCTTTGATTCAAAGACTATTTTTAGCCTGGTTTATTTTGTGAAATGAAAAACAAAAAAAGCGCAACCGTTCGGTGCATTCACTGCGACCGGCTGCGTTAATGAAATACGCTTGTAAATAACAGCGACTTTGCACCCCTACATACAACATATATCTTAATATCACTGTAACATTGATTCTAAAGCATTTGCAACCTTTTTTGTGAAAAAAGCCTACAAATCAAGGTCTGCTTTTTGTTGTAACAAGAGCCTTCACTTTTGATGCTTACAAACCACTTGATTATTTAATTTAACCACTTTCCTTAGTGGCAACTAACAAAGAAACGTCAACAGTTATTTGTCTCAAAGGAGTAGCCAGGACTTGTTGCTTAATTTCATCTGAAGCTCCCCAATTTAAAGGCGTCATCATTAACAAAGAAGCAAAATCTTTTTCTGGAAATTTAAAAGTATATTGAATATCTTGTTGCCGGTAGTTAGGAAAATTTTTTGCAAACAATGACAAAACTGCTGAATTATCATATGTTCGGTGTTCGCTTTCCTGAGGATACAGCAACTGACGTAATTCTTTCAAATAACCACTATTAGGGATGATTTTATAAATTTGCCCACCTGGACGTAAAACACGTTTAAATTCCTGATATGCAGCTGGCGAAAAAATATCTGTAATACAATCAAAAGACTCGTCCGTAAATGGCAAGGCTGCTAAATCAGCTACACAAGAGAAATTATTATTTTGGTACGATGTAGCTAAATTCACAGCACTTTTAGAAATATCGATCCCGATCATAGTATCATTAGATTTGCGTAACTGTTTCAACTTAGCTGATGTTGTCCCCTCTCCTGAACCGATATCTAAAATATTTAAATCCTTATCAGTCGGCATGGCTGCATTGATGGCCTGGACCATCTGGTCAAATAAACCTAGCGTCAACATTCTTCTCCGCGCTTGCCACATTTCTACACTATCATATTCACTCTTGATCTTGTGAGTGATCAGATATAATGTTCCCTTGCGCGAAAGATCAAAACTATGCTTATTTTGGCACTCTAAACTATGACCAGTAACTGTCAGAAATGTGTTCCCACAGACAGGACATTTAAAAAGTGCACGATGCTCACGCAAAAACGCAGCCGCCTGTTCAATTTTTTTCATTTTTTCTCCTATACTCTTGTTCCACGGACCCGATCAAACCTCTTTATCAGAAACTTTAATAAATTGTCCATCAACTAATTCAACTAACTGGCTTAATGAAAGACGAACAGAACGACCAACCTTACCGGCAGAAACACAAACTTCTGAAAAATCTTTCACTCGCTTGTCAAAATAAATTGGAAATTCTTTAAAAGCATGGATACCGATCGGTGTGTTAGCACCATGGATATACCCTGTGATTTTGATTAATTTTTTATTGTCCGCTAAATGTATCTGTTTTTTCCCTAGTTCACGTGCGACCATTTTCAAATCAATCTCACCTACTATCGGTAAACAAACTACTAAATAATCCTTAGGTCCATCACTTCCCAAACACACGATGGTCTTTAAAATACTTTCCTCTTTTAAACCAGCCTTGGCGACTTGTTCAAGAGCTATTTTTTTACCAGATAACCAGTCAAACTGCATCTCGGTATATTCAATTTTATTATCATCTAAGATCCGTTCTTCATTTGTTTTTTTCGGCTGTTTTTTCTTTTTAGCCATCTTATCGCCTACTTCCTTATCAATTACATTTTATTATATTTACCAAACTTTTCAACAAGGGGCACCACTGTGTGTGAAAGATTCTACGATGCTCGTTGATCAAGACACTAATTGTTTTACTTACATCGCCATTTCACATAAACTTAAAGTGTGAGAGGTTGCTTTATATTTCGTTATTTTTTATAAAACACGAACTATTTAACACTTATTTTTCAAAAAAATTGACTTTTTAAAGTTAATTAGGTAAAATTTTAGGTGTTTGTGGAAATAACAAAAGTATAATAGCGAATTATCAAAACAAAGATCCACAATTCAGAATGTGAGGGATAAATATGCCAGTTTTTGATTATGAAGACATCCAGCTCGTGCCTAATAAATGTATTATTGAAAGTCGTTCCGAAGCCAACACTACAATTAAGTTTGGTCCTATGACTTTTAAAATACCTGTTGTTCCGGCTAATATGGCAACGATCATTGACGAACGCTTAGCTATTTGGTTAGCACAGAATGGTTACTTTTACATTATGCATCGTTTTGATAAAGAAAATCGACATGACTTTGTTAAAAAAATGCATGATCAAGGTTTGTTTGCTTCTATTTCAGTTGGTGTCAAACAAGAGGAATACGAACTGATCGATCAATTAAGCCAGTATGATTTCGTTCCCGAATATATCACCATCGATATCGCACATGGTCATGCTGATTCAGTGATCAACATGATCCGTTATATTAAGAAAAATTTACCCGGTTCTTTTGTGATCGCAGGCAACGTGGGGACTCCTGAAGGTGTACGTGAACTAGAAAACGCCGGTGCAGACGCAACAAAGGTCGGTATCGGGCCTGGCAAAGCCTGCATAACTAAATTAAAAACTGGGTTTGGAACTGGCGGATGGCAGTTAGCGGCAGTGCGCTTATGTGCCAAAGCTGCTAGCAAACCAATCATCGCTGACGGCGGGATCCGCAATAACGGTGACATTGCCAAATCGATCCGG
>NZ_KB714688.1:55471-56775 GCF_000349725.1 Ligilactobacillus pobuzihii E100301 = KCTC 13174
TTTGGTGCCTCCATGGTCATGATCGGCTCCTTATTTGCCGGACATACCGAAACTCCTGGTGATGTCGTAGAAGAAAATGGGCAAAAATTCAAAACTTACTTTGGTTCGGCTTCACAATACCAAAAAGGTGAATATAAGAATGTGGAAGGCAAAAAATTATTGGTCCCATATCGTGGCAGTATTGCCAATACTTTACGTGAAATGCAAGAAGATCTACAGTCTTCAATTTCTTATTCTGGCGGTCGTTCTTTAAAAGCCCTACGCAAGGTTGATTACGTGATCGTCAAGAATTCGATTTTTAACGGCGATACCATCTAAAATAAAGAGCGGAGCGTGGCGTTTTGAAGGTGAGCACTAATTGACTAGCTGGGTATAATGCGTTTTTGGCATTAGAGCCAGCTAGTTAGTTAGGTACAACCTTCTGCCAGGCGAAGCTCATTTAAAATAAGACTGGGACAAAACGTTTCTAGTTTAATAAAAAAGAAACACGGGATTTTCTAACTTTTGGAAAATTTCGTGTTATTTCTTTATCAAAAATAGTTTTGTCCCAGTCCCATCCTTAATTACCAGACATCACTTACCAAAGGTGATCACGGTCCCAACGTGTACATCAGGCTCACCGTGTGGACGTAAATAAATGGAATTCGGCCGCGGATCTGTCGGAACTTCATGAAAGTCGAAAATAGTATGTCCGATCGACATCAGATTGCTTTCAACCAACGGACCCACATAAGTGATCTCATACTCTTGTTCATCAAACGTAACTTTTTGACCCACTGTTAAATCATAATTTTGTTCAAAATCAGCAAGTTTCTCATGGATCATCGAAACATCTCGTAATTTATCCGAAGCGGAGTCGTCAAATAAAATGATCAACCCATCTTCTTTTGAACCAGCATTTTTTCCGATTGACGTGACCCTAGTCTTAAGCATAATACTAACCTCTTTCAAAAAAACATTTTCATTTATTATTTTAGCATTAATAAGTACGTAAAAACTCTTTCACCGTAATTATTTGTCTGATAAATTTTACCTAAAAATAATCCGTAAACAAAGACGCCAACCTTTTTGAATGCTATACTTTAACTTGATAACATGAAAGGAAGTGGCTAAGCATTTTATGAAAGAACAAATCTTTTTTGGTACGTATACCCGCAAAACCAGCCAGGGTATATATTCAGCATATTTAGACACAGAGCAAAGTAAAATCAGCGATCCACAACTCGCAGTTAAAATCGGTGGGCCAACTTACGTGCGGCTGACACAAAACGATGATTTAATTGCGATCACTTCTGCCGGCGGAC
>NZ_KB714688.1:56861-76457 GCF_000349725.1 Ligilactobacillus pobuzihii E100301 = KCTC 13174
GTGGTATTAGTAGTTATCAAATTTCAAACGGTAATTTCATCAAAAACAATGATGTTTTACATGAGGGAGCTAGTCCTTGTTATATTGGAGTTGATGAAAAAAAACAATTACTATATTCTGCCAACTATCACAAAGGTGAGATCCTGGTTTATCGCATTAACCACGACCATACATTAACTCAAACCGACAATGTCGTTGTTAGTGGTCATGGCCCACGTGAGGAACAAGACAGTGCACGCATTCACTTTACTGATCTCACCCCTGATGGCCGCTTGGTTGCGGTTGATCTTGGCAGTGATAAGATCTACGTTTATGATGTGACTGACGCTGGCAAGCTTAATGAAATCAGTGTTTTATCAACAAAAGCAGGTTATGGACCACGTCATTTGACTTTTTCACCAGATGGTAATTTCGCATATTTAGCTGGAGAATTATCTAGCCAGATCAGTACTTTAAAATATGACTCAATGACTGGTTCATTTGAAATATTACAAACTTTAAAAACGATCCCTGCGAATTGGACAAAACACAATGGCGCCGCTGCCATCAAAAGTTCTAGCGACGGCAATTACATCTATGTCTCTAATCGTGGTTATAACTCTTTGGCAGTATTTAAGGTTCAAGCTGACCATCAACTTCAGCTGATCCAACAAATTTCAACTGAAGGCGACTTTCCACGTGACTTTGCATTAGACCCAAGCGAAAAGTTTATCGTATGTGCTAATCAAAATACTGACAACGTAACGCTGTATTCGCGTGACAACCAAACTGGGCGGCTAACATGCCTACAAAAAGACGTTACTGTTCCTGAAGGAGTTTGCGTTTGTTTTACTGATTTGGCATAATTGTTAAAGCTATTAAACTTGGAGATGAATCATTTGTTATTAAAAGAAGCATGTCTTGAAAATTTCACAGACATTCCTGCGGCCAGCCATAATGGCGCAGCTCGTATTGAATTATGTGATAACCTCGCCATTAGTGGAACAACTCCGAGCAAAGGAGTTATTGCCGAAGCTGCCAAATACTGCCATGAACAAAATATCCCATTGATTGTTTTGATCCGTCCACGTAAAGGTAACTATGTTTACAGTGACACAGAGATAAAAATCATGGAAGCAGATATTTTTGAGGCCCAAGCTCTAGGTGCTGACGGGATCTCTTTTGGTGCTTTGACGCCAGATAATGATCTTGACCAAGAAGCAATGAAACAACTAGGTGCAGCCGCGGGAGGAATGCAGTTGGTAATGCATATGGCTTTTGATGAAATGAACTTTGAGCAACAAAAAAAAGCCATTGATTGGGCAGTCGACCAAGGTTACGAACGGATCTTAACGCATGGTGGACCGTTATCAAGTTCACTTGAAAAAACATCTGGCCATATCAAGGAATTACTCTCGTACGCAAGTGGCCGTGTCACTATTTTACCTGGTGGTGACATTACTGCAGAAAATTGCGACGCGATCGCAAAAGACTTGGGAGTTACTCAGGTACATGGCTCGAAGATCGTTCCTTTAGATTTCGTTCAAAAATAGAACCACTTATTTTATCTAGTGGATCTAAATAAGAGTTGGAACATAACTAGCTATGCGATTCAAAAAGGGCCGACGATTTAAACCATTCAATGGGATAAATCGTCGGCCCTTAAACGTGTTCCAAAAGATTGAAGCATCTTTTGTTGCACACTCTAAACTTATTCTTAATTATTTTGCTCCAACAGATCGTACAAATCGTTTAAAAGCTGCTTGTCCTTTTTCTTCGCGTTTAAAAACACCTGCGTCTTCCAAAACACGTGCAAAAACCTTACCTACTTCTTTTTGCACGATATCGTCAACATTATCGACATTCAAATCAGCGTGATCCTTTTTGATTTGTTGTGCCCATGGTAAATGATAATCAGCAATTTCATTTTGTTGGCCAAGCAAATACTTAGCAACCTCTTTCAATTCTTTCTTTAAACGTGGTGGCAGTATGGCTAGACCCATTACTTCGATCAGTCCGATATTTTCTTGTTTGATATGTTGTACATCTGGGTGCGGGTGAAAGATACCATCTGGGTATTGTTTTGATGTTTGGTTATCACGTAACACCAGATCTAACTCAAGTTGTCCATCACGCAAACGTGCAATAGGAGTGATCGTATGGTGTGGCTCGCCATTCGTTTCTGCTCGTACATTTACACTTTCATCACTATAGTTTCGCCATTTTTTCAAAATTTTATTAGCCAACTGTGTTAATTGCGCTTTAGAATCACCACGTAAACGAATCACTGACATCGGCCATTTAACGATCCCGGCTGTGATACCTTCAAAGCCGCTAAATTCTAGTGACGTTTCAATTGGCGCTTCTTCCATGGCAAATACATGCCGTCCGCCTTGATAGTGTTCATGTGTCAAGATCGAACCGCCCACGATCGGTAAATCGGCATTACTCCCCACAAAATAACCAGGAAACTTCTCAATGATCGTTAATAAACGAGTGAAAGTATCTTGGTCGATCTGCATTTCGTGATGTTTAGTATCTAAGAAAATGCAGTGTTCTCCAAAATATGCGTATGGTGAATACTGAAATCCCCACTGCTCATCACCGATATTAAACCGGATCACACGGTGATTGCTACGTGCCGGATAACCGATCCGACCTAAATAACCTTCGTTTTCCAAGCACAGCTGACACAGTGGATAATCAGTTGATTTTTGCTTTTTGGCAAGTGCGATCTGCTTCGGATCTTTTTCTGGTTTAGATAGGTTGATCGTAATTTCTAAATCGCCGTAGTCTGTCTTAGCCGGAAAATAAATATTTTTTGCGATCGAACGTGTCTTGATATAATCACTGCGCCGACTGAGAGTATAAAAATCTGTGATTGCTTTTTGTGGATCATCATTTTGATAAGTTCGCCAAAATTTTTGATTGACCTGACTCGGACGTGGAACGATCAGCTCCATTAACTGTGCTCCCAAAATATCTTTTTCATCATGGGTCTGTCCACACCGGCCATTTTTTTGCGCTTGCTTGATCAATTCATCTTTTAGATCCAATAATTCTGTCTGAGCTGTAGTGGCATCTAGAGTTTCATCACCCACTAATCTTAATACGTAGTTTCTTAAATAGATCTGGTCTTCTGCTTGAAAATAACTATTTCCTATAACTTGCTTTACAAAGGCAGCTACCAATTTTTGTTCAGTCAATTTGTTCACCTACTCTTTTGATCCTATTCTCCCTTAACTAGTCGATTTTATAAAACCTTCGTCCCATCGGAAATTTCCGCTTCATAAAATGAAGGAGCATATCCGATCACTTCAGTATATCTAGCACCAACTTCTTTTTCAAAGTCTGCCACCTTGTCTTTAGCAACTAAAGCGATCGCACAGCCACCAAAACCGGCCCCAGTCATCCGTGCACCTAAAACGCCCGGTTGCTTCCATGCAGTGTGGACTAGAGTATCCAATTCTTTACCAGTCACTTCATAATCATGTTGAAGTGATACATGAGAAGCATTGACCAAACGACCAAACTCTTCTAATTTACCGTCTTGTAACAATTTTTCTGCACGTAAAGTCCGTTCATTTTCTAAAACCGCGTGACGTGCACGTTTGAAACGATCTTCGTCATCGATCAAATAAGAATATTCATCAAAGGTAGCGGCATCCAATTCACCTAAGGATGAAATATCAAGCCTGGTTTGTAATTCACTCAAGGCTTTTTCACATTCTGCCCGCCGTTCATTATATTTGGAATCGGCTAATTCACGACGTTTATTTGTATTCATAATAATGATCACGTCGCCTTTTAAGTCAAGTGGTGCAACTTTATAATCCAATGTATTAGTATCTAAGAGTAAGGCATGATCTTTTTGTCCCATACCAACAGCGAATTGGTCCATGATACCAGAGTTAACACCAATAAACTCATTTTCCGTTTTCATACCCAGTTTAATGAGATCAAGCCGCTTAATGTTTAAATCAAATTGATCATCAACGATCAAGCCAATCAACATTTCTAAGGCAGCCGAAGAAGATAAACCTGAACCATTTGGAATATTTCCGTTGATATAAATATCTAACCCGTTATCAATTTTATAACCAGCTGCTTGAATAAATTTAATCATTCCTTTGGCATAATTCGCCCAAGAATCAGCTTCTACATATTCTAAAGAATCTAAATCAGCTTCAATAACACCCAATTCAGTAAAATTACCTGAATAAAAATGTAGTTTACGGTCAGAACGCTTAGCAGCAGCACCCCAGATCCCCAGCGAGATCGCGCAAGGGAAAACATGACCACCATTATAATCAGTGTGTTCGCCAATCAAATTGATCCGACCAGGCGAAAAATATTCGGCACTCGGTTGAGTTGTATAAATTTTAGTAAATGCAGTGATGAGTTCTTGTTTATCCATTTAATAGACCCTCCCAGAATTTTAGGTAAACGCTTCGATATTTTTATTGTAGCCTATTTTAGTAAATACATCAATATTTTACTAATTTATTTACTTAATTATTTACTATGGTAAAATATAATTATACTAGAAGAAAGGATGTGCACGAATTGGCAACTATTAAAGACATCGCTGACTTAGCCGCAGTTTCTCCCGCAACTGTCTCACGCGTCTTAAATCATGATCAAAGCATGTCAGTTAGCAGCGAGACAAAAGAACGGATCTTTAACGCTGCACATCAATTAAATTACACCAAAAGTCATTCACACACGCAAAAAAAGGGCACTAAAAAAACGATTGCGATCATTGAATGGTACACAGAACAACAAGAATTAAATGATCTTTATTACTTTTCCTTACGTGAAGGGATCGAAGAGAAAGCTCAGGCTTTGGGCTACAATATTCAACGTCTTTTTCACACTGATCCAATAGAAAAAGCGGCTGCTTGCAGCGGGATCCTTGCACTCGGAAAATTTAGTGATCAGCAGATCAAACAACTCGGCCAACTATCAAAATATATTGTTTTCGTTGATTGCGATACCCTAGGCCAAGGATATAGTTGTGTCGTACCTGACTTTGATAACGGTGTAGCCGCCGTTTTGTATCAATTTGAACAAAAAGGCCTCAAAAAAATAGGTATGTTAGCTGGTGAAGAACATACCTCAGATCAAGAAAAAAGCTTACTTGATCCACGTTTTTTAGCTTTTAAAAAGCAATTAACTGACCAGAACAAATATGACCGACGCTTTGTTTACGTTGGTGATTTCACTTTAGACTCAGGTTACAAAATGATGCAACAGGCACTCACTGATTTAGCTGGGGATTTACCAGAAGCCTTTTTTATAGCCAATGATTCGCTAGCTGTCGGTGCTTTACGTGCTTTGCAAGAAAAAAATATTCAAATCCCAAAACAAATCAGCATTATTTCCTTCAATGATTCTTCTTTAGCAGATTTCGTTTATCCCAAGCTTAGTAGTGTTCATGTTCCTACTACACAGATGGGAGCAACTGCTGTTGAATTACTTGATTCCAAATTAACTTCTAAAACTAATGAAAACGAACCACGTAAAGTAACTCACGGAGTCCGACTTGTCTTACGTGACAGTTCACTAAACTAACATAATAAGCAACTATATTCATGCAAAAAAGAGCAGGAGCATAACTAGCTGTGTAATTCTAAAAAGGGCCGTCGATCTAACCAGTAAATGGGTTAAATCGACGGCCTTTAAACATGTTCCAAAAAATTGAAGCCCTACGATAACGACATACTCACGTTGTTTTTTCTTTGCTACGACCCAAAATAATGCGGTCATCGTTACAAAGCATCTTCAAAACATCTTTTGTCACACTTACTTTTCAAGTATTTAAGAAAAAATTTAAAAATTGATTTGCAATATTAAAATAGATCAACACCGATGTCAGATCACTTAAAGTTGAAATAAATGGGCCCGAAGCAACTGCTGGGTCGACCCCGATCTTATCCATAACTAGCGGTATAATACTCCCAGCAACAGTCGCAACGGTAATTGCCGTAGCCATCGAGATACCGATCACGAAACCAAGGATAAAATTATGCTTCCAGATCCCCACTAACAATAAGATCGCTAACCCCGTCACTAATCCAGCAAACAAACCCGTAGCCAACTCACTTAAAATAGTTTTAATTCCTGAACGTCGGTCTTCTTCACTATTAGACAAACCACGAATAGCAACAGCCAAGCTTTGTGTCCCCGCATTACCAGCAGTGCCAGTGATCAAAGAAACAAACACAGCTAAAATACTAGCCTGAGAAATCAAAGCTTCATAGTGGTCGATCAAAGTGGTCGTGGACATTCCCATTATTAGTAAGATGATCAACCACGGCAAACGCTTCAATGAAGCTTGAAGAGGATTTTCCGGAGTTTCTTGTGTATCAACACCAGCCAAACCAGAATATTCGCCAGCGTTTTCTTCATCAATAACATCAATAACATCATCAACGTTGATGATCCCTACTAATTTATTAGCATAATCAATAACTGGTAAAGCCACGAAATTATAATCACGCACTTTTTGTGCAACTTCAGCTTGGTCTTCATCAACTGGCACCGAGATCACCGAGTCTGTCATGATATCTGTGATACGAGTTTCTTCTGGATTAGTTAATAAATCACGCAAAGTCACAACACCGATCAGTTCATTATCATCACTAACGACATATGCATAATAAATCAATTCAGCATCAGCCGCTTCAGCTCGAATATCTTGAATTGCCGAACTAATATCTTGGTCAGCAAAGATATCAACATATTCAGTTGTCATCAAAGCACCGGCCGTCTTATCTTCATAATGTAATAATTCACGGATCTCTGCCGAACGCTCTTCCGGTAAAGCTAATAAATAATGGGTCAAATCTTTATTTTGTGCATAGGCTAAGATATCAACAGCATTATCGGTATACATTTCGTCAATTACCTTGGCCGCGTACTGAACTGGCATTTCTTTAAAATATTTGACTACATCTTCTGGTTCTTCTTCAATAGCATCAAACATATCCCCAACTTCATTCGCACTTAAATAACGATAAACTCTGCCGCGTAAAGTCTGATCTAAGTCCGAAAAAATTTGAGCCTGTTCATGGACGTGCAGATCAAGATATTCGCGTCGGAATAACTTAGCCTTTTGCTCAGTCAATAATTGTACGATTTTTTCATTTTTATTCGAATTTTCCACTGTTTTATCGGACATTTTTCGTACCTCTTCTAAATGTTCTTCGTATAATCAGACATATCTACGGCTAATGGTGCAATAAAAGTCATACTTTTTTTCGTTAATGGATGTTTAAATCTTAACTGATAACAATGCAAAGCTTGACGAGTCAAGCCAATACTCAAATCACCACCATACATTGTATCACCCAATAATGGATGTCCTATGCTAGCGCAATGCACTCTAATTTGATGCGTGCGTCCTGTTAGCGGTTGGACTAAGAGTAAAGAACCAAGCACACCACTTTTTAAACATTTAAAATGAGTACTAGCTTCTTGTCCATTAACATCAACTTGACGTTTAAATAAACTATCAGGTGCTCGGCCGATCGAAGTTTTGATGTCAAATTCACTTTGCTTTGCAAAACAGCCAGTCGCTAAGGCTAAATATTGTTTGTGGATCTCATGTTGTTGCATCTGAACGTCTAATAAAGCATGCGCATATCGGTGTTTAGCAAATAAGACTAATCCACTAGTATCACGATCCAAGCGCGAGACAATATGAGGAACGAGTCCCTGATAATTTCTGACTTCATAATAACCACAAACTCGGTTAACTAAAGAGTCATCACGATATAGCTGCGATGGTACCGAAGTCAAATGCGGTGGTTTATTGACTACCAACAAATCACGGTCTTCATACAAGACATCAATGGGAACATAAGAAGGAACAAGAGCTGTTTTTCGCCCATGTTCAGCTGGCAAAATTAATGTGACGATCTGTTGCTTATTGATCTTGTCAACAGTCCGTCCTTCTTTCCCATCGACTAAAATCTGCCCACCTTCATGACGAATTTTAGCTAACAAACGACGCGAGACATGCTGCTGTTTTAAAAATGATCGGAGCTTGATCGGAGATTCACCCAAATACCGCCACTCAAATTTCATTCTCGTCACCAATAAAGGAATCTTTGACCCGGTTCCAGAAACCATTATGCCGATATTTGGCAAAATTAACCTTTTTTTTAGATACCTTATAAGTCACTTGAGCAATATCAGTTGTATGATAATAACGCGAATCAACGGTCAATAAAAAGTCTTCATCACAAATCGAATCAACGGGACGAATAGTGACCCAATCGTTTGGACTAATGATCAACGGTGAGCTGATAGTCCGAAAGACTCGGTTATTGATCGAACCGATCTCAGTCAATTGTAAAACTGGCATATCAGGATGAACCACTGCCCCGCCTAAAGATTTACTATAACCAGTCGATCCTGTGGGAGTAGCTACGCAAAGGCCATCTCCTCGAAAACGTTCAAACAGATCTCCACCGATATAGACGTCAGATGTCATAGTTGGTCCTACCCGCCGCAATGAAGATTCATTGAGCGCCAAAAACTGGTAAAAATCCCCATTTTTTCTAGTTTTAACATTCACATCCAATAAAGGATAAGAGACTGATTGACGATTATCTGACTGTAAACTCACGACCAAGTCATCAATTTCATCTTCCCGCCAATCCGTATAAAAACCTAAATGTCCAGTATGAACACCCACAAAACGGATATGATCTAACTGATCTTGATATTGATGAAAAGCAGAAAGCAACGTTCCATCTCCACCGACAGTTATTACGATCTCGGGATTTTTGGAATCAAAAGTAAAATGTCTATCAGCTAACTTTTTAAGTAGTTGTTGTTTGATTGATAAGGATTTTTCTGAATCATTTGCAAAAATCTCGATTTTCATAACTTTCCTCTTTTTATTTACTTAATTTACTGCTTTACATAAAAAACCATTAGTAGCGTGCCTTCATTCACTTATTTAGTGTACCACAGTTATGAAATCATTTGAATTTTCACCGACCGTTAGAATTTTTATTTTTAAATCTTCGAATATATTACCATCTTGATCTCGATAAGTCATATTCTAAAATGTAAAAGCACATTTTTTGCTTGAGTTAATTTTTTTTGTTAATCTATGGGCCAGTTGATCAACAAGTTTCGGTATTTTAGAGTTTGCATTCTATTTTTCAGAAAGATACCAAAAAGTTGTGTGTTTTGCTTTAAATTTACACATATTTTAATTATAATAGGTTGGGTTTTGCGAAAAAGCAAAATAAGACAAATAATTGCCCAGCTTATTTTTAAATTTATAGAAAAACGGGGTTTTAGATCCATATTTTACTCAAAATGTTTGTAATAAACACATTTATTGCAAATAAAAATAAGTCTGGTAAAGTGAAAATAACATCTGATAAAAAGACAGTTAGTTCTTGGAGGAAACAATTGTGTTAGAAATGTATTTATTTATTAACCCGATCGGCAGTATTTGTTATCATGCCGAACAAAACATCCTAGATTTGATCAATGGAGCTAAAGAGGATATTCGCTTCCGTTTCATCCCTTTGCTGAATATGAATAGTGTCCAAGACGTAATGGAGCTAAACGAAAAATCACAAAATAATTTGGCAGCTCGCAACAAATTAGTCACAGATATTTACCACGCATCGTTAGATTTTAAAGCTGCCCTATTTCAAGGCAAAAAACGCGGGCGTAGGTTCTTGTTAAATATCCAAAAACAAATGGAAGATTCTAAAAATCGCTATACCGATGAAATAGCAATACAAGCAGCGATGGAAAGCGGTTTGGATGAAGAGATGTTCATACATGATCGAAATTCTGAATTTACCGCCAAGTCATTCATGCAAGACCAAAAAACAGCGGCCGAAATGAATGTTGAACATCACCCAACAGTAGTTTTGTTTAACGTTGAAGGTTACGATTGTGGTATCGCAATGGACGCGTGCAAATCATATCATGTCTTACAAGAAATATTTGCTGGCGAAAAACCGAAAGATTTAGTTGAAAAAGATTGTGGTTGTCAATCGCAAATGAATTCATTTTTAAAATCTAATCGGACTCCACTAAAGATTCAAATTGATAGCAATAATTATTAGTATTATTTAAAAAGTGGAGCAAAAATGTTTTGAACACGTTTAAGGGCCATCGAATTAACCCATTTAATGGGATATAATTCGATGGCCCTTTTAGAGTTGCACAGCTAGTTGTGTCCCGACTCTTTTTATTTTTATCACTAGTTAACTAATATTTTTTCTAATTCTTTTAACCGTTGTTCGAATATTGCAAAAGCACTTTCTAAATATTCGACTTGTGTCATATCGACCCCGGCATTTTTCATGATATTGACCGAATAATCAGAACTGCCTGAACGCAAATAGTTTAGGTAAGCTGTTGTATCCTCAGGTCGGTCATCTAAAATATTATTGGACAATGTCGTCGCCGCAGCAAATCCTGTCGCATACTGATATACATAAAAATCATAATAAAAATGCGGGATCCTCGCCCATTCGTCGGCAATTTGTGGTGTACTACCAACTTCTTGACCATAGTATTTTTGATTGATCTTTAAATACTTTGCTGACAACTCATCAGCTGTCAACGGTTGGCCGGCTGCGTCTTTTTCATGTAACCACTGTTCAAATTCAGCAAATTGCGTTTGGCGGTATACTGTCCCCTTAAAACCATCGAGGTAATAGTTCAACACATATGCCCTAACTACAGGATCAGTTTCATGCTCCAATAAATAAGCTGTCAACAAATTTTCATTCGTTGTCGAGGCTATTTCAGCCACAAAAATCGAATAATCACCATACTGATATGGCTGATTTTGCTTAGTTAACTGACTATGTATACTATGTCCCATTTCGTGGACCAAAGTATACAAACTATCCAAATCATCATTCCAATTCAATAAAATATAGGGGGGTGTATCGTAACTTCCTCCCGAATATGCTCCGCCACGTTTTCCCTTATTAGCCACAACATCGATGTAACGATTATCGAACATTTCCTGTACTTTAGCTACATAATCTGAGCCTAAAACAGATAATGCCTTTAAAGCAATTTTCTTCCCTTCTTCAAAGGTATAGTTCAACTCAGGTTTGCCAGTCAAAGGAGTATACAGGTCATACATACTTAGATCTGGCAGCTGCAATATCTTTTGCCGCAATTTAACATAACGCTGTAATAGATCAAGATGCTGATGTACCGTATCTACTAAGTTATCATATACACTTTCTGGGATATTATTTTTATTTAAGGCTGCCTGACGAGCACTAGCATAATTTCTAGTCTTAGCAGAAAAATTTTGAATATGCACATGTGAACCAAGTGTTTTGGCAAAAGTACGTAAAAATTGATGGTAAACAGTGTATAGTTTGTTAAATGCCTGCTCACGTACATCCCGATCAACAGACTGGATCAGCTGGCTGTATGTACTATCAGTCAATTCTACCTGATCACCTTTTTCATCGGTCACATCTTCAAATTCCAGATCCGCATCATCTAAGATGGAAAAAATGTCTTCTGGTGCTTCAAAGATATCTCCCATCGAAGCTAAAAGTTTTTCTTCCACTGAGCTTAAGGTGTGATCAGCAAACCGCAAAATATCTGTCAACATATGTGAATATTCTTTTAACTTCGGTTCTTGTATAAGATAATTGGCAACTTTTTTTTGACCTAGATCCATTAATTCCGGATCAAACCAGGACATCTCCCCCTCAAGTTGGGCCACCATTGCTTGCGTCCTTGAAAACATTCCCTGGTATCGTGAATTTGTCGTATCCTGATCATTTTTCATACTAGCATAAACATAAACTTTTTCCGTTTGCCGGTAAATATCTAGTAATACCTGAACTGCTGCTAATAATTTTTTTGGTCCTTGCTTTAGCGTTCCTTGATACTTTTTAAAACTATGTGCTTGGCCTTGCAAAGATTTAAAAGCTTCCTCAAATTCCTGATCAGTTTTAAACACAATACTTAAATCCCAAGTTAATTCAGCTGGAACTTCACTTCTTTTCAAAACTTTCTTAACTTCAGACATAATTTATTACCTCCCTTTATAAAACAACCTAGAAACTCTATCTAAAAAGCAATCTACCCTTTTAAAATAAAGTACATTTTTTGTCCACAGTGTCATATTCATTGAAGTTTATTGTAGCGATAATCAGTAGTAAAATCAATTTTTGCCAGTTGTTTTTGAAAGCTTTCCCATTCTCTACGCGTGATTCGATCAAGCGAAACAAAGGGGAAAACGAATAGATTATGGTGATTTAAGGCTTGTAAAGGTGAAAGTGTTCGTTTTGTTTTCAGTAATGCAAGATAACACTTAACCTTCCAAATAAAAGCAGAACGACGATATATAGGGGGAAAATAGGTGGAAGTAAGTACACTTTCAACCACTTCAATAAATGAAAGGTGGTTTTCGTAACATAAGTTTTGTATTTGATATATTTGACGGTCATAATTATGCATCTTTTTCACAATATTCGCTCGTTGTCTTCGCTTTTCTAGATCAGTTAATACAAAGTAGTCGATATGATGATCTGTGTGTAAGAAATGTGTTAATTCGGTCATATCGATCGCAAAAAAGCGCAGATATTTCACTGGCAAAAGATCCGCCATTTGTATTCCATACAAAACTTCGAAACGCTGATAAACAGTATCTAAGAAAATCAAATAAAATCCCAAATTTTTATGCCAACGAATAAATTGAGCCGTTTGCTGAGTTAACTTGTATTGTGGATAATGTCGTCGACCTAAGATCCAGAGATATTTAAAACCGTGCCTTTGATAACCATAAGAACGTTGAACCATTTCGTTTAGACTCAAGGGGGCACACTGAAATTCAAGTGCTAATTGATAGTTCTCAAAGTGGCATAAAACGTCTGGTCGTTGTTTTAAATTTTCTTGATACGCTTCAAGTTCAACTTGACAGTGAAATTGTTGACACCAGTTTGCAAGCAATTCTTTTCCTGACAAGTGCTCTGTCGTTTCTCCTTCACTAAAAGCGATGCATCCTCTTTTTTTATGAGCAAAATGTGCTGCCTTTAAAGTCCCTCGTTTAACAATTACAGACTGTAAACAACTGGTACAAAAATAAGTGCTGCCCCGTTTTGCATTTCTTGCATTAATATATATTCCTTGCTCATTTTTAGCATAAAGCATACTTGCACCTCCCTATAGGAAAGTACGCAAAAAAAGCAAAAACAAACTTTTAAAGTACCAATAAATTAAAAATACTTATCAGTACCGTTAAAAAGTTGTTTTTGCTAAAATATTCTTTAACTACTTGAAATAGCTGAGAGCCCAGTGAAAAGCATTATTTTCCACGATAACATGACCTCTCTCACGCAATAGCGCTGAGCCAAATGAGACTGGTTGCCCATATTCATACATATTACTCATAAAGTCTTTGATCCGCTCGACCGAAACCTCATGCACATCAAAAGTTAAATCTAGATAATAAGTTGACTTGTATACATAAAGACTAGCCGTAACATCAGTATCACCGATAGTTTTAACTAACTCGATAAAATCTTCAAAATCTGAAAATCCTACTAAGTAGTGCTTAACTGAAACCTGATCATTTTGTTGGGCATGTCCGTCAGATGACTGTAAATTAGTTTTTCTTTCATCACGGTAGTTTGAAATATGATTTTGGATATAATCAGCTACATCATCGTTAACACCAAAACTATTCATATTCAACTGATCTAAAGTCTTTTTGATTTCATCCGTTGATGCATCATTAGTGTGATCATCTGCTGGATTATATGGCATTTTGTCCATATTATTAGGATCAACTTTAGAAATAAACAACTCTAAGCCATTCCGATTAGGAAGGACCTGAAAAGTAACTGCATCGATATTTCTAAATTCATGATCAACGTCTACTTCGTCCAAAATACTATAAAAGAAGCTTTCGATTTCACTTTGGCTCCCTAACAGATCAAGGACAGTAACACCACGGTCCGCCAAATCCTGATTTTCTAAAAGAACGCGGATCGTGTTGTCATTAATTTTTTCCATTTCCATCTGTGGTCGCCCCACCTTTCAATAACTATTAATTTCTACTTTCACATTTAGATTGATTGTACCACTGATTTGCCTAAAAATACACCGTCTAGCCTAGAATAGTCGCTGATACATTGACTTCTTTTAAACTTTTTTAAAGAAAAAATAGCTTCAAAAAGACAACCATTTTAAATCTTGTACTATTTTTTAAATGATGATCATAACCGCAAAAAACCGCCTGCAAGCGCAGACGGTTTAGTTTTTCAATGTTAGAATCCAGCCAAAGCCTGAGCTTCTTTTAATTCCATTGCACGTACATCGCGCGGTAAGAATCGGCGGATTTCGTCTTCATTATAACCAACCTGAAGACGTTTATCATCCATAATAATTGGCCGACGCAAGAGACCAGGATTTTTACGGATCAAATCAAATAATTCTTTTAAAGGTAATTCATCTAAGTCTACATTAAGACTTTGATAAACCTTAGAACGCTTAGAAATAATTTCTTCAGTTCCATCTTCAGTCATTTGAAGAATCTGTTTAATTTCATTAACGCTGAGCGGTTCTGAAAAGATGTTACGTTCCTTAAAAGGAATATTCTGTTCTGTTAACCATGCGCGAGCTTTCCGACATGAGGTGCAACTTGGTGACGTATATAATGTAACCATGTAAATCGCTCCTTTAATAGTTAAACCATTTTCAAACAACATATTCTCTACACTGTTTATTATACACTAATTCATCAAAATTAAAACCTTATTTTGAAATATTTTTGTAAAAATGTTTCTTTTTATTTAGAATTACTCTAAAAGAAGTTAGATTTGCTTTTATTCACGTAACATTATTTTAATTAGATAACTTTTATATAACTCTAATCATTACTGCTTTCTAATAGATATAAGTTTTGTATATTTATATGTCACAAAACTTAAGTTTTTATTCTTATCCTTTAAATAATTGTTGTTTATGAGGAAAAAATTCATTGAAAAACAAACATCATTTTTTTAAATATCTTTTTAAATACTAGCAGCAAACTTTTTAGCCGTATCATAACTCTACAATGTCTAATCAACGGTAAACAGTACTTATTTATTAAAAAAGATCGCTAGATAATAAAATGAAAATTTAGATGAACCGTCGTCAGAAAAAAATGGTTCATGGATGAGATTCAAATTTTACATCACGTGAAAGAAATTGTGTCTTTTATCGTTAGACACCCCACGATCAAGACAGTTGGAAGCCATCTTCATTAACCTTAAACTTTTCTTGAAACGCCCACTTTATAATTTACCTCGCTGAATTTTTATTGGATACCGTTATGCTTGATACTTTCTGTGACCATACTGCCTAACTTGTCAAATACTGCTTCGCATTTTCCCATTGATCGACTGCCCTGACCGATCCTTTTTTATATTGGTCACAGACTTTACGGTATTAACGACATAGTATTGAATCACCAATGATGCACCATAGATCTGCCTTTTGCTTAACGACTAAAGGTTGAAAGCACAGATCTACACCTGCATTATGTTTATTTAAATAAATTTAATTTTTCTTATTAAAGCGAGACAATTGTCCTCGGAATTCCTCGGAATATTGAGAAACATCTTCAAAATGATCATTGACCTGATAATCAGCTTTTTCACCGTGCAAGCTAAAATCTAAACCCGTATTTTCATCTTCTGTTGAAACACGCATTGGCACAAACTGTTTCAAAATTATAATGATCAAAGTAACCATCACAGCAGCAAAAAATATACTTATAGTCATTCCTAACAATTGAATACCGATCAGTTTGAAACCACCACCATAAAAGATTCCATTAGTAGTAACATCTGTATTGACTGTGTGGCTAGCAAAAGCACCTACCAAGACTGAGCCAACGATTCCCGACATACCATGACAGCCAAAAACATCTAAGGGATCGTCAAATTTCAAATGAGGTTTAATATTATTTACGAAAAAGTAACTGCTTATAGCACATATTACCCCAATAAAAAAAGCGCCTGCATTAGTTACATATCCAGTCCCAGGTGTGATTCCAACTAGTCCACACAGTGCACCAGTACACACCCCGACCAGAGTGGGTTTTCCTTTCAAAAATATTTCCAATAACATCCAGGTCAGCATCGCTGCAGAGGTTGCCACCGTAGTAGTCAAAAATGCATTTAACGCTACAGAATTGATTCCGAAAGCTGATCCGGCATTAAATCCATACCAACCGATCCACAAAATAGCTGTTCCTAATAAGACCCAAGATAAATTGTAGTGTTCACCGCTTCTTTTTAATCGAGGTCCAAGAAAAATAGATAGCAACAAAGCCGTTATACCCGCATTGATATGAACCACAGTCCCCCCTGCAAAGTCTAATACTCCCAATGAAGCTAGTAGCCCATCAGGTGTCCAAACCATATGTACCATTGGATAATAGATTAATAAACTCCAAAAAATGACAAAATACATCAAAAAATTAAATCTCATCCGGCCGACGATCGAGCCAACAAATAATGCAGGCGTTATGATCGCAAACATCATTTCAAATGCCAAAAAAGCAGCATGAGATAGGCCCATTTCTGGATTTTCAATCGAATTTAAGTCAAAACCATTTAAAAAGAAATGTGAAATTTGTCCTATTATTCCTCCTACATCGGGACCAAAGGATAATTCATAACCGATTGCGATAAAGAGTACTACTGATAGACCACACAAAATGAAAACCGACAGCATTGTATTGACCACATTATCTTTTGAAACTAAGCCACCATAAAAGAAAGCTAAACCTGGCGTCATACTAAAAACTAAAATTGTCGCAAGAATTAAAAATGTTGTGTTTACCGCACTCATATGCATTCCTCCTTAAAATATGTTATAAATTCTAACATTAATTACAAGGCATGCAATGTTTTTCTTTTTAAAAAGTAAAAATAATAACTTTAAAAGTCATCTAATGTCATTTTTTATTACATTGGTGCAGAAAAAAAGTTTTAATTACACAAAAAGACTAAACGCTTTTAAAACGAATAGCCTTATAGATAGATTTTTTTATAATGTAGTAACTGTTTAGTTAGACAAGAAAAATAACATTATTTATAAAGTATTGTAGCATGAAAATCTGGTTATCCTCATAAACACAAGACTTATCACACATAGTCAAAGGGAAAAATAATCAATTTACCACTAAATTACTACTTATGAATGAGCTTTGATACGACGATCCCTCTAGATATGAAAAGAAAAATAATTTCTCAATCAATTATGATAGAATAGTGATATATTGAATACCAATGAAACCAATATAAACATACATTATGCGAACAAAATCAGAGGAGAGGAGTTTGTGATGAGAAATTTGAGTAACGATAAATTACCAAAACAAGCGATGCAAGCATTGAAAATCGTAGAGGAGTTGCTTGAAAGTTCAATAGTCGGAGTATATCTATTTGGCTCTGCAGTAAAAGGTGGTTTGCGCATTAACAGTGATATTGATGTCCTCGTTGTCGTAAACCAGCGATTATCTGAACCTACTCGAAAAAAACTTACAGAAAACTTAATGTCGGTATCGGGGAAAATAGGTGATGAAAAGGGGATGCGGTATCTTGAATTAACAGTTATTAATGAAGAGGATAGTGTACCTTGGCAGTATCCACCAAGGAGTGAATTTGTCTATGGTGAATGGCTTAGGTCTGAGTTTGAGAACGGTCAAATACCTGAACCAAATTTTGACCCTGACTTAGCTATTGTTTTAGCGCAAGCAAGAGAGCATAGCGTTTCACTATTTGGCACCAATCTGTCAACGATACTTGATCCCATCCCAATAACAGATATCAGAAAGGCAATTAAGCAATCTTTGCCAGAATTAATTGAGGGGATTAAGGGAGACGAACGTAATGTGATTTTAACCCTAGCTCGAATGTGGCAGACAATGGACATTGGTGAAATCAGCCCAAAAGATGTGGCTGCAGACTGGGCTCTCCCTAAGTTACCGAAGCAACAGGCAGAGGTGCTTGATATTGCTAGAAGAGCCTATCTTGGAAAGTACAATGATGATTGGGACGGAATGGAAGCCGAAATCATGTCATTGGTCAATCATATGAGGGGCAAAATAGAGTCATACTTTAACATTTATTAGCTATATTTATCTGCTTTATTTACAAACAGTACCAATTTTGTTTTATGACTTGAATTTACACTTTAAGTGCAACACTAAAACAAAATAAAGGACTTACAATAGAAATCCAAATATAATAAGTTTTTCCACAACTTAAAAAGAGAGGATTTCTACTATGAGTCACTATAAACAGCTCACTATAAATGAACACGAAATGATATTGGAGGCCTTGCTCAAAATAAAACCATCCGTGGAATAGCACGAAATTTAAACCGGGCTCCTTCTACAATTTTTCGTCAAATTAAACGACATAGAAATAAGAATACTGCAAAATACACGCCAGATAAAGCGCTGAATAGCTATAACCTTGCTAAAAGTAAATGCGGGCGCAAGGCAAGATTACAAGAGAATCCATCCTTGTTGCGAAAAATTAAACATCTTTTCTTAGATTGTCAGTGGTCACCAGAGGAAATTTCACAACGCTTAAGATTCGAAACTGGTAAGACGATCATCAGTTTTAGTACCATTTATCGTGGTATTTATGCAGGATTATTTAATGGGTCAGACTTAAGTCGTGGAAACCGTAGCGCTATTCGTAAACTGCGTCATCGGGGTAAAGCTTGTCATAGTAAGAATTATGTCGAGAAACGTGGAAAAATTTCAATCATTAATACTATTCACGAACGTCCTGAAGTTTCCAATAAAAGAACTGAACTTGTTCATTTTGAAGCTGATACTGTGGCAGGAAAAACAAGACAATCCTGCTTAGTAACACTAGTTGACCGCAAATCACGGTTTTTAATTACCAGTAAGGCAACTAAAAAAGCTCAGGACCGGTAACAACTGCATTGATTGCGATGTTTGAAAGTACCAACAAAAGTGATCTTAAAACTATTACACTAGATCGAGGCAAAGAGTTTTCAAAACGTGTCCAACTAGCAGATTTACTTGGCGTTCCATGGCAGTGTGGGTTAAATGAAAATACCAACGGGCTCTCACGTGAATACTCACCCAAAGGACAAAGCTTAGATGACAAGACAGATAATGAGATTCAGGAAATAGCCAGCAAACTAAATTTCCGTCCCACAAATTGTTTGGATTGGAAGACACCATATAAGGCTTATTTGGTAAAGCGTTGCATTTAATTTGACAATTCTAGAATCAAATCAAAAAAGCTGCCCTTTCCATTCAAGAACAAGCAGCTTACACGAGCTAAACCAATTACTTTTTAATTTTAATAATTTATTTCATCAGCACCACTTGATAAAGAACCTTATTTGTGGACAAAAGAAAAACGCCTATCTCTAGACGTTTACTCTTTATAAATTGTATCTAAGATACCGGTGATCGGGGTCGAACCGATACTCCCTTAACGGGAACTGGATTTTGAGTCCAGCGCGTCTGCCAATTCCGCCACACCGGCATATCAACATTAAAGAATTATACTACATGTTAGCGCCTAAAGCAACTAAAGGCGGTAACCG
>NZ_KB714688.1:76546-76817 GCF_000349725.1 Ligilactobacillus pobuzihii E100301 = KCTC 13174
GATTTGAACCGGTGATAAAGGTTTTGCAGACCTCTGCCTTACCACTTGGCTATACCGCCATTCTAAAGGAACAAATCCCTATTGGGATAGCTGGATTCGAACCAGCGCATGTGGGAGTCAAAGTCCCATGCCTTACCACTTGGCTATACCCCAATATTAAGGGCGGTAGGTGGGGGTCGAACCCACGCGTGCCGGAGCCACAATCCGGTGTGTTAACCACTTCACCACTACCGCCATAACTGGCAGGGATAGCAGGAATTGAACCCGCATC
>NZ_KB714688.1:76919-77533 GCF_000349725.1 Ligilactobacillus pobuzihii E100301 = KCTC 13174
CGTTGTTCTGCCCTTGAACTATATCCCTATAAAAATTGATGGAAGGGAGTGGATTCGAACCACCGAACCCGAAGGAGCGGATTTACAGTCCGCCGCGTTTAGCCAGACTTCGCTACCCTTCCATAATGGCGCGGGACGGAATCGAACCGCCGACACACGGAGCTTCAATCCGTTGCTCTACCGACTGAGCTACCGAGCCATTGTTCACCAATTATGTTGAATGAGAAAGCTCTCATCCTAACGGTCCTAGCCGGATTTGAACCGGCGATCTCCTGCGTGACAGGCAGGCGTGATAAACCCCTACACCATAGGACCGAACTATTACTATGGAGGATACAGGGCTCGAACCTGTGACCCTCTGCTTGTAAGGCAGACGCTCTCCCAACTGAGCTAATCCTCCATGATGACCCGTACGGGATTTGAACCCATGTTACCGCCGTGAAAGGGCGGTGTCTTAACCACTTGACCAACGGGTCATTTATCTACGGAGAGTAAGGGATTCGAACCCTTGAAGGAGGGCATCCCCCCTTACATGATTTCCAATCATGCTCCTTCAGCCACTCGGACAACTCTCCATCAATAAAAACTCCGGCAGGCGGACTCGAACCGTCGAC
>NZ_KB714689.1:0-31179 GCF_000349725.1 Ligilactobacillus pobuzihii E100301 = KCTC 13174
CCTTTCTATTTAGTTTAGACACTTATAGTTTAGGCCTTTATGGCTTTTTTGTTTAATTTTGACTTGTGTTGCACTTGGATTGTAAATCAGGCAAAAGATCGCAGACGATAATAATCGACTTTAAAAATCCACTTTCCCCACACGATTACGTTTTCACAATTTACGACTGCATACTTTTAAGATATACTGGTAATGGTTAGTATTAACTTGTAGACCGATTATTCAAACTCTTATTCAAGGAGATTATTCATATGTCACAGTCAATTAAAATAGTGACCGATTCATCGGTACTTTTGACAGAGCAAGAAATCAAGGACAATTCAATCACCGTCGTTCCTTTATCTGTGGAAGTCGGTGGCAAAAACTATGTCGATGACGTGAATATCACGCGTCAAGAACTAGTTGAATCTTTACGTGAAGGTAATATTCCTAAGTCCAGCCAGCCTGCCTTAGGTCAATTCGTAGATACTTTCAATAAATTAGGTGAAGATGGTAGTGAAGTTGTGGCGATCATTTTATCCGATGTGTTAAGTGGTACGTTCAATACAGCACAACAGGCTGCTGGAATGACAGACACTAAAGTTACTGTGATCAACAGTAAATCAACTGATCGTGGCGAAGCATTCCAAGTCTTAGCCGCTGCCAAAGACGCACAGGCAGGTAAAAGTGTTGTTGAAATTAAAGACCATTGCGCTAATATCTACTCCAGAACTTCGATCGATGTCTTGATCGATAGCCTAGATTGCCTCGTTGCTGGTGGTCGGGTCAGCCGGATGACTGGCTTATTGACAAAACTCGCTAATATCAAAGTCGTAGTCGAATTACACGACAAAGCTTTAGATGTCGTTTCCAAGGGGCGCAACACTAAAAGTTTGCTTAAATTCGTAGAGAAGATCGCTAAGATCCACCAAGATGAAGGTAACAAGATCCAAGCTTTATCTTTGTCAAATGTGGCCGCTGACGAATCCACGCTAGATAAAGTCAAAAATATCTTGATCGGTGAGCATACTGAAATTCCTTATATTGCGGAATTAACCAGTCCGATCATTATGACACATACGGGCTTAAAAGCGATCGGCGTCATTACTTTATCAGAAAAGACTAGACCTAACCTTTAAAGCAACAAAAAAATGACATTTAAAGACAAATAGTCCACGGTTGATAGATTAAAAATCTAAAACAACCGTGGTTTTTTTATGCCTTCTTTTTCTTTTCAAACAAGACCTTTTGAAAACTAATTGAAAAACCTTCTCATTTAGACAGTTTCTAAGCAAAAACTCCTTCTTGTTCAAAACGCCGATATTAAAGTATTTGTTTATTTTAATTGAAAATCTTTCTCATTTAGAATTTTTATAATTTACATTTTAGACAACTGGTGCTACTATCAAGATGGAAGTTAAAGGGAGGTTTGAAGCATGAAACATATACAAAAATTATTTACAATTTTCATCATCGCGATCCTAGCTTTAATTATGGAGTTTGGACTTCATCACCCACTCTGGGCGCAGATACTAGTAACATTGACAGGTGCGATCTTAGCATTGTCGATGTTTGTCGAAATGGTCAAGACTCTCAAGTCAGGTAAGTACGGAGTTGATCTTTTAGCCATTACAGCCATCATTGCCACTCTAGCAGTTGGCCAATACTGGGCCGCAATGATCATCTTATTAATGTTAGTTGGCGGAGATACCTTAGAAGATTATGCAGCACATAAGGCCAACTCAGATTTAAAATCATTATTAGAAAACTCGCCACAAGTTGCGCACCGTTTGAATCATGAAAATAATTCAACCCACAATATTGAAATTGATGATATCAAAGTTGGTGATTGGCTCTTAGTTAAGGCTCGTGAAATCGTTCCAGCCGACGGACACATTTTGAAAGGTTCAAGTTTCTTTGACGAGTCTTCCCTGACTGGTGAATCAAAACCGGTTGAAAAAGAAACCGGGGATGATGTCATGTCCGGTTCACTAAATGGTGACACAGTCGTTGTGATCCAAGCTGATAAGGAAAGTAAAGATAGTCAGTATCAACGGTTGATCACTTTAGTCCGAGAATCTGAAGCTAAACCCGCCCACTTTGTCCGGATGGCCGACCGTTATGCTGTGCCATTTACCCTGATCGCTTATGTCATTGCTGGACTAGCCTGGTTCATTTCTAAAGATCCGGTCCGTTTTGCCGAAGTCTTAGTTGTTGCTTCCCCATGTCCGTTAATCTTAGCTGCACCAGTTGCTTTAGTCGCCGGGATGAGTCGAACTTCACGTAATGGGATCATTGTTAAAACTGGAGATGTTGTTGAAAAACTAGCTACCGCACACACATTTGCTTTTGATAAGACAGGGACGATCACCCAAGGTAATTTAAGTGTCGATGAAATCGTTACTGTCAAAAACGTAGACAAAGCACAAATGATCGAACTAGCTGCCAGTGTGGAAAACAACTCCAACCATATTTTAGGTCGTTCACTAGTCAGTTATGCGAAAAAACAAAAAAGTATTTTTCAAAATGTCAACTCAGTTAAAGAAGTCACTGGTAACGGAATCCAAGCTGAGGTAAATGGAAAACTAGTTAAAGTAGGTAAAAGTTCTTATATAACTGGCGTTAATTCAAAGATCGAACAAACACAAACAGCGATTTTCATTAGTGTCGACGACCAATATGTGGGTTATATAACATTTACCGATATGATTCGCCCAGAGGCTAAACAAACAATGAATACGCTAAAACAAGAACATCATGCTCGAGTCATGATGTTGACTGGTGATCAACAAGAAACTGCCGATAAAATTGCTCAACAAGCTGGCATTACTGAAGTTCACGCTAAATTATTGCCAGACGAAAAAATCGACTTGATCAAAAATACGCCAAAAAACGAGAAACCAGTCGTCATGGTCGGCGACGGTGTTAATGATGCACCAGCTTTAGCCGAAGCTGATGTTGGTATCGCTATGGGTGCTCACGGCGCAACCGCAGCTAGTGAAACTGCCTCAGCTGTGATCTTAAAAGATGATCTTTCGCGGGTCGAAAAAGCAGTTGAGATCTCAATCGATACCATGAAAGTTGCACGACAGTCTGTCCTGATCGGGATCGCCATTTGTACAGCATTAATGTTAGTCGCTAGTCTGGGAGTTCTACCTGCATTATTTGGGGCAATGTTGCAAGAAGTTGTCGATACCGTTTCGATCCTCTGGGCCTTACGTGCACGGCACGGTCATGATAAAAAAGAACCTCATTCAAGTAATCCTCGTACAGTCTATGATTCTTAAGAAAATTGTTTGATTTTGTTAAACATTTCTTTAACAGTTGGCTGTATAGTAAATACCATAAACGAATTAACTTACTCCCCCTATATGTAAGTAAAGTTTGTAACTATATTGTCCTTCAAGATATATAGTTTGTATAATGTACCATTCCTTTTTAGCTCCATGCCATTGTGGTATGGAGTTTTTATTGCGACCAAAAAAGCTCCTAGCCACCTTGTTGCAGCTAAGAGTTAAATAGATATTTTATTTTTTTTCTTTCACAATGTAAATCGGTCTTTTTTTTACTTCCAGATAGATATTACCGATGTAACGCCCCAAGATCCCTAAACAAAATAACTGGATACCACCAATCAGTAAAACGATTGAAACCAATGAGGCCCACCCATTGACACTACCACCATAAAATAACTTTCTTAAGATAATAAAAATTAAAGAGACAATTGAAACCAAAAAGGACCCCACACCAACGTAAGAAGCTAAATATAAGGGAGCTTCAGAAAAATTAATGATGCCTTCAATCGAATATTTGAATAGCCCCCAAAATGACCAAGAGGTTTTACCAGCAATACGGTCTTGATTAGTATACTCTAAGTACTTAGTCTTAAAACCGACCCAACTGAACAATCCCTTAGAAAAACGGTTATATTCAGACATTTCTAAGATCGAATCAACAACCTGACGCGTCATTAAGCGAAAATCACGCGCACCATTCACAAATTGTGTATGGGACATCTGATTAATCAGCTTATAAAATAACCTGGCAAAAAATGACCGAATGATTGGTTCACCTTTTCGATCGACCCTTCTTGTACCCACCACATCATATCCTTCGTCTTCAATCCCGACTAACATTTGAATCAACTGTTCTGGCGGATCTTGCAAGTCAACATCCATGACTGCGACATAATCACCTTGACTTTCTTTTAATCCCGCATATAAAGCTGATTCCTTGCCGAAGTTTTTTGAAAATGATATATAATGCACTTCAGCTGGATTTTGCTGATTTAGCTGTCGCAGGATTTCCAGAGTACCATCGTTCGAACCATCATCAACGAAAATATACTCTAAACGATGTCCGCGTAAACTTTTTTTTATTTTTTCAACTTCTGCATAAAACAACGAAATGGTTTCTTGCTCGTTGTAACAAGGTATTACCAACGAAATCAATTTATTCATTTGGCCTTTCACATACTTTCCTTATTTACTTATTCAACCATAACCACTAATTAATTATATAATCAGTGGTGACCATAAGTATGACAAATTCTTCAAAATTATCTTTAAATGTCTTATTATAACATTACTTTCAAAAGACTTCCCTAGTAGTTAACACTTCAAATTAGTTGAATAAACCGAAACTTCAATATTTCTTAACAGTAATTACCTTGTTTTTATGGTATGCTATAAAGATAGATTTTGTATTTTTGAGGAGTGAGTATTATCAAGAGAGTAATTACATATGGCACTTTCGACTTGTTACATTATGGACACATTAACTTATTGAAACGCGCAAAAGCTCTAGGCGATTATTTGATCGTTGCTATTTCTTCTGATGAATTCAACTGGGAGAAAAAACATAAAAAAACCTACTTCACATTTGAACAAAGAAAACAATTGGTCGAAGCTATTCGATACGTTGACCTAGTTATCCCTGAAGAAAGCTGGGATCAAAAAACTTCAGATGTCCATAAATATGATATCGATACTTTTGCTATTGGTGACGATTGGACTGGAAAATTCGATTTTCTCAAAGACGAAGGCGTCGATGTTGTTTATTTATCACGAACACCAGAAATCAGCACAACTCAAATTAAGACCGACCTTAATAAGAATGCTGAAAAAAAATAAGGGGAATTTTTCAGCATGTTGCGCGACTTTTTAAAAAAGCATAGAACCTTTATCATATATATCTTTTGGGGTGGCATGGCTACAGTAGTTAACATAGCTACTTTCATGTTATGGCTAAAATTAGGCTGGCACTATCAGACTGGTAACGTGATTGCTTGGTTATTAGCAGTCTTTGTTACCTATTTTTCAAATAAATTTTTAGTTTTTTCAACTCCATATCATGGTGTGCTTCATTTATTGCGCGAATTGGGCTCATTTTTAATTGTGCGTCTTTTTGCCTTATTACTTGATTTACTGATTATTTGGTTGGGCATAAAAATTCTTCATTACAATTCATTCCTAGTCAAAGTTTTTGATAACACTGTTGTTGGTATTGCAAACTATGTCATCAGTAGATGGTTTATTTTTACCGATAAAAACATATAAAAATAACCGTTATGTCCCTAAACAGCAAGCATAACGGTTATTTTATTTTTTATTATTGTTCTTCTTTTTATACAATTCTTTGGTATCTGCAGAGCTAGTAACTATCCGTTTGATCAAGTTCAATAAAGGCCTTCGATTACTACCTACTAGATCAATTGATTCTACAAATAACTCTAGGCCAATCCCGGTTGCAATAATCAATGCCACTGATCCCCAGAAATTAGATAGTGGGAACAATAAAGAAATGAACGAAAAGATCAATGCGATCCCGTAAATGACCATAACTGTTGAACGGTGAGTCAGTCCCATTTGCATTAAACGATGATGTAAATGATGCTTATCTGGCTGAAAAACCGGACTTTTATTTAGCATTCGCCGTAAAATAGCATAAACCGTATCCGTAATAGGAACACCTAAGATAATGACTGGAATGATCAATGTGATCACGGTCACGTTTTTTAGCCCATACAAAGAAAGAACAGAAATCATAAAACCAATAAAAAGTGAACCAGTATCTCCCAAGAAAATGCTGGCTGGATGAAAATTATAGGGCAGAAAGCCAATCATTGCAGCTACAAGAGTCAACATTAAAATTGAAACAAAAACCCCCGTGTTATTCAAAAAGAAGAAACTCGTAATCGCACTAGTAGTTAGCGCTATAATTGAAACACCTGTTGCCAGTCCATCCAAGCCATCTAATAAGTTGATCGCATTCGTAATCGCAACGATCCACAACACAGTTAATGGCAAGCGAAGCCAATGAAATTGGAATCCTCCAACATAAGGAATACTAATGAAACTCATCTTTAATCCAGCTAAATAATAAACTACCAGCGCTGCTAAGATGATTCCAGTTAGTTTCTGTGTCGGTTTCAGCTCATAAATGTCATCAATAACACCCGTAACTATTATTAGACACTCTGCCACGAATAATCCAAATAACTGGCGTGGTGGATATTGAGCCCTGAGGAAAAAAAAGTTAGTTATATTGAAAGCAACAAAAATTGCCAACCCACCCATAGTAGGAATTGGTCTTGAGTTCACCCGTCTTTTATTAGGTTTATCTATTGCGCCAACTCTGATTGCCAACTTTCTTACCAGAGGAACAAGAGTGGCTGAAATAAGCATAGTTGCGAACAATGCCGCAAATATTTTATACATAAACAGCAGTCCTTAATTTATATTATGTAAAACTTTAAAAATCATATTAACATAATGCCATACATTCTTTTAATCATAACATACTGTTTAAATATTTTTTATCAGTATCCTTAACTTTTGCGCTAATTTTAACTTTTTCTAAGCAAACAAACTCAATTATTACTCAATTCTCTTTAAATACGTAAAGTCCCTTCCCTTTAAACCGCTTACTTTTACTGTTATCATAGAGTTATGGTAAAGAAAAATTTTTGTATTTCTACTCTGGATTTTAAGTATCAGAACTAAAAGAACTCACAAGGAGGGATTTCCCATGAAAGACAACAAAACAAAAATCGATAATGCCCGTACTTTAGGGTTTGTGGGTGGGATCACATTTGCGTGTGCTGTAAACACGGTTATCATGTTACCTGCGATAGCACTCAGACTAGGCACCAAGGGCAAACGCAACCTACACCGTGGTCATTATTGCCACCATCAGACTCATGAAGCAGCTGGGCCTGTTCATTTCTTAGCTGAACAACACGCACAACAAGTCAAAGATGAACATGAATTATTGGCGGATATACGAGCTGATTTGGATGAGATCAAAGAAAAGCTAGATAAACCAGTTGCTCCTGAGCCGCCAAAACCTGACCCAGAAAAAGACAAGGGGCCTGAACCACCAAGACCATAATAATTACCGAAACGAAAGGATGTTATAAGTGAAATTCTCCAAGTCAACTAATTTAGTATTGTTAGCTGCTTGCAGCGGTGCCCTTCTCTTTAGTTTTTCAGAACAGCTAAACGACTCAAATGCAGCAACATTTCCAAGTGAAACAGTTGTTTATGCCAAGTCAACCGCTAAATCACAAAAAATCACGCAAACTGATGTTACTGCTGATCAAGCCATTAAAGTCTTCAAAGATGAACATCCAAAAAGCGATGTTAAATCACTCACTTTAGAAAAAAAACAAGGTAAATATTTTTACGAAGTTGAGGGATTAAGCAATAGCGAAGAACACGAACTAAAAGTAGCTGCCCAAAATAAAAAAGTGTCTGATAAAGAGACTGAAACTTTAGATAGGGTTGAACAAAAAGGTGTTAAGCGTCAGGAAGAAAAAATAGATACCCAAGATTTAATGACAGTCAAACAAGCTGTTAAACAAGCGCAAAAAAAGGTTAAGTCTGGAAACGTGACCGAAGTCTCACTGGATAAGGACCTAGGGATCACTTATTGGGAAGTTGAATTTGAACAATCTGATAAAGAAGTCACTGTTAATATCAATGCTAATAATGGTAAATTCTTGTCCAGAGAAACTAGTGAACTTGATGATTAAATAAACTTTAACAAGCAAAAAGCTCTCTCAAAGTGACATGCTCTCCTTATAGTAGACACGGAAATAAACAAGATCCGTATCCTATTAATAAGGAGAGTTTTTTAAGCTAAAATTTCAGCTTTATTTTAGTGCTTGCTATATGATCCAAACGGAAACATAAGTCAACCTTCAACCTTTAGTAATTAATGTATCTACCCCAACAAATCACCATACACCCCAACATCATTGGTTCGCAGCAGATGTGACTTAAGCAAGTGGGAGCCGTCCTTTGTGATAACTGAACGTTCCTTTTGCCGACTTGCGTTCAGCTGTGCTTTCGTTAAAAAACTACCCCGCATTTTTTGGGACTAAATTTTAGAAAAAGTTGTAAAGTGCTGTTATACAATGTCTCCGTAAAAAGTAGCCATTAATAAGCTGTTTCACTAACTAAAAAGGCTCTCTCAAAGTAGTTGTAAGCATCACTTTGAGAGAGTTTTTTCTAGCTTCAAATTTTCCTTAGTTTTAAAACTCCTGACTTTTAGAAGTGATTTGAAAGATAGTTCTTTAGCCTTGCTGTGAAAAATTATTAACCTTAAATTACCAAACGCACTTTGATTCTACACCATTTTACCCAATACCACTTAGTCCCCATTTTATGTTCGGCTATTCTGCCTCTTTTTTTGCAACTCTTTCTTGCATATGCTTGTCTAATTTTTCAAAAATAATGCCATCGCGCAAACCGCATTTGGAAAACATGACCCGGTCAGAATCCAAATATTGCATAAGATTGACGATCGGTGCCAAACCGCCAATAATAATATCTGCTCGTGTTTTACTCAATCCGCCGACCTTTTTTCTGGATTCACAATTTAATTCCAAAATATGCCCAAATGTTTTATTGACTTCATGATCTGAAAGTTTGTAGCCGTGAATATCTTCAAAATCCAAAAAATTGTTATAGTTACGATTGATCTTCGCTATTGTTCGATTACTGCCGCCTAAGCCTATCACCGGCAAATTCTGACCATTGCGCAGCCACCAGATATCATTGAATACCTTGTTTAGGTAGACTAACAATTCAAAAATTTTACTGGCCGAAACCTCATCTTCTAATCCGAACTGTTGCGATAAAGTTACCGAACCAACCGGAATACTGATCAAATTGCTGGCCCTTCCATTTTGCACCAATATTATTTCCGAACTAGCTCCTCCGGTATCCACTATCACACAGTTGTTTGCCGGTAAAGACCTGGTCACACCTAGATAATCATAATATGCTTCAGTGTCTCCAGAAATGACTTTGATGTCAAAGCCCACTTCATCTTTGACTTTTTTCAGAAATTTTTTCCGATTAACGGCCTGACGAACTGCTGCCGTTGCCACAGCTCTGACCTCTAAATGATCCAAGCTGTCCAAATATTGCTTGAAATCCTTTAAAGCTCCAAGGGTTCGCTCTACTGGTTCTTTTTTCAAAGTTTTCTCTTTGCCCATATTGGCTGACAAACGCACGAATTCTTTACTTTGTTTCACTAATTCTGTACTGCCATCATCATTGATCTTGACAACAGTCATCCGCACCGAATTAGAACCTAGGTCGATCACTGCAAAATTTTCCATTATTTTCCACTCTCGCTTTCAGTTGATGAGTCTAAAGTTGGTCTTGGCGCAGAAAATGGCTGAAACCGACTTTGATCCTGCAATTCTTTTCTGGCTTTTGCCTGGACTTTGGTTTTCTTATTAGCCTGAGTCATAAAATACTCTTGCGAATCCAAGGATTCTTTTCCCCGCCGGTCGATCTTTTCATAGTGCCCATTGGCTTTCAACTCACGCGTTTTTATATTATCATTCCACATGTGCTGATAAATATTGATAACTTCCTGCTTGATTTCAGGGTCAAGGATCGGGAATAACTGTTCAACTCTTCGATCAAGGTTTCTGGTCATCATATCAGCACTCGAAAGGTAGATCTCAGTTTGTCCCTGTGTCGTAAATGCATAGATCCGACTATGTTCCAGAAAACGACCGACTATCGAATGAGCCGTGATATTTTCACTGATTTTAGGCCGACCGGGTTTTAAACAGCAGATCCCCCGCACTAACAAGTCGATCTTAACGCCTGCATGAGAGGCTTCGTAAAGTTTGCTGATAATTTTCTTATCCGATAATGAATTCATCTTCATGAAGATCTGAATCTCTTGCCCCTTTCCAGCCAAATCGATTGCTGCATTCAGCTTTGCGGTGATGAACTTACGAATGCCATCAGGTGAAATATGCAATTGATGGAAGTAAGGCGGCTCAGAATAGCCGGATAACATGTTAAAAATGTTAGCAACGTCTTCCCCGATATCGTTGCGCGAGGTAAATAGTCCCATATCGGTATAAAAGTGTGCCGTTGCATCATTATAATTCCCGGTGCCTAAGTGCATGTAACGACGGATACCAGATTCTTCTTTCCTGATGACCATCGTCAGCTTGGAATGAGTCTTTAGTCCTAATAGTCCATAGATCACATGACAACCCATTTTCTCCAGTTGTTGTGCCCAATGAACATTATTTTTTTCATCGAAGCGCGCTTTAAGTTCCACTAAAACAGTAACTTGTTTACCATTTCTGGCTGCGTTACCCAAATATTTGATGATGGGCGATGAGCCCGACACACGATACAAGGTCATCTTAATAGCTAAAACTTGCGGATCAAATGCAGCTTGCCTAATAAATTCAATGACTGGATCAAAACTGTCATATGGATAGTGCATGAACTGATCTTTTTTGGCGATCGCCTTAAAAATATTATATCCTTGGCTTAAATTTTCAGATCCATACCCCTTAAACGAAGGATAGCGTAAGTCATCATGCCCACTGATCATACCGGACCATTTTTTGAGGAAACCTAAGTCAAGCGGCCCGTTGATCTCATAAAGTGATTGTTCTGCAACGTCTAATTTCTTTAATAGGCGTTTTTTCGTGCGGCTATCGATCGATGATTCCACTTCCAACCTCATTACACGTCCATGTTCGCGCTGGCGCAGCTGTTGTTGAACTTTTTTTATAAAATCAGAAGTATCTTCTTCTGCCACGTCCAAATCAAGGTCTCTAATGACCCTAAATGTCACGATCGTCTGGGGGAGATAACCTATGAAAAATTGGCCGATAAATTCTTTAATAACATTCTCTATCAAAATAAAATCATTGTCAGCTTCGGGCAGCTTGATCAGCCGTCCGAGACTAGTCGGGATCGCCAAGACTGAATAGTAATTATGTTTCTGCGATTCATCCTTTTTCGTCAGGCGAATGCCCAAGTTCAAAGAATCATTGCTGATAAATGGAAATGGCCGAGAACTATCATCTGCCATTGGTGTCAACACAGGAAACAACTCATCATGAAAATATTCGCGCACGAAAGCATACTGCTCATTACTTAGTTCATTAATTTCTTTAAGATGGATCTCCACTTGATTTAAAGCTGGCAATAAAGACCGGTTATAGGTGGTGTATTGTTTTGTCAGCATCTGGTGAGCTTTTTGGTTGATCTTGGACAACTGCTGCTTGGCAGTCAAACCGGATGCGTCAGGCTTGTGATAATTAAAGCTGACCAACTTCGTGATCGAAGCCACGCGCACTGAAAAGAACTCATCCAAATTGCTTTGAGTGATACCTAAGAAATTAACCCTTTCAAGCAAAGGAACGCTTTTATCTCTGGCCTCATCTAAAACTCGATAGTTAAAGTCCAACCAACTCAATTCACGGTTAGTAAAATTCTCATGCGCACCGTAAGCAAGTTTATTTGCCATTTGCCTGTATCCTCCTTTGCTTTAAAGTTACCTTTAATCCAAATGTTTCTGTAAAAAATTGACTCTTGGTTTTAAATACCCAGTTTTCAAACGATAACCGCTCATTGCTTTTCGCGGTAATGATAACCTTTTTTGGTTTTAAAGAAACGATGATATCTTTGATTTTTTGCTGTCGGTCATCATCAAGTGCATCCGCCAAACGTAAGATAGCAGCCAGCTTGGCTACTATGATCCGTTGAGCAACAGGCATCTGGGTAAAGGAACTATAATCATTACCCGGAGTTTGGACACTGTGATAACGCGAAACTAAAGCAACGATCTCAGTCTCTAATTTAGACAACCCAAAAATATCTGAATTACGAATAATATATTCAGAATGAATATAGTGGTCATGACCGCCGATATAATTCCCGCAGTCATGCAAGATGGCCGCTACTTTCAGTAACAGCCGCTCGCGTTTTCCCATTTGGTGCATTGGTTTTAATTGGTCAAATAAATGCAGAGCCAAGTCTGTCACTAGTTGTTGGTGTTTGGGTTCAATTCGATAATGGCGCGCTAAATTTTCTGCTTGTTTGATGGTTTGTTTAAAAAGATCCCGCTTCAGAAAACCATGTTGTACTGCCTGATTTAAGATCAATCCATCAAGCATACTAGCATTCGAAAGATTGATCTTTTGAGCATTCGTCAAGATCAGCAAGTGCTTGAGCAGAAGTATTTCCGGTAAAACTAGCGGCAGATACTGATTTTCGATTCCATAATGTTCAGCCAAAAACTGTCCAGAAGCATTGATCAACGAATCTTGCAATTCTTCAAATTCATTGAACACAAGCTCTTTTGAATCATCCTTTCCGTGGGTGATCAGGTTTTTCAACGGTAAGGTCCCAACGAGAATGACGTTGCTTGGCTTTTGATTCGTAGATCTATTAAAGTCATTCAGTTTGCTAGCAATATAATCATTCAAAACGCCAGTCGAATTAGGAGCTTCTTGGAAGAGGCTTTCCAAGTCCTCTGCGATCTTAGCCGGTCCCAGAGAAAATGACTGATTGGCGGTAAACTTTCCGTCATCTAGTTTAACGATCATTGTATCTCCTGAAGTGATCGAAATGATATAAGTGATGCCCTTCAATTTTTCCTGACTTTGTCTTACCCTATGCAAGACTTCTTGAACACGAAAAAAGGTTTCCTGGCTCAAAGAAAGCCACTCGACCGATAAACCAGTGTGCATGTACAACTGATCAGCCACAAAATCGGCATTTTTCACGTTGGAAATGGCCTGGCTGCTCCATAATTGAAAATCCTTGATACGATAATCATGCAGAAGCTGGACAAATCCCCGGAGGCCATCGACAATTTGATTGACACTGTCGACACTTAATGCATTTTGATTATAAATATCATCGCTTAACTGCAGATTTTTTTGCACGTGTTCCAGCGTTTCCCCAGTTTTAAGGTCCGCAATACGCAACTCTAGGCCAACAACATTTAAAATAATCGCACCAAAATATCTGGATGCCATATCTCTTCCCCCTCGTATTATTAAAATTGCAATTAGTCAATAGACGTACTCAACTTTATGTTGTCAAAAACAGCTAACACTCTACACTTCAAAGTATACTCGCTCCCATATTATTTTGTAATTCTAAAGGGTGTAACTAAGGGACGCGGATCTACTGTAATACTAAAACTCTGAAAACCAGCTAGTGAGATTTGTAGGCAGGTTCAAATACAACGGACCGGCAAATAACATAGTAAATGCTAAAAACAATTTTTATCCTAGACTTTTGAAATAAATAAAAGAAAGCGGTCTTAAAAAACGATACCTATGCAAGTATAACTTTTTTGCGTATTAATTAGTATATATTCCACTATTTAGATATATGTTCGAAATTGTCAGTAATTATACCAAAAACGTGTATAAGAATAAATATTACCGCCTTAGTACTATTATTAATGCTCCATACTCTTAAGGGATCTGGCAAAATATGTACTCTTTGAGAGTTTGTATGCTTTTAGATGAATGTTTGCTGAATTCAAAAGATTTCTCTTTTTTAAGGTACGTCTTAATTTTGAACCTCTTGTGTAAAGATAATTTTTTATTTAAGTAATTATTTTGAAATTTTATCTGTATCGATACCGTACAATAGCCTACGTTTAAAATTTCCCTATCCCAACCTAATTTTTACGTGTTTTAACGGATAACTTTCCAGATTTATTTCCTGATTTACCGCCTCCAAAAATTACATAACGTTTACCTTATTTAACATTAAACTGTTACATAATTTTTTATACTGAATGTAAAAAATAATCAATGAGGTAAAAGAATGAAAGCAAAAACTTTGATTTTTGGACATCGTGGTGTGCCGGTCAAATTTCCAGAAAATTCCCTGAGAGGTTTCAAGTACGCACTTGATCATCAGATCGACGGTCTTGAGTTAGACGTTCATTTGACTAGAGCCCACATCCCAGTGGTGATCCATGATGAAACACTGCAACGCACAACAAACGGCGAGGGCCAAATTGCTGATTATTCTTTAAGTGAGTTAAAAAAGTTCCGGCTCTCAGATGGACAAAGAATCGCCCACTTTAAAAGAAGTACTGAACTTGGTAAAATTTCATGATATATTTCTTAACCTGGAATTTAAAACAAATCTAGTAACTTATCCAGGCATCGAGGAAATTGTCTTGCGAATGGTTGAACACTCCAAACTTAAGTACCCAGTGACCTACTCTTCATTTAATATTCATACTTTAAGAAGGTGTCGCCAAATTGACCCTCACCCAGACTACAACTTGCTTTCCGCTTCCAAGCTGATCAAACAACCCAAAAAATTCTTGTTGAGTGAAGGCCTTTCAGGTTTGCATACAAGCCATTTTCAATTTGCAAACATTTGTCAAAGAGCATGGACGATCAACAACAGTTACAAGGCAATAATTTTGCTAAGTCTAGGTGCTTTCGGGATCATCACAGATGATTTTGAAAAAATGACCGCTTTGAAAGATAAATATCAGTCACATATTGAACTGCCCCCCTTTACCAAAATTTCGCCATTTAGATCAACAAAGTAAAAAACTTTTCACCTTCCTTTTTCGCTTACCATTATTAAATAACTTGAATATTAGCTAGTAGTTAGTGTATATTTTATGTAAGCGTTATCTAAAAAGAGGAGGAATTTAGTAATGGGCTTTTATCAAAATGAAGTTACAGAAAAAATTGATTCAGCAACAAAGGGGTTGGAACTGCTAGTTCGTTCAAATTTTGCAGATGCTCCAAAAGCAAATTTAATAATCTCACATGGACTTGCGGAATTTTCTGAAAGATACGATAAGATCGCAAGTTATTTTACCGCCCATGGGTATAATGTTTTTCGCTATGACCAACTTGGTCATGGAGATTCAGATGGAGAAAGAGGCTATTTATCCTCTCCTGCGGATTTGTCAGATAATTTAGAGGTGATCGTTAATTTAGTAAAGGAACGTTTTCCTAATCTTTCTTTATTCGTTTTAGGCCATAGTATGGGCGGTGAGACAGTACTATTACATGCTACTAAATTTCCTAATGAAGTAGATGGCTATATTGCTTCTGCTCCGGTTTCTACTTATAGACACCCAACTCTGGGTGATTTGCCATTTGAGGGAAATGACAAAGACAAAATTCCTAACAACTTAGGTGCAGGACTAGTTAGCGACCCTAGAGTCTTGAAAAAATACCAAGAGCATAAAAAAACTTTACATCAGTTAACGATCGGCATTTTTAATAATGGCCTATGGGAAGGATCTTTATCGTTAAGAAAAAATCTGGATAAAATTGTTGATCCCATACTATTGCTCCAAGGATTGGAAGACGGTTTAGTTTCCTACCAAGATACACTTGAAACATACCCTCTTATTTCTTCCAAGGACAAAGAGCTACATGTTTATTCATTTTTGCAGCATGAGATCTTAAATGAACCAAGCCGTAATCAGGAAATTCTAGCCGAAATTGATTCCTGGATAAGTAAACATATTTACTAAGCCGCTTCTGTCATTGCACAGATTTAGTTTTTTGGATAATTAATTTTTCAATTTAGAATTCATTATGTAAAAATAGACCTTAAAAAAATAAAAAGATCATCTCAATTTGGGGTGATCTTTTTAGTGTCTAATTCATCTTAATTTTCAAGCACGACAGGTGCAAAGCGATAGCCTAAGATCCGCCGATATTTGCTATTTAAAGAATTTTGAGTTATTTGAATTTCCTCTATTGTCACTTACCTAAACAAACGAGGCTGGGACAAAACAATATCCCAGTCTCTTCTTTTGTTAAAAATAACCAAATTATCGCTTCTAATTTTTACAGCATAAATGCGTTTCAAAACGACTTTTGTCCCTCTTTCAACTTTAAGCTACTTAATTCAAGAAATAATAAGACATTTTTAGTAAACTTAAGAAAAATTTATCTTTTAAGGTATATATTGGACTTAGGAAATTTGGGATAAAGAGGTATTTAAAACCACATATTATCTCTAATAGCTATTCCGCTATGCACGCACGGCATTGGGGATATTCTTCACTTCTTTATTCGTTTTTTCTGTATTTTTAGAGGAAGGCGAATTTTATGGAACCTGTCAATACTGACATGGAAGATATCAAGCAAGGCAACATTCATGATTATGACAACTATCTAACTTATTTCAACAACAAACCTGTTACGCAAAACTATCAAAGTAACTACCATTCAGTTACTTTTGTTTCGACAGGTATTATCCCATACGATGGTGGTATCACTACCATGCTTCATCTGGGTACACTGTTAAGTAAAAAGGGTTATGATGTTTATTATCAAAGCTGTGTTCCACAGAAAGTTGAAAATATGCGGACCAATGCGGAGTTCAATTTTCCTGGTTATCAGGGAACTTGTTTAGCTGAGGAGTCTTTTTCTGAGCACGATTCTGACATTTGGATCGCAACTTTATGGGAAACTGCTTATTTGATCAAAAATTTACCTGGTTACAAAATGTATTTTGTGCAAGACTATGAGCCTTATTTTTATCCCTATGGTGACCGTTCTCAACTTGCTAAACGTAGCTATGAACTTGGTTTACACATGGTTTCTTTAGGCCCGTGGTGTGCCGAAATGGTTCGTAAACAGTGTAACCTCAATAGTCCTTTAGACCAGATCAACTTTCCCGTTGATGTTGAACATTATCAGCGTCAGACCAGAGATTTCACAAAATATCCTAATAAAAAAGAACTCAACTTAGCTGTTTATACCAAATTTAATAGTCCTCGTCGCGCACCGATCAACCTTCAACTAGTTTTATATAACACAGAAAAGCTGTTAGCTCAGAAAAAGGTTAAATTAAATATCAATTATTTTGGTACTAACCAAAATGAAGACTTTATTAATGGCAAAAACCTAGGAAAATTGAGCAAAAATCAACTGCGAGAATTGTATTATAATTCCGATTTTGGGATTGCTCCGTCAATGACTAACTTTTCTTTAGTACCATTTGAAATGATGAGCTGTGGCTTGCCATTTATTGATTTTGAAGAAGGAACTGGCCAAGATTTTATCCCTGATGATTGTTGCTGGTACACTAGATTTAACGAGTATAACTTGGCAGAATTATTTGAGAAAATTTGCTGTGAACCCCATAAACTAGAAAGAAAAACAAATCATGCAAAAAACTATTTGAACCAGATAACTTGGAAAAAAACCTTAACAGACTTTTTACAACTAATTACACACATCGAGCGAAAAAGAGATTAGGACATAACTAACTGTGTAATTCTAAAAGGGTCGTTGATCTAACTCACTTAATTGGTTAGACCAACGGCCCTTAAATATATTTCAAAAAACAGAAGCCCTTATCTCGCTTTCTTCCTACGATTTACTTTCCGCTAAAAACCGGAAAATCACTTGAATTACCATAATTTTCAAATCGCGGAAACTTTTTTAGTACCTGCAAATCGGCGGCAGAAATCTTAAAATCAACATCTGCGTTATTAGCAATGTGCTCCGGATTTTCGCTCTTTGGCAAAGGTAGTGTCCCTAATTCCAAACAATAACGAATTGCTAACTGAGGGATAGAAACTTGGTATTTGTCGGCCATTTGTTTAATTTGCTTGTTTTGTAACATTTCGCCGTGTGCCACTGGTGAGTAAGCTTCAACTAGAATCTCATTTTCTTGCGCTTGTTTTAGTAATTCAAAAGAAGTGTTACCAATGTGAGTTAACAATTGATTGACCGTTGGCTTAATTGAACAATTTTCTAGAATGTTAGCTAGGTCTGCTTGCTTAAAGTTAGAAACACCGATCGAACGGACCTTACCTGCTTGAACTGCTTCTTCCATAGCTTTCCAAACTTCCAAGTTTTCCTTATAATAGTGATTTTCACCATGAAATTCAGCCCATGGTTCCGGAGCGTGGATCAATAGTAGATCCAAATAGTCTATATCTAATTTTTGTAGAGATTCGTCAATTGATTTTTTGGCGGCTTCATAATCTTTGATCTCTGCCTGTACTTTAGTTGTCACAAATAACTCGTCACGTTTTAACCCCATTGCTTTTATTCTCGCTCCAACACCTTCTTCATTACCATAAGCTTGGGCTGTATCAAAATGCCGGTAACCAAGTTTGGCTGCTTGTTCAACTGCTGTGGCCACTTTATCATTATCAATTAACCAGGTACCAAAACCTAACTTGGGAATTTCAATACCATTATTTAACGTATATTTTTCATTTAAAATTGTCATCTTTATACCTCCTCGTATTATTATTGCGACAACCAAACTCAATCTATTGAAACACTAACATCTTTTTTCGCTATTGCAGCTCCAACTCCTGAAGAAGCTCCAATAATAATCACTACTTTATTTTAATAGCCATAATATTGTTTGCTCTTAACTTTCTAAGTGTTTGATTATTCTGGCTGGGTTACCAGCGACTACTGTATTAGCTGGAACATCTTTGGTTACTATCGAACCAGCAGCTACAACTGAATTTTTTCCTACCGTCACTCCTGGTAAAATTGTTGAGCTCGAACCGATCCAGGTGTTTTGTTCTAACTTAACTGGTTTTAAATGCATCGTCCCCCGATCATCCGGCTTAAAATCATGATTGATCGTTGCAATCACAACATTATGTCCCACTAAACTATTGTCACCGATCACAATCTTTCCTTGATCTTGAAAGCGACAACCTGAATTAATAAAAACATGTTGTCCGACTTCGATATTCTTCCCAAAATCTGTGGTAAACGGTAAAAACAAAGAAAAAGTAGGGTCATTTTCTTGACCGATCAAATCAAAAAACTGCGCTCTTATTTCTGCTTCAGTATAAACACCAGTATTAAGGATCATACATAAGCGACGAGCCTCTGTTGACACATTATGCATAGAATTTTCAACTTCAGAACCACTTCTAATTATCTTTTCCGTGTTTAAAACATTCAATAATTCAGTCAGTTCCATAAATTAAAATCCCCCCTAGGATTAAGACAAACCATGTAGCCGATAAACTTCATTTAAGGCTGTAATATTTAAAATCAATGGTTTTGCTTGGTCTAATTGACTGATTTTTTCTTTATCTGCCAGGCTCAGGGAAAAATCATCGATTGCAAAGTTTTCTTTGATCCTATTAAGATGAACTGACTTAGGAATAGCGATTATATCTTCTTCTCTGAGCCAACGTAAGATCACCTGTGCAGCGGTTTTATCATACTTTTTCCCAATCTCAACTAAAACTTCGTTAGTAAAAATATTATTTTGGCCTTCAGCAAATGGTCCCCAGGCCATCAGCTTAATGTTATTTTTGTTCATTACTTGCTGTAATTCTTTTTGTTGATTAAAAGGGTGAGTCTCCATTTGGTTAATTGCTGGTACAATTTCATGCGTCAAAATTAGGTCGGTCAAACGATCTTCTAAAAAGTTGCAAACACCAATCGCTTTGATCTTGCCAGCTTTATATAATTCTTCCATAGCACGCCAACTACCGTGATAATCACCGTAAGGCATATGCACTAAATAGAGGTCAAGATAATCGGTTTGCAATTTCTCTAAAGTTTGTTCAAAAGAGTTCATCGTCTCTTGATATCCGTCATGTGTTATCCAAACCTTGGAAGAAATAAAAATATCTTTTCGGGCTAAACCACTTTTTTTAATAGCATTTCCAACTGCGGATTCATTTTCATAGCCAGCAGCAGTATCAATTAACCGGTACCCTGTTTTTAAAGCGGTTAACACACTTTCCTCGCATTCCTTTAAATCCGTGATCTGAAAAACGCCAAATCCTAAACTTGGAATTTGCACACCGTTGTTTAATTCGATCATTTTCAAATTGATCCCCTCCTAGTATAAATTTTACTTAAAACCAACTGCTTTAAACTGTGCTGGTTTTAACTCAAAGTCCATTGTATCTTCATTAACGATACCAACTGTCTGTTCACTATCGTATAGCTGTATTAAAAAATCAGCCATTTGTTCAGCGGTATGATATTTTTTAAACGTAGTATCATAATCAAAATCCTTAGTATTACGTGCAACTGCGTCAAAGTTAGTTTTGGTAACTGCTGGAGCCAAGACTTTGGCTTTTAATAATGCTCCTTTTTCCTGCAATTCATGGGCTAACCCTTCTGTAAGAGCACTAACATAAAATTTAGAGGCACAATAAGCAACCATATCGTTTACGATCTGGTAACCACCTAATGAAGAAACATTAATCAGTTGTGTATTAGGGGCATTTTGGTGATCAGATAGAAAAAGCTGTGATAAATAGGTAACTGCTTTAATATTTAAATCTATCATAGCTAAAAGTTGAGATCTTTGATTTTCCCAAAAAGCACCTCTTAAACCAAAACCGGCATCATTTATCAAAGTTTCAACTTCTAGATCCCATAAACTTTCATAAAACTTTTTAACTGCGGTCATATCAGTTAAATCGACCACTCTCGTCTCAACTTGGACACCATGATCTTCTTCTAATTCGTCTTTCAATTGTTCTAAAATATCTTTTGAGCGGGCTGCTAGAACTAAATTTTTACCTCGTTTGGCAAATTTAATTGCGACTTCTCGCCCAATTCCTGAGCTTGCCCCTGTGATGACAACAAATTTGTGCATAAAAAACATCTCCTGAAAGCTAACTTGTTATCTTTAGCATAATGAGCTAAACTTCAATTGTCTAATACTTATATTTGATACTAAAATATGTTTTTTAGTTATAGGAGGAAATATGGAGTTTAGAACACTAAGCTATTTTTTAACCGTTGTTCAAGAAAAATCAATTAGCCAAGCAGCCAAGGTTTTACACATCTCACAACCAGCCCTTTCAAGACAATTAAAACAATTAGAAACGGAACTTGACACTAAACTTTTTAATCGTGGTCATAGGGAGATACATTTAACCGAGGAAGGAAGATACTTAGCCGATCGTGGTAAAAAAATCCTATCTTTAGTAGATAAAACTACTAAGAACATTACTACGGAAACAGAAGTGGCTGGAGAAATAACAATTGGCGGTGGGGAAACCAAAAGTATGAAAGTAGTCGCCAAAATTATTGACCACTTAGTTAAACAATACCCTGAAGTAAAGGTTAATTTATACAGTGGTAACGCAGATGACGTTCTAGAGAAATTAGAACAGGGACTAATAGACTTTGGTTTAGTCATTGATCCAGTTGAAAAGCAAAAATATGCCTATAAAAAATTGCCAGCTGCTGATCAATGGGGGTTACTTATACGGCAGGACCATTTTTTGGCAAGTAAAAAAAGTATTATCCCAGCTGACCTTGTGGATGTTCCACTATACGTTTCCTCACAAACCTATAATAATAATAAAATAGCCGAATGGTGCGGTGAAAGCCTAGATTCTCTCCATATTATTGGAACATATAATTTATTATACAATGCTTCATTATTGGTGGAACAAGGCGTGGCCGGAGCTTTATGTATTGCAGGTATTGTTAATACCGTTAATACCAATTTGAAGTTCATTCCTCTGCAACCCAAGCTTAAATCTGGGATAAATATTGTCTGGAAAAAAGGCCAAAACTTATCTAAAGCAGGGAAAGTTTTTGTTAAATACCTAGCAGAAATATAAGAGAAAGAAGATGTATACATGTTAAAAATTAAACCAGTTACTTTAAATCAACTTGCACAATTACAAGAAATAAGTCGACAAACCTTTTTGGATACTTTCGGTTCAGATAACACGTCTACTAATATGCAAGCTTACCTAAATGAAGCGTATAGCGCCAAAAAACTAACCAATGAACTAAAAGATCCTAACTCTTTCTTCTTTTTTGCTTGTTTTGATAAAACGATCTTAGGTTATCTCAAACTTAACGTTAACAATGCTCAAACTGAAAAAATGCCACAAAATGCGCTTGAAATTGAACGAATTTATGTGAAAAAAGAATACAAACATCAAAGGATCGGTACAAAGTTATTCCAAAAAGCGTTAGACTTAGCCAAATCACAACAAAAAAATACGCTTTGGTTAGGTGTTTGGGAAAACAATCCTGTGGCCTTGAAATTTTATAGTAAGCTGGGTTTTGAACAAATTGGAGACCATATTTTTCAACTCGGTGACGATCCGCAAAGAGATCTGATCATGCAGAAAAGATTAGGATCTAATAAAATAAATTAATAAATACGTGATGTTATTTCGTAATGATCTTATTTTCCTCAAAACCGAAAAAACCTAGATCACAAATAAAAATCCACAATTCATTCTTTACTCAACGGCCAGCAATTTGAAAGAAACTTTATTTTAACTTTGTTTGAATAAAAAGGTTTTCTACCGATAATATATACAAGAAGCACTTCAGTAATTCCATTTGAATCAATTTAGCAAGTTTTGTCGTAAACGCATTTCGTTTCTATGAGCACAAGCTAAGTAGTTGGCACTTATTTCAGTCTTAAACAAGTCACAGCCCAATTAGCACTTGATTTGACAATTACGGAAAACATATTCAAGTAAAAACTACTCTTTTTACGTAAGACACTCTATGCTAAATTAAGAATAAAGAAAAACAACTAAATCTTAATCATACTCACTAATTAAGGAGGAGCACACTTTGAAAAAATGGTTAAAAAATGTCCGAATCGAAACTGGCTATTATTCTCACGACGATTACATTTCAGGAACTAAAACTAAAAATGTAGATATTTTAATAAATGAAAAACGAATTGAAAAAATAAGAGCGCATTCTAATGAGTTTAACGGCCTAGATGTCCAAGACGGTCAAGGAAACCTAATAATTCCAGCGATTCGAGAAATGCACTGTCATTTTGACAAAAGCAAACTGGGATTACCTTGGCAACCTCTTGCTCCTGCTGCGTCAATCGTTGACCGTTTTGAAAAAGAGATTCCACAGCTTGAACAAGCTTCTCTTTCCTTATCTGAAAGAATGCATCGTCTAGTAGAACTTGAACAAAGCCACGGCGTATCTTTTTTTCGGTCCCATATTGATGTCCACCCTAAAGTTGGCCAAAAATATTTACAACAGACCTTAGCAACTCTGTCAGAATACCAGGAAAAGTTCAGCTACGAACTAGTTGCTTTTCCCCAACATGGTCTTTTACGATCACATGCTTATCAAGAGGTAAAGACTTCTTTAGAGAATGGAGCTAATTTAGTCGGTGGGGTTGATCCTAATGCGTTAGATGGTAACGTTGTAAAGTCATTAGAACAAACTTTCAAGCTTGCCACTTCCCACAATGCCCCAATAGATCTTCATTTACATGAAAGAGGCAATCTGGGTAAAGAGACCTTTTATGAAATTCTTAAACAGACAAAAGCTAATCAGTGGCAAGGTAAAGTCACGATCAGCCATGCTTTTGGTCTAAACGACTTTTCTGGTCAAGAACGACAAGATTTCTTTCAACAATTGGCAGAAAATCAAATTGCGATTTTTTCAAGCGTTCCGTTGGACGGATCGATCCCACCACTAGAAGAATTACGTAAAGCTGGCGTTCAAGTTGCTTTAGGTTGTGACAACGTTTATGATTCATGGTCACCTTTCGGCAACGGTAATGTTCTCGAAAAATTAAATCGTTACAATGAAATTTTCGGGATCACTACTCAAAAAGGACTAACAGATAGCTTAATGTTGGTAACCGGCAAAAAAACTATTGTTCCAGATGGTATTTGGCTTAAGCCAGGCATGAAAGCCAATTTTACCTTAGTTGACAGCTCTTGCAGCGCTGAATTCGTAGCGCGCCAATCGACCGTTAAGGCAAGTTACTATCATGGTCAAAGATTTCAAATTGGATAGTTTTATAGACAAAAGTAAGAAAGGGTGCTGCTTCATCATTATTTAAAAATAAATATTTTTAAAGCCAGAGAGTGTGACAAAAGATGTTTTGAAGCCGATTTGTAACGACGATTATATTATTTTGGGTCGTAGCAAAGCGAAGGCCCAGAATAACGCAATTGTTGTTACAGTACGGCTTCAATCTTTTGGAACACGTTTAAGGGACTTCGATTTAACCCCATTTAATGGGATAGATCGAAGTCCCTTTTAGAATCGGACAGCCAGCTATGTCCCAGCCCTGTTTTACTAGCCTTTTTACTTTATCTAGTTAACTGGCCTATTACCGCATACCAGTATGTCAGAATAAATTCGTTTAAAATAGACCATAAGACTAATAACACTCTACAGTGAAATTTTTCAATCTCCTAATTAAAAGCAAAAAATATCCAATAATCATGCGTCATTGGTTTTGAATAACACTGACTACAATACTTATGAAAGTTTGCCTCGAAAGTATTTACGGAATGATAGCAATAAAGTAGTTAACTTTCAACCTTTAGTTATGCAATCGAAGCCTCAGGTAACAACCAAGCAGAAAGTGATGCACTTCTAACTTTAAAAGCTGGTGAAAAGATTGCTTATGTTGGTATGCCAGCACACGATACTGCACCTTTGGACATTGCATTTATGACTACACATGAACCAAAAATATACGGCGTTTTCCGTTATGCAAATACGTATCCGTTAGCAATTAAGATCTTGCATGACCACATGAAAGAAGCTGAACAGCTTTTAACCGATTTTTATAGCTTAGATGAATCCGAAAAAGCATTTGATCGTACAAGATCTGCCAAGGGTGAATCACTGAAAGTTATTATTTACCCTAATGAAAAATTAAGGGAGAAATAATTTTTTTTAAACTGTACCTCCGTCATAAAAGTCTGCCTTTCCGGTTAATGCAGGCTTTTATGACTTTTTTTGTTTAACTTATGTGCCACTTAAATCATAAATCAGGGAAAAATTAAAACAAGGTAATAGCTACCCTGACATTATTAGCTTAGTAAACTTAAGCAATTATTACCAAGTTTCATTAGATATTTTACTCAAGGATACTAGCATGAAAAAAAGAAGGTCAAAAAATCCATCGATTTAACTATTATTACATTGCTTATCGTTGACTTACTTTCCAAGGTCCTAAAATCAGCCAATTTGTATCAAAATTTTAGAAAAATTTATAAAGCAATGGAAATAAAAGCTAGACATATAAATGTTTTTTTGATACTATTAAAAAACTTACTTTTTGAAAGGATTTGATTTTTTTATGGTTAAGTGGTTACGTTTATCCAAAACAAGTATGGTTATTAGTACCCTCATTCGTTTATATTTAGGATTTACATGGTTAATGGCTGGTTTCGAGAAAGTTTCTTCCGGAAAATTCTCAGCTGAAGGCATGATCAATATGGCAATTAAAAATCCTGTTAAAGACGCAGGCGGGCAACCGGCATATGACTGGTATACATCATTTTTAAAAACAATAGTTCAGCCTAACGTCGGATTATTTAATTTCTTAGTTCAATACGGGGAACTACTTATTGGGCTGGGGCTGATTTTAGGAACGTTGACGACTGCCGCTAGTTTCTTCGCCATGGGGCTAAACTTTACTTATCTGTTAGCAGGCACAATCTCAACCAACCCTTTACTTTTATTTTTAGAATTTATTATTTTAGTAGCCGGTTTTAACGCAGGAAAAGTTGGTTTAGATCGTTGGTTGGTACCCTTCTTACGTAGAAAGATACCTTTTTTAAAAAAATCTGTTGAATAAAACATTTATCAACACTTTTTTGGAGGAACCCACCACTGAATCATGAACTCTCATTTTGGAGTGAAATAATCTAAAAAGCTACCAAATAGTCTTTGATTTGAAGTGACCCATAATTGTTAGATATAAAAATCTAATAATTATGGGTGTTTTTTATGCCAAAATATTCTGCGCTTAATCGGCGGTTGAATGCCATTCGCACCATTTTCAGGCCTAGCTATCGAGAAATTAAACTCAACGATCCGTTTCCTGTTGTTTTCTTGTCCATGTAAAAAAACTCGGTTTATTCTCTTTGCGTTTCTGATCATCATTTGTAATGTTCCTGCTAAAGTTTCAGTTCTGCACTAACACATTTGTTTATTTTCTAAGTCTCGAGAAAAAAATATTCAGCTAGCTAATTCCATGCAAGCCCATAAGGTGAAAAGCTAGTCTAACTAAATTGATAAAGATAAAAATCTTGTTTAAACAATTAAAAAAATTACGGTGACTTTACACTTTAATTAAAATTGTTTGCAATCACTGTAAAGCGTTTTGATTTTTTAGTACTGAATGTTATTGTATTGCACAAGGTAATTTATTTCATTCAACTACATAAAGGAGATTACTATGCGAACAATTCTTGCAAACCACAAAATTGCCTCTCTTTTTTTGTTTACTGCCAGCTTATTACTTGCACTGACAGCTTCAATATCAGTCGCTGCGGCTAGTGATATGTCCTATACGGGACAACCATATGACGGTAAAGAAAATAAAGCGAAAGTACAGACTAAAGTTCAAACTGCTGATACTTTTAAAATCGGTGATTCGACTCGCCCCAGTCAAGATGCAATCGATGTTTCTTCTTACCAGGGCAACATGACTGCTAATGATTACCAGATCTTGGCTAATAAAGGTGTGAAATCTGTGATCGTCAAGTTAACGGAGGGCTCTAATTACACCAATCCTTATGCGATAAATCAGATGAAATACGCCTCTCAGGCTGGATTAAACGTCAACATCTACCATTACGCTAATTTTAAAAACAAGTCTCAGGCTCAAGCCGAAGCTAATTATCTGATAAAAGTCTTGAAAAATAAGGGAATCGACAATAAAATCAAGATTTTTGCCGACATGGAAAGTACCTCCACGCAAAACGACAATGTTGCTAGCAATTTGAACGCATTTTGGAAAGTACTTAAAAACGGGGGTTATTCTAACCATGGCGTTTATACTTATACCAATTACTTATACCGTTCAGCTGTGATCAACACAGTTGGACAAAAACAAACTTGGATCGCTCAATATCCATATCAACCATCAGCCAGCAATTTATTGCACTCTGAATTTGGTGGTTGGCAATTTTCTCAAACAGCCCGCATCCCTGGTGGTTCTTACACTGGCGATTTAGACGTTTCTCACGATTACACGGGACTCTTCACTGGCGGTGCAGGTAGTGATCCATTTTAAAACAAAAATCTAGTTGATCAGTCCTGCTTTAACGCAGCTAACTGATCAACTAGTTTTTTTATGAAATGTTCAGAATTTAAAAGACGCTACTTGGTTCCACCAGCATCGCCATTACTACCCTCTTTTGTTCCAGGGTTAAACCAATCAACGTGTAAATTGGTGGTTACTTTTAGTCAAAGCATTAGACCGAGAATAACCCTTGACTAGTTTACTGACCGTAATGATCTAGTAATGGGTGTTAGGATACAAACTGGTGAAGATTAAGACACCTGCCTGTTTAGTCGAGTTCAAGACACTAACATCATCTGATTTAACAACGTATTGACGAAAGATCCGGTACTCATAAATCTCTTTTTTATCTGCCAGGTAATGTGCTCTTTGTTCAACCAATCGTTATATGTTGTAAAATTTTAACTCATGGAACACTGCCAAAGAACTTTTTTTTATCTTAGTACTTTTATTCTGAAATAGATCATTATTGTCCTGGTAATACTACTCGAAAGACCGTGCCTTTTGGATAGTTATCTTGCACAGTGATCTTACCATGATGTTCATCAACGATCCACTTAGCAATTGATAAACCCAAACCATTACCACCAGTTTTAGAATTACGTGACTTATCTGTACGATAAAAGCGGTCAAAAATTTTTTCTTTCTCCTGATCAGCAATACCATTGCCAGTGTCAGAGATCTCTAAAACTAAGTTCTTTTTAATCATTTTAGCATCTAAAGTCAGGCTACCTCCAGTAGGCGTATATTTAAGGGCGTTATCTAATAAAATCACTAACAGCTGGTGGATCAAATCTGCATCAAATGGCACCTTCCCTGAGGCAACTATATTAATATTCATAACTTTTCCTTGACTATCAGCAATTTCAGTATATGGCTGAAGTACCTTGCTTAACCATGGTTTAACATCAATTGTTTGTTGATCGATCTGTATCATACTTGAGTCAGAACGTGCCAAGGTCAACAACTGTTCAGTCAAAACTTGCATATGCTTAACTTCATCTAAAGTCGTGGAAACTTCCGTGACCCGATCCATGACACGATCACGTGGCTTCGTCAACAGAAATTCCATCTGATTTTGGATCACAGTTAATGGTGTACGTAATTCATGGGCAGCATTACTACTAAATTCTTGTTGTCTTTTCCAAGCACGTAAGATCGGCTTCATATTTTGTCGTGATAAATAATAAGCAATACCAATCGCTAAGATCCAAAAAGCAAGTAAGGTCACCATCAAGGACTTCCTAAAACTACTCATGGCCAATAACTCAGGGTCAATATTTTCTAATAACAATACATATTTACCTGCATAATCTTTATTTGGATTTTTTTGTGGGACCTTGATCAAAAGCTTACGAAAATAGTGGTTGGAACTTTGTGTGTACCCCGTGTAGAGCGTCATAGTTTCTTTTTGATTTAATTTCTTCTTATCAAATGGGAGCTGTGTAAAAATTGTCAGATCATTGGTAAACTCACCTTTATTAATTACTTTCCCTTTCTTATCGTAAACCAACGTCATCGTCCGAAATTTAGCTGCATTAGCGGGTGGCGCCTGTGTTCTTTTGGGCTTTTTATTTGGATCTTCTTGTCTAAACCTGGGTGCCTTTTTATCTGTCAAAATTTGCCTTTTTTGTGCATCCAAGCCGCCATCGATGTTTTGATAAATTGAGCGTTGAAAGAAAAAATAAATCACTCCACCTAAAACAATAAATAAAATAGCAAAACTCAGCAAAATTTTAAAAAATAGTCCCCACCGCTGCTTATCTTCAAAAGAACGTGGTTGTGGTTTTTTATATTTCACAAGCATCACTCACCTTCTAGCTCCAACATGTAACCCACATTACGCAAGGTCCTGATCGGCTGCTTTTCAGTCAACGGTTTGATTTTTTTCCTTAGATTACTGATATAAACTTCAACTACCGATAAAGCCGTTTCTGATTCAAAACCCCAGATCCGGTCAAAAATTTGTTCCTTAGTTAGAATAGTTTCTGGATTCTGCAATAAATATAACAACAAGTCATATTCTCTGCCAGCTAGATCTAATTCTACTCCATTGACGGCAACAGTGCGTTTCCCTGAATCTGCAGTAAAAACGCCAACCTTTAGCACATTATCATTACCCAAGCGCCCGCTTCTTTTCAATAAAGCCTTGATCCGCATTAATAATTCTTCACGGTGAAAAGGTTTAGTTAAATAATCATCAGCCCCTAATTCAAAGCCATGTAATTTATCTGGCAACGTATCTTTAGCAGTCAAAACTAAGACTGGCATGTCTAATTTATCCTCCATTCGCCACTTCTTCAAAATATCATAACCACTCACAGTCGGTAGCATTAAATCTAAAATTACTAGATCATATATCTTTTCTTCCCCGAGCATTTGCCCTTCTAGTCCATCCATCGCAACGGTCGTTTCAACTGATTCATCTAAGAAGAGTTGGATCCCGTGAGCTAATGCTTCATCATCTTCAACGATCAATATCTTTAGTGTATTCATGCAGACTCCTCCATTTAGCCACAGTTATTCATTGGCTATTAACATCTAATGATTAAAGTAGGCTAATTTTGGGTAAAAGTCCACCGTAATTTGCAGACATAAGACTTAATTTGCTTTTTTTAAGGCAAGTTTAAGGTCGGACTTTTAAAATCATTTTTGTTCAGTTAAATACATCCCAAGGAGGAAAAAAAGATGAAAAAGAATTTAGGTCAAATAATTAAATTTTGCGCACTTGGAGGTATAAATACCTGTCTAACTTATGTAATTTATTTACTGCTATACCACTCAACTGGAAATACATTTGCGATGGCCAGCGGTTACGGACTGACCTCACTACTAGCCTTGTTATTGAGTGATCAGTGGGTTTTTAAACTTGGTGCAGCAAATTTTTGGCTAGTCTTTCGCTTTTATGTGACCTACGGAGCAACCTGGCTGATCAGTATTTCTTTAACATTCATTGCGACAAATTGGTGGTCCTTGCAACCAGAATTAATTCCTTTTTTCTGTCTTTTAATAACGACACCCACTAATTTCTGCCTCAGTAAATTCTGGGTATTTAAAAAAACAGTAAATTGGTCCGCCCTTAACTAATTATCTGAAAAGAGGAATGGCATATGACTGTAAGAAAAAAAGAAACAAAATTTTCTGTAAAAGAAAAATGGAGGTGGAAATTCGACCCGTACTTACTAGTAATTTTATTACTTGCCTTATTCTTATATGGTTGGAACATTTGGAAAGCGGACTCCGCCAATTCATTTTATACCGCAGCTATCACTAGTATGACACAAAGCTTTAAAAATTTTTGGTATGCCAGTTTTGACCCCGCTGGTTACATTACCGTCGATAAACCACCAGTTGCACTATGGTTTATGGCAATCAGTGCCAAGATCTTCGGCGTTCACGGTTGGAGTGTTGTTTTACCCTCGGTCTTATTTGGCCTTGGTTCTGTTTATTTAATGTATTGTTTGATCCAACCTTATTTCGGCAAACTAGCTGGGCGCTTAGCCGCTTTAGCAATGACATTAACTCCGATCGTAGTCGCTGATTCAAGGACTAACAATATGGACGCAACGCTGATCTTCTTTTTACTATTAGCCTTATTGCTTTTAGAAAAAGCGCTCGTCAGCAAAAAATCTTGGTGGGTGATGACTAGCTTTGCATTAATTGGAATAGCTTTCAACGTCAAAATGTTACAAGCCTTTATGATACTACCAGCAATGTACCTTTTTTATTGGATCACAGCACAAGAAAAATGGAACCAAAAGCTTAAAAAATTAACATTAGGAACCAGTGCACTTGTGATTTTCACACTCGCGTGGCCTTTATCGGTCGATCTGACCAACTCCAGCAGCCGTCCTTATGTCGGCGGGTCAGAAAACAACTCAGTTTTAGA
>NZ_KB714689.1:31265-32715 GCF_000349725.1 Ligilactobacillus pobuzihii E100301 = KCTC 13174
TTGCTTTTGGTTACAATGGCTCAGAACGTTTATTAGGACAAACTACCGGAACGGGCGGTTCATTTGGGCAAGGAATGAATGGCAAAAAAGGAACAGCATCAAGCGGAAATAAGAAAGCTGCCCAACCTATAAAAGCAAAAAATGGTATGAAAGCTAACAAACAGCCAAGTAAAAACACAAGAGGGATGGGTGGTCAAAAAGTTGGTCCTGGTAATAAAGGAGGTAAAGCTGGCGGCGCTGTTGGCGTTGGCGGAGCATTTGCCATCGGGACTGCTGGTCCCTTGCGGATCTTTCAGTCTGATCTAGGACCACAGATCGCCTGGCTTTTACCCTTTGCTTTATTTGGCTTAGTCGGTGGTTTCGTCTTCTACCATGACAAAAAACGCACATGGTACTACCTTTCACAACAACAAAAGCAGATGTTGTTATGGACGAGTTGGTTGGTACCAGTCTATGGGTTCTTTTCGATCGCCAGTTTCTTTCATCCCTACTATATGATCATGCTTGCACCCGCAATTGCAGCTTTAGTCGGGATCGGCGGTTGCGTCATGATACAAATGAACCGCACTTTAACTAGAACCGATTGGAAATTTTATTTGCTACCATTAGCTATACTCGCAACTGCCGGTTTACAAGCCTGGTATGTCTATAGTTATTATCCATGGCTAACATACATCCTGTTAGCTTTAGGACTAGGTTTTGCTAGTGCTTTAGTCTTAGCACACGATCATTTGGTCAAGAAACTCGCCGTTGCCGGTGGAGTCACTGCAATCATGTTAAGTCCTGGTTGGTGGTCCTTAACACCAACTTTAGCAGCTGAATCTTCTGCCATTCCAACCGCCGGACCTGAATTGTTAAATAATGGTACTAACGGTGGTGCTTTCGGCACGGGTGGTTCAAATGTGAATACCCAGCTACTAAATTATTTAGAAAAACATCAGGGTAATGCCACATACTTGATGGGCACTAATGATTCAAATAGTGCAGCTCCTTATATTATCAAAAGCGGTAAAGCCGTCATGGCACTCGGAGGATACAACGGAACTGATGAGGCACTAAGCTTGAAACAGTTCAAACATTTGGTAAAAACCGGTCAGATCAAATACTTCTATATCAGTGGTAAAACTGCTTCAGCATCTTCTGGTCAAATCGGCAAGATACTCCAGTGGATCAAACAAAATGGTAACAAAGTAAGTGCCAATAAGTATGGCGGTACAAGCAATACAACTGCTAACTCAACTAAAAATAGGACTGGCGTTGCTGGTAATGGCAACCAAATGGGGCAAGGACCTGGTTCAACCGGAAAACAAATGCCTTCTACCATGTCAGGTACACCGCCAACTGGTATGCCACAAGGACAAAAGCCGACGCAAAGGCCAGCTATACCATCCACTCAAACAGGCAAAACTCAAGCTGAACAAGGAAACATGAAAATGGCTGGGGGCGATCC
>NZ_KB714689.1:32828-50063 GCF_000349725.1 Ligilactobacillus pobuzihii E100301 = KCTC 13174
ATGATCTAAGTTCAATTTATTAGCCAAAGAGAAAGGGGAAAATACTGATGCGTAATTTAATTTCGATAGTTCTACCCGTTTATAATGAAGAAGCAGGGATCGTGAAAACAATTGAAGTTCTAGAAAACTTTGTCGAAAAACAACCACAAGATTTTGAGCTGCTTTTTATCGATGACGGCTCAACTGATACAAGTGTATCCTTGATCAAATCGATGCAACAAAAATATCGCAATATTAAGCTCATTGAGTTTTCACGTAATTTTGGTCATCAATTAGCCATTTCTGCAGGTATCAGATATACCATGGGAGATGCCGTAGTAGTCATGGATGCCGACTTGCAAGACCCTCCTTCTGTTATTCCAGAGATGATTAGAAAATGGAAAAAAGGAGCACAAGTTGTCTACGGTAAACATAAAAGCCGTGCTGGAGAAACTTGGTTTAAGAAGATATCTGCATCACTTTTTTATCGTTTTTTACAAAAGATCGCAAACATTAACATTCCGCTTGACTCTGGAGATTTTCGTTTAATGGATCGTTGTGTGATCAAAGAACTACGAAAAATGAACGAAACAGATCCATTTGTTCGTGGTCTAGTCAGTTGGGTCGGCTTCAAGCAGACATCCGTTGAATACGAACGTAAGGAAAGAATTGCAGGTTCTTCTAAGTATCCACTAAAAAAGATGATCAGTTTAGCACTAAGTGGGATCACATCTTTTTCTGATTTTCCATTAAAATTATTGGTCTGGGCCGGAAGTATTTCAATTGGCTTTTCATTTGTCTATCTTCCAGTTGCCCTAATAACCGGATTTACCACACTCAAATTTCTGATTGGTACGCTTTTTGGCCTGATCGGTTTATCCTTGATCGGCATGGGCCTTTTAGGGATCTATATCTATAAAACCTTCCAGGCTTCGCGCAAGCGTCCTCTTTATATCGTTTCAGATATCAGCGGTTTTTCGCAAGCTAGCCAATCGCAAAATTTAAAAATTGCCCACTCCTAAAAAATGGTTTGAAAAGCAGTTAAATAATTCAAAAAAAGTGATGACAGACAGCCGCGCTACGCTGTCTACTTCATCACTTTTTTGTTGTTGAAGCGGTTAGTTTTGCCAGAAGGCCACAAAAATTTACTCAACTCAACAACATTATCTTGGGTTGTTTTCCAACTATTCTTAGTTTAATTGAAGAAGTTTAAAACTAACTAAAAATACAATTTAAGTTAACAGTTTTCCTTGCAGAACTTGCTAATAGTGCGTTATTTTCATCTAACGAAAAATTATTCACGTTTAGTTTTTCATTTTAGATTACTTTAAGCTAGATAAGCTACACTTGATTCATCAAATATAAAAAGGTGGTTTTTTAAATGCTATTAGACCAAACAAATAAAATTAAAAATATCGCTGCTGCAAAAATTATTAGTATTTTCTATCCAAATATACTTGTTTGCACTGAACACGGTAAATGTTTTAAATTAACCCTTTCCAAAAGAGAAAAGAATGATTCATTATTTTGGGAAGAAATGCACCGGATCTATGAAGCTTCACTTTGGGTCCCAGTCGGGAAAAAATATCATCAATTGTTAGATGAGGGTTGGTTAGCCCCCGATCAAACCTATTCCTAAGATAACAACAATGCTCAAAAAGAGATTGGGACAAAACTAACTGTGAAATTCAAAAAGGGCCGCCGATCTACCCCATTAAAATGGGTTAAATCGACGGCCCTTAAACGTGTTTCAAAAGATTGAAGCCTCACTGTAACAACGATTTCATTATTCTTGGTCCTTCGCTTTACTACGTCTCAAAATAATGTAATCATCGTTACAAATCGACTTCAAAACATCTTTTGTCTCACTCTTCTTTTTTGCAAAAATTTGCTAAAAAATATTTTCATTGTTAAATTTCAAAGTAAACTTTACAAAACACCTAAGAATTTTTAACGAAAAAAAGAGCAAATCCCCCATTTTATCAACGATACGAAAAGAAACAAACATTAACTATTTCTAAACGTTACAAAACTGAATTATCATAACAAAAACCAGAAAAACGTTAATTTATTTGTCATCCATTTGATATAAGACAGGTTTATACTGCGTAGCATACTGATATTAAGATCAGTAAAAAGCATTTAAACACAAAAGGAGTCTTATCTCATGAAATTTAAAAAAATAATCCTTTCAACTACCGCAGCTACTGGTTTGTTTTTCGCTGGCACTGGACTTGCAAATGCTGATACTGTAACTGTCAAAAGTGGTGATACTGTTTCATCGATCGCACAAACGTACCAAACAACAGTCACGAATATCGAAAAGTTAAACCATTTATCTAACGTCAATTCCATTTATATCGGGCAAAAACTGGAAACAGGAACTAGCGACAAAAATCAAACAAATTCTAATTATCGCTATTCAAGTGTGCAACAACCGGTAGCAAAAAAAGCTTCAAAAACAGGCACTGATACTTCCAAACAAATTGGCCAACCAAGTAACACAAATTCCCAGACCACTAAAAATTCTGCTCTAAATTCAACAGTAGCTAAGCAACAATCAGCCAAAACTCAAAATGTATCCTCAACAGATACTAACGCTTCCCAACAGACTGGCTCTGGCTTTGCTTCTACGACTACAAACGACAATAACAATACCAATACGTCTACGAACTCAGCATCAACAACTAGTTCTGATTCCTCTGAGTCCTCTGCAAAAGCTTGGATCGCTAACAAAGAATCCGGCGGCTCTTATACAGCCACAAATGGGCAGTATTACGGTAAATATCAGCTGACTCTCAGCTATTTGAACGGTGACCTTTCCTCTTCAAATCAAGAATCAGTTGCGGATTCATACGTTAAGTCCACTTATGGTTCTTGGTCAGCCGCTAAAGCTCACTGGGAAAGCAATGGTTGGTACTAACACTAAGAAAATAACGCATTAAAATAACCGAGGAGCTGGGACATAACTAGCTGTGTAATTCTAAAAGGGCCGCCGATCTATCCCATTAAATGGGGTAAATCGACGACCCTTAAACATGTTCTAAAAGAGTGAAGCCTTACTGTAACAGATTACATTATTCTGTGTCTTCGCTTTGCTACGCCCCAAATCGTTACAGCCAGGCCGGCGTATTAGTGTCATTAAATGGCACCACTGTTCGATTTGGCTGAGCACTCCCATACAAAACTGGTACATCTCCAGCTTTAGCCCAGGAGATGATCGTTTCTTCAGGATACCCCATCTTTTGTGCACAAGCGGCAACGGTGATCGCTTCTTGTTTATTATAGATCATACTTAAGTAATTAATGTGTTCGATCTGCTTTTTTGGATCAATATTTCGTTGATTTTTTGCGGTTCGTGGGACAATAGTCGCCCCAGTTTCTTTATCCAACAGGGGAATGTCGCCATCGTAAGCCCACTGAGAGACCGTTTTGACAGTATACCCCGTCAACTTGGCTGCTTGTTGGACAGTATTGATCTGTTCATCATTAAAAGCATTACGTAAGCGGATGATCCGCTGATTACGTTTTTCATTGCTGGCATTGCCTAAGATCCCCAATTTTCCCACAACTTTTGCTCCCCTTTTAGTTGGACCTTAATCGATCACAACTTTAGTATTCGTTTCTAAGTTTTCATACATCCACTTGGCATCGAGTACTGACAAACGCACACAACCATGTGAATTAGACTTCTTACCTAACTCTTTAGCTTCATCTTTAATAAAGTTGCCATTTTGGTCAGTCGGGACAGAATGGAAAAGATAAACTCCGTGATCTTTAAACGAGACCCAGTACTTAGCGCCTTCGCCAGATTCACCGTTATAAAAGAAATCGCCTTTTTCTGGTTGAATATACCAGGTACCCTTTGGTGTTGCTTGTTCACCGCCCTTACCAGTAGATGCGTACATCGTATAGAGTTTCTTTTTGCCATCCATCAAGTAAACACGTGATTTCTTAGTCGAAACGTGTATCCAGAAATCTTTTGCTTTATCCAAATCAGGGTAAACAACTGTTTCCGAAGATCTCTTCCAATTGATTGGCTTACGCATAACTGATTTTTTCTTCTCACTAGACTTAACTTTTCCTGTCTTTTTAGTTGTTTGTTCAGTTTTATCCTGCTCTTTTTTTTGTGGCTGTTCTAGTGCATCTGAGGCCTTAACAACCACAAAGGTTACAGCCAAACACAAGACTACTCCAGCGATTATTTTTTTTAATGTTTGTTTTTGCATGAGTAATGTTTCCCTTTCTAACACCTGATCAAACTTATTATAGCGGGAAAAGATCGTTCATGCAAAATTAAAAATCGGACTAACTCGGTGGCATTCATATGTTTTTACACTATCCTTGATAGACGTGAGCTTGTTAATTTATTTCTACAAGTTACAAAGCTCAATCATTTTCCCAAAAGGGTTCAATGCCAAAACTCAGCTGATAGGGACAGCAAGATTGTACCTAAAATCTGCAGATAAAGACCCAAAAAATAGGGCTGGGACAAAACTAGCTGTCCAATCCTAAAAGGGCCGTTGATTTAATCCATTTAATGGGATAAATCAACGACCCTTAAATGTGTTCCAAAAGATTGAAACCTTACTGTAACAACGATTACGTTATTCTGGTTCTTCGCTTCGCTACAACCCAAAATAACGCAATCATCGTTACAAATCGGCTTCAAAGCATCTTTTGTCTCACTCTCCATTATAAGTAACCTCTTATTAAACCACTTCGACGTGCAATTGACCGTCATGGACTAATTTCATCTTCAACATCACTTTATATAATACTAAGGAGATTACAGCTGGGACAACGATCGCCATCAAGAGGTACACAACCAACAACTGCGGATCAGTCGATGCCAAGTTGATCGGTGCGATCAGTGAATTTAAGCCCAAACCTGCAATCGAGTAATCGACCTTGAAGTTAAAGAAAATCGCGGCGATCGGGGCAGCAACAATTGCCGAAACAAAGGAAGGGACTGCCAGCAGTGGGTTGACCAGTAGATTGGCGAATTGGATCTTCGGTGTCAAAAAGCCCTGAGCAATATTTGCACCTATGTTATTTTGGCGCCAGGAAATTACCAAGAAACCGACAAATTGGGCAGTCGTTCCGATCAAAGCAGCGCCAGATGACAATGGATCTAACATGACTGCCACTGCCAAAGCAGCGGATGAAGCCGGCGTCATCAAGAACAACGCCCACGCAAAGGAAACGCACATTGCTCCAATCAACGGATTGATCTGCATAGACTGAGCAATAAAATCACTCAACCAATTCAAAGCTGGCGTGGTGACACTTGCAAGGCCCAGCCCTGAGATCGAACCTACCAAGGTAGCACCTAAAGGTACTAACATCATGTCAAGAGGTGTCTTACCAGTCAAATATTTACCGACTAAAGCTGCAATTAAACCGGCAGCTACTGCACTGATCGGTTGACCAGAAGTGAAGATCCCCGACTGAGCGGCCTGTGACATAGCGTTACCAGTCGAAGTCACACCATTGATACTGTCACTGGTAAAGTACACCGCATTAGCACCGATAGTAGCAGAGATCATCGAAGAAAACATGACCAACGAGTTTGTCTTTAGCTGCGTGGCGATCACGGCTCCAAAGGCTGGAGCTAACATCCACTGAGCAATCGCTCCGACTTGATACAAAGCATCCCAATGGACAAAATTGGCGAGTGATTGAATCAACAAACCGACCCCTAACATGACTAAAACTGCATTAGACACCCCGGCGGATACGGCATAAACATAATCTTTGACCGACATTTTTTCCTCAGCTTGTTCTTGTTGCTGAGTTTGGTTAGTAGCTTCTGTATTTTCTGACTTTTCAGTAACTTTTGCTGTTTCTTCTTTCATTTCGCACAACCCCTTTTCTATTTATGTTCGTAGATCATTACTTAATTTGGTAAAAAATTTGATGAAAAAAACGCCCTACAAAGCATTATTAAAGCTTTATAGGGCGTTTCCGCGGTACCACCTATTAAATTCATCGCAAATGATCGGATCCAAATCACTTGCGACCTTGACTGACTTAGTTTGTCAGTTCCCCTAATAATGGTGGGTGACCAACTACAGTTACTTGTTTGACTTTCACTATAGTCGCATCGGAGGTGAGAAGCTCTATCCAAATCGTCGACTCTTTGCACCACCAGAGTTTCTCTGAGACATTTTGAACGAGCAATCCTCGTCTTTGCGTTTTCATCATAATTTAATTGTTTATTAATGTAACTGATTGTCATGGAGATGTCAACAACTTTTTTCGCCTTTTTTAATGCGCAGCAAAAGTGTCTCTGTTAGCCACTTAGGCACCGAAAAAAATTTTGCAATAGATGGTTGACAAGCTCCATTTGTTTAGTGTATGTTACTTAACAATATTAAAAGTAAATTAAAAGCTGTAACGAGAATTTTTTGCTGTGTAAGTGGTCAGAGAAACGACGGTTGGTGTGAGTCGCCCCATTTCACAGCGAGATGATCATCTCTGAGCTACGCAGTGAAAATTACTATTTTGGTTTTGAAACAATTAGCTGTTGTTGGCAGGCACTCATTAACGTGTCAATGTAAGGTAGCATTTATATTTGTGTGCTTTACAGCTAAGAGAAATTTTAAGGTGGTACAGCGTTTAATAAGCGCCCTTAACTACTAACTTTGTGTTGGTGGTTAGGGGCGTTTTTTTGGTAAATGAAAGATGGCATGCATAAATTTCAAATGGAGGGATCATTATGACGAATGAAAAATTGTCAACAAGTGAAAAGGATTTGGCCAAAACACTTTTTAAGGCTTACTCAACTGGTAAGGCCTTGGACATGACAGAATATTCAGACGTAGTGACTGACGATGCGAGTGCTTACCGAGTGCAAGATTATCTGACTGAATTAAAAGACGAAAAGATCGGTGGATATAAAGTTTCACTGACCAGTAAAGAAACCCAAGACCTGTTTGACGCTGACGCCCCGCTGTATGGTGCACAGATCGACAGCCATGTGGTGCAAGGACCGCACACATTTGACAATACGAAACTAATGGAACCCTTAGCTGAAGTTGAATTAGTATTTAGAGCTAAAGAAGAGTTATCGCGTACGGATTCACTTGAAGAACTATTGAACAAGACTTTAGTGGCGCCAGCGATCGAAGTACCCGACTCCCGTTTTAGCGATTGGTTTCCCGCTTTACCCAAACATCTAGTTATGGCCGATGCGGCGGTCGGAGGCTACATCGTTTACGGAACAGAAAAGGAAGCTTCAAGCGTTTTTAGTTCAGTTGAGCAAGTCGCAAATGTCCACTGTCAATTGTTCCAAGATGATGTATTGCTTAAAGACGGTGTATCGACGGAAGTCCTGGGCAACCCACTCAACTCCTTACACTGGTTAACTGAAAAGTTGGCTACACAAGGTCAAATGATTGAAGCTGGTCAACTAGTATCGAGCGGGACCTTTCTCTTGCCGGAAAAATTAACTGCAGGAAAATGGAAGGCGGTATTTGATAATGGCTTAGGAGAAGTCAATTTAAGCGTGGTGGAATAGGTCTTCCATTTGGCAGGAAAAATTTGCGTAAAGTTTTCTTTACTAGGTGGTGCTCAAAGTAAGTTTGCTTTTTTGAGGGGGACTTGGGGCCGATTACTGGATATTTGGACCTTCTTCTCGCTGACTTGGGGCCGGTTAGTCAATATTTGGACCTTCTTCTCACTGACTTAGGACCGATTAGTGGATATTTGGACCGACATACACTCAAGTTTGGGCCAATTACTGCATTTCATTTGTCAGCTCGTATCCTGTTGATTTGGAAGTCAAATATAATTAGTGTAGTAGTGCTCCATTTAAATTAAACCATACAAAAAAATGCCACCCTTTCTGGAGTGACATTTTTTTATTCAATTAACTATTTTGCATCAACGGGTTTGATTTCTTTTTTCCACAAACCTAAGATCACACCGGCAACGATCGAACCAACGATCACGGCCAAGAAGTAGCCCCAGATGTTTGTAGCAAGTGGTGAAACCCAGAAACCACCATGGGGTGCAGGAACACCGACTTTCAATGCACCGATAATTGCACCAGCGACAGCCGAACCAACAACACTAGATGGAATAACATGACCTGGATCAGCTGTAGCAAATGGGATCGCACCTTCAGTAATAAATGAGAAACCTAAGATCCAGTTAGTACCACCAGCTTGACGTTCTTGCTTGGTGAACTTGTTCTTCCAGCCCAACGTAGCAATTGCCGTAGCAAATGGTGGCACCATACCACCAACCATAACAGCAGCCATCAGCATAGCAGCTTGAGTAGAGTTCGGGTCATTGGCAAAAGCACCAGCGGCGAAGACATAAGCGGCCTTGTTGAAAGGACCACCCATATCGATCGACATCATACCAGCAAGCAACAGGCACAAGACTACAGAGTTACCAGTACCTAAGTTATTCAAGAAGTTTGTGATCCAAACGTTGATCGTGGAGAAAATTGGGTTGACGATAAAGAACATAACTAAAGCGATAAATAACAAACCAACGATCGGGTAAATCAACATTGACTTCATTCCGGCAACTGATTGTGGCAATTTAGCACAAACCTTTTCCAACCATTTCATGAAGTAACCAGCGATAAAACCAGCGGCCAAACCACCTAAGAAACCAGCGGCAGACTTGGCATCAGTCATGACGTTAGCCGTATAAGCACCACCGTATGCGCCAGTGTAGACCGTGGCCATGAAACCACCAGCAAAACCAGGCATCAGTGCAGGTTGGTCAGCGATCGCTTCAGCAATGTAAGCCGCCAAAACTGGGACCATGAAAGCAAAGGCCATATTACCAGCATTGTTCAAGAAGATAAATGCCATTGAATCTTCACCGCCGGCGTAGTTCTCGACGATAAAGGAAATGGCCATTAAGATCCCACCACCAATAACAAATGGCAACATGTGGGAAACACCATTCATCAACTGACGATAAATGCCGCCCCAACCAGAATCACCCGTGTCGACTGATTCTTCTGAATCGTCGTTACCAGAAGCATGATAAGTACCTACTTGATCGTTTAAGATCGAATTGATCAAAGTTTCTGGATCTTTGATAGCAGCAGTAACAGCTTTACTTGTCACTTTCTTGCCATCGAAACGACCCATAGAAACCTTCTTATCAGCAGCGATCACAACACCTTCAGCGCGGTCGATCTCGTCGGCACTCAGCTTATGTTTCGTACCTTCAGAACCGTTTGTTTCGACCTTGATGTTGACGCCTAATTTTTCGGCTGCTTTTTTCAAGTTATCTTCAGCCATGTAAGTGTGCGCGATACCGTTTGGACAAGCAGTTACAGCGACGATATATGGCTTGTCACTTGCAACAGCAGCTTGATCTTGTTGTTGCTCTTCTTTTTCTTGTGCTTCGTTTTCAGCTTGTTTTTTACCAACAGCCTTAGAAAAGATCGCTTGGACCTTATCTGGTGTGTCGGCATCCTCCAAGGAAGAAACGACTGCAGGATCTAATAACACTTGCGATAAAGCTGCGAGAGCTTGCAAATGAGTGTTGTCGCCACCTTCTGGCGCAGCGATCATGAAGAACAAGTGAGCTGGTTGGCCATCGAGTGAATCATAGTCAACACCTTTAGTACTCCGCGCAAACATTACAGCAGGTTTCTTAACAGCTGCATCATGCGCATGCGGGATCGCAATTCCGTCACCCATACCCGTTGAGTTTTCCTCCTCACGGGCTAAGATGTCTTTTTTGTATAATTCTTCGTCATCAATAATGCCTTTTTCATAGTAATTATGAACCATTTCATCGATCACGCCGGCCTTAGTGTCGGCCTTGAGATCCATGATCATGATGTCTTTTATCAACAATTCACGAATGTCCATTGATTAAACCTCCTAATTTAACTGATCGGGGTCTATTAGAAGACCCCAGTTTTTTAACAGAATAAGGCGAAACAGGAAAAAGCAAGTACTAGCGGCCTATATCTTTAAATTGTACTTTTATAATATAAAGTTACAGTGAACTAGACAGAACTTTCCGTTTCGCAAAACTCAACTGATCACATCTATTCTTCCCACTCCGTGATCTCGATTTGTGGTAGGATCTCTTTGATTTTCTCACTTGTTGCCAAATCTTCAGAAAATGTAGTAGCTGAGCCGCAAGCTAAGCCATATTTGAAAGCTTCTTGCGGATCTTGCGTACGAGCAAACGTCCCAGTAAAGCCGGCGATCATTGAATCACCAGCACCAACTGAGTTGATCACTGTGCCCTTTGGTGCTTTCGAGCGGTAAACATGATCTTTTGTTACCATCAAACCACCATCAGCCGCCATCGAAACTAAGACATGTTGTGCACCGAGTTCTAACAATTTACGTGCGTATTTTACAATATCAGCAATACTATTTAACTCAACCCCAAACAAGTCGGCCAACTCATGGTTATTAGGTTTGACGACTAACGGATGTTCAGGCAAAGTCTTCATTAAGCTTTCACCAGTCGTATCGATCACAAACTGTGCACCCTTGGAACGAATAATCTTGATCAAATCTAAATAAAAATCATTGCTTAAACTAGGTACGAGGCTGCCGGCAAAAATCACCGTATCAGCGGGTGTCAGTTGTTCGAATTGGTCAGAAAAGGCTTGGACTTCGTCTGCGGTGATCTGTGGTCCTTGACCATTGATCTCCGTTTCTGTTTGAGCTTTGACTTTAACGTTGATCCGGGTGTCAGCCGCGATCTTCGTAAAATTTGTACGTAAGCCAATTTCTTGTAAGGAGTGATCAACGAATTCACCAGTAAAACCACCTAAAAATCCAAGCGCCGTATTGTCATGCCCAAGTTCTTTCAAGATACGGGAAACGTTGATGCCCTTACCACCTGGCAGTTTATTGTCATAATCCATCCGGTTGACTTCACCGAGTGTAAGTTGCTTTAATTGAACGATATAATCAATAGCTGGATTGACAGTCACTGTATAAATCATGACATCTAGACCTCCAAAATATTAGTCTGCCTGCTGTATTTGTCGAAAACAGCACGCGATAAATCAGTGGTAATGATCGTTGCTTGTTCTAAGTCAGAGATCTTAACAAAAGATACTGCTTCGAATTTGGAACCATCAGCTAAGACAAAAGTCTCTTCTGCTTGTGCAAATGCAGCTTGTTTGACCGCAGCTTCTTCGGGATCTGGTGTCGTCAAACCATATTCATCATGAACACCATTGGCTCCTAAGAAGACCTTATTAAAGCGGTAATGCTGTAGATCACGGACGGCTTTAGTCCCAACGATCGCCTTAGTGGTATTTTTTAGCATGCCACCAACTAGGATCGTTCTGATACCTTGATCAGCCAACTGCGATGCGTGTAACACACCATTGGTGACCACCGTCAAATGCTGCTTTTGTTGTAAGTAACGCACCATCGCTAAAGTCGTAGTTCCTGCATCTAAGAAGATGACTTCTTGATCAGCAATCTTTGCAACAGCTAACTGAGCGATCTTATCCTTAGCAGAAACATTCTGGGTTGACTTACCCGTCATGTCTAATTCACGCTGCAGATCATGCTTGGCTTTTGCACCGCCGTGGATCCGCACTAACGCTCCCTGATCTTCTAAAAGCTGTAGATCGCGCCTAGCAGAAGAAGCAGAACAGTTTGTTTGTTGGCAAATATCCTTTAATTTGACGACTTGACGACTTGCAAGCATATCTAAAATCTGTTGTTGTCTTTGTTCTGCAAGCACTTCCATTACCTCCAACAAATATAGTAACAAACCACTTACCAAAAATCAATCATTTTCCACCATTTTCTTTCATCCTGATCCAAAAACCAGCACATTATATGACTTTTTTGCATATATTTGACACAGAAAGTCGCTAATCAGTCAAAATCATTCAAACAATAGAGGCATTGAGTGTTTATTTGTAATGATTTATAATAGGTTGTAAACATTTTCACTAGGAGAGATACGTATGCACAACAAAGCCGTTGTTTTAATTAACCTAGGAACACCTAAAGCGCCAACTACCGCCAGCGTCAAAGAATATCTAAACGTCTTTTTATCCGACCGTCGGATCATCAAGATGTCCCCTCTACTATGGCAACCGATCTTACAAACGATGATCTTACCTCACCGACCGCAAAGATCCGCTAAACTCTACCAAAAAATCTGGCGTAAGGACGGCTCACCCTTATTGACTTATACCAAAAGACAACAAGAACTCTTGCAGGAACGCTTGCCCGATTTTCGTGTCGAGATCGCGATGTCATACAGCGAACCACGGATCAGTCAAACATTCGACAAACTCTTAGACGCTGGTTACCGCGACATCACGGTCATTCCATTGTACCCGCAGTATTCGGGGACGACGGTCGGCTCAGTTTATGACGAGGTTCAAAATTATTTCTTGCACACTGATAAAATCGTCGACCTACGCTTTATTCATTCTTTCTATCAAGAAGAAGATTATATCAATTACTATGCCGATAAGATCAAGGCCAAGCTCCAGCAAACGCCTGTTGACGCCCTGTTGTTCTCGTATCATGGTGTCCCCGTGTCTTATGTAAAAGACGGCGACCCTTATCCGAAAGAATGTTACGACACGACTCAAAGGATCATGGAAAAAGTTGGCGAGATCAAATACTTCCAAACTTTCCAATCCAAATTTGGACCTAGTGAATGGTTGAAACCAGCAACTGATGCAACCTTGAAGGGGCTGCCTCACCGTGGATACCGCAAAGTAATGGTCATCGCGCCAGGATTTGTGGCTGACTGCCTGGAAACTTTACATGAATTAGAAGTCGAAAACAAGGGCTACTTCATGAGTCATGGCGGCGAAAATTTCATTTATCTGCCACCATTTAACGATGATCCAAAATTCGCCGATCTGCTGGCAAAATTAGTGCAAGAATAGATTATTTTCCACATTCATATGAAATAATGTACAAATTTAAACAATTTGTTGCTACGACTATGTTTTAGTCTCATCAAATATACACATAGCCATATTTTTAATCGTTCAGAATAGAATAAAAAATAGACACTTTGTTCTAGTTAGCATTATGAGCAATGCCTTTTTAATTTCTTGCTCAGATAGAAATTGGAATAAAAAGGAGCTGCTAGTTGATCCTAAAAGGAGAGTGAGGCAATAAATGTTTTGAAACACGTTTAAGGGCTGTCAATCTGCCTCATTTAATGGGATAGATCGACAGCCCTTTTAGGATCGTACAGCTAGTTTTGTCCCGGTCCCCCTAAACGTGTTACAAAAGATCAAAACACCTTTTATCTCACTCGCTTATTTGACAGACTAATTTTCCTCTGCTTTTTTATCCTGATAGTTTTTGATCGTTGGTAAGATCATACCTAAAGCAACTAAGACCACGGGCGTTACAATGTTGAGCGTTAAGGCAAATGGATCTGTTGAATAGATTCCTAATAAACAACATGCACCTGTGATCAAGAAACACCAGACCCCAAAGAAGTACGCTATTCCTTGGTGTTTAGAAAAAACATAATCCGATCGATACTTATCACGTGCTTTCCGCAAGGCGATATAAGCAACGAAGACCCAGAGATACCGCAGCGGCATCATAGTAGAATTTAGTTTGATCAACTGAGACATAACTTTAGCAGCACCAGGAACCAGTGATTGCGATAAGATGATCGCACCAGACAAGATCCCGACCATCTTGATCCCATTGATATAGGCACCATATTTGTTTTTCTTCAACAAACCAGCAGGGATAAAGTCTTTTGCTTCCTTACTACCTAACAAGATACGCAATGGAGCATCAATACTCAAACACAAAGTCGAGAACTGACCGATCACATTTGTAATGGCATAGATCACTAACAAAACATTACCAATGTGATAATAGTTACCCAGTTTCTGGAAAGCCCAGTAATCACCATTAGAGATATAACTATCAAAGTTATTTTTAACAGCATTAGGGTCAAACATCATAGCCATTGCGATCGTACCCAAAATAGCAGAGATCATGACCATAATAGCCAAGACGATCATCGCTTTCGGAAAATCTTTCGAAGGATGTTTTAGCTTATTAACGTATGGCGAGATCTTTTCACAACCACCAACAGCAAAGACTAAAATCGACAACGAGGTGAAGTAATTAACGTTAAAGTTAGGCACTAAACTCTTCCAACTCAAATTTATCGAATGGAAACTAACAGCTGGATTGATTGCTGGTGCGGCAAACATCATCAATATGTATAAGATCGACATGATGAAAGTGGCACTCCCAGCGATAGTAGCCAGAGTTTCAAGGACTGTCAAACCACGGGAAGCTAACCAACAAAAGGCGACGAACAGCAAGAAAGTCACGAACTGAATGCCAACAGTGCTGGCCTGATCAAACTTCGTTACATCTTGAAAGATAGCCCAAGTCATAGCACGCAAGCCACCAGTACCTTTACCAGCGATATAAGCCACGTGACAGGCCCAATAAGTCCAGCCCGCGTAATAAGCCCATTTTGGCCCCATTGTTTCGTTGACCCAGGAACTAACACCACCACCAGAATCTTTGAAGGTGGAACCTAATTCCCCGACGATCAAAGCATAAGGAACAAAGTAAAGAGCAAACATTAAGACCCAACTAAAGACGACTTTGATCCCGCCAAAATACATATAGCCATTAATGACGTTACCAAAACCCCAAACAGTAGAAAAGGCCATCAACGCAAGAGTAGACCAGGTCATTTTCTTTTTATTTTGTACTTCAAGGTTATCCATAAGATCACTTCTCTTTCTATGTAATAAAGCCAAGGACTTGAGCACTAATAGGCTCTAGTGTGTAAAATCTAACAGACAAAGTGTGACGAACAAAAAATAAACACTAATTTAGCCAAAAATTATAATGTGTTCTTGCATTATGACTTCCTAGTTGTTTAGGCACATCTTTTGCCACGCGCAACTCGTACAAATAACAAAATCAAGTTTTACCATACATCACCAACAGTATAGCTTATACTTTTTGAAACTATTTAGTTATGAGAGAATAGTAATATAATTCTTAATCATTCGCAATAGTTAATTATGTAAATATAGTTTTGGTAGCTACATTACGCCATTTGGCAGGGAATATATCTTAAATTTTTTAACAAGTAAAAAGGGCTAGCAAATAACTGCTAGCCCTGTGATCTTAGTTTCTTTTATTGGTCGTCATCATCTTTTAGGCCTTGTGCTGCACCCTTGGCAGCATCTTTGGCGTCTTCTACTTTATGTTTAGCTTTCTTGGTGATGCCTTCTGCTTTACCTTCGGCCTCTTTGTTCTTATCGCCAGTCACCTTACCTAAAGTTTCCTTACCCTTGCTTTTTGCTTCATCCAATTTATCATCAAAGTTACTCATTATAATCACTCCTTGAATCAGATTTGCTTATCTCAGCACCTGTATTATACCTTAACGCTTGATTGAAAAACCACTTTAACGCTTATCATTTTCGTTTGGTCAGGTTGTAAATTGCAATACATAGTAAAATAAATAGTCCTAGTTGAAACGTGATCTTGATCGAAAATGTCATTTGATCCCGCCTTTCTGCTTAACGCTATCGGCTGTCTAATTGAATTTAAGTTCTAAATCTGCTAAAGTTGATTGAGTTCTTGGCTGTTCGCCCCTGAGCAGTCACTAACTTCTATCTTATTTAGAGACCGACAACAAGCAAAGCCGCCAGTTTTAGCTTGTTGTCGGTTTTTTGTATGTTTACATATAATGGGGGATATTACACCCATTGGACTGCCAGATCTCACCTTGAAAGCCCGTGAAACGCAACGTAAAATTCACGCGACGGTGTAATTCGCGGACGATCTGTTCAAAATAGATCCAATCATGATCTTTGATCACTCGGATCGGGATCGAATGCGTGTTCTCAGCGCCTTTTTTATATAAAAAGAAAAAATTAAATGAATTATCGAACTTATCATTAACGATCTGGATCTGATAACGCGCCTTGATATGGGGCATGAAATAGTGTTCGATCCGTGCTTCCATCACATCAACATGTTGCTTTGCTGTTTTCATATTAACCACCTCACTCTTCATTATACGAACATACGTTTGTTTTTCAAGTGGATTTTATGCCCGTGTGTTCTTCAGAGCTTCGAAACGACTAGTATAATAGGATCCTTAGTATAAGTTTATTTGCAACAATACATCTGGAAGCACCATTTGCCAAATGAAAGAATTAAATTACTAGTCAGTTTATGTTATGGTAATTAATGGTAGATAATTTAAAGGAGGACACGATCAATGGCCGATGACAACTTAAATGAGCGTTTGTCACAAAGCATGTACGGCTCACCTAAAGTCAAACCGGACGAACAGCGACATTATTTAGGGACCTTTCGCGAGCGCGTGGCTTTGACCTTGGACCAAGGCGAAGCGCAACAACCACAATTTATCGATGCCTTGCACAAGGAACTAGACCAGAATCCCGAATATCACTTATTGATCAACGGGAATGCCTCAGAAACGGCGGTCGACAGATTAACAGACTTATCCAACTTAGTCAGCAACCCTTCCAAGGTACTAGCTGGAAAGGCTGCGCCGAGCGACATGGATGCTTTAGCAGCAGTCGTTTGCACAGAACACACTGCATTACACTTAGACGAAGTTGATGTTGCAAAAAGATTTCCACAAGCGTGATAAATAATAATTAGATGAATTAAAAAGCGACCCCAGTAGATACTCAGGTTATTGAGTAAGTACTGAAGGTCGCTTTTTTGGTGCGATGAGAAAAAATTTGGCAATGACTGCCCTGGTAACTCAAATCAACGTCGTCCATACAAAACTCTGGCTGGGATAAATTAGGCGGAAGACAGCAATCAAATAAACACTCCCCATTATATCCTTGCAATGCGTGTTGTAGTGCATGTTGTTTCTTGGTTGCAAGTTTAACGCGCTGACTCAAAGCTTGCATATACTGTAACTCCGGCGCTTCTTGGCGCATTTACGGTCACTTCCTATTATATAGATACGCAATTAATAGGAGATTTTGTTTAACTAAACCCGCTTGATCTCAGCACGTAAAATAAATGGTGCGCACAGTGTCGTAACTACGATCGCACCAATGACTGCAGAATAATTATCGACTGATAATAAATGTGCATTAAAGCCTAATTGCGCGATGATCAAAGCCATTTCCCCTCGCGAGATCATGCCCGCACCGATCATTGACGAACTCTTGAAGTTGAATTTGGCGATCCCAGCGCCCAAGCCGGCACCCAACCATTTAGTTACAATCCCGACGATCGTTAACGTGAAAAATAGCCAGAAGTC
>NZ_KB714689.1:50149-51925 GCF_000349725.1 Ligilactobacillus pobuzihii E100301 = KCTC 13174
GCCACTAAACCAGTAAAAGTCATGTTGAGTCCCACACTGACAAAGAAAACAGGTATAAATACAGCGTAACCAACGGGCTCGATTTGCCGGTCGATTTCTTTGCGGAAATCTGTTTGACCGATTGCTAAGCCTGCAAAAAAGGCACCGATCGCGCTACTTAAACCGACTTTTTCTGCCAAATACGCAGCACCCAAACACAAGATCAGGGCCATCACAGTCTCAGAAACTGGCACTAACCATTTGGCACCCAAAGACATTAACTGTGGGACACACCAGCGACTGATGACAAATAATAAAATGAAAAAGCCCACTTGTAATAGCAAACTCAAGCCAAGCGACATTTGATCGCCTGAATTTAATTTATTCCCAGCCAAACTAACTAAAACACTCAATACAATGATCGATAAAACATCATCGACTACGGCTGCTCCCAAGATCGTAGTTCCCTCTGGGGTATCCAACTGGCGCATATTTTTCAAAACTTCAACAGAGATCGAAACTGAGGTGGCAGCAAAAATCACACCCAAAAACATGTTTTCCATTTGATCCAAGCCAAAAAAGTGCCCAACCAAATAAGCCCCTACAATTGGAAAGATCATACCAGCAACTGCCACTAGCAAACTAGGAGCCAGATATTTTTTCAATAAGCCTAAATCACTTTCCAAACCACCAATAAACATTAAGATCACGACCCCGACCTCGGAGAAAATCTCAACAAAATTACCAGGATGGATCCAATTCAAAACTGCTGGTCCAACGATCACACCGATCAACAGCTGACCGATCACGGGCGGAAAATTTAAACGTGCACTAAAATGTCCCGCTATAGCTGTCGCCAATAAAATTAAACATAAACTACCAATTGCTTCCACATTCATCTATCCCTTCACAATTCATATCACACAAAAAAGCCCGCCTCCAAGCCATCCTAGCAACCCAAACTAGGACTCGATTCTTGAAAGCCGCGGCTCCAACCGAATTTATTTGATTAGATAATATTCTATCATTAGTCTCGTTGACAAACAATCACCAAACTACAGCTTTGACTTTTACCAACTTCTTAATTATGCTTAACTGGATAGAAGTTATTACTGGAGGCTTTAGGTATGCAGCAAAAAATTGCAGTGATCTCAGACAGCCATGGCAACGCAACCGCCTTGCAGGCAGCAGTTTCAGATGCTTTAAAACAAGGCGCCGACGAATTTTGGTCCTTAGGAGACATGGTCGTGGGCGGGGGAAATTCTGAGGAATGCATGCAAATTTTAGATCAGATCAATTTGACCCAAGTTTTATTAGGAAACTGGGAAGATAACTTTAACTTAGAATTAATTCAACCAAACTATGATATAAAGCATGATTCACTAGCGGTGTACTTCACTATGCTAGCTAAATACGATAGTGAACATTTAAGTCAAAAACACCAAGCAGCACTCAAAAAATTACCCATGACTGGACACAAAGAAGTTGGTCCATTAGTTTTTTCTTTAACACATAATTTACCTGATCAAAATCACGGACACACTCTTTACCCAGATCAAGCTCAGGTCAATTTTAACCAGCTAGCCTTAGATCAAGATATCGATGTGGCAATTTTTGCCCACATTCATAGCCCCTTGTGGCGCTACACCTCAAGCGGACAGATCATCTTGAATCCAGGATCCGTGGGACGTCCGTGGGATCCGCGAGCCAAACTATTGAAAAATCGCGCCGCTAGTTATGTCTTGTTGACAATCTCTGAAAATGGTCTCGATGACGTCGACTTTAGGCGCGCACCTT
>NZ_KB714689.1:52007-56546 GCF_000349725.1 Ligilactobacillus pobuzihii E100301 = KCTC 13174
ATGACCCTGAGATCGAACTTAAAAAGGCCGCTGACAATGGTTTTCCTTATGTTGACTTGGAACGTAAGTTGTTGATAACGGGGAATTCATCAACGCACAATGGTCCTTTACTAGAAAAAATCAATGCTCGGCGTGGGTACAACGACGAAGCTGCTGAATTTTTAGCGCAACTAAAAACAAAATTGGATCAATAATACTTAACTCTGGAGACTGGGACAAAACAATATCCCAGTCTCTTCTTTTGCTAAAAATAATCAAATTATCGCTTCTAATTTTTACAGCATAAACGTGTTTCAAAAGTCTGAATCCTCAATGTAGTGGCGTAAATGTCATTACATAACGGCTTCAAAACGACTTTTGTCCCGCTCTCTTTTTGTTGTTTTGCTGCTGACGCTGCTCACCTGAACATTTATTTGCCTAACAATTTTCACGCAAAAAACTCCCAAGTCCATGACAGACCTGAGAGTATCAAACATTTTCGCTGTTTTTAGCGTAATCAATAATTATAGGGAGGTTATTGGTTACAGGGATATATTGTACCAAACATTGAATAAATTGTTAACAACTTAATTCAATTATTTCAATTTAAATTGATGACTATTCGCGGATGGTTGTCGTGTATATTGCTATAAAAAAGCTACCCTGCCCACAATGTCCGAAATAACCCCGTCATTTTATTAAAAAAGTTGGATCCCGTTACCGACCACAAAACTCGTTAAAGAAACAAGTAAGATCAAGGTCAGCATGATCACATGTGCCTTTTTATGGTTAGCCATCAATGCGATATATTCCCGAATAAAGGCATTAGGTATGAAGAAATTACTAGTTTTAGCGCCGATCCCATCGATCTGCAAACCAACGTAACGCGCGTATCCAGCTGCCCGAAAAGTATGATAATCACTAGTTGAAAATAAACCACGGTTCAAGTTAACTTGAAGATCAGTTAAGATTTGTTTAGAAAAAGCCATGTTTTCATAGGTATTTTTTGACTTTTTTTCTGCCAAACATTTATCTGCCAAAGCCCCGTGCGCTAGTGCATATTTTTTCATTGCTATCCCCTCAGGCACTGTCTCGTCTCTTCCCTGTCCACCTGAAAAGACCAACCAGGGATAACTCCCCGTTTTTGCTTGCTGGCTCTGCGCAAAGTCCAGCGCCCGCTGAATGCGTGAAGCCAAAAGCGGCGAAACTTGGTCTCCATTGAGTAAGCCTGCCCCAAGGATAATGATATAATCTTGGTTATAACGCGGTCGGTACAGACGAGTTAATACGAATGACGTGATGAATGCCAAGAACCAAAAGGCTAAATAGGCTAAGATCGGAACAACAAAGGTCGTATACAGTGTAACTGAATTTTGCGGAAATAAGTCGTGATCTAAAGTGCGTAACAATGGCAAGACAATGGTCACTAATAAGCCTAAAGCCAAGGTCAACATGTTGCCGAGTGTATGACTTTCTTTTTGCCAGACAGTAAAAGCGTTCCACAACAGCAAAACACCTAACAAGGTATATAAGATCAGTAGTGGCAGCATTATAATTACCAAAACTACTAGTAATACAGTATTCAACCATTGAATTTGAGTTGCTTCGATTGCAACGATCAATGTTACACCACCACTTAGCAGTGCTAAATTACACAAGACCCCGTTTAATAAACGAAACTTATTTTGGTGCAAACTAAGGCCTAGTAAAATTAAACAGATCAGTGTGAAAAAGGCTCCACCACTGATCAAAAAGATTGATTGGCTCATTTAAAATACCTCGATCATCGTAAGAATAATTATTTGCCAAGCTGTGCGGTTTGACTATGACCAATAATACAAGAAATTCACTGTTTTTCAAACTTAAGCTGTGGTGACTTTAATCAAAAACTGTGATCCCCTGTTGACTCAAAGCATCACTGACAACTTGACGTACTGCTTGGTCGTTGATTCGATCAGAAAAAATGTAAGCCACATAAAGCGCACGGATGGAATCAGAATTCCATTTGCCGTTCTTACCAGCTAAAGCAAAGGCTAAGTTACTATATAATTTATCAACTGGCCCAAAAATTAAAGCTTGTTGGGCTAATTCAATGCCTGATCTAGCGAACCTGATCGCTTTTTGGTATTGTTTGGTAACGAGGTAAAAATAGGATGCGTTGCTCCAGATCTGCAATGCTGCATATTGGTATTTGCGTGGGGAATACTCCTTAAAAGCATCTTGAGCTGCATCGATATAATATTGTGCAGGACCAGTTTTATTGGCATACAGATATTCGATCCCCAATTCACTGAAAACTAACGGGAGCAAGACTCCTAGTTTTTCCTGATCACCTTGTAAAAAGCGGTTATAGGTAAAGATCATGTCAGACTGTGTCCCACCCAGATGAGCAAAAATACAAGCTTGGACAAAATCATACCACAGCTGTTGTTGCTCAGTTAAATATGTATCAGTTGTTATTTTTTTCAAGATTTTTTGAGCTGATTCAAACTGCTGGTGGATCAAGTGTAAGTTTACGTCTTGAATAATCTCATCAGGATCGACATATTCTTTAACTTGAATAATTTCAGAAAAACTTAAATTTAAACGTGTGACGATTTTCTCTAAAGTTTCACCTGAAGGAATTGAGGAACACGTTTCGATCTGACTGATCATCCCTTGTGAAGTAATTCCCTCAGCTAGTTCCACCTGTGACATTTTCAACTCTTTTCTTTTTCTTCGAATCAATTCTCCATTGATCATATGGATTTTCCTTTCAATAAAATGTAAATTTTTCTCTCTTTTTTGATCGTTTGTGATCGTGGACTCGCAATATCTTCCATTATACACAATATCTCCACCTTGAACCATACCTAAATGCTGACCTCTTCAGACCTGACGCGAGTTTATACGCTTAATTAGAATATATAAAAAGATTGTGATTTATACAGGCCTTAGCTCAAAATTTTATATAATAAGAGAGAGTCGCGGTAGAAACAAGCTTTTTTCTGATAATTTTTAGTTGGTTGTAAAAAACCTTTCAGTGTAAATGTGCGTATAAAGATGCAAATATTTTTTCTGAATTTAGTAAAAAAACGTCCATCTTTTGCTTAATTTCATCAAATTTTGGTACAAAACACGGCCTTTAGCTAAATCTATAACAATAAAAAAACTGCCCCCCTCAAAAATCACGGGAACAGCTTTCTAATTTCAAACTAGTCGTTCATTGGTAAGATCTACTTTGTAGCGTGACTTAAATCCTCGCTCATCACGCACGATCGCGTAATAAAGTGTTCGCTTCGAATCTTTCAGCAGCTGGATGTCTTCCAGATGTCCAAAAACCTGCGCAGTCCGTAAAATTTCTCTTACACGCCGTTTGACAGAGCGACCCTCTACAAAAGAATCGAAAAAGGAGCTATTTTTAGCGACCACAAGATCACCTCACTATCTGTCATACAATGTTACTTGCTCATCATAAAAATTATCACGCAAATTTAACAAGAGTTCTTTGACAGAATCATTAAATTCAGACCAGCTTTCATTATTATAAGCCCGATCTGACTGACCATCAAAATACAAAACACCATATGCTCCAGAGCGTAAAAAGCCTAGTGAATTGCCTAAAACAACGGCGAAAACCGTTGCGCCTTCTAGCGGATCATAATTCTTCACAAAGCGTAAAGTGACCTTATTACGCTTAACTAATTTCTTCAATTCGGGTACTGCCCTAAGTTGCGTGTGATAGACCATCGCCAACTGCGCAAAATGTTCCAAATCTCGACGTGGGATATCTTGGCCGAGTTCATAACCGTACAAATGATAACCGACACGCAGATCTTTTTTATAGGTCACCTTATTTCTGCTAGAAAGAGCTACGATGCTTGCCAAAGTATTTTCTAAATAACTTGCCATTTTACCATTACGCCTCTTTTCATTTGAATCGATCCAGCGTCAACAATTAACATTTCATTTCATCTTTATTTTAACTCTGATCACAGTTATTTTCCGCAAAAAAGTTTTAGAAAAAATGCTTTTTCGAACTTTATTTCTTCTGTTTTGCTTAGTGCGACGCTGGTTTTAGCTATCTTTTTCAAAATGCTGGTTGACATCCACTCATTTTCCCCTTAAAATTCTAATAATATTATAATAAAGATACATATTATGTTGAAAGGCGGACTTGTCAGACATTTTGATAAGTTCGCTTATAGTTTCAACTTAGCTACTTATAGGAGGGAAATATATGTTTAAGAATTATACGAGGATCCCCTTAATTGGACGGATACTTGTCGGCATTGTTATAGGTGTATTTGTAGGGATCGTGTTTCCTTCCTGGACCTGGATCGATATCTTAGGTGACCTCTTCATTGGTGCCTTAAAAGCCATTGCCCCCGTCTTAGTCTTTTTAGTGATCATGTCGGCAATTTCCGGTTATGAAAAAGGAGCAGACAATCATTTTGGCACGGTGGTCATTTTATACTTAGGAGCGACCTTCCTATCCGCCGTAGCGGCTGTGGCAGCTTCATACTTTTTCCCGATCAAATTGGTGCTTTCCAAGGCCACGACTGCAGACACGGCTAATGC
>NZ_KB714689.1:56627-86157 GCF_000349725.1 Ligilactobacillus pobuzihii E100301 = KCTC 13174
ACCCAAGGGGATCGGTTCGATCGTTAATGATCTGCTAACTACGGCCGTTTCGAACCCTGTTCACGCAGTCATGAACGGAGATTATTTAGCAATATTATTTTGGGCAGTCTTGTTTGGGATCGCCCTACAAATGGTCAGTCAAACAACACGCAAAGTAGTCGGCGACTTTTCAGACATGGTCGGCAAAATCGCTGGTTGGATCATCGAATTTGCTCCATTTGGTATCATTGGCTTGATTCACCAAGCTTTAGTTGAAACAGGAACAGCAGGAGTTTTACGGTATGGACAATTAGTGCTGTTACTGATCGGGACAATGGTTTTCGTTTACCTGGTCGTTTATGCACTAATGGTCTGGGGGTTGGTCCATCAAAATCCATTCCCACTCGTCTTTTGGACACTAAAGGTTTCTGGGATCCCTGCCTTTTTCACTCGGAGTAGTGCAGTAAATATCCCGATCAACTTGGAGGCCTGCAAGGATTTGGGGTTGAATGAAAAAAGTTATGGCGTTTCGATCCCTCTGGGAGGTTCAGCCAACTCAGGGGGAGCAGCGATCACGATTTCGATCATGACTCTTGCTGCCACCCATACTTTAGGCATGGAGTTCTCATTTCCACTAGCTTTGATCTTATGTTTCTTAACTGCCATCGCTTCAACTGGAGTTTCGGGCATCGCTGGCGGTTCATTACTTTTGATCCCAATGGCTTGTAGCTTATTTGGCATCAGCAACGATATTGCCATGCAAGTGGTCGGTGTCGGTTTTGTGATTGGTGTGATCCAAGATTCCGTTGAAACGGCGGTCAACTCTGCTTCAGACCTCTTATTTACCGCAGCAGCCGAGTATGGCGACTTGCGCAAGGCCGGCAAGCCAGTCGATATTAAAAAAGCCGTACGCCAAGCAAATCAGGCACGCGGCTAAATCAAAATAATTATTTCAGCATAACTGTTACTGACTCGTCATTCATTTTGGAAGCGATCAGTAACAGTTTTTTTGCAGGTTGCAAAGTAATCAAAATGTTTGAAATTACGCGATGACAATGTTAATCTGAAAGCGCTCAATCGTGGACGACTAAAATTGGCCAACGTGCTTATTTGTCAAAATCTACGGTTGGCTTAAGACATAATTTATGTAGACAGTCAGGTTTTTGAAAGGAGTTTTTCTAATGAGTTTAGATTACGATTCGATGAAGAAAATCAATGTTTCTCGTTCAGTTAATACTGGTGGCCGTGAAGGTGAATCAGTTGCCCCTGACGGAAGTTTTTCCGTTAAAACTTCCATGACAAAAAACAAAGACGCTACTACACCAGAAATGTTATTCGCGGCAGGCTTTGCGGCTTGTTTTAACAGTGCAATGTCTTTCACATTACAGCAAGCTGGTAAAGGTGACCTCCATCGTCAAGTAACAGCTAACGTTGATCTATATGCCGCTAGCCAAACAGATTTTAATTTGAAAGTCAGATTAGTGGGGCACATCGATGGCGTAAAACCTGAAGAAACACAAAAATATATGGAAGAAACCGCTAAAGTTTGTCCATACTCCAAAGCCGTCGCTGGTAATATCGACGTCGAAGTCTCAGCTGAATAAAATATAGTCAAAGTTAAAGTCGCTGCATTGTCAGCGACCTTTTATGTAGTATAAAAAAAGCAAACAGCTACTGCACTGCTTGCTACCTATCTACAGGTTTTGATCCATTTCAAATGTTCCTTTAATTTGGGATCTTCTGTTATTTCTGGATCTTGTGCCCAGTTGTCGCCATATGTCTGATCTAGATACGTAATAATATTATGTGTCCGGATCCGCATCTCTTCACGTTCAGCCATATTTATCCCCCTTTTTCTCACTCTTTATCTTTCCCAATTACATCATAGCTCATTTTAACCAAAAAAGTGCAAAATAACCCTTGAAGCAAATATTGTCTACTTCTAATTTAAAACATATTTTTCAACTGCTGTCGCCAAACCTTCGTGCTCATTATCAGCCGTGACAACTTGGGCATTTTCTTTAACAAGTGGATTGGCATTCCCCATGGCTACACCTAAGCCAGCAGCTTTGATCATCGTTAGATCATTGTTTTGATCACCGACAGCCATAACTTCAGCTGGTTTTATACCTAATTTAGCAGCTAACTCTAACATTGTATTTCCCTTCGTGGCCCGTGGGTGCATAAATTCAAAAAACCACTCTTCACTATGAACACAATAATAACTCTCCTGGATATCTGCCGGCAATTTAGAAATAGCTGAAGTTAAGATACTAGCCTCATCAGCCCACATGTATTTTGCCAAATCAAAAACTCCAGCAGCCTGTGCATTTTCACGGACATGCAATGGCATCTTAGTAAAATAAGAGTCCATGACTGACACCGGACTAACATCTGGTGTTGTCACATAAATATTCCCATCAGGAGTCACTGCCTGTCCTCTGACACCCAGCTGGTGGGAAAGCTGATCCAATTTGACAAAATCTTCAGTAGTCAACATTTTAGAAAACAATGGCGTAGTTTCTGTCACACGCTGAACTTGTCCACCGTTAAAAGTAATGGCGTAATCATCTGCTCGATAAAAGCCAAGTTCAGTCAAATATTCTTGCATACCAACTAGCGGCCGACCGCTACATAAAACAACATACACACCCTGCTGGCGCGCCATTTGCAAGGCTTTTTTCGTGTGTGTAGTGATTTTTTTAGTGTTAGTGAGTAGAGTCCCATCAATATCAGTTGTGATCATTTTAATTGCCATCGCTGTTGCTCCTTTATGAAAAGTCTCCACTTAATTTTAACTTACTAGAGGAAAAATTGCTGGAGAAGTTTGGTTTTGAAAAAGTCAAGGTACTAGAAGGAATCTGAGACCACCACTAATAGCTATGACTGAACGTTACTTTTGGCGACTTACGTTTGGTTAGGGCTTAATCTGGACGCTTCATTTCATGACTTACGTCCAGTTGTGATTTTAAAAAAACTACCTAGCTCTTTTCATCTGCTAGGTAGTTTTAACTTGTTTTTTTACTCTACTCTATTATTTTCTATCAACTCTTGTTGTTGATCATATAACGCTGTCGTGATGTATACTGGATATTCATCCGGGTACAATAAGCGTTTCTTTGCTGCTGGTAGTTCCGCAAGTTTTTCTTGGCTGTACTTCTGAATTTCAAACACACCCGGTTCACCTGTTAACAACTCGCCCTTGTCGTTTAATACCAGCTCTTGTAATTCATCAACATCGATATTTCTCAATGTTCGGTACCGTTTAGTTGCTTCAGGGTCAGCACTTAAAACTTCCATTTCATCAATATGTCCATCGATTTCTTCATCTCTGAGTCCGACTAAATCAGCAAACGGGGAGCCCGTACGCGGATCATACAAACGATAAACTTGTTTGCGTCCAGGCAAAGTTAATTTGCCGATGCTGGCACTGACCTTAACTTTTGGATACCATTTGCCATCATCCTTTTGGACCGCACCTAATTTATAAACACCACTCAAAACTGGGGAACTAGCACTAGTGATCAGATTTTCACCCACACCAAAATTATCGATTGCTGCACCTTCACTGATCAATGATTGGATAATATGTTCATCCAAAGCATTTGAAGCAGTGATCGTTGCATCTGGATAACCAGCATCATCTAACATTTTACGGGCTTGCGTTGAAAGTTGCGTAATGTCACCTGAATCGATCCGAATACCGAATTTGTCATAACCTTTAGCTGATAATTGGTCAAAAACTTTAATTGCATGCGGGACACCTGAACTTAAAACATCATAAGTATCGACCAATAAAGAACAGTTTTGTGGGTAGATCTTAGCCCATGCTTCAAAAGCCGCCTGCTCGTTATCAAAGGCTTCGATCCAACTGTGTGCCATCGTCCCAGAAACTGGGATGTTAAACTTTTGCCCTGCCAGTACGTTAGAAGTTCCAACACAACCACCGATCACTGCGGCCCTGGCACCATAAATCGCACTAGCTGGTCCCTGTGCTCGTCGTGCGCCAAACTCCATCACTGATCGATTCTTAGCGGAAGCAGAAATACGACGAGCTTTTGTAGCGATCAATGTTTGATGGTTGACGACGTTTAGCAACAAGGTTTCAAATAATTGAGCTTGTAACAGTGGACCTTCGACTGTGACGACTGGTTCACGTGAAAATACTGGTGTTCCTTCAGGAATTGCGTAGACATTGCAGTCAAATTTAAAATCACGCAAATATGCCAAAAAATCTTCTGAGAAGATATCTAAGCTTCTAAGATAATCCAAGTCCTCTTCTTCGAAATGAAAATTTTGCATTTCTTTTAAAACCGTACCAAGCCCTGCTAGGACCACAAAACGCCCATTATCTGGTAATTTACGGAAGAACATGTCAAACGAACCACGTTCATCTTTCATTTCTTGGTAAAAGCCATTTGCCATCGTATATTCATATAAATCAGTTAATAGTGCCATGTTACCTTGCTCGATCATTGATCGTTCCTCCTAGTAAACAATTAAAAGTAACTATTACCTTTAATAAAATAAAAAAATAATTTCCCTCATATATCTTGTTGATACTACGCTTTTCCCTGCATAATTGCAACCACAAAAAATCTTCCCCTGTAAAATACGCACCTTAAATGAGCACTCTACTTTAAACGGTATAAGTTTGCCGGGCGACCACGCTTTTTAGCTGCGACTGTTCCCGTTTCTTCAAATAATTTGCCGTGCGTCTTTTTAAAATTGGAATTATCGATCTGCTCACGTTTGATCTTTAAAAATGGCGCATAAACACTCCGAGCATCTTTTAAAGTAAAAGTGTCGCCCAAGATCAATAAAATGTTGGGTTGATAATCCAACTTATTTTTAATACGAAAACAAGCGACCTTAATGATCCACTCGTGGTCAAAGGCTAACTGTTGGCTAGCACTTCGACCATAGTCAGTCAGTTTGGCATAGTAGTCTTCTTGTCGTTTGGCCTGAGCGACGCTATATTTTTCATTGCCATTGCAAAAGCAATAAGCCTGGTCATAGATAGTCATCGCAAACCATTTAGCATCGATCGCACCATACCCGGGATCAAGCGGTGGCATTTCTGGCAGAAATGTCATATATGCTAACGATAAAGTCCGCTGATCATCATTAAAACGCTGAGGCGCCGTAAAAGTTTCTAATTGTTCTGTATGAAAAGCAGCTAATTTCAAGCCGATCTTATCGTGCACAAGACGTAAGGCCGCCTGGTCTGCGCTTTCGTTCGCACCAAGGAATGTTTCTGGTAAAGACCACATATTCTGGGCAGGTTGGTTGGCACGTTTGACAAGCAACAAGTTGACCTGGTCAGTATGGCGGTCAAAACTCCAAATCAAGTTTACAATATTGACTTTTGTCAAACGATCTTCCTCTAACATCACCGTTCTCCTCTCACTTCTCATTCAGTTTCCACATTCATTATAACCGATTAGAATTACTGAGAAAACCTTCAGGGGTTATTGCTTGTATTTTAACAATTTTCCTTATAAAATGTAAGCAATAATCAAAAATAAGGAGGTTCCATTTTATGACTAAAGTAGGGATCATCGGTGCAACCGGTATGGCCGGCTCAGCCGCATTTAAAGAAGCACAAAGCGCAGGCTTAGACGTGACAGCGATCGTCAGAAACAAAAGTAAAGCTAAAGATAAACTAGGTGACTCCATCCAAATTTTGGAAAAAGATGCGTTTGCATTGAGTCATGACGATCTGGCTAACTTTGATGTAGTAGTTGACGCCTTTTCAACTGACCCAGCTCAAGCTTACTTACACGTTGACTTAACTGCTCATTTGATCAGCTTGTTCCGTGAAACACAGCAACCTCGTTTCATCTTTATTTTAGGTGCTGGTAGCTTGCATACAGGTGACGACAATCACTTGGTAGTGGAAGACATCAAAAAAGTACCCGGTGCTGAGAGTTTCATTAACACACCGATCAACCAACTAGCTGAATTACATTTCTTGCAAGACGTAACTAATGTAAACTGGGTCGGCATCTCACCTGCTTCTTCCTTTGTTGCCGGAGAGGCTAGCGACAACATCTTATATGGTACAGAAGAATTATTGACTAATAAGGACGGTAACTCCGAAACGACTGGTGGAACAATGGCCAAGGCAATCGTCAAAGAGATCCAAGAACCAAGCCATAAACAAGAACGTTTTACAGTCGCTAACGGTTAAAAATAAGCAACTTAGCATAAATATTAGAGAGTAAGACAAACGATTTTTGGACCCGATTTGTAACGATGATTGCGCTATTTTGGGTCGAACCAGAATAACGTCGTTGTTACAGTATGGTTTCAATCTTGTGGAACACGTTTAAAAACAGAGAGCGGAGCGTGGCGTTTAGAAGGTGAGCACTAATTGACTAGTCGGATATGATGCGTTTTTTGCATTAGAGCCGGCTAGTTAGTTAGGCACAGCCTTCTGCCAGGCGAAACTCATTTAAGAGCCGTTGATTTATCCTGTTTAAATGGGATAGATCAACGGCCCTTTTAGAATCACATTGCTAGTTATGTTATGTCCAAGCCTCTAGCTAGTTCCACAACTATTTGCCAAAAACTGTGTCTTAATAATCTTCCATTTCTGCAAGTTCATTTAAATCATTCAAATCAATTGCTGCATCTTTGACTTGCGCTGGAATTTTTATATCTTTATTCTTATTCAATTTAGAATAGTCATAGTTCATCTTAGCATTGATCGTTTCGCCGTCTTGTTTGTATTTCATTTTGACTTGGTAGTTCTTAGGTAGGTAGCTGTCCTTATCAATCTTGTATGTATAATCGACCGATTGGACCTTGATATCTTTAAAAAGATTCTTGGTTTCTTCATTTTCAACCGCAGAAGTCATCATCTTTTTAACTTCTTTAACTACTGATTTCTTATTTTTACTATCACCTTTCAGCGTCATAGTATAAGTATTATCTTTGCTGTTAACTTCCATTTCATCTAATAATTTTTCACTACCAGCACTGTATGTACGGTTTTTTTCTTCTTTTTCAAAATCTGGCCATTCGACACCAACTTCTTTAAATGTATCTTTATCACCCTTGATCCACTCACCATTTAGCTTCATATATTGCTCATCATCGGTAATATAATCTGTCACTGGAATAGTTTGACCGTCACCTTTAAGTGTTAATTCTTGCTTAAAGAGAGCCGGTTTAAGCTTGAAGTCCATATCAGAAGCAACCTGGATCTTTTCATCCCCCGATTTAAGATCCATCGTCATTTCGACTCGCCCATTTTTAACATCCTGACCGGCATCTTCCATTTTTTCATTAATTTTTTGCGCCGAAGGAGTACAAGCGGCCAGTAGTAACATTGACGAAGAAGCAACCAGCGTTGCCATCATTTTTTTCCATTTCATCATAAGCACATCCCTTTTTTATATCTTGAAAGTACAAGCTTTATGCTAGCATATTTTCACGTAATAAAATATGTTTATTATTTTAGTTTTTGAAAAGGCTTTCTTTATTTTTAAAGATAAAATTTGCTATAATAAAATCACTTATAAATCGTGGAGGTAGTACTAATGTTTAATATTGTTCCCAATGACATGGGTGAAGTTGCCCAGAAATTAAGCTTTTTACAGGCGAATAGAAAAGAAAATATGACTGAACAAGATGTCTTAGTCGATACGGCTAAAGAAGGTTTACAAGAAATGTTGGATGAAGCCTTGGAAGGCCCATATTTTAACGTCAAATGGCGTACTAAAGATCAGGAATTATTAGTAACTGGTGCCTTAAAAGAAGAAATCGGTACGGTAATACCCCGTGACGGCTTTGATACCTTTTCAGCTGACTTTAAAAATAACGCGATCTTATTTTGGCGTAATTATGGCAAACAACTGACCGCTTTGATCAACCAAGAATAAACGGCTAGTCTGGAGGATATTAGGAATGGTAAATGATCTATTACAAAATCCTAGTGAGTTCGAAGAATTCTACCAACTCTACTTGTATGCTTTTAATAACCCTGATACATCGCAAAGACGTGCTTATTTTTTCAAACGTTGTGAACATGCCTTAGTCTATGGAAAACGAACTGCAACAGGTAATTTAGCTAGCGGTTTATTGAGCCTGCCTTTTGAAGTTGACTTTCATGGAACTCGCTATCAAACAAAGGGGATCTGCGATGTGACAACGGCTCCCGAGGCGAGTGGTCAAGGTCATGCTAGCAATTTATTGCAAACGGCCTTAGAAGATATGGCAAAACAAGGTACTACTTTGTCTTACCTAGCACCTTTTTCTTTCAAATTTTACCGTCGTTTTGGATACGAACATGTCTTTGATCATTGCAAATATACGCTCGAAAGCTCACAGGTCCCGCAAATAAAACCAAAAGAAAATTCTCATCATATCAAACGTGGCATGTTGCAAGATAATTTACCTACGGTCGCTGATTTTTATGCACGACTGGTTAAAAAAGGTGGTTTGTCAGGTGGATTGGTGCGTTCCGAGTGGTGGTGGCACTATTTGAGCATCAAAAATACGTGGCACTGTGCACTCGACTTCAATGACAGAAACCAAGTTGCAGGCTATATTTTATATGAATTACAGTCCGATCATTTAACTGTCAAAGAATTCTTATTTGACGATCCGCTTGCCTATCAGAATCTCTTAACCTTTATTTTTGCTCATCAAAACACCGTGGGATCTTTCGTTTTTGACACGCCCACACCAACTTATCACGGGGATTTATTGCCTGAACCAAGAAACGCCCAGTGTGTAATAGAACCGTACATGATGGCACGGATCGTTGATCTACGTGACTTCTTAGTACGCTATCCTTATCAAAAAAGAGACTTTGAGCCACTGCGACTGACTGTCACAGACAAAAATTTACCTGCCAATGACGGAGTCTGGGAAATTGCCGCCAGTGGCGAAAGAGTTACGGTGCAACAGGTCAATGCAACTAATGTGCCTGACAAATTAACGATCCAACAATTGACCCAAATTTTCTTTGGAACACGCTCGGTTCGGCTGCTGGCTGCGACTGGTGCAGTGACATTACGCCCCGAAACCGTGAATGCCTTGGAACAACTCATTGTACCCGAACCACCAGAATTAGTGGACTATTTTTAAGGGAAGAGAAATATCTGAGAGCGGGACAAAAATCGTTTTGAAGCTGGTGTTTAACGTCGTTTACGCTATAAAAATTTCAAGCGATAATTGGGTTATTTTTAGCAAGGGAAAAGACTGGGATATTTTTTGTCCCAGCCTCAGTTCATGCTCATCTGAACGTTACTTTGGCTAACTTACGTACAGTTACTCCAATTTTTTAGGGGCTTAACTTGCTTTTAGGCAAACATCGCGCTATATTCAAACTTAATCATTTGAAAAGAGGGAATTAAATTGGATTCGAAACAAAAGCGAAAAATTTTCTTCCTAGTCGGCGCGATCTGGTTGCTGACTATCATTTTGATTGCACTAAGTGTAGTTGCTTGGTACACCAAGGCGCCCACTGGTCTTTTACTAATCTTGTTAGTCGCTGACTTCTTGGTGCTCAGTGCGGCTGGGACTACGCTAACTGTCCCTTTCTTATTACGCAAGCACAAACGCCGTGCACAAAAAGAAACTAACAAGGACTGAACACACACATTTGCCAAAAGTATGTATCTGGGACATAACTAGCTGTAGATTCTAAAAGGGTCGTCGATCTATCCCATTAAATGGGTTAAATCGACGACCCTTAAATGAGTTTCGCCTGGCAGAAGGCTGTGCCTAACTAACTAGCCGGCTCTAATGCAAAAAACGCATCATATCCGACTAGTCAATTAGTGCTCACCTTCTAAACGCCACGCTCCGCTCTCTGTTTTTAAACGTGTTCCAAAAGATTGAATCCTTACTGTAACACGATTGCGTTATTCTGGTTCTTCGCTTTTCTATAACCCAAAATAATGCGATCACCGCTACAAATCGGCTTCAAAACACCTTTTGTTTCACTTTCTTATTTCCACTGATCCTTAATAAATTTCTCACGGCCGCCCATTTCTTCCATTTGGTAGCGTAGAGGGTTTTTCTTGTAGAAATCTTGGTGATAATCTTCTGCCGGATAAAACGGCTTGGCATCTTCGATCTGTGTCACGATCGGTTCCTTGAAACGTTCACTTTCTGCCAACTTCTTCTTGGAAGCTTCGGCGATCTGCCGTTCCTCTTCATTTTGCACGAAAATCACTGGTCGATAGCTGTCACCCCGGTCTTGAAATTGACCCATGGCATCAGTTGGATCCGTTTGGCGCCAGTAGACTTCGACTAAGTCAGCATAGGACACAACTTCAGGGTCGTAGTGGATCTCGACGGCTTCAGTGTGACCGGTCGTATGGCTGCAGACTTGTTCATAAGTCGGATTTTTTACGTGACCACCCGTATAACCAGAAACTACCTTGTTGATACCAGGCTGTTCATCAAATGGCTTGACCATACACCAAAAACACCCACCTGCAAAAATTGCTGTTTTTTCCATGTGATGCACTCCTCGTTTTTTAGATTTTCAAATACAAAGAGCACAGACTAACTCTGTGCCCCCAATTTATTAAAGACTAAATTTAGTCAGTATATTGTTCTAAGATCTGTTTTAATTGATCTTTAGGATGGTAGCCCACGATAGTGTCGACAACTTCGCCATCTTTTTTGACCATCAAAGTTGGGATACTCATGATACCAAAATGAGATGCTGTTTCAGGGTTTTGGTCAACATCCATCTTGGTAAATTGAACGTCACCCATCTCGTCTGATAATTGTTCAACAACTGGTGATTGCATCTTACATGGACCACACCATGTTGCCCAGAAGTCTGTCAAAGTAACGCCTTTTCCAGTAACTTCTTCAAAATCTGCATCTGTGATTTCTTTTACTGCCATAATTTAATTCCTCCTATATTTGAGTTAAGCTGGTCATTTTCCCAAACGCGGACGTTCTTTAACCAATGACAGCTATATTACAAAATTATATTGTGTTCTACTTACTTCTACTATATTACCATAATAACGCATTATTTCTAGTTTTGCACTGCTTCTACAATATCATTAGTAAATTCTTCAGGAGTCGTTTTAGGCTCATAACGACCCACAAGTTGACCATCTCGCCCGATCAGAAATTTCGTATAATTCCACGCGATATCTTGGCCATCAGTTTGCTCTTTCAAATACGTATATAATGGATCTTCATCGTCGCCATTAACAACCACCCGCTTGGTCATTGGAAATGTGACTCCGAAGTGACGCTGACAATACTGTTCTGCCTCTTCATCTGAGTCCAATTCTTGGTTGAACTGGTTAGAAGGTAGACCAACTACGTTGAATCCTTTATCATGATATTTTCGATACAAAGATTCGATTTGTTTAAGTTGTGGGGCTAATCCGCACTTACTGGCAGTATTGACTAACAATAAAACCTGTCCATCAAAATCGGCAAAATCAATTGTCTGTCCGCCAACCTCTTGTTTTTTAAAATCATAGATTGATGACACCGACATCACCTCTTTCATTGGATAAATACTCTTGTATTGATCACGCGAATGGATAGACAAACTCCCAAACTCAAAAGACTGTACATCATCAACTTCAGTTCCACGTTATAAAGTAAATAATGTAACAGTAAATTTTACACTACCTCTGTGATCGAGTTTGTCATCCTAGCTTTTAATCGTTCGCGATCAACTATTAGAAATGTAACATTATTCTAAAGGTACTTCAATATATTTGCTTACAATTTGATAGTAATTTGTTTAAATTCTCTTCTGGCTTCGCTTGCGTTACAATTAATACCAATAAGAAAGGGAGCTGTGTTTATGTTAAAAATCAAACGGATATATGACCATGAGCAAGACTATCAAAGCTACCGGATTTTAGTTGACCGGATGTGGCCACGTGGCATTTCCAAAGCCAATGCCAAACTCAATGATTGGACCAAAGAGATCGCTCCTTCCGTCGAACTACGCAAATGGTTTGCACACGATCCAGAGAAGTTTGCTGACTTTCAAATTGAGTATCAAAAAGAACTAGATCTTAACCCTTACACTAAACAATTTATCGCAACTGTCAAAAAACAACTAACTCAGGGCAACGTCACCTTGCTTTATGGTGCCAAAGACACTAAACATAACCAAGCCGTTGTACTCAAGCATTATTTGGAGCAAAAATTGGGCGAAGCAAACTAATTATACATTTTAGTCTATTGATAGTATGATAACGATAACAAATATTTTACGAGGAGGAATTTGCATGAAGTTTTTATTTGAATCCAATTACAATAATAAACAAGATCGTTTTGTTCACTATAATGAAGATGAAAAAGTTGATGCACAGGTTGATTTTACTGTTGATGATGAAAAAAAGACTTATACGATCGATTCCACTGTAGTCGATCCTTCCTTACGTGGTCAGGGGATCGGTGGTTATCTAATGTTAGAAATGGCCAACCATGCTCGCAAAAGCGGCTACAAAATTATAAATGTTTGTCCCTATGCCGTAAAGTTTTTTGAGAAACATCAAGATGAAAATGCTGATGTTTTAGCATAATTGAATTTTTTAAATAGAGAGCGGGACAAAAGTCGTTTTGAAGCCGGTATGTAATGCCATTTACGCCATTTTTGGCCGTAGCAAAGTGCAGGACAAGAATGGCGTAAATGGCATTACATTGAGGATTCAGACTTTTGAAACGCGTTTATGTTGTAAAAATTAGAAGCGATAATTTGATTATTTTTAGCAAAAGAAGAGACTGGGATATTGTTTTGTCCCAGCCTTTTTTATGCTAAAAATTATTTTAATAGTTTGACTTACAAAGATCTGGTGATAGATTATCAGTCGCCTTGGACGCCAAAATTCAAAACATCGATTCGATCAACACTTTATTTATCTCAGTTGACCCCACTGATGCTGAAATGACCAACAACCACCGTCAAACTTATTCTTTGCCAACTCTAATGAACAATCAGCGTTCAGCGAAATTTTGAAGAACATTTAGATATACAATATGAAACGAGCGTGAAACAAAGGATGCTTTGAGACCACTTTGTAACGATGATTGCATTATTTTAGGTGGGGCGCAAGGCAAAGAATCAGAATAAAACAATCGTTGTTACAGTATGACTTCAATCTTTTGGAACATGTTTAAAGGCCGTCGATCTATCACAAAAATGGATTAAATCGACGGCCCTTTTAGAATTACACAGCTAGTTATGTCTCAGCTCCGTTTTTATTTTTAAACACACAAAAATAATGATCAGACTTAATTACTTGCACAAGGCAACTAGTGAAAGCGGACAAAGAGAACTAAAAGAAGCTGATTTCGCACCAACCCCGAACCTATTGTCACACTATAGTTGAGTCCGACCATTATCTGATAGAGAATTTAACAAGCTCCTAACCTCTTTTCGTGTGGTTTCGTAATGAAACAACCGTCTAATTTATAAATATAAATTATGAGCTGTTCATTCCCTACGCCCTTATTGTAATCGCTTTCTAATAGAAATACAAGTCTTTCATCACAAATGTTTTCTAAAACAACTGCTTTTAGTCATAGTATTTAAACTGATAGTTTTTTACTTTAAGAAAATCATTTGTAAACAGGTATATCAACGACACAAAGTTGGTAAATAAATTATATCTGTATACATAAAAGTCTTGAAGTCATTTGTTCAAAATTGGTATAGACGCATGAAATTAAAAAATAGCTAGTCCGCTATACCCGACATTAGGAAAAATATGGTATTCTAGAAACATTAATAAAAATAAATTAAGTAAAGGGGTGAGAACTGATGAAAAAAAGTAAGATAAGTGCATTTTTTATCGCGCTATTTTCGATGATCTTATTTTTGGCAGTTTCTCCTAAAGTACACGCTGAGGAAACATATACGATCGGTACAGATGTTACATATCCACCATTTGAATTCGCCAATAAAGATAATAAATATGTCGGCATCGACATTGATTTGATGAATGCGATCGCCAAAGAAGAAGGTTTCAAGGTCAATATCAAGGAACTCGGCTTTAACGCCGCTGTTCAATCCTTGCAATCCAGACAGATCGATGGCGTTATTGCCGGAATGTCGATCACACCAGAACGACAAGCAAAATTTGATTTTTCAGATCCTTACTATAAAACTGGTGTCGTCATGGCTGTTGCCAACAACAGTAAAATCAACGGTCTCAGCGATTTAAAAGGTAAGAAAGTTGCCCTTAAAACAGGGACTGCCGCTGCTGATTATGCTCGTTCGCAACAAAAGAAATATGGCTTTAAGACAGTAACTTTCGATGATTCGGACAACATGTATAACGATGTGACTAACGGTAACTCGGATGCAACATTTGAAGACGTACCTGTCATGAAATACGCGATCAAAACCGGGACCAAGCTTAAGATCGTCACCAAGCCAGCAGAAAGCGGCAACTATGGTTTCGCGGTTTTGAAGGGTGAAAATTCGGAACTGATCCAGAAATTCAACCACGGATTGAAAGTGCTGAAGAAAAACGGGGAATACAAAAAGATCACGGACCGTTATTTGAGTACAGATACCGTAAATAAGCAAAAGAAAAAATCTGACGAACATACCTTTGGCGGATTGCTCAAACAAAACAGGTCCGTATTACTGAAAGGTTTAGGACAAACCCTTTACCTAACGGTCGTTGGTATCATTGCCGCAACGATCTTCGGGGTAATTTTTGGTTTACTAGGTGTCTTACCTAACAAATTCGCCCGCGGTCTATCCACGACTGTGATCTACATCTTCCGTGGATTGCCACTATTAGTTTTGGCCCTATTTATTTACAATGGTATTCCGAGTTTGACAGGAACAAAGATCCCCGCTTTCATTGCTGGGACGATCACATTGATGTTAAACGAAGGTGCGTACACAGCAGCGTTTGTCAAAGGTGGGATCGACTCAGTCGACGATGGGCAAATGGAGGCCGCGCGGAGCTTAGGACTGCCATTTGGCAAGGCAATGAAAAAGGTCATCTTGCCCCAGGGAATTAAGATCATGGTCCCTTCGTTTATCAACCAATTCATTATTACTTTGAAGGATACTTCGATCCTATCGATCATCGGGATCTTAGAATTGACTCAAACCGGGAAGATCATCATTGCACGGAACCTAGAAGGATTTAAGGTGTGGGGGATCGTGGCATTGATGTATTTGATCATCATTACATTACTGACATGGTTATCTAAGTATGTCGAAAAGAAAATGAATGATTAAAAAGTAAAATGCCTAGAAGATAAATAAGATCTTCTGGCTGTCATAACTCAATTAAAAACAGCACTACCTAGACTTTAAGATCAAGCTTAGGTGGTGCTGCTTTTTAGTTGGTTAAGAATTAAAATACTTTGGTTGGTGTATATCTTATTGGTTAGTTGATCCCCAGCACTTTCAAAAATAAAAGGGACTGGGAGATAGCTAACTGTCCGATCCTAAAAAGGAAGCGAGACAAAAGTTGTTTTGAAGCCTCACTGTAACAACGATTGCGTTACAATTCAACTTCATAGCATCTTTTGTCTCACTTTCCCTTATTTTTTAGTTATTAAAACATCACACTGGGCGGCCCTTGGCACGTAAGAAGATACCGAACCTGCCATCATGCGCTTGAACAAATTCATTTCGGTCCCGCCGAGCACTAATAGATCATTGTGGTATTCTGGTTGGAAATCATCTAAGATCACTGTTTTCGGATTTCCAAAACGAAGATGCACAAAGACTTGCTTAGGATCTAATCCTTCTTCATCGATCAATCTGTCCTGTAATTGAAACAAGAATTCTTCGTTGGACTGTTCGATCTCATAAATTTGCTGGCCATTGATCATGGCCTGGCCCCCTGCTTTAAATTGTAACGAATTAACGTCGATCACACGTAAAAGGTCTAACCTTGCATGATTCCGTTTAGCAGTCGCCACAGCCTTTTCCAACGCTGAATCGGCCCCCGCGGACTTGTTGACCGCAACCAAGATCCGTTGGTAATTAAGTGCCATGTCATCATTCACCCCAAACATCTATCGCTTTATGCTTAATATCATACTCCTATTTCAATGTGAAAACCATTTCAATAGAAACATTTTGTCAAATTTACGTTAACTTTTTGAGCGCACCATTTGATAAAAAAACTACTTGGAACTTAAACTACCGACCATCAACAAAATTGAAATGGCTGTGATCACAAGGCCAGTCCAGTTAAAGAACACTATTTTAATTTCATGGCGGCGCAAATGGTGACGTTCATACCAAGTTTTGATTTTTCGGCGATTTTGCCATAAAACCCATAGACCGGCTAAGCCACCACCAATAAACAAGAAAATATTCAACAAACTACCCATGCTTTTCGGCACGGTGTCAACTAAATAGCCAAAACCATCACCCAAGACCAAATTATTAAATGAGTGCAAGGTGATCGACCACTTGATACCAAATCTCAGCGCCACTATTGCTAAAATCAAACCGATCGCAAAAGCAAATGGTGTCTGCATAATGTTCAAATGATAGAGTCCAAACAAACTCGCTGACAATAAAACTGCTGCGCTGAGGCCATATGGTTGAATACTACGTAAGACAAAACCGCGAAAGACGATCTCTTCGGTCAACGGCGCTAAAATAGTCGAATAAAGCAGCATCGACCAGGTTTGACTGCCAGCGCTGGCAGAGTCTAATTCATCCATTGCGGTCAAACCAAACTGGTTCAACAGACTTTCCAAGCCATCAGAATAAAGTGTAAACAACAGCTGCGCCAGTAACATCAAGGCTACTAAACTCAAAAAAATCTGCCAGTTCATCTTATTTTGACCGTCCTGGAAAAAACTGTGTCTGACTTTAGGCGAACTGGCTGCATAGATCACAAAGAGCCCTGCAGCAACCGCGATAAAATACGGACTGCCGATTTGATCGAGCTTGTCACCTTCTAACAAACTTGGATGCCGTGTGATCTCAACAAAGACTGCAATCGTGGCAACTAACTGAAAGACGAGCGTATAAACTGCACCGACCAGCCATACTTTTTTAACTGAACGTTCATATTCTTCACGTTCAAACACACCGACAAAGCGCACTTTATCACTTCTTTCGCTGATTTCTAATACTCATGCTTATTATCTTATCACAGGCAGTTATGCAAAAAAAGAAACGTACTCACACAAAAAAACCGTGATCTAACAAATCAGACCACAGCCTTCGTAACTATTATTGTGCTTTAAAAAGCTTTTCGTGTTGTGTGTGGAATTGATCCATTTGCACGTCACTTAAATTGCCTAATTCGTGTAACTTGTTTTCGATCATATCAAAAACTTGGACACGATCACTCAAATTATCGACGAAATCATACTTATCACCATCAATGATCAACAACGGCGAAGCGTTGTACTTTGCCATCCATTCATCGTAGCAAGCTAACAATCGGTGATAATAATCGATCAATGACGGGTCCTTTTCAACTAGTTCATAGTCGCGTCCCCGTTTTTCGATCCGTTTGAGCATTGTTTCATAAGAAACCTTGATCGTGATCATCAAATCTGGCGACTTCTTGTGGGAAGCAAAAGGTAATTCTTCCATCATGTTGTTAAGCAAACTCTTGTAGATGTCATACTCAACATCGGTAGCATTACCCATTTCCGTGTTGATTTTCATGAAGATCTCGTCTTCATAGATCGAGCGGTCCAAAATATTGTTGTCTTCACGCATGGCCGTCTTGATCATCGAAAAACGACGGTTCAAGAAAAATGTTTGTAATAAATATGCGTACGGATTTGTGGCTTCTTTGTCGCCGGCTGCTCTTTTTTGTGCTGCGATCTCGTTACCCTTATAAAAAATTGGCAACACAGGATTATCCTGCACTGGCTCATAATATGCTTTTGTTCCGAGTTCTGCTGAAAGGATATCAGTTAAGCTAGACTTTCCCGACCCGATAATACCAGATAATGTAATCAAAATGATTGAAGCATCCTTTCCCTAGATATCAAAAGGCAGGAACTTGGCCTGCCTTCATGCAATTATTTCTTCTACATAATCATACGCGAATTTAGCTAAAAAATAAAGAGCAAAATCACCAATCAACCACAACTTATAGAATGCCGGGCTCGCTTTCATACTAGATATACGGGCTTTTTGCTTACTTATTTCTGGTCAATAAATGTTGTGCTAAAAAGACTGTCCCCAAACTTGCCAGAGCTAAGATCAATAAGATCCCGTAATCAATGTGGCTGCCCTGAGCAGTCAGGATCGCCAAGCTATTATCTGACTTCATTTGCTGAGCCGAAATAACTGCCGACAAAACACTCGTCCCAAATGAGCCTGCATACTGTTGAAAAGTATTGAACAATGAATTTATATCGGCTTTTTGTTCAGGTGGAACTTGTGTGCTGGCATCAGACATTGAGTTACTAAAACCAAAGTTAAAACCGCCACGCAAGAAAATATAAATCAAGGTTGTCGAAACCACGCCTAAAACAGGCGTCATGGTAAAGTATAAACTCGTTCCGACGATCAAAGCCACACTAGAGATCATTAGTGGCAAAAAAGCCCCATGTTTATCATACAAACGTCCCGCAAACGGAGAAACTGCTGCGCCGACTAAAGCACCTGGCAGTAAAATCAAGCCTGCCACAAAGGCACTCGAACCGAAATAATTTTCTGCAAAGATCGGAATAACAAAAGATATCCCAATATTGATAAACTGCAAAATAAAAAAGTTTAACCAGCGCAAACTAATGAGTGGTTTAAGCAGCAATTTAAAATTTAGGATCTGGCGCTTCGAAAAATGGAAATGAAGTGCTAATAAGACCACACCAATGACAAAGGCGCCAAGCATCCAACCAAAATGTCCACCACCAAAGCCATAATTACCAGCATTTGCAAAAGCGGTACTTAAAGCAAAGAACGCCAAGCTTAATAAAATTACACCGACCCAGTCAAACTTCTCTTTGGTCCCACGTGCTGTTAAACGGATATTTTTTTCACCGATCCAGGCTGTCAATAACAAAAGCGGCAAAACAACAATAAAAATCCCACGCCACGACCAAAATGCATCCATCGTACCACCATATGTTGGCCCTAACGCCGGCGCGAGCGAGATGATCATCGCTGCGATCCCCATATATGTTCCGAGCTTACTTTGCGGTACTAATGACATGACCAAATGATACATGACTGGTGTTGAGATCCCCGTCGCGACAGCTTGCAGTAGTCGTCCAACTAATAGTACGGGGAAAACTTGGGCTGTGGCACACATCAAGGTCCCCAGTAAATTAAAAATGATCGCGACCGTAAATAAGGAACGTGTGTTAAATTTCTTAGTTAAAAATCCAGTCGTTGACATAATGATGGTGACCATCAATAAATAACCTGAAGTGACCCACTGCATGGTACCTAATGTCACGTTAAATTCTTTAGTTAGAGTGGGAAAGGCAACGTTTAACGACGTTTCTACCAAAATCCCTAAAAACGACAACATCGCTGCAGCCGTGATCGACATTTTTGTCTGCCGGCTAACTCTTTTTTCAACCATATTAATTGACTTTTCCCCCTGTAAAAGTTACCGTGAACTTAGATTTAGTTTCCACGGAAACTATTGTTATCAATTCATGGTACAACTTTCAAACAAAAAAACCAACTTTTTTATTTGAGATAATTAAAAACAGGTTTTCTATTTTGAAAACACCTTTCACGAAGGGAGTCCGTCAGTTGGCAATTTTCCAGGAGATCTTGCAAAAATACAACCACCTGTTAGCGTTGGACGATGATGACGACCAAGAAAAAGCTTGGATACGTGCAAAAGATGACAATGCACGCAACTTAAGTACCTCACATTTTCTCATTTTATCTTATTTACTAGCGCAACCAAATGTATCTGCCAAACAGATCAGCAACGAATTTAGCATCTTACCAGGCACCTTATCCAAACGCCTGGCCTTACTAGTCAAACGTGGATTGGTCATCACGCAAGCAGATTTAAAAGATGCCCGCTACAAGCGCTACTCACTCACTAAAAGCGGCACTCAAGTCGCAAGTTTTCATGAAGAGCTCTTACGCCAAAAAAATGCACAACTCACAAAAGCCTTACGCTTATTTGACCAAAACGAGTTACAAACGATCGCCCGTTTTTTAACAATGGTCACAAAAGCTGAAGAAAATATGCATTATAAATGAAAGGAAGGATCTTTTATGCAAACACCAACAATCACACTTCGCGATGGTCTAGTTTTACCAGCAATCGGTTTCGGGACAGCTGGCTTACGAGGTGCAACAGGAATTCAAACGATCGATTCTGCTATCAACAACGGCTACCGTTTGATCGATACAGCATACAATTATGAAAACGAAGGCACTGTCGGTCAAGCAATAAAACGTGCGAATGTTTCCCGCTCAGACCTATTGATCTCGTCTAAATTACCTGGACGTCATCATAAATACAAAAAAGCCATCGCCGCTATTCAAGAATCACTCTACCGTGCTGACTTGGACTACTATGACCTCTATTTGATCCACTGGCCAAATCCTGACCGTGGCGAATACGTCGAAGCTTGGCAAGCCTTGCTAGACGCCAAACGTTTCGGGCTCGTACGCGCAGTGGGCGTTTCTAACTTCTTACCCCAACATTTGGATAAATTACAAGCTGAAACTGGAGAGTTGCCTGAAGTGAACCAAATCGAGCTTCATCCAATGTTTAGCCAACCAGAGCAACGTGCATATAATAAAAACCACCAGATCGTGACTGAAGCTTGGAGTCCACTAGGTGGGTCAGGGATGAATCTCAGTCGACCGATCCGCGAGCTGCCATTGATCAGCCATTTGGCAGAAAAATATGGAAAAAATAGTGGACAGATCATCTTACGTTTTGAACACCAACTTGGTGTCTTGCCACTGCCACTTTCACATGATCCACAGCGCCAGGCACAAAACTTGGATATTTTCGACTTTGAATTAACAAACAACGAAGTTCAACAGATCAGTGCGCTCGATCAAGAAGATGCGCGTGTTTCAGGTCAAGACCCATTAGCACATGAAGAACTATAGTTAACAATAAATTAGAGAGAGTGAGACAAAAGATGTTTTGAAGCCGATTGGTAAAGTCGATTGCATTATTTTGGGTCGTAGCAAAGCGAAGGACCAGAATAAGGATCGTTGTTACAGTAGGCTTCAATCTTTTGGAACACGTTTAAGGAGCCGTCGATTTAACCCATTTATGGGATAGATCGATGGCCCCTTTTAGAATTGGACAGCTAGTTTTGTCCCAGCTCCTTTTTGGACTAAAATTGTAACGAAGAAAAAGTACTTGTTCCTAAGCCAGGGAAATTTAAGCACAAATGGGAGGTAACTGAACGTTCCTTTGGTAAACTTGTGTTCAGATATCAACAACACACCCACAAACTACAAACACTGCGACCTCTTCACTTGATATTTGCTTAGATTAATGAGAATTTAAACTCGAAATCACTTCAATAAGGAGGAAGGAATCTTATGACTGCAAACTATGACTATGACGTGCTTTATATTGGCGGTGGGCACGCTGCTTTCGATGGTGCAGAACCACTCGCCAAGTCAGGACAAAAAGTTGCACTGGTCACCGATGATTTGCTGGGAGGTACTTGTACTAACCGCGGCTGTAACGCTAAGATCACGCTTGATGAACCTGTAACTTTGCAACGTCAAGTCGAACGGATGCAAGGTCTTGTGCACGGTGAGCTTAAAATTGACTGGCCTGCTGTAGTCGCCCACAAACAAGCTGTGATCAAAGACTTGCCACAGGGGACAGAAAACAAGCTCAAAAATGCAGGTGTTGAATTATTAAAAGGCCATGCGACACTAACGGGCGCACACACTGTTAATATTTCCGGACAAATAGAGTATTCTGCGGATAAGATCGTCTTGGGAACAGGTCAACGTCCACATCGGTTAGCGATCCCCGGCAGCGATTTAGCACATGATAGCAGTGAATTCATGAACCTAGCAGAAATGCCCCAAAATATTGCGATCGTCGGCGGCGGTTATATCAGCTATGAATTTGCTACGATAGCCAATGCAGTCGGCGCTAACGTCACTGTTTTTTTGCATGGTGATCACGGTCTGCGTAACTTCTACCAACCATTTGTAAAACAGGTCACCACTGACTTGAACAAACGTGGTGTCAAATTTATCAAAAATGCCAACGTGAATAAATTTTCTCAAAATAATCAGAAATTTACAGTCTACTATGGTAACAATGAAACCGCTGAATTCGACTGGCTTTTAGATGCAACTGGTAGGATCCCGAACGTAGAAAACCTAGGGTTAGATGACCTAGGTATCAAATATAATGAGCACGGTATCGAAGTTAACGACCATTTACAAACCAACGTTTCTAGCATTTATGCGGCCGGGGATGTCTTGGACAAGTCTCAACCGAAGTTAACTCCGACTGCCACTTATGAATCTTACTATTTATACCAACTATTTAGTGGCAAAACTACTGGCGCTATCAAATACCCGGCGATCCCCACAACCGTATATACTTCACCACGGATCGCGCAAGTCGGTGTTTCTCCCACTCAAGCAAAAAGCAAAGGTCTAAGTGTCATCGAAAACCATATCCCCGATGACTGGTATCGTCAGATCGACCAAGAAACACAAGGTGACCGCATCTTAGTCTTTGATCAGGAACACCATTTGCAAGGAGTGACCGAAGTCAGTGACAAAGCCGAAGATGCCGTCAACACTTATCTACCAGCAATCGTTTCCGGTTATGACGACAATGACATGTGGCAAATGGCACACATCTTCCCATCTGTTGGTGCTTCTGCTTGGCACAAGATCCGCTGATTTTTTGAATAGCACGCAAAAAGGGGCCGTCGATCTACTCATTAAATGGGTTAAATCGGCGGCCCTTAAATGTGTTACAAAAGTTGAGGACGTACTTGTAACAACAATCAATTTATTCTAGTCCTTCGCTTTGTTACGACTCAAAGTAAAGCAATCATCGTTACAAATCGTCTTCAAAGCATCTTTTGTCTCACTTTCCTTTTTACATAAACTTTGCGCTTCTCTACGGTCACAAAATTCTATTCGCCCCAAACTTCATGGGCAGTTTCGATCACCAAAGAGATCTTATCCCACTCTTGTTGTTCAGTCAATTTGTTTCCTTCTTCAGTTGAAGCAAAACCACACTGTGTGCTTAACGATAGGTTCTCTAACGGAACAAACTCAGTGGCTTCTTTAATACGGTCGATCAAAATTTGCTTATTTTCTAGTTCAGGACTCTTGCTGGTAACTAAACCTAAAACAACATGCTTACCAGCTGGAACTTGAGCTAGTGGTGCAAAGTCACCCGAACGATCATCGTCAAATTCCAAATAAAAGGCATCGACATCTTCTTGTGCTAGCAAGTGACTGGCAACTGGGGCGTAACCACCCTTAGCTGCCCATGTTGAATGATAGTTACCACGGCAAACATGGGTACTCAAACGTAGATCATCCGGCAAGTCCGCTAAAGCAGCATTGTTTAATTTCAAATAAATATCCTGTAATTCATTGAGGTCAAAATCACCGTTAGTCATATTTTTCCAAAAGTCATGATCAACTACCATCCCCCACGTACAATCATCGATTTTAACGTCGCGACAGCCAGCATCATACAAAGCTAGGATCAAATCATGGTAGGCCTGACCAATATCTGCGATCAATTGATCTTGGTCTGAATACACTTTATTTAACGCAGCAACATTGTCTTCACCCCGTACAAGTTCTGAGTAAAACTGTGCCGGTGCAGGAATACTCTGACGTACCGTAATATCAGGCTCATCGGCAACTAAATCACGCAAAAATTTGAAAGCTTTCACATCAGGATGTTCCGGATCAAAGGCGATCTTATCCACGACTTGAGCTGAATCAGCTCGCGTTTCTTCATCGTGGAAGAAATAGCCATGTTCAGGCTGAGTATGTTTGATCCCCGCAAAGCCCCAAAAAGTATCCAAATGCCAGTAACTCCGCCGAAACTCGCCATCAGTCACTACTTTCAAACCAGCTTCGATCTCTTTTTGGACCAAATCCCGGATCGCCTCATCTTCAGTTGCTGCTAGTTTTTTATGGTCGATCTGTCCGTCAGCAAAATCGGCACGCGCTTGTTTCAATTCTTGTGGTCGTAAGAAACTCCCCACAATATCGTAATGTAATTTTGTCGCTGTCTGTTTAACCATCTTGATCGCTCCTTTTTTAAACTTTACTTTTAAAGGCATTAAAAAAAGCCCCTAAAAGACAACCAATGTCATCTTCTAGGGGCGTGTCATTTACACTTTAAATTTCACGCGGTACCACCCACCTGCAATATTATTCTCACAAATAATATCCTCATCAGGTACACAATAATTGCTATACCTGCCCGCTATAACAGGCGGCCCTGCGCTCGGTTCATGTGAAAACTCACCGTACGATTGCAATTCCAAGACCATCTTCACTGACCGTATCTTGCCGCTTCCCAGCCTTTGCGACTCTCTTTGAAGGTTATAATCAGTTACTCATCTTTTCTTAGCAAAGATTCATTAAATTGTTTGTTATCTTAATACACCTGCGCTAAATTGTCAACTGGTTGCTCATAAAAGTTTTTACGCTTGTAAGCTGGTGCTCAAGAATGATCGCAACTACATTTTAACCATTTTTTCTAAAACTTCTGGAGCGTCTTTTTGTGCCATGTGGACACGAACTAAAACCAATTTATCTGTCATTTCCTGTGCTTTTTTCAAAGTTACCAATAATTCATTTTCGGTCCGCGCATTTAAAACAACTGCTTGGTCATCGCTTGCCCCAAAAAGTCGTGGCACCTGATCATAATCAAAAGCGGGTACATTATTATAGCTTTGGTCCATCCCATGAATATAACGTTCTACAGTGTAACCATCGTTTTCGATCAGTAGAATAAGCGAATGCAAATTTTCACGAAAAGCCAGCCCGAATTCCTGAAGTGTCATTTGTAAAGACCCTTCCCCGATCGACAAGACATTGCGACTTAGAGGATCAGCAATTTGACTACCTAAAGCAGCTGGGAAGGTATAACCGATCGACCCCCACAATGGTTGTCCAATGAACTTAGCGTCTTTTGGCAATGGCTGTGTTGTCAAGCCGAAATAAGACGTTCCTTGTTCTGCCAACAAGGTTTGTCCAGGTTGTAAACTGGCTTCCACAGCCTGATCATAAAATTCTTGGGTCAACAAATGATCACTAGCGGTCGGTAGGGTGCGTGGTTGTACCGTTTTAAATGACGGACGAGCAGCAGTTGTAAAGTTAAATTTGGCCAACTCCTCGATCAATGAACGAAAATCAACGCGTGTTTTCCTGCCAAATACGGAAGTAACGTTAGCATTGATTGCAATTATCTGGTTATCGGTAAAAGATTGAGTGAAACTACCACTCACCGAATCTGTGATTTTCGCACCCAATAGTAAAACTACATCAGCTTGGTCAACGACCCTTTTGGTAGTGTCTGGACTCAACTCACCATTATATGTGCCAGCAAATTGCGATAAATCTTCCGATAAGGTCCCCTTACTTAAACCATTATCGATAAAGGGTAAATCATGGTCGGTGATCAGTTTCTGAACTTCATTCTCCAGCCCAAAGCGAGCTACTTCATGCCCAACTAAAACTAAAGGCTGGGCAGCCTGTGACAAATATTTGCCAATCTCAGCCAGTAGACTAGTAGAAACATCTTGTTTGACAGGCTGGGTTAGTTCAGCAATTTTATCTTTCAAGGCAGGATTAACCGATACATCGCCTAAATCTAATGGTAAGACAACATAAGCTGGTTTTTTAGTTGCGACCAACGTGCGTACCATCGAATCGATTTGATCAATAGCATTTTCTTTTGTCAAATGATAGACATCAAAACCTAACGCTTTGTGAGCCTCTTCAAACTTCAAAAAGTCTCCATCGCCAGAGGTATGGTGTACTAATTGCTGATCTTTTTGTACGTTAGTTCTTGGCGAACCAACAATTTCTAAAACTGGCACGTGTTCTGACATTGCACCTGCTAAACCATTCAAAGCGCTCAGTTCACCGACACCAAAAGTCGTGACTAAGGCTCCAAATCCATTTTTACGTGCGTAACCATCAGTTAAATAAGCAGCATTGAGTTCGTTAGCATCACCGATCCATTTCATGTCGTTTCGTGCCGTGATGTGATCTAGAAATTGTAAATTATAGTCACCAGGGACACCGAAAACCTTGTCAGTACCGAGTGCGTGCACAACATCGAGTAAATAATCTCCTACTGTATACATTTTCTCGCCTCCAGATAAGTTACTTTTATTCTAAATTTATGGAAACGTTCACGCTAATAATCGGCTTGTTCATTCTTTAATATGAAAGTTTATACAAGTGGCGGCTTTTTAAGACTTACTTTACTAGAGTTCGTGCCACATTCCTATTTGTGGTACTTACTTTCGCTGACTTGGTGGTGCATTCCTATTTGTACCACTTACTTTCGCTGACTTGGTGACACATTCCCACTTGTGGTAATTACTTTCACTGACTTGGTGATACATTTCCATTTGTGGTACTTACTTCCGCTCACTTGGTGGCACATTCCCATTTGTGGTACTTACTTTCACTGACTTGGTGGTACATTCCCACTTGTGACGCTTACTTCCACTCACTTAGCGGCACATTTCCATTTGTGGTACTTACTTTCACTCACTTGGCGGCACATTTCCATTTGCAACACTTACTTCCGCTCACTTAGAGTCATTTTTTCTTCTAAAGAGACTATCTCTTTTACAAATTACAGCATCATCTAAATTCAAGGTACAAAAAATCCCCGACACTTCCACTCGCTTAACTGCAAGCAAAAATGTCTGGGACTTTGAATTATTTCATTGTTAATTTTTGTAAAATGTTTCTCTCACCGCATTAGCGATCGCAATCTTAACATGTTGGTAAGATAAACCACCTTGAATGTACAGGGTATAAGGATCACGTAATGGACCGTCAGATGAGAGTTCGATCGTAGAACCTTCTGTGAAACTACCTGATGCCATAATAACCTGGTCTTCGTAGCCATCTTGGTAACTTGGTTCAGGATCAACGAAAGCATTCATTGGAGAATAGTGCTGGATCGCTGCACAAAACTGGATCATCGGCTCTGGTTTGCCAAATGTCACCGTTTGAACGATGTCAGTCCGCGGATCATTCCACTTCGGCGCAGTGTTCATACCCATTTTTTCAAGCAAAGCAGCTGTGAAGATCATACCCTTCAGTGCTTCACCTGTTGTATGTGGTGCCATGAAAAAGCCCTCATAGAAATCACGCATATACCCGTATGTTGCACCTTCGTATTTGCCAGCGCCCGGTACAATCAATTGCGAACCACAGTCTTGGATCAAATCTGCGCGACCAACGATATAAGCACCGGATTTGGCGATCCCGGCACCAGCGTTTTTATATAAGGATCCTGCCATTAGATCCGCGCCAAAGAAAGTTGCCTCTTCTGTTTCTGTAAATTCACCATAACAGTTATCAATAAAGATCACGGCTTGTGGTGCCAAACGTTTAGCTGTAGCCACCATTTTTTTGATCTTTTCTAGAGTGAAGCTGGCACGTGTTGCATAGCCTAACGAACGTTGGATCGTGACCACTTTGATCGTTGGGTCGCCACCCAGATCTTTTTCAACATTATCATAGTCCACTTCACCATTTGGCAATAGTTCAGTACATTTAAAATTAATGCCACGTTTTTTCATTGAACCTGGCTTATCACCAGCCAAGCCGATCACTTCTTGGATCGTATCATATGGCATACCGGTCATATAATACAAGGTATCACCGTGATAGAGTTGCGAAAATAATGCTGTACTGATCGCATGTGTTCCAGAAGTTAACTGTGGGCGAACTAAAGCATCATCAGTCTTAAAGTACCCGGCATAAATTTTTTCTAACTTGTCACGACCAATATCATCATAGCCATAGCCTGTTGATCCCACTAAATCTTCTTCAGCCACATGGTTTTCTGCAAATAATTTTAATACCCGTTGTTGGTTATATAAAGATTGTTCATCGATCTCTTTCAAACGTGGTGCGATCTGCGCATCAACTTCTGCGATTTTTTCTTGTAGATCCTGTGGTAAATTTTCTTGCCACTTATGTTCCATTAAATTCTTCCCCTTTTTTAAAACAAACTCACACAGCTCGTTTGTCATTAGTAGTTTACCCCTCTTTTAAATTGTAGCTTTTTTGACGGTATGGTTCAACTTGAACTCCAGCGTTAAAAACTCTCACACAAAAGGAGTTTGGACATAACTGGCTGTGCGATTCTAAAAAAGTCATCGAGTTATCCCCATTCAATGGAATAAATCGATGACCCTCAAACGTGTTCCAAAAAATTAAAGCCTTACTGTAACAACTTTTACATTATTCTGGTTTTCCGCTTCGCTACGACCCAAAATAATGCAATCGCCGTTATAAAGTGGCTTCAAAGCATCTTTTGTCTCACTTTGTTTTTATTTTAAGTATTATTTAGTTGCGTCAACAAAAGCAGTTAGCTCTTCAACTTGTTTGTCATTTAAATCAGCTTTGATTTTAGGCGCAAAGCCATGTAAGAATAATGATTCATCACCAATTTTTACTCCACTTTTATCAAGTGCTTTGGTGAACTCAGTCTTGATTGAAAAAGCACCACCAGACGTTCCAAACATGAACACTTCGTCAACTTGACTTGGATCGATTTTTTCAGCATACTTTCGTAAATCAGCATACATCTTACCGTGAACAGCGCCACCTAAGTATAACTTATCAGCCTTGTCTGGCAACGGTTCTTCGATCGAAGCAGCTTTTACGCCTAATTTCTCACCAATTAAATTTGCAACTTTCTCTGTATTACCAGATTTTGAACTATATCTGACCGCTATCATGTTTATTTCCCCCTCTAGAAAATATAAAGCGCTTTTATTTACACTATAATTATATCTTTACTTTTTAATTAAATCAAATATCAATTTATAAAAATTACAAATAGAAGTTAGTGAATGTAAAAATTAGCATAAAGGTTAACGTTATAAATCAACTCCTCTCCTTTCAACATCGCCATAAAAAGTATCCAGATCGATCTTACCAGCATCTTAAAGTTTATTATGGGTACGTGTGATCTCTGATGAAAAATTATTTAGCTTAACCAACATCAGTGTAACTTTAATTTCGGCATTAGTTGGTATAACTGACTCAACCTCATATTTAACTGAAGATTTTTTGCGTTAAATACTTGGAGCTGTTCGATGATTTTAAGGAAGCTTCTTCTTACAGTGCGTCGGTGAAAATCGAGTTTTCTAACACTGACTTTTTTATTCAAAAAATACCATCAACATAACTTGCCTTTCTTAAAACTAGAACTTGCATTAAAGCTCCCACAACCACTTATTGTCATGACTGCCAATAAACTTAGAACATTCGTTATTACTTTCTTGTTCTTATATATCAAACGCTCCCCCTTTATTCACCTTTATTTTTAATACAGCACTTTACAACTTTTTCTAAAATTTTGACATAAAAAAGACGGAATCCCCGTCAACTTTGATATGATTTAAGCGACAAAACTAAACACAC
>NZ_KB714690.1:0-15798 GCF_000349725.1 Ligilactobacillus pobuzihii E100301 = KCTC 13174
GGTCTGCCTTTCTATTTAGTTTAGACACTTATAGTTTAGGCCTTTATGGCTTTTTTTGTTTAATTTTGACTTGTGTTGCACTTGGATTGTAAATTAGGCGAAGTTTCAATCTGTCCTCTTTCAGTTTCTGATAATTGTTGGTAGTACTGGGAGTGTTAGAATGTACTTGAGTCATAAAGGTCTGCCTTTCTATTTAGTTTCGACACTTATAGTTTTTGCCCTTATGTCTTTTTTTGTTAAATTTAACTTATGTTACACTTGGATTGTAAAATTAGGCGTTCTAAGCTTTTATTTTAAATGAAGTGATCGCCTCGCCGATTCCATGCCAAAGTGACAAGCAGACTGGTAAACAATAGAAATTGAATAATTAATGTGGGCGCTGTAAACTAAATAGCAAGTAAAAATAACTTTGAGGAAAATGAATGATGAAGAAAAAACATAATTGGCTTTGGACTATTCTGTCATTCCTGCTAATTTTAGTAAGTCTGAGCCTGTTGGGCTGTACTAGTTATCAGGAAAATTGGTTTGGTATGCAAAATTTTTTTAATCACCAGCAACAAGATGCTTATTTTAAGCGCAATGAACAAGACAACGATAGTATGTCCTGGAAGAAGCGCCAAAAGATCCGTGAACAGATCATGCGCCAAACACAAAAGGATAAGGGATTGACAAAGCAAGGCTTTGTCGGTGTGCCTCGAGTCAAGATCTTGCAGCCGGTCTTTGATGATGCATACTCTAAAAAGGGACTTGCAGCTGGTGCTGATTACGCTAACCGCAATGAAGTGGACCCAGAGGGAAAAAAGCAGCCGCAAATGGGCGTCAGCAATTATGGACTCGCAAGTCATAATTTTTATGATGGTAAAACTGGTTTTAGTCCGCTCCAGCAAACCTTGGAACAAGATCAACCATATATTGTGAATGGCAAACTGCATGATAATGATTGGTTGAATGGAGAGCGAATCTACCTAGCAAACCAAAAGGGGATCTATGAATATCGCATCGTGCGTCAACATATCGTCAAGCCGACCAATGTCAGTGTTTTGAATCCAACCAAAAAAGCACGAGTTACTATCATTACGTGTCTATACCCTAGCACGCAATACCGGATCATTACGGAAGGGACTATAGTCAAGCAATATTCCTGGCGGAAAGCACCAGTTAAGGCTGTGAACTATTTTGATTTGACTAAGCAACCGACTAATGCCCGAGTAGATTGGTTTAACCCAGGAATTGAAGAAGGCAGCAATGGAGATGCTGGTGGAACAAAAAATGTAAATTGAAGGATAAAACTACCAAATAATAATTAAATGAAAAAATACCGGATAAAGAGAGTGAATCTCTCTTTATCCGGTATTTTTTTCCTTTTAGGATTTGTAAGAATTTAATTCTCTGTGTCACTGTTTAAATCATTATTGACATTTTTTTGTGCTTAGCATTTTTGACTTTAACGATCAGTTCGCGCAAATTGACCATATCCTTAGTTAACGGTGGATGATCCCACACAACTTGATCGTTTTTAAAGGCTGGGTCAAAATTATTTGTCAGATAAATGTCTGTTTTAGGATTAACAAACCTGTCAATTTTGATATTTAACAGAGCCATCTCTTCCAATTTTTTCTTGATGTAGTCGGTATACTCGATCCCTTGAGAAAAATCAACCGCTATGCGAACTTGATCGGAAAATGCTGTGGTTGGGATCTCAGTGAAAATAGTAAACAGGTAAGAGTAATACAACTGTGTGTTCTCATTTTCTCCCAACGGTCGAGCGGGTTTAAAGTCAGCACGACATTGTAAAAGTTGTCTGGCTAAGTAGGCAATCGACAAGTAGGAATTTTCATAAAATTTCCAATCTTTCATCCCATTATAGGAAGTATCTAGATAAACTGGGACTAACATTTCAGCGTTTATCTTTAATAATTTGTTAGTTAAAGAGCGAAGACCGATTTGAGAAAAGTTTTTACCTAAAGAATGATGAATAAGCGCTATTTGTTGATGCGTGAGTTTCTCTACTGAATCATAGTCTTGTAAGTTAGGCAATATGTCAGTATTAAGTTCTTCGATAGTTACCAAAAAAGTTAAAACAAAATTAGTGATCCTATAGGCACTGGTTTCAGAACTCGCCCAGACTCTATTAAAGTAGTCAACCATTTTTTTAATATCTGGGGTCTTTTTTAAATCCGCAAAGTATTTTTCATCGTTCTCTGACATTTTATAACCATTTTTGCTGCGCCAGTAACATACTGCAACAAAATATAGATGCTGCTTATGTTGAATATTTGTGGGACTAAGCTTAAGTAGGATCGTAACGTAGTTGATGCTTGCGGCAATGTCTTTTTTTCCAGAACTGTTATCAATGAAGTCAAGATAGGAAAAGTAGTAGATCACACTATAAATATAATAGCGATTATATGCTTCACTAGAATTCATATTATTCTTTATGTCAGTATTAATGTCTTTTAATAAAAGCTTTTTTTGTCGAAAGTAGGTTGCTCGACTGATACCGTGTTTTTGCTGAAACTCAGCATCTGAATAGCCTTTAGGTCGCAAGGTGATGTGAATAAAAATTTTAAAACGGAGTGAGTGATGTGCCTCATATAAAATGATTCTTTTTAATTTAAGTGTATCTAAACCAGTTAATGTTATTTTTTTATTTTGCTTTTGTTCCAGCTTAAGTTCAGGTATCTGGCTACAAAGATTTTGTGCAGCTGAAACTATATCTTGTAATTTATAAAGGCTGACTGCTAGTTTGTTTTGCAATTCAGCGAATGAAACAGTGCTTTTTTTTGCTCCTCCGTTGGAAAAGAACTCAAAAAAACAAACAATAAGATATCTTTCTTTATCTAAAAAAGGAACAAATGATTGTAACATTTTATTACCCTCGCTTTTCATATAAATTTAATTCTCATACATATCTTACTAAACTAGTGTTCAATTAGGCAATTCAAATTTTTGAATGGTTTATTTTAAATTATGATTTTATTCTATGTATCATCTTTTATATAAAAAATGATAATTTTCTAGATGTTATGCCAAAAATATTTTAAATATGCTGTAAATAATTGTTTAATCTCATTTTTTTATTTTTACTCCAAAAATTCGATACCATGTTATATGTTCTATCAAAAAATTACGTTTTATTTAAGATATAGTGTAGATGTTAACAATGCTTAAAGAAGTTTGAGATGTAGTTTGAGCAATTGAATTTATTTGTGAGAGGGGAGGACAGGCTTGATGAAGAAAGGCTTGGTCAAGAGAATTTTGAGAATAATTACTGTTGTGCTGGTCTTTTTACTGAGTAGTTCATTGTTTACTGACGTAAACGCGACTACAACAAAATCCGCTGATAGCAGTGGATACACAACAGATGCCAAAGGAAAATACCCAACTAATTCGTGGATTCCAGGTAGTCAAAAGAATGTCTTGAATTATCAAGGTGATGACAATAAAGCGAATTGGGATGGAAATCCTGACAATACGACCGATTCATATTTAGACAAAGATAGTTCTGCTATTAGAAAGTATTCTAAGGAGACAGGGACTCCCGGTTTGTATGATGTTTACTTAAATGTCCGAGGAAAATCAGTGACTAAAAAAACTGACTTAGTGATCGTTGCAGATTGGTCGGGGAGCATGAACGATCCGTTGCCTAGCGATACAAAAACAAAGATAGCTCGCCAAAAGGAAGCGGTTGAAAAATTAACAGCTGAGCTTCAGGGCACAGAAGGCTTGAACGTCGGTTTTATTGGCTATTCATCAGATGTTAAAAAGTCAGAAATGGCAAGTAGCTGGCAAAAGTCAGGTGGGGCAAAGGATAAAGTCGGAAGTAACGCGAAGGTAGGGCTTACACCAGCGACTAGTGCTAAAGCGGCAATTGATGCTGAATATGCTACATTAGGAGCTACACCCAAAGTCATACAAAATGGTGCAACCTTTACCCAAAAGGCAATGATCGAAGGCCAAGCAATGCTGGATGGAGGTAGTGGCGCAAATAAAGTGATGGTTGTTTTAACAGATGGTATTCCGACTTTTAGTTACCATGTGACTGGGGTGAAAGACGGAACCTCTGATTTAATGACTAATGGAAAAATAGCTTCCACTTATAAAACTAGTCCAATTGATGGTAACGGTGATGAACGGGATACACGGTTCGACCGTGCTGACCGCAATCCTGACCATAGTTACACTGTGAATGGTGTTAAAATCAACAACCATTTCCATGCCTTGCGTGGAACTGGGGAAGATATTAAAAATGCTGGAACTCGGATAGTGGCCATGGGGATGAACATTGGCAACGGTGGTGGAGTGAATGCTAACAATTTTAAGAGTGCGTTCCAACAGCTGGCATCAACACCATCTGATTACCATCCGGTTAACAGTATGGGGGAAATTGACGAATTCATTAACAATTTTGCTGCAGAAATTACTAATAACACAATCGTAAACGGTTCGATAACTGACCCAATTGGAGCACAATACATTTTTGAACCAAATTCACTTTCGCTTCGCTCAGTCGGAAAAAAAGAATTAACCGCTGACCAACTGAAATCGATTACGAAGAGTTATGATTCAGCAACAAGCACGATTTTTGTCGATAAATTGAATTTAGGTGCAGATCAAGAAGTGCAGTTGCACTATCGAGTTCGTATTAATACTGAAGATCGTGACTTTAACCCAGATACTTGGTATCAAATGAATGGGACCACAACTCTTACACCAAAAGAAAATAATCCGGATAAGAAAGAAGAGTTTGGTGTTCCCTCTGGTAAAGCACCAGGAGTTAAGTTAAGTGTTGTGAAAAAGTGGCAGACCTTGGAAGGTTCAACTCTACCAGATAAGATCGACTTCACGGTTTCACGGTCTACAACAACAAGCGATGGCACCTGGACCAGTGCAACAGATAGCTTGACTAAAGCCGATAAGTGGAAGAAAAATATTGACCATCTCACAGTCGATAACAAACAGGTTTCTTTGCCGAAATACAATAATCAAGGGAAAGATTTTGTCTACAAGGTAACTAGTGAGAATCCAGTTCTAGGCTATACCACATATATTAGTAATTCCAACAATGATTGGACAATTACTAATAAGGCCCAAGGTTTCCAAGTTAATAAATACTCAGCAGACAGTAATCAACCGCTAGCCGGTTCTAAGTACAAACTGAAGAAATATACAGATAGCGGCTGGCAGACAATTGATTCAAGTTTCGACCCACAAGAGTTTGTTGGGAACACAACAGTGAAGTCCATTGTTGCGGGTTATTATATGATTGAAGAAACTGAAGCGCCCAAAGGTTATCAATTAGATACAACTCCTGTTAAGTTCCAAGTTAGCAAGGAAGGCAAATATTTGGATGAGAACGGGCACGAAATTTCTAAGGATCTTCCAGCTATTAACGGCTTCTATATCGCTACTAATAAGGATGGTATACCCGTCTTGACCTTCGCCCAGTACGATAAGTTAAAACCGTATGGACTGACGGTTCAAAAAGTTGATCAGGATAATAACAAGAAATTAGCTGGTGCTAAGTTCAAGTTAAGTGCTAAGAATACTGAGGCGCAGACGGTGACAACTAATAGTGATGGTTTGGCTAAGTTTCGTGAACTGAAGCCGGGTGAATATACCTTAGAAGAAACAGAGTCACCTGATGGGTACAGCCCGTACAAAAATAAAATCACTGTCACGATCGCTGCTGATGGAAAAGTGACCTTCTCTGATGATAGTCTAGACGGTTCTTACCACTTAAATAGTGATGGCAATAATACCATTTCCTTAACAGTTAAAGACCATGTCAAAGGTACTTTACCTAAGACTGGCGGTAATGGTATTAGCGCATATTTGAACATCGGGTTGTCACTGATCGTATTTGTGGCTGGACTTGTAGTAGTTGAACAACGTTACTATAAGCGGGAGGTATAAAGATGGTGGTCAATAAAATATTTAAGACTTCATTACTTACCTTGTTTGCGGTAGTATTTAGCTGGTTTTTACTGATGCCGTCAATTAGAGCCGATAATCTAGCAGAACAAACGACGGTCATTTTACACCATGGTAAGTTGAACTCATCCGGTAATACGGATGGAATCAATACTAACTTCATAGTTTATGACATAACTAAGCAGTATCAAGAAGTTGGTCAAACTGAAACAGCACAGGAACAATTTTTTGAAAAAATTGCTGGTATGAATGCAACGCAAATTACTAGTTATGTTAGTAAAAACGCGTTGAACAGGATTGCTGAGATTCAGACAGATGCAAGTGGACGGACACCAGCCTTTATTGTTAACAGTAATGTTAAAGCAGCTTTGATCGTTCAAAATGGTACATCACAGAATACAGCGGGAGAACAGATAACTTCTCAACCGCTGGTCCTTAGTTTTCCAGTAGTTGACGATAATGGTATCGTTCAATCAAGTGTTGATGTTTATACTAAATCCACACTAGTTCCACCGAACAAACCGGAAGAACCAACACCAAATCAACCAGGGCATCCAGGTGTTCCGAATAAACCAGAAGAACCAACACCCAACTTGCCAAGTCATCCAGGTGTTCCAAACAAACCCGAAAAGCCGGCTAACCCAGGTAATCCAACACCCGGAGGACATTTACCAACGACCGGTGCTTTCAAGCGCAACTCGATTTGGATCGGCTTGGTGTTAATTGTAAGTGGTTTGGTAGCAAGTAAAGTTATAAAAAGAAAAGGGGAATTTTCGGATGAAAAAGAAGAATAAGTTCTACCATCTATTAGCGGGAATTTTGTTAGCTATTCCGCTGTTGTTGCATGGGGTTTTTGGAATTGAAGCTGTTAAAGCTAATGGTGACACAATTGACACCAACCAAACAGTTAACATTCATTTGCATAAACGTGCCTGGGCTGAAGGCCAACAACCAACTGATCCAATCGCCAACACTGGTGAAGAAATGGACTTTGGCGGTGATCCTTTAAATGGTGTAACATTTAAAGCCTATGATGTTTCTGACGATTTCAGAAAATTACGTAAGACTGGCTCAACAGCAGAAGAAGCTACTAAAGCTATTCAAAAACAAGCAGACACATTGGCCGCAAATTTAAAAGCAGTTGATTCCCAAAAAACCACCGGTAAAGGTCTTGCAGACTTTAATAACTTGCCAATTGCTGATGCCAACGGCTATAAAACATACTTAATCGTTGAAACTGATGCAGATGCTGATACTAACGTTAGCCAACCTGCAGCACCAATTGTTTTGAATATGCCAATTTACAAAGACGGTTCCAATTCTGAAATCAACACTAATGTTCATGTCTACCCAAAAAATGAAAAATCTGATGAATTTACTAAAGACTTAGACGATGCTTCAAAGGCTGCTTTAAAAGTAACAGTTAACGGCGAAACACACTACAACGCACAATACGGTGACACATTTGGTTACGAAATCAAAGTTGCTGTTCCTTGGAGTGTTAAGAACAAAGATACTTTCACTATAACTGATACACCTGATAAAGGTATTAAAGTTGATTTAGATTCTGTTGCAATTGAAGGTTTAGAAAAAGTTAAAGATTATACTGTTGCAACCAATGGCGACGGTTATAAAGTAACATTTGATACACAATCTTCAGCAGTGCAAAAAATGGCTGGCAAGAGGTTGTCTGTTAAATACAATGTAACACTGACAAATGACGCAGTTCCTGACACATTGATCGGTAATGAAGCTACTCTTGGTTTCGGTAACAAGACCACACCTGATTACAATGACACAACAGTTCCTGGTCCAGATATCGAAACTGGCGGCGCACGGTTTATTAAACAAGATAAAGACAGCAACAAGACTTTGGCCGGTGCAAAATTCCAATTGGTTAAATTGAACAAAGAAGGCAATGTCACAGCTTACGCTCACTTAACTGATAAAGGTTATGTCTGGGAAGACACGGCTGCTAACGCTCAGTCTTACACATCTGATGATAACGGTCAAATCGCGATCCCGGGTTTAACTTGGTCAAAAAAAGAATTTAAAAATGGTGAAAGCTATGCATTAGTTGAAACAAAAGCTCCAGAGGGCTATGCAAAATTGAGTGACCCAGTTAAGTTTACTGTTGAAAAAGGTTCATATTCAAAATCAAGAGCAATTGAAATCGATAATGTTCATAAAGGAATCTTGCCATCAACTGGTGGTCACGGGATCTACCTCTACTTGTTAGCTGGTGTTCTGATCGTAATAGTTGCAGCAACAGGATACCACTTCTCAAAACATCGTGAAGAAGTTTAATCAAGCGAATATTAAATAAGTTTTAAAGGAGGCTGCCGTGCACTGTGCGACAGCCTTTTGTTGACGAAAATCGGGTTATTTGAGAGATAAGAGGTACAAGTAATGCAGGGAAAGAAAAAAGTCCGCAGAGCTAATAAGATTTGGCAGATATTAATGCTGCTTTTACTATTAACAGGTTTTGGAATTGCCCTCTATCCCTTTTATGTGGGGGCGGTTAATAATTTCATTGACCAATTTCGTATGCAACATTTGGCGGGTATCAATAATGAGAATGCTGCTCAAATGCGCAGAGAAAACGAAAAGCTATCCAAAGCTGGAATTCACATCGCTTCAGATCCTTTCAAGGGGAGTACTAATAAAGAACGTGTCACTTTAGAAAAGCACATTATCGGGACGGTTTCTGTGCCTAAGACCAAACTGCACGTACCTTTGTTTGATAAAACTTCCGATACCTTGCTGGAATACGGAGTTACGGTCGTCCAAGGCACCTCTTATCCAATTGGTGGAAAGAGCACGCATACTGTGATTGCGGGGCACCGGGGCTTGGCTAGTCGGAAGCTGTTCACTGATTTGAATCACGTGAAAAAAGGCAACATTTTTGTTATTAAAGTCGACCATAAAAATCGGGCGTATAAAGTTAACAAAATTGAAGTGGTTAAACCCAATAACACTGAAGTTTTAAAAATTGAACCGGGCAAAGATCTTGCAACCTTGTTGACTTGTACACCCTATATGATCAATTCCCATCGTTTGTTAGTGACTGGCTATCGTGTTCCTTATACTAAGAAAATTGCTAAGGAAGCAAAGAAAGCCACCAATGAAAATAATCTGCAACAGTTGTTGATTTTAGTTGGGATTATTGTTTTGTTTGTCATTTTAATTGTCGGGGTTATTCGCTTGATTCACAGTTTTATGTTGAAAAAGCATGTCTTTGATTTTACCTTCACGGTGGTTAATGAGAGTGGCGTTGCAGTTAGCGGAGTCAAAGTTCAGTTATTAGCGAAGAATGGCAAGAAGAGGGCTTTCCGTGCCGGTCAGGAATACGCTGTAATTTCTGATGATAAGGGGCAAATAACCTTTACGAATCTACCAGGAGGCTTATACGCCATCCAAGTTGGTCCAGAACCGGCTAAGAAACTTGTCTTTGGATTGAAGAAGTTAAAACAAGACCAGGCTAAGTTTTATCCACGACGGCATGAGGAACGAACTTTTCTGGACGACGGATGGAAAGTGAAAGTGTAATTTTAGAAGATATCAGGGCTGATTTTGCATGACATTTTTCAGAAGAGACATTACAGAAAGGCTTCAGTCTTTTAGGATCGTATCCCAGCTTCTTTAACACAAATCGCTTTATAGAGACGGTGGAGCTAGCATTATACTAGATATTACTAATCGTCCTATAACCTTCTAAGGTCATACAGGGCGGTTTTTTACTTACTTTTTTTATTCTTATTGGACAAGAGTGCCACTAATGTACCAAACATAATCATTAGTGACAGAGCTTGAAGTACACTCATTGACTGAGAAAAACTTTCTGCAGATTTTTTCAATTTTCCATAGTACCACCTCGCATGGAGAAAAGCCAGCCACCACTCATAAAACTTCTTGTTATTTTAAAGGTAAGCAATAAATAATAGACGTTAATCGATTTGCTATGACAAAAGACGCAAAATCAAGAATATCCTAATTTTGCATCTTTGGGACTATGCACTTTTAGAATTCGATGAAACTTTAATTTTTGTTGTTCTTGCATCATCTGCATTTACCTTTGGGTGAGTCAGCTGTAAGAAGGGCGCAATATAAGTTTTCTGACTTGGCGGATAAATTCGAGCAACTAACAGATCTAGCAGCAGCGACAGATTTTTCGAAGGGTGAATAAAGGGCAATTTGAGCAATGCCGGTTTGATTTTGTATAATCTATTTGGAAGAAAGGAGAATAAAGTTTGAACAGAAATATATTTTTTGATTTTGATGGAACTTTAGCTAATACCGCGCCAGGGATCGTCAATTCTCTGGAGTATACGTCAGAGACTTTGGGGTTACATCAATTGGGCGAAAATGAATATGCAACGATGATCGGACCAGCTTTTAGACAAGGCTTTGCGCGCCTTTACCCTAATATCGGCCAGCAAACCTTAACGCAAGCCGAGCAGTTGTTTTTCCAACATTATTTTGACTATGGGTTAACACAAGTTGCATTTTACCCCCACATTTTTGAAACTTTAAGTCGATTACAACAAACTGGTTATAGCTTACACATTGTTTCAGGTGAACCGGAAAATATTATTCAGCGTTTGTGGGATAATTTTGATTTGGGTAAATATTTTACTGGTCATTTTGGTTCCGTAAATGGTGAGATCGTTCGTGTGGACAAACCAGATATTTTAAAATATGCTGTGGGACAAGCAAATGCTTATGAGGCACAAAATATCATGGTCGGAGATCGCTATACAGATATTGTAGGTGGTATACAAAATCAGATGGATACGATCGGAGTAACTTATGGTTTTGGGGATAAAAAGGAACTTCAAGATGCACAAGCCACAGCGCTAGTTAGTGAGCCAACCGAATTAACTAGAAGTGTGGCACAGATATCTGTAAAGTACGAATAATAAATTAATAAAACGCCGGTTTGCTTTGACAATGAATGCCATAAGTAAACCGGCGTTTATAATTTATAGAAGAAAAATGTGTGCTTAATTAGTGCTTTACCACACATAGTCACTTGGATCGGTTAGGCCTTTACCAGTGGCATTGTCCAAAATGATCCGTTGTTCGAAATGAGCGATATTGTGTTTGGTTTCTTTGACCATGTCAGGATTAACAGAGACATAGTCGATCCCTTGTTGAACTAAGAAGTTAGTAAAATCAGGGAATTCAGAAGGGGTCTGACCACAGATCGAAACAGTTTTGCCGTCTTTATGAGCAATTTTTATCAGATGAGTGATCGCGCGTTTGACGGCAAGGTTTCGTTCGTCAAAGAGGTCTGCGACTGTATCATTATTCCGGTCACAGCCTAATAGCAGCATGGTCAGGTCATTAGAACCAATCGAATAGCCGTCGATAAATTGGTTGAATTGATCAGCCAAAATAATATTTGATGGAATCTCAGCCATCATATAGACTTTGAAATCGGCACTCCTTACCAATCCAGCAGCAGTCATAATATCAGTTACCTTCTTGGCTTCAGGCACAGTTCTAATAAATGGGATCATAACATTTAAATTCTTTAGACCAAACTCATTACGGACTTTTTTAACTGCTTCTAACTCAAGTTTAAAAGCATCGATATATTTAGGGTCGTAGTAACGCGAAGCACCACGCCAACCTAATAAGTCAGCAGATTCGTGTGGTTCATACTTGTCGCCGCCTTTAAGATTACGGTACTCACTTGACTTGAAATCTGAAAAACGTAAGACCATCGGCCGGGGCGCCATAGCCCGAGCAACTTTACTGATCCCTTCCGCTAACATATTGACCACTTTTTCTGGATGGCCCTGTTCGATTAAATATAGCGGATGTTCATGAATATAGCTCGTCCAAATGAATTCTTCCCGCATTAAACCGATCCCATCGGCAGGTAGATTTGCGTATTTGTCAGCGAGATCCGGGTCGCCCAAGTTCATCATGACTTGAGTGGCAGTTGGTGCAAAGTATTCAGCATTTCCGGCAACTTCACCAGGTTGGACCGCTTTTTTAGCTGGTGTTACGATCGACTCGACGTTACCATCGTATACGATCCCGTTTTTAGCATCGACAGTGACCGTGTCGCCAGTGTGCAAGACATCCATGGCAGCGGCACCGCGACTAGTTGTACCCACGATACAAGGAATCTGCATTTCCCGCGAGACGATGGCGGCGTGACAAGTCATTCCACCATTATTGGTGATGATAGCTCGCGCTTTTTTCATAGCTGGGACCCAGTCAGGCGAAGTCATGGTCGTGACGAGAACTTCGTCTTGTTTGAATTCTTCGATGTCTTTCGGGTCAGCGATGACATGAACTTTACCCGCTGCCACACCAGGACTAGCGGCTAAACCACGCACGATAATTTCTGCGTCCGTTACATTGCCCACTTTCTCATCTCCTGTCGATTTTTCATCCTTTTTTTTATTTTTCTGGGACCAGACGGTTTCTGGGCGTGCCTGGACCAGCCAGAGTTTGTCATTTTTTTGGTCTAAGGCAAACTCCATATCCATATAACAACCATAGTGATTTTCAATCTCTTTGGCATAGCCAGCCAATTCCACTACTTGGTCATCAGTTAGGGATGGTTGACTGGCTTTTTTATCAGGTACTTTCTCTTCTTTAACACCGCCATCTGGCAAACGAGTAAGGGCGATGTCTTTTTGAGTGATGTCTTTTGAAACGATCTCCATACTTTCTTTGTCAACAACGAAGTCATCCGGGGTCACAGTTCCTTGGACAATGTATTCACCTAGTCCCCAAATGCTGTCGATGATGACTTTAGTATCATCGCCTGTACCGACGTTAACAGAAAACATGATCCCGGAAGCTTTGGAGAAGACCATCATTTGAACGGTGGCGGACAAAGCAACTTTTTCAAACGGAAATTGCTGTTTGTGACGGTAATAAGTGGCACGATCGGTAAAAAGCGAGGCATAACATTCTTTGACTTTTTGCACAACCTCATCACGGCCACGAATGTTTAGATAGGAATCTTGTTGTCCGGCAAATGACGCATCGGGTAAGTCTTCGGCGGTCGCACTCGAACGGATCGCAACAAAAGGGTTAGCTTCCCCGACTTTGTCAGCTAGTTGGTCATATGCTTGTTTGATCGTGTCAGCGAGATCGGCTGGCATTTGTGCATCAGTGACAACTTTTCGGATCTGAGTACAGGTTTGATGTAATTCCTCAGAATCTTCATAATCTTTGATACTTTCGAGAAGTTTCCTAATTTTGTCGTTAGAATCAGTAGAATCCATAAAATAACGGTAGGCATGGGCGGTAGTTGCAAAGCCGTAGGGGACGGGAATATTAGTAGAGGAAGTTAGTTCACCAAGTGATGAGGATTTCCCTCCGACTAAATCGACGTCGGAGCGATGTAAGTCATCAAACCAAAGTACGTTAGCAGAATTTCGCTTTTCCATAAGATGATCTCCTTTTCGATGACAGAGAGTAAAGTGAGACGTTTAAAAACGAGCATCCTTGGATCTTCGGCATTATAGCGTGATTTTGGTATTATGATGTCGGAATTGGATGGTTTTATTTTCTGTCTCAGATAACTCGTTTAAGAAAACAAAGTGCAAAAAACCGTGTGCAATTTAAATGGCTAGACATCAGAAAAAATACTTGCTGGTTTGACTAAAATTAACGTAAATCAAGTTGACTTGGAGCCAATTAGTGCTTAATTGGCCTTAACTTCCCTTGATGTGGGGTCGAAACGATAGTAATTGGCCCCAAGTCGTCTTGATTTAGGGCCGAAACGACGATAATTGGCCTTAACTTTGAATGATCTGGGTCCAAATAACTCGATTTAAATCCTTTCCCACCGTAAAAAGACAGGAAAAATAGTCTCTTGTAGATCACATCAAACAAACAGCAAAGAGTTCGGTCGTAAAAACTTGCTCAAAACTAACAGTGCTTTACAAAAAAGCATTACATTTTATTAGAGAAAGCGTTTACAATACATCCACTTAAATTGTAGTTAATAGAATAAAAATAGTCAAATAATAACCTAGTTCTGACCGGTATTAACCCATGAATCAGCATGCAAGTTATGTAAACGCTATTGTATTCGCTTGCAAAATGTGTTAGTATAATTATGCATTAAAATATATCAATATAATCAGGAGGATTCAATGATGACAAAAAAAGTTGCGGTAGTCACTGGTTCAGCCGGTGGTTTGGGTAGAGGTATCGCTGAACGTTTATTAAAAGATGGTTTTAGCGTAATGATCCATGACATCAATAAAGAAGCTTTAACTAAGACTGAAAGTGAACTAAAAGACTTAGGTGATGTTGCTAGCTTTGTCGGTGATGTTTCTAAAAAAGAAGATCAAGAAGCTTTAGTTGCAGCTACAGTTGAAAAATTTGGTCAACTGAATGTTTTTGTCAACAATGCTGGGGTTGAGGCAGTGACACCATTTATGGACATCGATGATAAAGAATTAGAACGGACCTTTAAGATCAACGTTTTCGGGACTGTTTATGGTACGCAAGCTGCAGCTGCTCAGTTCATTAAACAGGGAACTTCTGGTAAGATCATCAATGCTTGCTCAATTGCTGGGCATGAAGCTTACGAAGTTTTAGGCACATATTCTGCTTCCAAACATGCAGTCAAAGCATTTACACACGTGGCTGCTAAGGAACTTGCTTCCAAACACATTACAGTTAATGCATACTGCCCTGGTGTTGCAAAGACTAAAATGTGGGATCGGATCGATGAAGAAATGGTCAAAGCAGATCCATCCTTGAAACCGGGTGAACCATTTGCTAAATTCTCTGGTGAAATTGCACTTGGTCGTTACGAAACACCAACAGATGTAGCTAACTTAGTTCACTTCTTGGCCTCCGAAGATTCTGATTACATTACAGGTCAAGCAATCTTGGTTGACGGTGGGTTAGTTTATAATTAAAAATAAATATTTATTAACACTAGTGTGACTGGGAACAGCTTGCATTAGTGTTTTTCTTTTGCGTAAATTGCCTTTAATTCCGGCTATAAATCTGGTATGCTTAAAACGCATACAAATATAATGCGAGGGGTGCCGTATGGCTGAGACGAATTATGATTCGGACCCTTTGAACCTGTAAGTTAATACTTGCGTAGGGACGTTAAAGCTAAGTTAATTAGTCTATTATTATCTATACATAGGCAAACGTCCAGGGATGGGCGTTTTTTTTCATCTTTTTTGTCCTGAATGTTTATGCAAAATAATACGAGGAGGAAAGTAAGATGCAATTATCACTATTGAATCAATTACGTCAGGAAAATCCAGTCGTTTTAAATATTTCGAATTTTGTGACGGTGCAAGATGTTGCCAATGGCTTGAACGCTTTGGGAGCGTCTCCGATCATGTCCGAAGAGATCAATGAAACTAAGGAAATGGTTCATATCAGTGATGCTGTGGCGCTAAATCTGGGTGCCTTTAGTGAAGAGCAAGTCAAGCACATTCGTAAAATGGGCCAAGAAGCTAACCGTGCTTTTAAGCCAGTCGTTTTGGATCCAGTGGCTGTTGGTGCGATCGACTATCGGTTACAGGTCGCTAAAGAATTATTAGACGAGATCGATGTGGCAGTGATCCGTGGAAATGCTGGCGAAATTGCCGCTTTAGCTGGAGCTGACTGGACATCTAAAGGAATTGATGCCGGACAAGGACAAGGTGATCTAGTTGAGATCGCGCAACAAGCCGCCCAAAAGTTTCATACTATCGTTTTACTGAGTGGCGCAGATGACATTATTACTGATGGTAAACGGGTGACAATCGTACACAACGGGACGCCGCTGTTTGCCGCTCATGTGGGCTCTGGTGATATGTTGTCGAGTATCGTGGCTGCTTTTTGTGCGGTCGACCCAGCCGGTGTCTATGAAGC
>NZ_KB714690.1:15888-40513 GCF_000349725.1 Ligilactobacillus pobuzihii E100301 = KCTC 13174
ACACGTGTAGCCGCTACAGTCTTTGCTAGGATCGGTGAACTTGCAGTTGGTGATCAATCGACAATGGGTCCTGGTACTTTTACAGTCAACTTATTAGATCAATTACAACTAGCACAACTTGAGCAAATCAAGCAAAATATTAAATTTGAGGAGGCATAACTAATGACAGAACAGATCAACTCTTTTCCCCAAGTTTTGACTTTAGCAGGAACTGATTCAGGTGGTGGCGCAGGGATCATGGCTGATTTAAAAACGATGCAAGCACGTCACGTTTTCGGCACAGCCGTGGTTGTTGCAGTGACAGCACAAAATACTCTAGGAGTTCAAGATTCGTTGATGATCCCCCAAGAAATGATCGATGCCCAATGTGCTTCTTTGGCGGACGATTTTAACATTAAAGCCTGCAAGACCGGGATGTTAGGTGATGCCAAACATGTGCACTATATTGCCAAGAATTTGCAAAAGTATGATTTTGGTCCTTTAGTAGTTGACCCAGTGATGGTCGCAAAAGGCGGAGCGACACTGCTAACAGATGATGCGATACAAACGGTCATAGATGAGTTGTTGCCTTTAGCGACAGTCGTGACGCCTAACTTAGTGGAAGCTAAACGGATCGTTGGTCACGAAATAAAAACGGCAGATGAAGTCAAAGCTGCCGCCAAGGAGATTCAACAGTTAGGTGTTAAAAATGTCATTATCAAAGGTGGGCACATGACCGCCAGCAAACAAGAATCGGCTGATTATTTCTTATTTGCTGACCAAACTGATCTCTGGCTATCTGCACCCCGGATCAACACGAATCGAACACACGGTACAGGGGATACATTGTCGTCTTGTTTGGCGGCAGAGTTAGCCAAGGGTATTGATATGAAACAAGCAGTTCGGACTGCTAAAGCATACGTTCAAGCCGCTATAGAAAACACGATCCAAGTTGGTCATGGGCACGGTCCCTTAAATCACTGGGCGTATGGGGAGGAAGAAAATGCTAAAATTTAAACCAGGATTTCTAAGGGCCTATTTTGTCTGTGGGAGTCAAGACTTAGTGCCAAATGATAATTTATACCGAGTGGTAGGACAGGCGTTAGAAGCTGGGATCACTGCTTATCAATTTCGTGATAAGGGGACTGCTTCACAATTTAACGAGGATGAACGGTTTAAAGTCGCCCTCCGGTTGCGTAAATTATGTGCAGAATATCAGGTCCCTTTTATCGTTGATGATGATGTAAAGTTAGCTGTAGCACTTCGAGCAGATGGGATCCACGTTGGTCAATCAGATGAGAAGATCGAGCAGGTAATAAGTGAGGTCGGCAATGAAATGTTTATCGGCTTGTCTTGTTCGAATGAAACTGAACTTAAAGACGCTGAGCAAGTTAGGGGTATCGCCTATTATGGTTGTGGGCCTGTTTATACCACAGTCTCTAAGGCGGATGCCTCACCTGTGATCGGTACGAACGGTTTAAGTCGATTGGTAAAGCTAGCTCATCGACCAGTAGTGGCGATCGGTGGGATCACGACTAAGACTGCTAAAAAAGTCCGTCAAACAGGAGCAAAAGGTGCGGCAGTGATCTCAGAGATCGCACAAAGTCCAGATATCTTTTTGACTGTGCGGCAATTAAAAGGATAGTTTACTTCAGTGGTTGTTTTTGACAAACGGCGGGGGATTTAGTTTGTCAAAATACGTTGATATAATGTCAGTAGGGAGGGTATTTGCTATACTGGAGTATAATAACAATTAATTTGAAGATGAGAAGGCAACTTAAGTTATGAATAAGAAAAAAGTCACGATCAAAGATGTTGCAGAAAAAGCAGGTCTTTCGATCACATCGGTTTCACAGATCTTAAACGGCAATACGCAGCGATTCAGCGAAAAATCAATAAAAAAAGTACAAGCTGTCCAAGAAGAACTAAAGTATGTGCCGGATTTTTTTGCGCAGCGGATGGTCACTAAAAAAAGTCATTTGGTCGGTGTTTTGGTACCAGATATCAGCAACCCTTTTTTTGCGCAACTTTTTTTGGGGATCCAAGATATCTTGACTCAGCAAGGTTATGTAGCTTTGCTATACAACATGTCAGATGACCAAAAACAAGAGAGCCACTACGTAGAAGAACTGATCCGTCGAGGAGTTGACGGTTTGATCATTGCTAGTTCATCTTTTTCAGATCAGTCGATTTACCAAGCTTTGCAAGCGCAAAATTTACCAATGATCGTGATGGACCAAAAGACAGAAACGGATCTGGTCGATGCAGTACAAACGGATAATTTTGATGGTGGGCGGCAAGCGGCTGTGTATTTACAAAAATTAGGCCATCAAAAGGTGGCTGTCGTACTGCCAGAAAAAGCAACAGTCAATGTGCGCAAGCGGTATGAGGGTTTTGTCAGCGTCTATGGAAATAACATACTTGAAGTGGCGAGTGAGTTATCGACAAGCGGCGGTCAAGTGGCTGTGAAAGATATCGTAAAATCAGACGTTACGGCGATATTTGCGATCAATGACCAGATCGCATTTGGTTTATATATGGGATTAAAAGAAGCTGGCAAAAAGATCCCGCAAGATTATAGTGTGATCGGATTTGATGACATCGGTCCATGTAAATACGTTACACCGGCTTTAACGACGATCGCACAACCAACTTTTGAACTTGGACAAGAAGCAGCAAAAATGCTGATCAAACGGTTAATAGAACCTAAAAAAGAACCCGAAGAAAAAATGCTTCCTGTGAAATTAGTTCAACGTTTTTCAGTAACACCCTTGAAATAGCTTTCAATAGGTGTTATTATTTTTTGTCGGAAGCGTTAAAACGTTTTACCAAATTTTGTTATTTGTAAAATGTGAAAATTCAAGTAAGGTGGTAATTTTGATGAACAAAGTGACAGTTGTTGGAAGTATTAACCTTGATACAAACTTACGTGTAAAGCGGATGGTCAAGCCAGGCGAAACGATCCATGCCAAAGAACATTATTCTGCTGGCGGTGGTAAAGGGGCTAACCAAGCGGTTGCTGCCTCACGTGCCGGAGCCGATACTACATTTATCGGTGCAGTTGGTAACGATGCTCCAGGTAAACAAATGATGGATCTTTTAAAAGAAGAAGGGATCGACTTATCTGGGATCGATACGATCGCTAACGAATCAACTGGCCAGGCTTTTATCACCGTTGATGATGAAGGTGAAAACTCGATCACGATCTATGCTGGTGCGAACTTTGCTTTTGGACCAAAAGAAATCGATCAAAAAGAAAGTTTGTTAAAAGATAGCGACTTTGTGATCGCGCAGTTTGAAACACCGATCGATGCAACTATCAGGGCTTTTGAAATTGCTCACAAAAATGAAGTTAAGACGATCTTGAATCCTGCTCCGGGTGAAGATAGTATTTCAGCTGACTTATTGAAGGTCACAGACATGATCACTCCTAATGAAACAGAAGCAGAAACGATTACTGGCGTGCACGTTGAAGACGAAGTTTCTGCCAAAAAAGCAGCAGCCAAGTTGCATGATCTAGGTGTTGAAGTTGTGATCATTACCATTGGTTCCAAGGGCGCTTTTTATGATTTCAATGGTACAAGCGAATTAGTTCCAGCATTTAAGGTTCATGCTGTAGATACAACGGCAGCTGGTGATACATTTATCGGAGCAATGAGCAGTGTCTTAAAAGCCAATTTTTCCAATTTGAAAGACGCAATTTTATTCGGTAATAAGGCTTCATCTTTAACGGTTCAACGTTATGGTGCACAACCTTCGATCCCTTACCAAAAAGAAATCGAAGTTAAATAAACAGGACAGAACAGATATCTGATTTACGGAAGGAAGCATAATTCATGAAAAAAACAGCAGTTATCAATTCAAATCTTTCACGTGTCATTTCGCAAATGGGTCACTTTGACAAATTAGCTATCGGCGATGCTGGTACACCAGTTCCAGAGGGGACAGAAAAGATCGATTTGTCTGTTACTCGTGGGATACCAGCATTCATGGATGTTTTAAACAATGTTTTGGAAGAATTAGAAATTCAAAAGATTTACCTGGCAGAAGAGATCAAAACTGAAAATCCTGACATGTTAAAGGCGATCCAAGAACGTTTGCCAGAAACACCGATCGAATTTATCACACATGAAGAATTGAAATCTGATCTGAAGGATTGTAAAGCATTTGTTAGAACTGGTGAAATGACACCATTTGCTAACATTATGTTAGAAAGTAACGTTGTATTTTAAAGTGAATTAAAATGTGTCTGACTTGGAGAGGTTAGACATGTGGTATGAGAGAAAGAGAGCAAGTAGTTAGGTTACGTGAGCTAGAAGCCTGTGCCTATCTAACTTTAAACAATACATCAAAAATCGCGATGTATCGTCAAAAGCCCGATAGTGCTCGACTTCTGAACAAGCTCCCTTCACCTTGTTTTTAGTTAGGTTACGTGAGCTAGAAGTCTGTGCCTATCCAACTTTAAACAATACATCAAAAATCGCGATGTATCGTCAAAAGTCCGATAGTGCTCGACTTCTGGGCAAGCTCCCTTCACCTTGTTTTTGATTAGGAGGAAAAATAATGAACGCAGTTGCGCTTTTAATTGGCCTTGGGCCTTTGGTTGGTTGGGGTCTTTTCCCAACAGTTGCTTCTAAGATCGGTGGCAAACCTTCTCACCAGATCTTAGGTGCGACAGCCGGGACGTTTATTTTTGCAGTAATTTTTGCTTGGGTCCAGGGTATCCCAATGCCTAGTGGATCAGCTTTAGTATTTTCAATTATTTCTGGTATCGGCTGGGCTTGTGCGCAGATCGTTACGTTTATGTCATTTGGTTTAGTTGGCTCATCTCGCGCTATGCCTGTTACAACAGCTTTTCAGTTATTGGGTGCATCACTTTGGGGTGCTTTTTATCTTGGTGACTGGCCTGGTATTGCTAATAAAGTTATTGGTATTTTAGCTTTAGTTGCAATTATTATTGGCGCTTATATGACAGTTTGGTCAGAAAATAAAACCGCTGAAAAATCAGGCTATTTGAAAAAAGCTGTTTTGTGGTTAGCAATTGGTGAAATTGGTTACTGGGCATACTCAGCAGCCCCACAAGCAGCTCATATCGATGGGATGCATGCTTTCTTACCACAATCTATCGGAATGTTGATAGTTGGTATCGTGTACGGCATCATCATGACTTTCAATAAGAACACAGATGAAAAGCCATTGAAAGATAGTACATCATACAAACAGATCATTGCAGGTTTCTTCTTTGCTTTTGGTGCTTTGACATATTTGATCTCAGCACAACCGGATATGAACGGTTTGGCAACAGGGTTCGTCTTGTCACAGACATCAGTTATCTTGGCCACGTTGACAGGTATCTGGTTCTTAGGTCAAAAGAAGACCAAAAAAGAAATGACGATCACAGTCATTGGGCTAATTATTATCGTAATAGCTGCAGCAGTTACTGAATTTATTTAGTGATCGAAACTAAGTTATGATCACTACCGGACTTTTTGTAACTTATCTTGATTTTCATGTGTTGCAAAAAGCTAGTTAGGTGATGTCTTTTACCTTGAGTAGCTGTCTAAGCCAAAACAAAAAACTCGTATCTTTAACTGAGTGTTTCCAGTTAAAAGTGCGAGTTTTTTGCTAATTATCAATATTATGACAGTGATCATCTAATTTATAGGCTCTGATCTTTTTAGTCCAATTATGGTCTTGTGATAACAACGATAATTGGTCTAAAGTTAGATGTCGGAAGGTTGCGATCCCTGTTGTCACGTCATTTTTTTTCGCAGCCTGTTCTCCACATAAATTGAAATAACTGACGGCGTTGAGCACGGCCTGTAACGGAGATGTTTTTGTACCTAAAATAGCTGCGATCAATGCACCCACGATATCGCCTGAACCGGTGAAGGAATCAAGGCCAAAAACGCCATTTTCCAAAACAAAAGCTTTATCGTAAGAAACGATTAGATCACGTTGACCGGTCGCTAGAAAAACTGTATGGGGATATTCTTGGGTTACTTTACACAAACTCGTTTTGAGTTCAGTTAGAGCCCCATTTTCTTGATCTAAGTTACTGCTATCAACACCGCGTCCGTGGCTATACAGTCCACAAAAAGTCCGCATCTCAGAGATGTTTCCTTTGACCACAGAAATTGAGGCTGTTTTTTCTAACAACTCATGGGCTAAATTATTGCGTAATTTGGTAGCTGTGATCCCGACAACATCCAAAACAGTTGGTTTGTTAGTCTCATAGGCCCATTTACTTGCTTGTTTTAAAGACGTCACCTGTGTTCTTGAAAGATGTCCTAAATTTAATAGTAGTGCGTCAGTTTGTTGGAAAATATCGGCAAATTCCGCTGGGTAATCTGCCATCAATGGTTTAGCTCCCACGTATAACAGTGCGTTAGCCACTGTTTCTAACGAAATATCGTTGGTGATGCAGTGGACCAAAGGTGTTTTTGATAAGGGAAAAGCCGGCTGGACATTGATTTGCGAAATATTACTCACTCCTTAAAAATCCTTCAGGCCAAAATAATTTTTGGGCCTCTTTGAATGGTTTGATTTGAATTAACTTTAGTAAAATAATGTAGGCTACAACTGAACCGATCACAGCTGCACCGAAAAAGCGTGGTGTATAAATGAAGAGGTACAAACTGCTGCTAGAGCCAGTGAACCATGCCATAACTGGGTAAGATAGCAATGACCCAATGATCCCAGTTCCAATGATCTCACCTAGCGTAGCACACCATACTTTGTGTCCCCATTTGTAAAAGATCCCGGCAAGTAAAGCGCCAAAAACTGCACCAGTCAGGGCTAGTGGCGGTATCCCTAATAATAACATGCGAATGATCCCGCACATGACAGCCATGATGGTTGCATAGACAGGCCCTAAAAGTGGGGCAGCGATCACGTTAACGACACTGGACATTGGTGCCATACCTTCGATTCGAAAAATTGGCGATAAAACAACGTCGATCGCGACCATTAAAGCAACGATCGTGATTTTTTTGATACGTGAATTCTGTTTTGACATATTGAGCACCTCAAATTTTTTAAAAGTCCATGGGATCACTGTGCCAAAATAAATAAAAAGTCCATTCGTAGTAATACGTACGAATAGACTAAAATTAATATTATTTAATTTGTCTATCCCTTCGCTGGTATTGTCCAGAGCAGGTTCATGGGTCTGATCTCAGCTATAATAGCACCCCATAGACTTCTGTATTTATGATAATGTAATTGTAGCGCTTTATTTTGAATTTGCAAAGGAGAAAAAATGACAAAAAAAATGGGGATCACTTTATTTGATCACAGATCATACAAATTTGACGGATGAACAATTTTTAGTTGTTATTGAAAAAGCATGTCAAGCTGGAGTCGATTTGGTGCAGCTGCGAGAAAAAACTGGCAGCAGTCGAGAACTTTTGAATTGGGCATTACGAGTTAAACAACTTACTGATAAATATAACGTGCCGTTAATTATTGATGATCGAATAGATATTGCTCAGGCGAGCGAAGCAGCAGGTGTACATTTAGGCCAAAGTGATTTACCTGTCAATCTCGCACGTCAGATATTAGGGCCTGAAGCGATCATTGGTGCAACGACTAAAACTATTGAGCAGGCAGACATCGCCCAAGCACAAGGAGCAGATTATTTGGGGTGTGGTGCAATTTTTCCTACCACAACACACGTTAAAACGGTGCAAACTAGCATCGCAACACTTACGGAAATTTGTGCCAGTGTTGATCTGCCTGTATATGCGATTGGCGGCATGCGTCCAGATAGAGTGAAGACTCTTAAAAATACAGGAGCAGCAGGTGTGGCAGTTGTATCTGACTTGATGCAGGCAAGTGATCCAGCTGTTAAAGTCCAAGATTTCAAGGTAGCAATACAAGATAATCAGCTCGGTTGAAGTTTGGTAATTGAGCTGGATAAGAAACATAAAAATTTTAACTAAAAATGAAATTGGCTTGTAAATAGGTTTTATACAAAAATGTTGCTTGTCAAATCATTATAATGCCAAAAACGTTCATCAATTGAACTATGTTGTGGTATACTAAAGTATGTTAACTGCGCTTTCATGCAGTTATTTTGAGAGAAGAAATAATATATAAATGTCAGGAGGGAACACCGACGAAATATGAAGCAAATTCAGTTGAAGAGGCAATTTCTGCTGGCTTAACTGATTTAAAAGTGACGCGTGCTCAAGTGGACGTTCAAGTTATTTCGAACGGTAAGAAAGGCTTTTTGGGTATTGGTAAGCAATTAGCGGCTGTTGAAATAACAGTTAAGGCACAGAAATCAACACCAAAGCCAGTTCCAAACGAAGGAGTAAAAACTGAGTCCAAAGCAAAGAATAGTACAAAAACGCAGGACACAGAATCATCTAAGGTGGGTGAGAAAAAAACGACTCAGCCACAAAATACAAAAGAGCAGTCAGCTTCTAGTGTTAATGACGAGAAAACTGAAACTAACATGACCAAAGACGATAAGGAAAAAGACGCTGATTTTAAAGCAACAGCTAAAAAAGAAGCTGCTCCTACAGAGCCAGAAGGTCCAAGTTTTGAAGATGTCTTGGTGGAGCTCGGAAATTATTTGGCGGAAGTTACGAAGAATATGGGAATCAGCGCAACAATCAATGTGACACCAGAAAAGCATACGGTTTACTATGATTTTGAAACTGAGCAAGAAGGTTTGTTGATCGGGAAACGTGGTAAAAACTTGAATTCTTTGCAGCTGTTAGCGCAGGACTTTTTAGACAAACGAGTCCGTCGGCGTGTCCGCGTGATTTTAGATGTTGCCAATTATCGGGATCGTCGCGCAGAAACTTTGTCACATTTGGCACAGAAAACTGCTCGTGATGCGATCGCCGCAGGAAAACCGATCACACTTGATCCAATGCCTGCCTTAGAACGTAAAGTGATTCATACTAGCTTGGCAGATAATGAGCATGTTGAAACGTATTCCAGGGGCAATGAACCACGTCGCGCAGTTGTAGTCGATCCGCAGTAGCAAATATTAGGCACACAGAGTTGAATTTTAGGCAGAGTCACAGTTATTTACGCAAAGGAGAATTTCCATGAAAGAATATGAACCGGGGCATATTGAAAATGAACTTTGTTTTGCGATCTATTCCGCACAAAAGTTTTATACAAAGTTCTATTCAGAATCACTGAAAGAATTTAATTTGACCTACCCACAGTACTTAACGCTTTTAGTGTTGTGGGAAGAACGTCGTCCGATGATGATCAAAGAGATCGGTGCTCGCTTGAAACTTGATACCGGAACCTTGACACCTTTGTTAAAGCGGATGGAAAAAGATGAGTGGGTCACTCGGACACACGTCCCTGAAGATGGTCGGAAAGTCTATATTAAGTTGACTAAAAAAGGGATCGACAGTGAAGATGCCGTTAAAAACCAAGTTAAAACTTGTTTAGATTCGATCGATATGACTTATCCAGAATACGAAGATAGTGTTCAAACGGTGAAGTCGATCGGTAAAAAAATCAAAAAAGTCGATGAAACTTTAGAAGGTCGTTAAGACTATTTAGCAAGTTCTCTGTAGGGAGACTTGCTTTTTTAATAGGAGGAAAATAATTTGATATTTGCAGAAGTTGATCATTTGGCCGTGATTTGTCATGATGAAAAGCAGGCACTTGATTTTTATGTTAATAAGCTAGGCTTTACTATAAAAGACCGACATGTCCGTTTAGAAAAAGAAGATATTTTATTTCACTTGGTCGGTGCAGGTCTGACTTTGGAGTTGTTTATCAAACCAACTGCGCCAACCCGTGTAAGTGATCCAGAAGCAGCGGGTTTACGCCATTTGGCTTTTAAAGTCAAAGATGTTGACCAGGTAGTATCAAAATTGGCTCAGTACGGTATTGAGTGTGAACCAGTTCGTCAAGACAAATTCACGGATGAAAAGATGACTTTTTTCTTTGATCCAGATCACTTGCCTTTAGAGATCCATGAGTAATTGCGATGTGCGTTGTCTTTGATACTATCTGAGAGGAATTTACGGAAATTTATTTTTCGCAATATTGAGCCATGGAAACCGGTTTTGAGTTTTATTTGACAAGCTAAAATTTATAGATTAGAATTATTAACAATAAATTACAAAACGCTGTGAGAAAGTTAAGTATCATCTTTAAAGTCGAAAGCGAGCTTCGTGTGGTGAAAGGAAGCAGGCCATAAGGTGTGAAGATCCCTTTTGAGCGATGCACCGAATTTAAGTAACGTGCATTGGTGACACCCATTATAGTGTTAACGTATCGTCTTTTTGACCGTACGTGAAGAAAGGTAGGCTTTTTTGAGAGATCATTAGGTCTGTAAAATAAGGTGGTACAGTGCACAAAGCGCCCTTAATTCAGTATGAAACTGGATCGAGGGTGCTTTTTTTGTGAGGTAATTTATGCTCGTTATATACATAATTTAATGGAAGGAAGTGGTGATCGTGGAATCTCCAAGTGACATTAGTCCGATTAAAATTTTGCGTCAAAATTTACAAATAAGGGAGTTAATTATTTATGCACGATACACAAGATCTCGATCCAAATCCATTAACAAAGAAACAATACTTCGTCGTTAGTTCCATGTTGTTTGCTCTTTTCTTTGGGGCCGGCAACTTGATTTTCCCAATACATTTAGGCCAACTATCTGGAGCTCAGTGGGTCACAGCCGGGCTGGGGTTTTTAGTTACGTCTGTTTTATTGCCGTTACTGTCTGTTTTAGCGATCAGTGTGACTCATTCGCAAGGTGTGTATGACGTCGGGGCACCTTTAGGTCGTTATTTTGCCCTGGCTTTTATGGTACTGATCCATCTGACGATCGGCCCGCTTTTCGGAACACCGCGGACAGCTACAGTTCCCTTTACAGTTGGTTTTCAACCAATGTTACCGAGTTCTTGGTCACACATAGGTCTGCTTTTATTTTCGGCTCTTTTCTTCGGGGCGGCCTTCTTAATTTCTTACAAGCAGTCTAAAATCATGGACATGTTGGGTAGGGTATTGAATCCGGTCTTTTTCCTATTACTTTTCGTAGTATTTCTGCTCGGATTTTTCCATCCAATGGGTGCGGCAGGTGAGCAGGATGTTACTTTAAATTACCAGTCGGCAGGATTTTTTAACGGATTTTTGCAAGGCTATAATACGATGGATGCCTTGGCTGGTTTAGCATTCGGCGTGACAGTCGTGACTGCTATCAAGCAGCTGGGCAAAACGACTCCACGCAGCAATGGGAAAGTGACTATGAAAGCCGGCTTTTTAGCGATGGGTATGATCGGCTTGATCTATGCTGCTTTGATCTGGTTGGGTGCTACGACTTTGGCCCAATTCAAGGTTTCCGCAGATGGCGGGGTAGCTTTCAATCAAATCGTGACCCATTATTTGGGTGCTGCCGGACACGCTTTGCTGGCGGTTTTGATCACCGTTACTTGTTTGACAACAGCCGTTGGGTTAGTAGCAGCCTTTGCGCAAGATTTCCATAAACATTTTCCTAAGGTCAGTTACCATGTTTGGTTGGCATTATCTTGTTTAGCTTCATTTCTGACAGCTAACTTTGGTTTGGATAAAATTATCAGTTGGTCCACACCAATGCTGATGTTTCTATATCCATTTGCCATGGTTTTGATCGTTTTATCAGTGGCTTCGCCTTTGTTCAAACACGATCCAGTTGTTTACCTCTGGACTGTGGCTTTTACAGCAATACCCGCATGTTTAGATATGGTTGCTTCTTTTCCGCCACTAGTTAGCCAAAGTGCTTTCGGACAGGCCTTAGGTGATTTCCAACAGAGCCTTTTGCCCTTGGCGTCATTTGGTTTAGACTGGTTACTGCCTGCAGTAATCGGAGCAGCACTTGGTCTGGTGGTTCACTTTTTGCGACCAGTTTTCGCAGGCAGGACTAATACTAGTTCTGATCAGTAGTTAATTTATAGATCTTGGCTTCAATCTTTTGGGACACGTTTAAGGGCCGTCGATTTAACCATATTTAATGGGATAGATCGATGGCCTTTTAGAATCACACAATTAGATATATCTCAGTCCGGTGGCTTTTACTGCTCTAATATCAGTCTTATTTGTTATTTTAGGAATAAAAAACTCTCCTTGATAATAAATACGGATTTTGTTTATTCCAGATTTATTATTATAAGGAGAGCACTTTACAATTTTTTCTAAAATTCAACTCGAAAAAAAGCTGGGCATTTTTTAACGAAATCACAACCGAACGCAAGTCAAAAATATCGCAGTTTTGGTGTTATCCATGTTGCCTATCTTTTGACACAACTTTTATCCCAAGTCCAGCCTGCGTGGTAAAAATAACAGAGAAAGGAGACAAGTGCGCGCAAAGCCGTGCCATTACTAAGGAGCGATTTTTCACTAGTTTGGTTCAGGCAGCCCAAAAGCACCAAAATTCTGAGATTATTTTGCAGTTCATACTGGATGTGGGTTTAAGAGTTCGGCAAAATATTTAAAATTTTTAAAGTACAGTATAAGTAGCGTATATCGCTTGTTAATGTTTTTAGTCTCTGAATTTTTTAGCAACGTGTAAAAGTTTATCCCAAGTTTTAGCTTCCGTGGTTTTTAGGTTGGACTTGATATCCGGTAATGGTAAATTGTAAAAATTCGTGATCAACTCAGTGACTAATTCGGGTTTATCTAAGGGTAACCAATGTGTACCCTTGATAGATTGCCAGGAAAAAGGGCCACCTACGTATTTACTAGAAGCAGCCATTTGTGCTGAACTGAGATAGGGATCACTTTTGCCAAAGATCCCAAAAACTGGTATTTCAGTGGGCGGGAAAGGAACTTTAACTTTCGTTGGTTTCAAGTTAGCGCGATATAAGTTTAAAGCAGCGGTAAAACGGCCAGGACGACTGAGATCTGGGATCCAATTGGAATCAGCTTCGGGGTCATTTTCGCTAAATAAGCGTAAAACAGCCCAGTCATTTTGCGAAAACATTTTCTCCGCAAATTTTTCTGACTGAAATGCCATTGTGTACCAGCCTTTTTGTTGTTGTTCAAAACCACCATCGTTGGCGTAGGCTTTTGGGTGACCAACACTTAATGGAACAAATGAACTAAAATGTTCGGGGTAAAATGTGATCAAACACCACCCCAAGATGGCGCCCCAATCATGACCGACTAATTTAAGTGGTCCATCTAAGGCAAGGCGTTGTTTTAATTCAACGATATCTTGCATGAGATACTTGATTTTGTAACTACCGACAGCGATCGGTGCGTTTGACTCACCAAAGCCACGGAGGTCTGGCGCAATTATGCGATAACCATCGTTGATCAAGAGTGGTGCCATTTTGCGCCAGACATCAGCAGAATCCGGAAAACCGTGAAGCAAAATAATTGGGATCCCAGCACCTTCATCATAATATGCCATGTTTATTCCTTGTAGCATGATATGTTTGCGTGCTAATTGTCGCTGCATGTAAATTACCTCCTAATATACTTTTAACTGGTTATTTTCATGATACTTTGATTTAGAAAATTTTTCCAATATGGTCACTGGATAAAAACAAAGTAAGTATTCGATTTTTGGAACACGTTTAAACAAGAGTGAGACAAAAGATGTTTTGAAGCCGATTTGTAACGACGATTGCGTTATTTTGGATCGTAGTAAAGCGAAGAGACAGAATGACGTAACCATCGTTGCAGTAAGGCTTTAATCTTTTGGAGCACATTTAAGGGCCTTCGATCTACCCCATTTAGTGGTTGTTCGAAGGCCCTTTTAGAATTGCACAGCTAGTTATTTGTAATCATTTGGATCAGCTTGGAGTGGACCATATTCATCCATTTGAGAATCACGGAAGTCCCACCATTCACTTTCGTAACCGACAAAGCCAGCTTGTTTCATTGCATCATCCAAAATTTTATGATACTTAGCGGCTTCATCAGGCCATTTAGAGGAACGACGAGCCATTGCGGTGAAGTCGTCAAAGCCAGTTGGCATCGGGCATTCTTCACCGTTAGCAAATGTCATAGTTAAATCAAAAGTCACCCCTTTTTGATGACTATAATTTTCATCAGGTGGAGCTACAAATTCAGAGTTAGGATAGACCTCAAAAAGTCTTTTTTGTGCTTGGGTTGGACGAAAAGCGTCCCATATTTTTAAACGATACCCTTGTTCCTTAACGATCGAGCTAGCTACCGCAAGTTTTTGAGCAGTTCCAGTCCGGGCGATAGCAGTTGAAAAATCATAGACCACTTCCCCAGTGAAGTTGTTAGTTGTGGCGTAACGCAAGTCTACGATGATATCTGGGTCAAGTTTTTGTACGTTAGTGAAACCGGTTGATTCAGTGTCCATAAAATACCTCCTGTTTTTAAATGTAGCTCATAAATGAGATTTTTATTCTAAGTCTGATCTTTTCTGTTTTCTTTTCTTAATGCATACTACTATTCTACCTGAAATATTGCAGTAAACCTATAGGAGTTTTAAAGCTAATTACTTTCTTTAGAAAAAATGATCACCGAAAATGACATTTATAGACAATAGCTGAGAAGTTTTTGGCATCAATTCCTTTTACTTGAGAAGACTATGAAAACCGGTCATAATAAGGCTGTATTATAATAATACATTATATTTATCTAATTGAAGTTAAGTTTGATGAGAAGTTTCAGTGTGTTATTACATTATTACTTTACTTTTAATATTATATACTATATAATATCATTATAAAATATAGTTTGAATGGAAATGCAGTAAAATTCGTGAGATGCAGGGGGGAGTAGTTATGGATAAAGCGAGGTATTTAGTTGACCTAGAAGAATACCTGGGTAATTTAAGTGAGGACGAGAAAAAAAGTGCACTAGAATTCTATGAAGAATATTTAACAGATGCTGGATTGGAAAGCCGAGACGAAATCGAAAATGAGTTGGGGACACCTCGTCAGTTAAGTCGTAAGATCTTGGCGGATCAATCGATCAAACAAAGTGAAAAGGAAGCCAAAAATGGTCGATTTGCGACACCCCAGTCTAATTCGAAAATGATCTGGTTGATTGCTTTGGCGATCATTACTTCACCGTTTACTTTGACGATCGGTTTTTTTGTCCTGATCGCCTTAGTGGTAGTCGGTGCACTATTGCTTGCAGCGATAGTTAGTTTGGTAGTCATGATCGCAGCTGCGATCGTGATGGCCGGAATGGCATTGTATGCCGGATTAGGTTTGTTGTTTACAGCTCCGTTCGTAGGTCTCTTTTATATTGGTGGTTCCTTAACGGCGACAGCAGTTTTGATGATCGTGATCCCGATATTATATTGGATCTGTGCTGCTGTGATCCAGGGCATCGCGAACTTTTCCCGTTTCGTTTATCACAAATACGGAAATCGTAAAGGGGGTCGAGAATAATGAAAAAAACATTTAAATGGGGTTGGATCCTCTTAGTAGTTGGGATAGTTTTCTTAATTATCGGTGGTTTTGCTCATGGTGCAAAAGACGTAGTATTTAACAACTGGCGTCCGATGGTTTATAGTACCAAAGCTGATTATCATAAAAATTATGGCATCGATGATTTCGACCAAATTGACGTGTCTGTCAGCAACGCTGATGTTAAGATCCGCCGTGGAAATGATTATCAAGTTAAATATAATGGGCGCAAGAGTGCACGTCCAAGTGTCAAAGTTGTGAACGGTCGTTTGACAGTCCGACAAAAAGGTTCAACTCAAAAGAATCGTTTTGTTGGTTTTCGTTGGTTTGGTAATGAAAAAGATGTCAGCAATAAAGTGACAGTTTATGTTCCTGACAATGTGAAATTAAAGAAGGTACGTAATCTTAATAACTATGGTGAAACGCATATTAAAGCCATTAGTACTGATTATTTAGAAGCGATCGGTTCTGAAGGTGCTTTGAAGCTAAGTAACATGAACGTTGATAATGCCAATATTGAAATGCGAGATAGTAGTGAAGTTCGGTTTGAAAATACCAACTTGTTATCCGGATTAGTGACAAGTGAAGATTCGGATATTAATGTTTCAAATGGTGCTTTACGTCGTGTTGAGATCCAACAAGAAGACGGCGATGTCAATATGCGTAATGTTGCCTTGGACGGTGGTAAAGCTGAATTGTCTGATGGTGATATCAACTTGTCAGAAAGTACAGTTTCTCATGGTTATTTAATTACAAATGATGATGGTGATAACGTCTTGAGAAACATTAAAGCTGGTGGGTATGAAGTGGTCAATGAAGATGGTGACAATAGCGTATTTGGTAAAACAAGTGATGGTGGCAACATCCACAGTGGTACTAGCCAAAATGTGATCACCGTTAAGAACTCAAGTGGAGACAACACAGTACGCTAGCCAGACGGTTTAAGAAAGGAAGCATTGCTTATGAAAATTCAAGTAACCGCTGATCTGCTTGACGGCCTGGTTTTAGCCTTACTAAATCGAGAGGACTATTATGGTTATGCATTAACTCAAGAAATGCAAAAAGCAATTTCGATTTCAGAATCAACGATGTATCCAGTGCTACGTCGGTTAAAAAAAGATGGTTATTTAACGACATACGACCAGCCGTTTCAGGGCAGAAATCGGAGGTATTATCAAATCACTGAAAGTGGTGAGCAGCATTTAGCTAAAGTTTATAAAATGTGGACAGATTACAAGAGAAGTTTGGATCAAGTCTTTGTGCCAGATAAAAAGCGTGATGCAACTAACGCAAATGCATGAATAAAAATCTAAGTAGTAAGAATTTTAATGGTGCGTGGCCAGTATTAAAGGAGAGAAAAATATGAGTAAGAAGAAAAAACAATTAACAAAATCAACCAATAAGGTCGTTAGTGGTGTGTTCGGTGGCGTAGCCGAGTACTTTGGTTGGGATAAGTCGATCGTACGCTTGATTGGGGCCTTTTTAATTATTTTTCCTGGAAACATCATTTTGGGAGCCATTTTCTATTTTGCCGCTGCGATCATCATGCCTGATGCCCCTAGCCAGCAAGGAGGCTCAAGAAATGACGATGATGACTCAATGATCGAGGGCGAATTTAAAGAAAAATAAGTGAGCAATAGAAAGTTTTCACAGTAATACATAGCTGGGAAAACTTTTTTTTCGTTAAAGTAAGGATGTCGAGACATTTCGATATGTAGCCAAAATAGTTTATGAGGAGGGGTAAGTTGAAAAAATTATTGCGTTATTTAGGCATAGCATTGTTACTGATCGTTGTAGTATCTGGGTGTTCTAGTGACTCAAGTCATAAAGAAAGCTCTGATGATCAAAGTCATTCTTCGCAAAAAATGAAGATGCACCATGGCTCAAATTCCCAAAAAGATAGCTCTTTAAAAAAAGCTAAAGATCCTAAATATAAAGCGGGTTCTAAGGTTAAATTAAGTGCAGATCATATGAAAGGTATGAAAAATGCTAATGCAACGATCGTGAATGCTTATGATTCAAAATTGTACGCAGTAGACTATAAGCCTTCTTCTGACAAAAAAGTCGTTAAAGATCATAAGTGGGTCACTAATGACGAGATAGAAGGTAATCGTAGGGAATACGGTAAAGGCGATAAGGTGACACTAACAGCTGACCATATGCCAGGCATAAAAAATAGTTCAGCAACGATCGTTGAGATCAAAGACGGTCCAGCATATATGGTCAATTATCAACCGACAAATGGTGATAAGCAGGTCAAAAATCATAAATGGGTTGCAGAAGACGAACTAAAAGCGCGTTAGAATAACGTAAAAACAAATAAAAAATAATAACCATTATCCAAGCATAAATCAATGAGGATAATGGTTGTTTTTATTTGTTTTTGACCAATGGCGAATCAGCTTTATCACCGAACCACTTTTGGTTGATTTGTTTTAAGGTCCCGTTTTTTCCTAGTTTAACAAGTGCTTGATCGATTTTTTGTTTCATCGTGACATCACTTTTGCGCATACCTACACCAAATTGTTCATCAGGGAAGGCACCACGGATCGTTTGAAAATCTTCGGGGTGCTTTTGATGGGCAATGTAGTAATCAGCGTAACTACTGTCGATCAATAGTCCTTGGATCCGACCAGAATTTAAGTCAATGAAGGCATTAGTGAACGACTCGTATAAAATGGGTTCATGGTCTTTGATCCTATCTTTCAGAAGCTTAGGATATTTATTGATGTCATTTGACCCAGACGAACCAGTTTGTGCGCCTAAGACTTTGCCTTGCATGTCCGCTAAAGAGTTGATGTGATCTTTTTTTAATGATACTAAGACCTGATTATTTTTCAAATATGTGCGGCTAAAACTTACTTTAGAGCGGCGTTCGGGTGTCTTGGTAAAACCATTCCAAATCAGATCGATCGTCCCGTTTTTTAATTCAGTTGCGTTCATGGACCAGTCGATCGTTTGAAAGTTAGCTTTGATGCCATAAGTTTTAAAAACTGCTTTGGCTAAGTCAATGTCGTATCCCACTAACTGGCCATTTTTTTGACGGTAGCCCATCGGTACAAATGTATCGTCGACACCGATCGTCACATAACCACGCTTTTGGATCTTAGCCCAGTTGTCTGTTTGATCAGCTTTATGCCCTACTGATATGCTGCAGGCACTTAAAAAAAGCAGACATACTAATGATAGAAAAAGTGTTAGTAAGTGTTTTTTTTTCAAACAGAGTCGCCTCCTAAAGCATCCAAAGCATTGACAGTAAAGACTTTATCAGCAGTTTGTTTAGCAAAATCCATATCATGGGTCACGATCACTTGCGTCATTTTTTCATTTTTCAAACTCAAGATGATCTGACCGACTTTTTCACGTAAGGCAGGATCCAAGGCTGAAGTCGGCTCATCATAACACAAGACTTGCGGTTCCATCGCTAAGGCACGTACGATAGCGACCCGTTGTTGTTGACCGCCAGATAACTGGTAGGGATAGAGCTGTTCTTTTCCAGCTAAGTCTAATTGCTGGAGCAATCTTTCAGCTTGTTTCTCTGCGGCTTTTTCCTTTTGCTTGAGTACTAATTTGGGAGCCAAAGTTATGTTTTGTAGCACAGTTAAATTAGGAAAAAGTTGGTAGTCTTGGAAAACGACCCCGATGATTTGTTCTGCGTTCGCTGGAGCTGCTGGGTCAAAAGGTTGACCATTTAATAAAAATGAACCTTGCTCTGGAGTTTCCAGACCACTTAAGCAGCGTAGTAAAGTTGTTTTACCAGCACCAGAAGGGCCAACAATAGCTAATATCTGCCCATCAGGTATTTCTAAATTCAAGTTATCTAAAATGGTACGTTCACCAAATTTTTTTGTAATATTTTTTAATTCAAGCATAAGTGATCCTCCTATCTCCACTTCGAGTAGTGCTGTTCAACTTTACGCAAAGCATATGAAGCGACACCAGTCATGGCTAAATAAATGACACCAACTAAGACTAATGGAACTAAGGTGACATCGCGGGCAGTGGCGACGTTACCGGCACGTAAGAGGTCGCCTAACCCGATGACGTAAACTAGGGATGTATCTTTAACTAAGTTGACGACTTCGTTACCGATCGATGGTATCACGATCTTGATAACTTGCGGGATCACAATATGCATCAAAGTTTGCCATTTAGTCAAACGCAAGACTTTGGCGCTTTCGAATTGACCTTCAGGGATCGCTTGGAAACCGCCACGAAAGATCTCGGCAAAATAGGCAGTGTAGTTCATGATGAAAGCACATAAAGCAGCGTCATAACGTTGAAAAATGATTCCGATGATCGGTAGGCCGTAAAAAACAAAAATCAATTGTAATAAGAGTGGAGTACCACGCATGACCCACACGTAAAATTTTAAAATGGCACGGAGTGGTTTAAATTTAGAAAGAAGCCCTAAACTAACGAGGACACCTAAGGGAATTGAAGCAATCAGGGTCCACAAAAAGATCTTGATAGACATCCAAGCTCCTGCTAGTAAAGATGGTGCAATTTGTTCAATATAAGTCATAATAAAACCTCCAATTATAAAAACAGAGTGGAGCAAGTCGATAAAGGCTCGAGCACTATCGGACTTTGGCACCATATCCGATTTTAGGATGTGGCGTCAAAGTTGGTTAGGCGGAAAGCCTTGACTTGAGCAACTCGACTATAAAAACAGAGTGGAGAACCCCGCTTAAAAGGAGAGCACTAGCGAGCTTTCACGCCATATTGTGGTTTTAGCAATATAGTGTGAAGGATAGCTAGGCGCAACCTTTTGGGGTTCAAAACTCCACTATAAAAACAGAGTGGAGCAAGTCGGTAAAGGCTCAAGCAACTTGCAAGACAATAACAGTTAAAAATCAATAAAAAAAGTCGTCCTTTATGTCACACAGACACAAAGGACGACTTTAGCCGTGGTCCCACCTCGTATTTATTACCTGCTTACACAGATAACCTCAGCAAGTTTGATCAAATGATTATTTAGAAAATAAAAAAGCCATCCCTAGGCATTAGGCCTAAGAGGACGACTATTCGCGGTTCCACCTCATGTTCATCGCTTGCTCACACAAACGAACTCACGGAGTTTAATTTGACCAAACTCGTGCGCTAACGGGGCGTTTTCCGGAATTTCTTACTTTTGTATATATACTCGACTACATTCAGAAAATCAACTGACAGGTGTGATTCATTATAAACTATCATGTATTCTTTCCAGCTCCGAATACTCTCTGTCTGTGCTTATAACTACTAGTCTGCTCATAGTTTTTGTTCATTATTAAGTTGTATTTCATTATAAACGCGATATAAGAGAAGTCAAGCTAAAATTTAAGAACGGTTTAGCTAAAACTTAGTTTCATTTGCTGTGTTGTAAGTTCTGATCTTAGGTGGAACGTAGTCTGTCATAAAGTTAAAAATTTCATCTAAAGAATCTGAAAAGAGTAATTTCTGATGGTCTTCAGATGTCAAGAATCCTTTTTCAGTCATTTGATCAAACATAATTTTCAAAGGGTCATAGTATCCCTTGACATTATAAAAGATGCAGGGATTATTATTTTCACCAATACGAGCCCATGAAAAAGCTTCAATAATTTCCTCCAAAGTTCCCGGACCGCCAGGTAATGCAATACAGCCATCAGAAAGGTCGAGCATCATTTGTTTTCTTTGTGCCATATTATCAACGACTGTTAAGTCAGTCAATTTGTCAAACGCAACTTCACGTTCTACTAATTTGTGTGGCATGATCCCGTGGACTTGTCCTCCATTATCTAAAACCTGTTCAGCTAGTAAGCCCATTAGGCCCAAACCGCCGCCACCATAAACTAGCTCGTAGTCATGTTCGACTAAATAATTTCCTAACTGCATGGTCGCTTCTTGATAGGCTTTTTCATTTCCCATCGAAGCACCACAGTATACTGCGATTTTTTGCATAAATTACTCTCCTTGTTTCAAATTGAAAAATCTCTTGTTTAATATTTTAACATTTGCTACTAGTGATCTGTTTGCCACTCTTCTTTAAGTAGTGTCCATATATTGGCATCGTGAAATCCATCAGCTAACAGTTCGCTGGCTCGAACCATGCCATCCAAATGAAATCCTGCTTTTTGTGCCACGTGATTACTAGCTACATTATCAATAGCTGCGTGGATCTCGATTTTATGCACATCATATTCTAAGAAACCAAGTTTACACATCGCTATCACCGCACGATGCATAATGTTACGGTTTTTGAACTTATTACCTAACCAGTAGCCGATCTCAGTTGAATGATCCATTTGCAAAAAACGATTAAAACTGATCATGCCAGCAACTTGTTTTTGATAACGGATAATTAAATTTACCGAAATTCCTTTACCAAAGTTTTCTAAAACTGTGCGTAAAAAATTTTCTTCGTCGGCCACATTTTGCATTCCTGCTACCCAAGATAACCATGGGGCAAGGTCACTACGACTTTCTTCAACCAATGAGAAAAGAGGGATTGCGTCTGTTTTTGGGCGTGGAATGGCAAGACTGACTTCATCATCGATCTGGTATGTAAACATGTTAGGTCATCTCCTACAAAAATAGTTATATTAACTGTACGTACTTATTGCAAATTAAGCAATAAATCAGTACGATAACATTAACAAAAATCATACACTTTAGGTGTAATGGAAGGCAGATCATGATGAGTGAAGAATAAATATGTGTTATTAGCTGATATGTTGGTCAATATGGGGATCGTTTGATCATGCCGATCACAACTTTGTACGTGCACAATTCCTTACATAAGAGTTTAGTCATAGCTGGCTACGTTTTGTTAGGTTTTTCTGGTGCAATGACCGTTGGTAACTTGATAGGTGGACGTTTATTTGATAACTGGCACCAGAAAAAAACGATGTATTTGGGCGGAGCGACACAGGTTTTATGCTTATGTTTACTGACTTTATTTCCAATTTGGCCGGTGTATCCCATTTTATTAGTTTTTTATGGTTTGGGATTAGGCGTTTTGAACTCGGCTGTGAATGGTTACTTAGCCTTTTTACAAAAGGATGACCCAAATATTTTTAATAATGGCTACTGGTTAGCTAATATCGGGATGGCGTTAGCAACGCTTTTGTCTGGCTTGTTATTTGATATTAGTATTCGGTTGATCTTTGGTGGTTCTGCGCTTTTGTTTACGCTGACCTTGGTTTTGGTCCGCTTTAAATTTCAGGATTTTACCGTGGCTAAATTTTCTACAAAAACTATGACGGGTACGGTGCGAACTAGTTTGGCAAATAAGCTGGGGATCTTTGTAGTCTGTTTAACAATGATCGTGATCTGGATGTGTTACGAACAGTGGAACAGTAATGTGTCGGTCTTAATGACCAGCCAGGGGATCTCGGTGTCACGTTACAGCATGTTATTTACGATCTCAACCTTGGAGATCATAGCCTTGCAGCCTTTTATCACGCGCTTGTTTTCCAACACTTTTCGGGCTGATAAATTGAAAGTGGCTTTAGGCGTCTTGGTTTTTGCTTGTTCTTACCTGATTTTGGTCAATGCTCATGAGTATTGGCAATTCGTAGCCGGGATCACTTTTGTTTCTTTAGGTGAAATACTCGCACTAACAGCGATTCCGATGTTATTGAATCGTTATGCAAATGACCATGATCGCGGTACGATTCAATCTTTAGGAAGCTTATCCGGTTCATTAGGCCGTGCCTTAGGACCATTGACCGGTGGTTGGTTGATCACGGCCTTAGGCTATGACAAGACATTTTTAATTTTCTTTTTCGCTCATGTGGTAGTAGCGTTAACCTTAGGTTGGGTGCGCATGCCTCAATTAACGGGCAACAAATCAATGGAAGGATGAAATATTATGCGCGCAATTTTAACTACGATCGGACAAGATCAAGTCGGGATCATTGCAGGTGTTAGCAAGTATTTGTCAGATTATGAGATCAATATTTTAGATGTTTCTCAGACGATCATGGGTGGCAATTTTACAATGATGATGTTGATCGACTTACCGCAGACAACTGATTTTCAAAATTTGACAGCGGAATTATCTAAATTAGGGACCAGCTTAGGTGTGGAGATCAACGTACGTAACGAAGAGATCTACCGTGCCATGCATCAACTTTAGAAACAAGGGGTGGATACAAGCTATGGAAACAGAAAAAATTATGGAAACGGTCAATATGATCGCCAACGAAAATTTGGATGTTCGAACGATCACCATGTCGATCTCCTTGTTGGATTGTATTGATAGTGACAGTGATGTTGCTTGCCAAAAAATTTACGATAAGATCACAACTAAAGCCCAGGACCTAGTTAAGGTTGGCCAGCAGATCGAGGCTGAATATGGTATCCCGATCACCAACAAGCGAGTGACAGTTACACCGATCGCGATCGTTGCAGCAGCTAGTCATGATAAGGACTACGTCAAATACGCCAAGACACTAGATCGTGCAGCACAAACGATCGGGATCGACTTTATTGGTGGTTACTCAGCTTTAGTACAAAAAGGATTCCAGCAAGGTGACCGCACATTATTGAGTTCTTTACCAGAGGCCTTGGCTGAAACGGACTTAGTTTGTGCGTCAGTCAATGTTGGTTCTACTCGTTCGGGGATCAACATGGATGCCGTTGCGCAGATGGGACAAGTGATCGTTGATGCTTCCAAACGTGATGTGATGGCTAACGCTAAAATGGTTGTTTTCTGTAATGCAGTCGAAGATAATCCCTTTATGGCAGGTGGTTTCCAGGGAGTTAGTGAGCCTGATGTCGTTATTAATGTCGGTGTCTCGGGACCAGGAGTGGTCAAATCCGCTTTAGAAAAGGTTAAGGGAGAATCAATGGATGTTGTTGCTGAAACCATTAAACAAACCGCCTTCAAGGTGACACGAATGGGGCAATTAGTTGGTACTTTGGCGGCACAGCGTCTGAACACACAGTTTGGTATTGTTGATTTATCCTTAGCGCCAACGCCTGCTGTCGGTGATTCAGTTGCTCAAATTTTGGAAGAAATTGGGCTGGAAAGTGTAGGTACCCACGGGACAACGGCGGCTTTAGCTTTACTGAATGACGCAGTAAAAAAAGGCGGGATCATGGCTTGTAGTCACGTGGGAGGACTATCAGGCGCATTTATCCCAGTTTCAGAAGATGCGGGGATGATCGATGCCGTCACCGCGGGCCATTTGAACATCGAAAAACTAGAAGCCATGACGGCTGTTTGTTCTGTAGGCCTCGATATGATCGCGTTGCCTGGCGAGACTCCCGCCAATACTATTTCCGCGATCATTGCGGATGAAGCGGCGATCGGG
>NZ_KB714690.1:40613-61461 GCF_000349725.1 Ligilactobacillus pobuzihii E100301 = KCTC 13174
TGATCAATAACAAAACAACCGCAGTACGTGTAATTCCGGTGCCAGGCAAAGGCGTCGGCGATACTATCGAGTTTGGTGGATTATTGGGACATGCACCGATCATGGGCGTTAACCAGGCTTCATCGGATGCGATGATCCAGCGTGGTGGGACGATTCCTGCCCCGCTCCACAGTTTTAAAAATTAGTTTTTAGTGGTCCATGAGGCTTTTGACCGGATAGAAGTTGAGCGAGGCTCTCACTAGTTTGGCATGATTAAAGGTGGATTAGTTAGTTGCGTGCTCGATTTAGAGGGTAATTGGACCAACATTTGCTGAACTTGGGTCCGATTAAATGCTAAATGGCCCCACCTCAAGTCGATGTTGGGCCGAATGAGTTATATTTGGCCCGAAGTTAGCCGTACTTAGGGCCAATTAACTACTTTTTCGCTCAATTAGCCTTTTATCGTATTTAAATCGTTTTCTATTGCTTTTATTATAAACTAGGTATATCATCATTATTAGTTACTTTAATTAAATAAGACATCTGGGGTGCCATTAGGCTGAGAAAACACCCATTGAACCTGATACGGTCAATACCGGCGAAGGGAGTCAGTTTTTATCTGGTCGCAAATTGCGAATGTTAGTGATAATAATAGTCTCTTTTGGCTTAAGCTGAAGGAGATTTTTTTATTGCTGAAATTACGATAGATCTTTTAAAAATCATGTTTTTTTCGTGTACACTTGAAATTCGGTTGAGTGGTCCTTCAGTTGTCGATTTAAGTTAGGAGAGAGAACTATGCACGAAAGAAAGAAGAATGCTTGGCATTTACGGGATGTGATCTTGCTGACATTGATAGCAATTTTATAGATGTAGTTTATTTTGAGATTGTTTTTTATACAATTATTATTCAAAAGCATTTTGGCAGCTTTGAAGTGGTCAGAGAACTTAGCGGAAGCAATGACTTCCCATGGTTTTGCCGAAAATAAGCCACGAACACATTATTCAGTGATCAAGATCTCGTGGTGGAATTATCTAGTTGCCGTTATAGCTTTAGCAATTTTTCAAATGTTTTTATTTGCGGGTTTGCCGTAAAGAAAGTTAGCACAAATACAGTGAGATCTAAAGTCTGTGAATGTTGTTTTCAAGTGAGTTTTTCATGTTTTATATAATATTTTAGGAGGATCCATTATGTCACAAACCAAAAATTCTACCCGCCTTTTGACCGAAACAGCGATCATGTCGGCCTTATCCATCGTTTTAAGCTACATAGTTATTTTCCGTATGCCTCAAGGTGGTAGCGTTTCGCTTGTCTTATTGCCACTAATTTTCTTAGCCCTGCGCCGTGGGCCAATTTGGGCTTGTACTGCTGGCGCTATCTGCGGGGTCGTGCAATTAATGTTTGGTGGTTATTTTCTAAACCCACTACAAGTTATCTTTGACTATGTTTTGAGTTTTGGGACTGTTGGCTTTGCGGGTTTCTTTGCTAAACCTTTGCAAGGGGCATTACAAGAAAGAAATCAGGTTAAGATCTTTGGTTATACTCTAGCCGCAAGTTTATTGGGTGGTTTTATGGCCTATCTTAATAACGTGATCTCCGGCATTGTTTTTTATGCCGAATATACGCCAAAAGGCCAGTCAGTTTTCGCCTATTCCACGATTTATAATGCAACATATATGATACCAGAGACACTGGCATCGATGGTTATCGTATGGTTGTTGGCAGTTCGGGCACCCAAGTTATTTTTGCCAGACAAATAATTTTTAAACGGTAGTGAGACAAAAGATGTTTTGAAGCTGGTTTGTAATGACGATTGCATTATTTTGGGACGTAGCAAAGCGAAGGAGAAGGATCAGAATAACACGATCGTTGTTACAGTAGTAAGGCTTCAATCTTTTAGAATCGCTCCTGGCTCCTTAAAATTACGCTTATGGCAAATGGAGCACTGAAGGCAATTTGACAAAGGATATAAACGGCAGCCCTCGATTCAATTTAATTTATTCGTGAAAATGTTATAATGGTGCTGTAAAGATTTATGGATAAGAGGGGTGATCGTGATGGCAGTTGAAAAAATCAGTTTGGCACTGGGACCAGAAGACGTTTTACGTGCTAAACAAAAGAAATATCCCGACAGAGACTTGAAACTTTTGGAATCTGTGATAGATGAAGATAAATTTATGTTATTGGATAAATCTAATCAAAAAACTGTGTTTGGTTCGGGCTTAAACTATGTCACGCAACATGAGATCGGCCAACCAAGTTGGGATGGCTACTATGAGTTTCGGTATTTTACGTTAGGTACAAAACAACAAAAAATATTGGAAGCTATCATGCAAAAATGGGAAAATAATTATGATATTCCAGTGGGACTAAAGTACAGTTTAATGTTGCATGTGCCTCGTAAAAACTTGCAGTACTTGATGTTAAATGTGTGGCATTCAGACATTGATTTCTTTGATTGGAATACATCTTCTGATAATCAGATCAATCAATTTAACTATAATGAAAATTCGCAACCTTATATCAGTCATTTTGTGCTTGCACCGGAAAAGAAAGAAGAATATTAGTTTGAATGAAGCTAAAGTCACTGGCAATAGATGACTTTAGTTTTTTTAGTTGGTTATTGTATAATAAACGCAGCTGAAATGAAGTGAATTTGGAAAAAAGAATATTAAAAAAGAACAAAGAAAGCTGTTTAGAAGGTGAGTTCTCGCAGATTTTAACATCGACTCGTGTTTTCTTGCAATGTGTTGACTAAACACGATCGATAATTTAGTAGAAAAAGAGCGGTGAAATAGTATTGTCAGGTCGTTGTATTAGTTGTATAAGTGCAAATTTTTGTTTCACGCGATTTGACTACTTTAATAAATAACGGAAAGAGAGAATTATTTATTTTGAACCTCAGTAAAAAATCAGTTCGCAATTTTATTTGGCTGGCGTTTATCGTATACCTGCTAGTTGTTTGTATTTTATGTTTTGCCCCGACACTGCCATTAGTGATACCTGAAAGTAATCCCGTTCCTTATATATACGTAGGTAATGCACCGTTTATTTACCTGCCATTTGTCGAAACACTGCATCTTGACTTTTATTTAAATATTTTAATAACATTTCCATTTGGTATCTTTATTGCTTTACTAAAAAAACATCCATTAAGTGTTGGAAACGTTCTTTGTTCAGGACTGGCTCTTGGGTTATTTATTGAAATTATGCAACTGGTTTTGGATAATCTAAAATTAACTTCACGCTGGATCGATATCAATGATGTTTTGGCAAATGCAGTGGGACTTTGCTTGGGTTATTGGTTGATGTCTTGGTTGTTAGCGAAAATAATCAAATACGCAAAGTGACGGTAGTTATTCTCAGTTGGAAAAACTACTGTCTTTTTTCTAAGTTTCTGACAAAGGTTGGCTCAAGTAGTAATGTATAGATCTTTACGAAAGTTTAAAAACAAGCGTACGTAAGTAAGCTAAAAGTAATGTACAGTTTTATGCCAAATATGTTTCTGCTTTCACCGATGCTTTTTTAATTTAACAAGTCCTTCAAACTTAACCTATAACTTGTGATGCGTTACACTGGAGTTAACTGGAGAATTTAATGACTTGTATTTGAGCTTTAAGACTCAGATATGGGGCTTAGTCTACGGTGATATTCAATCGCAGAAAACGTTAATGCAAAAGTATTGCCTAGTTCTCCTGTTTTTCTTTGTTCTCTTGATAGAAAGGGGTTTTTGTATGAAAGTACGTAAAGCAGTTATTCCTGCTGCTGGACTTGGGACACGTTTCTTGCCCGCAACAAAGGCGATCCCGAAAGAAATGTTACCGATAATTGATAAGCCAACGATTGAATTTATCGTTAAAGAGGCTATCGATTCGGGCATCGAAGATATTCTGATCGTTACTGGGAAAGGCAAACAACCAATTGAAAACCATTTCGATTCGAATCCAGAACTGGAAGCTAATTTGAAGGAAAAGGGCAAGTCGCATTTATTGCAACTTGTTCAAGAAACGACTAATATCAATTTATTTTTCATTCGCCAGCCGCATCCTAATGGTTTGGGCGATGCGATTTTACAAGCACGTGATTTTATCGATAACGAACCGTTTGTTGTCATGTTAGGTGATGACCTGATGCATGACAAGGTGCCATTGACTAAGCAATTGATCGATCGTTATGATAAGACACATGCTTCGACCTTAGCGGTAATGCATGTTCCAGATGAAGAGACTAAAGATTATGGGATCATTAAACCAATTTCGGAGTTATCTCAGGGACTTTATGATGTTGAACAATTTGTTGAAAAGCCTGATCCGAAAGATGCGCCGTCAAATTTGGCGATCATTGGTCGCTATTTATTAACACCTGAGATTTTTGATCTGTTACAAACACAAAAACCTGGTAAAGGTAATGAGATCCAATTGACAGATGCTATTGATCGTTTAAACTTGACGCAACGTGTATTTGCCCACGAGTTTACTGGTGAACGTTTTGATGTAGGTAACAAATTTGGCTACTTGAAGACAATGATCCGATTTGGATTACACAATCCAGAGATCAAGGATGAGTTGACTGCTTATTTGAAAGAAGTCGGACAGCAATTAAACGGGCATTCTCAAAGTCAGCCTAAGAAACAAAATAAAAAATAAGGTATAAGGAACTGGGACATAACTAGCTGTTCAATCCTAAAAGGCCGTCGATCTATCCCATTACATGGGTTAAATCGACGGCCTTTAAACGTCTTTCAAAATATCTTTTGTCTTACTCTTATGCTTGAATTTATAGTTCGCCACAAAAAAACCAACAACGATCCTCTGTTTAGAAAATAGTTGCTGGTTTCATTTAGCGCTTTTTGAGTATTTGCTTTAAACGAGTTTATCCTATCCGAGCTAGGTAAGACAGATTTCTGTGCCTGCTCAACTGCATCATCATAGCGTTTGAAAGCAGGATATAATGTCAAAACCTATCGATACTCAAAATCAATTATTCTTTTTTATCGTTATTTTCATCATCTAATTTTTTATCTAATTTTTCTAATTGATGATGTGCGAAATCGCGGCCACCTAAACCAAAGGCTACGGCGAATGCGACTGCTAAGCCACCAACAATAAATAAGAAAGCTGTATTTACGATATTGTTTGCGAAGTCTAATTGGTCTAATGCCATGAAAACTGCAAAGACGCCAAAGACTACTTGCACAATGATCCCGAGCCACTTGTTTTTAGTAGCGTTTGTCAACATCTTGCCAACAAATTGGCCACCAAAGAAACCGAGTCCTAAGATGATCACTGCGAATAATAAGTTTGGTAAGTAACCAATGATTGCTTCACCAACATGGTCTAAGACTTTAAGGTTCAAAGCACCTAATGCTTCAACTACGAAGAACAAGCCAACAACTACGGCCACGACCTGTCCAATGATCTTGGAAAGCGGTGTGCTAGGTGCCTTGTCTGTTGGGTAAAGGTTAGCGGCCATCTTATCGATTCCAGTGTTTTCTAACAAACTAGTGATCAAGTTGCCAGCAACCTTGGCAATTACGATCCCGACTGTTAGTAAGATCGCAGCGACTAAGATATTAGGAATAGCGCTCAAAATACTGTTCAAAACAGTGACGATCGGTTCAGTGATCGTTGAGATCTTCAGTGCCTCTAAAGCGACGATCGCGATCGGTATTAAGACTAACAAGTAGCAGATCATTGCTAAAGCACTTGCGATCGAATCCTTCTTTTCATCTTTTTCACTAGTGCCAACGAACTTGTCAACGTAATGGTCGACTTTCAATGTGCTTGACAAATTGTAGACTAAGTTTTTAACGAGTTTAGCTACGAGTATACCGATCGTTAAGATCACGGCTGCCAATAGGATGTTAGGCAAATATTGTAAGACATAATTCATCATGTCTGAGATCGGTGATGCGATGGAATTAAGTCCGAATGTTGTAAAGATCCCTGGTAAGAATAACAACCAAATCAAGTAATAGAAAATTTTTCCAAGTGAATCTAGTAAACTATCAGCTTGTTCTGTGCTGTTAAACATTTTCCATTTAACTAATCGTTCGTCCAACTTGATCTTCTTAAATCCCTTGGTAACAATATTTTTGACTAGTGCGGCAACTAGCCAGGCAATGAGTATTAATACCACACCCTTAACTAGGGCTGGTAAAGTGTCTTGGAAAGATTGCCAGAATTCTGCAGTATCCATAAATATCGCTTCCTTTCATAAATTTATAACTTGTACGAATTTATGGTAACGAAAGAAAGTTCTTTTGTAAAAGAATAAGCTTTTCATAAATTTTGGCTAATCGACGAAAAGTTCCATGATCTGTTGGATCGTCATTTTATCCTTGTCAGCGTCTCTGACATCTAAGGTGATCTGTCCATCGTGTAGTACCAACAGACGGTTACCGTATTTTAAGGCATCTTCCATGTGATGGGTGATCATTAAACAAGTCAGTTTTTGCTCAGCTACGGTTTGACTAGTTTGCTCCATCAAGCCTGCACTGGTTTTCGGGTCGAGTGCTGCGGTATGTTCATCCAATAATAAAATATCTGGGCGATTTAAGGTGGCCATTAAAAAGCTTAAGGCTTGGCGTTGTCCGCCGGATAAGTTTTCGGTCGGTGTGTCTAATCGTTGAGCTAAGCCGTTACCCATACTAGTTGCTAGTTTTTGAAAATGTTCTTTATTGCTGCGCAAATTACGGAAGCGTAGACCACGTCTTTTGCCACGTTTGGCAGCTAATAAGAGGTTTTCAGCAACTGACATTCTTGGAGCGGTACCCATCTTGGGATCTTGGAAAACTCGACTTAAAAATTTCGTCCGTTTTTCAACTGAGTCGTGGCTGATGTCTTGACCATAGTGTAAGACTTGGCCTGCATCTGGCGAGATATCACCCGAGATCGTATTGAACAAGGTGGATTTACCGGCACCATTTGACCCAATGACAGTAATAAAATCTCCGGGGTAAACTGTTAAATTCAGTCCCTTTAAGATCTTCGTTTGGTTGGGTGTATTGCGGTTTACGATTGTGGAGACATTCCTTAATTCTAGGACTACTTGCTTACTGTTTGTCATTTGTGCCAAGCCCCTTTCGTAAAATACCATTTAAGTGCAACGAGCTGCGTAAGTTAGGTAACATCATACTAAAGGCTAAGATGATCGCTGAGATCAAATTCAAGTCGTTGGTTGAAAAACCGAGTTGTAAGACCAACAACAAGACGAAACGATAGATGATACTACCCAGCGTAACGGCAATTAAGCGCTGGTTTAAGGTCAGCTCACCAAAAACCACTTCGCCGATAATGATCGAAGCTAAAGCGACTACGATGATCCCGATCCCCATGTTGGCGTCAGCATAACCATTGCTTTGTGAGATCAAAGCGCCACACAACCCAACTAAACCGTTAGATATTGTCAGGCCTAAGATCGTCATGTTGTCGGTGTTGATTCCCTGTGAACGTGCCATCATCCGGTTATCCCCAGTCACAATGAAAGCTTGGCCAAGATCAGTTTCTAAAAACAACATCACTAAAACGGTAATGAAAATAATGGTGATCCCACCGATAATGATGCTATCAAAATACTTGGGCAGAGTTTGAAAAAAGTCAGCCGAAAAAAAGGTAGTTTTGCCGATCAAAGAAACGTTAGAACCACCCATGACGCGCAAATTAACGGATAAACAAGCAGTCATGACTAAGATTCCGGCTAGTAAGATCGGAATCTTGCCTTTGGTGTATAACAGACCAGTGATCAAGCCACCTACACCGCCGGCTAGGAAACCGTAAAGTGTAGCCATTGCAGGTGAAGCGCCATGTGTAATGGCAGTAACAGTTACGGCAGCGCCGAGCGGAAAAGTTCCTTCAACCGTCATGTCAGGAAAGTCTAAGATCCGGAATGTCAGAAATAAGGCGACTCCTAAAATGGCCCAGAGTAGACCCTGTCCGATACTAGATGTTATTAAACTCATTTGATCACCTTCCCATTTTTTTGTGCTTGTTGCATGATCTTGTCTGGTACTTGAATGTGTAGCTTATCAATTTGTTCTTGGTTGATGACGTATGTGCCTTTAACGACAAAGCCGACTGGATATTCCGCTGGCTTTTTACCCTTCAAAACTTTTCCAGCCATGCGTCCCGCCAAACGTCCCAAGTCATGTTGGTCGATCGCGTAAGATGCAGTTCCGCCGTCAGTGACCATAGTGTCGGAAGCGGGAAAAACAGGTTTGCCTGCTTGATTTGCGTTATTAACTAATGTTTTCATGGATGAAGCCACACCGTTGTCTTGGGGTGCATAGATCGCATCGACATTGTTGGACATTTGTTGGCTGATCTGTTGCATGTCATTAGTATTGGCGATGGTGTACATTTTTGGTTGCAAGCCAGCTTTTTTAACGAGTTTAGCAAACTTCTTAGCGTTACTCTGACCGCCAGCGTCAGAAGAGGTGTAGATCACACCGATTTTTTTTGCTTGAGGCATGACGTCTCGGATCAATTGCAGCTGTTTATCTAAAGGTGAATCACCGGAAGAACCTGTCACGTTTCCACCAGGATGTTTTTCGGATTTGACTAAACCACTGCCAGCGGGGTCACTGATCCCCGCCATCATGATCGGCGTTGATTTATCAGCAGAATTTACTAGTGCCTGAGCCGCTGGGGTTGCGATCCCGAATAAGATGTCATCGCGATCGGCTAGTTGTTGTGCCATAGTTTTCATGTTACTTTGATCACCTTGGGCGTTTTGGAATTCAACTTTGATGTTTTTGCTTTCTTTAAAGCCCTCATCTTTCAAACCACTGATGATGCCTTGGTGGATCTGGTTTAAAGCAGGGTGACTGACCATTTGTAAGATCCCGACCTTGATCGTTTTTTGTTGGGTCAATTTAGTATTTTCATTTTGTGCTGGTTGAGTTACTAAGGCGAATCCTAAAAAAACTAAGATGGCGCCGATAAACGTCAGCATTCTTTTCATATTTATTCACTCCGATTCATAGCTTAGGTAAATTTGACAAAAAAATAAGGGCAAACCAGCACACTCTGGTTTACCCTTAAGGTGGCGCCAAAGCCTGCTATGTTAGACCATGCAGACTTTGACAAACGAAAAAGAAGTCGGCACGGATACAAACTGTTTGCCAGATCGTATCCGTCATAGGAATTACGACCTTGCGTGCCGGCTTTGCCAAGCCATGTTCAAATTGTTGTTAGTAACTGACTTTTGCATTCCCCTTCGTCCTTTCTGATTATTAATTGACTTAAGTATAGAAAAAGGTCGATAAGTTGTCAAGCACTGAAATGATAAACAGGCTCGGTCAATGAAAATGTGGTGCCAAGTTAGTAGAAGTTGGTGCTATAAACAGGAATGTGGTGCTAAGTTAGTAAAAATTAGTGTTACAATTAGACATGTGAAGCAAAGTCTATGTAAGTAAGTGGTACAACAAAGAATGCACAGCTAACTATGGGAAAGTTGTATTCACAAAGCAAAATGAAGATACAAGTGAGTTAAAGTATTATTTACAAACTTGAAACCGGACAGATATCTAGTAAAAAAGCTTCGGTTATTGTTTCATCGGATAAAACTTCTGGTTAATTATTTAAAACGAGCCTCCATTATACAGATGTTTAGACTTTTTCATTTTGAACTTGATTTTGCGAGTAACTTGAACAGTTTAGTTTAAAAGTTTTATACTTGTAGTTAAATAAAAGTGTTGGGGTATTTTTATAGACTCCGATCTAAAAGGGAGGATCTCATAGAATGAAAGAAGTAAAAATTGGCGGTACAGGTTTTACAGGTTCAGAGATCATTTTAGGAATCATGCGTATGGACTCTTTGAGTGTTGATGAAGCAGTCAAAGTTTTAGAAACGGCCCAAAAATTAGGCATCAACTTTATTGATTCCGCTGATATATATGGCAACGGTAAAGCAGAAGAAGTTTTCGGTCAAGCTTTGAAGAAGTCTTCTCTAACTGCCGATGACTTCTACATCCAATCCAAGGGTGGTATTTACAATAATCCAGATCGTGGTTATAAGACCACACGCTACGATTTTTCGAAGAAGCATTTGTTAGAATCAGTCGATGGTATCTTACAACGGATGGGCGTTGACCATTTAGATAGTTTCTTATTGCATCGCCCGGATGCTTTGATGGACCCAGCTGAAGTTGCTGCTGCTTTCGATGACTTACAAAGTTCCGGCAAGGTCCGCCATTTTGGGGTTTCTAACATGAACCCGGGGCAAGTGGCTTTGTTACAATCTGCAGTTAGTCAAAAATTGCTGATCAATCAGTTGCAGTTTAGTGTCATGCACACTGGCCCAGTTGATTTTGATATCCATACTAACATGACTGATGCACGTAGTTTAAACCATGATGGTGGCATCCTAGAATATTCTCAGTTACATGATATGACGATTCAAGCCTGGTCACCATTCCAGTACGGTCAAATCGAAGGGACATTTATCAATAATCCTGACTTTCCAGATGTTAATGCTGCCTTGCAAAAGCTAGCTGACAAGTATGGTGTATCGAAGAATGCTATTGGTGCTGCCTGGATCTTACGCCATCCCGCTAAGTTCCAAGTGATCGCCGGAACAATGAATCCTGAGCATCTAAAAGACACAGTTGCTGGTGCTGACGTTCACTTGACTAACCAAGAGTGGTATGACGTTTATCTCGCTAGTGGTAATGATCTACCATAAAAAAGAATAGTTAATGGAGAGAGTGGGTTGAAGCCGGCGTAAATGGCATTACACTGAGGATTCAGACTTTTGAAACGCGTTTATGCTATAAAAATTACAAGCGATAATTTGATTATTTTTAGCAAAAGAAGAGACTGGGACATTGTTTTGTCCCAGCCTCTTTTTTAAGGTTCTTTATCAAATGGAGTATTGCTATTAGTTTGACAAGTTTCAAATACTTAAAGTCAGTGAATATAGTTTAAATCCGCGGTAATAATTTAATTGAGGTTCAACAATTTTTTCGCTAAATTTAAATCATGCTAAACATAATGAAAAGCGCTTTCTTGCATCCTGAAATCTCAGATGTTATTATAATTACGAAAGAAACTATATGATGTTTTTTTCGAAAAAGTATGGTGGCTTGATAGTGAAGGGAGAGAAAACTATGAACACTTATGCACAGATCATTCAAGGAAGTCAGAATTATTTTGGTTTTTTGAATTTAAAGTTTAAAGATGGGAAATTGAAGATCAGCGTGGCACAAGGGCTAAGACCGGCAGTGAAGTGGGACGTTGATTTAACTCATATTAGTGGTTTGAGCACAGATGAATTTATGGGTGCCAAGCGGATCGCTTTTTATGACGGTCAAGTTGAATATATTTTATTTGAAACTGGCATCGGTGTGAGTGAGTATCTCGAAGATAATTTGTACGCGGAAGTTTAAAAAATAATAACCAATAGAGGGAAAGCAAGGCTGGAACATAACTAGTTGTGCGATTCTAAAAGGGGCCGTCGATCTAACCAATTAAATGGAATAGATCGACGGCCCCTAAACGTGGTTCAAAAGAGTGACTGTAACAATGATCCTGTTTCTTTGCTACGATTCAAAATAATGCAATTATCGTTTTAAATCTGTTTCAAAACATCTTTTGTTCCACTCTACGATTTTAATTATTCTTCTTGATCGTCTTCATCATTGACAACTAAAACTTTTGTTTGACTCTTGCGCACAACATAACTTGTTGTTGAACCCAGCAAAAGGCGATCAAAGGCATCGGCTCCGGATTTGCCGATCACGATCAGATCGATATCATGCTCGTCGGGGAATTCTTCAGCGATGAGGCGTTTAGGGATCCCACGCTCGACAAAGGTATCGACACTGACACCGCGGTCAGCGGCTTGTTTTTTACCCTTTTCAGCGATCTCTTCAGAGTTGCTTTTGAGGCCAGTTAAGATCATATCAGGAGATCCTGTTGTAAAAATCATATTACTTTCGTTAACGACGGATAAAACTGAGATCTTAGAACCAAATTTTTCAGACAAATTGATAGCTTCATCTAGAGCACGTTTGGAGTTAGAACTACCATCTAAGGGAACCAAAATATTACGATACATAAGATCATCCTTTCTTAATCAAGTGAATGTGGCAAGTTAGAAGGGGTCAGTCACTAAAGAAATTTCGAAGTATGCAAGATGATGAGAATTTGGGCTACGTATAACTTGGCGTTTTACGCAACTATTCTAGAAAAGGCCGTCTTCAAACCAGCCGCATCGAAAAAACTTTTCTATCCACAAAAACTTACCTAAGCCTTACACTTTTATTATAACGATTTTAATACCGTTTAGATAGCGATGCACCTTATTTTTTTAACTAAAATATTAGAAATCAGCCTGATACGATCAATGACAAATATTCAGACAAAAAATACCGTTAGTACTAGTAGTGGTCTTTGGTCGCTGTCGGTCCGTGACATATCAAGAATGATTTGAATGGCAGCATTAGTTTCTAAGACTGGATGGTATATTTTAGCAAAATTATTGATCGTATCAACGAAATTCCCCCAACAGGTAGTGAGTGGCCGTGTTTAACGATGACACTTAAAGTATTGCTTAAAGTCACATCACTGCTAACTATAATCAAGAAGTCTAAGTCAGACAATTTTTTTGACTAATGGTTTTGGAACGTTGCCAATAAATCTTCGTTGATCATTTCGATTTGGTGATCAGCCGCTAGCAATTCTTTTTGACAAAATTTGTCTTCTTTTCAGAGTGAACATGTCCTGAATTTTGGTATAAAAAGAGCCATAAGTTAATGCCATGGGTCCGTCTTATTTTCTTGCTTTTTGATATCCTAAATAAAGGCTCAAACAACATCAATATTTTTTAAAAAAGTGCTCAATTGTCTGATTAGAGCGCTTTACAAGGTTGTTTCATTCAGAAACTTAGTTGTTTCTATGGTACAATATTAACAATTGTAGTTATCTGGAAAAGCTGCCATAATACCAGCTTTTTATTAACTATTTTCTTATATCATACTATAATTTTGGCGAATGAGTCTGTTAGTTTGATCACTGGCGAAAAACCAATCTGAATCGAAATAAAAAACGCTAAGCCGTTTAAAAGGGGATATTACTAAAGAATGGCACTTACAATGTCTCAAATCATGACACTTTTAACAGAACATGACTTATTAATTGAAAGACAAATTGCGAAAAATCAACCAACAAAGTTTGACCACGTCACTTATGATTCACGTAAAGTGGAACCGCAAACACTATTTTTTTGTAAGGGAAACTTTGAACCGCAGTATTTAAATCAAGCTAAGCAAAAGGGTGCAACGGCATATGTTGCTGAAAAAAAATATGCACAAGTAACTGGTATGACAGAATTTATTGTCACAAACGTACAACAAGCGATGGCACTTTTAGGAGCAGCTTTTTATGATTTCCCGCAAAATAAGTTGTTTATTACAGGGATCACCGGAACTAAGGGGAAGACTACCACGGCGTATTTTGCTCACGGTATTCAAGCTGCGCATACGAAAGGGCATGCTGCTTTGTTTTCAACCATTGACCGGATCGTAGGCCCTAAACCGAAACAACGATTTAAGTCTGATTTAACAACGCCGGAATCTTTGGATCTGTTCCATGATATGGCTGAAGCTGTAGATAGTGGAATGACCCACTTGATCATGGAAGTCTCTTCACAGGCTTTCAAGAAAAATCGGGTCTATGGACTGACGTATGATTTGGGGATCTTTTTGAATATTTCTCCCGATCATATCGGAAATAATGAACATCCGACTTTTGAAGATTATCTTTATTGTAAAGAACAACTTTTACGTAATTCCAAAAATGTTTTGATCAACGCTGAGTCGCAACATTTTACTGAGATCTATGGAGCGGCTCAAGGTTCGTTGATGGATGATCACATTTATTTATATGCCCGTGAGAATTCTTTGATCTCATTTGAAACACAAGTCGATTTTGAATTCAAGGAAACAAAACAAGATTTAACTGAAAGTACGATTGTGATCAGCACTTACTCGGATAAAGGCCGTCAGTTAGCGATCGATGGTGAATATGAACTTGATATTCCAGGAGATTATAATCAGGAAAACGCGGTTGCCGCAATTGTTTCAGCCGCAATGACTGGGGCAATATCCGCTGAGATCAAGAAACATTTGCCAGAAGTTCGTGTGCCGGGTCGCATGGAAGTTTTTCATGTTCCAGGTCATGGCACAGTTTACGTGGATTATGCTCATAACTATGCTAGCTTGAAATCATTATTGAGCTTTTTAAGACAGCAGATCCCAAATGAACGTTTGCTGGTGTTGACAGGCAGTACGGGCGACAAGGGTGTTTCACGCCGAAGTGGTTTAGGTCAAGCTATCAATGAAGAAGCTGATGTTGCGATTTTGACTTCTGATGATCCAGCAACTGAAGATCCGCTCAAGATCGCTGAAGAAATCGATCAGCATATCGATCACGATAAAGTAGATGTTCAGATCATTTTAGACCGGAAGACCGCAGTAAAACAGACTATTAAGCAAAGCTGCCCCGATGAGCTCGTTGTCTTAGCTGGAAAGGGACGTGACGCCACCCAAAAAAATAACGGCAAAGTTATACCGTACGAAACTGACGTTAAAATAGTGGAAGATTTGAGTAAGGAGAGATAGAACATGGCAGATGGAAAAGTTGAATTTACACCGATTTTACTAGGAAGCGACTTTAACGTGTACGGGATGGCACGATCACTTTATCAAAAATATCACCGTCCAGTTAAGGCATATGCAGCCGCACAATTAGCGCCAACGCGTTTTACTAAAATCGTTGATCTGACGGTGATCGATGGCTTCGATAAGGATCCGGTCTGGTTTGAGACCATGCAAAAATTAAAGGACCAATACAAAGATCATCAGGAACCAGTGATTTTAATTGGTTGTGGCGATGGGTACGCCGAATTGATCTCGCAACATAAAGATGAATTATCAGATGTTTTCGTTTGCCCATATATTGATTATGACCTCTTGAAAACCTTGAACAACAAGGAACGTTTTTATGAGATATGTGAGAAATATGATTTACCATATCCCAAGACGAAGATCATCACTAAGGCACAATGGCAACAGGCCCCAACTGAAGTTGAACAGCCATTTGATTATCCGGTTGCCTTAAAGGCCGCTAACAGTGTGGAATGGTTGGACGTCCACTTTGAAGGACGTAAGAAAGCTTTCCGTATCCAAAGCCGAGAAGAATTTGATAAGGTCCTGCGCTTGTCATATGAAAATGGTTATGAATCCGACTTTATTTTACAAGATTTCATTCCAGGTGATGACAGCAATATGCGGGTTTTAAATGCCTATGTTGATCAAAACCACCAAGTTAAAATGATGTGTCTCGGACATCCTTTGCTTGAAGATCCCGCACCAGCTGCGATCGGGAATTACGTGGCGATCTTACCAGAGTATAATGAAGAGATCTATCATACGATCCAGACTTTCTTGGAAGCCGTTAACTTCACGGGTTATGCTAACTTTGATATGAAATATGATCAACGTGATCAGGCTTTTAAACTGTTTGAAATCAATTTACGTCAAGGTCGTAGTAGTTTCTTTGTGACTTTGAATGGTTATAATTTGGCCGACTATGTGGTCCAAGATTATGTAACGGGTGAATTAGCCGACAAAGCAGTAGTCTTTGGCAATGATGACACTTCTAAACATCATCTTTGGTTAGGGGTGCCAGTTAAAACATTTAAGAAGTATGCCCGTAATAATTTAGACAAACAAGCTGCGTTGAAATTGATCAAAGACAAGCGTGTAGGCACGACTTATGAGTATGCAGAGGACATGAGTCCTAAACGTTGGGCTTTGATCAAGTGGATGAACCATAATTATGTCAAAAATTTTGATCAGTATTTTAAACAAAATAAGGGGTGATTTCAAATGGAACATTTCTTTACGATCATTGGTGGAATGGGGACTTCGGCGACTGAAACATACTTACATCAACTCAATGAACGGACACCGGCAACTAATGACCAGGAATATTTGAACTACATCCTAGTCAATCATGCTACAGTCCCCGACCGGACGGATTATATCTTAGATCACAGTAAGCCCAGTCCTTTACCGCCTTTATTGACAGATTTTAAGCAACAAGCCGCTCTAAAACCAGATTTTTTCACATTGCCATGTAACACGGCACATTATTTCTATGATGAATTAACAAAAGCCACGGATATCCCGATTTTGCACATGCCGCGTGAAGCCGTCAAGTGGATCGGACAAAATTTGCCCAACGCTCACAGGGTGGGCTTGATATCAACAGAAGGAACGCGTGCTGACCATATCTATGACGATGAGATAAAAAATGCTGGTTACGAGCTTGTTTTGCCAGACGATAAGATCCAGCAACAGACTAACGAGCTGATCTATGCTAATGTTAAGGAGAAAAATTCCGTCGATCGTGTCTTGTACCACGAGATATTACGGCAAATGTTTGAGGAGAAAGATTGCGATACAGTGGTACTTGGCTGTACAGAATTGTCACTTGCCCAAGATCGCGAGCCTTATACAAAACATCCCGTTACGGATTCTCAGTCGATCTTAGTTAATAAGACAATTGAGCTGGCTAAAAAGTACGCACAAGAATAGGTCAAATTAAATAAAAATTTCCAACGGTTGTCGCTCTTAAATAGGGGGGCAGCCGTTTTTGTATGAGAAATATTACTTATACTGGCTATTGTCATGTCAAGTTACGAGAAGAGTGTCTTGCATGGCGAAATGTGTTTTAAACTCTGTGAAAGTAAGTCGCATAAACCAAAATGCAACACCAACTTTCCAGAAGTAAGTCTTACAAATACAAATGTGAGCCTAACTTTGCGAAAGTAGGTCTCACAATGAGAAATGTAACACTAACTTTCAAGAAATATGCATCACAAGCAGAAATGTAACGCAAACTCTGTAAAAGTAAGTCTCATAAGAGCAAATGTACCCCTAACTATGCCCAACTTTTATCCGCAATGCCTTGCGTAAAATTTCCGCCACCATTCTAGTTGTACATTTCATTCATCTGTCGGGCACTAAACGCTAAAAACACTCCCTAAAAGTGAGCATTTATTATCTACTAAAATTTTCCAGCATACAAAAAACGAGAGCGGGACAAAAGTCGTTTTGAAGCCGGTATGTAACGTCGTTTACGCTATTTTTGGCCGTAGCAAAGCGCAGGACAGGAATGGCGTAAATGGCATTAAATTGAGGACTCAGAATTTTGAAACGCGTTTATGCTATAAAAATTACAGGCGATAATTTGGTTATTTTTAGCAAAAAAAGAGACTGGGATATTGTTTTGTCCCAGTCTCGCTTAAAAATTAACTTGATTTACTTGTATTCGTCACTGGATTTAACATCTTTCCAGAAAGCCTTGTAGATCGACTTCACGGATTCCATGTTAAAGCCTTCATTCGTTGAGCCTGAACCAGGATAGGCAACAGCGATGACCACTTGTGGATCATCCGATGGAGCATAGCTGGCAGCACTCAGTGTTGTGGTTGATGAGCCGTTTGTTGTAGTTTCGGCTGTACCAGATTTAGCGGAAACTTCTGGCTTTAAGTCTTCCAAACGTTTACCAGTCCGCCACTGGTTGTTACCGTGGACTACTTGCCATAAGCCGCGGTGAACGACGTCCCATTGATCTTTAGTACCATCAACGACATTCAGGACTCTCGGCTGGAACTCGTAATTGACTTTACCTAACTTCTGATCATTTTGTCCTTTACTACGGACCGATTGTAAAACGTGTGGTTGCATACGGTAGCCACCATTAGCAATGGTCGACATGTATTGTGCGACTTGGATCGTGGTGTAAGCATCGTAGTTACCAAATGACAAGTTCAAGGCTTTACCGATATCAGCTGAACTTGAGCCACCCTTGAAACCTGGTGCCTCACCAGGAATGTCGACCCCGGTCTTAACACCTAAGCCGTATTGGTTAAAGTTGCTCCGTAAAGAATCAAAAATCGAAACAGGCATATGCAAAGCGGCACCAGGACTGTACTTGAAGCCGGCTTCTTTCATGGTCAACTGCATCATGTATGAGTTAGAAGAAACCTCTAGTGCATCAGAAGCTGATAAGGTCATGTTGTTATTACCGGATTTGTTAAAGATTGAAGAGATCGTTGCTGTTCCAGCTAACTTGATCGGCGTATCAGTTAAAGTATTGTTGTCTGGAGTAATAACACCTTGGTTCATGGCACCCATGACATGCGCACCTTTCACGACAGAACCCATTACCATGGTCTGATTCAATGGTCCGAGTGAATTAGTCGTGATTTTACCAGTCTTATTGTCGCGATCAACGCCGGCTAAGGCATAGATCCCACCAGTATTTGGATTCATAACAACGGCGTAACCACCCGTCATTAGTGGGTTTTGGTTTCCTGCCCCTTCCTTAACTGCATTTTTTACAATATCTTGTACGTGATTTTGGAATTTAGAGTTGATCGTCAATTGGACATTGTCCCCGGCTTTACCACCATACTCTTTAGTACGATCGACGATCTTGCCATTTTGGGTCTCCACGTTAATAGCTTCTTTGGTCCCTTTCAAAACGTCTTCATATTGCGATTCAATGTAACTAGAGCCAACATTATCGTCTCGTGAATATCCTTGGGCAAGTAATTCATTGATTTTTTCGCTTGGCAAACCTTGTTTTTGGGAAGTGACCGTTCCGGCAACGTTTTTGATCGAATCACCATTTGGATAACTTCTAGTCCAGTCAGTGGTGATTTTGATTCCAGGTAACTCAGACTGATGTTCACCGATCCGGGCCATTTCTTCATCACTAACGTCTTTAGTTTTTAAGTAGATCGTTGATAATGAATAAGCATTGTTCATTTTATTGTAGATGGTGGCCGCTTTCTTTTGTTTATCGGACATACCATCCGTCAGGTCATGCTTTTTAACGTAATCGGCTTCTAAACGTGCTAGCTTTTTTTCATTCGTGATCGAGTTAACGTTTGGAATCTGTTTTTTGACTTCATCTTCATGTTTGGCCAAATAATAGTTGACCAACATGGTATTAGTTGTTGGTTCGTCGTCTAAGTCGATCAAATTAACTAAATCATTAGCAACAGAATACATAGTCTTGGGATAAACGTTAAGTGGTTTAGAATAACTGATCGCTCGTGCTGTGTTATTGGCCACTAATGGTTTACCCGCCGAGTCAAAAATCATTCCACGCTGTACGTTGCGTGTCTCAGTTTTTATGTCACCGCTGTTGATCTCACTCTGGAATCGTTCGCCTTGGACGATCTGCAACTGTACTAACCGTCCGATCAATAAGGCAAAGAGGAGAAACGCAATGAAAAATAAGACGTTTAATCGAGACGGGATCCTTGATCTGTTGTTTGCCTTTGCTGAATCTTCATTTGAATTTGATTGTTTAAAGAATTTCAAAATAAGTACTCCCATTTAATGTTATGAATAAAGCGCAAAAATAGTTTCTGCACTATTTATATAGCGAATAAGTATCAAACACAATAACTTACATTAGATAATAAGAAAAAAACAACTTTTATTATTTTTAATGATACTGAACTATTATAGCATTTTACTACTCCTCTTGTCTGTTGAACAAGTTACAAAAAACGCAGACTTTTTTGTCTACGTTTTTGAAATTTTCTACTTATGTAATAGGAAATTTTAGAAATTATATTCAACTAAATGATTGGCAGGGCCAAACTTATGGCCGACATCTAATTGCTCGGTGATCGCTGCGGTAACAAATTTTTTTGCCTGACGAATAGCATCGCCAGTGTTGGTGCCTTTTGAAAGCTCGGCAGCGATGCAGGCTGATAGTAGATCACCAGTCCCATTGATGTGGGTCGTGTTGACAAAAGGTTCACTTAAAGTAAATGAAGTTCCGTCTTCTAATAATACTAAGTCGGTTACTTCTTCTTGCGTCATGTCATTGTGTTTACCTTTGACCATGACATTTTTTGCACCCATAGTTTGTAAAATTTTGGCAGCTTTTAAGGCATCATCCGTTGATTCGATTTGAATGCCTGTAAGTTTGATGGCCTCAAAGTAATTAGGTGTTAAGACAGTGGCTTGAGGTATTAACTGTGATTTAAGTGTTTCGTAAGCATCTTCTTGCAGCAACATGTCACCGTGTTTAGTAATGATGACTGGATCTAAAACCAGCGGTCCTAAGTCATATTTTTGGTAATTTTGAGCAACTGTTTCGATCGTGATGGCGTCCGTTAACATTCCAGTTTTGCAGGCTTTGATAGCAAAATCATCAGCTAAGACAGAAAACTGTTTGTTGATGAAGTCAACTGGCATTGGTTGGCTCGCAAAGATCCCGTAAGAGTTACCGGCTACTGCAGCTGTTAAAACACTCATGCCATAGACGCCGCAACGTTGAAATGTGTTCATATCCGCCTGCATCCCTGCACTACCGTCACAATCTGAACCAGCGATCGTTAAAACTTGTGGAAATTGGTTAGTCATAGTTAAATTCCTTCTTTTTGTGTTATGTCTTCACTATAAAAGCTAGTAAAATGGCTTGAAATAAACCAGTTTAATTGAATCAAGGATAGCATAATTTTAGAAAAAAACACAAAATATTCTACCATCAATGCTGCTGTAAGTTTGCTATTTACTCATTAAGTATTTGTCATAGTGCTATTAAGACTTACTCAAATAGGTTTGAAAAGTATTACATTAATTTGATTCTTATGTATTCAATTGGAAAAATTATTTTTTCACAATGTTTGTATCTTTTTGTTATTTTAATTTTAGTTTCAGGGGCAAAATAAATACTATTAAAACAGCACTTTACAAATTTTAACTATTTTTCCGAGTTTTTGAACCCACGTCCAGTATGAACTGCAAAATGATCTCAGAATTTTGGTGCTTTTGGG
>NZ_KB714691.1:0-6260 GCF_000349725.1 Ligilactobacillus pobuzihii E100301 = KCTC 13174
GTGTGTTTAGTTTTGTCGCTTAAATCATATCAAAGTTGACGGGGATTCCGTCTTTTTTATGTCAAAATTTTAGAAAAAGTTGTAAAGTGCTGTACTAATACTAACTTAGCCCAACTTGATTTTTTATTATATATTGGTAGTTCAACTAAACTATTTTTTACAATTTTGTCTTTCGGAAAATTATTACTAAGTAGTTTTTCCTTTAAGTTTAACAGTTCATCACTCGGATCTCCCAAATTCATCAGAGAGACCACAGTACTATTAATACCATTACTTGGAATATCACAAACCATTCTTCTAAATAGAAAACTATCAATTACTTTGAAAATTTCTTCAACCTGCTCCCACTGAATAACTCCCTGATTTCGCATTTCGAAGAGCTTAAGAAGATATGGGTATACCACTTTTTTATCCATAATATTAATATGATTAATCAACCGATTAAGCTTATCATATGGACAAGAAACATTTAATAACCAATCATAAAACTGAGCATTTCTATACAATTCGTCCAATGCTTCTTCAGAAGAAAATCCTTTGTCAACGTAATATTTTTTATAAGTATTGTACACTTTTGCTTGATTAACTAATTTATGTGTCTTCGCAATCAAATAATGACGAATGAACTCTGTAAAAACTTTACTTGGAAACAACCTATCAATCTTTGACCAATACTCCCTATAAAGTCTAGCTTGTTCATTTGAATCTAATTTCATTAGGATAAAATTTCTAATTAAATCAGAAGCAGAAAGAGAAACACCTGTAGAATTTAAACTTTCGAAAATAACTTGTGGATTTTCTCCACTGTTGCCTCCATCCAATTGGATATAAACAATGTTCACATATGCCATAGCTTCAAAAAGTTGCTTCGGACTTAAGACAGAATCAGATATCATTTTTTTAAACAATCGGTAATTTTCAACCATTTTAGAAGTATCCCTATACTCATCAACTTTTCCCTTCATAATTACAGTAAATGAATCTAAATCTTTATCAACTGGCTTTAATTTTAAATGATTGTTTAATTCCACATATTTGTTAGTAAGATAATTTTCAACTATTTCTTCTTTCTTATCTACAACGCTATCTGCTAAAGCCTTTAACAAAAGAAGACAACTAGTTAGTCTTTGTTGTCCGTCAATTATTGTTGAAATATGTAACATATTTTTACCTGACTCGGGAACATACACAATTGCCCCTAAAAAGTGATTTTTCGCTTCGTTATAAGAAGAAATTAGATCTTCAAATAATTGCTGACATTGTTCTTTACCCCATTCATAATTTCTTTGATAAACAGGAATCTTGAATAGTGTCTTCGGTTGAGCCAGAAAATCCAACAACTTTATATTTTCTGCTTTCATATTTAACGAATATCCCCCATTACTCTTATATTATTTTTGATGAACAAATTAAAACTGATTTCCAAACTAATTTGAGTATATCACACCATTTTTTATTTTATAAATCTTTTAAATTATCGACTGAAAAAGGATATTAAACACCAACCACTGTTTAAATTTCTTATACGTTCAATATTAAGAATGCCTTTAATTAAGCTTGTGCCGATCTTCAATTGCAAGCTTACCTATTTTGAACAAAAAGTAAAAACTACAGATTCACATCAAATCCTTGTAGAATATTCTCACACCTTGTATCTTAAAAATTAATTAAATAATCAAAATAATTCTTCGTCTAATATTCATTATAAAATACGCATATCAGTATAGCTATGGCAAAACTGAATATATTTTCATTCTATGTAAAGAAGTTCGCAAAAAAGCCTCATAGTCACTAAACTCTTATATTTAGCGACTATAAGGCTATTATAGTCTCTTTTAAAAGTTTGTTTTCAAATGCAATAACATGACTAAAAAACAACCGGTCGTATCGAATTTTTTATTTAACAAGTTTTCAAACAATGTTCATACAAATTTGAAATGATTTACCAAATACTATTCTTATGTGACAAGAAAATTATTTTAATAGCTACAATACCATCTTCTGATTATCATTTAAAATATTTTTCAGCATTCTTGACGGCATGTCTACCACTATGCACAGAGAAACCGCAAGCAGTCCCCGGCATATTCATCGTGTAAACATTCTTATACAACATGACTCCATCCATACCCGTTGCGTACAATCCAGGGATCGCATTATGCTCATCATCAATGACTTCAAAGCGCTTATTAGTCCCGATACCACCAATACCAACCAGATAATCTTGGTCGACCCTTCCAATATAGAATGGGCCCTTTTCGATTGCTGTTAACATTTCCGTATCCTTATTAAAGTCAGTATCTTTACCTTGCTTGCACAGGTCATTATAATGCTGAACAGTTTTCACTAAATTCTCAGCAGGCAGCCCAAAACTGGCAGCTAATCCTGCAATCGTATCACTTTCATATAAAGTATTGCCTTTGTTTTCTTTGACCGCAGTGTCCAAGATGTCAGTCCCGTTATCAAGACCTTTTCCTTTAGCGAAATCCATAAAAATATTACGGGTAAAAATAACATAATTTGCCTTATTTTGTTTCATCGCCATTGATTGCAACATCAAGTTAAACGCAGCAATATTTTCATTAAAGAAGCGGTCCCCTTCTTCGTTAACAAAAAGGATCTTCCCACCTGTCGTAAATCCGCGATTACCATTAATTGGATCCATATATAGTGGAGGGGTAGTAGTTGGAAAAGCCTGGACATAATTCATGATCAATTGGCTAGATTCGTTCATCGTATCTTTAGCTCCAACTTCTTGAGCCATTAAATAACCATCACCAACACTTGATGGCATACCTGTTAAAGCCATGTTATCTGTATTCCAGCCCTGTTTTTGAATCAAACTACGGTTTCCGCCAATACCGCCGGAAGCAATAACTACAGCTTGAGTGTTATACTTAATGATTTTTCCATCTTCAGTTTCTGCAATTAAACCAACTACCTTGCCTTTGTCACAAAGCACGTGTTTAGCTGCTGTATTAAAGACAAAGTTTACCCCATATTCTTTGGCTTTTGCTACCATTTGCGGAACATAACCAGCTGATGCATGTCTGTCTTTGAACCAATGGAAAGTATTAAATAACCCTGTATGATAATTATCTACTTTGCCGGAATATTCAACTCCATTTTTTTGACACCAAACGAGATTCTTCGCTGATGAATTAATTAGATCTAACCAGATAGCCCCATTGGCGCGATACTGTCCCATTTGATGCTCAGCAGTCATAATTTCATTAGGAGTTATTTTGATTCCAAGTTCTTGCTGTCGTTTGGAATTAAGAGCAAATTGACCTTCGACTCCGCCTCCGTTACCACCGGCAGCTGACAATTTTTCAAGAACAACAGCATTAATATGATCTTGTCCAGCTTGAACAGCAGCTGAAAGGCCTGAAATTCCGGAACCAATAATAACTAGGTCTGTTGTTTCTTCTTTGTCAAACTCCTGGTACATATCTGCTGTATTCGAAATTCTTTTTTCTGAAATAGACGGTGTGTTTTTGATTTCACGTACATTACGGCTGTCAATAGTCCCCGCTTTTTCCATAGCATTTTTAGCAGCTTCGATCAGACCTTGTGAACTTTCTGTTGCTCCTGAAACAACATCAATGTCTGTCGTTTGCGCAGCGATAATACGCTGAGGTATCATTTTGACCGCATTATGAGAAACAGCCTCTGTATCATTGATTTCCTTTACTTCTACCCCACTAATCAACCCGCCTTCAACAATGACTAAAACTTTTGTTTTCCCTTCAAATCCATGAGAAGTTCCTTCATACTTTCCATCCTTTAAAGCCATGATGTTTCCCCTTTCTAAAATTCGATAAAATAAACAAAAAAAGTCATAATGGTCCTCACTTATAATATTATCATTTTTAGTGAATTATTTCACTTTTTGTTCTGAAATACTCTTGGAATATTTGACAAACACTTTTTTTAATTTAATTAATGTTGATTTAAAGATGAATATTTAAAATAAAAAGAAAAGTTAAATGTAAAAATGGTATAATTAAATTGTGAAATAGTATTCAATATGTAAAAATAAAGGAATTTAGGAGGAAAAAAATATGGTTAAATTTGATTTTTCTGGCAAAACAGCAATCGTGACTGGTGCTTCCGGTGGGATTGGCGCTGCAACGGCTAAACTTTTTGCACAAAACGGCGCAAACGTTGTTATTGGCGACATTAATCCTAGCGGTCAAAAAGTAGCCCAAGAAATTAAGGATGCTGGTGGAAAAGCCATTTTTGTTAAAACAGACGTAGCAGATTCAACTTCCGTCAAAAATTTGATCGATCAAGCCATTCAAGCATATGGCAAAATTGACGTTGCATTTAATAATGCTGGTATGGCGAACCTGCCTGACAAAGCCTCTGATATGCCAGAAGAAGAATATGATAAAGCGATGAACGTCGACGCTAAGTGTGTATTTTTATGTATGAAATACGAATTAGACAATATGCGTAAACATAATGGTGGCGCAATTGTAAATACTTCCTCAATTTCTGGCTTGAGTGCCAAGCCTGACAACATGTTGCCGTATATCGCAGCTAAACATGCAGTGATCGGGATGACCAGATCAGCAGCTTTTGATCATGCTAAAGAAGGAATTAGAGTGAACACAATTGCTCCCGGACTAATTGAAACCGAAATGACAGAAGGTTACAAGGACACTCCAGAAAAATGGGCGGAAATGACAGGACTTAATCCCATGAACGCAGCCGGAAAACCAATCGATATTGCCAACATGGTACTGTTCTTATGTTCTGATGCCTCTAGATTTACAACTGCATCCGTTATTTCTGTTGACGGCGGACAAGCCGCTTTGTAAACAAAAAAAGTATTACAATACTAAAAAACATGGGGCCTATTTGACCAAGCCCCATGTTTTTATTTAGGTATTAGGCATGATACTAGTTTGTAACTATTAACCATTTACTACAAAATTTTAAAAAAACCACTAAGGTGGGACTTTTAAGTAATCAAACCAAAAAAGAGTATAGTCAGGTTAAACCACTTAAAATCTAAACAAAAACGTCATAACTTACAAATCAATTTGAAGCAATTAAGGGAACTACGCGGATATATTTACTACTAATATTGCCCATTTTTATCTATAATTGTCGCAATGTCAACCATAGAAACCTTTCTGACCTGAGAGTTTTAACTTTACTTTGCCGATAGATAACCTGTAATATCCAATCTCAACGTATATTTTTCGAGCAAGTCAAGCCACATCATTAAGTTTTTTTAATTTTTATCAAAATAAAAATATTACGAACTAGCATCACAAGTTAATTTATTCTACCAGTACAAACTGCTCGCTGATATGTGCTATCAGAATATTGAGTATTTTTAATTTTCGATATGGGATATTTCTGTCTTTTACCAAGGTTCTGCTACATGCACTATCTTATCTATCTTTTATAAACTTCCTATTTCTTTGATCCCTAATTTCACCAGCAAAATTCATTCCAAATCCAAAATCATAACTGTTCCCAATTTCATCCTGATATGGTCTCATATCAAAAGCCGTGTCTTCGCTTTGTCGCTCAACCTGCTCCATATCTTGCGGCATTTGAAATGGTAATAAACCGCTTGGATTAAATTCACCACTTAAAATAGACAATATAGCTGTATCATCTACTCCGAAATCAAGAAGTATGGCATCTGCATAGGGTTCAATTTCTCTAATGACAAACGGATTAGACGTATTGATACTGACAATCAACGGTTTCGCACCTATTTGTTTCCTAGTTTCAATCACTAAATCTAAATCAGATTCATTTATGGTTTCGATAGTTTTAGCCCGGTACGTCCGATTAAGAATATGCTCTGGTCTTCGATCCCCAGCTAAGGAACACTTGCGAGCATTGCTTGCTGTGTACTTTCGGTATTGCAATGAAATTGGCAAATAACCTGTTTCATCTTTTGAAACAATGTTTGGATCATAACCGTTATATCTGACAAAAGCCCGTTCAGGGGACTTGATTCTGACAATTGTGGCTGTAGAGTCTTCAGGTCGTTCAACTTTTTGGAAATTCTTTGCTATCTTATCTAGATTCATTGGTGATTTGGTTTCACTAGGAATATCAGAGAGATACCAGCCGGTTTGTGCTGGGTAAGTTCTTTCAGGAACAAAGACTTTCTCCCCTTTAGATAGCGGTAAAACTTGCTGCTTATTCTTTAGCAAAATAATGGACTTTTTCTGTGCTTCCAACCCAGCCGCAACAAATTCAACATTCCCTACAATTTTTTCGGCTCG
>NZ_KB714691.1:6382-29944 GCF_000349725.1 Ligilactobacillus pobuzihii E100301 = KCTC 13174
GAAAATGTTTTTTAAAATTCTCATTGCTGATTTCCGGAATCGCTTTTCCGCCCATGGCTTCCCCATCATCTTACACATTTGCTGATAAGCCCATAAAATAGGTTCCGGATCCTTATTTCCACCAAATTGATCAACTCCAGCCAATAACAGTTTTAAATGTCGTTCAGCAACTGTGAAGTTCTCCTCTACACCCCAACTTTGGTCGCCAGATAAAATATCAACAACATTGCTTGGCTCATCAGCAGTAATACACCAATCGGTACAAACCACTTCATCATACTGATATTTTTGACGTAACAAATCCGTGATTAGATAATGGCTATAGGCGTTGCCAACGTTTTCTGACTGACCGGGTGCAAAATCCATCGAAATCGAATAATATGGCATGATGCCAGCAATCCGATCAACATCAGTTAACTTCTTATCAAGAACACTAATAAAGGGGAGCAACTGATATTGCTGATTGTTTTGCGGATAAACACCATATTTTCCATAAGCAAAATGGGCGTCCCTACCTGCTTCAATAACCCCACCACCAGGCCAATGCTTAGCCATCGTAGAAACACTTTCCTTGCCCCATCTGCCTAAGGTTTGCTGAAAACCTTCAACGATTGCATTGGCAAATTTACTTGAAAGCCGTGCACTTTCACCAAAAGTACCACTGTAACGCATCCAACGCGGTTCCGTTCCTAAATCGATCTGTGGACCTAAATACATTGAGATTCCCATCGCCCGGTCCTCTTTTGAAGCAATTGTACCAAATCTTCTAGCTAACTCTGGATCAAAAGTGGCTGCAAGCCCAATTGATTCTGGCCATTGTGATATTTGTCCACCACTGCCTTCATTAAACTCAGCATCCGAGTTATAACCGTGGCGTGGATCAGTTGAATTAACAATGGGAATCGCCCAAGGCATCGTTTCGGATAAAGATTGCACTTTATTGTTCCATTCTGCAGCAACTTGCGGTGACTGTATAGTTGTCACCAAAGTATGCTTAATCCGGTTTTTACAAAAATATTCTTTTTGAATATCAGTTAACTCTGAAGGGGTGGTAACTTGTGGATCATATTCTTTTCCACCGTATGTTTGACTACGTTTACCTGTTGATGGAATTGCTAAGTGAGAAGTAAACAACATCAACCCTGCAATATCTTCAATTGAAAGTCGTTGAGCTAAATCTTTTGCTCGTTTCTGTGGGCTTAAGCGCCAGTCTTCAAATTCTTTTAACTTACCAGTTCGGTCATGGTCTTTAAAATAATGACCATTTTTTTCAATAAGACCTAAACCACTTTCCGAAGAATATGCTAATTCAGGCCCTTCGTCATTTTGTACATATCTGATTTTCATCATTAATTAGTCTCCCTCTAATTTAATTATCAGCTTCAAGTTCCTTTTTCATTTCTTGTTGATCCAAGATTCTAAAGAATGGCAGATAAAGACAAATCAATGTTATAAAAACAATAATCCGTAAGACGACACCTTGCCAACCATAGGTAAAGAAACTGGTAATAAACTTTGGTAGGGTCCACGGCATACTCATCATGACCGTAGCATTGATGGTCGTAATAAAGTGTATTTTGACAGCAATCCACGCGATAAATGCGGAAATTAAAGTACTGCAAACAAATGGAATAACCATAATAGCATTAAACATGATGGGCATTCCAAAAATCACGGGTTCGTTGATTCCAAATATATTAGGACCAATTGCAATTTTAGCCAAGGAACGATAACGCTTAGACTTTCCAAAAATCAGCGCAGCTACTAGCAAGCTCAAAGTACTACCAGTTCCATCGTTATTTACAAAGTCAAAGACTGCTAAATTGCTGAGATATTTTAATGGCTCATGGGCTTGAGACTGAGTAATAGTTGCAAGCATCATCGAAGTTGCAATTGTCTGCATCACAGATTGAATCGGCGCAGGATGTAAGCCAAACCAGAAGAAAAGATTGGCTAACATATAAACAAAGATAAAAGCGGGAACTGAGCCGCCAACCGACATCAATGGAGCCGCGACAATTTTATTGATGAAATCAAAAACATTGCCCCATGAGGTAAACGAAAATACCAAGCGAACCACAAAATCACCTGCAAAAATAATGATACCAATAATTAATGGTGAAAAAGAGTCAGCAATCATTGGCGGTACAGAATCCGGCAACTTAATAGTCAATTTTTCAAAGTGAGACAATTTAGAATAGGAGCAACCGACTAACAGGGCTACAATAATGGCTACGAAAATTCCTTGACTACCTAAATAACTATTTGCAAAACCTGCTAAACTCGCTTTTCCACTACCGACCATTTGTGGAGCTAGAATCAAGAAGCTCGCCAAGGAAAGTAATCCACCCACTTCTGGCTTAGCTCCTAATTCTTTGGTGTAACAATAGGCAACCGTAAATGAAATAAAAAGTGCAAGAATATTTAAAGTCCCACCAGCAATTGCGTTTAGCTGATCAGCAACACCAATCTTGTTCAACCATTCAGTGAATGCCGGAATTGGAAAATTAGCAATCACCATAAAGATCGAAGCACCAAGTGTCAAGGGCAACGTCATGATAACCCCATTAGATAGTGAGCGTAGTATTTTACTTTTTCCTAACTTGGCAGCCGTCGGGGCCAGTGTTTTTTCCAGACCACTTTGAATTTTTTGTCCAACAGACATTGTGAATCATCTCCTTTACTTTATGCTTAAATTATACAGCTTAATGTAAGCGGTTATTTTATTGATAAAGTAATGTTTTACAAATAGTGGTGAAATTTTCATAACCATGAAAATATGGTATTATTATTGTGAGGTGATACAATTGTCAACGCGCAAAATGCTTTCGTATTTAAACCATCATTGTGAAGAAGACGTCCAAACAAAATTAGTCCGTTACATGTTTAAAAACTACCGTACGATTCAGAACATGACAATCACTAAAATGTCACAGGAATGTTTTGTTTCTGCCGCTTCAATCAGCCGTGCCGCTAGAAACTTTGGATACAGATCATTTGACGTGATGAAAAAACAGGTCGCGAAAGAAATGACAATGCGTGACCCCCGTTTTTTATTTAGAATCGATAAGCATGAATTAACCCAACTAAAAAATCAGCCAGATAAATATTACAAACATTTAGCCGAGGAAATCTCCTTAGCCTTGCTAAATACCGTCTCATCCGTTCCAATGAAAAAAATTGATCAGTTATTACAGGAAATTTTATCCGCCAAACAAGTGACTTTTTTTGGATTTAACACAATGATTGACTCCTTAAAAGTCTTTCAGTCTGCCCTACTACATTGTGGAATTATCACTGCACTTGGTGAAAATAAACAGGACCAGCTTCACTTAGCTTCAACTTTACGGGAAAATTCTGTTGCCATCGTCTTTTCTTCATTCGGTAACTTTTTTTCAAATTGTGACAAAGTTTTTGATCAAATCATGAATTCTCAAGCCCACACAATTTTGGTGACACAATCTTCCAGCACTCCCTATTCAATTTCTTTCGATGAAACGTTAACAATTAGTACCAATACTAGTGCAGAAGTCGGCAGTTATCCGATGAATTTCTTATTGGATGTCATGGCTAGGAGAGCATTTGTGTTGGCACGGAGGTGAGGTTCAGTTAACTTTTAACACTATACAAATAAAAAGCTAAGTCGTTTTCTTAGCTTTTTACCTAATAACCGTCAGCATGATTAAAATTAACTTTAGTCTCTGATTGTTTTAATAAAAGTAAATCGTGATCTATAGAAATCCAACACCCCAAATATTAAAATATTGTTTATAAAGCTTAAACCATTTATGAAATTTGGTAACTAACTTTTCATCGTCAGAAGATTCAAGCGTCAACTTTGATAACTTCTTCAAGTTATCCCTCTCTAATTTCCAAGCATTTTTTTCATTTAAAACTTTCAGTAATATTTCTAGATATCCAGAAGCATCATTGTGCAAGTCTAAATAAAAATGTGAAATTAACGTCCCTACAGAGCATATAGTAATTCCAAAAGAAGAACTACAAATAGTTTGTTCAGCCTCATCTTCCGAAAATAAAATAAAATTATTATCGTGAGCAATCTGCATGTCAACACTATCAGTAAGAAATAATTTTTTTAATTTAGGATCTATCAAATTAACCCTATTTTGTTTTAAGTTACGACTCGCAATAAGAATTTTACGACTACTTTCTTTTAGTTTGTTTCTTTCTTCTTTTGTTGGCTCTATAAACTGAAATTGTCCATTAACCAGCAGCATTCTGCCGATGGTTGAATCTTTTAAAATCCGAGAATAATAGGAATCAAAAAAACTAACTTTTGACTTTGCTACCCACAAATTTGAATAATCATTCAAAATGGGCAATAGATTTAAGTGAGCTAAAAACATCAATGAAGATGTAGATATTTGATAATCTTTCTGCCCTAAGTATTCCTTTTCCTGCCCCACATAGTATCGATTTTCAGTGTCGGCAAACTTTTTGATATAAAACTCAATTAAATTATCCTTATTAACCAATCTATTAAAAATAAACGGAGCATGCCAACTTTCTTGAAGTTTTTCAGCTTTAGCGACAAAACTAGAATTGTCAGTTTTTTTTAATACTGAAATTAGCTTATCAAGAATGTTCTTGGAGTCTGTATTAATTGAATACATAAAACTATCCGAAGTATTTTCTTTGCTAACTTCTCTTTTCAATAGTTCTTGAAATATATACATGGAAAGTGTTTTTTGTTCTATTAGTATTAGACTTTTATTATTAAAAAAAATCTCATCATTTGTAGATAAAATTTGCGTACAAATTTTAAAGTCCGAATTAAGACCCATTACTTGAATTTTATTAAAGTCCATAATATGCCAATCTTCTGGTACAATGATAAACTCTGCGCTATTGCCTGTACTTTTTTCATTGAATTTAAACCACTTTAACTGCGTATCATCATAGTTGTCAATAGACTTATCCTCTTCAATACTATGCACTTTCTGAAACCAAACACTTAAAAAGGCTCTATTTAGCTCTTTGTCATTAAAATTCATTTTTAAAATATCTTTTTCCAAGGTCTGTAATCCGTGTTGAATACTAATACCGTAATAAACTAAGGCTAAAGCCGAATTCAGTCTAAAAAATCTATTTTCTGAGTTAATACCTCGTTGTGCTAAAGCCTTTACATCATTCTTATCTGCGCTAATTGACAAAAAAGCCATCATAACTTGTGCTCCAAGATTATCATCGTTACAATAATTTTTTAAATGGTAATACAAACCTATTGTCGCAGAAAATTGTTTTAATTCATTAAAAGATTTTGCTTTGAACGCAGCTTCTTTACACGTCAAATCGCAATCTTCATATTCAGATAGTATTTTCAAAACCTCGTTAGGCATATTATTTGTTGAGAAAATTTCCACCATCATTTCATCTGCAAATTTCTTATCAATTTTTTTAAAATATGGATACATCTTTTGAGCCAAATTTATTTCGTTTGTTCTTAACAGAAAAACTTTCATGTCATAGATTTTATAAAAATCTGGATAGCGTTCAAACTCAGTAACTATTTTTCCAAAAGATTTACCATAATTGTGACTCTGAATAATTTTTCTTGTATTTTCCAAACACAGTAACAGTGGTAAATCAAAGTGAAAAGAATTTCTTAACTTCGTTATGAAGTCTTCAAATTTAGGAATAGAAACATGTGAACTTTTCACAATCGAACCCATGTATGCAAAAATTAGAAATTCAACAAAATCCTGATCACATGTATTACCAATAGTCTCTAAACATTGACTTGTCAACATCTGAACTTTTGTAAATTGTAGGTTTTTTTGATAGAATAATATTTTATATTCCACTAAATAATTGTTTTTATTCAATTTACTCAGGTTATCAATAAAATTTATTCCCTCATGATAATATTTCAAGGCCAATAACAACTTTAATTTTTTCTTTATTAAACTATCATTTGAAGTTTGCTTCGCTAATTTCTCATTCACATATTTAATTTCTTTTTTGGGATTGCTTAATAAATGGTAATTGAACTTTAGGTTTTCTAGCATCGGCGAGCTAAATTCTATTTTTTTTAATGTCTCCTCCTTCTTTTTCTTGTTTTCTAATTCCTTTATACGAATTTCCAAGTCTTCTATCACTTTGGGGCTTATTTTTTCTGTGTTGTAAAAAAAAGAATGTACAAGATTTTCGACTTTAGCATTTACCTCTAGTACATCTATTTCAAAATTTCTCTTATCGTGAACTTTTCGTAATATTTCTTCTACTTTATCCATGTGACCAAGTAGAGAAAAATATTTTGCAGATAGGTACATCCAATCTTCGTCAATATTGAAAAAAGAATTCATGTCATAAAATTTAGCTAACTTATTATTTTCTAAGTAGTACATTGCAAAGTACTTATTCTTTTTTGAGTTTTTAATTCTGCTATTTTTTATGATATTCATGAACTGTGGGTTATCTAAATTTGCTTCAATCTTTACTTTCTCGTAAAACTCCTCTTCCATATTGGGATCATTTTGATATTCTCTCAGTTCCCTTTTTGCGGAATTAAAGTCTTTGATACTTACAAAGTACCTTGCAGAAACTAAGATAGCTAATTGCCTGTTTTTCTTTGGTAACTTTTTTATCAATTCACCCTTATCAATAAGTAACTTTAATTTTAAAAATAAAAGCTTATCAAAAATAATACCTTGTTTTAGAGCGCATATCATGTCTTTTTGTAGTATTTGATTAAAATTTGAATCTTTATCCAAATATTCATTCTTTTGAACATCGGCATATGCTTTTTCAATGACTTGTTGATTAAACAAATCGCTATCAGTCTTAAATGTGGAATCATTTTTTAAATACGTTTCCATTCTAGCATTGCTAAATCCTCTTGCTTTTCTCTTCACAGCTATATCATTAAAAATTTTATCTAAGTTATCCGTTGTTTGTATTTCATTTAATTCAATTGTTTTAGTGCTCTGTCCTTTTTCTTCAATATTCTCTAAAGTTTGTTCTAATGTATCGACATCTAAAAACTTAAAAAATATCTTACTTTTCAGACTTGATCCTTGAAGCAATTCAACATAAAAAAATACAACACCATCTTCCAATTGAAAATTTTTAAAAGTAGATTTATCAATTTTATTATAACTTGCTACTTTTTTGCTAAATTTTTTTACTTCTGTCCCTTTTACTTGAACAGGAATTTTACTTAAATAACTCCGCTTAGACATGGCTTCATCTTTAAATAAAATAATGCTACCATCAAAGGAAATGCCTTTATCATTTTGCGAAAGTTCTGAGTTTAATCTTTTCGAATGTTTTAAAAAGAGTTGTTTCACTTCTGAAACAGCTATTTCTTCTATCCTCTTTCTGTCCATATGCATATCCATATTCCACCTATCCAATTATTATTTAACCCGAAAAATAAACGTTAATTTAAAATTAATACTCAAACTAAAGTGTATCGTGAACCTTTTAACGTAGTGAATTTAATTCACCTAAAGTTACTGGACTAGATATTAAAACCTGTGCGTCGCCATTTCAGGATTGGTTAGTTATCCCACATGATTCTTTTTTCGTGTTTCTCCATAAATTAAAATTCTTGAAACGTCTTCATTTTGAAATCGTTTTCATTATTTCATAATGTTCTCAAAATCTTTCCAAATTAGAATTTTCCTTTTTAATAAGGTCCCATTTACATGTCCAATTTCAGCCTTAATTTTAGTTGAAACTACCAGTTCAAAATCTAAGTGCTTATACAAAGCTTTCCTAGTCAAAATATCTTCGTTCAAATCTAACGTTCAGTTGCACTAAAATCTATTTCGTCTGGAAAAAGGGCAAACTAAGTATATATAGTTAACTTTCTGAATAAAAATAATAGATTAGTATATCTTGGACAAAGCGTGTTAAAATAGCCAGCATTCCTAGCATGTCTTCCAAGATTGCATAATAAACTATTTCATCCATTTTAAAATCTGTCTGAATCGTTATTATATGTGAATTTTCTGCTAGTAGAAAAGACAAACGTTGCTACTTAGTTTAACAGGAAAAAGTACAAGTTTTTCGTTGACTTCTTCTAAACCTTGATTAATCAAATCTACAACTTACCATCAAAAATAAGATTTATAGTTCCTCACTTAGGTATTGAATTTATGTACTTTATATCTCCGGAAAGTCACTAATTTAAATTCCATTCATTAAAATAGAGTTACCTCAATCACAAAATCAATTACTTTTTCAAATAATACAGTTTTCCTGATTTAATGATCATTTCTATTCCTTCATCATATCTATCTCTAGTATTGGTCAGATGCTGATTTTTAGCATCTTTGACCTGGTCATCAATCATTTTAAATAAGTTAGACTTCACATTTTGATACATCAAATCATCATTAATAAAATGCAGTGGCTTGCTGATCAAACCAGTAAAACCAATTCTTTGTCTTTTATGTTCATCGAAATCAATTTTAAAGTCATCACAGTTTTCTAAGTGCCAATTTTTGACATAAATCGACACATTTCTAACCTGTTGCTCGTATTGTTCACTCAACGCATAGCACTCTTCACGTGATTCCTGCCCTAAATTAAGACTATATTCTAAATCTTCTAACCTATACAAAACTTTTAACAAATTACCTTGACAAACATGCCATTTTTCAACTGTTTTAGTTTGTTTTTCATATTGCTTATAGTCCTTCATAGTTTCGCTGACTAAATCATTGATCTTAAAATTTGCTTGACCCAACAGTTCTATTGTTGTTTGTTTTAAATTAGCTATTTCTTGAAGACGAGATTTACGCAAATTTTCATTTTCAATAACTTCAGCTTGAAATTTAGCTAATTTTTTCGTTTGTACAATTAATGCAAGCACTTTTCCTTTGTATTCATTTTCCTGAAAGTTACTAACTTCAGAAATCTGTTCAGTAATATTAGATAACTCTGTTTCTATCCCATCTGAATAATAAGAATCAACGATCATATTAGTGGCAGTCAAAATTAAATTTGGCGTAATCAATCTAGTATTAACTGGTTTTACTGTGGAAGAAACATTTACTTTTTCCAATAGTGCTTGTCCATTGATCTTATTTTTAGAATTCACCGTTGTTCCCCGATATAAATTCTTTCCCTCTTTAGCATGCATTAGAGTGGATCCGCTCGGGAAAAAAACGCGATAAAATTGTTCCCCATCATTTAATTCTATATTTTTGCTATTCTTTGCGGACTCAACTTTATGTAATAAAGGCTCCATACCGGCAGAAACTAAACCAATTTTTTCTATAATTTTAGGATCGCGAACTTCAAATAAATCTCCATTAACAAACGAATTATTATCAACAAAGGGCTCGAATTCAAACGGAGCTAGCTCGTTAGCAACGTTTATATTTTCTTTTCTCTCTTCAACTTTGTCTTCATCTATTAACTTTTTCTTCTTAAAAATACTCATATTGTTATACCAAGAGTTAAAAATTAACCCCTTTGCCCCTCTATTAATTTATTTATACATATTAGTATTTACTAACTTATATCATAGCACTATTACCTCAAAAAAACGTATACAAATTATTAATATAATTCGTTTTCTTGGCTTTCTAGATACCTTAATTTGAACTAATTATATCAAATACGATGCAGCCCTTTAAAAGACTTTTAAGGTTTATACCAATGATAATTTGAATAACATACACCTGTTCGTTCTTTTTATGGTATGCTTATTCCAAAATCATTGGAGGAGGATCACGATGAAAAAAATACTCGTATTTCTAAACTTCTTGCTTGAACTGCTTTTGCTAGGGAAACTGTGGCAAAGCAATGCCAGAAAAAACGCCCTCATTGAACAGCTGCAACGCCATGATTCTGTTATTGCGGACCAAGAGAAAGAAGGTTAAGCCATGCATATTAGTGATGACATGATCGACCCAGAATTAAGAGGACTCAGTAAATTCTACCGCACTGTGCATTCTCACATCACTCCAGGAAAAATGAAATTCTTTACCAATGTTTTAGCCAATTTGACAGGGATCGGGACTAAGTCGCTAAACTACGACCAGCACTACATCCCCCGCTTTGACGGAACAATGTTGCGGATCTGTGTCTATTATCCCAAAACACCGCAGGAAAATGTGCCAGGTATCCTGTGGCTGCATGGCGGCGGTTATGCCATGTCAATCCCTGAACTTGAAGTGCCCATGCTCAAAAAACTGATCGACGCCAGCGGAGCCGTAGTTGTTGTGCCGGAATATCGTCTGTCAACCGAAGCACCCTATCCCGCAGCTTTAAATGATAGCTATCTTGCATTAGAATGGCTCGCTTCACATGGGCATGAATACGGCATGCGCGAAGATCAGATCATGGTCGGAGGTTCTAGTGCCGGTGGTGGTCTGACCGCTGCACTGACATTATATGCGCGTGATCGTGGTGAGATCAATATCGCTTTTCAGATGCCGCTGTATCCAATGTTGGACGACCGTCTGACAGGTTCATCAACTGACAACGATGCACCATTTTGGAATACAGAATCAAATGAACTAGGCTGGCAACTATATTTAGGAGCTCGTTACGGTACAGATGACATTCCGCCATACGCAGTACCAGCTCGGGCAGATGACTTTGCTAACTTGCCGCCGACTGTAACATTTGTGGGCAGCGTGGAGCCTTTCCGTGATGAAACGGTCTCTTACATCAAACGTTTGAAAGAAAGCGGCGTTGAAACTTTCTTCAACGAATATCAAGGAGCTTTCCATGCTTTTGACCTTTTCAAGCCCAATGCACAGATATCAAAGCGGGCTACCGGCTTTTTACTGGAAACCTTCAACTATGCAGTTAAAAACTATTTCGCAGAGCAACCAAAATAACTAAAAAAAGACAAGCTGCCAAGATTTGATTTTTACAAATCTAACAGTTTGTCTTTTTTTCGGTGAAATTTCCCAAATATTAAAAACCACGAATTACCAAAATATCCAAGCAAAATCTTTGTTCCTTTGTAATTGTTATTTCATTATCTTCCAACCAAACTTTCCTAAATAAGTCCATATGATGTTTGGCGACTAACTGCTTGGTTCTATCACCTAAAATTATCTTTAACTATTAGCCAATTGCAAAGGGATAAAAACAGGCCTATTTATAACTAAAGGAAGCTAGTTCTTTATTTTGAATACGCTAGTCCACGTCTAAATCTTTTCCAAAAACTAGTGTCTTCCGTCTGCAACATTAAACCACCATAAATGTGACCAACATAAGCTGCCAATAAAACGACTGCAAGGATCAGCAACAATAACGAAAGGCTGATCTCAAACAACGAGGCAGAGTGATCAATGATCCGCATTGGCATAAAGAAACTTGAAAAGAATGGGACGTATGACAAGATTTTTACTAACAATGCACTGGCATTATCCTGAAACGGAATTGTCAAAAAGAAGGCCAACATACTCAGATAAACAGTCGGTTGTGCTGCTTTAGAAGCATCTTCGGCTTTGGCAACAAGTGCCCCACTAAATGCTGCGAGAATAGTATAGATAATCACGCCAAATAAAAGAAAAGCCAGATTGATGTTTAAGAGATCAGCCAGAACTTCTTTGATCAACGAGCCGCTTGAGGTCAGGAAATCATTAACAACTTTAAGATGCTTGACACCCAAAAAGATTGCCCAGCCACCTACAAGGTAAACAGCGATCTGCGTAACAATAACGCCAACAACTCCCAGAAGCTTGCCGTAAAAATAATTGGCAGGAGTAGTACTAGAAAAAATGATCTCCATAATTTTTGTACCCTTTTCAGAAGCAATTTCATTGGCAGTGACAGAGGCATAATTGATCAAGATCATGTACATCATGAAGACCATGATCCAAAAAGAAATCGTTCCTGCGATTTTTTTAGTTGAATTTTTATTGTCTTTGATCTTTTGCGCAAAGTTTGGTTGCTTTGCGAGGATCTGTGCTTGGTTTTGGTTTAGTTTTGCTTGGCGATAGTTAAGACTTTGCTGCAGCGAATTTAAGAAAGCAAGAGTTTTGTTTTTCAACGAGCTATTCATTGCTTCCGTCCCATGATATGTAGCTATAACCTGCTGGTTTTGAGTCGTTAGATTTAAATAACCCTTGATCTTATTATCAGCTAACGCCACACGTGCAGCTTTTGTTGTTGTGATCTTTGGTTTAACATCTGATTTATTTTGCTTAATGTAACTCGTGCGTAGTGATTTCTCTTTGGAGATTACGGCGATTTGGTCTGTTGACTGTTCGCTTGATACCTTACCAGAAAAATAACCCACACCTCCAGAGATCCCGATCAGCAAAAATGGCGACAGAATAAATAGTAAAAAACTCCAAGTTTTAACTTGGTTGGCATATGTTTGGCTAATAACAGTCCATAATTTATTCATCGACTTCACCTGCTTTCATTCGGAATATCTCATCCAGTGTTGGAGGTTGCTGACTAAATTCTGTAATATATTGCCCACCCGTTAATGTCGCAAAAATCTGTTTACCTGCATTTGGATCATCTAGGTGCAACAAATAGCGCTGTGCTTGATGTAATTGTGTGACCTCAGTAACGTGAGGTAATTGCTGTAGTTTTTCAAATGGCCATTCTGATGTAACATAAAGCTCTGTCCGTCCAAATTGCTCCCTGACCTCATCGAGAGTTCCGTTTAATACCGAACGCCCTTTTCGTAACATCACTAGGCGATCACAGACTGCCTCAACGTTTGACATGTCGTGACTAGAAAATATTATCGCAGCACCCTTTTCTTTCATTTCCACGACCGCATTTTTAAGCAGATCAGCGTTAACAGGATCTAACCCGCTGAATGGTTCATCCAAAATAATCAGTTTTGGCTGGTGGATCAAGGTACAGATCAACTGAACTTTTTGTTGATTACCCTTAGAAAGACTTTTGATCAAATCTTTTCTGCCACCTTTAACTTGGAACTTTTCCAGCCATTCGTTGATCAAGGGCTTGATTGCTTGTGCCCGTTTGCCTTTAAGCTTTGCCAGATACAATATGTGCTGCTCGATCGTCATTTTTTGCAACAAACTACGTTCTTCTGGTAAATAGCCGATCTCATCTAGAGTGTTTTCCGTGATCGGCTGGTCATTCCATAAAATTTCACCAGAGTAGTTTAAAAAATTAAGAATACTATGAAAAGCAGTTGTTTTACCGGCGCCATTTTGGCCGATCAAACCAGTAATTTGTCCAGGATAAACATTAAATGAGAGATCATTAATTGCTTGAGTTTCTCCAAACCTTTTTGACAAGTTTTTAATGGTAAGCATATATTCTCCTTTCACTGGATCATTATTGCTTTAAGACTAACCTAGAAAACCCTCGTCTGTAAACAAAAAAGTTCATTTCTAGCAACCACCCATCTTTGAACCTTATATTTTCTTGCTTTTTTATTAAACTACGGTAAAATATCTATCAGTGTAATTTTTTCAAATTGCCATTTAATACTTAGTTTTGCTTCATAGTCCATTTTTTTAGTAAATTATTCTATTTTTCAATCGTCCAGGGGGGAAACATATGAAAAACGAAGAATTTGGTCACATTGAAGTGATCGAGAAGAAACACCGGCACCAAACATATTGGGACATGTTTGCGACATGGGTCGGAGCTAACGCCAATAACGGCACATGGTATGTCGGTGGCGTCATAGCGGCATGCGGCTTTGTCACTGCATCGACCACATTAGTCATCGTGGGATTAGCGTCATACATCTTACTAGCTCTAGCAGGTTACATGGGCTACAAAACAGGAATCCCCGCAATGGGCTTAACTCGTGCTTCTTTTGGATTACGGGGCAGCTTTTTACCATCGCTCATCAACTTGGTTCAGTTTATCGGTTGGGCTGCCGTTAACACATTTATTGCAGCAACTTCTATTAGTTACATACTCCATGATCTGCTAGGTTGGCCTGTCTATGGTAAACCTGGTGGTGCCAAAGGTTTGGTTCTCGGTATCCTTGTTATGAGTGTCTTGCATTTGTTAAGCACATCAATGGGAGAACGTTCTGTGCAAATTATTGAACGTTTGGGGATCATCTAAGTCTTCGCCTTAGTCATTTGGGAAACGATCATCGTTTTCCAGCAAGTATCGCTGTCTGACATTATTGCTTGGCGACCACCGTCCTCTGCTAAAATGAGTGCTGGCGCTGCAGTTGATGTCTTAGCTGCCTTTAACTTGGCATGGGTAACTGCGGCTAGTGACTTTACTCGTTTCACCAAGAAAAAGTCCAGTTCCACGTGGGCTCCTTTTCTAGGTGCTGATCTTGGCTTGATATGGTTTGCATTGATCGGGATCATCGCAACGATCGCAACTGCTATTACACTCGAGCATTTTGATCCAAATAACTCCGATCCTTCGACGATCGCCAGCAAACTCGGTCTTGGCGTATTAGCGATGCTTGTCATTATCATCACCAGCACCACTGCCAATGCAGTCAACTTAATGTCAGCTGGCTCAGCTTTGACGAATATGACCAAAAAATTCAGTCTACGGGCCAGTTTGATCATCGTGACCATCGTGTCGGTCTTCGTCACTTTTATCCCACTGTTTTATTCGACTTTCCTCGACGTTTTTACAGCCTTCTTAGACGGTATCGGAATGGTCCTTGGACCTGAGATCGCCATCTTCTTAGTCGACTTTTATTTTGTTCAGCATCAAAACTACCTGAGTGACCAATTCACCCGCAAGAATGGTGTTTACTGGTATTCAAATGGAGTCAATTGGAGTGCGATAATCTCTTGGGCACTCGCTGTTTGCGGCTATTGGATCATAAAGCAAATACCTATTTTAGCGGACACAGTAGGTGCTACCCCTTTAGCAATGTTGCTAGCTGCAGTAATTTATATCTGTCTAGCAAAATTTGCTAAAAAAAAGCGTCCTGCCATCTAAAATAAGCGTCACAAAAACCACGTACTCTTCAATTTGGAGAAAGTACGTGGTTTATTTTTTATGTTAATTTTGTAAATTCAAATATCAACTCATCGTCGCTTGTTACCAATAGAAATATCTTCCACCTGCTGCATGTCAGCCAAAACGTCTGCAGCAACGACATCTGATTTGATCAAATTAAAGGTTTCATCTTCTCTTGCAGCCCATTGTGCCACTTGTTTTGCCTTCTCGTCAGATTCTGCTGTGATGTGTAATTCTGCTAGATTTGTCGGCAAACCGATACTTCGATAGAAAGAAAGCAATGTTTCGATTTCAGCCTGATCGCCAGTTTCTGCTAATTGAACCAAGATCCCGTACGCCACCTTGGAACCGTGCAAGATCTCATGTGTTTCTTCGATGTATGAAAGTCCATTGTGCACCGCATGGGCACCTGCCATTCGGCCATCACTAACACCAAAGCCGCCAACTTCACTAGCAATTCCGATGATACAATCTACTACATCAGTAAATGCAGGTGAAACACGTCCATTTTCAAGGTCTTCTAATGCTGTTTGTGACATTTCGACCAGTGAATCCTTGATCACTTGCGCCGTTTGATAAGACAAGCGTGTAAAAACAGGGAGGTCGTTGATGCGACCGCGCGTGATTCCTTCCATCTCATACCATTTAGCCAAAGTATCACCGATCCCCGCAACAAAGAAATCGTGCGGTGTCGTCAACATAAGATTGTAATCAACGATCGTAACTGTTGGTGCTTTTTTAAAGTATTCAACATATTTAAAAGTATGGCCAACTGGATGATAGATCGCTCCAACTGGTGTAAATGGTGCACAGTTAGAGGCCAGGGTCGGAATGCTAATGAAATCCGCTTTCAAAGCCTGTGCTGTCACCTTAGCTGTATCAAGTGCACGTCCGCCACCGATCCCGATCACAACATCCGTCTGTGCTGGTGCTTGTTGAGCAATTGAAAGCCCGTCTTCATCACTAGCAGAGCCATCGTAACGAAAAATCGGGCATGTCAGCGGACCCGCATAGTTTTGCTGAAAAGCAGCGTATGATTTCTTACCAGTCACAGCGATTGCTTGTCGGTAATCAGCTAAAATACGAGCTAAGTTCTCAACTGCCCCCTGTCCATTAATGTAACGATTAGCTCCCGGACGAATCTCCTCAACTAATTTCATAATATCTTCCTCCCCTATCCGACTTTAAGTCGTAAATTTTAAATTAGATAACAAAAAAACGCTCCACAAAGCATTCAAGCTTTATAGGGCGTCTCCACGGTACCACCTAATTTTTTCTATCATTCAAATGACGATAGACTTGCATAATAGAACTATGCTATCTCATTTAATGGTGAGAAACCAGTAAAGACTACATTGTCATCCTTACCGCTACAAGGTGAGCGGTCATGATCAATAATATTTGCTTTCAGCAACCGCAAACTCTCTGAAATTATTTTGGCCATAACGATCCTTGTCACTGCGTTTATTCATTATTATCTAATTGTATTTTAATTTAACGCAAATGGACAGATGGGTCAAGGTTTTTTTGAAATAAATTTATGTCCATTGAAACTTACAGTTTTCATCACATTGTAATTGAAGTCATTAACTTCTACAGCAAAATAACCATTTCAAAAATAAAAACAAACTACCGAGCCGGGCACGGCAACCGATAGTTTGTTTTATTTGCAGAAATAGACTTTTAATTTTTACTGAGCAGAATAACCACCATCGACCGTAAATTGCGCACCAGTGGCGAACTTAGATTCATCTGAAGCTAAGTAAACGCAAACATATGCGATGTCATTTGGTTCACCAATATGGCCCATTGGTGTCTTAGTTCGCTGCGACATATTTTCAACCATACCTGGTTGTTGTTTAACTAAAGGTGTTTCAATATAGCCCGGATGAACGCTATCAACTCTTATCCCATAATCTTTCAAGGCAGCATCAACTGCAGCAGATTTCGTCAACAGCATCGTGCCACCTTTCGAAGCGTTATAGGCGCCTAAATTAGGATCACCAACTAAGGCTTCGATTGATGACATGTTGATGATCGAGGCACCATTTGGCAAATTCTGCATTTGCTTCATGCCTTCACGAGTACCATAGAATACACCATCTAGGTTAACGCCTAAGACCTTATGCCATTCTTCATCTGTCGTTGTTTCAATGCTGTGTACTACACTAATCCCCGCATTATTCACAACAGTCGTAACTCTTCCAAAATGTTGTTTAGCAAAATCAAAGACTGCCGGCCATGAGCTTGAATCACTGACGTCTTGTTTGAAGAATTTAACTGCATCACCATAATTTAAAGCGTCAATGTTTTCTTGTGCCTTTTCATCGATGTCAGTGGCGACGACTTTGGCACCTTCAGCAGCAAACTTATCCACGATCGCTAGACCGATCCCTTTTACTCCACCTGTAACGATTGCAACTTTACCTTTTAAACGTTCAGACATTTTATTGCCTCCTCGTATTTGATCTAAATTTTGTATTTCATTACTCAAAAAAACTATCCTAAATTTGAACTTAATTAGATACATTCTACTGAAAACTAAGTTTTAACAACAAACATGGTCATGATTCTGATCCACTTTTTTGATTGCTATTTTCTGGGAGAACCTTTATTGAGCCGTATAACCACCATCGACTGTGAATTGTGCACCGGTGGCGAACTTAGATTCATCTGAAGCTAAGTAAACGCAAATGTATGCAATATCATTTGGTTCACCTAAATGTCCGAGCGGTGTTTTAGTTCGATCAGCCATAGCTTTTTCATATTCAGGATTAGCTTGAACCATTGGTGTTGATATATAGCCTGGATGAACACTATTAACTCGCACACCGTAATCTTTTAAAGCACAATCAACAGCGGCCGATTTTGTCAACAACATCGTGCCACCCTTTGAAGCATTGTAAGCACCCAAGTTAGGATCACCAACTAAAGCTTCGATCGAGGCCATGTTGATGATCGAAGCGCCATTTGACAAATTTTTCATCTGTTTAATGCCTTCACGTGTCCCATAAAAGACGCCGTCTAAATTGACACCCAAGACCTGGCGCCACTCTTTATTAGTGGTATTTTCAATACTTGAAGTAGCTCCGATCCCCGCATTGTTTACCACAGTGGTAACGGTACCAAAATGTTGCTTAGCAAAGTCAAAGACAGCTGGCCAAGTACTAGAATCACTGACATCTTGTTTAAAAAATAAAACAGAGTCCTCTTTATTTAAGGCCTCAATGTTTGATTTAGCTTTTTCATCCACATCAGTGGCAACAACTTTAGCACCTTCATCGGTGAACTTATCTACAATTGCTAAACCGATCCCTTTAGCTCCACCTGTGACGATCGCAACTTTACCTTTTAAACGTTCGGACATAATAATTTCTCCTTTTTGTAATTTATTTCACAATTAAAAAATAACACAAAAACTTAATATAATCAAATTTTGAATTGATTTATTTGTAAAAAATTTATAAATTGTGATTAGTTATACAATTAAAAAACGCATTCCATCAATTGACGAAATGCTATCTTAATTTAAACTTTTAGTTAATAATTATTTCTTTTGTTGTTTTTTTTAACGTGTTTAATAGCTGCATCCAATGCTTTTTTCTGTAAGAAAGAAGGCTTTTTCTTGGCAGCAATATGCAAACCATTATTAAATTCCACTAATAAGTGTTTCTTGTGTCCTTCAGCAATTTCATATGGTGCACTCTCAGGTAAGAAAACACCTAACTTAACTTTCATGCCTTCTTTAGTTTGCGTCATCTGATGCATCCCGATCATATTGGTATCTTTACCATTTGACATCAAGTAAGTGTTACCCATCATCACTAAGTCAACACCTTCATCGGGTTGAACTGGGTAGTCTTTATTACCGCCTGGCTTTAGATCAAAGTATGAAGGATCCTTATACATCCCGAAAGTTTCAATGATAGTTTGTTTTCCTGAAGACATATCCCCATTGAAATAATAGTGTTCTGGATGAATAGTAGATGGCAAATACAAGTTATTTTCCTTCATCAAGGATTGATTAAACAACATAAATTGTTGTAATGTAATGTTTTTAGTCTCCACGTTGACATATGCTTCTTGCATGTTTTTGCCCTTAACAGATGTATCAGCGATCTCAGTCCACATGTGGTCAGCGCGGTCTGTTTCTGGCTTAAAGACTTCGAGTGTTTTTTCTTTGCCCATCGCTTCTCTAGTCTGGGCCAAGGCAACTTTAGCGTCTTCTAATGGTAAAGCCACCAATTGTTCAAGTATCAAAGCTTGGTCATTGAGTTTAATACTTAAGCCCTTATCGTTGAAAACATCAAAAACATGATGATAACGTTCAAGTTCGATAGCGCGAATTTGTTCTTGTGTAACCTCTTGCCCGTCAACTGTAAATTTAATTTCAAAATCTTCCATATTAGCGCCTCCATCTTTATTTCTTACAAGACCTATTGTAAAAGATAATTTTTTAGACTGAACCGCACCTTTTTTAGTGTTGTAGTTTTATTCAACATATTGTAGGATAAAATTGAAATAAATTATTTAAAGGAGCAATGTGTCATGGCAGATCTCCGTTTTGAACGCACAGAAAAAATGATCCAATTCGCATTTTTGGACCTCTTGAAAACCACACCTTACGAAAAAATTTCAATCGCCAAACTTGCCCGTGTAAGTATGGTCGACCGTACTACCTTTTATGCGCACTTTGACAATTTATCTGAACTAGCTGATACTTTAATCGAAAATGCACTGGCACCATTCGTAGCGGCTTTTTTAGAAAGTAAAGAACAAAAAATGAAACGTAATTTCGACAGTTATACATTTTTCTCACATGAATTAGTCGATCACTTGTTATCAAACCGCAGTCAGATCGAGACAGTGCGTGAATTGCCACTTGGTGCCAATAGTTTCGACCACCGTTTGCGCAAACTATTCACAGAAACTTACACCACTTTCTTAAAATTACCTGAAACTGACTTTACGATTTTTTTATTCGTCAACTTAGCTATGGCCAATTTCGATTTTATTTTAAAAAATAGCCGTGTCCCATCTAAAAAAGAATTGCAATTGGGATTGAAGAGGATGGAAAGTTTTTTGAAATAAAGAACCGCCTCGATTTAAACAGAGTTATATCGCTTTTCATTTATCATCGAAAAGGCCAATATCATCCACATAGTCTATTTGGTGTTCTTTGGCCCAGTGAATTACTTCTTTGCCATACAGACGTTCCTCAAACTCATACCATTCGTCTTCCCAACCTTTTTGGGCGATCATTAACCGAAAAAGACGGAAAGCACCTTTTCCATGGGTAGCTTCATTTAAATCAGTAGAATCTTTATACAATGCAAATTGCTGCATATTATCCCATGGGTCAATATCATAACGACCAGGTACGAACAATATCTTTCCAAGATCTTGTTTTTCAAAATAATCCAGCGCAGCATCAATGTTTGTTTTATCATAAGTCAACAAAAGCTCTGCCTGTGTCTCGCCCATTTCTACGGAATCGATTATTTCCCCACTGATCTGTTTGAAGTTATTCGTGTCTGTATCGTAATAATAAATGTCACCAAAATTATCCTCGACCGATGCCTGAAAAATATCAATACCTTCACTTAACAATAGTTGTACCATCATTATTCAGCTCCTCTTTTAGGTCGCCTAACCACGTATTCCTTGTCTTGACTACTCCGTTTTGTTAGAGTCTTCAGTAAATTTTCTGTGATACTAAGTTTATCCTAACTGTTATTCGCCTAAACCGTACCACAAATTTAACTGATTCAGCACTAGCTTTAATTGACAAATGTTATAGGTATTACATTTGTCAATTTCCCTATTTAAATGTAATTTAAATAATTGCACGATTATTTGTAGGTGACGGTCCAGACTAATTTGGCACGCATAGCTGCTGCATAATTTTCAACTTGTAAAATTGAACCCGCTAAAAAAAGGCACCCATTACTGAGTACCTTTTCGCATTATGCATAATTTTTTAAACTTGAACACTTTTGCCCAATGCACTCTTTAAACGATTCAACGACAAGCCTAAAACGAGTGTCGTTAAACCATTTCTCAATAAATTAAACGGTGCGATACCGATCAAAACCAAACGAGGTAGGCTGTTGATGTATGGATTGACTGCTTGTGACATGGCCACGATCTGACTGATCGGTAAGTTAAAGGCTTTTCCGTATAGTGGCAAGATGAAGTAAATATTAGAGAGACATGCAATAACTGTGGCAACGAGTGAACCTAATAACATGCCATAAACCGCACTCTTAGTATTTTTGTTTTTGCGGTAAATCATCCACGTTGGCAAAATAAAACTAACACTGACGATAAAATTGATCAACTCACCAGTAAACATTGTACCTGAACCAGTTAACGCCACTTTCAATAGTTCTTTCAGTAAGGCAATCAAAATCCCCGCAATGGGGCCCATTATCAAAGTCCCGATCACCTCGGGTATCTGGGCCAAATCAAAAGACAAAAATGGCGGCATAAACGGAATCGGAAAATCCAATAGCATTAATAAATATGCCATTGCTCCCAATATAGCGATCAAAACAACTTTCTGTGCAGGTCTTTTCTTCACGATGATCCTCTCCTTTTTATATAAAATAAAAAACCTTGCACATTCAGCAGGGTCGGAAAAGTCATGCAAGAAAATAAAACAGCACTTGTCGCTATATTTTAAATTCCTATATGATTATTCTTCTTCCATCCAGACTATTACTGTCGGTTTCAGGATCACACTGAATCAACCTCACTGAGGTTCGCGGACTATCACCGCCGGTCGGGAATTACACCCTGCCCTGAAGAATGATTATTTACTTATTATAATCGCATAAGTTTTTATAAAAATCAAGCGTTTTCACATTAAATTTTAAAATTTTGTACAATTTAATGAACAAATCGCCAAAATAAGGGGAACGATCAGCTACTTTTGATTGTAATGAAATAAATAGCTCTATAAGTCCACTACCGGATGACTCTTGTCACCACTAGTATGAATAGGTGAAAAATATAGGAATGTGAATTTTAGTAGGCAAAATTTATGTGTTTCCTATGTATCCTAATCGATATCCCACACATTCCTTTTCAATACCCAATGACTTCTTTTTCTACTTCAGCGATAATATCAGCTGGAATATTATTAACATTGATCCGATAAATCCTGTTAAGACGCGGATTAAAGATAGCAAGATAATGTATAAATTTAAATTCTGCATGTTTTAAATGAAGACCCATCCGCTAGTATATCAATAACTGTAAAGTATAATCTTTTTTAGGTTTCATTTTTGAAACTTTAAAACGGAAATTTCAATATTAAATTAGCCACTTCCATTTATCATTTATCACTTTAGTAGCTTAGGGCAGCTCTTTGGTGGGGAGAAAGACCTAAGCCGGGAGGCGAAGGCCTTTCTCCCCACCAAAGCTCACGTCAACTGCTGACCCTTTAACTTGCTTGAAATATTTTCTGTAATTCAGCTTCGAGTGCCATCCGCGGCGTCTGGGTTCCCAGCGATCGCCGAGGTGTGTTATTCATCCAATTACTCGTTTCACGGGCTGTTTGGATCGGTTGCGCTATGATTGGTTTTCCCTTGGGATATACTCTGCGGAGAATTTTATTGTTGCGTTCATTACTCCCACGTTCATATGAGGCATAGGGATGAGCGTAATAAATGCCTCCATTTTCACGATCAGGGACTACTTTAGTTAGTTCACTGAATTCGGATCCATTGTCAGCAGTAATCGTCTTAAAAATATCTTCAAATTTAGAGCCTAGTTCATATTTGAGCGTTGCGATAGTCTGGTTGACATAACAACTTTCTTTACCTTGAATAAGAATTACTTCTTCATATCTAGTTTTTCGTTCAGTTAAAGTCAGCAAATTTAGATCACCACCTTCACGTTGACCAACAACACTGTCGATTTCCCAATGACCAAATTCCTGGCGTTCGTCAACTTCGATCGGACGCTTTTCAATTGAACGACCCAAAACCTTTTCATTAGTTTTGGAATGGACTTTTTTAGGCTGACGACTAATCTTTTCAGCCAAATCAATATTCCTAGTTTTCAGTCTTTTTTGATCGATCCAGTTGTATAACGTTGTGGTACAGGGAATGGTAGTCTGACTAAGTTGAGCATCATGATGTGCAGCCATCACAACTTGATCAGGTGACCAGGCATAACGAGCCAACAGGTGCTCATCGGCAAAGTTGATAAAAGCCTGACATGACCCTTGTTCATACAATGGCTGGCGTCCAGAGTTCTGTCGCTTACGTTCATAAACTGTTTGGCCAGCTTGCGCCGAATAAACAAAATATTGATACTCGTACACTTTGTCCCCCTGTTTTTGGCGACTGATCTGTCGCACAGTTCCACGCTTTAGTTCGTTATTAATGGTCTGGGGCGAAGTGTTCAAGAGTCGGGCGATCTGTCGGTTCGAGAGCACATGAACTAAATCATCGGGACCAGTGGAGTTGAAACGGGTCCAATCTTCAATTGATACGCGATTTTCTTTAGTTAGGTGTTTCCCTCGGATGTGATTTGTGGTATTCTCAATTTGCGTCATAGTGTGGATATCGTCCTCTCATGTTTTGTGTGGTAACTAATATGATAAACGATATTTCGCCACTATGGCGTTTTTTGTGTTAATTTTTTTAATTGGCTAACTTCATTTTAAAATCTCCC
>NZ_KB714692.1:0-456 GCF_000349725.1 Ligilactobacillus pobuzihii E100301 = KCTC 13174
GCCTACAAATGACGACCAACATGCAATCACAACGTAAATTTTTCGCATGGGCTAAGCTGTTTATCCCGAATCAGGTTACCTTTGACCGCACTCGATTTAATCGACGGGCACATCAACTTTTGCCTGTCATTATAGCGCTGCGTCACGGTTTAACCCAGGAATACGCACAAACTGGGCAAATCGCAATCATTGACAGCCTGCCCAATCCCTTGTGTCAAAAAGTTAGAAATAAGCGTGTCAAAATTTTTTCTGAAATAGCCGATATCGGGTACAATGCCACCAAAACCATGTATTTTTACGGGCTCAAAACCCATGTAGCTGTGACAACCACTGGTTACATTTTAAACTACGATATAACACCGGCTTCAGTTCATGATACTAAAGCTGCGTCAACTTTAATTGACGGTTGTCCTTGTCCCTTTGTTTTAGGTGATGTAGGTTATGTTGGTCAAAGTC
>NZ_KB714692.1:814-34728 GCF_000349725.1 Ligilactobacillus pobuzihii E100301 = KCTC 13174
AAATTAACAGTTTTTGTTTACAATCTAGGTTTTTTTAGTTTTGATGAAGATGAAATTATTACGAACTAGCACCACGCGTACTCCTTTTATTCTTTTTATTATTGGTCTTATTTACTCCTAAGATCCGTTAACTTTGTGCTCTATCTCGCCTTGTACTTTATAATGCCCTTGCTGATCTTTCTCATAGTAGACTCCTTGAATCTCTGGAATAAATCCAGGAAAATTTTCCATCACTCCAACTAATACTTTGAAATATTGCTGATCTATTTTTTGCCATTTTTCTCCTGGTGCAACAATAAACACTCCTGGCGGATAAGGCAAAGCACCCTCTAGCGCAACTTGACCAACAATGTCGTTCAAATCGCAAAGTTCATTTTGGTTTTTCTTAAAATTCAAATCAGCTTGCCATGGAGTTTCTACATAATCCTGCAAGTTATTCTTGGTAAATAAACCTTTTTGTAAATTGAAAGTATTGTTTTCTTTATAATACTCATGCATTTCATGGCAGAGATCATGTAAAGTGTACCCCTGATAACGCTCCTGATATTTTTCATAAAAATGCGGCAGGACTTCTTGTAGAGAAGCATCGGTTTCATAAGCATTTTCAAATTCCAACAAAGCGTCAAGCAGAGTATTCAAATTACTTTCTGAATCTCCAGGCGTTAATAAGAAAAGTAATGAGTTCAAATCATCCTTTCCACGAATAATCTGCTTTTCCAACAAGAACTCCGCTACAACAGCTCCTGGAATCCCATCAGCTAAATAACGCTCATTTGCAATGTCGATTCCCGGTGTTACGATCGTTAGCTTAAATGGATCTATCATTGCTTCACTTTTTACAGTATTATTGAAGCCATGCCAGTTAACACTTTTATCCAACTGCCAATATTTTTGCTGGACGGCTAATTGCTCAGTTGGAATATTTTGCCAAGCAACATTTTCATAAGTTAAAGGTACTAACGGTTTAAATATTTTAGAACGACGTAGTAATTGTTTTCGGAATTCAATACTTCTAACTAATAGATCTGACCACCATTTAGAAACACCTTCACTAGCTGCTAAATATGCATTAGTAGTTAAAGAAGCGTATATAGGATAGGAATAACTAGAGGTCACGTATTTCAAATAAGCATTGTTAAAATGTTTATGATCAACATATCGTGATTGACCTTTTATATGATGATCTTTTTTTAGGATCTGAGAAGTTTGTCCCATTCCAGCTTGTTGCTTATGGATGGATTGTGTAACTAAGATTCCCGGGTCATCTGGTCCATATTGTTGATTTAACGGCGATAGATCCTTGAGCAGTGGAACAAATTGTTCATATCCTCCCCAGGCACAGTCAAATAAAATATAATCACAAAGAGAGCCGATTTTTTTGATTATCCATTCTGCATTATAAAAAACACCATCATAAGTTTCAGCTTGAACGACTGCTAAACGAAATGGTCGTTTGGTCTTCGCTTTTGAAGGTTCTACCTTTTTGATTTGCTCTCTTAAGCTTTTCTCACTCAGATCATCAGGATTCATCGCCCCGATCAATCCCAAGGGATTGCGATCTGTTCCGACATATATCGGGATCGCACCACTAGAAACTAGCGCACTATTATATAAGGATTTATGATTGTTGCGGTCAAATAATACTAGATCACCAGGAGATAATAAAGCACTGGAACAAATTGTATTAGCACTGGTTGTTCCATTCGTACAAAAATAAACTTTATCAGCGTGATAAGCTTGAGCAGCGACTTTTTGAGCAGTTAGCGGTGTGCCGGTATGAGTCATAGTATCTCCCAAAGCAGCAACTGTATCACTGGTATCAGCCGTCAGCATGTTTTTACCAAAAAAACGATCAAATACTACACCGGCAGGATGCTTTTCATAATACTGCCCATTATGATGCCCAGGAGTTGTAAAACTAAGCGGTGTGGCCTTAGCGAATTTGATTAAATCACTTAAAAATCCTGGGATAGTTTTTTGTTCATATTTTTCAACAGCACTGGTAATTTGAGATTGAATCTCTTTTACAGCAAACGGAACAGACACCTCAATTATGGGAAAATGCAACCCTGAATCTTTTTGCAATTTTTGAAAAATTTGTTGAAAATGAAAGTCATCTTTTAAGCAAACAGCTCCAGCGATCTCGGCTGGATTTGTAACATCAGTTGGATCAATTCTTTCCCATTGAACGGGAATACAACTACTTAAAGCCTCAGGAGCGGCGATCTTTAAAATTTTCATGTTTTTCACGCTCTTTCAAGATTAGAAAATTTCTGTAAAAAAAAGTTAAAATGGCTTAATAGAATAGCTACAAAATATAGCAATACTTTTTCACCATGAAAATACATATTATACAGATTTTAAACTATATTTAGTCACAAAAATAGAGTTCAAGTAATAGAAACTAGATTTATTATACAACTTAAGAAGTAAAAGCTCCTTGTAAGTTTTACAATATAAATCGGACTTTGATGTTCCATTACTAACGATAACTATAAAATGAGGGATATTAATGTCTTTTTTTATTGCAGTTTATAAGCCTCCTAACAGGATAATTGGTTCTTAAAACAAAAAGAATAATCAATTAAGGAGCAAAATTATTAACTATGGAAGAATTACAACCAAACAAACACTATATGCACTGGACCGTAATTGCACTTTTAGATTTTGTAACAATAATCAGTTTCGAAAATATTTTTTACCCTTTTCAAAATCAAGGACTTTCGGTCGTTATCTCCTGGATCTTTCTTTTATTTACTTATGTTATCCCTTATGAACTGATTTCCAGCCAAATGAGTTTAACTTTTGATAATCAAGATGGCGGTCTGGCTTCTTGGGTTCGTCGCAGTAGCAATGATACTTTAGGTTATGTTACTTCGTGGATGTATTGGGTACAAAGCATACCTTATATTGTGGATGTTTCTAACTCGGTTATCGTTTCTTTTAGCTGGATGATTCTTGGCGACAACACTTTGGGACAAAAAATGTCTCCATTTTGGTTTGGCTTATTAACTTTCGGTTTGATCTTGATATTTATTTTATTGGAAAATGCAATCAAAAATTCCCTTGAAATTTTGTCATTGATCGGTGGCGGCGCAATGTTTATTATGTCCGCTTTATTTGTACTTTTAGCCGGCTATGCGTTGACCCAAGGGGCACACATCGCTACTCAACCATTCAATTGGCACTCTTTTATGCCCAATTTCTCTTTAAAGTACTTTTCAACCACTGGTCTTCTGATTTTTGCAATGTCAGGGGCCGAACTGGCAGCACCTTATGTAGTGCGCATGCGCGACCCTAAGCATGAGTTTCCTAAGGCAATGTGGTTACTAGCTATTATGACGGCCTTCTTAACTATTTTTGGAACTTTGGCACTGGCAGTTTTCTTTAATGGAAACCAGGTACCACACGATTTTAAAATGAACGGCCCTTATTATGCTTTTTCTTTGCTCGGCCAGCAACTCGGCTTAGGCAACATTTTGATGTACATTTTTACTGTTGTGCAAACGATCTTTATGATGGCTCAGTTGGCTGTGTTACTAGATGCAACTAGTCGCGTTTTTGCGGGTGATGTTGCTGATAATTTCATGCCTAAATGGGTAACTAGAAAGAATAAAAATGGACGACCGGTCAATTCGTATTTAATGACAACCGGTTTGAGTCTTTTTTTACTGCTTCTAACAGGAACACTGCCAGATATTAATACAATTTATAATTGGTTACTAAATATTAACGGCATTGTCTCTCCATACAAAACATGTTGGGTCTTTTTTGCTTTTATTGCTGTACGCTGGCAAGACAAGAAATTTCACTCAGATTATGTTTTTATTAAAAACAAGACAGGTGCTCTTTTAATTGGAGGCTGGTGCTTACTATTTACTTTTGTTTGTGCAACATTAGGCTTTATTCCACAGGAAGTTAAATTTGGAACCTGGGCTTTCACTCACCAGCTTATTTTAAACTTTATTACTGTTTTCGTTCTATTTGGTCTAGGCCTTGTCATGCCTTGGTTACGCAAACGAGAGCTGCGTAAAGAAAAGGACAGTGACGTAGCTTAAACTAAAGGACCATTAATTTTGGCCGGTAATTTTGTCACTAACTAATATGACCCTGCTAAAAATTATGTCCAGCGAAAGTGCTTAAAGCTCAAGTTTAAACAAGTATACTGGAACAGTAATTCTAACTGTGAATACAAGAACTGTATCATAATAGGAAAAAGGATCCTACTATGATACAGTTCTTATTTTTTTCTCCAAGATTAGTTTTTAAGTTCGTTTTGCTCGTCTGCCTTTATATGAAACTATGGCTAAATAATACGTTTGTTAAATCTCATAACTTCTTGGTGATGAGTTGTGACAGAGACCTGTCTCACAACCATTCTTGATAACGACTAATATATACTTTTTTGATTGCTTGAACAGCTAGACAGTATCCCAACAACATCAAGAGCAACCACGGTAAAAACGAAAATGGCAAAGCTTGCATATCCAATCCGATAGCAAGGTCACTAAATCCAACGACCAACGCTACAAAAATAATACTAAGAGAAGAGAATAATAATGGCTTAGCAGGATTGCTATGAACAAATGGTATCTTAGCCGTTCTGATCATATAAATGATCAAGATTTGTGAAACCGTTCCAAATACAAACCAACCACACTGAAAAATCGGCGCTAAATTGGTTGTATTCGCACCAACTATCCACCACATTACAGCAAAACAGATCACGTCAAAAATCGAACCCAAAGGTCCTAAATACCACATAAACTTTTCGATCGATCCGGTATCCCACTTTTGCGGCTTTTGAATATATTCATCGTCAACATTATCAAAAGGTATTCCCATTTGTGCAAAATCACATAGTAAATTTTGTGTCAGTATCTGAACCGGCAGCATTGGTAAGAAAGGGATGAAAATACTAGCAAATATCACCGATATTACATTCCCAAAATTACCACTAGTTGCCATCTTAATATATTTAATAATATTACCGAAGATCTGCCTTCCTTCAACTACACCTTTTTCAAGGACTAACAAATCTTTTTTTAGTAAAACAATATCTGCCGTTTCTTTAGCGATATCTACCGCACTATCCACAGAGATACCAACATCTGCTTGTTTTAAAGCCGGCGCATCATTGATCCCATCACCTAAGTAGCCGGTTGTATGACCTAATTCCTGCAATTTAGTAACTACACGAACCTTTTGTTCGGGCTCTAATTTGGCAAAAACATCGCACTTTTCGACTGCTTGAGCTAATCTGCTCTCATTCATTTTACCCACATCTTGGCCGGTGAGCAGTTGGGTGTTATTGACCCCTACCTTACCACAAACATTAGCTGCAACGCCCTCACTATCGCCAGTCAAAACCACAGTGCGAACCCCATGTTTGTCGAGCGCCTCAATTGCTGAGCTGGCACTTTTTTTGGGAGGATCAAGGAATCCGACAAATCCAAGTAAAACAACATCTTTTTCATCTGCCTCACTAAAAGTATCGTTATCAGGAACACCTTTTTTCCTTGCTACACCAAGTATGCGCAAGCCTTGAGAATTAAAATTTTCATAAGTATTGAGTGCTAATTTCCTTAGTTCTGCATTGAACGGCTGTACTTTGCCATCTATTTCTACGTATGAAGAAATGGCCAGCATTTCCTCAACAGCCCCCTTAGTCACAAGCTGACGCTGCCCTTTTCTATCTTCTAAAACAACACTCATCCTTCGACGGGAAAAATCAAAGGGGATTTCGTCTACACATTGATAAGCTTTTGAGATCTCATGTGAGTTGACCTCTGTTGCATGTTCAATAATCGCGAGATCGATCAAGTTCTTTAAACCAGTTTGAAATGAACTGTTCAAATAAGCATATTTTAAAACATGCGGATCTTCATTTCCGAACAGGTCCATATACTTTTCCAAAGAAACCGTATCCTCAGTCAAAGTCCCAGTTTTGTCAGTACATAGTACATCCATCTCTCCAAATGTCTGGATCACATCTAACGTTTTAACGATCGTTTGGTGCTTCGACATAGAAACTGCTCCTTTAGCCAAAGTAGAAGTCATAATGACTGGCAACATTTCAGGTGTTAGTCCAACTGCGACACTGATCGCAAACAACAACGAATTGCCCCAGTCCCCCTTAGTCAAACCGTTGATCACAAAAACTATCGGCAACATCAACAACATCATTCTAATCAATAAATGACTGACAGAATCTACCCCGCGCTCGAAACTGGTTTTTGCTCTATCGCCAGAAAGGCTCTCTGCCATTGAGCCAAAATATGTTTTGTCACCCGTCGATAATACGACTGCAGTGGCACTACCACTCACCATATTAGACCCCATAAAACCAATATCAGTTAAATCTGTTAGGACACCATCTTTATTGTTAGGTATATCGCTTAACTTTTCTACCGGATCAGACTCCCCCGTCAATGCAGATTGCATTACAAAAGTGTCTTGAGTTTTTAAAAAACGTATATCAGCCGGGATCATATCACCTGCGGCCAGTTGAACGATATCGCCGGGAACGATTTTTTCTGTTGAAATTGAAACAACTTTCCCATTTCTTATTACATCCGCCTGATTTGAAATTTCTTTTGCCAAAGTTTCAATTGCTTTGCTAGACTTTTGCTGCTGCACGAAAGAAATTGAACTGGATAGGAAAGCCAGTACTAAAATTATAATGACAGTCAAATAGTCCGCTTTCGCAGAAACAACTACATCAGTAAAATAGGTGATGACAGCAATTACCAATAAAATCAAATTAAACGGATCAAAAAGCGCTTCCGCCAATCGGTGAAAGACAGTGTCTGTTTCTCCTGTAGTAATTCTATTTGGCCCATACTTTTCGGACCTTTTTCGTACAACCTTATCCGTTAAACCAGACCGATCAACTGATAAACTAGCCAATAAATCTTTTTTAGACATGAAAGCCCAAGTTCTTATTTTAGCGGCCGCGTCATTTTTATTAAGTGCTATTTTCTCGGTTTGTTTCCTTCTCGTCCTATTAAATTTCACTGCAAATCCCCCTCCCTTTTCAGCTCCATCACATTAAGTTTAAATGAATAATACTACTCACATAATTAATAATTATTTCTTATTGATTCCTTGAGTAAATTGTAACATGGACATTAAAAAGGCAAATAGAAACGGCCCCTATAGGTGTGCAAGCCTTAGAGGTCTAATTTACATTTTTCTGTTTTTTAAAACCTTTCATTATTTCTATTGAATGGGACACTTTCAAATTTAACCGTTAATACATATGCCACAATAAGCGAAATAACTATCCAAAAAAGGCTAACAACAAGTACAAATGAAAAGCCTGGACTCAAAGTATATGAGGAATCAACTTTTTTGAGCCGTTCATAAATATAAATCAGCCCTGAAAAAATTAATGTATCTGTTTAAGCTCATTTAATTTCATGGACACAGACTCAATTGTTCCCTTCCACTATGCTAAGGGACATATAGACACTAGCAAGAAAATAACCTAATAAGCAAGTACGACTAAATTTCCCCTTGGTAAGAATTATTTTCATTCACTCTTTATTTTTTGAATGTTTCTAGCGATCTCTCCAATATCTGCCGGAGTCGTTTGACAACAACCTCCAATCAAACTAGCCCCAGCGTGTTGCCATTGTGGCACTAATTTAGAAAAGCTGGGTGTGTCATGATCGATCTGCCATCTTTTAGTGAGCGGATCATAAGTATCACCGTTGTTTGGATAGACGACCAATGGTTTAGTCGTTTTGGCCTGCATGATTCCTAGCAAGCCAGACACATTGGTCGGTGAAGTACAATTGACCCCGATCGCCACGATCTGATCATCATCAACAAAATAACTCACTCCTTGTTTAAGCGGCGTACCATCACACAACTTATCTTTGCCGTCAACACTAAATGATAACCAAGCCAACATCTCAGGAAACTCTTCGTACAAAAGTTCCGCTAACGCTTGCGTCTCAGCAAAATTAGGTTGTGTTTCAAAAGCAAACAAATCAACTCCCGCTTGTGCTAGAACTTGCATTCGTGGTCGATGAAAATTTTTATATTCTTCCTTACTCAATAAATAATCACCCGTATACTCACTACCATTTGCCAAATACGCACCGTAAGGACCGACACTGCCAGCGATCAATAAGGGGCGTTTCTTGTCAGCTGATAAAGTTTGGGCATACTCATCCCGCGCTTCTTGTGCGAGTTGCACCGATTTTTGAATCAAATGTTGACCTTCATCTTCTGAAAAGCCATGCGCTTCAAAGGCGGGCAGATTAGCTTGATAGCTATTGGTCAATACGATATTAGCACCTGCTACAAAATAACTTCGGTGTACTTCTTTAATAGCTGATGGCGCATTCAATAAAGCTGTCGCCGACCACAGGTCATTTGCTGTATCGATACCTTTTTTCTCTAATTCGGTGGCCATCGCTCCATCGACCACCAAGGGACCATTTGCCAAAATTGTTGCTAGTTGTTGTGCTTCCACTTGTTTCACCCCCCACCGTTTTTTCTTTAGTGTTATTCTAACAAGCTTGCCAGTTAAAAGTAAGTTAACTGTTTCTTATAATAAAAAAGAGACCCCATTTGCACAAATTTTGCCCAAATAGCGTCTCTCGTATTATTTATGCAGTTTCGACCTTGCTAGTGATTTTTGTCTTATTCAATAAAACTGAACTTGTCACCACCGATAACGAACTAAAGGCCATGGCCAAACCAGCGATCTCTGGACTCAATGTTAAGCCTAACCCATAAAAGACACCCGCGGCTACGGGGATACCCAAAACGTTATAGATAAAGGCCCAAAAGAGATTTAATTTGATCCGACCAAAAGTCTTCTTACTTAAAGCTAAGGCACGGTCAACATCTCGCAAGTCATTTTTAACGAGCACGATACCACCTGAATCGATTGCAATATCAGTCCCAGAACCCATGGCAATGCCGACATCCGCAGTACTTAAGGCCGGTGCATCATTGATCCCGTCACCAACAAAAGCAACTTTCCCACTTGCTTTTAAAGCTTGGACCTGGTCAGACTTATCACTAGGCATGACCTCCGCTACGACCTGATCGATCCCCACTTGGCTAGCGATCGCCTGTGCTACTCGCTGATTATCACCAGTCAACATGACTGTCTTCAAGCCACGTGACTTCAAAGCTGAGATCGCCTCTTTAGAAGTTTCTTTCGGTGCGTCTTGAATGGCGATCAAACCGATAACTTCATCATTCAAACCAACCAAGACCACAGTTTTAGCTTGATCTTGCAAACTAGCCATCTGACTTTTTAGCTTATCAGACATCTTAAAATCATGTTGTAATTTTTCATTACCAACGAAAGCTTTCTGCCCCGCTAGTGTGGCAGAAACACCTTGGCCTTCGATCGCATGAAAGTTTTCAGCTGTTTCAAATGAGATTTTTTTCGTGTGTGCCGTATCCATAATAGCTGTAGCCAATGGATGTTCCGAAGATTCCTCTAAAGAAGCAGCTACTTGCAGCACACGTTTGCCATCACCGATCACATCAGTTACTTGGGGCTGTCCTAAAGTGATCGTCCCAGTTTTATCAAACACAACAGTCTGCACGTCATTGACGGTTTCTAAGACTTCACCATTCTTGATCAAGATCCCCATTTTAGCACCTCGTCCAGTCCCGACCATCAAAGCAGTCGGAGTTGCTAAACCTAACGCACACGGACAGGCGATCACCACAACGGAAACCGCAAAGATCAAAGAGTTCGCGACACTAGCACCAATTAACACGTACCAGATCAAGAAAGTTGCAATCGCCACAATCAAGACAACAGGAACAAAAATATCCGAAACCTTATCCGTTAATTTTTGAATAGGAGCGTGACTATTTTGTGCCTTTTTAACAAGTTCCACGATCTGCGATAACATCGTATCATCACCGACTTTTTCAGCCTTAAAAGTAAATGTCCCGTTACTATTGATGGTAGAACCAATAACTTTGTCACCAACTTGTTTTTGCACGGGCATACTTTCACCAGTGATCATCGACTCGTCGATATTCGAATTACCACTCAAGATCTCACCATCGACGGCTACCTTCTGTCCGGGTTTAACACGGAGCTCATCGCCCACTACGATCTGATCGATGGGTAGTTTGATAAATTTGCCATTGCGTTTAACTTCAGCTTCCTTGGCTTGCAGATCAAGTAACTTTTCCACGGCATCCGAAGCATTATTACGCATCTTCTCTTCTAAAACTTGGCCCAATAAGATAAAGGTAATGACAAAAGCGGCACTTTCAAAGAAAACTTCTTTACCAGAAAACATCGCATAGATACTGTACAGGTACGCCGTCGCTGTTCCCACGGCCACTAATGTATCCATGTTCGAGTGGTGCTTTTTAAAAGAAGCCCAAGCACTTTGTAAAAATGGTCGCGCCGACAGTGCCATCACGATCGTCGTCAGAACTAGCATCGTCCACTTACCACCAGGCAACATCCAACCTGTCAGCGGCATCAAGATCATTTCCACTAGCATTGGCAAAGCTAAAATCAGCGAGATCCAAAAACGTGTCGTAATTTTCATTATTCAACAACTACTTTCCCGAAAAACATATCCATCCCACAAGAAAACTGAAATTCGCCTGCTTTATCAGTCGGTACTGTAACAGTTTTTGGCTGATCGAGCGGTAATTCTTCTTCAAAACCTAGATCTTTAGAATGAACAACATCCAAACAACCTTTTTCATTAGTACGTGTAAAAGTTAGTTCTGCTGGAATACCCTGTTTAAATGTCACGGTTTCTGGATCATAGCTACCTGCAACCTTAATATTTGCTTTTTGTATTTGTTCACTCATGATAAATTCCTCCTGCTTGTTGTTGTGTGTATTTGACTATTTATTGAACTTACAAATGATCAGTTAAGTTTGAACTGAACATTCCTTTTAAAGACTTGCGTTCAGATAACTTCCATTTGTACAAAACCAACCACTAGTTTTATTTGATCACGATCTTGCCATGGAACATATCCATACCACAGGCCCATTCATATTCACCGGCCTGACTTGTATCGATTTTAACTTCTTTTGTTTCGTTTTGAGGTAGTTCCTGGTTTATCCCGAAATCAGGAAAAACCACGCGATCCAAACAACTGGAAGGATCTTTGCGTGTAAAATTAAGTGTTGCCGGAACACCTTGTTTCAATACAACTGTTTCAGGTGAATAACCGCCATTAACTTCAACGTCAATACTTTGATTATCTGCGGCAACATCCGCAATCTCAGATTCTGTTTCGTGTTTGCCGAAGAACCACCAAATAATGAAACCAACCAGCGCTAAGCCTACTATTGTTACGATGGTTTTAGTCATCATAGATCTCCTTCTTTCTTGTAACCATTAACAGCAACTATCTTTTCCTGGCAAACAGTTGCACTCCACTACTTTAGGTGCTGTTCGCAGTTTATTAGCCAAAACTGCTTGCATCTGCTTGATATCAGCCTGACTTAAATTTGTATCCCTAATCAACTTCGTGATCTCACTGCCTTTTTTCATGTTACACATACGTGAAAACATTTCCGCAGTCATTTGATCCATTGCATCGCTTTCTGTGATGTTAGGCGAATAGATAAAGCGTCGCCCGTCCTTTACCGTAGTTAAGGCACTCTTGCTGACCAAACGTCGCAACAAAGTTTTGACCGTAGACTCGGTCCAATCTTTCTTGGCTTTGATCAAATCAATGACCTCACTACTACTAGCTTTGCCCTTTGTCCAAATGATCCGCATCAACTCCCATTCGGAAGTAGTCATTTCTGTCGCATCAACTACTGCTGTCATGTGTTCATCTCTTTTCGTTTACATCTGTAACTTTTCAATTAATATCCTACACTTATATTTACATTTGTCAACAATAATTCATTAAAAATTTTCATGATGCTCTGCCAACAAATAACGATCTCTGACTAATCTTTCCAACCAAATAAACGTACTTTAAGTTAGTTTGTTTTACATTGATCCGAGCTATTTATATAATACTGATATAACACAATTTGAAAAGCGAGGTTTTAATAATGGATCTAACAAGCACTTATACCTTAAGTAACGATGTACAGATCCCAGTCGTTGGTTTTGGAACATGGCAGACCCCGGATGGAGAAGTTGCTGAATCTTCCGTTAAGGCAGCCATCGATGCTGGTTACCGCCACATCGATACTGCAGAAATGTATGGCAATGAAAAAAGCGTAGGCCGTGGTATTAAAGCAAGCGGCGTTGACCGTGACCTGATTTTTATCACAAGCAAGTTAAGTAATGATAACCATACTTACGAAGAAGCAACTGCTGCTTTGGATCAATCTTTAACAGATCTAGGTATCGACCATTTAGACTTATTTTTGATCCATTGGCCTAACCCAGCTGCTTATAGAAATGACAACTGGGAGAAACATTTACAAGAAACATGGCGTGCCTTGGAAGATGCGTATAAAACTGGCAAAGTCCGCGCGATCGGTGTTTCTAACTTCCGTCAACACCACTTTGAAGTTTTGGAAAAAACACAAACGATCACACCAATGGTCAATCAGATCCACTTATGTCCAGGTGACCATGACGATAAATTAGTCAACTATTGTCGTCAACGTAACATTTTATTAGAGGCTTACAGCCCACTGGGCACAGGAAAGATCTTTAGTGACCCAACCTTACAAAAATTAGCTGATGAAACCAATCATTCGATTGCCCAGGTTTGTTTGCGCTGGTCCTTGCAACATGAATACCTACCATTACCAAAATCTGTACACGAGGATCGGATCGAAGAAAACGCCAAGGTTTTTGATTTTGAACTAAATGACACACAGATGAAAAAAATCGACGCTTTAGTCGGTGTCGCTGGTTATGGCGGCAACCCAGACGAAGTTGGATTCTAAATTATGTAAAGATAGCGAGACAAAAGTCGTTTTGAAGCCGGTATGCAACGCCGTTTATGCCATTTTTGGCCGTAGCAAAGCGCAGGACAGGAATGGTGTAAATGGCATTACATTGAGGATTCAGACTTTTGAAACGCATTTATGCTGTAAAAATTAGAAGCGACAATTTGATTATTTTTAGCAAAAAAAGAGGGGCTGGGACAAAACTAGCTGTGTGGTTATAAAAGGGCCATCGATCAATCCCATTAAATGGGTTAAATCGATGGCCCTTAAACGTGTTCCAAAAGATTGAAGCCTTACTGTAACAACGATTGCGTTATCCTGGTTCTTCACTTCGCTACGACCCAAAATAACGCAATCATCGTTACAAATCGGCTTCAAAGCATCTTTTGTCTCACTCTCTTTTTTTGATATATTCCCAAAAATTCCTACTTAATAAATTTCAGTTAAGAAGTTTGCGAAGTGGAATTTTTTTATTTTTTAATTATTGAATACGAACAACCTAACTGCTTGATTCACCGCTTCTTTTTCATCCTCGATCAAGCTAACTCGGCTTTCAATGACCTTTGTATCCATCTGGATCTCACGAGTCAAACCTGGTGTATTGATCTTTGGTTCAAAGAATTTCTTGAACTCATCCAGACGCTGTGATGTCTTGAAAATACCAGAAGTAACAGTAATAAAGGTTGAAAACTCCATGTCGCCGCCAACAGTATCTTCTAACCACTGCCAGTCATTTCGAATCCAATCCCAGGCTAGTTGTTGACCGTTATCATTAGCTAAAACACCACGGTACCAAGCACGCAGATCTTGAGGTTTGATAACTTCACTATTTTCATACTGGTCCACGATCTTGGCTAACAGTTCCTTATTAGGTGTCATCGGTAAAGCAACACTGATATCCGACTTATAGCTACCATCAGAAGTTTGTGTGTAATCATTGAATAACTTCGTCAACAATTCAAAACTACTATAATTTTGGACTTCGTTTGCCAAAACGTAAACTCGAATATCAGCTGGCAAAGCAACTAGATTCTCTTTATTGGATTCAAATAAACTGTGTGCTTCTGTGATCGAATCTTTATTCTTAGCATACAAAGCAGCATTCAAAACATACGGACGGGTCAACTGATCATCGATCGATTCATCATATTTTGGTGTCCAGCCTAAGCGCTTAACTTGTTCAGTACTTAATTTGTCAAATAATTTACGCAAATCACTTTCCTCAGCTGAATCAGATGCGACGAATTTCTTCAAATTACCAGCAACCTGATACAAAGCAGCGTTAACCACGTTAGACTTGCTGTTAGCAAAACGTCCTAACAATGGAACTACGCTAGAATACGAGATCTGCCGGCCTTCAGCTAACAAACGTAGGTCTTGTAGTAATTGTAACTGAGAGATTGGATCAAGCGTATCGCTGTTATCCAAAATATCATTTAATAATGCTTCGTCATATTTGACGATAAAGTGTGATTCATTACCAACATTCAAACGGAAAGGTGCGCCAGCTTGTTGACGTAATTCATTGTAATCGCCCAGTACGATTTCTCTGTCAGCCATGATCTGTGGCACAACATCATAATTACCGTTTAACGGGATCTGCCAAGAACGGCCCTGATCTTTACCTTCACCAATGAAAAATTGTTGCTGTGACAAAATCAATTTGCCATCGACCACACTAGCTTTGACCACTGGATACCCAGGTTGTTCTAACCAAGTATTCATGATCTTTGCCAGATCGATCCCTGCGGCTTGTCCTAAAGCATCCCATAAATCACTACCAGAAGCATTACCATAATGATGCGCTTCGAAATAAGCTTTCAATCCCTTACGCAAAGCGTCATCACCAATCAATGAGCGAACCATCACTAACATGCGCGAACCCTTAGCATAAACGATCGCACTGTCAAATATCGAATCGATCTCAGCCGGTTTTTCAACTTGAACATGGACCGATTGTACACCATCAGTTGCGTCCCGTTGCAAAGCAGCGGAAGCTTCAGATGTTTGGAATAATTCCCAAATGTGCCAGTCAGGTTCTAAGGCATCAACGGCCACATATTCCATCATGTTAGCAAAACTTTCGTTTAACCATAGGTCGTCCCACCATTTCATGGTGACTAGGTCGCCGAACCACTGGTGAGCTAATTCATGAGCGATCACCGTTGCGACCAATTCTTTTTTCTCAAGAGATGTGTTGTCTGGATCAAGGACTAAGTAAGCTTCACGGTATGTGACCAAGCCCCAATTTTCCATTGCACCAGCAGAAAAGTCAGGTAAAGCCAACTGCCATGAATGTGGTAATGGGTACGGTGTCTGATAGAAGTCTTCGTAAAATTCGATCGAACGTTTAGCGATATCTAGGGGAAAATCTAATTCTTTTCGATCATGTGCTTTAGTTGAAAAGACACCGATCTTCACGCCACTTTTAGTAGTTGTAAATTTGCTTTCCATTTCACCAAAAGCAAATGCAATTAAGTAAGTTGACATCTTGACAGTACGGTCAAAATAATGCACACCATCGTTCACTTCGATTTCCGGCATGTTGGCGATCACAGTTTCACCTGGTTTTTCGTCAAATTTAATGGTCAAATCAAAATTTGCTTTAGCTTCAGGTTCGTCCACACATGGGAAAGCTTGACGTGCAGCTGTAGTTTCAAATTGTGTACCGATCAATTGTTTCTTTTGACCATCAACTTGATAATAAGAAGGGTAGATCCCCATCATTGAATCAGTCAGAGGGGCCGTATAATCGATCGTCAATGTTGTTTTACCAGTTTGCGGCAATTCAAGCGAGATAATTTCTTCTTCATCATCACTTGTAAACGGAACTCTCTTATCATCTACCAAAACATCGGAGACTTTTAAGAACTTCTGATTAACAGCGATCTGGGTACTTTTAGCAAGGCCAGAGATCTTCGTTTGACCAGTGATGATTTTAGAACCACGATCAATATCTAAGTAAACCTTGTATAAATTGGGGTGAAAACTATCATATAAACGTGTCAAATTAAAGAAAACCTCCTAATTTTTTCAGAGCAAAGTAAGTCCTGACTTGTGGCGCTCATATATAAAACAAAGAGTAAAACAAGCCGTTTAGGACTCGAGCATATCGGACTTTGACATTATAGCGTGGTTTTTACGCTGTGAGGTCAAAGCTAGATAAGCGGAAAGTCCTGACTTGTGGCGCTCATATATGAGCTCAGAGCTAAACAACTCCTGCTCTCATTTAATTCATATATGTTTATTTGTGTATTTTCATTATACGACAGAATATACTAATAATGCTATAAAGTCACATCGAAAAAGAGAGCGGGACAAAACAATGTCCCACTCTTTTCTTTTACTAAAAATAATCAAATTATCGCTTGTAATTTCTATAGTGTAAACGCGTTTCAAAAGTCTGAATCCTCAATGTAACGTCATTTACACCAGCTTCAAAACGACTTTTGTCCCGCTCTCAAAGTATTATTTAACCGTTTATTTCAAAAAGTCTTCCTTAAGAAAAGCTGGATCTGGATAAGTATAGAATCCCTTTCCATTTTCTCGACCTAAATAGCCGTCATCAATGACTTCTTTGAGCTTATCAGCGACTTGTCTGAGTGTTTTATCTCCTGATTGTTGGGCAGTAGTTTCGGTAATGTTATACGCTGTTCTTAGTCCCACGAGGTCAAAAATACCAAATGGCCCCATCGGTGCACCTGTCCCGATCATCCATGTCTTATCAATCGTTTGAGGGTCAGCCACTCCTTTGGCCCACAATGCTGCCCCGGCATTCAATAGTGGAATTAAGAGCGAATTTAAAACATAGCCAGGCTGTTCCTTCTTAATTTCAATCGGGACCATCCCGATCGCCTTAGCAAATTTTACTATTTCTGAATAAACTGCTGGGTCAGTTTGTTTTGTTCCCATAATTTCAGCGGTATTGTTGAGCCAGATATGATTAGCGAAATGCAAGTTCAAAAAACGTGCTGGTCTGTCTGTAAAAGAAACTATGTCACTCGGAACTAAAGTTGAAGAATTGCTGGCAAAAATCGTTTCTTTTGGTGCAGCTTCTGATAATTTATGATAAAAATCACCCTTGATCTTAAGCTTTTCTGGAACAGCTTCGATCACTAAGTCAGCGTCCTTAGTGGCTTGACCCAAATCATAAGAATAGCTCAAATTATCCAGAGCAGAATTGATTTTTTCATCAGTAGTCTTCATATCTTTTTTATAGACTGGTCCATAACCTGCCATCGTCTTTTTAGCTTTGTTGATCATTTCATCATTAATGTCATAAACTGTGACATTAAAACCTTTGTAGGCAGACTGAAAAGCAATTTGGCTTCCTAAAACACCGCTACCAGCAACAACAACTTTATTAATACTCATACAGTATTTGCTCCTCTCAAATCATTTTATAAATCGCTTACATTAAAATTGTACATCTTTTATTAAATTTTACCAAATCAAGGCCCTAATCTTGAGATTGAGACAAAATTAACGCTCAGCTAAAGTTGCTTTGTTCGTTCTTCTAAACATGAAAGTTTCCTTTAGCTATGCCCCAGCTCCGTATTTGCCTTGAAAAAAGACACGAATAAGCATGATATTTAAAAAAATACATAAAAGTTCAGGAAATTAAAGAAAAATTGACGATGATCAATTAGAAAAAAATACAAGCCGTTTATACTACACAGTAGAGAGGCAAGAAAGGAGATTTTTATGATGAAAAAAGCTGTTATCAATTTAGAGGAATTAGCATGCCCGACTTGTATGCAAAAGATCGAAGCTGCTACTGCTTCAGTTAAAGGGGTTGATAAGCCTAGTATTAAAGTAATGTTTAACGCTAGTAAATTAAAGGTCAACTTTAATGAAGAAGAGGTGACAATTGAAGACATTGAAAAGGCTATTGAAGATATTGGATACCCAGTAATCAAATCAAAGGTCGTCACAATTTAAAGAAAGAAGGAGCCAACAAATGAGTAGATATAGCGATTTACAAGAAGAGTACTTTCCCAATTTAGAGACCTATACTTTAGCGATCACTCGTGCACACGGAAAAAATCATCCAGAGACATTTAAAGTGCATGAGTTATTTAACAAAATAGAAGCAAAATCTCAGGCCAAGGAAGATGTAAGTTCAGAATACCAAGAAATCAGAAAATTGACTGATAACTATAAAATTCCAACAGACGCGTGCCCAACAATGGAAAAGACTTACAATTTTTTGTCTGAACTAGATCAAGCATACAGTACAGAAAAATAGAGTACAAGATATAAAAACAGGTGCTGTTAATAGTACCTGTTTTTATATCAGAAAGGAATCCTGAAATGCAGAAGTATATTTTAGCTCACAAAAAAGAGTTAACAATTATTAATGGTTCTCTACTTTTACTAGCTTTACTCGACCACTTCTTTCTAACACAGGGAAAAATAGTTCCCTTTGCACTAATACTTTCGGGGATCGCCGGAGTTTTACCGATTGCTATCCAAGCCTTTCAATCTTTAAAGGTCAAAATAGTTAGTATTGATGTTTTAGTAACGATCGCAGTATTCGGTGCCTTTTTTGTTCAAAGTTATGAGGAAGCAGCTGTAGTGACATTTCTCTTTTTAGCGGGACATTTTTTAGAGCAAGCTACGCTTAGTAAAACACGTAAGGCAATCAAGTCTTTAACTGAAATGGCACCAGAGGTCAGTTTAAAGAAAAATCAAGCTGGTCAATTTGAGGAAGTTCCGATCGACGAAGTTCATGAAGGAGATATCCTTTTAGTTAAAACTGGTGGAAAAGTTCCGGTTGACGGTAAAGTGCTTACTGGCTCAGGGTATGTTAATGAGGCTAGTATAACCGGCGAATCCAAGACAGCTAACAAACAAATAGGCTCGGCAGTCTATGCTGGCACTATCCTAGAAAATGGAACATTTCAACTACAGGCCAAGCGAGTTGGCGAAGACTCAGCCTTTGGTAAAATCATTGAATTAGTGGAGGAAGCACAAGATTCTAAGTCTAGTGCAGAACGTTTTATTGATAAGTTTTCAAAATACTATACGCCAGCAGTATTATTATTAGCGATCATCGTGGGGCTGATCACTAAGGACATTGAGCTTGCCGTGACGGTTTTAGTTCTTGGTTGCCCAGGCGCTTTGGTTATTGGAATTCCTGTTTCAAACGTTGCTGGGATCGGAAATGGGGCCAAACATGGCATACTACTAAAAGGTAGTGAAACAATACAAGATTTTAGCAAAGTTGATACTATGGTTTTTGATAAAACTGGCACACTAACGGTTGGTGCCCCACGAGTGAATAAAGTTATTTCAAACCCTGAAATTAATGAGAACAAGGCCATTAGTACACTAGTAAGTATAGAAGCTGAAAGTGATCATCCATTGGCGCAAGCTGTAGTAAAGACCTACCCCGACACGCTAAAGTATCCGGTTAACCAGACACAGGTGATCAAGGGAGGCGGAATTACTGCAACTGTAAAAGGTAATAAAGTTATTTTAGGCAATTTACAGTTAATAAAAACTAACGGAATTAAATTAAGACCAGAAGAAATGTCACAAAGTAAGGAATTAGAAGCTGAAGGTAACTCTTTAATTTTCATGGCTATAAATAATCAACTAGCGTTAATTTTAGGGATCAAAGATCAATTACGGCCAAATGTAAAAACAGAACTAGCTAGTCTAAAAAAACTGGGAGTTAAAAATTTGGTACTCTTATCAGGAGATAACCAGGGAACAGTTGATCAAATTGCCCAACAGTTAAGTTTAACTGAAGCTAAAGGAAATATGTTGCCTGAAGATAAGGCAATGTATATTAAAAAATTACAGGAAGAAGGACAAAATGTAACTTTTGTTGGTGACGGGGTTAATGACAGCCCTTCATTGGCTACAGCCAATACAGGTATAGCCATGGGGAATGGGACGGACGTCGCCATTGAAACTTCAGACATTGTTTTACTAAATTCAGATTTTAGCCGCCTGGCTCCCACACTTAGATTAGTCAAGTCTACTAGTCATAACATGTTGCAAAACATCGTTATTGCGGTAGGGGTAGTTCTCTTTTTATTAAGTAGTCTTTTATTTAGCAATTGGATCAACATGGGGATTGGAATGTTTGTCCATGAAGCAAGCATTATTGTGGTGATTCTAAATGCGCTTCGCCTACTAAATCATCGCTTGAGGCGATAAAAAGTGGACTGGTACAAAACTAATAATTTTGCCTATAAATACAAAAGTTGCATCATAATGAGATGAAAGAATCTCACTATGATGCAATTTTTATTTTTACAAAGCATTAAGATCATTGATCTGGATATTTCTGGCTGAAATGGACTTTATTACACCTTGTTTTTCTAGCTTATGAAAACCTCGAGTAATTGACTCCGGCGTTGTTCCTAAGTATGATGCTAAAGCCTTTCGTGTCATAGGTAATTCAACTCTAATGGGCTTATCTTTTTTATTTTTGATAAGGCTTGATAAATAGGAAGTAATACGTTTAGTAATTGAAGAGTATGCCACAGTAGCTGTTTGTTTTTCAGAAACTTCCAAGCGCTTCGACATTTGTTGTAAGAGGCTCAAACTAATCTCGGGATAGTCTAGCAGAGCTTTTTTAAAATTTTCCCGTGTTAATTGACAAATTTCAGTATCTCTAAGGGCTTCTATTATATCGGTATGTCGTTGCTGTGGCTGAAAGATACTCCACTCACCAGTGAATTCTCCCGGGCCTAATAAACGTATTAACTGTTCTTCTCCAGTTTCTAGTATCTGATAATTTTTTAACTGTCCTTGATGCACGATATATAGGGTATCGTTTTGATCTGCCAAGTTGTATAGAAAATTTCCTTTAGCTATTTTTCTGCTAGTAACTTTTTGAGATAATTTAGCTAGTTCATTTTCTTCTAAAGTGGCAAAAATTGGCACCAAAGCAACGCACTTCTTTTTTTCAGTAGACTGCATATGCACTCACCTTCACTAATTTTTAATGTTTAATTTTTCTTGGAGATAATTGCGCAATACGACAGCTTGATTGTGCTCTTCATCCTTAGCGCTATAAAGTAAGATGATATCACTATTTGCTATTTTTGCCGTAATTTTAGCTATAAATTCAGGTGTTTCTGGATTTTCGGCTAATTCTTTGCGGTATGCCTTACTAAATTTTGGAAATTTCTGTGGGTCATGATCGAACCATTTACGAAGTTCATTTGAAGGAGCAATCATTTTATCCCAATCGTCAAGATTTGCTTTAGTCTTGGAAACCCCACGAGGCCAAAGACGGTCAATCAAAATTCGGTAACCAGATTGAGCAGATTCAGTAGAATAAATTCGCTGTATTTTTATCAAAGTAAACCTCCCTAAATGTATCAAAATTAAATCCAAATCTAGTTTATCACTTAACTTTAAATAAATCAGGGTATGGTAGCTTTATCCATTGATCAAGCTTATTTTTCACTTAGCGTTAATTTTGTCCAAACCTTTTTTCAGGCTAATTAAATTTTCTGCTCGATATGATCAATGTCTACCCTTAAGCATTTTCTGATCCAGGGAAAAGATTTTTTCATTTTTTCGTAAGCAGGTCCCGTTGTAATAAACGTTCCCAAACCATACACGTAAAATCCGGCTCCCGGGCCTACAGTTCCAATCACGTCTTTACTTCCAACAGTGATAACTATATGATCATCAGTTGTGAAATCATCTTCTATGCTGTGCATACCGGCCGCTGGGATATACATTAAATCATTCTCTTCATCTAACGTAATATATGACATCCACGTGTTAACAACTCCTGCCGGTGTAGCATTAAAAGTAACAATTGTTGCAGGTCCTTCATGTTTTAAAACCTCTAGAAACTTCTTATCCAATTGACGATGCTCCTTTTTTAACGTTATATCGTATAGCTTTCTTTTTATTGATGACTTATTCAGTGTCGGTGATTGATATGATAAATTTCAAAACTTCCATCCAGCTGTTTATAGTATTTTTATAAAATCTGTTAAATTTCTGTAAGCTGTGCCAAAGAAAAATTACTTTGAATTCTGAGCGGATAAATGCGTACTTGTCATATACTACTCGTTTACTTTTTGAAGTGTAAAGATAATCTTATTTTTGTTGTTGACTTTCTGTTGTTTTACACCTTTCTCTGCTTTTTTACCGTTGATAGTATACATCCAATATTTTTGCTTTTTATCATTTTGCTTGTGACCGTCGATCTCAGTAACCATTCCGTTGCGTTCTTTAGTTGGCCAGGCTTTTTTTAATCCGGTATCGATCTTAGCGCCTTTTTTAAGTTTTACGTTCTTAGTGTCTAAGGAGTGATCTCCGGATTTTAGCTGATAAGTAACTCTAATAGTATTGTTTTTCTTAACCTGCTTTGAAGCATTGCCTTGTGTAGAACAGCCGGTAGTAAAAATCATGCTTAGTAACACTAATAAAGTTACAGGATATTTTTTTGACATTTTTCTCTCCATATAGTTATTTCGATTCTTCTATTTTTAAACACCATTTAAAATTTTGCACGCACATCTTCATAACCGTCCATAAAGTTAGCATAACGCGCTAAAATAAACAAAAAGTCGGACAATCGATTCATAAATCTTAATTCCGGTCCGTCCAAAGGCTGTTGGGTATCATTAAGTCTGATCGCCGTCCTTTCAGCGCGTCGAGCCAAAGTTCTGGCATATTGCAAATTAGCTCCAACTTGTTTTCCGCCGGGCAAGATAAAGGCCTTGATTTCCGGTACTTCCTTGTTCAACTTATCGATTTTTTCTTCAAGCACCGTAATATCTCGGTCTTGAATATTATGAGACCGTTTGACTGCAATATCAGCTTGTAATTCGTATAATTTACGCTGTAAATATCTTATTTCAGTTGCCAAATTTAGATTTGCGTTGCTTAAAGAGGAACAGGCTACACCCAACCAAGACTCCAGTTCATCAATCTGCCCTAGAGTTTCTATCTGTAGGTCATACTTAGGGACCATGTGACCAGTGACCTGCTTAGTTTGCCCTTCGTCACCAACTTTGGTATAAATTTTTATTGTCATCGTATTTTTCTCCTGATTTCAATTCATTGGTCTATTTAACGGGACATGCTCCCCCTTCACAATCTTCTTGACCGACGATCTCAAAGCCTTCCTTATCTCGGTCTTGATTTTGGCGCTCAAAAGTTTTCTGAACATCCTGTTTGATTTCAGCACTTTTTTGTTCAAAAAGCTTCTTACCAATTGGCTCTTTAGGCGCTTGTTTAAAGTTAGCCCCCGAATATGGTAGAAGCGAAGTTGACTTGGTAATGACACGGTATTGGTTTAATAGTTCACTTATTTTTGAACCTTCTTCAGGCTGAAAGGTGATCGTGCAGCTCACAGCATTATCTGACCAGTATTCTTGTAAGAAGGCCTGCGTTGCAAATTGCTCAGCTATCGAAACTGTTCCCGCCGAAACAAACTCAGCATCGTCGGCATGTGGTGCACGCATTGGAAATTCAACGCATATGGTATTTTTAGTGTAAACATCTGGTTCCAAATGGTAGCCCGCAGCGTTTAGCGCTAGCAGTAAAGGATCATTATCTTGAAAGCGAATGCGTTGGATCAAGTAATCTGCATAATGAAAATGCATCCCTTCTGAGGCCCCAGCCAATTTTGCAACTGTTCCGGAAGGTTTGACAGTCGTATGCTTAAGCGAAGGTGTACAATTAAGAACCTGAGAATATTCTTTGTCGGCTTGAACAACTGCTTGGTAAAGTTGAGTAACCCTACGTGCAGCCTTTTGGTCGTAAATAGGTCGTTTTATTTTTTTCCCAGTAACTGGATCATTGCCTTCGCCAAAACCGCGAACAACTCGGTTTCCAAACTCACTTAAGAACCAATCCTGAATCCCAGACATTGAAATACCGATCCGACGATTTTGAGCAATAATGTTTCGTGAAATTTCCCAGTCATAGTGACTAAAAGTTACACGTTTAGCAAATCTTGTTCCTAACGTAAAGACTTCTTGTAAATCCCAGCCTTGTTGAGTAGCGATTCCTGGAAAAACTTCAAATAAATTGCATGGTTCTCCATTTGCCAAAGAGATTTCGCCACAAGGATTTGTGCCTTCAACATCAGGATCAATGTTAGCTTGCCTTCCATCAGCAATACGTCCATAATTTTTTGACAGGTCAAGGTTCACAATTCCTGGTTCTCCATTTTTGCGTAACGAATCAGCGATTTCATCATAATTATCAAAATTAGAATCGACAGCTACGCTGTTATTAGAAGCCCAGCGGTGGTGATAAAGTTTGTCTTGATCTTGTTTCATGGTAATAAAAGCATGATCATCAGCAGAGCCTAGCGCCAACTCGGCTGAACGACGCACATTACCTGCCACCACGGTTTTCCCAATTAAATTACCGATATCGGTACAATCCACAGAACTTAGTTTTTTCTCAACTTGATCATTCAGAATTTGGTTAATGTCAAAGAGCATCTCAACTAATGGTGCTGGACCAGACGCAGTTCCACCGAACCCATGGATCGCTTCTCCTCGTGCGCGAATTTGACTAACATCCAGCACAAGGTGGGTGACGCTATTTATATTAGTAGAACTAAAATGATGATCGATCAATGCAGCGTTTGATAAGACCCAGCCCTCACGAGTGTCCGGAAGTTCATATAAATCATAATTATCTGCACAATGATCCGCTAACCATTGTTCTTTGTCTTTTGCCCCCATTTTAACTGTTTCATCATAGGCTTTACTGGTGTGGCTAATTAAAATAGTTAAATTAACTGTATTATCAACAGTCGGTAATTGCTTAACGTTATCTTGTGTAACAGAAAAGCCTACCCCGCCACCCTTCATTAATTGATCAAACATAAATGAAAAAGGCATGGATACTGCTAGCTGATCTTTAGTTAGATATTCAGGCAAAATTTGGCTATTACCATATGCTTGAGGACGTATTGCGATAAACCAGCAATTGTTCAAAGCATCGCCATGTTCTTGCTGGTAGTTAGTGCCTGAAATCCACAGGTTTCTCCCTGAGGGGGTTGCTCCTAAACCATAGATCAAACGAAAAAGCTTTTGCGCTTCCTGCGTTAGTTCGTCTTTTATTTTTCGGCTAGTATCATGTTGTAGACGTGGATCTAGATTAATATTACCCTCAACAGTTCGTTTTACAGTCTCATCCCAATTTTCTGTACGCTGTTTTTTAGGTAAATAGCGTGCATAAGTCCTTTTATAAGTTACCCAACCTAAGGGACCCCAATGCGGCTTAACAGACTGTTTTATTTGCGCAATAAACTCATCAGATAGATTAATTTTTTCTTTTTGGATAGTTTTCACATTTGTTCCTCCTCGCTTACGTATACTATATATGGTATATCACAACAGAAATTAATACAATATATGGTGTAAAATGTGAAAACGAGGGAATTTTCTAAAAACACCCGACGCAGGATTGGAATCAATTTTTTTTAATTTTTAAAATCTAGTGTTTAGTACAAATAAAAGATATCGCTAAAAAAAGTGGTTAATTGTCAGACTTTTAACTAAAGGTTGAATTGACAGTTTTGCTGATAATCTAAACCTTTTCGATTTCGATAAAAATAAGATCATTACCAACTAGCATTACGCGTACACTTCTAATAAAAAAGTTGTCTAAAGCTAATTTTTATGCTTTAAACAACTTTCAAACAATCAGATAATTTTTTAGTTAAAAAATAAATATGTTATAAATTTTGTATTACTTGTGTTTTAATAATGTGAACAAATAACCGCAAGTACAACCTACGCATGTTCACCTGTCACTTTAATACCTATGATCCCAATAAATAAGAGAACTATAAAGAACCAAGTGATTGGAGAAATATGTTCTTTAAACAAGAACATCCCCGCTAAAATCGAGCCGATCGCACCGATCCCCGTCCATACTGGATAAGCAACACTGAGGTTTAAGTATTTGGTAGCTTTTATCAAGAAAACATAACTCAAGATCATCCCAATAACTGTCATAACTGAAAACGACATTTTACTAAAACCATCACTCATTTTCATTGTAGTAGCCCAAAAAACCTCCAAAAGTCCTGCGATAATTAAGTTAACCCAAGGCATCGTATCTTCCTTTCTAGAATAAAAATAACTGAATAAGTCGTGCAAGGCTTAAAAGAGTTATCATTCACTCTTTTGCTGATCTACATACTGAAACGTCAATCTTACTGGGTAAACAGCAAGTATCCCTTGCAGCGTACGTCTAGTATGAAAATGGCAAATAAGCATCATCCTTTCGAGAAAACATTTTGCGATAGAATTGATTGAAAAGCGAGTTATCAACAAGTGTTGCTGAAAAACACGAATTTAATTAACGTGCTATCAACAAACGATAGCATGGAAAATCATTTTAAACTGGGATTAAAAAACCTTCAGATATGATTAAATGAAGTGCTATTAAAAGAATAATAGCTATACAATATTATGAGAGGAATATTGAATGTTATGATATATTTCAAGAATTGAAAAACTAATTGGTTGTGCGCAATCAATCTACACTTTACATGATATACTTTTTGTTTACGCTTTGTCAAAGAATTGAACCGGTATCATCATTGTCATGCCCCTATCCATTATAAAAAGCCGGCACACAATTTGATATCGTATGTCGACTCCTAACTCATATTTTATTATTAAGAAAATTACAAAAACGTCCCCAAACTTTCACCATACTCTAAAAGATCTTGCAACCATCTTTTATCGATATCGTCAAAATCTTCCAGTTTCTTATTAAAACCGACACAACACAACGCTTGATCTACCAATGGGTAATTTTTCGCAGCAAGAGCCAATAATTGTTTGTAGCGTGCGATATCCTTTTTAGCTTGTCTAGGATCAACCAAACCATTAAGCGTTCGGTTCATCTGCAAAACTCGGATTCGTAACCGTACCCCAGCCAGTTCCTGCAAAAATTCATTGAAAAACCACCTTAAAAAAGACAAGGCATTTTCACACATGATTTTATCCTCCTCTGTAAAAAAAACATGTAATGAATATTCACACCAACTTGTGAACTTATTAACAATTCCAACTTAAGTATAATACAAAGCAGTAATTTTTCAAAGGAATCATCTTAAAATTAACATAATTGTTTTACTTTTTTAGTTGTCACCAGCTATATTTTCGTTTATGAAATCAACTATTTTGAATACATTTAAACAATTAACAACATGGCATTATACTTTTCGACTAATATTATAATAACTATACCTTTTTCCAAGTGTTAAAAAAATTCTTCATTAAAAAATATTTTTCAGCATCAAAAAAGTAATGAATCCACCGATCCCCACTAATAATAAGCCAACGATAAATGAAATAACATTTGCCAAATACTTCAAATGTATCTTTTTACCCAACCAGTTTAAAAATCCTAATACTATAACAAGTAAGTCAAAGTATTCCAACCAACTGATCTGATCAGCAATCGTTTCATTTCTTTTCCGATTAGTGGAAAATGCCAAGTAAATGAATGCACCACCCAAAATAAGTAATAAAACACCGACTAATAGAATTATGTACTTCATTTGTCCAACTCCAAAACTAGTTTTTAATTGTTGTCAGTGTAACACATGAAAAATTTGTGCCAAAAAATAAGAGAGTGGGACGAAAGTCGTTTTGAAGCCGGTGTGTAATGTCGTTTACGTCATTTTTGGCCGTAGCAAGGCGCAGGACAGGAATGGTGTAAATGTCATTACATTGAGGATTCAGACTTTTAAAACACGTTTATGCCATAAAAATTACAAGCGATAATTTGATTATTTTTAGTGAAAGAAGAGACTGGGACATTGTTTTGTCCCAGTCTCTAGTATCAAATGCAAGCTAAAACAATCAGCTTTTACTTTAGTTTATTCACTTCAATTGTTACGACTAGAAAATAACATCAATATGTGGTCCATCCACCATCAACTGGCACGATCACTCCGTTAACAAAATCCGCATCATCAGAAACTAAGAATAAGGCTGTCTTAGCGATCGAAGATGAAGAACCCATTCCAGGCATTAATCCCATGCCGGCCTTTTGTCTTTCCATCCCAAATTCACTAGCATTTTTGATAGATTCGCCAATGTTTGTACTAATTCCACCTGGTGCGATCGCATTGGTTCGAATTCCATTTTTTTCATACATGAAGGCCGTGTTCTTGGTCAAACCGACCACAGCATGCTTAGCTGCAGTATAAGCTGCACCTGCACGGCCACCATTTGTCCCACCAACTGAAGCGGTATTCAAAATAACCCCCTTCTTTTTCGGTAAAAATTCTTTAACAGCCTCTCGTGTGGCGTACATCACACTATCGACATTGACAGCAAAAGCACGTTCCCAAGTTTCGTTAGTCATTTCGCCTACTGGTGAAAAATCATCCATGATCCCAGCATTATTAACAACGATATCGACTTGACCAAATTTATCCTTAGCTGTTTTGAAAACTTTCTTGATATCAGCCAAGCATGAAACATCGGTTTTAATAGCTATGGCCTGACCGCCATTTGTTTTAATTTTTTCAGCAACTTCATTCGCACGTTCAATATTGATATCTGCACCAACGATACTAGCACCTTCGGCAGCAAATAATGTTGCCATTTCGGCACCCATACCTGAACCTGAACCCGTAATGATCGCAACTTTGTTTGCTAATTTTTTACCCATCAGCGTTTCCTCCTTGTTAATAAATTCACATTTATATTATAAACGAAATTTTCTAAAAGTTCTAGCCTTTTTAAAGCGGGAACAAAAAACAGCCGCCACCTTTAGCACGACTGTTGTTATTTGATTGATTCAATTTATTTTTGATACCATTCAGGCTTATCACCATTAGTATTAGGTTTATTAACACCCAAGGATTCATGCACATGTTTTGTTGGTTGTTCCACTAGTTTGGCAACCAGTTCACCGATGCTCTTACGTGAAACTTCTGTCCCCTTAAAGGGTTCACCTTTCTGGGTGAATTCATAACTGACTTCGTCTTTATCCGATAGCCAGGCTGGACGTAATACCGTATAGTTCAAATCACTATTTTCAATAGCCTTAACAGCTGCGGCATAAGTTGGCAGATAAGTAGCACCTAACATTTGGTTATTCCATTCACCAAATTTACCGGGAACTTCGTCATAAATACCGATCGATGAGATCCAGATCAAGCGCTTGATACCTACCTGGTCCATTGTTTTCACGATCGTTTTAGCTTGTTGTTCAATATCTTCCCCAGCTAAATTAGCGTACACAATATCTTGTCCCTGTAGTGCAGCAGCTAAAGTTGCTTCGTCTAAAACATCCCCTTGAATGATCGTCCCACGTTTAGCTTCTTCTGTGCTTAACTTTTCTGGGTGACGCAAGTATAGTTTCAAGTTAACGTCATCTTGCATAGCAAGATATTCTTCAGCAAACTTAGCGATGTTGCCTGCAGCTCCTAATACTATTACGTTCTTCATAAAAAAATCCCCTTTCACTGATTATTTTAGTAGTTGTCGCAAAAAACTAAAAGAATTTGCAATTATCATTTACAAATCTAACCTGAACGAAAAATGCAGCGCCTTTTTGAATAAGTCACTACCATTTACTAACTTTTGCGTATACATTCTTTGAGAAAGCGAGATCCTTTGACAATTTGTGTCACTTTTTTTAAACCCACAACATATTTTCCTAAAAGACGCCCCGTTTTTATCAAGCTAATAGCGCAAAAAAAGGAAAGCAGCCGTTTCGCTACTCTCCTTTCTGTCATGTTAAGACCTTTATTTAAAGTTAGTAGTAACATATTTATCGACTGCCACGATTGCATTAGCAACATCTTCAGCCGAAACTTCAAATGGCATTTGATGGATAGTCTCAGATGGGATCGTTGCTTGTTTTCCGACCTTCAACAGTTCATCATAAGTGACTCCACTTAACTTGAGATCAGCTAAGGTCGTTGGTAAGCCTAATGACTTATTAAATTTAATGTATTTATCCAACTGCTCAGCTGGTACGTTATCTAACATCAATTCGCATAAATAACCATAAGCAACTTTTTCACCATGCATCAAAGTTTCACTTTCACCAGAAAGGGCCGTAAACCCATCATAGATCGCATGGGCAGCTGCCAAACCAGAACTTTCGAATCCTAGCCCACTTAATAAAGTGTTTGCTTCGACTACTGCTTCTAGCGATGAAGTAACTACGCGACCTTCAACCGCCGCAACTGCCTCATGAGCGTGTGCAAACAAATTATCCGCACAAGTTTGCGCAATTGCTAATGATGCCAGTGTCGGATCATGACCCAACATTGATTGGTTGTATCCCCGTGCTACGTCTTGAGCTTCGATATTAGTAGCCATGGCATCACCGATCCCAGCAATCAAGTTTCTGACTGGTGCGTTAGCGACAACTTTCGTATCGATCAGTACTAGATCAGGGTTTTTGCCATAGAAAGCATATTTTTCAAAATTACCTTCTGGTGTATATAAAACCGATAGTGCCGAGCATGGAGCATCCGTCGAAGCAACTGATGGCAAAATAGCAACTGGGATATTTAATTGGTGTGCCACGTTCTTAACAGTATCAAGTGTTTTACCACCACCAAGACCAATAATAAAGTCATTATTTTCGTTTTTAGCGATCTCAACGATCCGGCTAATTTCTTCTTCTGAAGCTTCGCCACCAAACTCAACGTGTGTTACAGCAAATTCTTCTTTTTCTAGTGTTGCATTGAGCTGTTCGCCCGCAATATTCCACACAGTCTTATCACATAGTAAAACCGGCTTAGTTCCAAGACTACTCAAATATTTGCCAGCTTCATCAAAAACACCACTACCCTGAATATAATGAGCTGGGCTTGCAAACTCTTTTACCATAAGAAATCCTCCATTTCCTTGATTGCCTAATTGTTACCCTTTTCACTTTGATGGTAATAGAATCCGCAAGATACTGTCAAGCGTTTGCATCTTTAACCAACATATTTTTGCTAAATGCTAATGATCCTAAACAATCGATAGCAAAATACAAACTATAACTATTATTGCTTTTTGCTTCTTTTATAACATTAACTGGTTTCGTTCGTAATTATGTGATATACTTCATTTGCAAAAAACAATTAAGGAGGCGCCAGGAATGCCAACTAAACGAAGAGTAAAACGACGTTCCAAAAATACAGACAAAGGACTACTTTTTAATATTCAAAAATTCAGTTTAAATGATGGTCCTGGCATCCGCACAGTAGTCTTTTTTAAAGGCTGTCCGTTGAAATATGCATGGTGTGCTAATCCTGAATCGCAAAAACGCCGACCAGAGAAAATGTACGATGAAACTAAGGAATGTAACATCATGATCGGTGAATACAAAACTGTCGATGAGATAATGCATGTTATCATGCAAGATTATGATTTTTACCAAGAGTCTGGAGGTGGGGTAACTTTTTCTGGGGGTGAGGTCTTATTTCAAGCACCGTTTGCCATCAAGTTAGCTCAAGCTATCAAAGAAAGAGGGATCCATTTAGCGTGTGAAACAACCGGTTATGCTAAGCCGGAAGTATTCAACGAATTCTATCCCTATATGGACCTGATTTATTTCGATTGTAAGCAATGGGATCCTGCCTTGCACCGCCAAGGAACAGGTGGTACCAATGAAATGATCCTAAAAAATATGCAGACTGTGATCGACTCTGGAAAAAAATATTGCATTCGGATCCCCGTGATCCCCGGATTTAATTACACAAATAATGATGCCATACACTTTGGTGAATTGTTTCAAAAAATGGGTGTGAAAAGAGTCGAATTACTACCTTTCCACCAATTTGGTTTGAAAAAATATACTGATTTAAATCGTGATTATGAATTAAAAGATGTCGCACAGTTACATACTGATGACTTGTTAGACTACAAAACGGTCTTACAACAAGCGGGTATCGACGCCCAGATCAATGGCTGGTAACTTAAATTATTTAATGTGAAATTTAACACAAAATTAGTTATGAAACACTATCAATTCTAAGGAGATCATATCTATGGTAATGACAAAAGAAATGCCTAAAAAAACAATCGGCAAGTTTGGTACATTAACACCCAAAATGAACCGCTACAGAGAGGAGATTTTAAACGCTGAACCTTATGTTGACCCGGAAAGAGCGGTGCTTACGACCGAGGCTTACAAAAAATACCAAGATCAGCAAGTCGACATTATCCGAGCTCGCGTCTTGGAACACATTTTGCATAATATGACGATCTTTATTGAACAAGACACTCTACTAGTCGGCAACCAGGCGCAACACAACCGCTGGGCTCCTGTCTTTCCTGAGTATTCAATGAACTGGGTCATCGATGAACTAGATACTTTTGATAAACGCTCTGGTGATGTTTTTTATATTACCGATGAAGCGAAGGATGAGTTACGGAAGATCGCACCATTCTGGCAACATAACACTTTAGAAGACAGAGGTTATGCTGCCTTCCCCGAAAAAAGCAAACTATTTTACGACCTGGGAGTGATCGGCGCGGACGGTAACATTACTTCTGGTGACGGACACATTGCTGTCAATTATGAAACTGTCATTAAATACGGTTTAGTTGCGTACGAAAAACGAATCAAAGACGAAATGGAAAAACTCGACTTAACCGACATCGATAACCAAAAGAAGCTTTACTTCTATCAAGCTGGTTTGATCGTGATCAAGGCAACCCGAGACTTCGCAGAAAGATATTCTAAGCTAGCAAGAAAACAAGCTGCACAAACCACTGATGAAAAACGGCGGACCGAGTTACTAGAAATCGCCCGTATCATGCACAAAATTCCCTATCAGCCCGCTGATAACTTCTATGAAGCAATTCAAGCTGTTTGGTTGATCCATTTAGTTTTGCAGATCGAATCCAACGGACATTCGGTTTCTTACGGTCGGCTAGATCAATATCTGGACCCATTTTATGAAAAGGATCTTGCTACAGGCCAGATCACATCCGAAAAAGCAACCGAATTACTTACCAACTTATGTATGAAGACTTTAACGATCAACAAAGTGCGGTCATGGGCGCATACTGAATTTTCGGCTGGTAGCCCGCTTTACCAAAATATTACGATCGGTGGTCAGACTCCTGATGGTAAAGATGCGGTCAATGATATGTCTTATTTGATTTTAAATGCTATCGTGCAGTCTCATTTACCCCAGCCCAATCTAACTGTCCGTTATCATCACGGACTCAGCAACCACTTCATGGATCAGTGTGTCGCAGTGATCAAGGAAGGTTTAGGGATGCCAGCCTTTAATAATGATGAAGTGATCATTCCTTCCTTCATTGCCAGAGGCATCAAAAAAGAAGACGCATATAATTACAGCGCTATCGGATGTGTCGAAACTGCAGTGCCTGGCAAATGGGGTTATCGTTGCACCGGAATGAGTTTTATCAACTTTCCACGGACCTTACTCATTGTTATGAATGGTGGTAAAGACCCTGAATCTGGTAAACAACTCCTGCCAAATTACGGACACTTTACTGAAATGACCTCGTATGAAGAACTATTTACAGCTTGGGATAAATCCTTACGTGAAATGACCCGTCAAAGTGTGATCATCGAAAATACTTGTGATCTAGCCTTGGAGCAAAATTATCCGGATATCTTATGCTCAGTCCTAACAAAAGATTGCATTAGCAGAGGTAAGACTATCAAAGAAGGCGGAGCAGTTTACGATTTTATCAGTGGTCTGCAAGTTGGGATCGCCAACTTAGCCGATTCACTAGTTTCCATTAAAAAACTTGTTTTTGATGAACAAAAAATCACTAAACAAGAACTCTGGAATGCTTTACGCGACAACTTTAAAAGTGAAGGTCAAGAAGAACTTCGGCAAATGTTGATCAACGACGCACCTAAATATGGTAATGACATTGATGAAGTCGACCAACTGATCGTCGATGCTTATCAGCCATATATCGATGAGATCTCCAAGTACAAAAATACGCGTTATGGGCGTGGACCGATCGGCGGCAAGCGTTATGCCGGCACTTCTTCGATCTCAGCTAACGTTGGCCAAGGTCACAGCACACTAGCCACGCCAGATGGTAGATAC
>NZ_KB714692.1:34812-56793 GCF_000349725.1 Ligilactobacillus pobuzihii E100301 = KCTC 13174
ACGGACACCGCTATCAGAAGGCTGCTCACCGGCTCATTCAATGGACACCGATGGACCGACTGCGGTGTTTAAGAGTGTATCTAAGTTGAATACCAAAGCAATCACTGGTGGCGTTTTATTAAATCAAAAAATGTCACCACAACTTTTAGCTAGTTCAGATAATTGTGACAAGCTAGTAATGCTACTACGGATTTTTTTCAATCGCTTACATGGCTATCACGTTCAATACAATGTAGTGGATCGTAAAACGTTGGTTGATGCTCAAAAACACCCAGACAAACACAGAGACTTGATCGTGCGGGTTGCCGGTTATTCCGCTTTCTTTGTTGGTTTATCCAAAGAAACCCAAGACGACATTATTGAAAGAACAGAACAAAGTATCTAGCAGAAATTTACACAGAATGGAGAAAAATAGACATGGAAATATTAGTTGACACAGTCAATTTAGATGAAATCAAAAAATACCAACAAATGTTGCATCTCAGTGGTGTGACCTCTAATCCCACTATCTTCAAAAAAGAAGGCCGTGTGGATTTCTTTGATCATTTGCGCAAGATCAGGGAAATTATCGGAACAGATGAAACACTGCACGTACAAGCTGTCGGAGACACCACCGAAGAGATCGAAGCTGACGCCCACCGGATCTTACAAGAAATTGATCACCAAGTTTATATCAAGATCCCTACTAATGAAGTTGGGTTAAAAGCCATGAAAGCTTTGAAAAAAGAAGGCGTACATGTCACAGCCACAGCCATCTACACTGTTTTCCAAGGGGAACTAGCCATGACAGTAGGAGCTGATTATTTAGCACCCTACTATAACCGTATGTTAAACATGAACATCGATGCAGCCCAAGTTATCAACGAACTGGCTTTAGCCATCAAATTAAGCCACAGTAAAACTAAGATCTTAGCTGCCAGTTTCCATAATGTGGCTCAAGTCACTGACGCTTTTAAAAATGGTGCACAAGCTGCTACTATCGGTACTGATGTGATTGCTTCTGGATTAAAAGCCCCCATGATCAGTGCAGCTGTTAGTGATTTTAAAAACGACTGGCAGTCACTATATGGAAACCAAACGATCGCAACTTTGAAATAACTAAGAATGGCGGAACATTTTTCTGTGTGTCCCGTCTTTTTTTGCGCTATTGACTTGTTCTTACCTCACATATAAGCTCAACCGCTTTAATTGTCGAACTTAATAGTTTAAAATAGTTTCAACTGAGTAAATTAATTTAAAAAAACGGAGGTATTATATTTGTCCGATAAAATCAATAATGACCTAATAAAAGACGACTTGTACCAGGCTGTTAACGGAGAATGGCTGAAAACTGCCCAGATCCCAGCCGATAAGCCAACAACTGGTGGTTTCGCTGATTTAGCAGACAACATCGAAGAAACTTTGATGAACGACTTTGATAAATTACTAGATGGTAGTCAAACAACTGATGATCAATACTTACAAGAGTTTATTAAGTACTACCGAATTGTGGCTGATTATGATAAGCGGGATGCTGAAGGCTTCAAACCAGCCAAAAAATCATTGGATCAGATCGAACAACTTGAAAATCTAGCTGATTGGCAAGCACACCTGTACGATTTGACGATGGATGGAAATGTTTCTCCATTTGAACTCTACGTTGCACCCGATATGAAAGATACACAACATTATGCCTTAAACGCTGAAGTTCCTTCCTTGATCTTGCCAGATAAAACTTATTACGAAGAAGGAAACAAACAAGCTGCTGCCTTGCTCGACGTTTATTCCCACATGGTCTTGAAGCTATTTAAACTTGCCGGCTACTCAGATGACTTCGCTAATGAAATGTTGCAAGGTGCCTTGAAATTTGACCGGAGTTTAGCACCTCATGAAAAAGATAGTACACAACGAGCTGACTACGCTAAAGACTATAACAAGTACTCATTTGACGACTTTGTCAAATTAAGTTCTAACATTGATCTGGCTAGTTTTACCAAACAATTGATCAAGACTACACCTGACCAAGTGATCGTCAGTGAACCTAAGTTCTATGAGGCTTTAGATGACTTAGTAAATCCAGATACCTTCGCGGACATGAAGGCTTGGATCTTCGTCAAGCGTTTGACTGGTGTTGCTGGCTTGCTAAGTGATGAAGCCCGGGTCATCGGTGGTGAATTTGGGCGTGCGCTTTCTGGTTCTAAAGAACCAAAGAGTAAAAAGAAATCAGCTTATTACTTCGCGACTGGTCAATTTGACCAAGTTGTTGGCCTATACTACGCTCACAAGTACTTCGGTGAAACTGCCAAAAATGATGTTTTCAAGATGGTTGAAAAAATGGTCGCAGTTTACCAGAAACGTTTATCAGAAAACGACTGGTTAAGTGAAGATACCAAGAAAAAAGCAGTTACCAAGTTAAGTGCCCTAAGTATTCAAGTCGGTTATCCAGATGAGTTAGACCCGCTTTATAAAAAATTCGTGGTCAATGAAGATGAAAATCTATACCAAAATGACGAACGTTTTACACACATTATTTTACAAGACCACTTCAGCCGCTGGGGCAAAGAAGTCGATCGAACACGTTGGGAAATGCCAGCACACATGGTTAATGCTTATTACAACCCTTCCTTTAACGTGATCGTTTTCCCTGCTGCTATTTTGCAAGCGCCATTCTACTCACTAAAACAAAGTTCCAGTGAAAATTATGGCGGGATCGGTGCTGTGATCGCCCACGAAATTTCGCATGCCTTTGACAATAACGGAGCACAATTTGACGAAATGGGTAACTTGCATAACTGGTGGACTGATGATGATATGAAACACTTCAAGGCTTTGGCCCAAGATGAGATCGACCAATTCGATGGTCTAGAAACTAAGGCTGGTAAAGTCAAGGGCAAGTTAGTCGTTTCAGAAAACATCGCTGATGCCGGTGGCTTAAGCTGTGCACTAGAAGCAGCCAAAGGTGAAGATGACGCTGATATTAGAGCATTCTTTATTAACTGGGGACGGATCTGGCGTATGAAATCTTCTTTAGAAAGAGAAAAACTTTTGTTAAGTATCGATGTCCATTCACCAAATGAATTACGGGCTAATGTGCAACCGAAGAACTTAACAGATTTCTACACGACATTTAACGTCAAACCTGGTGATGGCATGTACTTGCCAGAAGAAAAGCGTGTTAATATCTGGTAAACCAATTTACAATTAAATAAGAGATCCTCAGACAAAAGATGTTTTGAATCGTATCAAAAAACAGAAGTAATGTGACCTTCCATCTTTCGTAACACATTTAAGGGCCCGTCGATCTAACCATTTAATTGGATTAGATCGACGGGCCCTTAAAATCGCATAGCTAGTTATGTCCCATCTTATCTTTAGTTAGATTTTTATCTTACTTTAATCTTTTTTGGAAAATAATTTTTTAAAGGGATTTTTGCTTGCATAGGGATTTTTAACATTGATCCATTTAAAGAAAGCCGGTGCATCTAATTCTACATCAACACCTTCAGTATTACCGTTAGTAACTTTAGGAGAAAGCGCATCCCGATATATTTTCGATGGCCGGTCCTCACCGAAACGACTGGCATTTTCATCAAGCGTTGAGATCTTAAAAATCAATGTATCAGTTGCACGGTTATATTTAAAGTACTCATTACTTGAACCTAAGAATAATTTACGCCACTTTTCCTGACTTGACTCTTGTGAATCGTCATAACGATGCTCCGGGAAAAAAATCGGCAACGGTTCATCCACTAAATCATAATAGCTCTTGAATATTTCACGTGTAACGTGTAAAAAGTCCACCTTGCCACCGTTTTCGTAGTAGATCCATTGCTGATCTTCATCAGCAATTTTTTCAGCAAAACGTAAAACAAAATCTTTAAACAAGGTGTTGTTGACTTCATCTAAGATCCGATTGTAAGCAACAACTGACTCTTGCTTATATTTATCATCAAAGACCTTATCGTTTTTCAAATAGTAACTCCGAAGCCGTGCTCGTTCAGGCAAGGTATAACCATCGCTATTAGTAGTTCCGATGAAGGCGGGATAATTTTCTTGCTGGCTATCGATCGCATTAGTTGTATTAACCACTAAGTTTTCACCATAATTTGATTTACTGAAAAACTCACTCGGAATCTCATCGATCAGCAACGGATAGACATTAGACTCTTGTAGCCAATTAGCTAATTGTTGAATAGTTTGAGATTTTTTGTTATGGGTTCCCTCAGGCAAAATCGTTGCATAATCCATAAAATCATTATCACTATCGTGGACTGCTGTCATGCGCGAAATAATACGCAATAAACTCGATTTACCAGAATTGGCTGTTCCACCAATAAACAAAAATTGAGGTACATCCTTTTGTTCACCAGCATGATGGCGTAAGACCGAAATAAATGGAGCCGTAAAAGCATATAAAATAGCTTCATAAACACGCGAGCCATAATCGTTAGTATATTTTATGGTAAATCTTTCGTAGTTTTTTAACAGATGATTGATTGTTCCCAGCGCGGTTTTAATTTGCTTCTTAGAAGCATACTTGCCATAGGGAACCGCTTTTTTCTGGTTGACCGTATCAGACGCAAATAAGCCAGAGCGTTTACGTAGAAGGTCGATCGTAGATTCTTCAAAGATCAACGATGTTCGTTCAGCTATAGTTTCATCAACCTTTTCACTTTTTTTGAACTTCAAATGCTTGACCAAACGTTTTTTCACCGTTGGCTGAGTAGCGATCATGTGTTTTTTATTACGGTTAGAGACCATATCATTAGAAATTTCATAGGATATTTTTTCAGCTTTTTGATCTTCTTTTTTATCCCGATATTTCTGGTTGCTAAACGATTTTTCATCTTGAATTTGGTTGATCAATTCACCAGTTTTTTCAGGTAAAATACCCAATGAAACTCCATCTTTAAGATCATCTACTGTTGTAGAAACAGCGGATCGTTGTATGTCAGCAACTTCTTGATCATTAAAAATCGTGGCGGAAACTAATTGGTCATCTGGAGCTAAATTTTGATTGTCCTTCTTCTTTTTTTGAACAGTTTTAAACAATTCTGGTGGAAAATAGTTCGTCAAGAGTGGGCCCATATCTTGTAAATAATGCTGGTATAAAACATCATATAGCGAACTATTATCATAAATCAGCACTTCTTCAAACTGGTTAAACTTATTATCAAAAGCCTGATTAGATAAATTAGCTGACCCTACGATAACTCGCGTTTCACTAGTTTGACTGTTTTTTAATAAATAAAATTTTGAGTGGATCGAATAACCAGCTTGTGGAACTTTCATTTCGATCTTATGATCCAAAATTTCTTGCTTAAGCGGTGACTTTAAATTACCAAAAAATTTAAGCGATTCTTTTTTAACTACTTGCTTATTGGCATACTTGACTGTTGCTTTAATCAACTCATCGTTAGTTGCAGCCTGGATCGTTCCTTCAGGTATCCCGACAATCAACATTGCTTGTTTGAATCCTTTTAGGTATTGATTAACAAACTTAGGTGAAACTGAATACGTAACTCCTATCAACTCATCGTATTTTTGTTGATCAAAGACTTGGGAGATTGACCATTCGACTGGCTTATTTTCATACAAAATATTCGTAGTTTCTATCTTTACCATTAGTTACCCTACTCCTTTTTATATATTTGTCAGACGTTTTCTGGGTAAAGATAACATAAATTTCCTTTTTTGAAATGTTTCTTAAAACCTTTAAAGTCACTAGCCTTTTCACAAAAAAATAGCCTAGTGCCGAACTTCACTAAGCTAATTTATTCTTTAGATTTCAAAAAGTCACAACAGATCCTGATATATCCCCTGCAACCGAGCTTCAATTTGATTTAATTCTCGGGCAGAATCCTTTAACTGTCCGGCATACTTTTGCGCTTGGTCTGGATCGATATGATTTTTATACCGCAACTTATACTCAAGGCTGGCCCACATGTCCATACCGATCGTTCGGATCTGAATTTCAACGGGAGCTGTCTGAGCCCCTTCTGCCAAAAAAACTGGTACTGAAACTACCAAATGTAAACTCCGATAACCATTAGGCTTAGGCTTAGCCACATAGTCCTTACGTTTCAATAGAGTGACATCATCCTGATTGACCAAAGCATCTTCAACTCGGTGGATATCATCAATATAATTAGTTATCACGCGGATCCCTGCTATATCATAGACATTTTCTTCGATCGATCTAGTTGTCATTTGATAATTTTTACGTTCAATTTTTTCTATTAAACTCGCTGGGTTTTTCATCCGTTCTTCCATATGATGGATCGGATTATGCGAATGCAAAGCCGAATATTCATCATCTAAGTTTTCAAGCTTGGTCCCAATTTCTTTTAATGCCAAACGACGTAAAAGGTAGATCTGGCTGAATTGTTGGACATCGTCTAACCTTTGATACAAACCAGTCTGTTCCATTTGTCGCTGTAATTCACCCAAGTTCAAAAAATTTCTGCGTTGTAAAATCATTATTTAATACTCCATTCTGAGTCATTTTCTGCCCAATACCACTTACTAAAATAACATGTTTTTTGAATGTTAATGGATGGATCTAACAAAATTGGGCTTATCTTAATTCAATCAGAACTTTTGAACTTGCTTACTGCGTACTCCACTTTCCCAATTTTGTTAGGTAATATTATAAAAACAACAATTACGTTTTAATTTATCCTGATCCAAACAAAATCTTGACTGAGGATAGTCTAGCAATGATGGAACAAGACTACTCTCAAAAAAAGCAGCCTATGAATCCTCTTATCATACTAAGTTATCTTATGATTTCGAAGATGGCGATATCGTAGGTTGGGACGGACCAGAAATTTAAGCTATTATATTATTATTCAAAAAATGGAAAGTGAGACAAAAGATGCTTCAAAATGTCTTTTATCTCACTTTCCATTTTAGTTTATTTTTTATTTACCTGACTACAAGCACTGAACACGGAGCATATTTTGACATGTAGGCAGCCTGGCTCCCAAAGCGCCGTGAGATCCCTGGCTTATCAAATGACCCGATCATCAATAAGTCCGGCTTGACGCGGGGAATAACTTCTTTAACGATGGTCTTACCAGCGTCACCCTCAGCGATCAAGGTATTCACGTTTTTAACACCAGAATCCAAGGCTTGTTGCTTAAAATTCAAAATATGTTCTTCTAATTGGCTGCGTTCTCCATGCACATAATCATCGTCAAATGCTTGATAGACATTCATTTCATCGCTTTCCAACACCGAAACGATATATAGATCTGCATCGTTTTCCGCCGCATAACGAACAGCATAATAAAACGCTAATTGCGCATCATGTGAATCATCGACACCTACTAAAATTTTATGAAATTTCATTTCCTTGTCGGCCATTAGAACATCTCCTTGTAACACGTATTATTAATATAACTATCCCTATTCATAATAGCACTTTCACGGAAATCGTAAAAGTTTATCAAGCTTCATTCAAACAACATATTTATTCCTTGCTTAATATTATTTTGTGAGCGAAAAATTAGTTTAAATCGTCTTGATAAACTCAACCAATGCCGCATCTTTTGTGGATTCAACTTTTTCAAATTTTGATTGCAATAAAGCTGGCAAAAAAATAGCGACTTGTGATTGTGACACAAACAGATATTTGAAATTGAAGTCAGTCTGGAGCATCCCTATCACATGTGGAACAACCTCTGTAAGAGTATCAGTTTGGTCTAAGTCTGACGGAAGAAAACTAGCAAAAAGTTGTGCAGCCTTGCCGACTAAATCAATATTTTGTAAAGAAATGATCCCGATAAACCGCTCTGTTTGATTTTCTTTAACGCCCCAAATAGCCGATTTACCGTGCATTACTTGACGCATAGCGTAGTTTACAAACGATGCAGTCTCAAGCATTGAATGCTCCTGATTCAATTCAGACTGTTTTAACTCATTAATATCTTTTAGTTTAAAAGCATTCAACCAATCTAAGGTGTAACGTGCAGTCATAACTGGACGATAATTATTCAAACTCATTTAAATTCCTTCTTTTCCTTAACTTCGTACAACCATTCTCTCATACCACCTACTTTTTATTCTAAACTTTTGATCAGACTGCTCTGAAAAACTACGATACTAAGTGACATCCAACTATCTTTTGTTATAATGAAGTTAGTTGAACAAATTAAGGGAGAAACGAGGAGGCATTCCTTTGGAGAACGTTTCGCTAAAACAAATCATTGATGCTGCCAATGAGATCATCATTGAAAATGAAACAGAGATCATGGTTGAAGTCGCAACGGAATATATTGGTTCTGGTTTTGAAAAAGAAGGTACTAGTGAAGTCTATCGCCAGCTTAAAAAGTTTATTGATGATGGTGGTACTGGGTTTGATCAGGGAATTTCTGGGATCCGCTTCGATTCACGTAAAAAAATAAACTCTGAGGAACCGCTAGTCGTCAATTTAAATAAAGAATTAGATGGTTACTATGAAGAAGGTAAAACCATGCAAACTTTGGCAAACTTCGACAATGTCCGCGTCGTTTCCATGGGTTTCATGGGATGTGGTTTAACTTTCACATTACCAGATTTTGATTTAGACGTTGATTCTGTCTTTATTCAACGAACTCTTTATCACGGGATCATGGATCGCGTAGAAGTAAAGATACCAGAAATTGAAGATCAATGGATCTTAAAAAGTCATTTAAAATAACAAACAGTACAAGACTTGCAGTGGTTAAGTAATTTATGCAGTAAGTCTTGTTTTTTTCTGTCTTTTAAATTAGAATTCAATTAATCATATTTATTAAAAACTAATTTTAACTCGCGGAAGGGGATTTTTTTGTGTACGCTGAATTAACTAGACGTTCTGCTTGGCATGACGTTTTACCAACAGTCTTAGGTTATATCGGGATCGGTGTTGCCTTTGGGATCGTCAGCCGAGCAGCCGGATTATCCATTTTAGTAACATTAGCGACTTCAACCTTTGTTTACGCGGGATCTGCGCAATTCGTTTTAGTCACGATGCTAGTCGAGCACAGTCCACTTCTGTCAATAGTCTTGTCAGTCTTTTTAGTCAATGCACGAATGATGTTAATGAGTACCACATTAAGCACTTACTTTAAACAAGAACCGCTATGGAAAAATATTTTATTAGGTACTTTTTTGACTGATGAAAGTTTTGCACTAGGGATGAACAAATTAAATTATACCGATCGAAAGCTCAACTTTACCTGGTTTAACACTGTTAATCTAGCTTCCTATTTAACTTGGATCGTTGGAACAGCCTTAGGTGCAATGTTAGGTTCATTGATCACAGACCCAACTAAGTTTGGTTTTGGTTTTGCGGTCACTGCCATGTTCATTGGTTTGTTGTACCTGCAAATTATTTCTGACAAAACTATTTCACTCAAATTACAGTTAACGATTATTTTATTCGTACTAATTTTGACCTATTTTGGTATGGCTTTTATACCAGGAAATCTATTGATTTTGGTAGTAACACTATTAGGATGTGCGTTAGGAGTGATTTTGAAACATGCCCACAATTAAATTTATTTTCTGGACTATTTTTTGTACTGGCCTAGCGACTTGGTTAACACGAATCACGCCTTTTGTTTTACTCAAAAAATTCACACTTCCTCCAGCGGTGATCGAATTTTTAAATTTCGTGCCCATCACCATCATGGCAGCATTATGGTTCCAGCAAATTTTTATCCAACAATCTGGTCAACTGCCCGCAATTGATTATCTGAATCTGTGTGCTTCACTCCCAACGGTAATTTCTGCCGTTATTTCTAAAAATTTATTAGTAATTGTGGTCGTGGGAATCATTTCAGCCGCATTTTTTAACATTGTCTTATAGGTTTAATTCATAATCACAAAATTGCAAGTTTTCTCTTTTGTGAAAAAAGACGAGTACATTCTATGTAGATAGAAGTGCACCCGTCTTTTCTTATTGAAATTTATTTGAAAATTTATTCAACGGATCGTTTCAACCATGGCATCTTTTCACGCATGAACGGAACTACCCAATGATCTAAGCCGATTTTACCAGCATTGAATCCTGCGATCATGATCAACATACCCAAAAGAACATAAGTTGGGTTAGTAGAAATTGTGCCAGCAAATAAGTATGCAAAGTTCATCACAACTCCAAAAAAGGCAGCGGCTGTGGTTAAAGTACCAAGTAACAAACCAAGACCAACTAACAATTCACCCCAGGCAACCATGAAACTGAAAACATTGATATTAGGCATAACAAAACTCTTTAAGAAAGGTGTGTACCAGCCCACAGCTTGTGCACCGTGAGGATCCATAACAGGATTGGCGATAGCGTTTGCAACAAAGCCCTTAGCACTGAAACCACCAGTGACCTTGCCAACACCATCCATCAACCATTGGAAACCTAACCATAAACGAATAACTGTGATCACCCACATACCACTTTTGCTACTGCGTAACCATTTAACCATAAATAATTCCCTCCCAGAATATAAATGAAAATTAATGCAATTCCTTAACAACTTCATTTTATCACATATTACAAAATTTAAATATATCAATTATTTTTTAAATTTTGTAATATATTTTTTGTGAACTGCCTGTTAGACAACATTCTTATATTTAGTAAATTGTTTTAAATAAGTTTTATTTATTTTAATCATAAATTTAATCAAAATTACTTCATTTTATAATTATATTGTGCACAAATTATACGATTTTATCCATTAAATTCTGCAAAGCAGCTAAGTTTCGCATGAATTTTTGCCTTAATTTCGTAATTTCACTGGCCCCATCTAATATTTCTTGCCAACAAATCTGACAGCATGCAAAAAAAGGAGAGTGTGACAAAAGGTGCTTTGAAGCCGATCTGTAACGGCGATTGCGTTATTTTGGGGCGTAGCAAAGCGAGGAACCAGAATGACGCAATCGTTGTTACAGTAAGGCTTCAATCTTTTGGAACACGTTTAAGGGCCGACGATTTAACTCATTTAATGGGAATAAATCGTCGGCCCCTTTAGAATCAAACGGCTAGTTATGTCCCAGCCCTTTTTCATAGCCTATTTTATTTAACTTAAACGATATGTCCAAAGTCCTCTTCTAACGAATACTCACCTGCTTCGTTTTCGAAGTTGATTCGATCTTGGCGCGAGCGCAACATCAATTTACCCGAATCGATGCGGGCAAATTCATAATCAGTCACGATACCCAACTCACGCAACCCTTTTAGGTCAAGTTCATTTTTTAGTTGATCAACTACATGCATTTGAGAAAACATCCGTGAATGTTCTTCCAAATTTCGCTGGTCCAACAACCCACGAATAGCGGGTCGTGTTGCCTGACGTAATTTTTCTAACGAAAGTTTTTCACGTGAATATTTATCTAACGCTTTTGCTGCCTGATCTACACGCTGAACCAAAATTTGCACATTTCGAAAGTCTTTTTGTAATAATTCGTTTAATTCTCGCATATCAACCAAATCAGTATGTGGATCAAGAACACTAAGTGGAAACTCAAATTTCATAAAAAACACCTCCATGAAGTGTAACAAGCACAGTACGCTAAAAAAACATCAAGGACTAAGCTTGCTTACATAAAATACCATGTCTTTTATTAAAACATCCTGTTGCAAAACATTCTAACTATATGATAATACAGCCTAGATAGCTTACAAACAAATATTTTCCATATATTTTAAATCAATTTAACCTAGATTTAAAATATTCTGAACTTTATAAAAGATGATAAATCAATCAGCTGAATTTAAAGCTCCTAACATATCGATCTTACTAATTTTTCGTGCCATGACCAACATGACTATCAAGGAGAACAGTAAGGTTAACCCCGTCGAAAGTCCTAGATTTGACCAGTGTAAGGCCATATCAGCCATTGCATTATTTGGCGGCAAGGTCTCCATAATGAAGTGATGCAGATAATAACCGCCACCAAAACCGACTAAGATACCCAAGACTGTTAAGATAGATGTTTCACGGTAGACATACATCACTGTTTCACGTTGGTAAAATCCGAGGACCCGCAGAGTTGCTAACTCACGGGTACGTTCAGAGACATTGATATTAGTCAAGGTAAATAACACTACAAATGACAAGGCCGAAGAGGCAAGTACAATGATCAAAACGATACTATTCAATCCATCTAAAACTGTACTGATCGCTGTTTTAGCTTGGTTGGATTGAACTGCCGTGACAGCCGCATCTTGCTTGTTCAGCTGACGCGAGACCTGATCGATATTTTTGGACGAACGATCTTTCAGGTTTAACATCTTGGCATTATACTCAACCTTTTCACCAAATACTTTCTGGTAATAGTTACTGTTTAACACAACATCATGTCCAGCGTACATTTCAGCGATTCCACTGATTTTGACTCGATGTGTTCGTCCAGCACTGTCTTTTAGACTAACGTGGTCGCCCACTGAATAATTACCTAACTTCGCTAGTTTTTGCGTGATCACCGCGCCATCGTTTTTCAACTTAAGTTTTTTGTGACTATCTGGATCACGTAAAGTAATAAAGTCACTAAAATCTTTTTGATGTTGCGGTACGATCATTGAAACTTGCTGGTTATTAGTCGATCCCTTAGGTTTAGCCGTTGCTGATTCATAATAGACACTGTCTTGTTTTTTAACACTGTCAATATCATCAACTTGTTTTTGGTAATCATCTTTTTGTTGCTGACTAGCACTTGGATCATATACACCGACGACATCATAATGAGTGATTTTTTGGTACTGATTATCGATGATCCCATTGATCGAATCCCGCATTCCAAAGCCAGTGATCAATAGTGTCGTACAACCAAAGATCCCAATGATCGTCATAAACATCCGACTCTTATATCTAAATAGGTTACGGACCGTAACTTTTTGATTAAATGACATTCTTTTCCAAATAAACGGCACTTTTTCTAATAGAACCTTAGAGCCTGCTTTTGGTGGCTTTTCAACCAAAAGATCAGCTGGTTGTTCTTGCAACGATTTCCAAACTACATAAACTGATGGCACGACTGTACACAACAACGCGAATAATAAACTAATACTGATCCACAACCACGAAGGCGGGGTCTGTAGGCTTGGGACAGCCAAATTAGCCGCATATGCATCATAGATCCGCTCTGGCAACAGCCACGTTCCAAAATAAGCACCAATTGCAGTCCCTAAAACAGCCGCACTTGTACCATAAACTAAGAAGAGCTTCATCGAATCAAATTTAGTATAACCTAAGGCGCGCATTGCACCGATATCTGTTCGTTTTTCTTCGGCCATCCGCGACATCGTCGTTAAAGTAACTAAGATCGCCACGGCAAAGAAGATCAACGGGAAAGTATTGGACAAAACGTCGATCCGTTCTGCCGCTTCACCAAACTGATTATAGCCCTGGTTATAATCATTCCTGGCTTGTAACTGGTATGTCAAACCACTGATCTGGTCAATTTTTTCTTTTTGGTCAGTCAACTTTTTCTCAGAAGCACTGATCTTTTCTTGCGCATCTTGTAAGTCCCGTGAATTTTGTTGCCATTGTTGTTGACGCGAGCGCAGTTGCGCTTCTTGAGTAGAAATTTGTTGCTGTTTAGCTTGTTGTTGCTGAGACAGAGCGTTTTTTTGCGTTCCAGCAGGCAGCTGGGCTAATTGCTCCTTAGAATCAGCCAACTGTGCTTGTGCTTGTTGCAGTTTGGCTTGATTTTGCTCTAACTGTGCTTTAGCTTGTGTTAACTGTGATTTTTTTTCTTGCACATTTTCTTTTTGTTCGTCTAAGTCAGTTTGTGCATCTTTTAGCTGCTCACGCTTGTCTTGTTTGATCTCAGCCTGACGTTTATCAGCTCTTTTGGCCATTCCTGGAGCAGCCTGATCAACATTTTCATTCAATTGTTTTTCAAATTGATCCGAATAGCTTTTACCCTGCAAATTATCATAAGAAACTTTAGCTACATTAGGTGTTTGCTTACTAAAACCGCTCTTAGCTAACACACCAAAAGTATCGATCTGACCTTTTCCGTTATTGGAAACACCCAGGTCACTTTTTTGCATATAATCACTAGATGTTACAAAGCCAACGATCTTATAACTACTATGCTTGAGTCCCGCAGCCTGTTTTTTACCATCATTCCCGACTAATTTTACGTGTTGTCCAACTTTATAATTTCCTTTTTCATACTTGGACAAGGCGATCTCGTTTGACTTTTTAGGTAGCCTTCCTTGCACTGTTCTGTACACCGAAAGTTGGGACGTTTTTTCATTCAAACGGATCGTCTTATGCGAGTCTGACGTTAAAGCATCCTTATAAATACTATATTCACTTTGCTTAACGTGATCCATTTGGTCAATATAATTACGGTCTTTTTGATTGAACCCTACCGCACTCGTTACTTGGGCATCAGCCATCTTATGTTGGCTAAAATATTGATTACCTGTTGCACGCATATCACTACCAGTAACTTTCAAACCGATCAAAACAAATGCACCTAGTGCAAGTAAAATCGCAATCGAGATAAAGCGTGGAAATGACGACTTGAATTCACGTAATATATTTTTTTTGAAAGTTTGACGCAAATCGATCACCTACCACTCAATGTCAGCAACAGGTTCTGGTTGATCATTCAAGTAATCTTCCTTGACTTTACCGTCAGAGATCTCGATCACATGATCAGCCATCGCTTTGATCGCAGCATTATGGGTCACGATGATAACTGTCTTGCCATCCTGGTGGCTAAAATCTTGTAACAACTGCAAGATCGTTTTCCCGGTCTTGTAATCTAAGGCACCAGTCGGTTCGTCACACAATAATAATTCTGGATTCTTTGCCACGGCCCGCGCAATTGACGCACGTTGCTGTTCCCCACCTGAAAGTTGTGATGGAAAATTATTGATCCGTTCTTCTAGTCCAACTTGTTTGAGTGTTTCGGCTGGGTCAAGCGCTGCTGGTGAAATTTCTGAAGCCAACTCAACATTTTCTAAAGTCGTTAAATTGGGGATCAAATTATAAAATTGGAAAACAAAACCAATCGAATTGCGCCGATAAGTCGTTAATTGCTTTTCTGAATATTTTGCAATATTTTTTCCGTTGATCTCTACTTTACCTTCCGTGGCAGAGTCCATACCACCTAAAGTATTCAACAAAGTGGATTTACCCGCACCTGAAGCACCAACGATCACCATCAAGTGCCCTTTTTCCAAATTAAACGAAATGTCATCGTTAGCCCGGATCTCACGGTCAGCACTGCCAAAAACCTTCGAATAATGTTCAATTTCAATATATGCCAAACTTATATCCCCATTTCATTCATATATATAAATAATTCTTATGCTCATTAACATCCATAATACCAACTCACAGCTAGAAATACCAAAGATAGACTACTCAACTACTTTATTATTTATTTCTAACTACTTCTTTCCAATTGATCTCGTATTGAACCGAACCCACCAAAGATCCGGTCAGCTTGACTTTGATCAATTTGTAGACGTGGATCTTGTATTGCCCAGGTTTCGATCTTAGCTGCCTTGGCTGCTTTAATACCAACTTGACTGTCTTCGATCACTACACACTCGCCTGCTTTTAGATCTAAAGCTGACAAAGCTTGCAAATAAATATCTGGTGCTGGCTTACTGTATGTTACATCCTCTCCGGTCAATACTACATCAAAATAGGGGCTTAACTGACATTGAGTTAGCATCTGATTCACCTCTGCATTCGTGCCAACTGAGACCAACGCCACTCTTTTTCCCATTTTTCTCAAGTCTGTTAAAAATTCAGGAACTTGATCATTCAAACATTTCCGGTAATCAATTGGATGTTTCTCCCAGAATGATTCAAAAACTGGTAGTAATTTTGTTCTTTGCTGGGGATCTGGGATCATCATCTCCCATTCTTCTTTAGGGTCGACCCCGACATAATCATTGATATCTGAATAATAAATTGGCAAGTTCATTTCCCGCAAAAATTTCATTCTTATTGAAAAATAATACTCTTCACTGGCGACTAAAACACCGTCCATGTCAAAAATATAGCCTGCTTTACTGATTATCCCACCACCCATCATTTAATAAAATAGCCATAATTTTATGGTTAATTATAGCAAATCATAGACAGAAACCAGAAATATAAACGATCAATACCTAGCAAATCACTGATAAAAAAAGCATTGAGCTATTAAAAAGAAGTTCAATGCTTAAGAGATCCTTATTCAATTGTGTCACAACTTTAAGCCACGTGTTCTTTTTGTTGCAGTTGGTGTAATTGGATCGACCGCAAGAAAGCTGTAAAGCATTCATCTAAAAAGCTGGCAGTGCCTTCATCATTTAAAGTTCCATCATCATTAAACTGTTGCTTGCAATGTCCCAATAAAAACTCATGTCCAGCTAAGACATCTGCACATAAACCAGGCGAGTTCAAAATTTGGCGCAAGCTATCTTGAGCACGTGAAGTACCTTGATTACCCAAAGAAGTTCCGACTATCATCACTGGTTTATGAAATAACAGTTCTTTTTTACATGATAGCCATTCGAGCGCACTCTTTAAAGCGGCTGTGATCGCATGGTCATATTCAGGTGTTGAGATCACAACTGCATCAGCGTCCATCACCTTTTCATACAAATCTTTAACAGACTCTGGCAGCTCCCCTTGTAATAAGGAAACACTAAACAATGGTAAAGCATCAATTTCATAAACTGATAGTTCACAGTCTTTTGAACTATACCGTTGTTGCATATATTTCAAAAGTTTACGATTATATGAACCTGCTGAATTAGTTCCCACGATTTCAATAATTTTCATAAAAAGGTTCCTCCTAGTAATTCTTTTCTCTTACTTTCATTGAATATTTTTCACATAAATGCCTACATCCATATAATACAACATAAATTTATCTTTGTGTGACTTTCATTTATATTTTTTAATATAAGTCATTACCTCAAGTTATAACTCTCTGATCTTCTTCTTTTAAATACCTATATATCAATTTTTTTGGTCAAATATCCTTCAGATAAAATTAAAATATTTTCTTGAATTATTTTTATCAGAGATTAAAATCCAATGAATGAGAGCTCCTTAACAATCGAATTTATAATTGTGCAAAACATTTCAATTGTATGGAAAGATAATCATAATTTTCTGAAAAAAGTCCTACCAGTTATCCAAGTTAGAAACTAAAACACCTTCCCCTTGAATCAAATATTTGATAGTTGCGCCAAACGCAAAATCCATGTTGTCGCTGTGCATTAAATGCTTAAACAAATAGTCGTTCCTTTAACGATGAATCTTGATCCCCTACAGCTAAAATAAACATACTCTATTGTTCGACAACCACACTCCTGACATAGTCGTCTTCAAAAATTGTTTCATTAGTTGTGAGAGTTTACTTATCCTCATAATTTTCAATACTACTTTTATTAAAATTGGTCATATATATAGCCTTTTTCACAACGATTGCTAAACCCCGTTGAGTAATCTTTGACGTTTAATTTAGATCTATCTTGCTAGTTACTGCGATATTTTTAATATCGGGTAAGTCTTGGAAAGAATTGCAATAATCATAACTTTTAGCGCAACCCCTGAAAGTTCCCCATTATCCGTAGTTAGGAAACTTCTGTTACGAGCTCAACTGCTTTGACTTTAACAGATCAGTATGAATGATTACAGAACTACACGATTCTTCCGTAAAAAAATAGGTACAAATAATCCTTTTAACTTCACATCTTTATCAGTTTCAAGAAATCATTAACATCACCTTTAAATCAAAACAATACTAAAGCTAAGAGATATCATCGAAATTTTAGAATATATATAGTTCCGAACCCCTACTTCGATGACAATCAAATATAATGTCCAAATTCATTGACACCATATACTGTTAGAGCTCCCAAGCTAAAGCCAAAACAGTTAATCAGACACTATTTTGAATAGTAGAAATTTAGAAGAACCAATACTAAAAGTACTTAACAATGAAAAAAATTACTTCTGCAAAAATTCAATAACATAACATTATAATGAGATTCACATTTCAACGGCCAATTCTTCTCTGTGAATAAAGTTCAATTTAATTGAAGATTTATCTTACATAAATGTTAAATCTTCGCTCTTTAGACTTTAAAATAAGGTCTCTAATTTTCTGAATTTTTATGAACTTTTTATACGTACATATTTTTGTCATAAAATCGATATAGAAAGCATTGCTTTAGTAAAGAAAGCGTTTTATAATTTATATATTCCATGGGATAAAAATTCTTATAAGTTCACTAAAATGAATGGAAAGGACTAATTATGAGTAAATATTCAAATTTGTTCGACAAAAAATTAATCTTTTATGATGTAGATGCAGTTGATAGAAAGGATTTATACAAGAAAATTTCTGACGAATTAGTTAAAAAAGGTTTTGTCAAAGAGAGCTTTTATCAAGCTTTAAATGCAAGAGAAGATGAGTTCCCAACTGGTATTGTCACTAAACATTTGCCTATCGCTCTCCCTCATGCAAACCCAGAAAATGTTAATAAACCATTTATTGCCGTGGTTCACACTAAAAAACAAATACAAATACAACAAATGGGAACAAATGAAGAAGAAAAAACTAAAAACTTCTTTTTTCTTGGTATTGTCGAAGAAACGCAAGATTTGCAGGTCAAATTGTTACAAAGATTTATGGAAATCATGAACGATCAAAATTTTGTAGAACAATTTGTTACTATAAAGAATCCTGAAACCATTTATGACTTTTTAATCAACCATTTTTAGGAGGATTTTATTATGTTAAAAATTGTAGTTGCTTGTGGTAGCGGAATTGCTACTAGTGAAACAGTAGTAGGCTCTATTAAAACGTTTTTAGAAAAACACTCAGTGACAGGCATCGATGTCGAAGCAACAGATTTTAAACAATTGTCAAGTGTTTTAGCTAACTATGATGTGTATGTATGGTTAGCTAAACCAACGCCTGAAATTCAAGAAATCTGTGAAAAAGAAGGTATTCCAGACGTTAACGGAGTCGATATCTTAACGGGGGCAAAAGGTGACGACACATATTTAGATTTAGTAAATGCACTGATGAAATTACGGAATGCTTCTTAACGGGGGTATAAAAATGGAAATACTACAAAATATTGTTAATTATGTTTTAAATCTTGGTGCTGCAGTTTTTGTTCCTTTAATTATGTTTCTAATTTCGATTGCTGCTCGCTTAAAATTAAGTAAGGCTGTAAAATCAGCCTTAACACTAGGTGTGGCCTTTAGTGGTATGACATTGGTTGTTAATTATATGACAGATGCCATTTCTCCTGCTGCCAAATCAATGTCTAAATTGCTACATTTAAATTTAACAGCTATAGATCAGGGATGGCCAGGGGTTGCTGCAATTACATGGTCATACAAAGCTGCATTTTTATTTTTTCCATTCTTATTACTCATCAATTTTATCATGTTAACTTTTAAGTGGACGAAAACATTAAATGTTGATATGTGGAATGTATGGAACAAAATTTTTACTTATGTTGTTGTTTTGTACTTTACAAATAACGCATTATTTGGATTCATAGTAGCTGGTATTCAAATTGTTCTTGAACTCAAGGCTGGTGATATGTGGCAAAGACATATTGAAGACTTAACGGGAATCCCAGGTGTTACTGTGCCTCATTTTGTTTCACTTTTCGCTGTAGTATTAATGCCACTTAATAAACTACTAGACTTTATTCCAATTATGAACAAACCAGCAGATGCTAACTCTATCCAAAAAAAGATTGGTATCTTTGCTGATAACTCAGTAATGGGGGCAATTATTGGTGTATTATTAGGGTTTGGAGCTGGATATTCAATTGCTGGATCTTTGAAATTAGCAATTGAAGCCGCTGCAGCTATGACTATGTTTCCAATGATTTCTAAATTATTCATGGAAGCTTTAAATCCGATTGCCGACGCTATGAACCAAATGATGAAAGATCATTTTAAAGGACGCGAAGTTTTTATAGGATTAGACTGGCCAATTTTAGCTGGTAGAAATGAGCTTTGGGTCACAGTAATAATTCTTGTCCCTGTCATGCTCATAATGGCAATGTTCTTACCGGGAAATACAGTTCTCCCATTTGCTGGTATTATTAATCTTTCCTTTGTCGTAGCAGCTTTATTATTAACAGGGGCAAATTTATGGCGAATGTTAACATTAGGGATAATTACAACCCCTATCTTCTTATATGGCGCAACCTATTTTGCACCTGTCATAACAAACCTTGCAAAATCAACTGGTGCTGTAAATGTAAAAGCTGGACAACAATTATCATGGTCAACATTCGAAGGACCAGACTTTAGGCTATTATTTGCTCAAGCTTTCAATGGTAAATGGTGGGCAGTTGTAGGCGCTATCGTTTGGTTATTAATCTTCGTATGGATGTATAAAGATCAAAACAAAGTTGCACTTCCAAGCCAAAGATACGTTCTTACGGGAACAAACAATATTACTGTCAAATCTCAAAAAAACTCTGAAACTATGACATCCAATAATGATAAGTATCGAGTTGATGATATTAAGGGATTAGACTTTAGTGATGTTCACAAAAATAAGAACAGTTCTTCTAAGTCCAATATCATTTCCGATATAAACGCAATTAACGGTTTGGACTTCAGTACTTATAAGAAAAAGGATTGATTTTTATGCAGAAAAATAAAGATATTAAGAAAAAAATTTTCTGGTCTTTTGCTCTTTTTTCAAACGTTATTTTAACAATTTTATTTATATATGCTCAAAGTATTCCCGGCTGTATATTAGTAATCCTAATAGGGCTTTTAATATCAAGATATGGTGATCCTATAATTTTTGAGAACTATAATAAAAAAAGAGATTTAAAATATGAAAAAGCAATACAGAAAAGGTCAGAACTATCTTCAGAAAGGAAGCGATAATGATGAAAAATTATATTACCAAGGAGGTTTTACCATTCGAAGGTGAGCGTAGAGATCTTGCGAATGTTGCACGTGAGATGTTCAACAGAAAAATGACAAATGTAGCTGGTGGAAACATTTCGGTAAAAGTAACACCTGACGAAAATTTTTCCTACGATGAAGTAATATACGAAAAAGGCCATGATTACCTTTTGATGACCCCAACCTTCATGTCAGAAGCCTGGTACGCAAAACTCAATCCATCCCAAATATTAGTAATTGACCTTAAAAATGGCAAAAAATTATCCGGAGAGGGTAGGTTGACTCGGGAAATCAACATGCACGAAGAAGCCTATAAAGCCAACCCCAAAATTCACGTAGTCTATCATTCACATGCACTAAATTGTATGTTTTGGGCAACACTAGGACAAGATATGCCAAACTTAACAGAAGTAACATCTGTCAACGTTCCCTTAGGAAAAATTAAATGTCTCCCTTACCGTACAGCTTGTACAAAAGAATTAGCGGATCTAGTATACGAAGAGCTCATTAAACTAGGCGATAAATCAGAACAAAATATTTTTCTTTTAAATAGCCATGGTGTATTAATCACCGACACTGATTTACACTCTGCTACAGAGGTACTCGAAACCGTCGAATGGAATGCAGATATCGCTTATAAGCAAGCTATATTTAAAAAACTTGGGATTATTGAAAATTATCAGTCTTGCGGTAATTCGCTCACTATTTAAAAAAAGATGTTTAGTGTCCCTCAAGAACTACTTTACATCAAGCAAAAAAACAAATAGTTGAAATACCGTAGACACGTTTAACTAAAAGTAAATAGTGTTCAGTCGCACGAGTATAAATGCACAATTAAATTGTGATAGCAAAAAACACGAAAACAAAACTAGCATTAAAAGAAGAAACTACCTTGGATTAAAAATAAGGGTTCTATAATATTTGGTACTGATAGAAAAAAACTTCTATCAGTACCAATTTTGTTTTATGATAAAAAAAGGTTCTATAATATTTGGTACTGATAGAAAAAATTTCTACCAGTACCAATTTTGTTTTATGATAAAAAAAATAGAGATGAAGCGACCACTTCATCTCCGAAAAACAAATCCCACACTGAAAGGAATGTTCTTCC
>NZ_APCP01000031.1 GCF_000349725.1 Ligilactobacillus pobuzihii E100301 = KCTC 13174
ACGCCGTCTTTGCCCGACCGACCAGGCGGTCAGTCGGTTGATGCGGTATTAGCACCTGTTTCCAAGTGTTATCCCCCACTTTTGGGCAGATTGCCCACGTGTTACTCACCCGTTCGCCACTCGCACTTAAAACGCTGAGTGCAAGCACTCATTGTTAAAAGATTGCGTTCGACTTGCATGTATTAGGCACGCCGCCAGCGTTCGTCCTGAGCCAGGATCAAACTCTCATTTTAAAGTTTGTGACTCATAAATTTTACTAGCGAATTGACTTCGCAAATGTTGTTTGCACTTATCGTTAAGATAAGCAACCTCACACATTTGATTTGTCGAAACTTTGTTCAGTTTTCAAAGATCTACTTCTCTGATATAATCAGCACCATCATTATATCATGATACATGTGATTAAATCAAGAACTAATTTTACCAATTATTTCGTTAGTGTCTGAAACACAACTTTTATAATATATCAATTCTTCACAACGATGTCAAGAAAAAAATATTCACTCAACTGATCAACAGGCAAGCATTTGTCTTTCAAACAACAAATACAATATTACCAACGAAAACATCGACCGTCAACACTTTTCTAAAAATAAATTTATCTAAGTATAAATAACGAATTTTAAACTCAGACAAGCATAAAAAAACCATACTTTTCCATATTAAATCCACCACCTTTTAAATATAGTTCGTCATTGTCTAAATACAAATTTACTTTAAATTTTTAACGGAATTTCAAAAACATTACCGACCTAAAACTTAAAATAAAACTCATAAAAAAAAGGCTGGGACAAAACTAGTTGTGCGGTTATAAAAGGGCCATCGATCTATCCCGTTAAATGGGTTAGATCGATGGCCCTTAAACGTGTTTCAAAAGATTGAAGCCGATTTGTCTCACTCTCAATGTAATACTATTTACGCCATTCTCGTCTTTCACTTTGTTGCGGCCAAAAATGGCGTAAACGACTTTTGCCCGCTCTCTAAAAACTATTTTGTTATTTTTTTAACTCCATGCATATATGGCTGTAATACTTCTGGAATAGTAACAGAACCATCTTCGTTTTGACAATTTTCTAAAATCGCAGCGACTGTCCGTCCTACCGCAAGGCCTGAACCATTTAAGGTGTGCACAAAATCCAACTTACCATTTTCATCACGGTACTGAATGTGAGCACGTCTGGCTTGAAAATCTTCGGTATTAGAACAACTAGAAATCTCACGATAGGTGTCTTGTGCTGGCATCCAAACTTCTAAATCATGAGTCATAGCCGCACTAAATCCCATATCCCCTGTTGATAACGTGATAACGTGGTAAGGAAGTCCTAGCTTTTCCATAATGCTCCCTGCATTTTCTGTCATTTTTTCCAATTCATCATATGAATCCTCAGGTTTAGTATATTTGACCATTTCAACTTTATTAAATTGATGCATTCTAATCAAACCACGAGTATCACGACCAGCGCTACCAGCCTCCGAACGGAAAGAAGGACTTAAAGCTGTCACATAAACAGGAAGTTTCTCATCAGGTATAACTTCCCCCCGATAATAATTAGTCAACGGTACTTCAGCTGTGGGGATCATAGTCATGTTTTGTCCTTTTATCTGATAAACATCTTCTTTAAACTTTGGAAATTGCCCCGTACCAAACATTGAATCATCGTTAACGATATACGGTGTTATCATCTCCGTATAACCTTCTTTTTCATGTTCATCCAGCATGAAATTGTACAAAGCGCGTTCTAATTTTGCACCCAAACCTTTATAGTAAACAAAACGTGCTCCAGAAACCTTTGCACCACGTTCAAAATCTAAAATATCTAAATCTTCCCCGATATTCCAATGAGCCTTAGGTTCAAAATCAAATTTCCGTGGTGTCCCAACTTTACGTATTTCGACATTCGCACTTTCATCTGATCCAACAGGAATCGTTTCATTAGGTAAATTAGGTAGACGGGCTGCCATATCGTTGACCTTGGCCACTGCTTGATCAGCTTGTTCATCTAATTCCTTGATTTTTTGACCCACTTCACGCATTTTAGCAATCGCATCAGATGCATCTTCTTTATTACGTTTAGCTTGAGCTATCTCACCAGAAACTTTATTACGTTGACTTTTTAGCTGTTCAGTTTGATTCAAAAGATCGCGACGTTTCTGATCCTCATCCAATAAAGCATCAATTTCTTCAGCAGCAACGCCACGAGTACTTAAACGAGCTTTAAACTCGTCTGGCTTTTGTCTAATCATTTTTACATCTAACATAAATAATTCCTCCTCGTATAATTATCTTTTATATATCTCAACCAATGACCTTACCTTAAGTATCAAACCAATATAAAAAGCAAGCCTCTCATCCCACAATTGGGACGAAAGACTTGCTTTTTCGCGGTACCACCCAAGTTCGAATCGTTAATTCGCACTTAACTAAATAACGGTCTCCCGTGCAGCATTACCTGCCCACCAAAAGATACATTGGAATTTCAGCTTCACAGTTCACACCCACCACTGTGTCTCTGACATGCTTACTTAAGATGTACCATGACGTTTATTTATTCAACTAACTTTAATATAATTGAAAATTTTAAAAAGTTCAACCTTTCTTATCCTTTTTTTCATCATTTATCTCATGTATGGTTAAATCAACCTCTTCAAGTGGAATCAGTTTGGTCTTATGCCGAATTTTATAGTAAATAAATAAAATCAAAAATAACGGCACTGACATATAAGAAAACAAAATTGCTTGCCAATCAAAACTGGCAAATGAACCCAGATCCTGTCCAATTATAACTAAAATACACAAAATAAGTGCTAAAATTGGACCGAACGGAAACCACTTAGCGTGATACTGTAATTCAGATAAATCATGACCTTGCGCCTTAAATGCTCTTCTGAAACGATAATGTGAGATCGCGATCCCGACCCACGCAATAAAACCACTCAAACCACTCGCACTAACCAAGAAATTATAAATTCGATCACCAAAAATACTTGTCGCAAATGTGATCAAACCAACAGCCGCTGTACCGACCAACGCAGGCATTGGGATCCCACGAGTATTAACCCGTTTGAAGATCTTAGGTGCGTCCCCAGAAACACCGAGAGAAAATAACATCCGTGTCGAAGCATACATTCCGGAATTGGCTGCAGATAATACTGAAGTTAAGATCACAGCGTTCATGATCCCGGCTGCACCTGCTAGGCCAGCTCGACGAAAGACTAATGTAAATGGACTGATGGTAACATCACCCGCATCAGAACCCAGTAAATTAGGACTAGTATAAGGAATCAATGCAGCAATTACGAAAATTGACAAAATATAAAACAAGATAATTCTCCAAAATACCTGCTTGATCGCTTTAGGGATACTTTCACCCGGGTTCTCTGATTCACCAGCAGTGATCCCGATCAATTCAGTTCCCTGAAAAGAAAAACCGGCAACAACAAAAACAGATAAGATCGTTGGGATACCGCCAACGAAAGGAGCCTTCCTATAAACAAAGTTTTCCAAATATGTAGCATGTCCATTGATAATACCAAAAATTGTTAAGAACCCGACTACTAGAAAAACAATGACAGTAACGACCTTGATCAAAGCCATCCAATATTCGGTTTCACCAAAAGAATTGACTGACAAAGCGTTAATAATAAAAATAATTGCCAAAGCACCTACACTAAAAGCCCAACTTGGAACACGTGGAAACCAAAACTTTAAAACTAAACCAACTGTTGAAACATCAACAGCTAATGTGATCGCCCAGTTAAACCAATAGTTCCATCCCATCGCAAAACCCATTGCTGGATCAACGAATCGGCGCGCATAAGTCGCAAATGACCCCGTCACCGGAAGATAAGTTGCCATTTCGCCTAACGATGTCATTAAGAAATACACCATTAATCCAATTCCAATATACGCAACTAAAGCCCCACCTGGTCCGGCAGTTGAAATTGCAGAACCACTAGCGACAAATAACCCAGTACCAATACTTCCACCTAACGCGATCATTGACACGTGTCTTGTCTTTAAAGACCGCTTGACCCCATTGGCCCCATCTTGTTGACCAGACACTTGCTGGCCATTAGTAACTTCAGAAACATTTCGTTTCTTCAAAATTGTTCCCTCCAAATAAAAGTTTATTCGAAGAGGCGACCAAGAAAATAATAAAATAAACAAAAAGGCACGGCTTTCAAAAATCGAAAACCGCGCCAACTGATATTCTATCAATAATCATCCCGTAAAAACGGCAAATAACATCTCGATAGCGCCCCGTAGGGTATTCCCCACGACAGTTCCTAGTATCTTATACTAGATCCCAGCTAACAACGCGAAAAAACATTGTCAACTTCGGCAGTACTTTCCTTTCACATGACCTCCGTCCTTTTTCTGACTAAGCCATCTTACTCTTAAAGTCTGCGACCTCTTTTCGATAATTTATATTATAAAGCCTTACAGGTTCAAATAACAAATAAAAAAATTTAGATATCGTAATAAATATTTTATCTTAGCTTAAGATTCTGAATGCCTAATTTGAGAGTCCATCTCTCCGAGTTCAAAATCATGGCCCATAAATTCATCATTATCCAGCGGAAAATGCTGCTCAACACTCGCGAATGGTTGTATTGTCAAGATCCCTTCACTAACTTTAAAATCAAGTAGATGACCGCCTAAAGAATGGTCGTCATTCAGGTAATGCAGGTGAAAACCTGCTGAAGCCATTCCTTGGAAAAGTTCTGGTGAAAAATAACCGATCACCGTTCCCTGACTCTCATTTTCTTCAAAAACAGCTTGTTTGTCTGCCACTTGAGAAAGTGTAGGATAAGGTCTAGTCTGTGCGGCTACTGCCCGCGTTTTAACATGCTTAAACTGACCCGTGATCTTGACAGCAAAAAAGATATTCTGCAATGATCGTTTGGAAAATATTTTTTCATCTAGATCATTTTCAGCTAGGTCCACTACCCTTTCTCCTACCTGATCACTGTTATCAAAATGAACCGTGGCAAATGGAACCAAGGTATCAGCTGGTAAAATATCAATTTGACCATCGCTTTTAACCAGATAAGCAGTTCCATCTAAGACAACCATTTCGCCACCTAATCCGGCGGCTGTTCCGATCCCTGTGTCACCTTTTTTTAAAAGGTCTCCAACTGGAAATGTACCATCAAATAAACCTGGAACTAAAGTTGCCAAAGTTCCATGTTGAAATAGTTTCGAAAAGTTTTTTGTCAAAAAAACAACCTCCTCGTTTTATTAAACATGATTAAAAACATAATCATTTAAATACATTAGTTTTACCGTAACTGGTCATCTAATAATTGCTCGCCTAGTTCTTGGTTAAAGCTATAATCGACCGGGATATCAACTATGACCGGACCATCTGTAACAAAAGCTTGGTCAAGTACCTCGTCTAATTGTGCAGCGGCAGTGACACGTAAACCTGTTGCACCGAAACTTTCTGCATATTTGACAAAATCGACTGGACCAAACTTAACTGCAGCTGACTGACCGTATTTCATCTCTTCTTGAAACTTGACCATATCGTAATTACCATCATTCCAAATGATATGAACAATGTTTAAATTCAACCGGACTGCAGTTTCCAGATCCTGTGCAGAAAACAAGAAACCACCATCACCTGATACAGAAACGATCTGTGTTTGTGGACGAACCAGTGCAGCTGAGATCGCCCAGGGCAACGCTACACCTAACGTCTGCATCCCATTACTAAACAACAAGTGCCGTGGCTCATAACTTCTAAAGTGACGAGCCATCCAGATATAAAAACTCCCCACATCAACTGTAACGGTCATTTCATCAGAAACTCGTGCCTGTAAAGCATGGATCACCGAAAGTGGATGGCAACGAACTTGGCCTTCTGACAATGCTGGTGGCTCATCCCTTAACTTTAGCTGCCCCCGTAATTTTTCCAGAAATGGTAACGATCCTTCTGGTAACTTAAATCCTTTCATATACGGTAATAAAAACTCTAGTGTTTGCGAAATATCACCGACTAATTCACGTTGCGGTTGGAAATTTTTGTCCAATTGTGCACGCATTGAATCAATCACCACAATGCTTTTATCAAAATTAGCATTCCAGTTACGCGGTTCATATTCAACGGGATCATAACCAATTGCGATCACTAAGTCGCTTTCTTTAAGTAATTGGTCGCCTGGCTGGTTACGGAAAAGGCCCACACGACCAAAGAAATCGTCTTCTAATTCACGTGAAATAATACCTGCACCTTGGAATGTTTCAACGACTGGCAAATGAGTATCACGCACAAGATTACGGATCGCAGTTGTCGTTTCGGGGTCTGAAGCACGCATTCCGACTAATAGAACAGGTAATTTTGCTTTTTTGATCCGCGAAGCTAACAAGGTGGACTCGATCGGACTAGCTGGTCCTAAAATTGGAGCCGGGATCGGTGCCAAAACCTCGGTTTTCATTTCTGCATCCGTAACATCTTGTGGAATAGAAATGAAACTTGCACCCTGCTTGGCACCCTCGGCTTCTTGATACGCATTTGCAATAACTTCGGAAATATTATCTGCATCTTGAACTTCCGCATCGTACTTAGTGATCCCAGCAAAAACTGAAGTATTATCCATACTTTGATGAGTCTGGCGCAAAAGATCAGTCCGTTGAACTTGTCCTGACAAAGCCAAAACAGGGTCCCCTTCAGTCGTAGCAGTGGCTAAACCTGTTGCTAAATTAGAGGCCCCAGGACCGGATGTTGTGATAACAACGCCTGGATGGCCAGTGATCCGCCCAATACCTGCAGCCATAAAAGCAGCGTTTTGCTCATGGCGTGTCAAAATAAACTTAGGAGCTTTTTTATTTGTTGGATGATCAAGTTTTTCAAAAACCCGGTCTATCTTAGCTCCTGGTATACCAAAGACATACTTAACATCATGATTGATCAAACTATCTACAACTGCATCAGCACCATAATACTTTTCTTTTCTCTCTGTCATGAATATGCTCCTTTTTATTAAGCTCATAAAACAACTAAAACTTGACTTAATTTCTAAATAAGGCTAAAAATTTGCATAAAACCGCTTAGTCCTCATTGAGTCCCTTAATATCTTCTTCTGATAAATTATTCCAATCAACTAACGGAATTTGGTCAACCTTGAAAGTTTGCCATATCAAATCTTGAACTGTGACACTTCCAATATGATCAGACCACAAGCGATCAGCATGGTGGAAAGCATCAGTGATCGCACCATCAGCTTTCATCGCTAAGGATGGAAAATCTTGGAAAGCATGCTCAAAAAATCCTAAATCGGGAAATGTATCAACTTTTCCTTCTGTTGCATGATAGATTTCCAATAAAGTGATCTCTTCTGGTTCTTTAGCAAGTGAAAAACCACCGCTATTACCAGAAACTGAAGTGATCAATCCTCCTACTACAAGCTTGCGCATAATTTTGTGCAGATATGTAGCAGAACCGCCTAAAGTTTCATTGATAACTCCTGATGATACCGGGATATCTCTTTTTTGTGTAGCTAATAATGCGACGATACATGCGGCTTGTTCAAAACCTTTCGTCAACTGCATTGTTTTCAGACCTTTCTATCTCTCGTGTCAATATTTTAACATAATATAACTCACTAATTTTTTTGTTTGGTAAAAAAACATCAAATACTTCTTTTTGACTTTGAAGCTTAAAACCATTGTTTTGTAAAACTTTACAAGATGCTACATTATCTGAATACACCCGTGCCTGTAAAAATAATGTACCTCTTTTTTTCTCCAAATCACAGAGCTTCCTCAGGGCTTTTGTCATTAACCCTTGGCCCCAGAAATTTTGGTTCAATGCATAACCAACTTCATAACCACTTTTTTCTAAAAGACCATTCGGCTTGATTATTTTAAATGAACCAATATTTCCAATGACTTTATTGCTAACTTTTTCTTCTATTGCCCAAACACCATCCTTTCGTAAAATATTTTGGAAAGATATTGCATCCTTTTTTGTCCGTAAAGCAGTAAAATTAGCTGCTTTAGCTACCTTAGTTTGTGAGCCATATTCCAGCACGTCCAGCCAGTCTTCGTCACGAAACTGCCGTAAAAGTAAACCATCTATTTCAACCATACTTAGCTCCTTTGGTTTGGAGAAATTTATCCAGTTGATCACGTTATACTTTATTTGTATTCCATCAAAAGATCATTTGTCATTTCTATGATCATTATTCTTATTACTCTTTTTTGGATTTTCGAATGTATATGTCGATTTCGTGCGACGTTGCGGTAAAGTTGCGATAATAAATGAAACTAAGTCACCGCCAGGAATAAAAAGTAATAACGCCAAGTAAGCTGGTAATTCAATATCATGTAACCTTCTGATCATAGCAGTTAATAATGCAACATAGAAAAATGCTAACCACGCGGCCACACAAAGTTTCGAGATGATCGCCACATTTCCAGGCAAAACCCCTTGGAATAATGACACGATCAAGCTGATCAATACACCTACTGGGATCGACAATAAAAATGTTCCTAATAACCCCCACCAAAAATCAGCACGACCCATTCTCTTATTGACATTCACCCAATCTTTAATGAAAAGTTTAGTCGAAGGGACTACACCCGATTTAAATGATTCATTTTTACCTAAAACATGAACCTGGATACCTTCTTTTTTGGCCTCTTTAATAAATTCCTTCAACTTCTTAGGATCACTAATATCGATAGTTGGTATCTCATTATTTTTTTGGTCGTCTTCTTGTTGGTCGTCTACTTTTTCTTTTGATTGTGGTGTCTCATCTAATTCCTTCAACAAAATTTGGGCTTGATCTAAACCACAATAAGAACAGTAATTAGAGTTAACTGGAATTTTTTTACCACATCGTTTACAGTTTTTCTTTTCGATTTCAATTACATCAAATTGTTGGTACGTTTCACAATAAGAACAACGCATGTTTTCTGTTTCGTTCTTTTTTCCGCATCTCTGGCAATAAAACATTGCTGACTTTAACATCCTTTCTTGCAGCATGTTGGGATCTCTTAAAAATTATTTAACGGTTGCCATTTACTTTAATTAAAATAAATACGCTCGCCAAATATTTTTTTACGATCTACTACTATTTGCATATTATATCATGTTTTTCTAAAGCCCATTAGTCCCAAGGTATTTGACAAATAACACTTTTCCAAAAATCATTCTAGCTATCATAAATATCGTTATTTAATATAACATGGATACAAAGTGGTTTTTAATTTTTACTAATTATGAAGTATAATCATTGTGTACTAAGATATAAAGCCCTAAAATAATTACTTAATAACAAGCAACTGGCTTAAAGACTAATTAGCAGCTATACTCAATAGTTTAATTATTCAGTCGGAAACTCAGAGAATAATTTTTAATATTCCCTAAGCTTGTTTCTTGCAGGAGGAACTTTATGGCACACAGAAGAACGCAATATGATGAATATGACCAATATAATGAAAACCAACAAGCTGAGGAAAACTTACGAAGACACCGTCCTCCTCATCGCAGATTAAAAGGCTGTTTTTTTTGGGTCCTTTTAACTTTTGTAGTTGTTTTGCTAGTTGGTGGTCATTTTGCTTTTAAAAAATATCAGACAGCCCATTCAACGATCAATACGATCCATCAGGAATCAGGTATACGCAAAGTCAGGGACACTAATAGTACTCTTAAAAAGGGACGTCCTTTTTCCATTTTACTTATGGGAACCGATACAGGTGCGTTAGGGCGCTCATACAAGGGAAGGACCGACACCCTAGTTCTAGCCGTTCTTAATCCTAAAAAGGAATCAATGACTTTAGTGAGTTTGCCGCGGGATACTGAAGTAGCTGTCCATGGGCATGAAAATCAGTATCCCTCCAAATTAAATTCTGCATATTCCTATGATGGTTCAGCATCCGCTGTCCAAACCGTGCAAAAATACTTAAATGTCCCAATTGATTATTACGCCACGATCGACATGGGTGGCCTGGAAAACTTGATCAACGCTGTCGGCGGTATTGATGTTTCTCCTGCTTTATCTTTTTCATATGGGGGTTACTCTTTTATTAAAGGCAAAAAAACACAGATGAATGGGAAAAAGGCATTATCCTACGTGCGCATGCGCTATTCCGATCCCCGTGGTGATTATGGTCGGCAAGAACGGCAACGGCAAGTTTTAATGGCAGTTGCAATGAAGGCTACCCAAGTCAAAAGTTTATTAAACGAAAAATTTCTTAACACAGTTTCAAAACAAATGAAAACCGATCTCAGTTTTAACAATATGTTGCTCTTAGCTGCTAAATATCGAAAAGCAACACATCATATGAACTCGACTCATCTTCAAGGAGAGTCTACGATGATCAACGGGGAATCCTTTGAAGTTCCAAAAGAAAGTGAGAAGCAGCGAATTACTGACTTACTAAGAAAAGCACTTGATCTTTCTTCAGCTTCAACAGGAAGTACCTTAAGTTCAAGTGATGAAATAAACATTAATTAATAATAAAAAGAGCTTTGAAACTGGGACATAACCAGCTGTGTGATTCTAAAAGGGCCGTCGATCTATCCCAATTAAAATTGGGTTAGGTCGGCGGCCCTTAAATGTGTTTTAAAGTCTCTTTTTATAGTACAAAAAAACGAGCTCCATCACAGAACTCGTTTAAATTTAATTTTTATTAGTCTTTAACAACGTTAGCTGCTTGTGGGCCACGGTCGCTGTCTTCAACATCAAATGTTACATGTTGACCTTCGTCCAAAGTCTTGAAGCCTTCAGCTTGGATAGCTGAGAAATGTACGAATACATCACTGCCGTCTTCACGTGTGATAAAGCCATAACCCTTGTCTGCATTAAACCATTTTACTGTTCCTTGTTCCATTATAATGGATCCTCCTTGTTGCGCCTTTCGGCACGTATATTGTAATTCTAGTCGGCGCTTTATGGAGGAAATTATGAAACATCCTTACCAAAAAAACCTGTTCAAACTACATAAAGAATTATAACACAGTCCCAAAATAATTGATACAGCTAATTTAAACTAATTAACAAAAATATAATGAGCAGCTTTATAACTAATGCTGACTTCTTCTCCTGTATCGCTCAATTTGACCTTTACTGGCCCTTCAAAGGGTACATGTTCTTCGACTAAAAATTTATCACCGATATTTAGTTTAATTTCATCCAAGTATGTCAACAATTCGTGGTTGTCAACAAACCGATCAACTGATTTAACAGATCCAGCTGGAGCATCAACTAGCAAGTCATAGCTTTCCTCTGCATAATCACCGTCGATACTTGGAATCATACCACCATGTGGACAACGTTTAGGATGACCCAAAAAGTCATCCAAATGTTGTACTAAATTATCACTCGTGGCATGCTCTAAAACTTCTGCGTCATAGTGTACATCTTGCAACTTATAATTCAACTTAGAAACCAAAAAGGTTTCCCAAAGTCGGTGTCGCCGAATTAGATCTTCAGCGATCTCGATTCCTTCATCTGTTAATGAGATCCCCGCATAAGGTGAGTGGATCACTAATCCCTCACCCACTAATTTGGTTACCATTTCTGTCACGGAACCAGCAGCAACGTTTAAACTCATCGAGATCTGCTTGTTGCTAACTTTACGTTGTTTACCACCCAATTCAAATATGATTTTTAAATAATCTTCTTTTTTCGGGGTCAAAACTATTCACCTCATGTTTTATTTTAATTAACAAACTATTTAACTCAAGTTACTCTTGCCCCAAAGACCTTAACTGCTGCAAAGCTGCAACCAGGTCTGCTGGTATTTGACTGTGAAATATCATTTGTTTATTTGTAAACGGATCAATAAAAGATAAATCAGTAGCATGTAGGGCTTGTCTTTGTAAACCATATACAAATTTACCACCATATAATTCATCAGCCAACAACGGATGCCCCAAATATTTAAAATGGGCACGTATCTGGTGAGTGCGTCCAGTATGCAGCTGCACTTCCACTAATGTAGCGGCCGTCCCAAAATTTTCTTTGATCCAGTATTCAGTTTGAGCCTGTTTCCCTGCTGAATTGACTTCCTGAGCATAGCTATTTGGTGCTTGACGTAAGGGCTGATCGATCAAACCATGTTCAAATTCCAACTGGCCCTCAACTAATGCAAGATACCTTTTATCCACACTGTGGCTTTCCATTTGACGATTGATCAGTCCTTGGGCAAAACGATGCTTTGCAATCAACGTTACCCCGCTAGTAAATCGATCGAGCCGCGTTAAAACATGTGGCACTAAGTCCTTAGCTTTTTGCATAATTAAATGTCCCTTGACCCGATTAACTAGCGTATCGCTTCGATCACTTGGCCCTGGGACACTATTTAAGCCTGCCTGCTTATCGACTATCAACCAGTTACTATCTTCATAAATTACATTTAATTGACCGTCACTGGGTGGTACAGCGAGATCAGGTTTTTCGGGATCAAGTAATAAAGTTATACCACTTGGAGCCTGAAGTACAAAATTCAAAGTTTTGCGCCGCTGGTTCACTAAAACTTTCCCCTGTTTGTGCTTGATACTACGAAACATTCGGTGACTGACGCCTTTCTTTGACAAAAAGCTTTTAACTGTTTCTGTTTCGTTGTCTTCTTTCTGCCATGTAAACTTCATTCCTTAAATCCTTTCGTCTCAAACATCATTCACAATTAATATATTTCTATCACATAACGAGTGTACGAAGTTTATTATATCAGAATTTTTATTTTTCTAACGTACCCCAAAAAAAATTTAACTATTTCTTCTAATAAATCTACCAAACAAAGCCACTAATAATAAAAAGATCCCAACATATCCAAAAAAAGATGCATCATGGATAAAAACTGCAAGTACAGAATTTCCGTAATCTGTAATGAGTGATTGATACATGCCTACAGACGCAGCCAAATTATCGACCACACCACTGACCCTCACTAGCTGTGCTAATAACCAAACTATTAAACCATTAAAGAAAAATGCTAAACCTGCATAATGTGCTGATCTAAAAAATGACCTCGTCTGAAACAGTAAAGCAACAAGTAAAATTACACTAATAACCATCCCAAGATAAAACATCGTCGTCATTTTTTTCTGTGACTGTCGTAAAAATTGCCCACCTTTTTGCAATAAGGAATTATGCACCTGATTGTTAATTGCCGCTTCGACTTGGGCGATAAAGTTACTCTTGTAACTTAAGAATTCCTCAGATCCTGTATTTATACCAGCTTGATGAACTTTTCCCATAAAGTTTTTCGAAACCTGCTGAATTATCTTATTGGGAGCAATCAAGTTGCTTTTACCCGCATACAGATTATCTATGACTTCATTGACGTCATCTTTAACCTGTTTTTTAGAAATCAATTCTCCCTTTATATGAAAATTCGTTTCCGTATCAGTCACAAAGGAATTAACAGTCGCAGAAAGTCCTTGATGCAAAACCGTGACATTTTCATTTGTTACGATCTGTTTTTTTGTAAAATCCTGATTCAAAAAAGAATCTTTCGCACTCATTCCGACTAAGCCGCACATCAAAGTAAGTGTTAAAAGAAACGTCAATAATTGACTGATATTATTTGAAGGCTGCTTTGGCTGGGCAAAATGTTGTCCACTTTTTGAACGCTTTATTTCTTTATCTGGAGAAGTCATATCAATACTCCCTTAGTAGTTTCGTTGCTATAATCATAGCATAGAGCCACACAATAATTAAAAATTATCTCCTGTTAGTAGCTAAGATTTTCTTACTCTTATAATCATAATCTGTCCAAAACAATATCCATAAGTTATAGCCTGATTTACAATCCAAGTGCAACACAAGTCAAAATTAAACAAAAAAGCCATAAAGGCCTAAACTATAAGTGTCTAAACTAAATAGAAAGGCA
>NZ_KB714693.1:0-3187 GCF_000349725.1 Ligilactobacillus pobuzihii E100301 = KCTC 13174
CCTTTCTATTTAGTTTAGACACTTATAGTTTAGGCCTTTATGGCTTTTTTGTTTAATTTTGACTTGTGTTGCACTTGGATTGTAAATCAGGCAATTAAATATATATTAAGGATCTATTCATTATAATACTAGAGCCATTAACATACAAAAAACGGTCCTAGTATGTATTCATACAAAGCCCGTTTTCCTTTATTTTTAACATTATTTGGCTAAATTAAAAGTACTCCAAGGTACTAAGAAGTCTAACAAAGCTAAATCATCCTGTTTTAATTGGCCCACAACGTTTCTACGTCCATCATTTGGCATTTCTTTTAAAACGATCTGCAATTCACCCTTGTATCTCGGATAACCATCGTTAACAACGACAATATCACCGCGACCCAAAGTAAAGTTATTGGTATGTGCTGGAACACTCCTATCACTGTAGACGACCCGAGGTAAAGTATCACGCAATAAATATTCAGAGGCATCACCACGATACAAATGAGCAGGTGTCAAGATAATTTCTTTTTCTAAATCAGAAGCATTTTCTGCTAGATCGACATGCAATGTGGGATAATCACTATTAAATGCTGCAGCAACTGCGGCTAGTTCTTCTTGTGAAGCATAAGCATTGCCGATGATCACATCATCGATCATACCTGTTAGCTTTAAATGAGTTACCTGACTAGCCATCGACCTTGAACGGTCACTTTCCATCGTTGGCAATCCTTCATTAACCGGCCAGGGACCAAATGTCGCATCATGTGATGAAACAAAAGCTGCAGTATGCAAAGCATATTGACGATACTTTTTAGAATAATCCATGAAAATTGCATCGCTTAAACCGGTATATTCTTGCGGATAAAAATTGTGACAGCCGATCAAGTTATCCAACTCGGGCGAATAAGACATAATACTGTCCAAATAATTGGTACCATGGCTCATATTCAATTCGATTTTCAGGCCGAATGGATTATGTGTCATCTGTGCCTCTTCCATTCCAGTAAAGCCTTCATCTAAACGCATACCCCAAACACCTAAATCATGCAAAACATGAAGGTCAGTATATTTTAAACCCAATTCTGTAAACAATTCCGGGTTTACATCAACGACCGTTTTTAAACCTAACTGATCAGCATATTCCACCGTGCGTTTAAACTGACTTAAGATATCTTGGCCCCCTTCACCTTTTAACTGCAAAAGTGAAGTAAAGACTCTAGAATATCCATATTGATGCGCAAGTTTTAAATATTCTTGATCGCGCTCAAAGTTACTTTGATCTGGATAAATAGAAATTCCTAATTGTCTCATTTTCTAACCTCTTATCTTTACTAACTAGCTGATTATTGGTTACCTTTGATCACTTATAATATTGCTCTGCCATTTTTCTGGCCATCTTCTTAAAACGATGCTTACGTAACCACCCAAACATGAACGCACCAATCCCTTGGTTAGCCTTAGTTTTAGTGTCCTTAGCGTAATTTTCCTCAAAGTAATTTAGAATAGCATGCGTATTATCTTTTTTCTCTAGTTGATACTCCACCACAAACCTTTGATCTGAAGTTGTCATCGTATAACCATATTTTTGTCCTGGAACTGCAGAATCAATGTGCATTTTCGCCACCTTACCTGTTGTCCACGTTTTTTCATACGTGTAGCCCGGCAAGTCACGCCATGAGATCTTTTTACCCACTTGTTGACGAATATCTGCCAACGCTGATTCGATCAATTCATGGTATAAAAACTCAACTGGTGCGTCTAAGGTCATATTAATTTCCATACTATTCCCCCTCTCTTTTTTCCTTACTACATGCAATATAAAGCTATAATGAATACAAGCAATACACCAATTCCTAACACCCATAGGGCTGGCGGTTGCTTGATTTAGAAACTAAATTATTAGCCAATATACAAGTTCAGAAGATCCGTACCATTTTCACTGCTCAGTGGGTCTTATTTTATTAGCTGCCTTAACAAATGGTACATAAATTAAGAAGCCGACCACCATATTAAACAATTGCAAAATAACTGCACGCCAATCCATTGTAGCGATCAAAACATTAAAGACGGGTGGCATTGACCAAATAATTTGATTTTTGATCGGCTCGACTAGACCAAGTGAAACTGCCCCATAAGCAATCGAAACCATGACTGTCGGTGCGATAACAAATGGAATAAAGTAAATTGGATCCAATACGATCGGCATCCCAAACATTACTGGCTCATTAATATTAAAGAAGCCCGGTGCTATCGACAATTTAGCAACAGAACGTTGATCATCACGCTTAGAGAATATCAAGATCGCAAATAGTAACAGCAAGGTTGAGCCTGCGCCACCGATCCATCCATATAAATCAAAACTATTCCGTGTCCACAGATATGGCAACTCTTTTCCTTGTTGGAAAGCATTAATGTTAGCTAACTGGGCTGTCAGCCAGATACTGTCCATAACTGGTCCCAAAACATTTGTCCCGTGAATTCCAAAGAACCAAAAAACCTGAACTAAAACTGTCATTAAAAGAACTGCTCCAAAACCTTGACTTAGATTCAATAATGGATCTTGCAGTGTCTTTGCGACAAATTCAATGACTGTTGTTCCGAACTTGCTAAAGACATAACCAATGATACCTGAAATATACAAAGCGGCCGTTGCTGGAATGATACCAGTAAATGCTTTTGCAACAGCTGGTGGTACTGAATCAGGCATTTTGATCGTAATGTTTTTCTTCATCAACCAAATATAAACCGTGGAAGCAATTGCACCCATGATCATAACTGTAAAGAAACCCGTTGAACCAAAGAACTGACCGAAGTTAAAATAACCCCACAAAGAAACATCTTTGCCAGAAACAGCTGCACCAGCGTCTGTTAAAGCCTTGACTGCGCCTTTATTTAAGGCTGAACCTAACTCAATCGATGCACTTTGCGGCAAACTAATAATGAATGAACCTAATGTTACGATCCCACCTGTGATCGGTTCAACCTTATATTGAACTGCCAACTGGTAACCAAATGTAAATGAAAAAATTAAACCTAAAATTGCTAAAGTACCTGTCCATACCATGGCGTTAATATCGATCAACCACTGCATTGAAGACACGATCCCCATCCAGTGCATCTGTGTTGGGATATCACGAATCAAAGCATTTAAAACATTCGCGACCGCACCTGCCATCATGGCTGGCATGATAGTGATAAAAGCATC
>NZ_KB714693.1:3274-14325 GCF_000349725.1 Ligilactobacillus pobuzihii E100301 = KCTC 13174
CGCAATGCGATCAACCACCGAACTGAGCCTATTTTAGCTGCAACTGGAACAATGTGTTTATTTAACCAATTAATAAATGCATTCATTGTATTTTTCACTCCTATCTTATTACTTAACGCTGATTAAACATAGCAAGCACTTGAATAGCGCTTTCATTTTTTGCTTACCTAAAACTAACTACCCCTGTATTCGTTATAAGACACTGCTGCTTGATTATATATCGATATTTTGCGTGTGATAATAAAGCGCTAAATTATCATATACAAAATAAGTTCTGGAAAAATTAAAAACTTTTCCGCTTGCTAAATAATTGATCCCATCAAGGCACAAAATCTGATCTCCCTGCTGTCGTTTTAACAAATCAGCTTGCTGTTCACTTATTTTCGAGGCATGAACATAGTTTTCTGAAGTACTACCTGTCATTTGATAAGCATCACGCAAAAAACTAAAAATCGAAGTTTGGACACTTTCTTCAGTCAAAAAAGGTACAACGTTTCGTGGGAAATAAGATTCTTCCAATGAATATAGTTGACCTTGTAAATAGCGTAATCTGACAACACGATAAACCCTACTATTTACCGCAACATTGCCCCTCAGTGCCAAATCTTTATCGGCAGTAATAGTATCAAACTTAAGGACTTTGGATCTCAATGGACCGCCAGATACCATTGAATTTTCATCAAATCCAATCGACAAATTCAAAATCTTTTGCGATTGGAGCGGCTTTTTGATCACATAATAACCGCTACCACGAACCCGTCTAAGTAAACCATGAGCAAAAACAACATCCAATGCCTTACGAATCGTATTTCTACTGACATGATATTGTGCAACCAATTCTTTTTCAGTTGGTAATTTATCGGTATATTTATTCGTAAGGATCGCCTGAATAATATCTTCAGCCACTTTATGATACATTTTTTATTCCTCCTTTCTACTAATATCCGGATATTGAATAATGCCCTGTGACTTCTTTGTTTGTACATTGCGGCAATAAATGTGTCGGCGCTCATCATATTTGTGCCTACTAATTATATTACCAGTGGTCGTTCGTAAAATCAATAAAACGCTTTCTTTTATTGCAAAATAAAAGAGGCTGGGACAAAACAATGTCCCAGTCTCTTCTTTGACTAAAAATAATCAAATTATCGCTTGTAATTTTTATGGCATAAACGCGTTTCAAAAGTCTGAATCCTCCATGTAATGCCATTTACGCCATTCCTGTCCTGCGCCTTGCTACGGCCAAAAATGACGTAAACGACATTACACACCGGCTTCAAAACGACTTTTGTCCCGCTCTCTTTAAATATTCGTAATTATTAGATTGGCAATACAGCGAAAATCAAAGCACCAACGATACCACCAACAATAGGTCCAAAGAATGGTACCCAACTGTAACCCCAGTCGTTGCCACCTTTATTTGCGATAGGCAAAATAGCATGGGCAATACGAGGACCCATATCACGGGCAGGGTTAATAGCGTAACCTGTAGGGCCACCAAGTGAAAGACCGATACTTACGATCAACAAACCAGCTACGACAGGATTCAAGCCATCAGCCATTGAACCATGACCAAATGTTGCTAATCCAAGTACCAAGACAGCAGTACCAACAGCCTCGGTAATAAAGTTATTACCTAAACTACGGATAGCAGGTTCTGTCGCGAAAATACCCAAGATAGTATCTGAATCCTTCGTTGCTTCCCAGTGTGGACGATATGAAAGCCATACAACAACGGCACCTAGAATACCACCTAACATCTGAGCGACAACATAAGGGACGACAGCAGCCCATTTTGTTAAACCGATACATGCAAAGGCGATCGTTACGGCAGGGTTAAGATGAGCTGGACCCATCATACCACCAACGTAAGCACCCATTGTTACACCAAGGCCCCATCCAAGTGCAATAACGATCCAGTCAGCACCTTGAGCCTTTGATTTATTCAAGTTGACAGCGGCACAAACACCGTTACCAAGTACAAGCAGTACGAAAGTACCGATGAATTCACCGATCGCTTCAGTAGCAATAGTTCCCATAATTTTTCCTCCTATATGTGCTGGAACAGTCGTTATATTTTTCTGTCCCAAATTTAAAGCAATTTTTTTATGTCATGCAAGGATCTCTTTGATCCATTGCATAATTTAAATCTATAAACGATTAGTGAGTTACCAATGTATCGGTACGAATCACTCTTAGTAGAATTACGCGAACCAAAAGGCTATGACTATCTGACTTTGTCATCATAGTGCCTACCTTCTAAATGGCTCATTTTTCTTACTTATTTTTTAAACTGTCCAAGCGTGTTTCAGCAATTAAGTCATTTAATTCATCAGTTTGTTTTTGTTTCTCATCTGCTGACCAACCCAAGACACGGGCCATTTCGTCAATGATCGCATCCTTCTTTTCCATTAACTTATCTTCATGGAACAAGACAAAATTCGTCCGACGTAAAAGATAATCAACTGGAGTTAAGGTCATTTCTGAATCGATCGAGTAATGTAAGCTGATCGTATCTGCTAACGTCAAGCCAGGAGCTACATCAACATCATCTACGTATAAAACGACACGACCCATGTTTGAACCGAAACGGTTTGCAAGGTCTTTTGCTTCATCTTCTGGGATCCCCTTACCAATAGCAAGATTTGTATAGAATCCTAATGTCTTTTCAACATTCGTAGGGTCAAAGTGACCACCTGAAACTTGTAATTTAGTTGAGTCAATATCTTTGATCTCAACATTGAATTTATCTTTCAATGTCTTAGTGATCAATTCCATTGCACCTGCAGCCATTTTACGATAGTCAGTGATCTTACCACCAGATAATGTGATCAAACCATCTTCACCTACATCAAGTGAAGAACCACGAGAAACCTGCGAAGCGGAAACTTCTTTTTCACCACTCGATTGTTTCAAAGCACTAATTGATTTTTCAACGTCTTCACGTTCTACTTCACCATTATTGAACTTAGCAACTGTTGCGATCAAGTTATTGAAACTTTCATCGGAAACCTTACCAGTGTTAGCACCGCCACCATTATAGTCAGAGCCAGCATTAGAACCAAGTAACGGACGGATACCTGCCCAACTAGCTTCAATATCATCAAGTGTGATATTTGCTTCAGGGAAACGATTGTTGATTGCCTTTAACAAGTAGTCAACATCATCTTGCTCAACTGTTGGATGTGTGTAATCACCAGTGTAATCTGTATCAGTTGTACCAAAGTAAGTTTTACCTTCTCGTGGCACAACGAAGATCATCCGACCATCACCAGCACCTGAATCGGAGTATGTTGGTTGAGGTACACTTAAAACTGATTCATCAACAACTAAATGAACACCCTTAGTAGGACGGATAACTTGACCATTTTCGCCGTTCTTATCATCTAAACCAAGGAACTTAGACGACCATGGACCAGTCGTATTGATCACTAACTTGGCATTAACATCAAATTCTTCGCCAGATAAAACATCTTGTGCAGTAACACCATCGATCTTTCCATCAGCATTGTGCGAAACATTAACTGCCTTAACACGGCTAGCCATTAAGCCACCCAATGCAACAGCACCTTTGATGTTTTCAATTACCAAACGAGCGTCATTATTAACATAGTCAAGATAAACACCAGCGCCCAATAACTTATCACTCTTCAAGCCAGGTTCACGTTGTAATACCTCATCACGGTCGATCGTATAGTTAGCATATTGACTAGCTTCAACTCCTGCCAAACGATCATACAGGTCCATCGCAATTTTGACACTAAACATATCAAATGTTTGGTCAGGTGTATCATAAATTGGTAAAAGCATTGGAAATGGCTTTGGAATATGTGGAGCGATCCCTTGAACTACAGCACGTTCCTTAACTGTATCAGAAACAACTCCGACATCAAATGTTTTCAGGTAACGAATACCACCATGCACTAACTTTGTGGACCGAGAACTTGTTCCCTCAGCAAAGTCCTGCATTTCAAGCAAACCAACTTTAGCACCTGCTTTAGCAGCCTGGATCGCTACACCAGCACCAGTGATTCCCCCACCAATGATCAAAAGATCCAAGTCAGTATTTTTTAGTCCGTCAATAGTTTCCTTTCTTGATTTATAAGAAAAATTCAATTTCAATATCCTCCTCGTTTTTAGTCAAGCTACGCGCAATAATAAATTTCCACACGTAGTCTTGTTAATATCGAGTTGTATAAGGCATTTATCCTTTAGCAACTTCTTAATAATTTCTTCTCTCTTCTTACCTAAGTTAGCTTTTATTAAGCTTATTTTGTTTCTGGTTTGAAACTTCTTGTTGCTTTAACAGCTTCTTCCCAGCCTTCATATAATTGGTCACGACGTGAATCATCCATTTCTGGATCAAAACGCTGTCCAATTTCAAACATATGTTGCAATTCGTCTGTATCTTTCCAGAATCCACAACCTAAACCTGCAAGGAATGCAGCACCCATAGCCGTTGTTTCTAAGTTGGCCACACGTTCAACTGGTGTATTCAATAGATCTGCTTGGAATTGTAGCAAGTAGTTGTTACGAGCAGCACCACCGTCAACACGTAATGCTGGGATTTCGATACCAGTGTCTTTGTACATTGTGTCAACAACGTCACGTGTTTGATAAGCCAATGATTGTAATGTAGCTTTGATGAAGTCCTTATTTGATGTACCACGCGTTAAACCAAATACAGCACCACGAGCCGCGGAATCCCAGTAAGGAGCACCCAAACCAGTAAAGGCAGGTACTACATATACTTCGTCATCATTTTCTGATTCGTTAGCGAATTGTTCTGATTCTGGTGCAGATTCGATCATCTTCATACCATCACGTAACCATTGTAGAGCTGAGCCAGCAACGAAAACTGAACCTTCAAGTACATAGTTAACTTTGCCATTGATCGAGTAACCAATTGTTGTTAACAGGTTGTTCTTAGAAATAATTGGTTCTTCACCTGTATTCATCAATACGAATGCACCTGTACCATAAGTATTTTTAACCATACCCTTCTTCAACGCTAATTGACCGAAGAGAGCAGCTTGTTGGTCACCAGCCATGCCAGAAACTGGAACACGACTTCCGTAGAAATGGTAATCCATTGTGTACCCGTAAACTTCAGAGTTTCCTTTTGGTTCTGGTAACATAACTTCAGGGATATTCAAAAGTTTCAAAATATCTTTATCCCACTGTAATTTATGAATATTGAACAACATTGTACGAGAAGCATTTGAGTAGTCAGTAACATGTGACTTACCACCAGTTAACTTCCATACCAACCATGAATCGATCGTACCAAACAACAATTCACCCTTTTCGGCGCGTTCCTGTGCACCATCCACATGATCAAGGATCCAGCGGATCTTAGTTGCTGAGAAGTAAGGATCAACCAACAAACCAGTCTTTTCATGAATCATATCTGAATGTCCATCTTCAATGATCTTGTTTGCATAATCACTAGTTTGACGTGATTGCCATACAATGGCGTTATAAATTGGCAAACCAGTTGCTTTATCCCAGATAACTGTTGTTTCACGCTGTGTTGTGATACCGATACCTTGAATTTGGTCTGGTTGTACACCAGAGTTGATAAATGCGTCAGCAATCGTTGCTTGAACTGCATTCCAAATTTCGTTAGCGTCATGTTCTACCCAACCTGAATGTGGGAAGTATTGCGTAAATTCACGTTGTCCATCAGCAACTTCTTTACCGTTATGATCAAAAATGATTGCTCGGGTACTTGTAGTTCCTTCATCGATCGCCATGATATATTTTTCTGCCATTTGATATCCTCCTAGTATAATGGTTTAACACCCTAAAGTTTAAGCAAAACAAGAAACCGTTTACTTGTTTAACCATATTATTATAAATCTCAAGTCCAAGTTTGACAACCTTGTTGTTTACAATATTTTTTTAGGCTAATCAAATTAATGCTTATAAATGCTGTTATACTAACATTTTATTGAAATAAATTTTTTTGACTTTAAATTAATGCTTGTGAATTCCCTAAAATAAAATAAGTAAATTTTCCAAATTATCAAACATTCATAATGCTAATTTTTCAAAAAATATACATCGCTCCTCCTTTACTTGCATAAAAAAATGTCAATTTCTTGATGAAAGCAAAATAGCTTGTACAAAACTAAAAGCGCTTTCAGGAAAATATTATATCGAACCTATAACACTATTGCAAACATAAATTTATGATTTCTAAAAGAATTTTATTATTTGCGCTTTTTAAAAGCTTATATTCATTTGATTTATTAACTATTTCCAAATACTGTTTGGCTTGGCCATTGTAATAAAAAAAATCCCCAATTCGTTAAATTTATTGTTAACAAATTGGGAATCCCTTATTAAGCTAAACTTTTATTAGTTAATTATTTGACTTTTAATGGTTTTAGTTGTTCTTCAACATCTTTCAAAGATACACCAGCCTGCAATAAAGAAGCAGCTGTATAGGCACTTTCAATCAGCGCAGTATCGTACAAATGAATTGTTTTTTCTGACATTTCTTGAGCCATTTCAAGGTTCATCTTAGCACTACCAAGATCATAAAATGCTAGGATCTCATCAGCTGAATTATCATCAAATGCCTGATTTATTTTTTCCATACTTGTACCAATGTCACCATCATCAGTACCACCCGCATAAGTCAATGGCACATCAGCGGCCACTTGTTTCAATAACTTAGGTAGGCCTGCGGCGATCTCTGGTACATGAGATACGATCGTGATCCCTAAGCTCATAGGATCCCCTCCGTTTCAATTAAAGCTGAGAATAAATATCCACTTGACATTGCACCTGGATCTAAATGTCCAACAGAACGTTCACCTAAATAAGAGGCACGTCCTTTTTTAGCAACTAGGTCTTTAGTACCTTCAACTGCCTCATCGATCTCACTTTGTTCAAGTAAACCCTGTGTCAATTTTTCAGCCAATGGTTCGAAAACATCAACCATAGTCTTATCACCGACCTTGGCACCACCACGTTTTTTAACGCCCTCATTGGCTGCCGTAAATAATTCACCTAAATCAGTTGTGTCCTTACTTTTTTTTGCCATTTCAAGGAAAGCTGTCCCATATAATGGGCCAGAAGCCCCACCGACCTTACTGATCAAGGCCATCGCAACTTGCTTAAATGCATCAGTTAATTCAGCTGGTTTTTTATTAGTGAGCGATTCTTGGACTGCATTCACACCACGAGCCATATTATTACCATGATCACCATCACCGATCGGCGTATCTAGTTCACTTAAATAATCTTTATGCTCATTGACCTTTTGTGAGAAATTATTGATCCATTCTATTAAATTATCAACTGTTAATGCCATTGTCATCCGCCCTTTTCTTACTACAACATTCTTAATACTTTTAATTAACTACTTTCTTTTGATCTGGCTGTACATAGTAAAGATCTGTTAACTCTTAGCTTTTATTTACTATGTTTTGTCTTGTACTTTCTACCAGCCGATCGTTTCTACTGGATAGTTCAAATAGTCTAGCCACTTATCTTCTTTGATTTCAAAAACCGTTAGTGACAACCCTGCCATATCAAGCGATGTCATATAATTTCCGACTTTCATAAAGGATGGGGTGATCCCCTTGTTTTTCAATAAGTCTAATAAATCATGTGAAAAAATATATTGTTCCATCAACGGTGTAGCACCCATACCATTGACCATCACAGCATATTTCTTCGAACTATCCAACTGCAAAGACTTGTCGATCTGAGCTACCAATTCTTCGGCCATTTCCTTAGATGGCTTGATTTTTTCGCGTTTGTAGCCTGGTTCACTATGAATGCCAACACCATATTCGATCTCATCATCTTCCAGTTCAAATCCAGGTTTACCAACTTCAGGAACTGTGGCCGCATGTAAAGCGATCCCGATCGTTTTGATATTTGGTAAAACAGCTTGTGCCAATTGGTCCAAATCATCTAGACTTGCACCTTGATCTGCAGCAGCACCTAAAATCTTATGCATCAATACAGTTCCGGCAACGCCGCGTTTACCTTGAGTAAACAAACTATCTTCAACTGCGATGTCATCATCGACAACTATCGTCTTAGTTTGGATATCATCAACTTCAGCTAAATCTTTCGCCATATCAAAGTTCATTACATCGCCTGAATAATTCTTAACAACTAAGAAAACACCCTTGCCATGATCAGCTTGTTTAATTGCTTCGTAAATCTGATCAGGAGTTGGTGAAGTAAAGACTTGCCCACACACTGCGCCAGACAACATCCCTTTACCTACAAAACCTGCATGGGCAGGCTCGTGTCCTGAACCACCGCCGGAAACAATTCCGACTTTGCCTGCCATCGAATCTTCATCAGCTCGCATTACAGCTTCAGTGTCAGGAATTTGTCGTAAATACTGCGGGTAAGAACGAACCAACCCATCAACCATTTCTGGAACTACATTACCAGCATCATTGATGATCTTTTTCATAATTCACTCACAACCTTTCTTGTTAATTGTACTATACTAGATTTTATAAATCGATTACAATGGTTTATAAAAATAATCTTTAACTGTAGTTTAACTTTTTTAAATATATTAATAATTATCACTGAGATACTTTGACCAAAAAGCTTTCGCTATATCCCTTTAGGACTTTATACTATTTAACAATAATGTAAGCTTTTTCGTCAAAATAAACGGTGTCTTAAAAGTTTTCCAAATAAGAAAATTCTCGCATAACCTGATATTTATACCTAACAACAATAAAATTTTATTTTCTTTCACTACCGTTTTAAAAGACCTGCCCAGTTTATGCCAACGTTTAACAAGAAAGGAGCCCATTTAATGAATGATTTCACTTTAAATGTCAAACAAACTTCCGGACTGACACCCAAAGAATTAATCAAGATCATGCAAGAGCGGACAAAAGTTTTTGTAGTTGAACAAAATTGCCCCTATCAAGAAATCGATGAAAAAGATGAAAATGCACTACATATCTTTTTTACAAACTCAAACGAGATCTTAGCCTACACACGGATCGTCTTAAATGATGACCAAGTTCATCCTAGTTTTGGAAGAGTACTCGTGCCAAAGAATATGCGAGGTAAGGGCTTTGGCAGAAAGATAGTTACTGCTACACTTGACATTATTTCCCAAAAGTATCCAGGTCAAGATATCAAGATCCAGGCTCAAACTTACCTCGAAAAATTTTACAGTTCTTTTGGTTTTCAGGCTGTTTCACAGCAATACCTTGAAGATGATATACCACATATCGACATGCTCTTATCTAATGGACCTCACGCTTAAAATGCGCCAAATCGCGCTTTTAAAAACCTAAAATATTTTTACTTTTACCATGTGGTCTGCTAGAATTAATTTAAATTGCGTTTAATACGAGGAGTGATCTTATGGCAGAAAAAAATCCTGAGTCAGTACATGCCCTCGATCTAATTATGATCGCACTTGGCTGTATAATTTTCGCATTTTCATTAGTTTCCTTTAATATAGCTAACAATTTAGCCGACGGAGGGCTTAGTGGAGTAACCTTGATAATTAAAGCCGTGTTTCATATTGACCCGGCTTATACAACGATCTTACTAAATATCCCCTTGATCTGGATCGGTTACCGTTATTTGGGACGACAAGCTTTGATCTACACCATCTATGGCACGGTCGTTTTATCAATCGCTTTATGGATCTGGCAGCGTATCCCGATCAAGATCGATCTTAAACATGACTTACTTTTGGCTTCGATCGGAGCCGGGATCTGTGGTGGTGTTGGCCAGGGGATAGTCTACCGTTTTGGTGGTACCACTGGTGGAACTGACATTATCGCCAAGATGTTTGAGCGCTTTAAAGGAGTTCCAATGGGTCAATCACTACTCTGGCTTGATATCATAATTTTGACAGTATCTCTAGTCTATGTTGATTTACGCCACTTGGCTTATACCTTGCTTTACTCCTATATCTCTACGCGCTTGATCAATTCCGCGATCGACGGTGCCTATGAAGCACGCGGAAACTTGATCATTAGCGAACATTACCGCGAGATCGCAGATTCGATCATGGAAAAAATGGACCGTGGCGTAACAGTCTTAGACAGCAAAGGCGCCTACTCTAATGATCCACGCCCAACTTTGTACATTGCAGTTTCACCTAGTGAGCTACATAAGCTTAAAGAGATCGTTTCTTCTGTTGACCCTCGTGCCTTTATGACTTCATTTAGTGTTAATGAAGCAACTGGTGAAGGCTTTACCTATCGTCGACCTAAAAGACATTTGATCAAACGAAAAAATAAATACGAGTGAGACAAAAGATGTTTTGAAGCCAATTTGTAACGATGATCCTTTTTTGAGGCGTAGCAAAGCGAAGAACCTGGATAACACAATCGTTGTTACAGTACTTCAATCTTTTAAAACACGTTTAAGACCGTCGATTTAGCTCATTTAATGAGATAGATCGACGGCCCTTTTAGAATTGGACAGCTAGTTTTGTCCCAACCCAATTTTTTGTTCTCTATTGAACTTTAACAATCGTTCTACCTATATGTTGCCCTTCTTTTAATTTTTGAACAACTGATAATGTATCTGCCAAAGAAATTTCGTCTACAACTAACTGTTCACTGACATTCCAATCTGTAGCCAATTTTTGCCAAATCGCATCTTGAACTTCTACTGGTGGTGTGATCGAATCGATCCCTAATAGCGAGATACCTCTTAAGATAAAAGGTAAAACTGACGTTTTCAATTGATTTCCCCCGGCATTACCACACATACTCATAGCTCCGCTTACTTTTACCATAGACAGTAATGATGCGGCAACATCACCGCCAACGGTATCCAAAACATAATCGAATGTTTGATGTTGCATAGGCTTACCATTTTTTAAAGTATTAGCATCAAGTGTTGCACCAGCTCCAAGCCTTCTTGCGATCTCAACCTGATTTTGTTTCCGCACTAAAGCAGTTAAATTTTGATAGCCCATTTGCGCTAAAATGGCAATGGCAATACTACCAACACCGCCAGTGGCACCGGTCACTAGAACTTCATCGGCTGGTTGCATTCCTGTTTTGAGTAGTGCATCGATCGAT
>NZ_KB714693.1:14432-206489 GCF_000349725.1 Ligilactobacillus pobuzihii E100301 = KCTC 13174
GTGCCAAAAATCATAGCGTTTCTAGTCGTCATAGTAACAGGTAGTTTTGTCAACCATTTTCCAGGTACACGAGCGATCTCTGCCAATCCACCCGTATGATCGACCCCCAAACCATAACCTGCACCTAAAACCTGGTCTCCTTCTTTAAATTGTGGATCTTTCGAGGTCAACACTGTGCCAGCTAGATCAATTCCTGGAATCTGTGGATAATCACGGATCACGCCACCATTTTTCTGAAATGCCAGCATATCTTTATAATTCAAAGAAGAATATTCAACCTTAATAACTACATTACCTTCCGAAAGATCCGCTAAACTTAAAGTTTCTAATTCACCTTTTATCTCTGAACCTTCGTCACGTATAATAAATCCCTTAAATTTTTGCATACTCTGTTTCTCCTTTCGATCCAGGCTCGCTATGTCTTATTAATTTTAACATATAAAGCGCTATCATTAACTAAAGACCAACATTTGATCAAACTTATCAAATCAAGCCAGATTTTTTAGTAAGATTAATGTTAAAGTGAAATATACACAATTGAGTAGACAAACGAGGGCCTAATTATGAAAATTATTATTTCCCCAGCTAAAAAAATGGTTGTTGACCAAGATAATTTTTTACCAACTGGACAACCAATTTTTCTGGAACAAACAGAAAAGATCTTACATAAAATGCAACAACTTTCTTACTCAGAAGCACAAAAGCTCTGGAAAACAAGTGACAAATTAACCCAAATAAATTACGAACAACTACAAAATATCAAACTTGACCGTCAATTAACGCCCGCTGTTCTTAGTTATTCAGGGATCCAATACCAATACATGGCTCCAGATATTCTAACTAAACCTGCGCTCGACCATTTACAAGATACCTTGCGGATTTTATCTGGTTTCTATGGGATCTTAAAACCATTTGATGGGATCGTTCCCTATCGTCTTGAAATGGGAGCCCGTCTAAAAGTCGCAGGTAAAAACAACCTGTATGCTTTTTGGGGAGAGAAGTTATACTCTACCTTAAAAGACGACGGACCGATCATTAACCTCGCTTCAAAAGAGTACTCAAAGGCGATCGTTCCTTACTTACAAAGTACTGATCAATTCGTTGATGTAGTTTTTGCTCACTTAGTCGATGGTAAATTGCGGACTCGTGCAACACCTGCCAAAATGGCGCGAGGAGAAATGGTCCGCTTTGTTGCCGAAAATCACCTGACTGGAGTCGAGGAGCTTAAGGAGTTTGAATCCCCAACTTATAGTTTTGATGAAAAAAGGTCAACAACCAACAAGTTAGTTTTCGTCCACTAAAAAGGAAGTGAGACAAAAGATGCTACAAATCCGAATTATAACGATGATTGCGTTATTTTGAGTCGTAGCGAAGCGAAAAAACCAAAATAACACAATCGTTGTTACAGCAAGGCTTCGATCTTTGGGAACACGTTTAAAGGCCGTCGATTTAACCCATTAATGGGTTAAATCGACGGCCCTTTTAGAATCGCACAGTTAGTTATGTCCCAGCCTCTTTTTTATAAGTTTTTAAGACTGATCAATCTTTATGAGCGTACTTGTAACTCCATTGTGTACCAGCAGTATTGTGAATAATACCCTTCACGTTTGATTTTTGTAGATAAGCGGTAACTTGCTGATAAACAGGTGTCATTGCTTGTTCAGAATTCAAGATCTTAGTAGCTTCGATCAAGTCTTGCCAACGCTTGTTTTCATCATTAGCGTCTTCATTTTGAGCGCGTGCAACTAATTCATCATACTTTTTATTCGAATATTTTCCTTGGTTATATGATGTGTCACTGGTTGCAGTTTGTAAGAAAGTGATCGGATCACTGAAGTCGCCGCCCCAACCTGATAAATACAAGTCAAAGTCACCATCAGCAGCACGTTGGGTTGCACTATGAGTTGGAATATCGCGAATTTCAATATCTAAACCAGGTAAGATCTTATGGTAACGTGACTGTAGATATTCAGAGATCTGTTTACCATTTGCATCATCGTTATTGGCTAATAATGTCAATTTCAGACCTTTTTCCCCAATTTCTTCCAAACCTTTATCCCAATATTGCTTAGCTAATTTCGTATTGGAATCAACCGTATTTTTAACATACTGCTGATCAGCAAAATCTTGACCTGTTTTTGGATCTTGAGCCAGATTAGAAGCGACGAAACCTTTTGGAGTTTCTGAGCCATCGCCTAAAATTTTCTTAGTCAAAACGTCACGGTCGATCGCTAATGACATCGCCATACGAATATTCTTATTATTCATCGCCTTACGTTTAGTTTCATCTGAATCATTAAAGTTGTACTTGATGTAAGTCACATATGAATAAGGATACTGTTTAAATTCTTTGTCCTTCTTAAAGTTCTTGACCTGTTGACTTGTCAAAGGAGTCAAATCAAGCTTGTCTTGTTGATATAGTTCTTGACCTGTTGTCGGATTTGAAACAACCGTAAAGTTGATTTTATCTAACTTGACCACCTTTTTGTCCCAGTAATTGTTATTTTTAGTGAACTTCCATTTATTACCAGTCCCAGTCCAATCTTTAATTTTAAATGGTCCTGAATAAACCATGTATTCTGATTTAGTGCCATACTTCTTACCGTACTTATTAACTACTTTTTCATTTTGCGGTCCGAATAGCGGATAAGCCATCAAGGTCTTAAAATAAGCCATTGGTTTTTCAAGTTCAATAACTACAGTTTTTTTATCTGGTGCGAAGATCCCAATACTATCGGATTTAGCCTTACCATCGATAATCTTGTCCGCATTTTTGATCCCGCTAAATAAGTATGAATACGGGGACTTAGTCTTTGGATCAAGTGTCCGACGCCACGAATAAACGAAGTCATCTGCGGTGATCTGGTCACCATTGCTCCATTTAGCATCACGTAACTTAAAAGTCCATTTCAAACCATCATCTGAAACTGAACTACTCTTAGCTAATCCAGAAGTGACTTTTCCTTTATTCCCTAAACGATAAAAACTTTCAAACACATTACCAGTCTGACCATAACCAGTTGATTTAGAAATATCGATCGTATCTAAAGGTGCCGTAGCACTGAGATCAAGTTGTTGCTTGTTGTCGCCTTTGTTACTGGCACCATTTTTACCACAAGCTGCTAAAATTATAACTAACGATGCGGCAAAAATGGTAACTAAAATTTTATGTATCTTTTTCATCTTAAATCCTCCTCGTGTAAATAAGCAAAACAAGCCGCTTAAAAATTAAACATCTCAAATTAAAAACCGTTTACACTGATACCATTGTTGCAAAAAAATGTTCTGCTAACTCTTCTGACAGTCATAAAAACTAACAAAAAAATCACCTTTAATATACAAAAAGACGCGGGCATTCAGTTAAGAATCCTCGCGTCTGGGCTTTGTTCATTATACTTGTCTAGTATAAACTAAATTATTGCAACAATCGCAAAAGTCAATACTTAACAGGCCGAACATCGCAGCAGACGCGATGTACAGCAACAGCACATATCAGTATTAACGAATTGATTTGTCACAATGAATACCCCCTGTTAGTAGTTAAGTTAAATATAATCAAAGGATAAACTAAAGTCAAGCAAAATATTACAAAGAACAAAAATTTGTAACTAACATACAACCTAATTAGAACACTACTGCATTCAAATATTTATTTAGAGCTTCCTTTAGCGTTTCATTCAAGCGGAAAAAAATTATCCCGTGACTCTTGCAAACAACCGCATCGCCCCAGTTTTCTGGATGACCAACATCACTGTTTTTAAATCGTGGTAAATCACCAAATCTTTTAGCAAAAGTATTGACCGAAATGTTGAGAGTTTGAGCTAAATCACGTGCATCAGAAAAATACTCACTATTAATTTCATCACCCAGATCGGTACAATTTTTCAATAGTTCCCAGTATTCACGCATTATAATTCCTCCCTGGTTTTATAATAAAAATATATAGCTATAATTTATATTATAACACTTAGCTTATTATTTTTTAAAATAAAAAAGGAAGATGATTACAAATTATACGTTAATTATACTTATATATTTGCTCGAGCAAACCAACAACCTGTTCCTATACAAAAACTGCCTAAGGTTTTGTCCTTAAGCAGTTTTTTATCAAGAATAATTAACTATTTCAAATCAAAGCTGAACCGATCAATTGTAATAAAAACAAACCAGCTAAAACTACGAGTGTTTTTGAAAGATCTTTTTTCTGACCTGCAGCCAACTTGGCAACTGGATAAGCGACAAAGCCAAAAGCCAAACCTGTCGAGATCGAACCCGTTAGCGGAATTAGAACAATGATCAAAAAAGCAGGAAACCATTCAGAAAAATCAGTTAGATCTACTTGTCCAATCTGTTCCATCATTAGAGCCCCGGTAATTAAAATCACTGGTGCGATTGCTGCATCCGGAACATAACTCAATAACGGAATAAAAAATAATGATAGCAAAAACATTATTCCAGCAGTTAGTGAGGTCAGACCTGTTCTTCCACCACTTTCAATCCCTGAAGCACTCTCAGCTGCTGCTACTGTTGGACTAGTTCCCATAAAGCTCGAGCAAAATGCTGACAAAGCATTGGCACGATAAGCTCGCTGGAAATTAGACGAATCACCTAACAGGCCTTGTAGTAGTCCCATTGATTCAAAAACTAAGATCATGGTCATTGAAAAAACAGCTACCAGGAATTTAACGGTAAATATCCCATCAAAATCTGTTTGGAATAGTAGCTTCCCGTATGAACCAAGCATTGATAAACTAGTACTACTAGCAGCTTTGGTATCTAAACGTAAAATAAAAGCTAAGATACTAGTTACAACGATCCCGATCACAAAACCACCAGGAACTTTACGTAAATACAAAACCAACGTTAAGATCAAACAAAATAGCGCCAAAAGTACTAACGGGCTACTTAGATCACCTAAAGCAAGTAAAGAACGCTGTCCACCAGAACGGATCAACTGGGCTTTTTCTAGACCAAGAACCACTAAAAACATACCGATCCCAGCTGTGATCCCATGTTTAAGACTAGCGGGGATCGCATCTGCGAACAATCGACTCAAGGGGGTAAATGCCACGATCAAATACAACAACCCACTAACAGCACTAACGGCTAAAGCTTGCTGCCAGGTAAATTTCATCGACTGAACTAAAGTATAGGTGAAAAAAGCATTAACTCCCATTCCCGGAGTAATGATCACAGGCGCATTTGCAATAAAATACATTAACAAACAACCAAGTGCCGAAGAAAAAATTGTCGCAAAAACACTCAAAGATGCCGGAATTCCAGCATCTTTGAGAATAATTGGATTAACGATGATAATGTAAGAAATCGCGAAAAAACTGGTCATTCCCGCAATAAATTCTGTCTTTAAATTAACATTACTATTAAAACTATGTTGCTTTTTCATATTAGATTACCAGACAAATACTCCGACCATCGCTGCAGACAACAACGACACTAAGATCCCAGAAATCAACATATAACCAACATTAGCAGCAATTACGTTATTCTTTTCTTTATCAACTAAGCCCTTGAAAGCTCCGATGATCATACCAACCGTTGAAAAGTTGGCAAAAGATGTAACAAAAACTGTCAAAACAGCACGGTAGTGTTCAGAAAATGCTGCAGTTGCGATCGTCTTAGTAACTTTACCCATTACAACGAATTCGTTAGTAACTAATTTTTCACCCATATACTGTGCAAACTGGAATGCATCATCAACAGGTAGGCCCATCAGCCATGCAAATGGGAACATAACCACACCCAATATGTGTTCAAGTGACAGCCATGGTGTGATCCAACCCAAGACCTTATCGATCAAAGCGGCTAAGGCAACGAAGGCTATAACGTTGGCAGCAATAATTAAAACCAATCTACCAGCACCAAGGATAGAGTCACCCAAGAATGAGAAAAATGGTTCTTTTTTACCATTCTCATCAGCGTCCCCTGCTTCAGTTGCAGCAGAGCCGCCCATCGTAGCGATCGTATCCTCTTCATCAGGAACATAAACTGGATTAAGCATTGAGGTTACGATCAAAGCATTGATCACGTTGATCGGAATGGCTGTCAGAATAAATTCAGCCGGCATCATCTGTGTATACGAACCAACGATCGATGCAGTAACACAACTCATTGACATCATGGCGATCGTTAAGTTACGTTGAGCCTTCATTTGTTTCAACTGTAACGAAGAAACAGCTAAAGCTTCAGTATTACCTAAAAACATCATTTCAACCGCAAAGAATGATTCAAAACGTGGTTGGCCGGTTAACTTAGATAGCCCGCGGCCTAACCATTTGATGACCCAAGGCAAAACTCCAATGTAAGTCAAGATATCAAACAATGGAACGATCATTAAAATTGGCAAAAGAACCTGTACAAACCAATCCATTTGTTTAACATTGACCATACTTGGTAAAGCAAAAGCAATACCAGTATATGCTACATTAACCAGTTCATTAAAACCAGCAGCCGCAACATCAACGATCGTCCGCCCGATCGAAAAGCTTGTTAAGAACCAAGCTAGGAATAAGTTAAAGATAACCATTATAATAATGGCTTTCCAGTTGATCTTGGATCTGTTTTTAGATAGAAGCCAACCGAGCAATAGAAAAATTGCTAAACCGACAATATTTATCGCTAAGTACAAAAAAATCCCTCTTTCCTTATGTAGTATGACGAGGTTTAAGTTATCTTTGTGAAAAGATATTCCTAAGCCATTTCAAAATAAATTTACTAGAACCTAGTATAACGATTTCGCTGGTTAATGTAAATAAAAGGCGAACATTTGTCATTATGTTTTCAGTTTTCTTTAATGACAATATTAAGAATAGTAATAAGTAACTGTCTAGTGTTTAAACTTGGCGTATAATTGTATTATTATATCGATATGATCATACATTATTAGGGGGCATGACAGTGGAAAACAAGGCAATCAACGTTGGCGTGCTGGCCGGCAAGATTCTTGTTGAAGCAGGTTCAGAAATGTGGCGTGTTGAAGATACGACCAAGCGGATCGTTGACCATGCGTCAAACAATAAAACGGAAGCTTTCACAAGTTTAACTGGTTTACTAGTCAACCTTAAAGACACTCCATATACCCGCTTTATGCAAGTGGAAAAACGGGGGATCAATATGAATAATATTAATTCTGTTAACGACCTCTCCCGTCAATATGCCCAAGATAAATTGACCTTGGATGAACTCGAAGAAAAACTATTACATTTGCAACATAAAAAACCACAGTATCCTTTATGGTTACAAACAATCGGAGCTGGTTTTGAAGGCGCCTTTTTTATGTTTACTTTCACTCAAACATACAACTGGGAAGACTTTCCACTGGCCTTTTTCGCCGGAGCCTTGGGTTATTTAGTGACCTACTATGTTGGTTCACGTGTCAAGATCCGCTTTATGAGTGAATTTTTAGGTGCATTAACGGTCGGCTTGTGTGCTGTCATTGGTGTTCGACTTCATCTCGGAATCAATGTGCAAAATATTATCATTGGAGCCATCATGCCACCGTTACCCGGCGTTCCTATCATCAACTCCATGCGTGATATTTTTGAAGGGAATTTACTTTCGGGGATCGAACGACTAATGGAATCATTGATCATCTTAAGTGCGATCGCGTTTGGGGTAGGGTTAGTCCTACGTTATATGTAAGGTAAAGGGGGATTTTATGACGCTATATCATTTTTTAATTCAAGCAACTTTTAGTTATTTAGGGACATTTACTTTTGGTCTATTTATTAATCTCCCTCAAAAAGCGCTCAATTCTTCTAGCTTGATCGGTATGGCCGGTTGGCTTTTGTATTGGTTCATCTTTAAACTAGGTTACGGTTCGATCTTGGGCAACTTCATGGCCGCATTATTGGTTGGCATACTGGGACTTTTTTGCTCGATCAAAAAGAAAATGCCCACTACCATGTTTAGTAGTGGACTAGTGCCACTTGTTCCAGGAGCTAGTAGCTACCAGGCTTTATCTGCTTTCATTAACAGTGAAACAACGACTGCTATCTCTAAAACCATTCATGTGGCTATGGTTGCTGGTGCAATTGCTTTAGGGTATGTAACTGCACAAATGATAGCTGACCTGATTTATAAACGAAAAAATGTTTAATTTTCTGACAGTTAGTCCTACTTTCTTTGTTCTTAGGGAGCGTTTACCACACTGTATTATTCAGGTATACTGAATAATGTATGCTCCAAAGAAAAATTATTTACAAAAGATGAATTACATAGGAGGTTTTTTTATGTCTGAACCAATGACATGTCGCCAAACACTCGCTATTACTAGTCATCGTGTACTAGCCGGAGATTTGAACGAACATGAAACTGTATATGGTGGACGTTTACTAGAAATGTTAGATGGCACTGCCTCGATCTCGGCTGCAAGGATCGCCAAGTCTGTTAATGTTACTGCTTCAATGGATCAAACTAACTTCATTGCCCCATTTGGATTACAAGACTCTTTTTGTATCGAAACTTATGTTAGTGGTTGCGGCAATCGATCGATCGAAGTATTTGCTAAAATTATCGGCGAACATTTACAAACTGGTGAACGTTATATTGGTCTGACATCATTTCTAACTTTTGTGATCACTGATAAAAATGTTTCTCTAGATAAAATCATCCCAGAAACGGTAGAAGAAAAAATGATCAATGCTGGCTATAAAAAACGTCAGGCAGAACGAATGAGTAATTTAAAATCACAAAAAGAATTTAACGCATCACTAAGCTCTGATTACCCTTGGGATATCGAATAAGAAAATAAGACAAAGGATGCTTTGAAGCCAATCAGTAATAATGGTCGCGTTATTTTAGGCTGTAGCAAAGAACAAGAACAACGCAATTGTCAATTATTGTTATAATATGGGTCTTGTGGAACTTGTGGAACACGTTTAAGGGGTCGTCGATTTAACCCATTTAATGGGATAGATCGACGGCCCCTTTTAGAAGCGTACAGTTAGTTATGCCCAGCCCCTTATTCCTAACTATTTTCCAACTTTTTTACTTGTTTATCAGATGTGATCGAAAACACCTTACTTTGACTCTGATGTACAGCTTTAGCAGGAGTACCAACTACAGTTTTTTTAGGAGCAACATCTTTCAAAACCACTGCCCCAGCACCTACTTTGCTAAATTCACCAACTTCAAGTGAACCTAAAATCTGTGCATTGGCACCAATAAATGCTCCTCTTTTGATATGCGGGTGTCTTTTCTTTTCATCCGTCGCGTACCTTGAGCCCAACGTGACTCCGTGTAAAAGAGTGACATCATCTTCAATAACTGCAGTTTCACCAATCACAACTCCTACACCATGATCAATAAAAATTCTGCGACCGAGCTTTGCTGCAGGCGCGATCGAGATACCCGTGGTTTTAGCAGCATGTTGGCTAAGTAAACCAGCCAAGGTATACAAATGATGCAGGCTTAGATAATGTGCGATCCTATACCAAAAAAGTGCGCGTATACCTGGATAAGTCAACACAACTTCTAATAAACTGTGTGCCGCAGGGTCTCGTTTAAGAATCGAGCGCGCCGTTTCGAACATGATCTTGGCTTCCTTTCAAGTTGGCAAAACCTTGCTCTAAATCTAACAGTAGATCTTTAGGGTCTTCTACACCTACAGATAAACGGATCAATTCATCTTTGATCCCATTTTCTAAACGTGTTTCACGCGGAATAGCGCCATGTGTCATTAAAGCAGGAATCTCGATCAATGATTCAAGTGCACCTAAGCTCTCTGCTAATGTCACTAAGTGTAAGCCTTCCACAAATTCTTTGGGATCTAAACCATCTTTTAATTCAAATGAGATCATTGCACCAAAACCATCCATTTGTTTTTTCGCCACTTCATGATCCGGATTGTTAGGATCTCCTGGGTAATAAATTTTACTGACCAATGGCTGTTTGGATAGATAATCGAAAACTTTTTTTGTATTAGATAAATGTGCACGCATCCGTAAAGCTAGAGTCTTAATACCACGTTGTAATATCCAACTTTCTTGCGGAGCTAATATACTACCAATCGAGTTTTGTAAATAACCAATTTGCTCTGCCAATTTTTGGTCATTTGTTACGACTAGCCCTGCGATCACATCACTGTGGCCACCCAAATATTTCGAAGCACTATGGATCACAATATCAACGCCTTGTTCTAAGGGACGTTGAACATAAGGTGAGGCAAAGGTATTATCAATGATACTCAAAACGCCATGTTCTTTAGCGATCTGTGCAACTTTAGCAATATCAGTTACATGGAGTAATGGGTTAGTTGGTGTTTCTAAATAAATTGCTTTTGTGTTATCTTGAATTGCATTTTCAACAGCAGCCAGGTCACGTGTATCAACTACAGTAAATGTCATACCAAATCGTTTAAGCACTGTATTGATCAACCTGAACGTACCACCGTAAACGTCATTTCCGATCACAAAATGGTCACCTACTGAAAACATAGAAAAAACTGTATTGATCGCGGCTGATCCTGAAGAAAAAGCAAAGCCGTCATTTCCATTTTCTAAATCTGCGATCAATTTTTCAACAGCATCACGTGTTGGATTGCCCGAACGAGAATATTCATACTCTGTTTCTCCCACCTTTTCTTGGTGGAAAGTCGATGCCATGTAAATCGGGATCGAAGTTGCTCCAGTATATTTATCTTCACTTACACCTGCATGTATTAATTTTGTTTCAAATTCCACAATTTTACCCCTTTTCGTTTTTAAATTTCTACTTTAATCGTAAATTCCTTGGCTCAAATAGCGTTCACTACTATCAGGAAAAACCGTGACGATCGTGCTATTTTCTGGTAATTCCTGTGCAACTTGCAAACTAGCTGCAAGTGCCGCTCCACTTGAACTACCAATAAACAATCCTTGGTTTTTAGCAATTTGTTTGACCTGATTAAAGGCTGCCTGATCTGAGATCGTTAGTACTTGATCGATATTCAAATCAGAAAAGAATGGTGGTATAAACTCGACTCCGATCCCTTCTGTACGGTGGGCGTGGGCGAGTCCACCATTCAAAATCGAGCCTTCAGGTTCAACAACGACTGTTTTAATTGCTGGATGACGTTCTTGCAGATACTTGGCGACCCCAGCAAAAGTCCCACCGCTTCCTGCACCTGCAACAAAAGCATCAATTGGTTGATTCAATTCATTCACTAACTCAGGTGCTAAAGTGTAATAATATGCAGCTGGATTCGCTGGGTTTTTAAACTGCATTGGTACATAACTATTGGGTATCTTCGCAGCAATCTCCATGGCTTTTTTGATTGCGCCTTTGATTCCTTCTTCACTCGGTGTATGCACTAGTTTGGCACCTAACGCTTTCATCAACTGTTGTTTTTCAAAACTAAACTTTTCCGGAACTACCAAAATCGTTTTTAAGTGATGGGTACCTGCTGCTAAAGCTAACCCGATCCCAGTGTTTCCAGCAGTCGGCTCAATGATCGTTGTTGTTTCGTTAATTTTGCCCTGATTGATCCCGTCTTGAATCAGATATTGTCCTAAACGGTCTTTCATGCTGCCTCCTGGGTTAAACATTTCTAATTTGGCATATATGTGACTATTTTTCGGAACATCGATCTGTAAATCAAATAACGGAGTTTTACCGACTAACTGTGAAACTGATTTGAGTATCATATCCTAACCCCCAACAATTCATTAAATTTTTAATTTGTTCAAATCTATTTTATAAATTCTGATATAAAAAAAGAGCACGAAATTCTGTTTTCCAGAATTATCGCGCCCTTAGTTCAATTCCAACCCATGTGGACATTGAACATTTTAAGGTCATTATTCCTCAAAAAATGTTAATGTAAACAGGTCGAACATCGCCAAAAACGCGTTGTTCGACAACAACAAGTATTTACATTAAACATAAATTGTTTCATAATGACACCTCCGTTTGAATTAACTTAAATATACCTGAATTAACTAGACATTGTCAACAACTTTTGTTTTTACCAACTCAAGTTTACACAACTCTATTTAAAGCCTGTCCTAATTATTTATCTTCATCAAGAATCTTTAATAGATCATTGTACTGATTAGTCATCCACTCTTTATAGTTTTTATCAGCTGGCAATGTTTCAGTAACTTGAAGTACTGGAACATCATTTTCTTTAGCTAATGAAATAAAATTATCTACAGTCTTATTACTAACTTGTTTATTATAAACAAAAAAGGCAATTTTATGTTGTTTAATATTTTTTTGCATCTCACTGATTGTTTGTGGAGAAGGATCAGTTCCTTTTTCGACAGAATTTTCGAATTTCTTATCGCCAATTTTGAACCCCATCGATTCGATCGCATAATCAAAAACTGGTTCAGAAACATAAACCCCCTTATTATCTGACTTAGCGGCAACATCTTTTAGTGTTGCTATTTTTTTATCGACTGGTTTTAAAGAATCGATGTATTTCTCTGCATTTTTTTGAAAATACTTTTTATCTTTGGGCTGTTTCTTCCCTAATTCTGTAGCAATTCTTTTCGCAAGTTTAGGCATTGTTTGCGGATCATACCATAAATGCGGGTTGTCGCCGCTTTTTTTATCCATCACATCTTCGCCGACTTTAACATATTTTGCCTCACTGTCGTTATTTTTAACTAGGTTATTCATCCAACTATCATAACCCATGCCATTAGCGACAACTAACTGTGAGCCCGCTACTTTTTTAGCTGTTTTTGGTGTTGGGTCATAATCATGTGGATCAACACTAGGTTTGTCGATCACAGACGTAACTTCACCCTTATTACCAACGACTGCTTTAGCAACTTCACCATAAAAATCAGTCGTAGTAGTAACTTTTAATTTATCGGAGTTTTCATTAGCAGAATCACTAGAACACCCTACACCCACAAACATTAGTACAATAAGTAAAAGAACTATCCCCAAATTTCTGCTTTGCTTATATTTACCCATTATCTTTCATCTCCTTAGTCAAATGGTAATAATTACTCTTTAAAGATAATATCATATCGGTCATATAAATACAAATTAGTTTATACGAAATCACTTTTCCACCTGTGGATACATCTCACATATAGTTATACACACTTTTGGATTGTGGGTAAGTTTTAATTAATGAAGTTATCCACAAAAAACATCTGTATAAGAAAAAAGCCGAAATAAAGCCTGATCAATTACAAACACCGACCTAGGTTTTATTTCAGCTAATTTTTATTTAATTTTTGCAAGAAATTTCTTAATACCAACCATTTTGGAGCCAGAATGTTTTGGCACCATTCCATGAACCATAAGCGCTTGTCACATAAGCATTTGCAACCTTTTCTTGGTTAGCTGCAGAATAATCATGGTTCAAATAGGCATCCGTTAACTGGTAACGACCATAATATTGACCATTTTTTGCAGTATATGAACCGCCAGATTCCTTTTGCGCGATCCATTCCTTAGCAGCTGCTTCACTCGTAGACACGTTTTGCTTTGGCGTAGTTGTTTGTGTTGAATTTGTTGACTTCTGACTCATAGTTGGCTGCTGAACTTTAGGTTGCACAACTTTTCTTTGCACTGGTTTAGAAACATTTTGCTTACTTACTGTTTGCTGTTTAATACTACTTGTTACGACTTTTCTTTCAACCGGCTGTTGAGTTTCTGTTGTTGAGCTGGCAGATTCAGCTTGTTTTGATACTTGGGATCGTTCTTGAGCAGTAACAGACTTTGTAACACCATTATTAGTTTTTCTTGTCTGTGCGACAGAACTTTCAGTATTTACTTCATCAGTAGGGTTGTTTAACTCAGAAGACTTTGCTGTAGCCTTAGTTTCTGATGCCTTGACTTCTTGTTCACTAGTCTGTGCTTCAGCTGAAACTGATTGTTGCTTAGCAGATGCCTTTGTTGGTTCGCTTTGCTCACTAACTTGCGGTGTAGAACTAACTTGTGCATTTGCATTTGTATCCAACGTAACCTGTGAAGCTTGTTTAGACACGGTTAAATTCAAACTTTGACCTGGTTGAATGACCGATGAATTTAAGTCCAAACCATTAGCCTGGCGCAATTGAGCAACGGAAATACCCGCACTTTGCGCGATCGTCCATAAACTGTCGCCAGCTTTTACGGTATAACTACCATTTGTTTTAGCTTTAGGTTGAGCTTGAGTTTGATCTGAGTTGATCGTTAATTTTTGTCCTTGATAAATAATGTGAGTTTGTGGGTCAATTTTATTTTGCTTCTCAATTGCATCTTGTGACACACCATATTTTTGTGCCAATGCCCACACTGTATCATTTGAACTAACTGTATGTACCTCAGAAGCATTAGTAACTGCACTGGAAGCTAAAAACAAACCAGCTGCACCAACCGAACCCAAAGCAACATTTTTCACTGTTTGATTCATATTGGTTCACTTCCCCCTTTATTTTATGAATACGCATTAATTTTAATTAAAGCACGATACCCCAAATTAAGCAACTAATTCTGCTGCAAATGTATATTTTTCACAAAAGTTCTCCAATTTAAAATGTTAAACCTCAAACTCTGACAAGAAGTGTTCGATGCCTCTTTGTTTGGCTAATAGGCGATAATCGTCTGCTTGATTTTGTACTTTTCTTTTCTGTTTCATATATGATTCAACATCATCTAGCAACCGCATAAACTGTTCAGCTTTTAGCACATACTTGTGTCTGGAATTATCCTTTTCAAATATTTGCAAGACACTTAATGTTTGTGGATCAGTAAAAAGCCAATAACCCACCATGTGCCCAATTTCAGAATAATTTTCCATTCCTTTCACACCTCACTTTCCTTTATTTAGCATATCTATATTCTACAGTAATCTAAAAAAAAGCGTCGCAAGTCCCAAAACTCGCAACACTTTATATTCACAGAAAACTATACATCAATTGAATTAACAATATATTTAGCACTTTGCCCGGCAGCCATCGCACTCACATTTTCAGCAACGATCTGGGCCATATCATCACGTGCTTCAACAGTCGCATTACCCACGTGAGGAGTCAAAATCACATTAGATAGTTTTTTCAACTCATCACTAACAAAAGGCTCTTTTTCATAAACATCCAAAGCAACTCCAGCTATTTCTTTACTTTCCAACATTTCAGGTAATAATTGTTCATCGATCACCTGTCCACGAGCAGCATTAACTAAAATTGCTGAATCTTTCATCAATTTAAACTCACGTTCACCTAAGTAATGCGTCGTTTCTTTAGTAGCTGGAATATGCAAGGTTACGACATCAGAGCGTTTTAATAGCTCGTCTTTGGAAACATATTTGACATTAAGTTTTTCTTCAAGTTCACTAGGAGCTTGATGACGTTGAGTATATAAAATTTCCATGTCAAAAGCACGGAGACGTTTAGCTACTTCCTGACCAATTTGACCTAAACCAATGATCCCTACTGTCTTATTGAGCAACTGGTGTCCCAAGAAAAATAATGGCGCCCAACCATTAAAGCCTTCCGTTCTCATCAGCGCGTCACCTTCTACAACACGATGCATTAGTGCTAATATCAAACTGATCGTAACTTCTGCCGTTGAAATTGCTGAAACATATGGCGTATTAGTAACGGGGATCTTCTTTTGAGCAGCATATTCTGTATCAATGTTATTAGTTCCCGCGCCAAAGTTAGCAATCAACTTTAACTTAGGTGCAGCATCAATTACTTCTTTGTCAACCTGCGTTGATAAAGGGGTGATCAAATATTCAACGTCGGCAACCTTTTCAATCAACGTCTTTTTGTCAATCAGCTTTTCTCCTTGATACATCTCAAAGGTCAGGGCATTCTTCTTTAAAATTTCTAAAGCTTCTTGCGGTATTTGGTCTGCGATAAAAACATTCATAAACTTCCTCCTAGTTTAACTTGCTTATTTATAGTAACCCTAATTTTAGAATATTTTCCATAACGCCTCTTATTATACCGCTTTCATAAATACGTTAACAAGCCCCGATTCTTTTACCAGAAACTGATGACCTACATAATTTATATCATTAAAATAGACAAATAGCCGTCAACAAGTCACTTATAATTTAAAATAACCGGAAGCTTAGTTAATCTTAAAAAGATTTTATTATATTTCTTCTTCCACTTGTTCTTTAACACCCGTATGATTCAACAAAATGTTTAAGATCACAACAGTAAAGCTGCCGACAACCATCCCATTCCCTAAGATAGTTTGTAGCTGAGCGGGTAAAAATTGCAAGAGGTCTGGTTGAGTCGTAACGCCGAGTCCCAGCCCAATCGAAACAGCCATAATCAATAAGTTTTTATTATTCATTTCTACTGCAGATAACATTTTGATACCTTGGGCGCCGACCATACCAAACATCACAAGCATTGCACCACCAAGAACTGAACTGGGTATCAAAGTAGCGATCGCGCCGAACTTCGGTATCAAACCTAAAACCATTAATAAACCTGCTGAATAATAAACTGGCCGTAACTTCTTGATACCAGAAAGCTGCACAATACCCACATTTTGCGAGAAAGTCGAGTATGGAAATGTATTGAACACACCGCCTAAAATCGCAGCTAAACCTTCAGAACGATAACCACGTTTCATATCATCAGTACTTAGATCTTTGCCAGTCACATCCGCCAATGCATAATAAACTCCGGTCGATTCGATCATACAAGTTAAAGCCGCTAACACCATAGTTGCGATCGAGGACCATTCAAACTTTGGAACTCCGAAGTAAAATGGAATTGGTAATTGAAACCAGTTAGCCGAACTAACTGGTGAGAAACCGACACTACCTAAAGCGATAGCTAATAACGTTCCGGCCAAGATCCCGACTAAAATTGAGATTTGTTTGAAAAAACCACGACCCCAAATGTTGATCACAATAATGACTAACGCAGTCGTAAAACCTAAAATCAGATTAATTGGTGTACCAAAACTCTTAGCTGTTGAATCGCCACCGCCTAAATTTTGAAATGCCACGGGGATCAAAGTAAAACCGATCAATGTGATCAAGGAGCCTGTCACGATCGGCGGAAAAAAACGACGTAATTTGGCGAAAGGCCCGGCAATCAGCATAATGAAGATCCCAGCTGCAATAATTCCGCCATACATATAAGCCCAGCCAAAATTATTACCGATATTTTGCAATGGAGCTACATATTCGACCGCACAACCTAAAACAACTGGCATTGCGATCCCCGTCCACCGAGTTCTCTTGAGCTGTAAGAGCGTTGCGATCCCGCACATAAAGATATCCATCGATACCAAATATGTCATTTGTTGGGCGTTAAAGTTTAATGCTCCTCCGACTAACAATGGCACTAAAATATCTCCTGAGTACATTGCTAACAGATGCTGCAAGCCTAAAACTAAGTTTTTGGTGATCGATTTGTCTGTATTTTCCAAAGTTTTGTCTCCTTGTTCGATATTTACTGATTTATGTGTAGATTTTACCACCTAATCATCTGTTAAACAATGCAAATATGAATTTTAAACACAATTATAATTATAATGTACGTTTTTAAAATGTAAGTGCTTTATTAAACATCATGCGCGCACTCAGTTATAATATAATGTGAAAGGATTCACTGTGTCGACATCACGGAAAAGGGGCGTTTAATATGACACAGAGCAAAAATATTAATGTTAATCTCTCTCAGGTTCCGACAACCATGCGTGCCTGGATAGTTGAGAAGCAAGGACCAGTTGATTTGGATCCATCACCCTTAAAATTTGTTACCAAAAAAGTTCCACAACCAAAATCAGAAGAAATCTTGGTACGAGTTTTAGCTTGTGGCGTATGTCGAACTGATCTCCATGTCACGGAAGGAGACTTACCCGTCCATCAACAACATGTTATTCCCGGTCATGAAATAATCGGAAAAGTTTGTGCAACTGGACCTCATACTTCCCGTTTTAAAATCGGTCAACGTGTTGGTATCCCTTGGTTACGTTACACCTGCGGTAAATGTAGTTTTTGTCGCTCTGGAAATGAAAACCTCTGTCCCAATTCTAAATATACCGGTTGGGATCATGACGGTGGTTATGCAGAATACACAACTATCAACGAAGCTTTCGCTTATGAGATCCCAGCCTCATTTAGATCCACAGCTGCCGCACCACTTTTATGTGCTGGGATCATTGGTTACCATGCTTATCTAAAAGCCAATGTACCTGCTGGTGGAACGTTAGGCCTCTATGGTTTCGGTGGTTCAGCACACATTACAGCAGAATTAGCATTAAAGCAAGGTGTTAAAGTTCATGTTTTAACACGGGGCAAAAATGCCCAAAAACTTGCACTAAAATTAGGCGTTAGTTCAGCTGCGGGGGCTTACGACTTACCGCCTGAGTTGTTAGATTCAGCCATTATCTTTGCACCTGCTGGCCCGATCATTCCGAAAGCCTTAGAAGGATTGAAGCCTGGTGGTACATTAGCTTTAGCAGGTATTCATATGAGTGACGTCCCACCATTAAATTACCAACAACATCTTTTCCACGAAAAAATGATCACCAGTGTGGAAAGTAATACTCGTAAAAATGGCGAAGAATTTTTAAATTTGGCCGCTCGACTCAACATTCAACCGAAAACTCGTGAATATCCACTGGAGAAAGCACAAACCGCACTGCATTATTTAGCAGTTGGTGACGTTGAAGGTGCAGGTGTTTTACGGATCGCCAACGATTAACGATCAACATCATTTCTAGCTTTTAGTTAAAAAATAAGAAACTGGGACGTTACTAGCTGTGCGATTCTAAAAGGGCCGTCGCTCTATCCCATTAAATAGGATAGAGCGACGGCCCTTAAACGTGTTCCAAAAGACTAAAGTCTTACTGTAACGGCTTCAAACCACCTTTGTCTCACTTTCATTATTAACTTACAGGGTTTTCTAAGGTCGAATCTCCGGGCTTCCAATTGCGATAACCTTGATAATCAGCACAATGTAGCAACTTCTGAGCATTTTGAACCCGCTCATCTGAAGGAGGTTCAATTCCATCTAAACGGTACTTGACACCCATTTCAGCATACTTATGCACACCCATCGTGTGATAAGGTAAAACCTCAAACTTTTCCACATTATGCAATGTTTTAACAAAATCGCTAGTTTCAGTCAGAAATTCGTCGTTATCAGTGATCGTAGGGATCAAAACTTGTCTGACCCACATTGGTTGACCAATGTCAGAAAGATAATGAGCCAAATCTAGAATGTTGTCATTTGGATAACCCGTCAATTTCTTATGTTCTTCAGAATTGATGTGTTTGATATCCAATAGAACAATGTCTGTAACATCTAACAGTTTATTAAATTTGCTAAACCACGGCTCACGTCGGGTAAACGGCTGACCACAAGTATCCAAGCAAGTACTGATCCCTAACTTTTTACACTTAGTAAATAATTCAGTCGCAAATTCAATTTGCAATAAGATCTCACCACCAGATAAGGTGATCCCGCCTTTGTCGCCCCAAAAATCTTTATAGGCAAGTGCCTGATTTAAAATCTCATCGGAAGTCATAGGTGTTCCCACATTTTTCTTCCAAGTATCTGGGTTATGACAAAATTTACAACGCATGTTACAGCCTTGCATAAAAGCTACAAACCGTATTCCGGGGCCGTCAACAGCACCGAACGTTTCGATCGAATGAACGTAACCTTCAACTTGACCATCACGCATTGGTAATGGACGTAAGCGTGGATTTCTTTTTCTGGTTTTCCTTGTTCTTGTTCTCGTTTCTGTACTCATAATCTCTCTCTTAACCCCCTGCTTCTAGATAACTGTACAAACAATTACATTGAAGTATGGAATGTTCTTGAAATAACATCATCCTGTTGTTCCTTAGTCAAGTCTGCAAAGTATACGCAGTAACCAGAAACACGAATAGTCAATGTTGGGTATTGTTCTGGATGCTTCTGTGCATCGATCAAAGTTTCACGTTTAAAGACATTGACGTTGATATGATGTCCACTATTCTTCATGTAACCATCGATCATATTAACTAAGGTATCTTCTTGTTCATCTTCAACCTTACCAAGTGTTGTTGGTGTCACAGCAAATGTGTTAGAAATACCGTCTGTTGCATACTTGTAAGGGATCTTAGCAACTGAAAGTAGTGATGCTAAAGCACCTGAAATATCTGCACCGTATGCTGGGTTAGCACCTGGGGCAAATGGTTCACCTTGTTCACGACCATTAGGAGTAGCACCCGTATTCTTACCATAAACAACGTTTGAAGTAATTGTTAAAGCAGACGTTGATAATTTAGCACCCTTGTACAAATGATGGGTGTTCATCTTTTCGTACATCTTCTTAACTAACCAGGTGACGATCTCATCAGCACGGTCATCATTGTTACCATAACGTGGATATTCGTTATCAGCCTTAAAGTCAACTGTTAAGCCGTCTTCGTTACGGATAGCTTTAACATGACCATACTTGATAGCTGAAATTGAGTCAGCTGCGACCGACAAGCCTGAAAGACCTGTAGCGAAAGTATAATCTAAATCAGTATTCTTCAAAGCCAACTGTGCTGATTCATAGTAATACTTGTCATGCATATAATGGATAATGTTCAAAGCATTAACATACACGTCAGCCAACCAATCCATCATCTTATCTAATTTATCCATGAATTCATCATAATCAATGTATTCAGAACTCATCTTCTTTAGTTCAGGACCAACCTGTTGGCCAGTAATTTCGTCGCGACCCTCGTTCAAAGCATATAGAACTGTCTTGGCTAAGTTAGCACGAGCACCGAAGAATTGTACGCCTGAATCAATTGGTTGTGCAGAAACACAGCAAGCAATACCATAGTAATCTGTACCCCATTGTCTCTTCATTAAATCATCATTTTCGTACTGGATCGTTGAACTTTCAATAGAAACACTGGAAGCATAACGTTTGAATGACATTGGCAAGTTGTCTGACCATAATAATGTAATGTTTGGTTCAGGAGCAGCTCCCATGTTATGCAAAGTATTCAAGAAACGATAAGCTGTCTTAGTTACATGATGACGACCATCCAAGCCAGTACCTGCCAATGAAAGTGTGGCCCAAATTGGATCACCTGTGAATAATGAGTTGTATTCAGGTGTCCGCATAAAGAAGACCATCCGTAATTTCATTGTAAATTGGTCGATTAATTCTTGGGCATCTTTTTCAGTAATAACACCACGTTCTAAGTCACGGTTGATATAAATATCGATGAAAGTATCGATCCGACCGATCGACATTGCGGCACCATTTTGCGTCTTGATAGCTGCTAAATAACCAAAGTATAGCCATTGAATAGCTTCTTGAGCATTAGTAGCTGGTTTGGAAATATCAAAGCCATATGAGGCAGCCATTGTCTTCATATCTTTCAAAGCACGGATCTGATCAGAAATATGTTCACGTTTTTCAATGATGTCACTGGTCATTTCTCCGTCACCAGTATTATTCAAATCATGAACCTTGCCTTCGATCAAACGATCAATACCATACAAAGCAACACGTGGGAAATCTGAAACGATCCGGCCACGACCATAAGCATCTGGCAAACCAGTTAAGATCTTGTTATGACGTGCATGACGAATATCTGCGTCATAAGCATCAAAAACACCTTGGTTATGTGATTTTGCAATCTTAGTATAGAAATATTCAACTTCTGGATCGAGTTTGTATCCATTTGTTTCCAAAGCATCTTTGGCCATCCGGATACCACCTTGTGGCAACAAAGAACGCTTCAAAGGTTTATCTGTTTGTAAACCAACAATTTTTTCTAAATCCTTGTCAAGATAACCAGGAGCATGCGATGTGATCGTAGAAACAACCTTTGTATCAGCATCCAAAACCCCTACTTTACGTTGTTTCATCTTCAAATCTGTTAATTCGTCATTTAACTTAGTAGTAGCTTTTGTTGGACCTTGTAAAAATGACTCATCACCATCATATTGTACAAAGTTCTTCTCAATAAAGTCACGGATATCAAGTTCTGTTTGCCATTGGCCTTTTTTGAAACCATCCCAAGCAGAAGATGTAGTTTCTTCAACCTTATTCATCATAATAAATAACCTCCCCAAATTTGAAAGCGCAATGTCAAACGCTTTCTTCTCTATTATATTACAACACTTTGTGATTGTTTTCAACATTAAAGTAGCTTGCTTTTTAGGTCACGTTTCACAAAGAATTCAAGCTTTTAAAAACCGGTTTTCATTTCTATGTTACCGTATACATTGTTGTTTGTTTAGCAAACTTACAAAAAATAAAGTCATGCTATTTAGCAAAAAAATTAGCAATTTAGTTCACATAATTTTGCAAAATATAAAATAAATTAATCTTTTTGAACTTTATTCACTAATTAAAAATAAAAGGGGCTGGGACAAAACTAGCTGTGCGGTTATAAAAGAGCCATCGATCTATCCCATTAAATGGGTTAAATCGATGGCTCTTAAACGTGTTCCAAAAGATTGAAGCCTTACTGTAACAACGATTGCGTTATCCTAGTTCTTCGCTTCGCTACGACCCAAAATAACGCAATCATCGTTACAAATCGGCTTCAAAGCATCTTTTGTCTCACTCTCTTTAAATATAGAGCTAATTATTGCTTGAATTCTGTGCATAATGCAGCAAAAATAAAATCGCCTCTTGGTACGAACATGAACGCCTATTCATTACTGTTTCAACCAATTCTTCAGTTGAGGCTTTAGCTGTTAGTGCCATCCAACATTCCTCCAATACCGAATACCACGTTATCCAAACGTCCGTTCCGATCACCTGTTACTTACCTATTCTAACGCCCTTATTATTGAATTAAAAGAACGAATACAGTTAAAATATTTTACTTGACACATTTTTTCTTCATACAGCACGTAATTTGACCGAGAAAAAAATTTTTATGCTGCTGATTTTCTTTAATTTTTATGTATAAAAGAAATATCTAAAGCAAGAAAATAAATTATTTTCTTAATTTAACAGCATTTATAAAAGGTCTTTCTCTGCATATTTCAAAAAAATATCATTTTTATCTCAAATTAAAAAAGAAGATGTATCAACTATATAAAAGCAATATTTTTTTAAGTTCTGATTAAAGAGTTTATTTTCAAAATCATTGATAAGATTTATCTTAAATAAAATATAGGATAATGTTATAATTGTTTGTCGAAAATAAAAAAACATCCACAAAAAATGTTCTTATTTGAGGATGATTTCATTACTTTCATTTTTCTTTTAAAAACTACTGTAACCAACTTTTATTTAATGTTTCTAAATACCCCAAACGTTGTCTAAAACGTTTGTCTGGTCACGATCTGGACCAACAGAAAAAGTCGAAATTTTAACGCCAACTAAATCTTCGACTCGATGAATGTACGCACGAGCATTTTCCGGCAGGTCTTCTAAAGTCTTACAGCCAGTAATATCTTCCTTCCAACCTGGGAGTGTTTCATAAATTGGCTTACATGCCTTTAGTTCTTGCAAGTTAGCTGGATAATGATAAATCTTTTCACCATTTAAATCATAAGCTGTACAGATTTTTAATTCATCGAGCCCCGTCAAAATATCTAAACAATTTAAAGAAAGATTTGTCAATCCAGATACACGTTTGGCATGACGCATTACAACACTGTCGAACCAGCCGATCCGACGTGGACGTTTAGTGACCGTTCCATATTCATGACCAACCTCTCTAATATGAGCGCCGACTTCATCAAATAATTCAGTTGGAAATGGTCCACCACCGACACGTGACGTATATGCTTTGCATACCCCAACTACCTTGTTGATTTTAGCAGGACCAACACCACTACCGATCGTAACCCCACCAGCAACAGGATTAGATGAAGTTACAAATGGATATGTTCCTTGGTCAATATCAAGCATAACACCTTGTGCACCTTCAAAAAGTACACGTTTTCCGGCATCTAATGCATCATTTAAAACAACCGATGTATCTGTCACATACTCTTTTATTCGTTGGCCATATGCATAATATTCTTCGAAAATCGTATCAAAATCAAGCTGATCTCCTTCATAATCATACATATTCTTAAATAAACGATTTTTTTCTTCTAAGTTAACTTTTAATTGGGCTGCAAAGATATCCTTGTCCAATAGGTCAGCGATTCGGATCCCGACCCGAGCAGCTTTATCCATATATGCTGGCCCAATACCATGAGCAGTAGTACCGATTTTACTATCTTTCTTAGCTTTTTCTTGTAATTTATCTAAGACAATATGATAAGGCAAAATAACATGGGCTCGATCTGAAACACGCAAGTTGTCTGTAGAAACTCCTCTTTCTTTCAAATAGTCAATTTCTTGAGTTAAGGACTTAGGATTTACCACGACACCATTACCGATCACACTAATTTTATCTTGATAAAAAATACCAGACGGGATCAAACGTAGTTTATAAGTATCTCCATCGAATACGATCGTATGTCCAGCATTATCGCCACCTTGATAACGTGCGATAACTTCCGCATCATGACTCAGAAAGTCTGTAATTTTACCCTTTCCTTCGTCGCCCCATTGACTCCCAACTACTACTACTGATGACATTACATTCACCTCATTAATATAATTGTTGATCACAAATTTCAGTTTGTGCTCGTAAACACACCTTGATAATTGTATCAAACTACCACCTATCAATCAAGTTAAAACCGAATATTATTATATATCGATGTTTAAAAAATGGAAATTAACGAACTTTATACTTAAAAATAAGTAAAAAAACAACAAGTTACTGTATCGTTATTTTTTTGTATCACCAGGGATCATACGGCCTGAAAGGTAACCAACTACGTTGCCGATAAAGTTTTTCCATTTCTTTTAAGGTGTTAAATGTGGTGTCGCCGATAGAAATAGTTCCCTTAACTTTCAAGGAATACATCGCTAATACCACTTCTTCCATGATCTTTTGCGGTGGGATCTGCCGCTTATTTAATTTTTCTTCGGCCCGATCGATGATTTCCTGAACTTCCGCCCCACTAGCAGCATTTTCTATTTTAAAAATTGTCATCAATTGATTGGCTTGAGCCGCAATTGCTTTATTGGACTTCAATTTTTCATCTCATTCCGTAAATATTTAGTGTTATTATCCCATTTAATGATTATAATAACCAACTACTGCTCAAAAATATAGTGTCAACTTTATCAAAACTAAATCTATCCCTTGTTCAACATTTACTTGTAAGTTAGATAAAATCATCATCCCATCAATTCAATAAGACAGATAATTATCAAAATCACCGTTTTTAAGGGTGATCCAGTAACTTCCAAAAAAGACATCAAAAAACGTTATGACACAGCTTGTTCACATGTCATAGCGTTTTTTATTCAACTATATATGTTGTAATGTTCCATCCTTAATTTGACTGGTGACCACCTTTTTCAAAGCTCGTTTATTGATTTTACCTGTTCCATTCAAGGGAAATTCCTTAGTAAAATAATAAAACTTAGGGATTTTATACTTCGTCAAAAAGCGCAGCGCGTAGTCACTAAGATCTTTGACTAATTCAGTCGTCTCTCTAGGACATTTGTCCTTTAAGATCACCGCTGCAGCAACCGATTCCCCCCAGCGGTCATTAGGGAATGGGACGACACACACATTTCTTACAGCTGGATGAGCATGCAAAACATTTTCGACTTCAGACGGAAAGACATTTTCTCCTCCAGTAATTATCATATCTTTTTTACGGTCAACGATAAAATAGTCCCCATCTTCATCTTCATAGGCTAAATCACCTGTTCTAACATATTCCCCTGCGAATGATTCGAGTGAAGCTTTAGTATTATTCCAATAACCAATAAAACCATGTTCACCCGCGATTTGTAACTCACCTACTTCTCCTTGTTTGACTTCAACGCCGTCATCACCAATTAGTCGTACTTTTGCGAACATAAATGGTTTACCAACGGACGTAGGTTTATTTGTAACAGTTGTTTTACTCTTATTAAAATTATTAGGTCCAACTTCGGTTATACCATAAGAATTTTGAATGTATAAACCTTTCTCTTCGAAAGCCTGTTCAACTTTCTGGGACGGTGGTGCCCCACCAGAAATAAGCTGTTTGACTGATGATAAGGCCTCATAGTCGATCATACCTCTTTGCCAGAGATCATAATACATAGTAGGAACCATGAAGACCCTCGTTGGACGATATTTCGACATATTTTCTGTAGTTAACTGAGCTTCATAAGTCGGTTGTAAAATAACTGTTCCACCAACCAACAACAATGGGACCGTAAAACAAAATAATCCTGCTGAATGAAACATCGGTCCAATCGTGATAGTTGAATCTTGCGCAGTCAACTTCCAATTTGAAATGGTAAAGAATGCGTTATGAATTATCCCACTATGGCTTAGTAAAGTTCCCTTAGGAGCACCCGTCGTGCCGCTTGTGTAGATCATGACAGCTGGTTCATCTTTTTTCACATAGTTAACTTTTAAGTGTGCAAATTCTTTCTGCGAAAAAACATCTTCATAAGCTACCTGATGCACATCTCGTAGTTGATATTTATCACCAATATAAACCACTTCTTCTTTAACACGTAAACTTTCATCATAAAAAATAATTGTTGGATCACAGTCAGACAAAATATCATTTAATTCCATCAATGATAACCGCCAGTTAAGTGGTACAAAAATTGCACCGATTTTACTGGTTGCAAAAAAGAGATCTAGGTGACTAATATCATTTTTTGCAAATAAAGCAACTCGGTCTCCTACACCCACCCCATGTTGTTGCAAATAAGCAGCCAGTTTTCTTGCACGTTGATTTAAGTCAGTAAAAGTCCACTTTCTATCAGTCAACGAATCGATCACTGCGACTTTTTGGGGATCGATCTGTGCTCTTTTCTGTAACCAGTCAATATCCACTTTAATTGCCCCCTTAGGCTAAACAAGTTTTAAATCATGCTATCTTTTTGACTTTGATAAAAAAACAAATTGTTGTTCCTTTTTATGTGCAACAGTATATCTGTTCAGTAACAGGAGAAAAGTTCCTGGGTAACCATTGCTTAAACTTATCCATCCATTACAGTCTCTATATGGAAATACCATATACCAAGATTTTCTGTCCTGTTATTTATATGTACCTAGAGCCCCAGTGACACTTGTCCCTGGAGTCTCTAGTCTAACTAAAATTACCACCAAGTTGCATTTAGTTAATTATTTACCTGCAGCGCTAAAGTCTGGTCTGTATCCACCGACTGACGCCTCCAAGCCGATTTTAGCTTCTGGGTCAGCAAACATTGGTTTTAACTGTGATAATTCATAATCAATACCTTCATCGATCGTCATATTTGTCTGTTTGTCGATAATTGCAGGAATAACTTTCACTGAGTGAGGTGATTTATGAGAAATAGTTTTAGCAACCTTTTGAATGAAAGCGTCGTCTACTCCATCAACCGATTCGCCCTTCAATGTTTTCTCAATATTTTCATCAGAGAATGCGATCACAATCTGTTGATACGTAGCAGGTGTTTCACGATCATGATACTTATCATTTTCTCCAGCTGCTTCTAATTGTCCAATTGCTTCATCAACTTCTGTTGGAGCCGTATACTTAGTTATAATACCTAAGTCATTTGCTTCTTTTGCACCAACTGTCTTACCGGTTAAGACAAAGTACTTAGCGATCTCTTTACCGACCTGTTTGTTAAAGCGAAGCATGCCACCGTAACCTGGGAAGATGCCTAAACCACTTTCGGGGAAGCCAAATGTACCCTTGTCTGTTGCGACGATCGCCTGAGCAGACAATGCTAATTCTGAACCACCACCCAATGATAAACCATCAAGAACTGCGATCGTTAACTTGCTTGAAGTTTCGATATCACGGAAGAGTTTATGTCCGTCACGTGTAAAGTCAACAATATTATCTAAAGTACCATTATTTACATTTTCCACGAAGAACTTCAGGTCAGCTCCGGCAACGAATGCTTTACCAGCACCCTTAAAGACGATCGTCTTAACGGCTGGATCTGCTTCAGCTTTATCAAAGGCCTTACGTAATTGACCAACAACCACGTAATTCAAAGCATTCATGGCTTCTGGGCGATTGATCGTAATTGTAACTTTATCGCCGACCTTGTCGTAATCAACATAACGGAATTCAAATGGTTTTTTGGATGCGGCTTGGTCCTTCAACATTTTTACTTCTGGAAAACCAAGACGAGCTGCGGCCATTTCTTGTGTCCATTTGTAGACATTTTCGACTCCAAATTCATTAGCCAATTGGAAAGGCCCTAAGCGCCATTTCAAGCCAACAATCGCACCACGATTAATATCTTCGACTGTTGCGCCACCCTCATCAACTAATTTAGCAGCTGCACCGATCGATGTTGCCAACAATCGATGAGCAACCTCGTCGAATTTTGTACGGTCAACGTCCCCGTCTTCAACGTCCCACAAATTACCTTCTTCAACCTTGTCAACCAGTGTTTGTGGTGCTTTGTAAAATGGACTTAATTCCCGTTCAAACGATTCAGCTGAGTGCAATGCGATCGGAATACCCGTGGCATTCATCAAGGCAAAAGGCCCCATACCGATTTGGAATGCTTCTTCAGCAGCTTTGTCAATTGTTGCCTTGTTAGCAATACCTTCTTCATAGATCTTAACGCCTTCTGTTAACCATGGAACAAAGAAACGATTAACTGCAAATCCGGGGGAGTCCTTAACAAAAATTGCTGTCTTACCAGTTAAATCTGCGAATTTCTTAGCGATTTGGATCGTTTCATCTGTTGTTCCATCATGAGCAATGATCTCAAGCAAACGGTTCTTAGCTGGATGAAAGAAGTAATGAGTCCCCAAAACTTTCTCTGGCCGATTTGTTGCTTTTGCAATGTCACGAACATACAAACTTGAAGTGTTTGAACCCAAGATAGTTTCTGGTTTGCAGATCGCATCAAGTTTTTTCATGACGTCTTGCTTAACTTTCAGGTCTTCGAACACAGCTTCAACAACAAAATCAACGTCTTTAATTGCTGAATAATCTGTCGCCAAATTTACGCGGCCTAATGTTTCATCAACGTATTTTTGTGTAAATACGCCACGTTTTACACCTTGATCAAGCATGTCTTTGATTTTCTTGTACCCTGAGTCAACTTGCTCTTGTGTTACATCAACGATCGTTACAGGAACACCTTCTTGTGCGATTTTTTGCGCAATACCGGATCCCATTGTACCTGCTCCAACAACTGCTGCTGTAAATTCTGCCATTGTTCATCTTCCTTTCTTGTTCAATAAATCTTTTATTTTCTTAAATTTCTCAATATATCAATATAATTTCTTAGGAGGAAAAGAGAGGTCCTCGTTTATCAGCTTAAAAACGATAGATAAAGTTAGGGTGTTGGTATGATAACTATATAAGCCAAAGCTTGTTTTGCTCACTTATCCCTTCCAGTATCCGTTTTCTAACAACATTGCAATTCCTTGACCACCGCCGATACATGCTGATGCGATTGCATAGTGTACATCTGGACGGTTCTTGAATTCATACAAGACTTCTGTCAAGATCCTGGCACCACTCATACCTAATGGGTGTCCCATTGCTACAGCACCACCATGGGGATCAAAGTTGTTTTTATAATAATCTGAATCTGTTGAGATACCTAATTGCTTCAAGCAGCCTAAAGTTTGCGCTGAAAAAGCTTCGTTGATCTCTAATAAATCGATATCTTTTTGCAGATCCATCCCGCGACGTTCTAACAGATCTTGGATAGCCGCTACTGGTCCTAAGCCCATGTATTTTGGGTCGCACCCGGAAATTTGGTAATCAACCACCCGACCCATGATCTCAAGGCCCTCTTTTTTAGCAGTTGTTTCCGTTGTCATGATTTCGAAAGCAGCGCCATCATTCAAGCTTGACGCGTTACCAGCAGTAACTGAACCATCTTTTTCAAACACAGGTCTCAACTTGTTCAATTTTTCAATTGTTGTGTCTGGACGTGGATCACCATCTTTATCAACGACTGTAACTTTGCCTTTTCGTCCCTTAACTTCAACTGGGATGATCTCTTGTGCAAAGCGACCATTGTTTTGGGCTTCAACTGCGTTCATATTACTGCGGTAAGCGAACTTATCTTGTTCTTCGCGACTAATATCTAATAAATGGGCCACATTTTCAGCAGTATTACCCATGTGGTTGATACCCGAATCTTTACCCGAAGCTGTACGATGTCCTTCATCGTTAGCATCGATCAAGCGTTGATCCCCAGACTTCAAGCCGGCATAGCGCACTGATTCTGGCAAATAATAAGGTGCACGTGACAATGATTCTGCACCACCAGCAGCGATAAATTTCTTATTGCTAACTAAAAGTTCTAAAGCAGCTGAGACAGCTGATTGAATCCCGGAACCACAGATCCGGTTAACTGTCATACCTGTAGATGTCTTTGGTAAACCAGTATCGATCCCGATGATATTTCCCAAGTTATTGCTCGTCTGTGAACCAGTGACATGGCCTACGATAACTTCATCGATGTCTTCTGTTTTAACATTTGACCGTTTAATTGCTTCAGTTAAAGCTGTCACACCTAGTTCTTGTACAGGTACCGTTTTCAAGTCTCCCAAATATGAACCAACAGGAGTTCTTGCGGCACCAACAAATACGATATTATCTTCTTTTGCTTTTAACATTTTACTGATCCTTTCTTACTTTTCTTTTGCATTAATTTTGCTTTTACTCTTTAAACAAAAGCACCTGTGCCGGTATAATAACGGCCAATGATCAATGAATTGATCTCATTTGTTCCTTCGTATGTGTACATTGCTTCTATATCTGTGAAGAAGCGTACCACATCATATTCAAGTAAGATCCCATTACCACCACAAACTTCACGTGCCAGTTCGGAAGTTTCGCGAGCTTTCAGACCGTTGTGCATCTTTGCCATTGAAGAATTTTCTTCTAAATAGATCCCTTGCTCTTGTTCCTCAGCTAACCTAGCAGAGATCGCTAACGTTGACTGACAGTTCATTGCCATCTTAGCTAATTTTTCTTGGATCAACTGGAACTTAGACAATGGTCTACCGAACTGTTGTCTTTCACGTGTATATTTCAAAGCTGATTCAAATGCTCCAGCAGTTGCACCAGCTAATAACCAAGCAACATCGGAACGAGTATTCCGTAAGATGTGTGCTACATCTCTCCAGGAATTGACCTTTTGAGCACGGTCTGCCTCACTAACTTTTACATCTTTCATGATGATCTCAGCGTTCGGCATCATACGAAACAAACCTTTTTGTGGTTGAACAAATGTCTCGACTCCTTTTGTTTCACGTGGAACATAGAATAATTTAACTTGATCATCGTCAACATCACGAGCGAAGAACCCTAAGTATTCAACTACTGCTCCGCCACCGATCCACTTTTTATGACCGTTCAAGATCCACGTGTCGCCTTCACGTTTGGCTGTGGCTGAAACACCACCGGCAATATCGGAACCATGTTCTGGTTCTGTCATAGCCATTGCACCAGGATGTTCCCACGAACGAACACCAGGCATCAAGCGGGCAACCTGTTCATCACTTCCGCCCAAACGGACACATTCATGGAATAAACCGGCATTTTGTGTATAGAATGTTCCCACAACTGGGTCAGTTTTAGCTAAGGTATAAGCTCGGAAACCCCGGTATAATTCGGAAGTACTTTTATCTTCACGTCCTTTTGTCAATGAAGGGGCATCGATCAAATGTAGATCGTAGAGTTTTTGCATAGCATCTAATGGATACTGTGCTTTGTCCCAACCATCTGCCAAAAGTGGATGAATATCTTCTTGCAGCACTTTTTCTAATTCTTGCAACTTACTTTTTTCTGCTTGAGTCAATTTGTTAGAAAAACCGTAAAGGTCTGAGAAAAATAATCCGCGCTCTTCAAATTTTTGGTCTGCTTTTGATTCTTTCATGCTAGACATCCTTTCTTTATGGCTCATCCCAACTAGTGGGCTTACTATTTTGTTTTGGCATTAACGATATCAGCCAGCTTACCCCATTTTTCTTGGAAGATATCTGGGTTCATTTCAACTAAGTTTTTAGATACTTCTGGTTCGAATTCCATCTGGTCGATAATATCTTTTTGTAGATCGATACCAGGAGCGATCTCTATCAAACGTAAATGATTATCATGAAGATCAAAAACCCCGCGTTCTGTAACGTATAAAATATTCTGTCCCTTTTCAGTAGCGAATTCACCGGAGAAGGTCACCTGAGAAACATGCTTAACAAACTTCGGCATTTTTCCTTGTTTGTCGATAATGACCTTTCCATTTTCAACATGTGACTTACCACCAACAGTCAACGTCCCAACAAACACAATATTTTGTGTGTTTTGTGATATGTTGATAAAACCTCCAGGACCAGCAACTTGGTTACCAAACATTGAAACATTATCGTTACCCGCTTGATCGACTTCACCGATCCCTAGAACTGTTAGATCTAAGACGCCGCCGTCGTATAAGTCGAAGTGGTTGGCCATCGAGATCGATGCTTCAGCATTGTAAACAGCCCCAAAATCAAGTCCAGAAACTGGGCTACCACCCCAAACACCATTTTCAACTGTACTTGTAAACAAATCACCGATCCCTTCTTCTTGGGCAACGACTGGTACCAAGTCTGGTGTCCCAACTCCGACGTTGATTACTGTGTTGGCTTCTAATTCCATTGCAGCTCGACGCGCGATGATCTTCTTAGGTGAAAGTGGCAAAGGTTCCTTATCCTTGTCTAAAACCACTCGGATCTGGTTTGAAAGAGCTGGATCATAAACAACACCTTGTGTTTGCTTATGGTCTTCTTGTGGCGAAACCACGATATAATCGACGATCCCACCAGGAACAACAACTTCTTTTGGATCAAGTGAGCCATTTTCAACCAAGTGGGCAACCTGAGCGATCACGATCCCACCAGAGTTTTTAGCGGCTGAAGCGGCTTCTAAAAGCTCTAAAGTAGAAATTTCTTCTCTGATACTTAAGTTTCCATTTTCGTCTGCGTATGAACCGCGGATCAAAGCAACATCGACCTTCAAATCTGGGTAGCGTAAGTATTCTTTATCATCGATCTTAACTAACTCGATCAATTCTTCTTTAGTGATGGTTGTTGCTTTAGAACCATCTAAACGAGGATCAACGAAAGTTTTCAAACCAACCTGAGAAATAAGTGGTTTGTGTCCTGCGATCGAACGATACATTTGTGTGATCGCCCCTTGTGGCATCAAGTATGCTTCCACTGAGTTATCATTAACTCGTTTAACAGCTGCAGGAGAAGCCCCAACGTAGCCTGTGATGATCCGTTTGACTAAACCATCCTCACCGACCAACGGATCAGCACCTTGTCCATCTGTCCAGTTGCCTAAACCACATGACCACATAAATGTGATATCTCTAGGGTGACTTTGTTCCTGGAATCTCTTTTGGACCCCCTTGATCAAGTGCATTGGATAACCAGCCATTCCGATACTTTGAGCGGTAACTAAATCTCCGTCCTTGACTAAAGCGGCCGCCTGTTTTTGTGAGATCACTTTATTCTTACCCATTTTCGATAAGCCTCCTCTTGGAAAAATTTCCGTCAATGATCATCCCTATTGCTTTTTTATCTGATCTTTAACTATAGTTTATCTATAACCCCTTATAAAAGCATCGATATAAGCAATGAATGCGATTACATTTTTTGGTTAATTTGTAGGAAATTCCTATATTATCACCTTTTATCAGTGGACATTCATTGAAAAAATACTACAAATTATCCCATGATTCTATCAGCCATTACTTATTTTTTCTTTTGTAAACGCTTTTTTGGTATAATAAGCTTATTAGATAGACTGGTTAGCTACAAATACTCGTTAATTTAACCAAAATCATTAATAAAACTCATTTTAAGCCTTGAAACTCACAAAATATCACTACGTTAGTTTTATCCACTTTCCATCAAGCTTCTTGGCTTTCTAATTTAAAAGGAGATCATTATTTGAAACACACAGATCATACAATTAAAGAAGAAAAATTCATTACTTCCGTTACCAGACATATGAAAGAACTATCACACAAAGTCATGAAATTTGATACGCGCGATGAAATACTCCGCTATACTGCCCAAATGTTTGCCGATAACTTTAAGTGTGATCTGATCGCGATTGGTACCATCGTCAACGACCATATTCAATTGAGCAGTACTAACACCAAAGAATATGACCTCAGTGCTTTATTTCCCTATCCGTTAGCTAAGATCGATCCACTTTTTTTCGAAAAAAGTATGAATAGTAAGTCAAATGAATTTACACAAAGTACCCAAATTTCCCGGTATTTTCAACAAATCGGCTTTAAAAGTTGGTTTACCGTTCCACTGGTCGATGAAAAAAAGACCTTTGGCCTCTGTATTGTGGGCTACCGCGAACAAAATATTATATACGATGACTTACAAAGCCGTTTTGACGAAATGGGGCGTTTTATTGGTGTCGCACTAAACTTGATCACTCGTAATGAGGAAAAAGAAAGATCCTTATTCGAAATGCAACTACTTAGTTCTGACTTAGACTTACCGGCCATTATCAAAAATTTAGTCGAGAAAACCATTGTTTTTTGTGGACGTGAAACAAATTCAAGAACTGCTGCAATTTACTTATTTAATGAAACAAAAGACAAGTTGATACTTTACCAACCTGTTTACGGGATCAACGACAAAAAAAGCGTGATCCCGCTAGCCAAAGATAACTCGATCCATACTTACTTTCCAAATGTCGAAACGATTGGTTATACCTCAATGACTATTCCTTTAACTGTAGGGATCTCAATGATAGGTGTCTTATACGTCCAAAAAGAGATTGGTTATATCTATACTAGTAACGACCTTAACAACCTTAAAATGTATGCCAACTACTTTACCGTAATGTATGAAAACTCACAGTTGACAAATAAAGAACACAAACAAAAAGAAAATTTGCAGGAATTATTAAAGATCCAGCAAGCGATGCTCCATCAAACGATCCATTCTGAAAATTTCACTCAGATCAACAAGTCTTTTGGCAAATTATTTAATTCGAGCATTGTCTTATATGACCGCTATTTTAACTTGATCGATTACCATTTAAAAGAAGATGACCCGTTAACTCAAACACAACTAGTGGCTGCTGGAAAAAATTCTCACCAATTAAAAAACAAGGAACCAACCAACATTGCGATCACCGAAAAGCGCAACTTTAAATTACTCGAATTGACCGACGGGAGTGAATTACACGGTTATTTCGCCTTAGAAAATACAGACAATATCGACCCAGAATTATTTGACATCGTTCTAAGTATGGTGCGAAATATTTATTCGCTACAATTCATCAAAAAAGAAATTAAAACAACATCCATTGAAAACATTAAATCTGATTTAGTTTCACACTTATTCTCAGAACAAATCAAAGATCCACAAAAGCTAGCAACGGATGCCAGTGCCTTTAATTGGGACTTACATCGTCCCTACTATACAGCTATTTTCGCCTTACGTGAGCAACCCGAAGCTAAAGGGGCGGATCTACTAGAGATCCAAACTAAAAATAACGCCGCCTTTGCAGTAATGAAACAAATCATCAGCCGCTTATTACCCAGCGCGATCACAGCTATTTTTGAACAACAGTTACTCTTGTTTGTTCCAGAAAATTCCACTAATGAGACTAACTTTTGGCAGACTTTTTTCAAACGCATGCAACATATCAGTCAGCGTGAAGGATTTGAAAAAGAATTTGTGTTAGGGATCGGTGCATTATGTAACCATCCCAAAGATTATAATGAAGCCTATCAAAAGGCTGATAAAACCGTGAACGTTTTGTTAAAAGGTAAACTAGACATAAACTACGCGGCTTTTGACCAATTAGGGTCTTACACTGTTTTGAATACTTTTAAAGATGATCCGACTACCGAATTATTCGTACGTAAATATTTAAAAAAGCTCCATCTTGAATCACAAAATAGCCAAACCAACCTCTTTAAAACACTTGCAGTCTATTTAAACAATAATGGAAATGTGACCCAAACGGCCAAAGAGTTGTACTTGCACCGCAGTACTCTTGTTTACCGTTTAAATAAGATCCAAGGACTTTTAGAAATTGACATTAATGACGCTAATGAGCGTTTTAATTTACAATTAGCTTATAAAATGTCTGACCTCTATGATGACACGATCTTCGAATAATAATGTCCCAGCAAAAAGCTGTGCGATTCTAAAAGGGCCATCGATTTAACCCATTCAATGGGATAGATCGATGACCCTTAAACGTGTTCCAAAATATTGAAATCTTACTTCCTTCTACTTTAGTAGAAATGTAATTCGTATTTCTTTTTCTTACGATCTAGAAATGGTATCCTTCGACGTAAAAACGGATTCAACCAATAATCAAAACCAATTTTAAAACGATTAGGCCCAGCCAAGAGAATAATGATCCCCAAAAATAACAATAAAGGGTTAGTAGAAATTGAACCAGCTAACAAATAAATAAAATTCAACGCCAGACCAAAGAAATTGGCCAGCGTAGTCAACGTTCCTAACAACAAACCCAAACCGATCAATAATTCACCATATTGAACTAAGAAATTAAACAGTCCCATTTGTGGTTGAACAATTGTTTTAAGAAATGCCGTAAACCACGGATAGGCTTCATTTCCAAAATCATCTTTTACTGGGTGGTTGATTGCTTGCATAACAAAAGGTTTAGCTGTAAAGTTTCCCTTAAACTTGCTCAAACCTGCGATCAGCCATTCGATTGCCACAAACAGTCGGACTAGTGTTACGACTATCAAACCGCCCTTAGAATTTTTCAACCATTGTATCATCAAGAGCCCTCCAATATTATGTTTAAATAGTAACGCTACTTCACTTAATCTTATAGTACCTCATTTGCTTTTTTGACTAAACGCGGATTAACTAGTACTTCTGCCAAAATAACACAACCTACATTTGCGAAAGCAAATACTAAAAATACCCCTGCTGTACCTAATATATCCATCAAAATTGGGAAAATTAAACTGATCACGAAATTAACGATCCAAGTCGTAGCTGTCCCGATTGAATTAAAGGTCGATTTCACATGTTGTGGAAAAAGTTCTGACAATAACAACCACGTAACAGGACTAACTACTCCTTGTTGGATAGCTAAGAAAATCGCTAAGATGATCAAGACTAAAATATTGTTAGTTGTTTGAGAAAACATATCTGTTTTCATGACCACATTTAAGATAAACAAAGTCACACCATTTGAAATCAATCCAGCTACTAATAAATGCTGGTGGTGGACCTGGTCTAATAAACGACTTCCGACTAAAATAGCCAATGACGAAACTAGACCGATCAAAATATTACCGTAAAGTGAAGCACCAGACCCTAAACCGACTTTTTCTAGGATAACTGTACCATAATACATAACCGTGTTGATACCAGATGCTTGTTGAATAAAACCAACAGTAATCCCAGCAATGAGTAGGTAAAGCAAGTACTTATCTTTAAAAACACTGCTCCATTCAAATGAATCACCATTTTTAATTTCTTGACGTGCTTCAGTTATAGCTTCACGAATATCCAAACGTGGGAAATGCAAACGTCTGAAGGTTTTGACCGCTTTAGAACGGCTTTGGTTAAGTAACTGCCAAAAAGGGCTATTCGGTAGATCAAATGATAAAAGCCATAATAAAATTGCTGGAATTGCCGCTACAACCATCATAACACGCCAGATAGCATGCCAATCTCCAAAGATCGAGCCTAAAATAGCATTGACTGTGAATGCTGCTAACTGCCCTAACACGATCGCAATCGCATTTTTATTAACATTTTGAGCTTTAAGACGTTCCGGTGAAATTTCATTTAAATACAAAGGTGATAAACTTGAAGCCACACCCACTGATAGACCTAAAACAAAACGCGAACCAATCAACATTATTGGGTTAAACGACAAAGCACAAGCTAAGGTTGCAAGAGTGAAAATCACAGCGACCCACTGTAATAACTTCTTTCGGCCAATATGGTTAGCTAAATAACTATCCGACAATGCTCCGAAAGTACACCCTAAAACCAGTGAACTTGAAACTAAACCCTGTGCGGACGAAGATAAATCCAGCTGGTCTGGTAAGCTCAAAAATGACAACGCACCATTGATCACACCAGTATCATAGCCAAACAAAAATCCGCCTAGAGCAATAACATAAGAAGAATATCTTAAAAGCGAGCCACTAACTCGTTTTGAGCTACTATTTTCTCCCAACTCTTTCCTCTCCTTTTTGATTTAGCTAAAAAATTCTGAGCATTCTCAAAAAATAATCTGAGGACGCTCATTTTTCTGCAGCTAACTGTTACAAACCAAATATTTTTATACACTTCAAAAATAATTTTATTTGCCAAAGCTGTCAAGTAAAAGGGGCCCTAACGCCGTTAGTAAGCGGTTTACCATAAAAATAGACTGTTCTAGCAGCTTAAAAATTTTAAGCGCTCGTTACTTGTTGTTAACATATAAAGTATAATTAGATATAGCATATAAGAAAAACAAGGGGGTCATTAGTATGTTGATCAAAAACGTGCACATCAATAACCAAGCACAAGCACGAGACATTCGTATCACTGATGGTAAATTTAATCGTATTGCAGAAAATATCACGCCTAACGCCCAAGAAAAGGTGATCGATGGGAAAGAAAATGTTTTATTACCACCTTTTATCGATTCACACGTACACTTAGATACAACTTTAACTGCAGGTGAACCAGAATGGAACGAAAGCGGGACTTTGTTTGATGGGATCCGGATCTGGTCAGAAAGAAAGAAATCACTCACAAAAAAAGACGTCAAAGACCGTGCTAAAAAGACGATCTTAAAGCAAGTTAAAAATGGGGTTCAACATATACGAAGCCACGTTGACACCACCGATCCTCATTTAGTCGCAATGGAAGCTCTATTAGAACTTAAAGATGAGTTGAAAGATATTGTTGATTTACAGTTAGTCGCATTTCCGCAAGAAGGCATCCTGTCATATCCCAACGGTAAAGAATTACTAGAACAAGCAGTCAAGGAGGGCGCAGACGCGGTCGGTGGCGTACCTCATTATGAATTCAACCAACAATATGGTGCCGATTCAGTTAAATATTTAATTTCATTGGCTGAAAAATATGACAAACTCGTTGACGTGCACTGTGATGAGATCGATGATCCAAATTCGCGAAATCTTGAAGTGTTGGCCACACAGGCTTATGAAACAGGACTAAAAGACAGGGTGACAGCCAGCCATACCACAGCGATGGGCTCATATAATGATGCTTATACTTACAAACTATTTCGTTTATTGAAAATGGCAGGATTAAACTTCGTCTCTAATCCACTAGTTAACATGCATCTAGGCGGAAGATTCGACACCTACCCTAAACGTCGCGGATTAACACGGATCAAAGAATTAGACAAAGCTGGGATCAATGTGTCATTTGGTGAAGATGACGTGGCTGACCCGTGGAGCCCACTAGGCTGTGGTAATATGTTGGATCCCTTGTCGATGGGTGTTTATGCTGGTCAACTTATGGGTTACCAACAACTGCAAGATTCCTTTAACTTCGTGACTTACAATGGTGCTAAAACTCTGCATATCACAGATGATTATGGTATCGAAGTCGGTAAGTTCGCTAATTGCATTATCTTGGATGGCACAAACTTCTATGATATTTTAAACGAACATCGTAGCGTATTATTTAATATCCGTCATGGTAAAGTATTGATAGAAACTAAACCTGCAGAAACGACATTCAATTTCTAAAAAACAACACAAGTAATATTTAGCTGGGGACCATTCCCGAATATTACTTGTGTTGTTTTATATATATTTATTTTATCCTAACTCGAAAGGGACTGAGACAAAACTAATAATTCTGGATATAATACAGTTCTTGTTTTTATCCCAGTTTTTTTCACTTAGCGTTTATTTTGTCCAACCTTCCAAGAACTTTTCAGATACTAATTATACAAAATTAAACCTGAACTGCAATTTAAAAGAGATTATTGACAATTTAAGTTACACATCCTAAGCTAACTCCCGATTTAGTACAGGTTCTAGAACAACTTCAAATAAATTGTTCGTTAATTAGCATCAAAAAAGCCGCCCACTCCATCAAGGAGCAGACAGCTTGAGTTTAAGCTATACTAATTTCAATTAATTTGGTTTATCAGTACAGTACCACTTAACAAAAAATTATTTTTAAAGCTTGTGCTTAATATTCGCCCCAGTACTTAGACATTGTTTGTTTACCAACGCCTGGATTGAAACTGTTGGTTGGATCATTTTTCTTATAGTGGTTGACTAAGTCAGGTGATGCTAAGTATAAGTGCCCTACATTGTGCTCTGCCGGATAAACAGCGTGACGCTCATCCAAAATTTTTAGCATTTCTTCTTTTAGCTTATGTGCATCAACACCTGGTTTTAAAATATAATCCTGGTGCATGACGTGATCAAGTAAATGACCATAATAGATTTTGTACTCTATTTTATCTTCGATTTCCTTAGGCAAATGTTCAAACCATTTATATTCATTACTTGCCAATGCAATATCTAATGGCAAAATATCAATACTGTCCTGCTTTAATTCCTGATAACGAATAGCAACACCCGCTGTTACATAGCGGTGCGTTGCCGCCTTACTGGTCTCATTTGCATCAGCTTCAAAGTAGTCACCACTAGCCTTTGCGAAGTAAGACTTGAGGTATTCACGAGCTTCTTCAATTCCATTGCCGGCCATCTTTAATTGCAAATAATGGTCATACTTTTCATAATAGTCATCTAATCTTTTAGGCATTTGATTGGGGAATAAATGACTCAATGTTTGAAGTAAGCGATCTGGGAAATAATTTTTGAAAAATGGGATAGGCTTCAAGAAACGTTCGCCCCACGCTTTTAGCGCAAACAATTGTGGCAAGTGTCCTGTACCTATTTTTTCGATCACGACCAAAGAATCTTTACCATACTGCTTGGCTAATCTATAAGCATCTTTATGCATGTATTCACCAGAAACAGGTAATTCTTTGAAAGTTGTCATGATATGCCGACGTATATCTTCCAACTCGTCAGGATTGTTTGTTCCAATGTAAAACATTTGTGTTTTCTTATCCATTGGGAATGTATCTAATCTGACGGCAAGTGCGGCAACGTGACCAGAAGATCCAGATACTTCATACAATTCTTTAGGGTTAGAATTGTAGCGAATGGGTTTATCTGAATCAACATCACGCACAACTTTTTCATGTTGGTACATTGACCCATGACGTTTGGTAGCTGGAACTTGATTTACATCAAAATTACGGTTTTGCAAATTAGTAATAATTTCTTCAGGCGTTTCACCCAAATCAATACCTAAATGATTAACTAAGTGCATTTCGTCATTTTCATCGATCCACACATACAATGATAGCTCTGTATAAGCTGGGCCTCTTCTGATCAAAGCACCACCAGAATTGTTGTTAATGCCACCAATTACTGATGCACCTAAATTAGATGAGCCAATAACTGAATGTGGTTCTCGCTTGAGTGGCTTTAGTTTGTTTTCTAATTCAAACAGTGTCGTTCCAGGGAAAGCAAGTGCTTGTTTCCCATTATTGATCAACTGTAGATCTTTAATTTTCGATCCGCTTACGACAACTGCCGGCCGGTCATAACCGGGAGCTGGTGTGGATCCCTCTGTCAAGCTAGTGTTGGATGCCTGCATGATAATAATAATGTTGTTGTCATGCAAAACATTCAAAACACGCCACATTTCCATTAAAGTAGTTGGAAATACTACCGCTAGTGCATCCCCCTGACCTGAACGATATCCTTTTCGGAAACGTAAAGATTTTGCTTTGTTGGTAATGACATTTTTTTTACCAACAACAGTGACTAAGTCATCAACTAATTTCATATTAACTTCTCCCCCTCTATAACATTTCAATGACTATATTGTTATATGATACGCTTTTTTTATCATTTTGAGTAGTAAACAAACTCATGAAAAGTACTTAAAATCCAGGCCTCTAAAAAAATAGATAAATTGGCTTTTTGTCCATTTCTTCTTTTGAAGGAATGTGTTAATTCTGCATGTTTATTCTGGTTTTTTCAGAAAGATATCCTAAACTAAAAAAATTAAAGTATAGACCACACTTTTGAATGAACACGTCTTCTCATAGCAAACTTTTCATACACTATATAAAAAAGAGACCACAATTTTTCAATTATGATCTCTTTTGCTACTTTTATTCTTCTGGTTTAGTAATATCTTTACCAAAGTACTTTTCAGACAATTCCTTCAAAGTCCCATCTTTTCTAAGAGATTGAATTGCCTTATTAAATTCTTTTCTTGTCTTAGGTGTCTTCTTATTAAACATAGCTTTAATTTCAACTGGTTTTTCTTCACCATTTACATCTTTAAAATTCAAACCCTTAGTTGAGTTTTTCTTTTCATAAGAGTACCAAGCTTCAGCTGAATTGATCGTCCCATCGACACGGCCTTTTCTGATCAACGAAAGTGTAGCAGCGAAGTCGCCTGAATCAACTGTCTCAGCCTTATACTTCTTAGCGACACGTTCATTGTTTGTACCAGTACCTTCAGCAAACTTCTTGCCTTTAATATCTTTTAAACTAGAAATAGAACTATCATCAGGCGTGATCAAAGCAAAGTGAGAATAGATATACGGTTTAGAAAAATCATAAGACTTTTTACGTTCTGGTGTTTCAGAGATATTGTTGATCACAACGTCTTGTTTCTGCGAACCCAAACCTGCGATCAATGAATCCCATTTACCTGGGACAAACTTGGCTTTAACGCCCATTTTCTTAGCAGCTGCCTTACCCATTTCAACTTCGAACCCAGTTAATTTACCATCCTTACGATATGAATAAGGGGCATAAGTACCTTCAAGTCCGATCGTTAATTCATCCTTGTTTTTTAACTCTGATTTAAACGATTCCTCCTTACTATCTGCTCCATTTTTATTACCACAGGCAGCCAACGTTAATGTTAAAGCAACAATCATTAACGAAAAAAATAGTCCCCGAAACTTCTTCATTTTTTTAACTCCTTCTTTCTACATACTTATAATAATTATTCTTGTGGTGTTCCTTCTTTAATCCCTGTAAAAGACATTGATGAAATAAAATCATGGATCCTGGGATTCCCCTGTCTTTGGTCAAAGAACTCCTGGGACGATCCATCAAAGATGATCTGTCCGTCTTCGACAAAAACAATTTTAGACGCGATTTGCCGTGCGAAAAACAAGTTATGCGTCACTATGATCAGTGATTGCTTTTCATTTGCTAGATCAGCTAACACCTTCAAAACTTCCGCTTCAAGTTCTGGATCCAAGGCTGAGGTCGGTTCGTCTAGTAAGATATACTCTGGATGCATTGCTAAAGAGCGTGCGATCGCAACCCGTTGTGCTTGTCCACCAGATAATTGATCTGGATAAAAATCAGCCTTTTCCTTTAAACCGACCTTATCTAGTAGTTCATAGGCTTCTTTAGTTGCGGCATTTTTGTCTTGTTTTAAAACTTGGACTGGCCCTTCAATCACGTTTTGTAAAACTGTCTTATGTGGGAAAAGGTTATAATCTTGAAAAACCATCCCTGTTTTCTTCCGCACATCTAAGACTTGCTTGGAAGATATTTTTTTAGAAAAATCGATATTTAAATCCGCGACTTGATACAGTCCACTTTCTGGACGTTCTAACAAGTTCAACGAACGTAATAAAGTTGACTTACCTGATCCAGAAGGCCCAACGATCACGGTCGTCGCCTTTTCAGGTAATTCTACAGTGATATCTTGCAAAACACGGTTACTGCCAAATGTCTTATTAAGTCCTTGTAATTGCACTAGCTCACTCCCCTTCAGTCTGGTTCAAATGCCGGTTAGTTCTTTTTTCCAGGTAGTTTTGCCCAACCGTTAAAATTGAACAGAATATTGCATACACTAAAGCTACCAACGTATACATGATCAGTGGCTGATAGTTTTCTGCCGCGATCTGCTGACTAACTTCAAACATTTCGACGATCGTGATCGAAGCAGCCAAGGAAGTGTCCTTAACCAAACTAATAAAACTGTTAGCCAACGGTGGCACTGAGATCCTAAAGGCCTGTGGTAACACTATCCGACGTAATGTTTGACCGCGAGTCATCCCGATCGATGAAGCTGCTTCCCACTGACCATTCGGAACTGATGAGATCGAAGCACGAATAGTTTCCGAAGCATAGGCACCAGTATTCAAGGAAAAAGTAATGATCCCAGCGATAAATGGACTAAATTTGACCCCATTTTCAAGAATGCCAGGTATCGTCAAATACGGCAAACCAAAATAAACAATAAATAACTGCACGATCAAAGGTGTCGACCGAAAAAGCCAGACATAAAAACGAAAAATACCCTTAACGATCACAAAAACACCGCCACGATGAGATATCCTGACTAAAGCAGTCACTAAAGCAAGTGCTAAGCCAATGGCAAAAGCTATCAACGCTAACGGGATCGTGAACTTAACTCCAGCAGAAAGTATCTGGGGCAGTGAATAGGTAATAATATCCCACATAAAAAATAATTTCTCCTAACTTTTCAAATTTAATGATAATTCTTTTAATAAATACAACTGTTAACAAACCAAAGAAAGCTTGTTTTATCAACTAAACCTAACAAGCATAGTATATCATCTATTACTTTTTGAATGAAAAAATAAGTATCAACTGATTTAAAAAACAGTGCTCGCCAAACCCATTATCTAATATACTACTTTCCTTTCATTTTGTTAGCAAATTTTTTTACTTTTATATTTAATCGATTTTCTACTTGTTATGAAACGCGTTCCACAAGATAAACTATGTAGTGGACATAGAATTAGTAAATGTTGGCTCAAAACCAAAAGAAAAGGAAGATAAATCTCATGATCAAACATATATTTTTAGATATGGATGGAACTTTATTAAATAGTACAGGAGTAGTCAGCACCAACAATATTATGGGCATCAAAGATAGCGGACTCAAAGCAACTTTAGTCTCGGCACGTGCACCAATTGAAATGGCACCCGCGATCACACAATTAGGTTTAACTGCACCACAAATTGCTTTTAATGGTGGAATGATATTTCAGCCCCAAGTTAACGGCACTAATGAAATTATGGAAGCTTATCCGATCAAAAGTCAAACCAGTTTTCAGCTTATCTCTTGGCTCAACCAACATTATCCTGACGTTTGCTTAAGCTATTACACTAAAGATCGCTGGATCACAGATAAAATCAACTCCGGTATCGAAATTGAAATGAAGTTGACTGGCTTAAAGCCGAGCTTGACAGCTCAAAGAACTTTGAACTCTGACGCTCAAAATGGCATCTTTAAAGTAATGTTGATCATATTGGACAAGAAAGTTTTATTAAAGGTTCAAGCTGAATTGTTAGCCCTTGGTTTAGAAGGGATCAATATTCAACAATCAGGTACTTCTTATTTGGAGATCACTAGTCAAGACGCTACTAAAGCACGTGGGTTAGCATACATTATGCACGAACAAAACTTGCTTAAATCTCAAACAGCTGCTTTTGGTGACGGACATAACGATTTACCAATGCTGACAGCTGTGGGGACCCCGATAGTCATGGGAAATGCACTTGAAGTTATCAAAACCGCTGGCAAGTTTATCACAAAAACTAACGATGAAGATGGTGTAGCATACGGTATCAAAAACTTTATTAATGGACCTAAAGTAGATATGTCCCATATTTAAAAGCCAAAAAGTGAAACGGCTAAATTTAACTAACCAGACAAATTCTTTTTACATGGTATAGTAAAGGTGAAAAAATATTGCGGCTAGGGAGCTTTTGTATGACAAATATCAGAGATATCGCTAAACAATCCGGTTACTCAGTTACGACCGTTTCACGTTACTTAAACCAAAACGGCTATGTTTCTGAAGCAGCAGCACAAAAAATCAAAGAAGTGATCACAAAGTTAGATTATGTGCCAAATTCGATCGCACGAGATTTAAGTATTGGCCAGACTTCGACTATTGGTGTGGTCGTACCACACATGCACCATCCTTACTTTACCCAATTAGTCGCCGGGGTCATGGAAGCTGCATTTGCTAAACGGATCAATGTGACATTATTGCAGTCAAGATATGATGCTCAGCTTGAAATTAAATACCTAGAGCAACTGCATCAAAAAACTTACGATGGGTTAATATTTACTTCACATGGTATCTCACTAACCGACATGGTCAAATATCAAAAATATGGGCCAATCGTTTGCTGTGAAGATCCAGGAGAAATTAATTTATCAGCTGCTTATACGACACGAAAAACCACCTATCTCCAAGCTTTTGCTCACTTAAAAAAGCACCATTTTACCAATATTGGGATCATGTTGAGCCGGCCATATGAACTTAGCGCTACTAGTAAGCTAACTTTAGATTGCTATCTGCAAGTTTTCAAGCACTATCCTAATAAGCATTTATTACAAACGACCATTACTACTTATTCAGACGGGTATCAAGGAGCGTTAAAATATTTAAAATTAAGCTCCCAGCCAGATTTCGTCTTTACAAATGGTGACGATATTGCTGCCGGCGTCCGCCAGTGTTATATAGACCACCACCATACCGTGCCCCCATTAATGGGGCAAGAAAATCAACTAGCCAGTCAGTTAATGCAAATATCTACGATCGGCCATCATTTTAAACAAGTTGGTGCGCAGGCGTTTCATCTTCTATCTTCTCCACAAATCAAGCAAGTTCCTGTCACTGCTGAGCTAATAATTCGATAAAAAACGAGAAAACGGGCTCAGACAAAACTAGCTGTTCAATCTTAGAAAGGGCCGTCGATTTATCCTATTAAATAGGATAAATCGACGGCCCTTAAACATGTTCCAAAAGGTCGAAGCCTTGCTGTAACAACGATTACGTTATCCTGGTTCTTCGCTTTGCTACGACCCAAAATAACGCAATCGTCGTTAAAAATCGTCTTCAAAACATCTCTTGTCTCACTCTATTATATTTTACCTATTACCTAGTTTAACTATTCTTCTACAAGTTCAGGAGCTTCATCTGAAGTATAAACTGGGAAGATCTTATTTGGATTAAGGATCAAGTTAGGGTCAAAGGCTAATTTAACACGACTCATCAATTTGACATAATCAGTGCCATAGAAGTCTTCGAAATAATCTTTACGAGCATAGCCAATACCATGTTCACCAGACATTTCACCATCAGATTCTTTAGCAACCTTATATAAAGCTTTTAAGACGCGATCTGTCTTTTCACCAAACTCTGCATCTGAATAATCATCTTGACAAATATAGATGTGTAAGTTTCCATCACCTGCATGTCCGAAATTAGGTAATCTGATTTGTTCTTTTTCAGAAACAACAGCAACTTCTTTTAAAACTAATGGGATCTTGTTGATCGGTACAACCACATCAGCTTCGTCCATTGCTGTTGTGGTTTCTTGAACCGCTGTTTCAAATTGAGACCGTGCATCCCAAACTTCCTGTGCTACCGGATCTTCGGTTTTCATGATCAAAGTATTAGTAACTTCGTTTTCTTTAGCAACGTTCACAAGGTCAGCCAACTCACCATCAACCATCTTGTCATCATTACCGTCAAAGCTGACCATCAAATAACCACTACCATTTTTAACAGGGAACTCTTGATCAGCATATTCTTCCCATTTTTCAACAACTTCTTGACTGAAATATTCCACACTCGTTGGTGTTAAGCCTGCCGCAAAGACCTTTGGAACAGCTTGAATAGCACGTTGAATGTCAGGGAATGATAAGAGGATCGTTTTTTCATAACGTGGACGTGGAATTAAACGAAGAACAACTTCTGTCACAACAGCTAATGTACCCTCACTACCAATGATCAAGTCTTTGATATCATAACCAGAACTATTCTTAACAGTTTTATGACTACAGTTGATTTGTGTACCATCGGCTAAAATAGCTGTTAAACCGCGAACGTGTTCTCTTGTCGTTCCATATTTAACTGCCTTCATACCGCCAGCATTGGTGCTCAAATTACCACCGATCGCAGCCCACTTCATAGCGGGAGAAGGAACATAAACAAATGGTTCACCTTGCAAATATTCTTCAATGTCACGGATCCGCAAACCAGCCTGAACAGTTAATGTCAGACTACCTGGGTCATATTCCAAGACTTTATTCATCTTGATCATATCAATGGCAATTCCGTGTTCAACCGAAATATTAGCCCCCATCAAGCCTGTGGCATTCCCACGTACAGCAACTGGGATATGATGCTCGTTAGCATATTTCATAACAGCAGATACTTCATCATTACTGATCGGTTGTACCGCTACATCAGGCGCAGATTTCTTACCATTAAATTGATCATGGTCATAGTGCTTAGTCGTAGGACAGAAAAATCTATCTTCTGGAATGATCTTCCGTAATTCCGTAATGTCTGCTTCTGTAACCTTAGAATAATTCATATAAAATTCCTCTCCTTATAAATAAAATTTAAGTTATCTAAATCTAATTATTATAATATAAATATATTATAAAACGTTCACGTAAACGTTTTCAATAGTAAAGCAATTATTTCTTGCTTTTCTAAAAAAATTAGAAACAACAATTACCTACTTCACATATCTGTCAAAAACTTTTAACGAACAAGGCTTAAAATAACATCGAATTCATTATCAAAATTATTTCACTATCTTTCACAAGCAAAAGTTAACCACTTACATAAACCTTAACATCTGTAGTATACAATATTTGTTATATAATTTACAAGCTTTTTTAGAAACCGCATACATTTCATTTAATACAGATATTATTTTTTTATAGTAAGTTTAGTTACACCTGCTTTACAAATCTTATTTATTTGATCTAACTACATCCATCTACTTAAACATTTAACCAAAGTTTACTTTTAACAAGAAGAAAAGCATCATCTTTATTTCTCCGCATCATTTATTATCATACTCCAAGTCTATTATTACGATAAAAATTATGAATACAGGCAAACATATAAAAAGCTTCTAGTAACAACGAGATAGCTTAGAACTAATCCCACTATTACTAAAAGCTTACCAATATCATTCTTTTATTTGACTAATTGCTTCTTCTAACATTTTAAGCTGCAAAATAGTTTCTTCATCCTTAACGGTTTTTTCTTGTCGCTCAGTTAAGGTCTCATAAATATCTTCATATACGCGACTGTAATCGCCAGGTTCAGATGGCACTTTTTCTTCATGATATTTCCCCTGTTCATCCACATAAGTCAAAGTCCCATAATGTTCTGGTCGATCGATCCCAAAATCAGCATGATCCGGCATGTAAAACATTTTAAGATGTTCTTCTTGGCGATCTTTTGTTTCTTTAACAAACATCCCCTTTTTCCCATAGACGACAAAGCTTGGTCGTGGTTTGATCCGGAAATAGCTTGATTTGACTGAAACCTTCAGTCCACCATAATAAAGATCTATATCAAAATAATCATTCATGCGACCAGGACCTAATAATTGGCGAACATCATAGTGTACGTCGTCTGGCTTGCCAAATAATGAAATAACTTGATCTAAAGTATGGCAAGCGTGACTATAAACAAAACTGTCCGCCTGCGAAAATCCATGTGTATTTTGTGGTACTTCTGGGCGAAAATAGTCAAAATGCATTTCTATTTCTGTTAAATCGCCTAAAACTCCACTATTGATCACCTTTTGAACGGTTAAAAAGTCAGAATCATATCTGCGATTTTGATAACATTGGATGAACAAATCTTTTTGTTTTGCTAAAGCAAATAACTCTTCAGCCTCCTCAACGGTTTGTGTAAATGGTTTTTCAACTAAAACATTTTTACCATGTCCTAAAACTTCTTTCGCATACTGATAATGAAATTTAGGCGGTGTTGAGATAACTACTAGGTCTATCTCAGGATCATCATATATTTCATTAATATCCGTGGTGTAATGAACACCATCAATTCGTTTCCAATCATCTTTTAAATGACGCGAAAACATGGTCTTTACATGGAATTTATTTGGTAATTTTAAGACAAATGGCAAATGGTAGCGGTTAGCACTTTTGCCATTTCCAATAAAAGCTATATTTAACACTTTCGCAACCTCCATTATTCTATGAACTAAACTACTTACTTATTTTAACAAACTAATTACTAACAACACTAATAACTAAGCCAAAAAGTTTCACGTGAAACAATTGGAGCAAATGGCGAGAAGAATGATGGATATGTAGTATTATGTTGTATAGTCGGCATGACACAAAATTCCTCTGTAAGTTTTTGTTGGATACTTTAATTATCCAGATATGGAGTGATCCATGTCTATTTTTAGATAAAATCCCCAAGAAATCGGGGCTTTTTTATCTTACTTAACTTTCAACCTTTGATAAAATATTACAAACTGGCACCACGTGTAATTACATATAACGTATTGGTTATCTATCATATTTGTTTAACTTGCAGTTAAATATATGCACAATATAGGTTGAACAGTAAGAACAGTAAATTATTTTGCAAATCAAACTCATTCTATAACTAAAGTATTGGATAGCTCGAGTTTAGATACAACTTGTTGGAGCGTTCTTTTCTCCGTAGAAAATTCTTACTGTATTCTTTGTTTGCGTCAATGATATTTGTTGTACGACTGAAATTATTAAACTTGCTGCCGGTAATATTGAGTTGAATGTCTTTGATAGTGGCGATCACATCGCTTAAGATACTGTTGGCAGTAGGTAGTTCGCCAGCTCCAGCACCATAAAATAGTATTTCACCCACGGATGCCCCCGTAACTAAGACAGCGTTATTTTCATCTTTGATGTTGGCTAATGGATGGCCCTTTTTCACAAACATTGGTTGTACAGATACGGATAGGCTATCTTCTAGTATCTTTGCTTGTCCAATCAGTTTAATGGTATACCCATATTTTTGAGCCTGCAAAATATCATTTTTAGTTACTTGTTCAATCCCAGAGACTGCGATTTTTTCTAAAGGTACTGTGGTGCCAAAAGCAAATTCAGCTAAAATAGCCATTTTGTAGGCCGAGTCTTTGCCACTAACGTCATTTGTCGGATCGTGCTCCGCAAGTCCTAAAGCTTGTGCGTTATGCAAAGCCTCCCGATATGTCGAATGATTTTCAGTCATTTGGGTCAGAATATAGTTGCTTGTACCATTCACGATCCCAGAAACCTCGATTATTTGATCCGCAGTAAATGAGTTAGAAATCGTCCGTAAAATAGGAATTCCGCCTGCTACACTGGCTTCATACGAAAGGTTAACGTGATTTTGCTGAGCACATTTAATCAAGTGGGAACCATTGGTTGCAAGCAGATCTTTATTAGCGGTGATCACATTTTTACCGTTTTTAAGCAAGGCCTCGATGTATGTTTGTGCTGGTTGGATCGTACCCATGACTTCAATGGCGATCTGTATTTCATTATCATAAAGTAAATCGTTGATTTGGTCAGTTAATTTAATCCCTCGCAAGTCGACTTTTCTTTTTTTAGTCCGATCTGCCACAACAATAGTTTTGACCTGTATACAACAGCCTCTCGTTTCACGGATCTTCTGCTGATTTTTTTGAATGATCCGGACTATCCCAGAACCCACTGTTCCTAAACCAATGACCCCTAATTTAATAATTTTCACAGTAACCGCCTCGCTATCTTTTGTTTTCAAGTTCTACTTTCCCCAGAGTTCATGTTCCATTTCTGCTAATTTGTGCTCATCTGTTTCTCCGAATAACTCGCCACACGAAATTAGTTCAGTAATAGTCTGTTTTTTCAAGCATTCTTTTATTGTTTGCGTATTCAAACGTTCATTACAGGGGAGAAATTTGATTTCTTGGATTTGAGGGACCTTGATCGAGCGTTCTTCCCACGGCAAATAGACTGTTTTGCCATCTTGATAATCTGAGATCAGATCAAAATAGATATTTTTGTTGGTCGAATAAGTATATACGGGGCTTATAAATGCATTGCCACCTTTTTGGATAATCACCAGTATATATTGTGCTAAGAAGTTCACGTAGTCATTCTCCTCTCACATTAAAAAACGTCCTCGGAAATATTTACTCCAAGGACGTTTTTAGACGTGTTACCACCTTTATTTTTATCTAGCTCACACCAGACAACTTAGCGAGTGCAATAAGTTGTTATTAAACCCGAATACTGTAATGTGTATTAAACACGCATGCTTGACCTTAATTGCTAAGACTTGGCCAGCGAAGATTTCAAGACCATCTTCATAAAATATCTTACGCTTGCTTTCAGCGTGACAAGCTCTCTGGGGTAAGACTAATTTTACTACTCATCTTTTCATTATCTTTTAATGCTATTTGTTAGGATTATAAGTAGCACGTGCTTGTTTGTCAACTAAGCATTTTAAGTAAAAGACAACTTTTTTGGGTTATTTTGTTTATATAGCGGGGAAAGTTAAACACTTGATATGAAAAAATCAGGGGCTCAATATGTAAGTTACAATTAACATTTGACAAAAAATTAACCTAATGATACTATGGCAAAAATTAAAAAGAGATTAGACGATGAAGAGAAGAGTAACTGCTTTTTATAGTGTACAGAGAAGCTTGTTTGATGAGAATGGCGGCCTGAAAAGCAATGAAGATGAGCTTGGAGTCTGGCTACCGGTCTAATGGCTGGTATGTTCCGAAGTGGCACTCGTTAAAGATGCTAAGTCTACTAGAGCATGTAGACTTATTGAGCCCATTATCGTGAGATATTAGGAAAAACTCAGGTGGCACCACGAAACTTTCGCCCTGCACAGTTGGAAACTGTTGTGGACGAAAGTTTTTTATTTGGGAAAAATAATCATAAACAAAAAAACATATGCGAAAGGAGGACTTAAAATGACGGTATTTGTACAAAATGGTTTAGCGAGGAAAGCTAGTGTTGCACCCATTGACAGCCTACGGATCGGAGTCATTAATTTAATGCCGAATAAACAAGAAACAGAAGAGCAATTTTTAAGTATTTTCGATGAGTTTACTGAAAATATCGCAGTTTATTTTTATTATCCAACAACGCACCATTTCAAAAATAAACAGGCTCAAATGATCAAAGATAATTATTTAGCTTTAACTGAACAAATAAGGGTAGATTGCTGGATCGTCACTGGGGCACCAGTAGAACAAATGCCTTTTGAAAAAGTGGATTACTGGTCCGAATTGCAACAGTGTATCAGGCGACTAGAACAACAAAAAGTTCCTGTTTTGTATGAATGTTGGGCGGCACAAGCTGCTTTGCATACCTTGTATGGTGTTGACAAGAAACAGCGATCGACTAAGCTAAGCGGAATATATCTGGCAGATGAAATAGATCAGGAATCTGTTTTGATGCGCGGTTTTCGTGTAAGTGCCGGAGGGCTCTTACGAATGCCTCAATCACGACAGACTGATCTAGTATTTTCTAACTATCAAAATCAAGAAAAATTGACAGTCGTCGCGGCAGCAGCAATGGTTGGACCGTTGATCTTAGAAGACAGGTGTGGTGGAGTATTCATCACCGGGCATCCTGAATATTCCAAAGAAACGTTAGATCAAGAATACCAGCGTGATTTAAATCGAGGTTTCAAAGTCAACAAGCCGCAAAATTATTATCAAACTAATTCGAACAAAGAAATCGATTATTCTTGGAGAAATTGCAGTTTGCAATTTTATAGTAACTGGTTGACCCAAGTTGAAAAAAGAAAGCAGTGAATAATTTATGACAGAACAAAAGCAAAATAGAAAACTTCATTTTGAAACACTACAAGTTCATGCAGGACAAACGGTTGATGAAACAGGTGCACGGGCAGTACCAATCTATCAGACAACATCATATGTTTTTAAAAATGCAAAAGAGGCTGCAGACCGGTTCAATTTAACTGAACCCGGAAATATCTATACGAGACTGACTAATCCAACAACCGATGTGGTCGATAAAAGAGTGGCGGCTTTAGAAAATGGTACTGCCGGTGTCACACTTTCGACTGGTGCGGCTGCGATCACTGCAACGATCTTAAACATTGCCGGCCAAGGAGATGAGATCGTTTCTGCCAGCACTTTGTATGGTGGGACGTATGATCTATTTAATGTGACCTTGCCTAAATTAGGAATCAAGACACACTTTGTTGACCCTGATGACCCGCAAAATTTTGCCGCAGCGATCAACGAACATACTAAGGCACTCTATATTGAAAGTATTGGTAACCCAGGAATTAATTTGATCGATATTGAAGCAGTTGCTAAGGTTGCCCACGATAATGGCCTACTATTGGTGGTGGATAATACTTTTGGAACCCCATATTTGATCCGACCATTAGATTTTGGGGCAGATATTGTGATACATTCAGCTACTAAGTTTATTGGTGGACATGGGACAACAATGGGCGGTGTGATCGTTGAAAATGGGAAATTTGATTATAAGAAAAGTGGTCGTTATCCGAAATTTACTGAACCTAATGCTCAATATGATGGTCTAGTGTTCGCAGATTTAATACCAGCAGCTTTTACTACTAAAGTCCGTGCAGAATCACTGCGTGACCTAGGGGCAGCCATCTCACCCTTTAATTCATTCTTGTTACTGCAAGGATTAGAGTCACTTTCACTGCGAGTAAAACAGCATGTCCAAAATACAGAAAAAGTCGTGCATTTTTTGAATCAGCATGAAAAAGTAGCTTGGATCAATTACCCAGGCTTAGCGGACAATAAATATCATAAATTAGCTGAAAAGTACTTTCCCCATGGAGTTGGCTCAATTTTCACGTTAGGGCTTAAAGGCGGAGAAGAAGCTGGGAAGAAACTGATCAAACATTTAAAGTTATTTTCTTTGTTGGCTAATGTAGCAGATGCTAAATCGCTGATAATTCATCCGGCATCAACGACTCATGCACAACTGAGTGAAAAGGAACTATTAGAAACAGGAACGACACCAGATCTAATCAGAATTTCGGTCGGAGTTGAAAATGCAGACGACTTGATTGCGGATCTCAAGCAGGCTTTGGACAAAATCTGATGAGAGCAATACTTTTTTATAAGTCAGACAGGACATAATTTTGAAGTTTTAACTTAAAAGGAGTGTATTTAATGGCAGCTAGTGAGGATCTTGAAACGTTTTTAGTTCAAGCAGGCAATAGAACAGATGAGCAAAAAACTGGTGCGGTATCAACGCCGATCTACTTTTCGACTGCTTATCGCCATGCAGGCTTGGGCGAATCTACCGGCTATGATTATTCACGTGAAACTAACCCGACAAGAGACGTTTTGCAACAAACACTGAGTACTTTAGAGAAAGGAAAACAGGCATTTGCAGTGAGTTCGGGTATGGCTGCCATTCAACTTGTCTTTTCAAAATTTAAATCACACGACAAGATCGTGCTCTCAGATGATCTATATGGCGGTTCATTTCGCTATTTTGCTGATTTGCACACAAACTATCAAATTGATTTTATATTGTGGGATGGACAGGATCAGCAGTTTTTGGCAAAGAAAGTCAATGATCCGCAAGTTAAGGCAGTTTGGCTGGAAACGCCTTCTAATCCAACGATGAAAGAGATCGATATTAGTCAAACTGTCGCTACTGCACATCAGCATCAAACCGAAGTGATCGTGGATAATACCTTTTATACTCCAATCATTCAGCGCCCTTTAGAAGAAGGAGCAGACATTGTAGTTCACAGTGCGACTAAGTATCTCGGCGGCCATAATGATATTTTGGGTGGTGTTGTGGTGTGTAAAGATGATAAAAACGCGCAGATCTACGAGCGTAATTTAAATACAACTGGTTCTGTTTTGGACCCATTTTCTTGTTGGTTGTTATTACGCAGCTTAAAAACACTCACGCTTCGAATGGAAAAACATGAGAGAAACGCACGGGTGCTAGTCGCTGCACTAGAAGAAGAGCCCGCAGTCAAAAAAGTATTATATCCCGGACGTGGCGGTATGATCAGTTTTTATATCCGTGATGAAAAAGATGTCGATTGTTTTTTGAGAGCTCTAAACGTTATTTCTTTTGCTGAAAGTTTGGGCGGAGTCGAAAGTTTGATAACTGTACCCTCAATTCAAACGCACGCTGATTTGTCAGAAAAACAGCGAAAAAAGAAACATATTACTAATGATTTATTGCGTTTATCTGTGGGGATCGAAAATAGTAGCGCTTTGATCGAAGACCTGCAGCAGGCATTCCAAAAAACAGTAACGGCTAGAAAATAGGAAATGGGAGTGAGTACATGGTTCAACATAATTATCATGATCAAACAAAAGTGATCAAGGGGACTGTGAGACCTGATCTAAAGACAGGTGCGGTTAATCCACCTTTGCATTTATCGTCAACATTTGCACAAAAAGATCCAATAAACCTAGGAAAGTATGACTATTCCAGAAGTGGTAATCCGACGCGCGATATTTTAGAAGAGAATATTGCTCATCTAGAACATGGCAACCGCGGCTTCGCTTTTTCAACGGGAATGGCTGCAATTTCAGCTGCCTTTTTATCCTTACATCAAGGGGATCATGTAATTGTGACAAAAGATGTATACGGAGGAACATTTCGCTTGATCACCGAGCTTTTGCCCAACTATGGTATTACTCATACCTTTGTAGATCTAAATGATCCGTATGAGTTAAAATCAGCCTATCAGAAAAATACGAAAGTTGTGTATATTGAAACGCCTTCCAACCCAACTCTAAAGGTCACTGATATTCAAGCAGTGGCTAAATCTGCTCATGCTCATGGTGCCTTATTGTTTGCGGATAATACATTTATGACTCCAATTTTTCAAAAGCCGCTCGACTTAGGCGCAGATCTAGTAATTCACAGCGCAACAAAATTCCTTTCCGGCCACTCAGATATTTTAGCCGGCTTGATCGTTACGAAAGACCAAGAGTTAAGCAATACGATCTATTTCATTCAAAATGCGATGGGTGCGACTCTAGGGGTCAGCGATTGTTGGCTGCTCTTACGCGGCATTAAAACATTGAAGGTCAGGTTACAAAGTGAAGCTGATAATGCTTTAAAATTAGCGCGGTGGTTAGAGAAACAACCAGCTATCAAGAAAGTAAATTATCCCGGCTTAGAAAGTGACAAAAATTATGAGATCCAACAAAAACAGGCTAAATCCGGCGGGGCTGTTTTATCTTTTGACGTTCAAAATGAAGAAAATGTTCGCACGCTGGTCCACAATTTAGAATTGCCGATTTTCTCGGTTTCATTAGGTGCTGTTGAAACCATCATCTCGTATCCATGTACTATGTCACACGCTGAGTTAGATCTTGATGAACAAGCAAAAAGCGGGATCACTCCGGGACTTTTACGTCTCTCGGTTGGGATCGAGGATCTTTCAGATCTACGCCAAGATTTTCAACAAGCACTAGAAAAATTGAGTGCCTTTGAAGGGAAGACAAAACATGAAAAAATTTCGTAATATAGTCTTGACGCTAGCTGTTATTGCACTAACTTTCTCGTTGGCAGCGTGCGACAATAAAAAAGACTCGGCTGAGGATTCGTTTAAATCGGAGTTAAAAACACAAGGAAAATTAACGATTGGTCTGGAAGGGACTTACTCTCCTTACTCTTACCGTAAGGATGGCAAATTAACTGGTTTTGAAGTCGAGTTTGGTAAAGCAGTCGCGAAGAAAATGGGTGTTCAAGCACAGTTTGTGCCAACTAAATGGGACTCTTTGGTTGCCGGTTTAGGTTCTAAAAAATATGATGTCGTTACGAACAATATTTCGCAAACTCCAGCACGCCGCAAAGTTTATAAATTTTCTAAGCCCTATATTTATTCACGCTATGCCTTGATAACTCCTAAAAATAGTTCACTTTCCAGTTTGAAAGAAATCGCGGGACAAAAGTTTGCGGAAGGCACGGGTACGAATAACGAGCAACTGGCAAAAAAATACAAAGCACAGTTAATTTCATCTGGTGACTTTTCAACGACGCTTTCGCTGTTGAGATCTGGCCGTGCTGCAGGAACTATTAACTCGGCAGAGGCTTGGTATGCTTATAAGAAAGATAATTCGACGCAGGGTTTGAAATTTAAAGATTTGTCAAAAGAAGAAAAACCAGTCAAAATTTCTGCAATGTTCAATAAGGATAACGATAAAACGAGAGCTACTTTCAACAAGGCTGTTAGTGAATTAAGAAAAGACGGGACCTTAAAAAAATTGTCCGTTAAATATTTTGGTGCAGACATCACTAAAAGCTAAATAGATTGTTTTACTGTAGCGACTACTGATTAAAGCGGAAATGTGATAAGGCTAATGAAAATTAAGCTTAAAAATCTGCTTATTATGTTTTACCGATTTTCTCCAAGCTGCATAACACATTTCTACAGAGGATAGGATACAGTTTCTCAAATTTTTCCACCAAAGTTACAATTTCGTGGACCGCTTGCCGCGTGATCGCGTGTTGAGCTGGTGCGAGCTGCGTTTGTGCGCTAAAAGTATGGTGACAAGCACGATATAGATGGTGCTGTTTACGTAAGTTCATGCGGAGCGGCTGTTCACCTAAGCTAGGTAGTTTCATTTTGGTTCTACGAGTCCCGTTTCAGAAGACATTCGTAGAACCACAAGCCTCACAGCACTCGACGGGATAAACCAGCGTAGCGGAAAGAAGTTTTTCATGGACACCAGCGTGTAAAAGATCAGTGCAAGCCGAAATTTCAATATTAGGGTCTTGGATATTAAGTAAATTTAGGATAGAATTATTTTGGGACATCATTTATACCTCGCTTTGATTTTAATTAGTCACTTTAATCGTAGCACTTGAGGACAAAAGATGTCCTTTTTTGGTGTATAAAAATAGTGCTGATAAGATTCATCAACACTAAAAAGTTTAGACCCAAAAAATGATCCTTGAGGTTTGATAAACTTCCAACCAATTTGCTCTAAGCCATTTACGACAAAAATATTATTTTGTTTCCCGAATTCAATGACTTGCTGAAAATAAAGAGTGGTTGCGACAATTACCCCAAGTGATCAGATGAAAATCAGTCCAACAACCGAAAGATGAACAGTCTATAACACCGGTTTAATCTGTCACGTAAAAAGCCTACTAGTAAATGTTCAATGACATGCAACCCAGCAGTTGAAATTGCAGGTTCGTTAGATTGGACTGATTTCAAATCACAATTACTGATAATGCCCCACTTTGTACCCTTTTTTTCTGTAATCAAACAAATTTAGGACTCCTTGACTCTAGTATGACTTAGTGTGAAGATTTCTACTTTTGCCATTTTATTTCTCTCCTTTATTATTTTGCGTAAGACTTTACTCCAAAGATTAAGGGAGCAATTGCCCGTAAATATTTATCGTCAATATTGTCAAAAGTATTAAATTTTGGACTGTCTAGATCCAATACTCCCCAAAATTTATCATCGTTAAAAACTGGAACAACGATTTCTGAATTTGAAACACTATCACAGGCAATATGCCCTGAGAAATCATGTACGTTAGGCACGATTTCTGTTGTTTGTGTTGATGCGACTGTACCACAGACACCTTTTCCAACTGGAATATGCATGCAAGCTGGTTTTCCTTGAAATGGTCTGAGTACCAGCTCGTTGTTTAAAAAACGATAATATGTCGTACCATTTAAATCTGGTAAACTGTGAAAAATCAAAGAGACTATATTGCTCATATTAGCCACAAGATCAGTCTCATCTTCTAGTAAACTTTTGGCTTGTGTGAGCAACAATTTATAAGTTTCTTCTTTATTGGACATCTTTTTTCCCTCCCTAAGAACAAAAAAGCACTTTCGTCCTCTACCTATCAATGATAAGTAAAGGGCGAAAGTGCTTTTCCGCGGTGCCACCTTTTTTTAAGCAGCGTAAAGGCCGCTTGTCTTCAGACACTCAAAAAATAAGCTATTGCAATGTATTTCAAGTTATATCCTAACTCTATAACGGGAGTACCCGACATCATCTAGCCAAAGCTCAACGATGAGAACAAATTTAAGACCATATTCGGTTACCTGCTGCTGCCATTTTGCACCACACGATGGCTCTCTTTTTAACAACATAAATAACTTACTCATCCTAACGTTCGTTTGTAATTATCAATTTAAAAGGTAGTATACATATATCTAATCTTGTTTTCAACCGTAAACTTAAAATTTGATTAGGCAAAATGATAAGAGACTAATTCTACAGTTTATAGGTCCTAAAAATAAATACAACTGCGTGATGCTAGTTCGTAACACTTTAAAACAGATTTGTGGTTATTTGTTTCATAAATATTATCTTGCGTTTTAATAGGTGTATTCCTACCAGAAATGAACGATACCTTTAACTGGTTACTTAACTTGAACAGTATCAGTTACTTGCTGGAGCTTTTATGCATTTATGTGTTTTCGCAAAAACTCACATAAATTTCAGTCAGATTATACATTTATTAAAAATAACAAACATTTAAAACAAATAGCATAAAATTCCCGCGTCAACTTTGGGTAACTTTATGCTATTACTTTCTAACTAAAATCAATTAATTGCTAAAGGGACCTTATGCGTTGGACTTGGATATTCCTGATCCAATTTGTTTAACTCATCTGAAGAAAGTTCAAGCTCAGTCGCCTTCACATTAGCTTCAACATGCGAAACCTGACTGCTTTGAGGAATAGCGATCGTATTGCCATTTCGGATAGTCCATGCTAGTAAAACCGCATGTGCGCTAACATTATGCGTAGCAGCAATTTGTTTAACGACTGCATTGTCCAACATTGTTGTCCCTAGTTCATTGTGCAATCCACCGACCGGACTATAAGCGATCAATGGCAAATCATGTTGTGCTTGCCAGTCAGTAAGATCATACTCGATCCCACGTGTTTCAATGTTATAAAGATCTTCATTAGCGGCCGCATTGGGTCCCGCTGGTAATTGCCATAATTCTTCCAAATCAGCAACATCAAAATTAGACACACCCCAAGCACGGATCTTACCGGTTTCTTTTAGCCTATCTAATTCACTGATCGTTTCTGACAACGGTGTGCCTCCACGCCAATGATACAAATAAAGATCCAAATAATCAGTTTGAAGTCGTTGCAAACTAGCATCTAAATGTTCTTCCATTTTAGCTTTAGAAGCATTTGACGGCAAAACTTTAGAAATCAAAAATACACGCTCACGGTCATATGGTTGCAAAGCTTTTCCAACTAGTGTTTCAGAATTACCAGAACCGTACATCTCAGCTGTATCGACTACTTTTGCTCCTGCATCAAGTCCTGCACGAATAGCATTGATTTCCTGTTCTTCTTTTGCAGGATCGTCCCCCATGTGCCAAGTACCTATACCGATTGCTGGTAGCGCATGACCTGAAATAGTCACTGTTTTCATTTTGATCCTCCCTTGAAAACCCTAAAGAACTTATTCATATCTGTTATATTACCAGTCTAAATCAAAGTAGAATGCACATTCAATCAATACGTTTTTGAATAGGACTGATTTATAGTTCATTTTGAAGCATCCTTTTAAAACCATTGATCGTATCTGGGCTTGTAATATAAATCTGTAAGCAAAAAAGCGAACCCCCAAAGGCTCGCTTTTTTCATTTCTATTTTATTAACTTACCAGATACCGATAACTTTCGTCCACAATGTACCGACACCTAGCCAGATAACCATGTACACTAGCCCTAATACGAAGTTCATCTTCCACCATTCAGACTGAGTAACATATTTTGAACCATAGTAAATCGGTGCAGGCCCAGACGCATAATGTGTTGTAGAACCAGCCAGGTTACCAAAGAAACCAAGCATCAAGGCTGCTAAAACCGGTGGCACACCAGCAGCGATCGAAACACCAAGCAGTGCAGCATACATCGCACTAACATGGGCTGTCGCACTAGCAAACATGTAATGACTGTAGAAGTAGATCAAAATCACAAGTAACAAGACTAAAAACCAATTCATGTTACCTAAACTATTAACGATCAACTTACTGAACCAAGGAATAAAACCAAGTTTATTAAGTTGAGTAGCCATCATAACTAAAACAGAAAACCATGTTAATGTATTCCAGGCACCAGTTTCTTTCAAAACATCCTGCCAGTTCAAAACGCCCGTCAATAGCAGTAAAGCAAGAGCAGCAAATGCTGTTGTTGTGGCACCAATATTGGTTAAGCTACCAGTCATCCATGAAACTAATGCTAAAACAAAAATCACAGTCATGATTTTTTCAGCCTTAGAAAATTGACCCATTTCTTTTAACTGATCATCGGCCCACTGTTTAGCATTTGGAGTTTCCTTGATTTTTGGCGGGTACATTTTATAAATTATGAAAGGTATCAAAACTAAGGAAATAATACCAGGAATCAAGGCTGCCAAAAACCAGCCCATCCAACTAATATTGACGTTAGCTTCACCAGCAAATGCTTGTGCCAAAGGATTACCAGCCATCGCTGTTAGAAACATTGCAGAAGTAATAATATCCCCATGGTACTCCGCAAAAATCAGGAATGAACCAATTTTCTTACGTGATTCATCACTATCTGGTTTAGATCCAAAAGCATCAGCCAAAGATTCAATGATCGGATAAACAACACCACCAGCACGCGCTGTATTACTTGGTGTTGCAGGCGCTAAGACTAAGTCAACACCGATGATCGAATATGCCAGATTCAAGGTTTTTTTACCAAACAACGACACGAAATTTAACGCGATCCTTCGCCCCAGCCCGGTTTTAATAAACCCACGTGAGATGAAAAAAGCCATTGCGATCAGCCAGATACTACTATTACCAAAACCAGCAACGGCAGTATCAATATCCACTACATTTGTTAAAACTAAGACTACAAAACCAATGATCGAAACTGCTCCGATCGGCAGTGGTTGAGTAATACACCCAACGATCGTTGCCAAAAAGATCGCAAACATTCTCCACGCAGCAACTGAAAGAGCTGCTGGGCGTAATGGAGTACAGAACCATAAGACTAAGCCGATCGCAACCGGCCAAAAGAATTTTTTGTACTGTTCTTTACTCAATAACACATATATCACCTTTCCTTGTGATAACTCTATTGTTATCTTTGATCAGTGAACTCAAGTTTTAGGATTGGGCCAAATCTAGGGTCTAGATAAAAAAATCAGCCAAACTATACACACTTCTTTTTCTAGGACATTAGTCATAAATCAACTTTAACTAGAAAAAGTAAGCCGCCATAGTTTAGCTAATTTAAACTTCACCTAATTTTGTCACCTTAGGCATCGTCCATGATCAAACTAAATAATTTATTTTAAATTTGCCAAATATTTGTAAGCTTGCTGACCAGTTTGACGTCCGAAAACAACTGTTTCGGCGATCGAGTTACCACCGATCCGGTTGTTACCGTGTAAACCACCAGCAACTTCACCTCCGGCAAACAAACCAGCGATCGGTTGGCCACTCTCAGTCAAGACATGTGTCTTAGCATCGATCTTCAAGCCACCCATCGTGTAATGGACTGCGGGAGCAATATGAATAGCCTCGTAGCCGCCATGATCGATCGTCCGATCCATCCCGGAATCACGACCAAAGACACTATCTTGTCCGCTTGTGACAACTTCATTCCAGCTAGCAACTGTAGCTTGTAAGGTCTCAGGATCAACATCAATATTAGCTGCTAAATCTGCCAATGAATCACCATGCTCGACCAAACCAATATGGTCATAAAAATCAATTGCAGGAACGTTTTCACGAATTCCAGAATCATAGATCAAATAAGCACTCTTTTCTGGTAGTTCATTGATCGCGTTCGTAACGTTTTTACGCGTGTCTAATTCGTTGACGAAACGCTCCCCTTTGGCATTGACCAAGATCGCACCTTCACCACGAGTAGCTTCACCGATCAAATAAGCATGCCCAGTATCTTGCTGAACTGTTGGGTGAACTTGCACTTGGTCCATATCAACCAAACCAGCACCAATTTCTGTAGCTAATTTGATTCCATCACCCGTTGCACCGGCTTGATTAGTTGTATCGTAACCATCCAAGTCAGGGCGATATTTCTTCAGCAATTCTTTATTAGCACCGAAACCACCAGTTGCCAAAATCACAGCTTTAGCGGAAATTTCTTTGGTCTCATCATTTGGCAGTTGGACATCCAAGCCTGTGACCTTATCTCCATCAGCTATTAATTTATCTACCTTGACTTTAGCAAATAACGGGATCTCTTCTTTTTCAACTTGTTTGAGCAATTCAGTTACCAAGTAACCACCAATTGCAGCTTTGCTAGCCGGACGATGTGTCCGCTTGATCTTCATTCCACCCGTGATCGTAATATCATTTAATTCGATCCCACGGTCTGCCAGCCAGTCAACAGCTAACGCACCATGTGAAGTGAAATAGTTCAGCATTTCTTTATTATTTAAACCGCCGCCACCTGTGAGTGTTTCTTGATAAAAATCTTCAAAACTATCAACAATATGGTGCTGCAGCTGAAAATCTGTTTCCGCTGCATTCATCCCAGAAGATGCTCGGTTAGTGTTGCCGCCCATTTTATCCATCTTTTCTAAAATGACCGGTGACAAGCCTAATTCCTTAGCTTGCAATGCAGCCACCATCCCAGTACCACCAGAACCAATGATCACTAAATCATAACTATCTTTCATTTCTTTTATATCTGTTGGCTTAAAAATATATTTTGCCATTATTTAAATTCACTCCCTTAATAATAGGAATCATGTTGTAGACAGGTTGCTTCTCCTTGTTTTTAGTCAGGTTTCGAAATGCAAAAGCCTGTGCCTAGCTAACTTCGACAGCACATCGCTAAGCTCTCGCAATATGCTGTCAAAGTCTGCTAGTGCTCGGCTTCTGACCGCATTGCTCCACCTTGTTTTTTTAGTCGGGTTTCGAAATGCAAAAGCCTGTGCCTAGCTAACTTCGACAGCACATCGCTAAGCTCTCGCAATATGCTGTCAAAGTCTGCTAGTGCTCGGCTTCTGACCGCATTGCTCCACCTTGTTTTTTTAGTCGGGTTTCGCAAGCCAGACAATTCCGCTTATCCAAGCTGTGCATCATAGTACTAAAACCGTACTATAATCCTCAGCTCCGATAATGCTCATTGTCTGACCGGCTTGCTCCACCTTGTTTTCTTAGTCAGGTTCCGAGAAACAGAAAGCTCCGTCTATCCAACTTCAGCATCATATTGCTCAAACCCGCAATATAATGCTGAAGTCCGATAGTACTCGATTTCTACCGTTTCTCTCCACCCTGTTTTTAAATATTTGTCATCTTCAACGGATCTACCCATTCGTCAAACTGTTCTTCTGTCAACTTGCCTGATGCTAATGCTGCTTCTTTCAATGTTGTTCCATTCTTGTCAGCATCTTGTGCGATCTTGGCACTATCATGATAACCAATGTGTGGTGATAAGGCAGTTACAGTCATCAATGAATTCTTAACTAATTCGGTCATTCTTTCTTCGTTAACTGTCAAACCATGGATCATCTTATCAGCGAAACCTGTGATCGTTCCTCTCAGTAAATCAGCCGATTCAAGGAAAGCTTCGATCAAGACTGGTTTGTAAACATTCAACTGGAAATTACCTTGTGAAGAAGCCATATCAACTACCACATCATTCCCCATAACCCGAACGGCTGCCATTGTAATTGCTTCAGCCTGCGTTGGGTTAACTTTACCTGGCATAATAGATGAGCCTGGTTCGTTAGCAGGAATATTTAATTCACCATAAGCGGCACGTGGACCACTTGCCAAGAAGCGAACGTCATTAGCGATCTTCATACAATCAGCTGCCAAAGTCTTCATGGCACCGTGAACTACATTCAAGCCAGAATGTGCTTCCAAACCATCAAACTTGTTTGTATCAGCATTGAATGTAACTCCGTAGATCTCACTAACTTTCTCAGCAATGTTGGCAGCAAAATGTGGGTCAGCATTCAAACCAGTCCCGACAGCTGTCCCGCCCATTGAGAATTCAAGTAAAGTATCATCAAGTTTTTCCAAGTAGTCTAGGTCGTGTTCTAACATGCTGACCCAACCACTGACTTCCTGTCCAAATGTCAACGGAGTGGCATCTTGCAAATGAGTCCGCCCAACTTTAACGACTCTCCAGTATTTGTCTTGTTTGACCTTTAATTCTTCGATCAAATGACTAACTGCTTTTTCTAAATCTTTCACAGCGACACTAGCTGTCATATTCATCGCTGTTGGGAAAATATCATTAGAACTTTGTCCTCGGTTAACATCATCGTTTGGTAAAATTTCTGTGCCATCCGCTAATTTTGTAGCTAAATGTGCAACTACTTCGTTAACATTCATATTTGTCTGAGTACCTGAGCCAGTTTGATAAACTTTAAGTGGGAAATCAGCACGTAGTTTCTCGTCAGATAAATCTAGCAAAGAATCGATTGCTTTAATGATCGGTGCCGTTTTCTCTTTGGGCAATTGGCCTTCTTTTTCGTTAGATTGAGCCGCTGCTTTCTTGATCTGCAACAAAGCTTTAATAATTTCCAATGGGATATAACTGCCAGTTGGAAAATTATTTCTACTCCGTTCAGTTTGTGGTCCCCATAATGCAGTCGCAGGTATCTCAACTTTCCCAAGTGTATCTTCTTCTACTCTAATATCTTTAGTCATGAATATGTGACCTCCTATAAAATGTCTTACACTTACAAAACATCAAAATCAGAATTTCTAACCGTTACTGTTTTTCGCCCAAAAGAGTTGATCAATACATTCGTATATGTGTTACTTATTTCACATACATCAACAAAAAATTTTCCCCAGGTACTCCTTTCTTTACAGTTTTATAATAGTGGCAAAAAACGTGTATAGTCAAACATGTTAGACGTCATAAATTATGTTTATAAGCGTTGATAGATAGCGCTTACAAAGGCAGCATCAAAAAAATAAATTTATATTACAAAAATAAGTTAATATTTACACAAAAAAATTTGGCAACCAATTCGAATTTTTCTTCCTTGGACACCAAATTAATGTTGTAACTTGTCTTTTATTTTTAATAATTGCGTAACTAACTCCCACTCTTGATTTTTCAATAAATAATTTTTTCTCGTTACTATCGAAATATGAAATTTATCGTCAAAATCACCTGTAAGTGGTGTACTTTTTAGTTTATCTCCTAAGGCAACTGCGTCTCCTACTAGTAAAGCAATACCAGAATTTTGTTCAACCATTCTTTTTAAAATCGAGATACTTTGTGTTTTAAAAATAATATTAGGTGTAAAACCAGCTCGACCAGAGTAATGTTGCAAAACTTGACGATGAATAAATTTACTATCTAATGAAATAAATTGCTCACCCTTTAAGTCAGAAAAAGAAACTTCCGTATAACTATTAAGCCAATGCTTATTAGAAGAAATTATTGCAAAATCACGACTAGTGATCCGTGTTGCAGATAGCCTTGGATCACTGATCGGGGCAAAACTGCCCAACAAGCCAATATCTATTTTCCCTGCAACCAGGTCTTTCGTTAACTGCTCAGACCCTGACTCATCAACTACCATATTTTGCAACAGATTTTTTTCGTTTAATTCAGGAACTACTAGAGGTAAATACAAGTTACCAATAATTGGAGGTAAACCAAACCTGATCTTGTCCTGAGAAAAGTTATTGATTTCAATTTTTGTAAGCTGAACTTCATTTAATATACTAGTTGCATGTTCATATAAAATTTTCCCAGGAGAAGTTATTTTTAAAAAATTCTGAGAGTGGTCCCGGTAGACCAGTTGAATATGTAAACTGCTTTCTAAACGTTTGATCGCCAAGGTTACCGTCGGCTGCTTCACATTAAAATGCTTGGCTGTCTCAGTAAAACTTCCGACTTGACACAGGTAACAGAAATATCTTAAATCTTTTAATTTCATTCTACCCCCTCCTCGTTTATCCTAAGAATATTGTAGCAAACTCAATACATATAAGCTTAATTATTTCCGATTTTAACTTAAAAAATACTTTCAATTATCAGAAAGCTGACAAAAGAAAGTATTCTTTAGACATATTAATTACATACCACGAATGGTAAGGTCATTCACATCGTTATTATTTCAGGGAAAATTACAATTCAGGCGAAATCATAACTTTAACCTGTGATTTATCCTCTTGTAAGGATTTGATCCCTTCGACCGTATCATCTAAAGAGATCTTCTTAGTGATCATCTTTTGGAAAATCTCTTGATTACTATTAATAATGTTGATGACAGTTGGGAAGCAATTTTCATAGCCCAGTGTAGTATGAATATTGTGTCCTTGCATGATCGCATTATTAATATCAAGTTCGATCGTTTTGCCAAATAATGCATCAACCTGAATCAAGCCAGTCGCAGTTGTGATCTGTGCGGCTGTATCAAATGTCTGCTGTACACCAGCGCATTCAAATGTGATATCGACACCCTCAGGTAAATCAGCATGAATTTTTTCAACCACATCATCTTTAGTTGGGTTTAGGGTGTTTTCAATACCAATTTCTCTGGCTTTTTCCAAACGTACTTCTGATACGTCAGAAATATACACTTTGGTTGCACCCGCAATTTTAGCCAAAACGGCAGTACACAAACCGATTGGGCCGGCACCCATAACAGCTACAGTTTGCCCTTCGATCAAGCCACTCCGTTTGATACCTTCATAGGCTACGGCAGTTGGCTCCACCAGGGCACCTAGATCAAATCCCATTTCGTCTGGTAATTTATGGGCAAACTTAGCTTCAACATTAGCGTATTCGGCCATACCGCCGTCACCTGAAACACCAATAAAGTTCCCACTACCATCTGGACCCACAGCGTGTAGACAATAGTTATACATACCTTTCAGACAGTTCCTGCAATGTCCGCAAGATAAAATTGGTTCGATCGCAATACGGTCATCAACTTTCACATCATGAACATTTTTACCGGCCTTGACTACTTGGCCCGAAAACTCATGCCCTTCAATGATCGGAACAGTTTTACCAGTTAAAGGATTTTCTTCGTATGGTAGGGATAAACCTTCTGCATACATATGAATATCACTACCACAGATCCCGACAAATTTAACCTTTACTTGAACTTCATTTTCCTTTGGTTCTGGAATATCAACATCTTCAATGCGGATGTCTTGTTTGCCATAAATTCTTGCTGCTTTCATGCATTTGTCGTCTCCTCTCTATTCAATATGATAAATTTATCACAATTATGAAACCGCTGTCAATAATTATCTTTGGCACAATATTTATGCCTTATGGTTAGTTAAGTTATTTTAAATTCAGCATTATTTTAAAATTAACTACTTTCCTTAAAGCTACATAAAAATCACACATTTTAATATGGTTAAATGATTCACAATATTTAGGTAAAAATCAAGTTACTTTACCAGTACCTAAAAAAGAGAGTCACTTTTTATGACCCTCTTTTAGAATGGCTACTTATTATTATTTTTCGGGTGAGATCAAGATCTTAACTTGTGACTTGTCATCCATTAAGGATTTGATACCTTCTTCAGTTTCGTCCAAACCGATTTTTTTCGTGATCAATTTTTTGAAGAGATCACGATGCTGGTTAACAATGCTGATCGTTTGTGGAAAGGCATTTGCATAACCCATTGTTGTGTGGATCTGTGCACCCTTATTTTGCATTGTTGCAATATCGATCTTATAGTCACCATTGAACAATGCAACGATTTCAAGTACTCCAGCAGGAGCTGTTAATTGAACAGCCTGGTTCAATGTTGGTTGTGCACCAGCACATTCGAAGACTACATCCACACCGGAAGGGAATTGCTCGTGTACATGTTTAACAAAATCAACTTCACCAGAATTAATTACATCTTCAAAGCCAAGTTCTCTAGCTTTTTGCAAACGAACTTCCGCCAAATCAGCAATATAGATCTTAGTTGCTCCCGCTACTCTAGCCATCAATGCTGTTAATAAACCAATTGGGCCAGCACCAAAAACAACAACTGATTGCCCGGCAACTAAACCACTATCTCTTACTGCTTGATAAGTAACCGTTGCTGGTTCAACTAATGCACCTAAGTCATAGTCCATACCTTCTGGTAGTTTAAAAGTAAAGTTTTCTTTGACGTTAGTATATTCAGCCATACCACCATCTTCAGAAAAACCAATAAATTGTAAACTGCCATCTTCACCAACACCATTAACACAGTAATTGTAAAGTCCTTTACGACAGAATTCACACTTACCACAAGCAATAGCTGGTTCGATACATACATGATCACCAGCAGAAAAACTTGTTACGTCTTTACCAACCTTAACTACTTCACCAGAGAATTCATGACCTTCTGTCAAAGGAACGGTTTTACCAGTTAATGGATGTGGAGTATAAGGGATACCGCTACCTTCTTGATACATATGAATATCACTACCACAAATACCTACATATTTGACCTTAACTTGAACCTCATCATCCTTAGGTTCACGTAATTCAACATCTTCGATCTTTAAATCTTGTTTACCATAAATTCTTGCTGCTTTCATTAAAACTTGCCCCTTTCTTAAAAACGCTTGCATTTTATTTTTTAATAAAAAAGTTCTACTAGAATAAGTTTCTAGTAAACGCTACTGCAAACGCATTCAACATATATAGTGTACCACCTATTTTTAAGATTAACAGAATTTTCGTATATTGTTTTTTTAGATAAATTATTTTTAAAGTTTTAGTTAGGCTTACTTGAACTTAAGCATCTGAGATTTAAAAAATCTTCTCCCAAAAATTTTAAATATGTTACTGCATTTAATTTCTTGATTGGACTACAAACTTCTCGATACAATATACTTACCTGCTTATTGCCATTAATTTACTTTACTTCTTATCTTTTTCAATTCTTTTATCCTTATTTTTATGTCGTCACTATATTTTAATTTCTTAACTAAAACAATTTATTAGATTTTCGGGCTATAATAAATAATATACAGTATATAGCTAGATTACCCTGCTTAAACTTTTTTTGCGAACATGGTACTTAAACATACATCGAAACCAAAAATACTCAGTGTAATGCACCTTATCTTCAGAATGGAGGAACAATTAGCTATGAAATACAATTTAATGCCTCTCAAGTACTTCATTGACGTTGTACAGACCAGGGGATTTATTTCGGCTGCTAAAAGGAACTATGTCTCTGAAACAGCAGTTAGTTCAGCAATCAAAAAACTAGAAATAGATTTAGGTCAACAATTATTAAATCGTTCTGCTGGAAATCTCTCTTTAACGCCCGTTGGTAAAGTTTTTTATAAACGCTCAGTTAATATCCTGACCTCTTACAATGAGATCTGGCATCACCCAGACTTTCATCCTAATCAACTACTAAAGATCCACTTTTTACAAGGGTTGGAAAATGAAGCTGCATTATTAACCCAAAAATTACCCAACAACTATCAAGTCAGCTTTGATGAAGAACTATTTGATAACAGTATAAATCGCCTATTAAATGGAGACTATGACCTTTTAATTGGTTTTCAATTAGCCTTTATCAATAATACCAAAATCAAACTCTTTCCCATTAAAACTGTTAGTTTTGATTTAATCTTTAATTCCCTCGAAGTAAAAAAATATCACGAAAATCTCCAAGAACTAGCTAAAAATTCCATGCTTTACATGCAAGAGTGGAAATCAACTGGTATTTTAGATATTCAAACATCCATGCTTGAAATTTATCAACAAGACAATTGGACTTATAAGCAAATTTCTGGTATCAATAGTTTCGCGTCGGCTTGTCTAAATGTAAATTTTGCTGGTGGTTTTTCACTAATCCCCCATAACTTTTCCCTTCCAAAAAAATGTGATAATATACACAAATTCAGCCCACAACATCTTTTAAATAAATTTGAAGTAGTTGCGGCCCTTAATAGTGGTGGTTCAGACGATTTAATATCGCTAATTTCTAAGGTAACAACTTAAAGTTATCAATAGAAACTAAACTATGTTAGCTTTTGTTTGTGAAAATATATACAATTATAATTGTATAGAAAATATTTAAGGATAGGTGAAGAAAATGGAAACATATTCAACCACTGTAGTTATTGTCGGTTCAGGCTCATCTGGTATTTCGGCTGCCTTTGAACTATATCAAAAAAAGATTCCTTTTATTTTATTAGAACGGGGAGATAAAGTAGGCGGCGCCGGTAAATTCGGTGCTCACGGAATGTTTGCTATTCACTCCAAACAACAAGATGAAAAAGGAGTGGACTACGGTTATGAACAAGCATTTACTGAATTAACCACAGATAATCATTATTTTGTTAATGGTGAACTTTTAAGCCGTTTCCTTAAAGAATCAGGTGCAAATATTGCTCGGCTTGACGAAATGGGACTACCAGTTACTGTTGAACAAAGTGAGCAAAAGCCGCATTTAAATGATCCACTAGTCTATCATAAATTCAATAATTTTAAAGATAAGATGGCAAGCTGGGACAAACTGCCAGAAAAGTTTACTGCAGACGGTATTAACCAAGTTCTCACCAATACTTCAGCTATTGATTTAGATTATGACAACGGATTAAAGGCTGTGATTGCAGCAGATAACCAAGGTGAAAAACTCCGTATTGAAACTAAAAAAGTGATCTTTGCTGATGGTGGGTATTGTGGTAACGCAAAAATGATGACCACTAAGTATGACGATGCAGATGAACTATTAAACTTAGGTGAACATAAATCTGATGGCACTGGAATAAGATTATCCCAGAAATTAGGGGCAAACACTTACCATAACCCCGTTTTATTTGCTCATGCCTGTGCACCTAGTTCAACTATCAACCCGATGGCACGAGATAGTAGTGTCGAAACATTAACCAATTTGCCTTTGCTATGGGTCGACCAAACGGCTAATCGTTTCGTAAATGAAGACATCGTGTACGATTTTGCTTTATGGGGCAATGCTGCTCACAACGTAGGGGGCAAATATTACGTAATTCTTGACCAAAATACACTTGATTATTTCAAAAATAATGAAGTTAATTTAGAAGACTCGTTCGAAAGACAATTCTGTGATGTCGGAGAAATACCACGTACTTCAGTCGGACCACTGCCAAATATTCAAAACGATTTTGATCAAGCAATTAAAAGTGGGGAAGTAGTTGTTGGCAAAAATGTTGAAGATTTGGCTCATAAATTAGGGCTGCCTATAGACGCTCTAAAAAGAAGTTTAAAAAACTACAATCAAGCAATTAAAAATAAAAATGATGAAGTCTTCTTAAAACCAGCTAATGAATTACTGTTTAACGTTGCCGATGGTCCTTTTTATGCAATTGTTGAACATTGTGCCATTTTAGGGACACTAGATGGCGTTAATGTTGATCGTAATTGTGAACCTGTTAGAAAAGATGGCAGTCCAATCAAAGATTTATATATCGTGGGTAATAATGTTAATGGACTTTATTCAGATGGATACCCAAGCTTTGAAGGAATCGCAAATGGTTTCGCCTTTGTTTCCGGATGGATCGCAGCTAAGGAAATTCAAAAAAATTTAGCTTAACTCAATTTCAAAAATAAATCAGGAGGTTTTTATAATGCTTAAAAACAAAGTTGCTTTAGTAACTGGTGCGGCACAAGGAATAGGACTAGCTATCAGTGAAGAGTTTGCCGTACAAGGCGCAGATGTTATTTTATCAGATAACAACCCTCAGGTTTTGGACACTGCCAAAAATCTAAATCAAAAATACCCTGGCAAAATAACAGGAAAAATCTTAGATATCATGGACGTGAATAGTATTCGCGTCGGCCTTGAACAAGCAGTTTCTGAGTTTGGCAAATTAAATTACGCAATCAACAACGCTGGTGGTGGAGTTTTAAAGCCATTTGCCCAATTAACCGATAGCGATTTTGACACAACGATCAATTTAGACTTACGTGGAACTTTCTTATGTATGCGTGAAGAAATTAAACTTTTCTTAAAACAAGGTTTTGGCTCAATTGTAAATACCGGCGCACTTGGAAGTATCTATAATCCTGGTGGGATGGGTGCTTATAATGCCGCTAAGAACGGGATCATGGGTATGACCCAGGCAGCCGCAGTTGATTATGCTGATAAAAATATTCGTATTAATTGTGTAGCCCCGGGCTTAACCAAAACAGCACTCAATGAAGGTGAATTTTTAGAGAAAGTATTACCCACAGTTCCAATGAAACGCGCAGCAACTCCAGCAGAAATAGCCAAAGTTTTCGTTTTTATTGCTAGTCAAGCAAGCTTCATGACCGGTCAAACAATTTTAAGTGACGGCGGTGTTTCAGTAGGCTTGAAATAATCAGGGGGGAGGTAAAACATGTTTCCCAAAGAAAAAAATTATGATGTCGTGATCGTGGGTGGCGGACTGTCTGGTTTAGCGGCGGCCATCAGTGCTAGAGAAAAAAATCTAACCACCTTAGTCTTAGAAAAAGGTCGCACAATTGGTGGCAACGGTAATTATGTCGAGGGTGCAATGGGTGTTGATAGTTATTTACAAAAAAAACAAAACATTAAGGTCAATAAGCTAGCCCTTTTGCATGAAGAACTAAACTACTCGCATTATGAAGCAAGTGCCCGACACCTTAAAAAGTTTATTGACCATAGCGGTCAAACTATCGATTGGCTCCATTCACTCGGTGTTAAATTTAATGCAGTCAGCAAACAAGGTGATAGTTGGCCTACGATACATCCCTTTACTGGTGGAGGCCATGCTGCGGTTCAAACAATGTATAATACAGCTGTTAAAGCAGATGCTGAATTTATCAACAGTACCAGTGCCCAAAAGGTCCTTGTCCAAAATGGACAAATCTGTGGCTTGATCATTAGAAATGAAGCCACAGGCCAAGAACGTCACCTCACTACTAACAATATTATTTTAGCTACTGGCGGTTATGTTGATAACCCTGAATTGGTTCGGAAAAAATCTCCTTTTTCTGACCGTTTATTAACTGTTAGTAACGGTAAAGCCACTGGTGATGGAATACAATTAGCTTGGGCTGTTGGTGCTAAACATTATCAGATGGGTGCAATTCAATATGGTGGTGGCGCAATCTACGATACTGTTAAACCACCATTTATTCATATGTCTTCACAACTTGCTACTGCGGCTACACAAGAAGCCATTTTATGGGTCAATGAGCGTGGCGAACGTTTCGTCAATGAAGATGTCAACGATAATATGTGCCATGCTGGAGCTTCGATTCTAACACAATCTCGTGTCTTTTCAATTTTTGATCAAGAAGCTATCGAACATTTGTCAAAAATTGGCTTGTATAAAGAAGTCGGTAATTCACCAGTATCTCCAGAGACACTAGATAGACTACCTTCCGAAATAAAAACTAGTTTAGAAAATCATGAAAAATATTTAACAACAGCTGCTTCGCTGACAGAATTAGCCGAAAAACTACAATTACCTAAACTTTCAGAAACGATTTCTCACTATAATCGACTTGTTCAAGCAAAATATGATAGCGATTTTGGTAAAAATAAATCTTATCTAACGCCTGTGAAAGTTGGACCTTTTTATGCAGTCGAACTAGGTGTTGGTATGGCTTGTGCACTAGGTGGCTTGCGTGTTGATAATAATAACAATATTTTAAATAGCTATGGTTATCCTATTCCTGGATTATACGCAGTAGGAAACGATGCTGCCGGGATGTTAGTTGGTGACACTTATGCAGTCACACTGCCCGGTAGTACAGCAGGGTATGCAGCCTATTCTGGAAGAAACGCAGTTTTAAATATTGTCATTAATAATTAAAGAGGTCTATTATAATGAAAATTGATTCTGCAACTAAATCATATATTTCTAAAACACGTTTAGGTGTTTTAGCAGTCAGTACAATGGGCATGGCAGCTTTAGCCATCACACCCTCATACGCTGCCATCGCTCAACACTTTAACTTAAGTAATACAGGAGTTCAAATGCTAACATCATTTCCTAACTTATTTATGATGTTAGCCGGACTAATTATTGGAAAGTTATCCACTAGTAAAATCAATTTAAAAACACTAACTATTAATTCGATCACTTTAGTTATGATTGGCGGTCTTTTGCCACTTGCCTTTCATAATAACTTTTTGTTCCTCCTATTTTGTTCTTGTTTAGTTGGATTAGGACAAGGGGCTTGTACTAATTTGTCACAGGTTTTAATTTCAACTATGTTACCTAAAACAGAACGTGCAACAACAATGGGATTATTCACTAGCTTTACCAATATTGGGGGTATTATCTTTATCATGGGTGGTGGTCAGTTAGCAGCTACAAATAATTGGATCAACAATTACTGGATCTATCTTTTTTCGTTACTAATTTTGATCACTGTAATTTTTTTAGTTCCTTTCCACCCATTAAATTTAAATACTGGTGAAGAAGTTAAAGTTAACGGCAAAATAAAACTTAATAAATACGTTTTCTACTGCTCATTTTGGGCGTTTTTCACGATGCTTTTAAATAACGTCTTAAACAATAATATTTCACTATTTGTGGTTAAAAATGGCTTGGGAGCCACATCACAGGCTGCCTTAACTTCCACGATCTCACTAGTTGGTGGCTTATTATGTGGCTTTATCGTGGGAATAATCGGGAAGAAATTTAAACATTCATCCATTGCCTTGTCATTTATTTTATATGGGTGTGCATTTTTGATAATCGGATTTTGCCACTCATTGACATTAATTTTTATTGGCAGCTTTATTGTTGGGGCAGCCATGAGCATTGCGATGGGGCAATACTCATACCTACTGTCACTTGCAGTTGATAGTAATAGTCTTTCCATGGCTTTAGGTATTTATGTTGCAATCAACTCACTCGGTGGTGTCATGAGTCCCTTTATCGTTAATCCCTTAACGTCAATAACAAGTAATCTCGGTTTAAACGTATTTTCTGTTAGTGGTATTCTCGCCTTGCTTTTGGGTGCAATTTGTCTAGGAGTAAAATTTCAGACAAATCTACTAAATAATTCAGTTGATTAACCTTAACCTTTTTTGATAAGTTCATTGATATTGATGTTAATCCGAGTTTATTTAAACCTACTCTTGGCAACGAATGTGGATCCATTAAGACGTAAAATTACCTTTTGAATTTCCAAAAATGAAAAACCATTCGCTCCATTTAGAAACAAGCAACTTAAACTAGCTAGACCAATTACTTTTTGCTTTTGAACTGTTCAGAATAATATAGTAAAGTTCGACACTATCAAATTTTTCCGTTAAAATAGTATTAAAAACTCATAGGATAGTGTAATGAATAAAAAAGAAGAGCCAAGCTATGTTTCTGCATATGAACTTTTAAGAAATCAAATATTAAACGGGGAAATTAAACCCGAAACTAAGCTAACAGAAACAATGTTAGCCAAAAAACTAAACTTAAGTCGGACACCAATCAGATCTGCCATGACTCAATTAAAAAACGAAGGTTTCATTAAAAACAAACATGTTCATGTACCTAGTGAAAAAGAAATTCGCGATGTTTTTCAAGTACGTGTTATTCTTGAAGGATATGCCGCTAAATACTGTGCTAATGTCATTTCAGAAGAAGCTTTACAGCATCTGGAACAATGTGTAGCAACAGCCCAAAAGGGTTCCAAAGATGAAATATTACAAGCAAATTATGAATTTCATCAAGTCTTAGTTGAAGAAACTCATAATCAAGAGGTTATTAAGATTATTGACCAAATGCAAACAATGATTTTTTTAATGCGACAAACAGTAACATTACATCGGCGCGTCCACTTAATCGATGAACATGAAAACATTTTAAATGCAATCAAAGATAATAACGGTCCGCTAGCCGAAAGACTGCTACAGGAACATTTAAATAAAGATCTTGAGTTCACAATGAATCGCTTAAAAAAATAAATGAAAAAACGCTAAATAAGTTGAAGTTTAGCAAAAAGTTAGACATTTAAATAACTTCCAACTAGTAAAAGTAACTGAGACAAAATTATTATTTCTGCCAATAAATACAAAAAACTGCATCATAATGAGATAGAAGAATCTCAATATGATGTAGTTCTTATTTTTACTCTAAACTTGTTTTGTTACAACTTCTTGTTTTCAAGGACATTCGTCCATTGTTAACTACATAATCTTCTGCGATTATAGCCAGTTTTCTTCCTTCTTTAGTTACATAAACATTCCTAAAATTAAAATGCAAACCAAACCAATTACGCCGATTATTGTAGTCAAAACCGTCCATGTCTTAAGTGTTTTTACAATTGACATATTAAAATACTCTTTTACAATCCAAAATCCAGCATCACTAACTTGAGAAAAACCAACGCTACCTGCACCAGCTGCTAAAGCTAATAACTCAGGGCTGATCCCAGATTTTGCAGCAATTGGGGCAAGTATTCCTGCAGCCGTCATACTTGCAACTGTAGCAGATCCTAATGAAAAACGTAAAACTGCCGCAATTAGCCAAGTTAAAAATAAAGGTGATAACGATGAATTCATCATTACAGAAGCAATCATCTTATCAACATGACTATCAACTAAAACCTGCTTAAAAGCACCACCACCAGCAATAATTAAAAGTATCATAGCGATACCTGAAACTGCATTGGCAAAAGTATTCATGACATCTTTAATTGATTTTCCTTTTCTAATTCCAAGAGTATAAACTGATACTACAAATGTAATCATCAATGCAGCACCAGGCTCTCCAATGAAATCAGTAAACGTTAATAAAGATGATTTGGGTAATGAAAAATCAGCAATAGTTTTTATAAAAATAAAAATTATCGGTAAAACTGCTGTTAATATACTAATACCGAATCCTGGCATTTCCTGTTCAGTAAATTCCCTATCAGAATATACCGCCTTTGGTGCCTGGACCTCAAGATCTTCTTTTTTAAAGAATTTTGTAAATAGAGGACCTGCAATGATAATAGCCGGGATTGCAATTAAAATCCCAATAATCATCGTTTTACCGATATTTGCACCAAAGATGCCTGCAATAGCTGTTGGAGCCGGATGTGGTGGAACAAAACCATGCATAGTAATCAACGCTGCTAATACTGGTAAACCAATATATAAAGCAGGTATTTCTGCTACCGCTGCTATTGAAAAAACTAGCGGTATCAAAACTACAACACCTGTTTCAAAAAACATAGCAATTCCTACTACCATCGCAGTAACTACTGAAGCTGCTTGAACGTGTTTTCTTCCAAAAGTATCCACCATTGTTGTAGCTATTCTTTGAGCAGCTCCAGTGTCAGTTAGCATTTTACCAATAGCTGCTCCAAAGATAATTACCAACATTAGACTGCCAGCAGAAGAACCCAAGCCATTCTGTATAGATTCCATGGCCTGAACTGGTGTCATACCTTCCATTAATCCAACTGCTAAAGATGTCAAAATTAAAGATACAAATGCATTTACATGCAATCCAATCATTAATATTAGTAATAGAATAATTCCGATTATTATCGCTAGAAATGCCATATATTTACCTCTTATCTAAAATTTCTACTGCCTCGCGCAAGGTTTCTGTCTCGCCGACATTTCCTGGAAAAATAATATAAGACAACTTAGGAAATTTGGCTTCAGAGTCTGTATACCAAACAGGAATTCCTGGTTTGATTTGTCCAGCAATCAGAGCACGTTTAACACCTAAACCATTAACACCAACATCACTCGAAGTAATTCCACCCTTAGCAATCATAAATTTAGGTTTTACAGTTAAATTTTTAACAATATTAGTTAGAGCAGTTGAAATGGAAACCGATAATTTTAAAGCTTCTTCTTTTTGGTCATTAGGTAAATCAATTCGTTCTCTGGAAGTATATACAGCAACAGTTACTCCCTTCCGTAATAAATTATTTACTTTTTCAGAAACTCTAGCTACTTCTGGTTCTAATCCCTGAGCTCTCAAGACCTGATGAACATCAAATTCTATAAATTCAACGTTTTTCAATTTTTTTAACTCATTTAACTGATTTGTTGTCTTTTGTACATGTGAGCCGATAACTATCAGACCACCAGCCTCAGTTTTTTCAACTAGTTTGTCTTTAGTTAGCAAAGGAATATCGCTTACTCCACCCAATACTTTAGGTAAAGCCGCGGCTGTCCTAAAAATAAATTGCTTTCCTTGTCTAATAGCTCTAATCAAGGCAATTACAAATATTTGAACATCGCAATAATTAACAGCATTTACAATTACTTTATTATAGTCTTCAACCTTCATTAATTGTTTAGTAATTTTCTCGATTTCTACAGATCTTAAGTCTTCTAGTTCTATTGCTGTAACATCTTCTGCTCGATATTGACCACAAGTTTTTTCTTCAACCCAGTCTTTTAAATTAGAAGACTGATAACCAAATGTCCGATCTTCAGCAAATTCTGTTTCGCCAGCTGGAACTAAATCTTTCCCCATCTGCACATAATGAACATCATCAATTGTAAAACGTCCGCCTTCTTTAAAGAATGGCATGATAACTTCCCCATCATATTTAACATCTGTTTGTTCTTCAACCGTCTTCTTTAATATCTCTGTTTCAAGCGGATAATGTCCTCGTAAAGTGGAATCACTTCTACTGATGATCAAAAATTTTTGCCCAGTTTCTTTAGAAACTTTGCAGATATTTTGTGCAACTTGTTTATGAAGCCTAGTTGTTTCGTCTTTAGTTAATCCACGTGAATTAGTAAGGATGTAAAACATTGAGTTTTCTTCAGCAAATCCTTGTCGGATGCTATTCAAATCCCAATTGGTATAAACAGAAATATCGTGAACAGTTTGACTTCCTGTTGGATCATCATCCAAAACAACTACTTTGTTTTTTAACTGTGCTAATTCTACTTGTAATAAGTTTCCAATTTTTTTACTGTCTGGTTCTCGTAATAATTTAGCAAAAGTTTTTTCGGCGTTAATAGCAGACATTATTTTTCACCTCTTGTTACTGTTACATTTGCAATTTTTTCAAAGTATTGAACAATCCCACCATGATCATTCATAATCTTTCCATCAGCCTTAAGAGAATGGAAAATTTCTAGCAATTGACTTGAAAATGGAACTGGAACATCCAAGTCATGAGCAGTTTGTAATACATTAGTTAAATCTTTCATATTAATGGCCATTGTGCCACCTGGTTTAAAGTTTCTATCTAAAATTAACGGTACTTTTGCATCCATAACTGTACTACCAGCTAATCCACCACGAATTGCTTGATACATTTTCTCAATATCAATTCCAGCTTTAGCTGCCAAAACCAAAGCTTCAGAAAGAGCAGCGATATTCAAATTAACAATTACTTGATTTGCTAATTTAGCAGTAACCCCGCTGCCATGATCTCCAACTAAAACAATATTTTCTCCAATTACGTGCAAAATTTCATCTACTTTATGTAAGGTATCTTGTTTACCACCAACCATAATTGATAAAGTTCCATCAATAGCTTTAGGTTCACCACCACTAACTGGTGCATCAAGTGTTTCCACACCATATTTAACGGCTTCACTTGCAATTTTTTTGGCATCAATAGGTCCAATAGAACTCATATCTATCACTATCAATCCTTGATGTGCATTTTCAAAAATTCCATCTTTACCTTCTAATGTAGAAAGTACATGGGCAGCAGCAGGAAGCATCGTAATGATCACATCTGATTCCTGTGCCATTTTCTTAGTAGATTTCTCTTTTGCACCTAAATCAACTAGTCTCTGAACTGCATCTTTATTTAAATCAAATACAGATACATCATATCCTGCTTTTACTAAATTTTTAGACATTGGATTTCCCATAATTCCTAATCCTACAAAACCAATTTTTTTCATTTTTACTTTCCTCCATTTTTAAAGCGATTTCATTTTGTCGACAGATTAAATTGTACACCACATTTTTTATATTGTATACATTTTTACCAAAAATGAACACATTCACAGAAAAAGATTATTTTAAAATAAAAAAATGCAAACCTCTTTCAATAAAAAAGAAATTTGCATTAAACTCTAAATAAGCTTATTCATTATCATGTTTATATCAGAAATTATACAAACCAATTTCCTTTTATTAAGTCTAAATCCCACCTTTTTCTTCTTAATTACCACCAAAAAACAGTATATATTTACCTGCATGAAATTATTTACACAATCTTTTTTCGATTAGGATCTAAAATTTAGTTCTATTTCTACATTATGAATAGGAACGTTTCACATGAAATACTAAAACATCACCTTTTAATACTTTTCGTGCTTGTTTTCATTGCCATTAACTAACCGTCGAAAATCAAGATAACCATTATCTAATCCACGTAAAATAACCTCTGCTGTTCCTAAATTAGTAGCCAACGGAATATTATAAACGTCCGATAATCTGATCAATGCATTCACATCTGGTTCATGTGGCTGTGCTGTCAGTGGATCCCGTAAAAAGATAACAGCATCAATTTTATTCTGTGCGATCAAAGAACCCACTTCTTGGTCTCCACCTAAGGGTCCAGAATTAAAACATCGTACATTCAAACCCGTAGCCTCAGAAACAATTTGGCCAGTATGACCAGTTGCAAATAGTTCGTGCTTTTCCAAGATTTTTTTATACGCTAAAGATAATTTTTTCATATCTGGTTTCTTCTTATCATGTGCGATCAACGCAATTTTCACTATATATTCCGCCTTTCTTTTTAATAATCATATTTTAAACTATATTTTCTAGAATTGAAAACGTTGTCTATAAAAATGCGTTATGCGGATGTCAGTCAAATAGCCATTTCCTTTTAGAAATTCTTGTATAGTTTAAGCTAATAAATCACGAATTTTTTGTTATTTTATTTTATAAAGACTTATTTTATAGAATATAATTAGGTAAAATTAAGTAAAATTATTGTTGACTTTTACTAAATACAAAATATAATAAAGATGTTGGCTGAAAACGCATTCTACAAAAGATTCAATATGTTTTTTATTACTAAGGAGGGTTTTATATTATGAGTGCTGGTATTCAAAAGAAAGTCGAGAAACTTAAGCCATTATTCGAAAAAATTGCTGCTAATCAATACATTGCCGCGATCCGTGACGGTTTTATCGCAGCGATGCCAATTATTTTATTTTCAAGTATTTTCTTAATGATTGCCTATGTTCCAAACGCCTGGGGCTTTTATTGGTCAGATAATGTTACCAATAATTTACTAACGGCTTATAACTATTCGATGGGACTCTTAGCTTTGTTCGTTACAGGGACAACTGCTAAAAATTTGACAGATTCCAAAAACTTAACGTTACCTAAAACTAACCAGGTCAACCCGATCTCAGTTATCATGGCGGCCGAAATTTCATTCATTATCCTTGCCATTGTTCCATTAAAAAATGGTGTTGACTTAACGTACATGGGAACTCAAGGTTTGATTGCCGCTTATATTGTTGGTTTGATCACACCAAATATCTACCATGTCTGCATTAAAAACAACATTACTATTAAATTACCACCACAAGTCCCACAAAACATCGCACAGACTTTTAAAGACCTTATCCCAATGGCTTCAACAGTTACGCTTTTCTGGGCAATTGATCTAGCTTTCAGACAATTATCCGGCGTTAACTTACCAGAATTCATCATTAAACTCTTATCTCCACTTTTCAGTGCTAGTGAGTCTTATCTCGGATTATCAATTATTGCTGGTGCTATGGCCTTCTTCTGGTTCTGTGGTGTCCAAGGACCATCGATCGTTCAACCTGCTGTTGTACCAATTATGATCGCTAACACTGCAGCTAATTTGGAAATGTACCAAGCTGGACATCAAGCCTCACATGTTTTAGCTATGAACACTATGGATTACGTTATGAATTTTGGTGGTACTGGTTCAACACTTGTTTTGGCGTACATCTTTATGTTCTTCGCTAAATCAAAACAGTTAAAAGCTGTAGGTACTGCTTCCTTTATTCCCGGAACATTTTCTGTTAACGAACCAATTTTGTTTGGAACACCGATCATTATGAATCCAGTCTTCTTCTTGCCATTCATTTTGACACCTATCGTAAACGTTTGTATGTTTAAGTTCTTCGTAGATGTGCTTGGTATGAATTCAATTATGTACACAATGCCATGGACGTTACCTGGATTTATCGGGATACCTGTTTCAACTGGGTTCGCTCCATTATCATTCGTCTATGTTGCTTTGATCATTGTTTTGGATATCTTAGTCTACTGGCCATTCTTTAAAACCTACGACAAAACTTTACTTGCCGATGAAATTGCCAAGGAAGAAAATATTCAAACTAACGGTACAGATGTTCCAGCTGATCAAGATGGTGATGTTGTTGTTGCCACTACTGATGAAGACCATAACTTACAAACTGCTAATGAAAATGCTATCCCTGAGAACAGTACAGTATTAGTTCTTTGTGCCGGTGGAGGTACCAGTGGGATCTTAGCCAATGCTTTGAATAAACTAGCATCGGAAAGAAGCTTAAGCTTATCAGCTGCTGCTCGGGCTTTCGGACAAGATATGGACCTGATTCAAGATATGGATCTTGTCATTTTAGCTCCACAAATGGACAGTATGAAAGATAACCTGAGAAAGATCACCGACAAATACGGTGTCAAGATGGTCTCAACTTCTGGCAAACAATACATTGAATTAACTCGTGACGGCGATAAAGCTTTAGCTTTTGTTTCAGAACAATTAACTAATAAATCAGGGCAAAAAGAATAATGTTGATTGATCGATAAATACCTTATAAAAAAACAAGGATTGAGAGGAGACTATTACATGAAATTTCCAACAGATTTTTATTTTGGTGGTGCAACTGCAGCATTCCAAACTGAAGGAGCAGTAAAAGAAGGCAATAAGGGTGAAGTTTTATGGGAACCTTTCCTGAAAAAGCAGGGTCGCTTTGATCCTGAACCTGCCTGTGATTTCTATCATCGTTACCCAGAAGACTTAAAGTTATCTGGTGATTTCGGCTTGAATTCGATTCGGATCTCGATTGCCTGGACACGTATCTTTCCAACTGGAAGTGGTCAACCAGAACAAGCTGGGGTTGATTACTACCACAATATGTTCGCTGAATGCCGTAAAAATGGGATCGAACCATTTGTAACATTGCATCATTTTGATACACCTGAAGCTTTGCACCAAACTGGTGACTGGCTAAACGAAGAAAACATTACTAAATTCGTTGACTACGCTAAATTCTGTTTCCAGGAATTTAGTGAGATCAACTACTGGATCACGATCAACGAGCCAACTTCAATGGCCGTCCAACAATACACTACTGGAACTTTTCCTCCTGGTGAGAAATATAATTTCCACAAAACATTTCAAGCTGAGCATAACCTAAACTTAGCTCATGCACGAGTTGTTAACGAATTTAGGAAATTACAGATCAGCGGACAAATTGGTGTAGTACATGCTTTGCAAACTGTTTATCCATTCGACTCTACTAAAAAAGGCGATATGCACGCCGCTAAATTACAGGATGTGCTAGACAATCGTCTCTTTTTAGACGGAACTTTAGGTGGAGAATATAGTCAAGAAACTCTCTCCTTAATGAACGAGATCTTAGCGGCTAACGACCAAGCAAAAATCTCGATCACTGATAGCGAAATGGTAGAACTTAAGCAGGCTTCAGATCAATTAGATTTCGTAGGAGTCAACTACTACTTCAGTAAATACATGAAAGAATATCACGGAATTTCTGAAACTATTCATAACGGGACGGGGAAAAAAGGTTCATCTATTTCCCGCTTACAAGGAATTGGTGAATCTGGTGTACCAGATGGAATTGAAATGACTGATTGGGATTGGCCGATCAATCCTCAAGGTCTATATGACCAGTTAGAACGAATCCATACTAATTATCCTAAAGTTCAAGACATTTATATTACTGAAAACGGCCTAGGTTTGAAAGAAGAAAAACCAGCTGAAAACGAAATTTTGGATGATTCAAAACGGATCGATTATATCAAGATCCATTTGCAAGAAGTCCTTCGTGCGATTGAAAATGGTATTAATGTTAAAGGATATTTCGTATGGTCCTTGCAAGATATGTTCTCATGGACTAACGGTTACTCTAAACGTTATGGCCTATTCTTTGTTGATTTTGATACCCAGAAACGCTATCCAAAAAAGAGTGCTTACTGGTTTAAAGAATTAACTGAAACAAAAGAATTATCAAAAACAAAGTAATTATCTCTCAATAATCTATATACAGTAAAAACATGTCAGAAAAGCCAAATTGCTTTTTCTGACATGTTTTTGGTTTCTTCTTTAGGATTATCATTCAAATTCCTAAAGCTTACCGTTTGCTCATTGCTATAAGTATAATTAACTTGACTTTATTGACAGCAGTAGTTCAAAATAATAAATAGTAACAGTACAAATGTGTTCTAAATTAACGTAAGGGAGAGCTGACCAGTGAGCTTGAAAGATATCGCAACTAAAGCAGGTGTCTCTATTACCACTGTTTCACGCATTTTGAATCAAGATAGTTCTTTATCTGTCACAAATGAAACTCGCCAACGAGTGCTTAAAATCGCGGATGCAATGAATTACAATTCAGGTAAGAAAAAGACTCGGCCAGCTACCATCGGGATCGTAACTTGGTTCACTGCAAAACAAGAACAAGATGATCCTTATTATTTAACCCTACGCTTAACAGCTGAAAAAGAACTCAAAAAGCGCGGTTATAAAACTATCCAGGTCTTTGGAGATTCTCCTTGGACCAATGTTAGACGCTGCGCGGGCGTGATCGCTATCGGCCGGTTCAGTACAAATCAACGACTCCAACTAAAAGCCTTAAACTCACAATTAGTGATCATTGGTGATAATTCGCTAGAAAATGATATCAGCTGTGTTACTAGTGACAATGAAGTTGGTGTACAACGAGTCTTACAAGACTTTATTGATCATGACCGTGAAAATATTGGGATCTTAATTGCTGAAGGACGTACCAGCGATGATTCAGAAAAGATATACGATCGACGTTTAGTAGACTATCGTCATTATTTACGTTCCAAGCATCTTTATCAGGCTGAAAATGTCTTTTCCACTAACGCAGTTTCTCGTTCAGTCGGTTATTCCACCATACAAACCGCCTATCAAAAATTAGGAGATCACTTCCCCAATGCTTTATTTGTAGCTAGTGATCTCTTAGCCCTAGGAGCACTAGATTTTTTCAAAGAAAATAAAATCGCAGTCCCAAAACAAGTTTCCGTAGTCAGTTTTAATGACTCAGAACTTGCCGAAAATGCAGAACCAACCTTGACATCCGTTAAAGTTTATCTACCTTTAATGGCTAAACGTGGTGTAGAAATGTTGGCCCAACTACTTACTGCTAAAGAACACATTCCCGAAAGAATGATCATCGGTACTTCGATCAGTTATCGTGAAAGTAGCGATTAAAAAACACCTAACAATTTTGAGTATAAACTCACTGTTGTTAAGTGTTTTTTCTAGCTTTAAATTATAAAAAAACGAATGATTATTTATGCGTCTGTTTCATCATCTTCATTAAGTTTACCCATCACAAAATCAAGGGCTTCTTTAGGGGAACGAGTTAAATCAATATACTGTTTTCCTTGTGTTTTGATCAGCTTGATACCGTATTTATCAGTATCTTTTTTAATATCTTCATAGTAAGTCTTAACTTGTGGTGCCAAAACAACTACATTAAAGTTAGGCAAGATATCATAGTGAGAACCATAAGCTCCAGCTCTAGCCGTCAAATTAACATTATATTCTTCTGCACCTTCTTTAAGGGCATTCGCTAATAATTCACTTGTACCTGCACCAGCACAAAGTACTAAAACTTTAGTTGGGTCATCAGGATCATCACTCGCCGAATTAACTGGAGCATCTGTTGTTTCTTTTGCTTCTGGTTTTGCAGCAACGTTTTCTTGTGCTTCACTTACAGGCATTTCTGGTTCTGCAGCTGGGACAGATTCATCTGTAACACCCGCTGTAGCTGTTTCTTCTGCTAATTTTGCAGCTTCTTGGTCACATAATTCTTTATCATAAGCACGACAGAACGGCAGATAAATCAAGACATCTACTGCCAGTAAGGCCACGATAAAGAGCAAGGATATTGGTTGAAAACCGGTAGCTAGGAACGTCCCGATTGGTCCCGGCGTTGCCCATGGCAAGACGTACATAAACCCGTTCATTCCGAGGAATTGAATAAATGCTTTACCGATCAAAACGTTGGCAACTGGGGCCAAAAGGAACGGTACGAACATATAAGGGTTTAAAATCATTGGGGCGGCAAACAATAGTGGTTCATTGACCGCAAACATAACAGGGATAAAGGATGCTTTACCCACAGCTTTTAACTGTTTAGAATGCATTGCGATCATGAAAATAAATGGTACAACGAAAGTGGCACCTGTACCACCAAGTTCACCAACGAAATTACCAAAGTTTTCTGTCAATGCATGCGAAGGATGTTCACCTGCTTTTTGCAAAGCCAAGTTCAAAGTTGTGTTCCCGAATAATGGAGCTTCGATAGCTGGTTTAACAACAGATGGGCCATGCACACCAACGAACCAGAACAATGGAATAAGGAACCAGATAAAGGCCATTCCTAGATATGATTCTGCACCATTGAACAGTGGCTGGAACAATTTAGCAATAACTTCAGCAAATGGCACTTTAACAAAGGAACGTGCCAAGAAATCAATAAGAGCACAACCTAAAACTGAGAACGAATATGCGAAGATATCACGGAAGTTTGCGGCAATTGTACCAGGAACTTCTTTGGGCATATGAATCGTAATATCTTTAATGATACAAAAACGATATACATTTACTGTTAAGAAAGCAGAAACGAATGCTGATAAAATACCGTTCGTACCCATGTTAGCTGTCACAAAAGAACCATCTTTTTGTTGTGTAACAGCAAGTAATAAGAAACCACAAATTGAAGCGATCATAACTGATACTTCACTGATAGCCTTACCAGCAGGCATCTTACTACGGTTCATTGAACCTGCTAAACAACGTGCAGTCGTACCTGCAACTAACATCCCAACTACACCCATCGTGTAGTTATAAATCTTGTTCAACCAATCGGTCAAACCACCGGGCAATGAAGCGCCAAAAACTTCTGGTAATGATGCACACAAGAGAAAAATACTTGAGAACAAGATAACCGGCATGGCCGCTAAAAACCCATCTTTGATAGCTTGCAAATAGATATTACGCGAAATCTTTTCGAACGTAGATTGGTGTTTTTCTATTGCTTTAATAATACCATTCAAAGATCTTCACTCCTTTTTATTAAAAAAATTATAAAACACTTATTTAAAAACCGCAGTCAGAAAAAGCTACATCAAAATAAGGAAAAACTATTATTTTTAGTGCTTTCCCGACTGCGGTCACGCCTAATTGAATAGTAACGATCCGCCATAAAGGGAATATTATTGAACAAAAATTTTTTAAATAGCACGGCGACAGTCCGTCCTAATTTATCACATTAATTTTATGAAGGATTCCCCCAGTTATTGTCACCAAATCCGCCAGATCATCTCTAGCCAGCTTTCATACCACATCGTTAAAAATAACAAGATGATATGAAAACTGGTTAGAAATTCTCTGCTAACCGAGCCTTCAATCCTTTTTATTTTATCGTATCTGCTAATTCTTTGAACCACAGAGCACTCTTCTTGATATAACGTTTCTGTGTTTCAAAATCGATAAAGAACAAACCATAACGCTTGTTGTATCCATTAGCCCATGAGAACTGATCTTGCAAGGACCAAACAAAGTATCCTTGAACATCGACACCTTCATCTCTTGCCCTTAAAATAGCCTCAATATGTTGGTCAATGTAGTCGATCCGTTTATCGTCTGCTAAAATCTCGCCTTCAGCCGGCTTTTCTTCTTTCATACCTAAACCATTTTCGGTAATATAAATAGTTTTACAGTTTGGATAGTCGCGCGAAACACGTTTCAAGGAATCGTATAATCCTTCTGGGTAAATATTCCAGTCCCAATCAGTTGTTGGAACGCCTTCCTTTTTAACTGCTTCACCAACACCTTTAAACTTAAAGGATGATGTTCCTTTATCACCCGTACCATTAAAACTATTGGTACTTTCGCCATGATATGCTTTGATAAATTGATTTTGATAATAGTTCATTCCAAAGAAATCATTTTGAGGAGCCGCTTTGGCTAAAATATCTAAGTCACCATCTTCAATTTCTAGATGTGCATCATTCAAACGTAAAATCTCATTGATCGATTCCATAGTGTCATCTGAGTAATAACCTAGAAATGTCCCGTCAAGCAAAAATTTATTCATAAATGCATCTTGTAATTTAGCAGCGTGTACATTTTCTGGCGTGTCATCAATTGGATAAATCGGTTGAATAACATGAATCAATCCAATACGCCCAGGTAAGCCCAACTTCTTATAGAGATTTACTACACGTGCGTGGGCAACTAGCTCATTGTGTTGCGCTTGGATCCCACTTGTTACATCAAAATGGTGGTTAGGTGGGAAATTTCCTTGAATATACTGTGAATAAGCCAGTGAAATCAGCTCATTGATCGTAAACCAGTTTTTAACTTCCGTAAATTCCTTGAAACAAAATTCAGCATAGTCAACAAAGTAATCTATGTTCTTCCTATTTAGCCAATCACCATTTTCAAATAAAGTCTGTGGACTATCAAAGTGATGTAAACTAACGTAAGGTTCCAAGCCTTGGTCGAGACATTCTTTAAACAAACGATGATAATAAGCCACGCCTTCTTGATTAGGCTTCCCGTACCCTTCAGGGAAGATCCGTGTCCAAGCGATTGAAACGCGGATCGAATTCAAACCATATTTTCTTGAAAGTTCAATATCTTCTGGATAACGATTATAAAAATCACTGGCCGGGTCAGGTGAAAAACGACCCTGTGCTTTTAGGTAATCGTCCCACATCGTTTTACCTTTACCAGCAACTTTAGTACTTCCTTCTACCTGGTAAGCAGCTGTTGCTCCACCCCAAACAAAATCTTTTGGTAAACTTTTTACTCGATTCAATAAACTCATAAATTAAAGACCTGCCTTATCTAAACGCTCTTCGATCTTTGCGATCCTTTCATATTCGTTAATAAAATATTCTACTTGATCTTTTAACATCATTGTTGTCATCAAAGTATCCTGTCCATGCACCATAATAAATGTCACATCCATGTCTGAACCGCCAGCTTCTTGTGTTAACAGAGTAGTTTGTTCGTTGTGAGCTTCAACAATGTTTTTATTAGCAGATTCTACCAATTCACGCGCTTTTGCAAATTTCCCATCACGTGCTTGATTCAAAGCTTCTATTAAGTCCGATTTTGCATCTCCCGCATAAGCAACAATTGCAAAACCCACCATTGAGATATCATTTTTTGTAGCCATTAGTAATCCCTCCAATTAACTTTTAGTTAATATGTTTATTTTTAACCATTATTTGAGCTAGTCTCCAAACCGCTTTCATTCTCTTTTTCGCAGATAATTCTTTGAATATGGATCAATAAATATAACTCTTCATTTACTCCCAAGTCCGCATCCAATTCGTGACAAATTGCTGAATAAATTTCATGTGCAATTTGATATGAACGTGGGTATGAAGTCCTCATTTCCTCCTCGATCTTAGCTATTGACCGCTCATTACTTGACTGATGCTGTGATAATCGTTCTGCCAAATAGCCTAAATGAATCATTAAACGATCATAAAAATTATGATTAGTTCCATTTCTAAGTACCGAATTTTTTTGTAAGATGCTTTGTACCAAATCATTCAGATCCACTGTGATCTGAGAAGCTTGATTCCCTGTCGAAGTATTTTCACTCTCACTACGGCCGTTGATAAAGTGAAGTGCAATACTTTTAATTTCATCCTTAGGGAAATACACCTTCAAATTCGCATTAATGATTTTTAAACCATCAGTGGCAATACGATACTCCATTGGGTATTGTTCTTGCATATCTGGGACTGGCGTTCTTTGATACGTATTATTTTGCAGATGCTTATACATACCATTAATATGGTCAGCTAAAGTTACATAAACAAAATCAGCTAGTTGGTAACTGTACTTACTTTTAGCATTATCAACTATTTCATAGGTCGTAGTAACGATATTGATCGGGATATCTTTTAACAAAAAAGTCAAGTTTTGTTGCGACTCTTTTGTCGCCAAATACATCACTTTTTCGATCCGTTCACTGTCTAATTGGTCACCTTTCCTTTTTTGATAGGCAACTCCGCGCCCTTTGACCAGAGCTTGGCGACCTTTTCCTAAATCTACGATAGCGCAATTGTTATTTAACACTTGGATGATCCCCAGCAAGAAAAATACCCCCCTTCGCGTATTTGGACAAAAAAAAGACCATAAGAGTAGCAGACACTTCACAGTGAATTGACTTATTCCTCTCATGGTCATGCCTAATCTAATAGTAACAATCCATTTTCTATCCACAATTTAGTATAAACTATAACAAACATTTTGTAAACGGTTTTTTGCAAATAATGTTTGTTTTAAAACAAAACATAACATTATAAAACAGAAAGCTTCAGTTAATTATCTGGACCTGTCAGTTCTTTCTGTACTAAATCTAGGATACTTTTTTCATCATATGACAGTATTTTACTTTTTCGATATGCTGTCGACATATAAAAAGTGGGTTGTTCTTTATCTAACAAAATTAATGAATGTAATTGATCAGTTCGTGCAATTGCCGATTCAGTTAAAAATCCGATTCCCACATTCTCAGCAACCAAAGATTTTAAGATATGAATATCAGAAGTTAGATAGACTACTTTCGGCCTGCAATGTGCGTGACGGCTCACTTCTTTTAACGCTTTTTCATGTACAAACCCTTTGTCCAGCACAATAAAATTTTCACCTTTTAAATCTATAAAATTGATCGTATCTTTTTGAGCTAAAGGATTTTTGTTAGAAACGATAATTTTAAATTTAGATTTGGCAAAAAGATCCACCTTTAATGTCTGATCAATAACTGGTGAAAGAGAACCTAATAAAGCAATATCAACATCTCCCTTAGTTAGATTTTGTCTTAACACAGCTGACCCTGCTTCAATAGTATCAATTTTATTGATCAATTGACTTCTAAAAAGTGCTGGAGATATTTTAGGAAAATAATAATTACCAATGATCGGTGGTAAACCTAGCCGTACTTTACCAGATTCAATTTGGGTCAGCTCTTTTTTGGCCAAATCTAACTCAGCCAGCATTTTTCGTGCATGGACCAATAATTGCTGACCTTGACGAGTGGGTTCTAGCCTTTGATGTGAATGATCCCTTAAAAACAAGACAGTCCCAAACTCATTTTCTAAACGTTTAATGGCTAGAGTAATTGTAGGCTGTGAAACGTTTTTTTGGATAGCAGCATTAGAAAAATTTTTTTCATCAAAAACCGTTACAAAATATTCTAAATCTTTTATGTTCATTTAAACTCCCCCGTTACGATATTTATAAGTTACGTATAAGTAATGTTTATAAGTAATTGAAGATTTGACTATAATTTTAGCACACGATTATACTAACGATCGTTCAAAAGGTTAAAAAGTTATAAATAACTTTAGGAGAACTTTAGATCTTTAACTCTCAGTTGTTTTTAGGACAGAATGTCTTAGTTAAACTTTAAGCAGACTTCGAGAAATAGAAACTCACGCTTACAAATTCCAGCATAACAGTGAGAAAGTCATATGCGGAAGTGTGCTAACGTCTATTTTCTATGTTTACTCTTTGTTCTGTATTTTTAGTCGAGCTTCGCATGGCAGCCGGATTGCGCTTAACTAACACACACTACAATGCAAAAACGCATTATAGTGTGTGTCCGTTATTGCTCGCCAGCTGACCGCCCTGCTCCGCTCTGTTTTAATAGTCGAGCTTCGCAGCTCAGCAGACTGTGCCTAGCTAACTTCATCACCACATTGCAAAAAGCGCAATATGGCGCTAAAGTCCGCTAGTGCTCATCTTCTGTTCGAGCTGCTCCACTCTGTTTTAATAGTCGAGCTACATGAACCAGAAAGTTCCGCCTAATCAACTTAGACACCACGACAAGAAAAACACTTGTCATAATGTCTAAGTCCATTAGTGCTCGCTTTCTCCCGGCTCATTCCGCTCTGTTTTAATTTAGGAGGTTTTTTATATGGAAAATGCACAAAATATTTTAAACGATCCCTTTAAAAATAAAGGTACCGCATTTACTGAGGAAGAAAGAGACAGATATGGTTTGATCGGTACTCTGCCTCCTCGTGTTCAAACACTAGAAGAACAAGAAAAACAAGCTTATAACCAATTCAAGAGCAAAGATTCTGCTCTTGAACAACGTTTGTTCTTAATGAATATTTTCAATACTAACCGTACTTTATTTTATTCATTAATGGGCCAGCACATCACTGAATTCATGCCAGTTGTTTATGACCCAACAATTGCTGATTCAATTGAACAATATGGTCAATTATTTGTTGATCCACAATACGCTGCTTTTTTGTCTATTGATGACCCTGACCATATTAAAGATGCCTTGGCTAATGCAGCTGGTGATCGTGATATTCGTTTGATCGTTGTAACTGACTCACAAGGTATTTTAGGTATCGGCGACTGGGGCGTCAACGGTGTGGATATCGCCGTTGGTAAATTGATGGTTTATACTGCTGCCGCAGGCGTTGATCCTTCTCAAGTATTACCCGTCGTTTTAGATGTTGGTACTGACAACCAACAATTATTAGATGACCCAGAATATTTAGGTAACCGTCATGGACGTGTGCAAGGTAAAAACTACCTTGATTTTGTTGATAAATTCGTTGCTGCTTCAACTAAGTTCTTCCCTAAAGCTTTACTTCATTTTGAAGATTTTGGACGTGCTAATGCCTCGGTTATCTTGAACAAATATCAAGACAAGATCTTAACTTTCAACGATGATATCCAAGGAACAGGTATTATTTCCTTGGCAGGTGTCTTAGGTGCTTTAAACATTTCTGGTGAAAAAATCACTGACCAAAAATTCTTGACCTTTGGCGCCGGAACAGCTGGTATCGGGATCGCATCAATGTTATATGATGAACTAGTTCGCGCTGGTCTGTCACCAAAAGAAGCTAAAAAACACTTCTACCTGGTCGATAAACAAGGCCTATTGTTTGACGATAGTCCAGACTTAACAGACGGACAAAAGAAATTTACTCGTTCGCGTGATGAATTTGAGAACCCTGATTTATTAAATGACTTGTATTCAATAGTTAAAGCCGTTCATCCTACAGTCATGATCGGTACTTCAACTCAACCAGGCACATTCAATAAACAAGTTGTAAAAGAAATGGCTGCACACACAAAACGTCCGATCATCTTCCCACTATCAAACCCTACGAAGCTAGCAGAAGCGAAGGCTTCGGATTTGATCGACTGGACAGATGGACGTGCATTAGTAGCTACTGGTATTCCTGCTGGTTGTGTCGAACACAACGGCGTTAACTATGAAATCGGACAGGCTAATAATGCTTTAGTTTATCCCGGTGTTGGGTTTGGCGCAATTGCTGTTGGCGCTAAGATCATCAATGAAAAAATGTTGGCTAAAGCTAGTCATGCTTTAGGTGGTATTGTTGACACGACCCAACCAGGTGCTGCAGTCTTACCACCAGTTTCTAAACTAGAAGAATTTTCAACCACGGTGGCCGAAGTCGTTGCGCAAAGTGCTATCGACCAAGGCTTGGCAAAAGATGGTGTCACTGATGCCAAAAAGGCCGTTCATGATGCTAAATGGACGCCTAAATACTAATTTCTAGTTAAACAATAGATCATTTTATATTTTAAAAAAGGAAGGTAAACAGATCATGTCTGTATTTCTAACATCTGTTTCCAGCGTTGTCGTGATCGTTTTGATTATGGCTCTGGGATATTTACTAAAAAAATTCAAGTGGGTCGGTGACTCATTTGGTAGTGAAATTTCTTCAATAATTACCAAAATCGCCTTACCAGCTTCAATCTTTACCGCTGTTATGAAAAACTTGACCCGTTCAAGCTTGATCAGTCTTTCAACCGAACTAGTTTTTCCGGTTTTAGGTGTTGTGATCGGCTATCTCATCGCTTGGCTCATGGTCAAAGTCTTCAAAATCAAACGCGGTCGTCGTGGTATTTTTATCAACGCCTTTGTTAACGCCAATACGATTTTTATTGGGATGCCTTTAAATATGGCACTTTTTGGCGAGAAAGCCATGTCTTATTTTCTGATTTACTATATCGTTAATACCGTTTCAACTTGGGCCTTTGGTGTATTTTTAATTCAAAATGATGATCCGACTGTTGACAAATCAGCCAAAAAACAACAGCATAAGATCAACTGGCAAAAAATTTTACCAATGCCACTCGTGGGCTTTATCGTAGCAATCGTTTGGATGTTATTAAACATTCCTGTACCGAATTTCTTGGGACAAACTTTAAACTACGTCGGCTCCCTAGTTACACCGCTCTCTTTGATTTATATCGGGATCGTCTTGTACAATGCCGGTCTAAAGAACTTCCACTTTGAACGTGATTCGGTGCTTGCCTTGATCGGTCGTTTCATTATTTCACCACTAATTTTGATTATTTTGATCAAAATCGGTGTATCATCGGGCTTTTCAATGCCGAGTTTGATGAGTCAAACATTAGTCGTTCAATCTGCAACACCGATGCTGGCTGTATTGCCTATTTTGGCTAACGAATCGCACGGTGATGTTAAATATGCAACAGATGTCGTGGTTATGAGCACTGTATTATTTATCGTAGTTGTCCCTATCTTAATGACTATCTTACAATTTATCTAATGAAGTTGGTTTATTCTCACCAAAAAATAGATCAATTTAAAGAGTGAGACAAAAGATGTTTTGAAGCTGATTTGTAACGATGATCGCATTATTTTGAATCATAGCAAAGCGAAAGACCAGAATAACGCAACCGTTGTTACAGTATGACTTCAATCTTTTGGAACACATTTAAGGGCCGTCGATCTAACCTCTTTTTAAGGGGATAGATCGACGGCCCTTTTAGAATTACACAACTAGTTATGTCCTGCTCCTTTTTTACAACAAAATAGGACCAGTCGCTATCAAAATATGACTGATCCTATCAATTTAATTTTTTAAGTCAATAATTAACTTATTTAACTTTACTTTCCCATGATGAAGCTGTAGCTGCAAGAACTTCATTCAAATCTTCGATGTTCTTACGGCCAGTTGTCCGCATCCATTCACGACCTGCTTTTTCTCCATCTTTAGCAAATGGTTCGATCGAATGACGCCATGTGGCACGTCCACAAAGCACACCGTTAAAACTAGAACCTGCTTCATGAGCAAACTTCAAAGTTTCTTGGAAGAGTTCTGCAGAAACACCAGCACTCAAGAAGATAAATGGTATTCCAGCAGTAGCCTTGTCTTGTTCTTTAAAGAAGTTTAAAGCTTGTTTCTTACTGAAGATAACTTCATTATCACCGTTATAGCCTTCAACATAGTCCATGTTAACTGGAACTTCAACCTTCAAAACGTCAACATTATAACGACCTTTGGCAAATTCTTCAACCATGGCGTTAACCTTGTGTGGTTTAACTTTGGCATATTCTGCACTCTTTGTATCATCAATATTTGCATCATATGACATTAATTCCAAGAAGAATGGCATATCTTCAGCAACACATTCGTCACCGATCCGTTCTACAAATGCTTGTTTCTTGCGATTGATCTCTTCGCCTTCATCAACGTCATAATACAACATGAACTTAATCGAATCTGCACCAGCTTCTTTTAAGCGTTTAACAGACCAATCAGCCAACAAGTCTGGCATGCGGCCAGGTGCTGTTGTGTCATAACCTGTCTTTTCATAAGCAGTTAACAAACCACAATCAGCATCACGTTGTGCAGCAGCTGGCAAGCCATATTCTGGATCCAGTAAGATCGCAGAAGCATATTTTGTTAATTCAGAAGAAATAACTTTCTTAAATTCAACAATATCATCTTCATTAGCAGGTTTATTAGCTGCTGCAGCTAACATTTTCTTCAAAGAACCACGTTGGTCGATCGCTAAAGCAGCAATTACACCATTTTCATTGGACATACGTTTTAAAGCTTCAATTTTGTTGGACATACTATTCTGTTCTCCTCTTTATCGTGTCTAAAATATCCTCAGTGTTTTTCGTTAGCTTTCTACTTAAACTAACTTATACACATTAATCGTGGTAGTAGCCTTCATTCCATAACTTCATTTCGTCATCATAGAAATGTGGGTTATCATGTTGTTCAGGGTTGTCTTTTTCGATCCCATCGATTTTTTCGATCAAAGCTTTGTTTTCTGGCGTTTCTTTATATTCAGTCTTCAAGAAAGTATTGACGATCTCTTCAGCTAAATGTTCACCCACAACTGCTCCACCAAAACCGATCACATTTGCATTTAATTCTTCTTTAGCATACTTAGCTGTCGTTACATCGTTAACTAAAGCAGCTCTGATACCTGTGTTCTTATCAGCAGCAGTCGAAATACCAACGCCTGTACCACAAAGAACTACGCCTAAATCAGCTTTACCATCACGTACTAGATCTGCAACTTTCAACCCGTAAATTGGATAATGAGTTCTTGTATTATCATACGTTCCGACATCGATCACTTCATGGCCTAAAGATTTGATGAAATCTGAGATTTGAATTTTTGTTCCTGTAACAATATGATCATTTCCTAATGCGATAATCATTTTATTTCCTCCTCGAAGTAGATATTTTTTTAAAGCAAACTGATAACTTTTTATGCCAAAGTAAGTATTAAGATAACTTCTCTAACATGTCCAAACGGATCTGATGACGACCACCAGCATAATCAACACCAAGATATTCATTGACTAATGATTCAGCCTTCTTTGGTCCTACAATACCTGCACCGATTGCGATCGCTTTTGCACCATTATGTTGTGTAGTCATGTGTGACGTATTTTCTTCAGCAACATTAGCTGTGACCATTCCATGGATCTTATTTGAAGCCATTGCTGAACCAGCACCAAATTCATCAAACATAATTCCACGTTCAGCTTTACCATCAAGTACTGCGTGAGAAACTGCGCTAGCAGAATCAACAAAATCAGCAGCTGGTTCTTCTGATAAATCAACTACATCATAATTTTTACCCTTTAAATAACTCTTGATATATTCCTTTAGATCAAAACCGCCCTTGTCTGATGCCAATGCAATTTTCATGATAAAATCTCCTTTGTTTTTAAGTTAAACCATTATTTAAATGATCCAACTATTATTTTTAAGAGTGTGTGATAACAACTACCAACTCCACTCTATTTATTCCTTTGCTAAAATAACTTTTGTATACTGCTGATAATGTGAGACTGTTTCATCATTTAACTCATCATTAGTGATCAAATAATCAACATCGTATAAGTTATAAAATTGATAGAAATCATCCCGATTTATTTTGAAACGATCAGCCAAAACGATTTTTGTCAGACTATTATTAACAGCAATTGCTTGGGCGCTACCCTCTTCAGTATTCGCTGTCATCATGCTTTCATTATGGAGGCCATTCACACCCACAAAAGACTTATTAAATTTCAAATCTCTTAGAGTGTCGCTGGCTAAACCACCAATAAAAGCTCCTGACCGTTCACGAAAATTACCACCAACTAAAATCAAATCAACATTTTTGTTTTGCCAACATTCAAAGACTGGCAAACTATTAGTGACAACTCTCAAATCAGCAATATCATCAACGTAATGAACTATCAGTTCCTGAGTCGTTCCAGGTCCAATATATATCGTGTCACCTGCATTGATCATCTTGGCAGCACGTTGAGCAATTTGTTCTTTTTGTTCAAGGTGCAATTCCTTTTTCTCAATGTGAGATAGCTCAGTTGCATCACTGCTCGCAACACTTTGAGCTCCGCCATGTATCCTAACTAACTTACCGCTATCCGCTAATTCGTCAAGGTCACGACGGATAGTCATATCGGAAACCCCCAGCTTACCAATTAGGTCATTAACGGTCATAATGCTGTTTTGGTTAACCATATCAAGTAGCATCATCAGCCGTTCTTTCTTTAACATGCTAGCAGCTCCCTTTTATGGTTGTTTTTGTTTGTTAATGTTCCTTACATGTATAAATTAGCACTAAAAAAGACTTTAGTCAACGTTTTTTGTGTCTTTTTGTTTGTTTATTTTTTATTAAATGACAATAAAAAATCAGTGTATGATGTCTTTTTTTAGCGGTATATTAAATAATATTGATGATGTTTTTTTAATTTCAAGCAAAATATAAGTAAACATTTATATTCATAAACTTTTTTAATAAAAAAGAGGATACCGTAAATTAATACGACACCCTCCTATCAGCCATTCACATGACCTGATTTCGTGAAAAACCATGGAAAATGCATTGACCGATAATTTTAATTTTGTTGTTGACGTTCGCTCTTATACTTCTCATGTTCTCTTTTATTACGTTCAACACGTCTATAATACGATTTTGGAACACCAACGGTTTTATACAGAGCATATAATGCAATGATCGTTGAAGCAGTTTCTACTATTGGGTTAGGAAACGCCGTCGCAATAATACTTGAAACAATTACGATCGTTGCCCACAAAATAAGATTAGCACGTTTGGACATCTTATCGGTTGCTTTTTTCATGATTATCACCTCTAATTCTTTAACAAGTAAACTTTATTACTAAAATTATTCGTAACTAACTTAGTTGCTTTCTTTAGCAGCAGCATATTCAGCGTTACGTTTCTTCATTTGTTTTGCGTACCACCAGAAGATCAAGCCATATGCGATCAAGGCAAGAGCTGCATAAATAATAAACTCGATCTGTCCGTCAGAAGCCTTACCGACTAAGTAAGCCAAGAATTGTTCAATAGGTCCTTCTTTAGTAGCTTCGGCAATTTGTGTACCTGAACCAACACCAGAAGGGAATGCACCAACATTTTTGGCAACACCAGTGATGAATGGAGCAGATAATGTACCAGCCCACAAGAAGATCGGCATTTCAATTGCACCAATAACGATCATACGAATGATCTTACCACGAGTAACAACTAACAAAGCAGGTGTAACACCCATCGCAATGATAGAACCTAAAGGCATAATGTGGTTACCAGGAAGTACCAATGCTTCAACTAACATAATAGGAGCTAAAACGTTAGCTGCAGCCCAAACCTCGGCACGACCAGCGATAAATGGCCAGTCAAGACCAATGTTAAATGTACGACCTTTAAATCTCTTATTAGCAAAATCAGAAATACCTTGTGATAATGGTTCCACAGCGGCAATAAACCATGAACCGATCAAACTAAATAGTTCCAAACATGTACCACCTGTGAAGGCCAAAGTTAAAATGGTCTTAACATCTTGTTGTGATAACAAACCGATGAAGACACCTAAGTAAACACCAATGGCAAAATGACTACCCCAGAAACCGATTTTTTTGTTCAATTCAGCTGAGTCAAAGTCATATTTATCTAACCATGGGAAGATCTTGTCGAAAATCTTATCAAATACCATGATAATTGGGTTCATCATGTAGTTCAAATGGGTTGTAGTCATCGGGTTTTCATCCGGTGCATCTAACAAGTCATTAAACGTTGGTTTCATCAAATCAGAGTTAACGATCTTCAAAGCACCAATGTACAAGATCAAAAGCGTTGCAACAAAGAGGTTTGCACCAAAATACATTGCCATCAAAGCTGTAAAGGAAATATGCCAAATATCGAAAATATCAACGTCCAACGTATTTGTCTTGTTTAAGACTAACATCAAAACGTTTAACAAAATCATGATCAGTAAGAAGAACAAAGTATAAGGTGAACCCCAAGTGATCGTTCCCAATGGAGCCCAGCCAACGTCGGTGATCGACAAGTGAATACCAGTTGACTCAACAAAGTCGTTCAATGGTTTCTGATATGCAGTCGTTAGTAAGTTAATGATATCACCGATAGCCGTCAAAGCGATCGCTAAACGAATACCACCTTCTAAGGCACGGGAGAACTTAACTCCGAACAACAAAGCTAGTAATGTTAAAATGATCAGCATGATCGGAGCAGCGCCCAAATCAATGATCGGCTGGAACACTTTGTTGGCCACATCAATAATAGTTTGCATTAAAAGTTTCACTCCTTTATATATATAAAATTATTGCTATTTAAAAATTTAATGCCTTATTGCGAAAAAGGACGCTTATTTCAGTCCTTTATCTTTAATAGTTTCTTCAACCTTGTCATAAACTGGCTTTGCCATTGCAGGGATCCGGTACAAAATAGGACCAGCATCAATTACAGGGATCGAAGGTGTGAAGCCTAAGTCAGTCTTGGCGATCGGTGTAAAGATATCATAATTACTGATTTTATCTTCAGTAATATCTTTGACCATAACTGCGTCACACTGTACATCATACCCACGGTCGCCCATTTCTCTTTCTAAAGCGTCTTTGATTTGATGGCTTGAGTTAACTCCTGCACCACATGCTGCTAAAATCTTGATCATAATAAATTCCTCCTTAAAATATTAAATAACTTATTTACATATCTTGATCAGCAAATGATCTATTTAAAAACTGATAGATTGCTTTCGTATCTGTGCTCTTGAAAAATGTGCCCAAATCATTAGCCGAAATCGTTGTACAAAAGTTCATAATTTGAGCTAAGATATTCGACTGCCCTTCTGGATCATTATTCAAGATAATGAACAAAAACCTCACTTCCATACTTGAGCTAGGATCGATCATATTTTTAAATGTCACTGGGTTTTCTAAGTGAACTGGGATCACTCGACGAACATTGACAAATTCGCCTTCTGTATGAGGAATAGCAATATTCGGTAAATCTTTATTCACAACCCCTAGATCGATCCCGGTAGGATAATCTTTTTCACGCCCGATCACATTTTCGTAAAATTCGGGTTTGACCAGCCCCTTTTCAAGTAACTTGTCTGAAATTTCTTTAATGACCTCTTCTGCCGTTGTCTTTGAAGAAATATAGACTGTGTCTTCAACAAAAAGTGGTTCCTCTTTCTCCGCTTGCACTTGTCACGATCTCCTTTCTTGTTTATTTTTGTTCAATAATGTTTACAAACTAATATTATAGCGTTTTTTTTAGAATGTCAACCACTAATTTGAAAAGGCTTTCCCTTTGAGTTGTGTACAACAAACCACGCTACTTGCCGCTATTATAGGAAGTAAATCGTTTTTTATCTCCCTTTCAATGATTTCTATCATTATTAAACATTTTTAATATTAATCTTCATTAATTTTAAATAGCTTTTATTTTATTATTTTAGTAAAAGCAGCTTATAAATTAGCAATGAAACCGAGAACATCTAAGCCTATTTATGTTAGGTCATGTTAGGTCATATTTCCAGTTCTCCTTGACTTATTTTCGTTCTGATGATATTTTTAGCTTTGAATAAACAATTAAAAACATTAATAAACAAGGATGGTTTTTTATGTCAAATAAAATTTTAGCGATCACCATGAATCCGTCTGTAGATATCTCTTATCCCTTAGATCATCTTAAAATCGACACAGTTAACCGAGTATCTAGCGTCACAAAAACAGCTGGAGGTAAGGGTTTAAATGTAGCACGTGTCATTCATCAACTAAATGAACCTGTTTCAACTAGTGGTGTTTTAGGTGGAACGATCGGTGATTACATCTCTAAACAGTTAAATGAAGTTGGGTTACAAGAAGAATTCCTCCATATTCCACAAGAATCACGGAATTGTATCGCGATCTTACACGATGATGGACAACAAACAGAAGTTTTAGAAGCTGGACCAACTTTGACTGCTCAACAACAAACCGAATTTATGCAGCATTTTGCTGACCTATTGAATAAAGTTAGTTTAGTCACCATTTCAGGCAGTCTACCTCAAGGTTTTACAACAGACCTTTATGCCCAAATGATAGAAGCTGCCGCCAAACAAAACGTTAAAGTGATCCTTGATTCATCAGGAGATTCACTATTAAGCGGTATTTCCGGAAAAAACAAACCGTTATTGATCAAGCCTAATCAAGAAGAGATCGCTCAACTAGTCGGACGTAAATTAGCAGGTTTATCCGATTTGCAAACAGCATTATTAACTGAAGACATCTTTACTGACTTAGAATGGGTCGTTGTTTCTTTAGGTAAAGATGGTGCCTTAGCTAAAGCTGGCCAAGAGATCTATCGTGTTTCTATACCGAAAATCAATGCTGTGAACCCTGTCGGATCCGGTGATTCAACTGTCGCTGGTTTAGCAGTTGGAATCAACCGTAAAGAAAGCATCCCTGATGTTTTAAAGACCGCCATGACAACTGGTATGTTAAATACAATGGAAAAAGAAACAGGCCATATCGATCCAGCATTATTTGATGAATACTTTGCTAAAGTTTCTGTTGAAAAATTAAATTAGTCACTCGGAAAGAAGAATAACTTTGAATAAATACGAAAAAATCTGTAAACAAAACCCAACTTACACGATCAAACAAATCTCAGATCCAGAATTTACTAAATATGGCAAAATTTATACTAACTATGACGTTACAGATGTGATGAAATACATGGACGAAAACATCACCATCGACAAAACTAGCAACATTTACGTACCTTCAAATGCAGAATTAGAAAAGATCCCTTCAATGCAAACTATCGCAACTGATATTTTTGCCGGGATGCCTTTTGAAGCTGGTGAATGCACTGGTCAATCATCAAACTTTACAGCAGTCGAATACCACCAGGGTAGTGAATTAAATGTGATGTTGACTGATGTAGTCATGGTTTTAGGTAAACGGAATATCCTGGAAGAAAATGGTACCTTTAATGCCAAAGAACAAGGCGAGCTATTTTTTGTTCCACGTGGAACAGTCGTTGAATTTTACAGCGATACTTTGCACTATAGTCCCATCAAGGTTGACAATAGCGGCTTTAAAATCATTGTGATGTTACCAGCTGGTTCTAATCAACCACTACCAGAAAACTTCCATTCTAACAATCCGCGGATCGTCAAAAAAAATAAATTCCAAGTCGTTCATGAATCACGAACTGACAAAATTAAACAAGGGGCACAAATTGGTGTTTCCGGTGATTTGATTGAATTAGTTCCATTAAAGTAGAAATAGCTATTAAAGAAAGAGCGGGACAAAAGTCGTTTTGAAGCCGGTGTGTAACGTTGTTTACGCTAATTTTGGCCGTAGCAAAGCGCAGGACAGGAATGGTGTAAATGGCATTACATTGAGGATTCAAGCTTTTGAAACGTGTTTATGCTACAAAAATTACAAGTGATAATTTGATTATTATTAGCAAAAGAAGAGATTGGAACATTGTTTTGTCCCAATCTCGTTTAAGGGTCCTCGATCTTAACCCATTTAATTGGTTAGATCGAAGGCCTATTTTGTCGCTTAAGTGTTAAATATGTATTATGCTAAGTTTTGAATAAAACATTTTAAAAGGGAGTGCACTAACTTGGATAAACAATTAGTTAGACTAAGTAAAAAATTGTCCTTTATTTTGCGTCATGAGCCTGAACGGATCGGGATCACCTTGGACCAATTTGGAAGAGTCGATCTTAAAGAATTGATTCAAAAGTTCAACCAACATTATCAAACCCCCATCGATACAAAAAAGATCGCTCAAATTTCCGCGCAAAGTAATAAACAACGTTTTGCGATCGAAGGAAATACTATTCGTGCACTATACGGTCACAGTGTCCCAGTCAAACCATTGGCTAAAAAAAGCCAACCTCCAATGTTTTTATATCACGGTACTTCACATTTGGCAGCTGGTTTAATTATGCAAGACGGTCTCAAAAAAATGGAACGCTCCTTTGTTCACCTATCGGCTGATTTTCAAAATGCCCAACAAGTTGGTCAACGTCATGACCCACACCCTGTTATTTTAAAAATCAAATCACAACAAGCAGCATCTGCAGGTATCTTATTTTATCCAACCAAAAGTGGGGTTTGGTTAACAGACTACCTGCCACCTCAATTCATCTTGCCGGAATAATCAAAAATGGAGCTGGGACATAACTAACGGTGCGATTCCAAAAGGGTCGTTGATCTATCCCATTAAATGGGTTAAATCGACGGCCCTTAAACGTGTTCCAAAAGATTGAATCCTTACTATAACGACGATCCTTATTCTGATTCTTCGCTTTGCTACGACCCAAAATAAGGATCATCGTTACAAATCGACTTCAAAACATCTTTTGTCTCACTCTCACTCTTTTATTTTATGATCTGTAAATTATGTGGTTGTTCAGCCACAATTTCTGAATGGTTTTGTAAGTATTGAATAATCAACTTTGGCATATCATCAGCATATTCACGCACAATTTTATCTGCACCAAACATCGAATAATCTCCACCGCCAACTCCGCGATATTGATTTAATACCACTTCTACTTCTTGTTCATCTAATAATTCGGCTTCATCAAAAAAAATAGGCCCGACTCTGTGACCCACAGGCTTTTTTAAATCAAAGGAATAATCAATTCCAGTATAGTAATCATAATTATAAAATTCTACCTTGGGTGTCCTAAATGCAAACGAAACCTTGATCGATCCATCATCTGCCAATTCAAAAAATGAAGCACAACGTTCTAACGCCGCTCTTAAATCAGCACCAGTTACTTTTTCAACTACTAAGGTATTAGGATATACATAACTATTCATCACATTACGCACAGTTACATTCTTGCCGAAACCTCGCACACCATCGTTAAATAAGGATGTCCCTGAGATTTTTGCCCCCGTTGCATCCATTTGAACTCGATTAACTAAGTCCAAATAAGGATGTCCATACAATCGCGCAGCCATATGATCAGTGAGCCGCATATCTCCTGAGATCGTAGTAACCGGTTGATCTAGCCATGCCTGGGTGGCCTCATACCAATCTGCGGCAATTTCTTTCAGATCTGTTGGTAAGTCATATTTGTCGACTGATAGTAATTGCGCAGAACTTTGAATGAGCTGTTTATCATCATTAAGCTCTAATACTATTTCCCCCACATCGCTCCCCCGATAGCCGGGCTGATTCACTGGGATTCCATTAACTAGTCCTGCTTCACGACGATGCTGATGCCCTGTCACTAACGCATCGATTTCTGGAATTTCTCGTAAAATAGCTGAGCCTTCATTTTCACCAGTGTATTTTTCAGTAGGAACACCACTGTCTAGATCCGCTTCAAAACCACCATGATAAGCCACTATCAAAACATCGACCTGGTTACGCAATTTACTGACAATTTTTTTTAAAGTTTCAAGAGCTGATGCAAAGTGCAACCCTTCAATATTTTTAGGATCTTCCCAGTGGGGGATAAACTGTGTGGTCAAACCAATGATCGCTAGTTTAACACCCTTTTTTTCAATAATTCGATACGAGGCATCAATGATCCTTTTTGCATTTGGCCCACTAATGTTTGCACCTAGGATAGAATAAGTCCTTTTTTTGAAAACATCACTCAAATAGTTTAAACCATAATTAAATTCATGGTTACCTAAAACGGCTGCATCTGGTGTAAGACTATTGATCATAGAGACGATTTTTTGCGAATAATTAGTCTGGTCTTTAGTATTATAGGCATACGCGTCCATCGGTGAGCCCTCGATAATATCACCATTTTCAATATATAAAACAATTTCGTCTGCGCTTGCTTGTCTTCTTTTTTGTTTAATCAAACTTGCAGCCTTAAAGAAACCTAGTTCATGTTGATCATCAACTGTACTAAAATCTGTCGGATAAAAATAACCATGAACATCACTTGTAGACAAAATTCTAATTTTCATTTAAACTAACTTCTTTCTGATCGAGCCTGAGATCAAATCGATCAGCGTTACCATCACAATGATCCCCAACAAAATAATCCCGACACGTGACCAATTTCTAGTTTGGATCGCAAACAATAGGGGCGTCCCGATCCCACCAGCACCAACCATACCTAAGATAGAAGCAGAACGTACTGCAATTTCAAAACGGTAAAGTGTATACGATAAAAACTCAGGCATGATCGTTGGCATAGTTGCTAACAACCACATATCCGCCTTACTACCACCAGCAGATTGAATTGCTTCTTCAGAACCACGATCCATGTTTTCGATCGCTTCACCAAATAATTTACCTAGCATTCCGATCGAATGGATAGAAACAGCTAACACACCGGCAAATGAACCAGGACCTACGGCTTTGATAAACATGATCGCCAAAACTAGTTCGGGAAATGTCCGAATGAACACTAAGACAAATTTGCCACTAGTCGAACGTGGGTGAAACTTTCCTTCTTTAGGCGCACGCGCTGCAAAAAAAGCAAATGGAACACTTAAAATAGCAGACACAAACGTTCCTAAAAAGGCAATTGCTAGTGTTTGAATGATCAAACTGAACAGATCTTCGCCACTACCGTCATAAAAATAACTCCACTCTGGATGGAACAAACCATTTATGATCGATTTAGAAACCTCACCAGCTGATTCTTGTAGGCCACTAAATTGTAAGCCTGTCAACGACCATATATAAAGAAAAACTACTATTATTCCCCAAAATATCCAGCCATAACGAGCCGTAAAATTCTGTTTTTTGCTGATTTCTGTCATTGCAATCTCTCCCTTAATTTGTTACTAACTGCATCGATCACGATCACAACTAGTAAGATCGCGATCACGATCACAGCTGTCTGGTCATATCTAAACGAAGACAAGGAGCGTTGCAAGTACACACCAATACCACCCGCACCTAAATAACCCAGCACTGTTGAAGCACGTACGTTGATTTCAAATGTATATAGAAAATAGCTCACAAAACTATTCAGAACTTGTGGGATCACGGCAAACACAACGACTTGCACATTATTAGCCCCTGCCGCTCTTAAGGCCTCAAGTGGTCCATCATCGATCGTTTCGATCGTTTCATAAAACAATTTAGAGATCATTCCAAATGAAAACACAGCTAAAGTCCAAACCCCCGCAGTCGACCCAATACCTACAACTGCTACAAATAAAGCTGCTAACAACAAATCCGGTAAAGTTCTAACCAAGTTTAAAATAAAACGAATTATCCCACGTACTATTGGGTTTTTAACCAAATTCCGGGCTGCCAAAACTGAAAAAGGAATAGCGATCAGTGTCCCGATGGTAGTTCCGATCAAAGCCATTTGAATCGTTTCAATGATCGGTTGAATCACAATGTTGGTGTAATCCCACGCAGGATGTGCCATGCGACTCAATAGATCGAAAAACTGGTCTAAGTTTGTAAAAAAATCACCCCAATTAACTCCTGTCATAACAGCAGATCCCCATAGTAAAAAGAAAAATAGAATTGTTCCGCCAATTCCTCTAACGTGATATTTTTGTGCAAAAGAGCGTTTAGGAAGTAAATCTTTATCCATTTAGCGCACCCTCCTTTACAGCCTCATTTTCACTATAAATACCCTCAAAATCATCCTGAGAAACTTCAGCGATCGGTTTATCATAAACTAACTGTCCTGCACGCAGACCAACTATCCGATCCGCATACTTCATCGCTAATGGTACAGAATGTAGATTAGCTAGCACAGTGATACCTAAATCTTTATTCAAACTCAACAAGTCGTCCATTACTGCTGTAGCTGTTAGTGGATCAAGTGAGGCGATCGGTTCGTCGGCTAACATAATTTTTGGATCTTGCATCAAAGCGCGCGCGATAGCTACACGTTGTTGTTGTCCGCCTGAAAGTTCATCAACTCTGGTATATAATTTTTCTGTCATATTCACACGATTTAAAGAATCAAGTGCACGTTTTTTATCTTCAGATGAAAATAAGTCTAAAGAACTTTTCCAAGTCGGATAATACCCTACTCTGCCAGATAAAACATTTCTTCTAACACTAGAACGATTCACCAAATTAAAGTCCTGGAAGATCATCCCAATACTTCGTCTCAAATTGCGAAGTTCTTTTCCTTTATATCCAACGATCGATTGACCATCGACTTTTAGATCACCGCCAGTAACATCATGCATGCGGTTGATCGCACGTAATAAGGTACTTTTCCCGGCGCCAGATAAACCAACTACGGCAACAAATTCACCCTCATAAATTTTCAAATCAATATCTTTTAATCCGACCGTTCCATTTGGGTACACCTTTTGTACGTTATCAAATTCGATCATAACCGGTCTATCGTTCATTTTAAATCCACCCTTCATGCCGTTAGATATAACTAAGAGCAGAAACAAAAAATAGCTGTTTCTGCCCCTTCTTTTAAAATTTTAAATTCACTGCTTAAAAACATCCGCTTATATCATAAAATAAAACTACTTTCTTAGACGAGTTAGAATTTACCATCTGTACGGTTTTCTACTCTTTTTTATTTGTCTAATTTTTCTGCTGTTTTGCCATATTCGCGAATAACATCAAAGTTACTGTCTTTCGAATCGGTGTAACCTTCGTGCGAATAGACACTAGAAATAATTTCATGGCCTTTCTTTGTTTTAGCAACGTCCTTGAAAGCCTTAGAGATTTTTTTTTGCCATTTTCCATTCATATCTCCACGGACCGTGATCGTATCATTTGGGATCTTCTTTGTTTCATAAATTGGTACGACCTTGTCATAAACATCAGGCGCATCTTTTTTAACCAGACCACGAGCACTCTGGAAAACAAACGCAGCATCAGTATTTTTGTTATAAACAGACAGAACTCCTTGGTCATGTCCTTTAACTTGTGCTGTTTTAATACCATTTTTATTGATATTTACCCCATGTTTGTACATTTCAACTGCTGGGAAGATCCAACCAGCTGTTGATGTTGTATCTTGAACAGCAATTTTCTTACCCTTTAAATCATCAAGATCCTTAATCCCACTGTCCTTGCGAACTAAAATCTGTGAACGATAATAATCAACATTCTTATCGCCTTCATGTTCATCTTCACCAACAACTTGTTTACGTTCAGCCTGCAAAATAGCCTTAGCATTATTTTGCTTATGAGCTAAAACATAAGCATCGGGTGGTAAAAAGCCCACATCAACTTTTTTGGATCCCATAGCTTCCACGATCGTGTTGTAGTCAGTTGATACACTAACCTTCACTGGAATACCTAATTCTTTTTTCAATAATTTTTCCAATGGTTTGGCTTTAGCCTCGATCGTAGTTGCATTAGATGATGGTACAAACTGTACAGTCAATTCCTTGGGTGTGTATGTATCTGAATCTTTAGAGCCCTTAGAATTACCACATGCTGCTAAACTAACCGCGCATAAAAGACAAGAAGCAACAATTGCAGCTTTCTTAAAAAACTTCATTCAAATTTCCTCCACTTCAATTTGTTTGCTGTGAACTTTTCTGTTCAAAGAATATTATAAACAAAAAGCGCTGTGCTACGCAAGATAAAAAACGAATATTTTTTATTGTATAGTTTAAATAGTTCTATTTTTATAAAATAAAAATGTATGAAAACGATATACATTTGTATTAATTACTATATAAGTGAACTATTTTTCATTTGGCAAAATGATGTTTTGCCAAATAATACAATAAAAAAAGGACCTCCCTGGGGGAAATCCTTGTATATTTGTTACTGTTCTGGTTGATAAGCTATATTTGAGAATTTATTATACGATTTAATAAATAACAGTTTTACTGTTCCACGTGCACCAGCACGGTTCTTTTCAATAATCAGCTCAACTTCACCAACATCTTGATTTTCTTCGTCTTGCTCATCATTGTCATCATCGTCATCTTCACGTTCGTAATAATCATCACGGTATAAAAATGCAACAATATCGGCATCCTGTTCGATAGAACCAGATTCACGTATATCAGACAAAACAGGTCGTTTGTCTTGCCTTTGCTCAACTCCACGTGATAACTGTGACAAAGCAATGATCGGAACTGATAATTCTTTCGCTAATTTTTTTAGCTGCCTGGAAATTTCAGATACTTCTTGTTGACGACTTTCTTTATTAGAACCTTCAATTAACTGTAAATAGTCAACAACGATCAAATCTAAGCCATTCTTTTCTTTAGCTAGACGCCGACATTTTGCTCGGATCTCGCTCATTTTGATACCAGGAGTATCATCAATATAAATATTGGTCTTCGATAATGCCCCCATCGCCACGATCAAATTTTGCCATTCGTCATCGTCAAGTTGCCCGTTTCTTAAATGATTGGCGTTGATCGAACCCTCTGCACATAACATCCGGTTAACTAAAGATTCCGCACTCATTTCCAAAGAAAAAATAGCTACGTTAGAATCGGTTGCTGTTCCCACATTTTGGGCAATATTTAATGCGAAGGCTGTTTTACCAACGGCTGGACGCGCAGCCAAGATAATTAAATTATCAGGTTGTAACCCCGCAGTCATCAAATCAAAGTCACGATAACCAGTTGGTAAACCAGTAATATCTTCATGCTCCTGCGATAGCTTATCAACTTCTTCCAAAGCATTTTTTAAAACTTGATCGATCGGCTTAAAGCCACTTCGATTTCGTCGCTCCGAAACATCCATGATCTGTCGTTCAGCATCGTCTAATAAAGCTGGTACATCGTCATCTTGGTTTTGAGCAGAACTCATAATGTTAGTAGCAGCTGAGATCAATCTCCGCAACATCGCTTTTTGTTCCACGATTTGTGCATAATAAGAGGCATTTGCTGCCGTTGGAACTGCCTGAGCTAATTCGGCAATATAAGCCACTCCGCCGACATCATCAAGTTGATTATCCTGCTCCAGACGATCTTTGACAGTCACAACATCGATTCCTTCCCCGGCATCATTTAGTTCGATCATGGCTTGAAACATAATTTGATGTGCACGGCGATAAAAATCATCGGGTTCAACATATTCCATAGCATCAGCTAATGCATCAGTACTCAAAAAAACTGATCCAAGGACTGCTTGTTCGGCCTCAATATTTTGTGGCGGTAAATTATCCGTTAAAACGTCATTATTCATGACTGCGATCCTTTCTAATCTTAAATTCTTACTTTCAAATCATTATAGTCGTTTTTTCACTAAATTCCAGTAAAAGAAAGGGCCTAAGAATCACCACTCTTAGGTCCCTTTAAACAACATATGGCAAAGTGCCTTTTATAATTTATTATTGTTCGGAAATATGAACCCGGATCTTAGAGGGAACGTCATTGTGCAACTTAACTGGCACATTAACATACCCCATCGAACGAATTGGTTCTTTTAAATCCATCTTACGTTTATCGATTTTAAGGCCATATTGTTTTTCCATACCCTGTGCGATTTGCTTTGAAGTGATCGAACCAAACAAACGGCCATCTTTACCAGCTTTAGCCTTCAATTCAACCACATATTTGCCAGATTCTAATTTTTCTTTTAAATCTTTAGCTTCAGCCAAAATCTCGGCTTCTTTTTTAGCTTCGGCATGTTGCTGGCCCCTTAGTTTACTCATGGCGGCAGCACTTGCACGTTTTGCTTTATCGTTTTTGATCAAGAAGTTAGCATATCCATCAGGAATTTCTTTAACTTCCCCTCTTTGTCCTTTATTACGAACATCTTGCGTAAAAATTACTTTCATCAAAATACCTCCTCAAATTTTCAAACAGAGTGGAGTAAACTGATCAAGACTCTTCAGCTTCCTCTTCATTTTCCTGCTGATCATGTAAAATTTCAAGCAACTCTTCACGTACTTTTGAAACAGTTGTATCATCAATTTGGGTCGCAGCGACGGATAAATGACCGCCACCACCCATTTGTTCCATGATCAATTGCACGTTCCGCTTACCACTACTACGTGCAGAAATACCAACAGAGCCCTCAGATCGCTTAGTGATGGCAAATGAAGCTTCAACTCCACTAACATCTAACAACGAATCTGCAGCTTGTGCTGCTGTAACAGGGTCATAGCTACGATCATCTTCACCAGCACAAATTGCATTACCATCATCCCTAAATTCGACCCGGTCGATCAAATGACTACGATTCATATAACTATCAACATTTTCCTTCATAAATTGGCTAGATAGTGCTTGATCGGCGCCCAAAGCTCTTAAATAACTAGCTGCATCAAATGTCCTTGTCCCTGTATGCTGTGAAAATGATTGTGTATCAACCACTATTCCGGTCAACATTGCTGTTGCTTCGATCCGATTGATCGGCTCACTTTCACGAGCCTGATATTCAAACATTTCGGTGATCAATTCACAGGTCGAACTAGCATACGGTTCAATATAAACTAACATTGGATTTTCAGGGAATTCTTCTCCACGACGATGATGATCGATAACCATCAACCGGTTTTCTAGTTTATCATATAAGTCCGGGCTTGCTGAAATAGAACGCTTGGAATGGTCAGCCATGATCAAAAGATCCTCTTGATCAGCCTTTTCTATCGCTTCTTCAGAGGTAATGATCGAAGCATTGATCTTCTCATCTTTTTTTAGTTCATCCATCAAGCGTGCCACATCCGAATGTAAGTTATCTTGATCGATAACGACCCAACACTGTTTTTTATTCATAGCCGCAATTCTTCTGATACCTAAACAAGCACCGATCGAATCCATATCTGGTCTTTGGTGTCCCATTACGAAAATCTGCTTAGACTGTCCCATTAAATCACGTAATGCCTGCGAGATCATACGTGCACGGACACGTGTCCTCTTAGCCATCGGGTCAGTTGTTCCACCATAAAAGCGTGCTTGACCATCAACTTTACGTACGACGACCTGGTCACCACCACGACCTAAAGCAAGGTCTAAGTTATTTTGTGACTGTTCAGATAATTCTGAAAGGTCCTCATCACCATATGCGATCCCAATACTCAAGGTCAATGGGGAATTACCCTTCGATGTTTTTTCACGAACAACATCGAGTATCTTAAATTTTTCATTTTCGATTTCATTTAAAATACCAGTATACGCTAAAACAAAATAACGATCTTCAGCAACTTTTTTCAAAAACATACCGAATTTCTGCGCCCAATTAGACAAAGTATTAGCTACAAAGCTATCTAAATTAGTAATTTCTGTATCATTTAACGACTTAGTTACTTCATCATAATTATCTAAAAAGACCTGGCCTATGACCAGTTGTGAATCATCATATTTCTTCTGAATTTCAGCATAATGCGTAATATCTAATAAATAAACAGCGCGCATGTCTTTTTGAATCAATAAATTAAAGTAATTATCATGCCACTGGATCTCCGTCGTACCTTTTTGATCAATATTTTCTTCGATCATTTTCGCTAAATCTGGATCAACTTCATTTAACTTACGCCCTAAAATATCAGCTTTACCAAAATAACTTTGCAAATACGGGTTGACCCAATCGATCTCAGTCTCTTCATTAAACAATAAAATCCCGATCGGCATCCTGATCAAAGCATCTTGCTCATCTCGCTGGATCCGATACGTTAAATCCGAAATATAATCACTTGTTTGTGCACGGATCTGCGTCAAAGTAGTAAACGCCCCAGCAACTACTAAAACTAAAATCAATAAAAAAATAACCCCAAAGATCCAATTAAAAGCAAACGCTAAAACATCACTCACAGCGGCCATTATAATCAATAAAATAGCAACTAGACGGAACTGTTCGTTTTTAAAGATCTCAGGTATATCGCCAAATGTTTTTATAAACTTGTTCTTCATAAAACTTCCTCTTCTTTTTCGACCCCTACTATGTAAAATTTAAATGTAGCTTAGATTCCAAACATTATTTAAACAAAAAAGCAAACCGCCTTCAAGTTCATAGCACGACAGTTTTTCAAACTAAATCAATTAACTTCCCCTTTGCGAAATACACTTACTTAAGTGCACATCTTTTTATATTTTATCATATTTGGTGACAAATACCGAATTTCACATAGTCAATGTTGTTACTATAATAAACAAAAACACGAAAAAAGGCTGGGGCATAACTAACTGTGCGATTCTAAAAGATTGAAGCCTTACTGTAACAACAATTCTTATTCTGGTCCTTCGCAAAATAATACAATCATCGTTACACATCGGCTTCAAAACATCTTTTGTCTCAATCTTAAATCACATTTGTGCGTTAAAAGTGACGAAGGCCTTTTTAAACCATGGACTCGAAGTCCCAGGGAGTATGAACAACCTTAACCCCACTTTCAGTGTAAACAAAAAGTTCTGATATGAATCGATAAAAATCATTTCATATCAGAACTAATCTTAGATTGTTTATATATTAAACTTTAACGTGGTGTCTTTAATTTCAGATTGAAGAAATACGCGCCTGCAAACATAATTATCGAATACACGATTCCTGATATTAGTGGCTGAAAAGGGTTTAATGCCCCAGCCGTAGCATTACCAGTTTCACCAGCGATCCACATTAAGGCCTGCACGATCCAAGTTAATTTCAAAGAAACTCCTTCGTTAGCACTTGCCAAAACCATAAAAGCAATCAGCGAAACAATTGGCACACCCATGATCAAAGCAATTTGAGTCCGACGCTCAAATAACCCTAAAATACTGCCTATAAACATAAATGTTGCTGCAATACAAATTGTTAATAAAACTAATAAAACAAACGGCATAAAATGATTCATAAAACTATTTGAAAAGAAATGATAATACATCGTTTCTAATGAAAATGCCCCCTCCCTTTCAACTGGAGAAAAAGGGCTTACTAACAAATTATATCCAACACTAACTAAACTACCCACTAGGGCTAACAAGCCAATTACAAGTGTTTTGGAATAAAAATATGTCTTACGGCCAATCCCATTTTGAATCATATTCTGAAAACCATCATAAGTTACCGCACTATAAAATATTAAAAAGACATTTAGAGAAAACTCTAATAACCCAGCTGGTAAGAAATCATTTACACTTAGTGAATTGACTCGACCTACTAAAGCTGTTGTGATAATTGGAACAATGATGATCGCAGCTATGATCCATAGCACAGTCCAACCTAAAAGTTTAGAGCCACTCACTAGCTGATATTGAAAAGCCTTTTTTAATTTCAAAGCTGACCCTCCTTATCTGTTTGTCCGGTCAAATTAATAAACAACTTCTGCAGATCGATTCCTTCAACGGTAACTGTATCAGGTAAAACACGCTCTTCGTCCAATTGCCCAAAAACATAGTCTGAACGTAATTTTCCCAAATTATCATGACCGATCACATTAAGACCCGCAGTGTATTCTTGAACTTCTTTTTCAGGACCGGTCACAGAATAACTCTGCGCCAGTAAATTTTCAGCCGTGTCATCAAGTAGTAGTTTTCCATCCCGTATTAACAACACATTTTCGATCATACCGGCTATCTCCTCGATCAAATGAGTTGAAATCACAAAAGTCCGTGGGCGCTGCGCATAAGTCTCGACTAACTCACGATAAAATAGTTCACGGTGATTAGCATCTAAACCTAAAGTAGGTTCATCTAATAAAATCAATTCGGCATCGACACTTAATGCAATGATATCCTTTAAAATAGACCGATAACCCGTTGATAATTTACTAAAACGTAGATTTTCATTTAGTCCAAACTTAGAAGCCAGTTGATGTGCTAATTCAAAATCAAAACCAGAATAAAAGTGAGCTGTTTGACGAAAAATTTGAAAGACTTTAGCTCGGTTCGGATATAAATTAGCTTCACTCATTAAATAAATTTTCCCAAGTACTCGATCATTATTAATATTTGTTTGCCCGTCGATCAACACACTGCCAGAACTTGCTGGAATACGATTGGTCAAGATATTTAGCAAAGTACTTTTTCCAGCACCATTACGTCCAAGTAAACCGTAGATCGTATCCGGCTTAAGCTGCAAACTAATATCATTTAGGACTGTTTGTTTGCCAAATTTTTTTGTTATTTGATTTAAACTTACTTCTGTCATTTTTGTTTAAATCCCCTTTCTACTAGAGAAATAACGGTATCTTGATTTAAGCCTAAACTTTTAGCTTCAATGACCATTTTTAAAATATAATCCTGAAAGAATTCGTCTTTTCGCTTAACTCTTATTTTTTCTTGTGCATCTTCCAAAACAAACATCCCACGACCCCTTTTTTTCTGAATCAGCCCATCCGAAACGAGAATGTTCATACCCTTTAGAACTGTTGCCGGATTAATTTGAAAGTCGCGAGAGATTTCTGTGGTTGATGGAACCTGTTCTCCGGCCTCAAAACTACCTACGAAAATTGCATTTTCAATTTGCTTTGCCACTTGTAAATATAAGGGCTCCGAACTATCAAAATTAAATTGCATTATCTTCACCAAATTTCATTGTTGGCACCTCTTGTCTTATTTTTACTAGTTAATTTATTCATCCTACTTATCGATTTTTACATCTGGTAAAACGATTTGCTCATACAACTTGACAGTAATCAAATAATAAATCAAATATAACACAATAAAAATTAAAAACGGCAACCAAATTCCACGGTAAGGTGCTAACAGCAATGTTTTAAATAGTTGAAGTCCAAACAAAACATGCACGATCCCTAAAATTCCAGGTAAAACATACAAAACCATTATTTCCCGGGAAATAGAGCGACGTAAAGCTTTTCTTCTAACACCTAATTTATTCAGCATTTCATAACGATGTCTATCGCTGTTTGCTCCACTGAGGATTTTAAACATCAAACAACTTGCTAACATTGCTAAGAAAGCAATTCCCAAGAAAAAGCCCATAAATTCAAAACCACCAAAAATCTCCAAAGCAGACAAATAACTACTATATTCACCAGGAATCTCAGTACGCATTTTTTGATAATTTTCAGGATAAGCTGTTTTAACAATTTGGTCTAAGTCACTTTTATTATGCTTAATATCTTTGACTCTAAACAAATAGAATTCTTGTCGTGGGGCTTGGATCTTCTTAAATTCATCTGCTGAAACTACTTTAACCTCATTTTCAAGATCTTGTTGGTAAGAATACAGTGCGCTTGGATCTTTCTGCAATTTATTCCCATCATAGTTTTTATAGGATATATTGACATTTTTACCCTTAGCAACTTCTTTTAACCATTTATTATCTGTCTTTTGAAATGGTATTTTATTAAATTCATCCTTTAAATAATAAACTGTATTTCCTCTTTGTTTTTGAACATAGCTAACTTTCTTTTCTGTATCCAAATCAGCAACCTTTTTTTTCACCGCTCGGCTTGGATCTTTGATACCCATCGTGTAAGCACTTGTTTCTTGAGTATACAACTCCATGTCTTTTCCAAAACCCATCCCGACAGTAATCGCACCTAAAGCCAAAGCAAACAAAATCGAAACAGTGGCAAGTATTTTAGTATAATTTCTGATCCTAAATCCTAATTGTGACAGAGTAAAGTTATTAACTCCACGTTGCGCCCATTTACTTTTCTTCAGTAATACAACTAACCACACAAAAACAGCGTTAAATAAGAAATATGAACCAAGAACAATTGTGACCAATGCAATCGGGATACCTAATTCTCTAAACTTCAAAAAGTTCACCATTACATAGTATCCAATCGCCAAAGACAAGACACCCAAAACAACCTGGATAATTTGACCGATCGGTTTAAGTTGAGGGCGATTAGGCTGACTGTCTTTCTTCAACAACTCTAAGATTGGTGTTTTAGTTAATTTACGGCGATTGATCAAGCCTGCAATCACAAATAAAACCAAATATAAGCCCAATGTGATCAGAATAGCTGGTAAATAAACTGCTTGAAAGCTAGCAATATCATTTTGTAAGATATTTTGCATTAAATAAGAACCCAAACTAGCCGTTAAGATACATCCCAAAATAACACCTACGACACTTGAAATTAGCCCGATAACCAAAGTTTCTGTCAAAATTAAGTGTCCAATTTTGCTAGGTTTAGCACCTAACATCATAAAAATTCCATAATCGTGTTGTCGCATACTTAACAAAAATGAATTAGCGTAAAAAATATAAACTAACGAGATCACTGTTAATAAAACTGAACCAAATTGGAAAATAAATGAAGCCACACCCATACCATTGGTACTACTTTTCAAAAACAGTGGGTTAGTTGCTAGTGCTTCAAACATATAAAAAACTCCACTAGAAATTACTAAACCTGTAAAGAGAACTAAGTAATCACGTAAGCGACTCTTAATTCCCGTAAAAGCTAATTTTCTCAGCATTCTTATTCAGCCTCCTGCCCCTGAAAAGTACCTAGATTTTCAATGATCTGTTGATAGAATTGCTTAGGTGTCTGTTGTCCACGTTTAAGTTCCTGACCGATCTGACCATCTTGAATAAACAAGATACGTTGGCAATAACTAGCTGATAATGGATCATGTGTCACCATCAATATCGGCACATTCTGTTGTTGATTAACATCAGTTAACATCTCTAACAAATCGATGGTACTTGCAGAATCTAAGGCTCCTGTTGGTTCATCTCCAAATAAAATAGCTGGTTGACTAATTAAGGCTCGTCCTGCTGCGACCCGTTGTTTTTGGCCGCCAGAGATCTCATTTGGATATTTATCTAAGATCTCTGTGATCGATAATTGTTGAGCTAATTTGTCGATCCGCGGTTTTACCTTGGCCATTGCTACATTTTGTAAGGATAGTGGCAAAGCCATGTTTTCTCTATTAGTTAAATTTTCCAACAGTTTAAAGTCTTGAAAAATAAAGCCAATTTCTTGAGCACGAAAGTCTGCGACATCATTTCCACTTAAATTCGTTATATTTTGACCATTAATTGCAACACTGCCCGCCGTTGGTTGATCTAATGTTGTCAAAATATTTAACAATGTCGTTTTCCCAGATCCGGAAGCACCCATGATCCCGATAAACTCACCTGGCTGAACATCAAAACTAATTCCCTTTAATGCTTCGTATTGTTTTTCGCCCTTATGACCATACGTTTTTCTAATATCTTTTGCTGATACGACTGGTTGCTTTTTCATTTTGTATTCTCCTACTTCGTTAGTCGGTTAATTACTTGTGTAACTAACTATATATGTACCCCTTGCTTTTGTCAATCTTTTATAACAGATTTTTTTATACAAAAGGTCAATAAACAACTAACTCACCTTATTCCACAAAAATGTTTCACGTGAAACATTTTATTGGCAAACAAAAAGAGCATCGATTTCTCGACGCTCCCTTGTATTACTTATTGCCCTGCAAAGGTTACTTTAGTAAATTGCTGGTAATGTGTCATCATTTCTTCTGAAATATCAGGATTCGTAATTAGACGATCAACATCATATAAATTATAGAACTGATAAAAATCGTCACGGTTGATCTTAAATTTATCTGCCAACACTATTTTTTCTTTAGCATTATTCAAAGCCACACTTTGAGAAGTCCCTTCTTCAGTGTTAGCTGTCATCATACTTTCATTATGGATACCATTTACACCCACAAATGCCTTATTAAATTTGAGTTCACCTAAAGTATCATTGGCTAGCCCACCAATAAAAGCACCTGAACGCTGACGGTAATTTCCTCCAACTAAAATCAAATCAACGTTATTGTGGTTCTTCCAACTTTGAAAAATCGGAAAACTATTAGTGACTACTCGCAAATTAGAAATATTCGGTAAATATCGTTCGATCAATTCTTGTGTAGTTCCTGGTCCGATGTAAATTGTGTCGCCTTCAGTAATAAATTGTGCCGCTCTTTTAGCTATCTGTTCTTTTTCAGCCAGATGAATCTCTTTTTTTTCAACATGAGATAATTCGTTATTCTCACTACTATCAATGCTTTGAGCACCACCGTGAACTCGGACTAATTTTCCACTTTCAGCTAATTCATCTAAATCACGTCGAATAGTCATGTCAGAGACGCCTAACTGATAGATCAATTCCTTCACGGTAATAATGCCATGCTCTTGAACAAGCTTTTTTATCGTTAATAATCTTTCTCGCTTTAACATGCTCATTTCCTTACCACCTATAACTTAGTTTCGTTAGATTATTTTATGTTTATCATACGCTATTTTTAATGGCTAAAACAGAGGCTATTTATATAAAAAACGAGAGCGGGACGAAAATCGTTTTGAAACCGGTATGTAATGCCATTTACGCCATTTTTGGCCGTAGCAAAGCGCAGGACAGGAATGGCGTAAATGGCATTACATTGAGAATTCAGGCTTTTGAAACACGTTTATGCTATAAAAATTACAAGCGATAATTTGATTATTATTAGCAAAAGAAGAGACTGGAACATTGTTTTGTCCCAGCCTCGCATTCATCTATTTACTAGTATAAACCTCTTGACCAGCTAGGTATGTTGACTTTAAGTTGATTTGTGGATCAACTACGATAAAATCAGCAGTTCTGCCAGCAGCAATCAAACCACATTCATCTTCGATACCTATACTTTGAGCGGGAACATAACTAGCCATGTTAAATGCATCATATAAATCTACACGACCCCATCGTACCAAATTTTGTACAGCTTCTAATAATTTCAAAACACTTCCTGCTAAGCTTCCACCATCTTTCAAACGGGCAGCACCATCCTTAACGATCACTGGAAATTCTCCCAAGACATAATCGCCAGGTGGCATTCCACCAGCACTCATACAATCGGTAACTAAAGCAACATGATAACTACCTTTTTCTTGAATCAATAAATTAGCTACTCCTGGTTTTACATGGTGGCCATCGCAAATCAATTCAGCAAAAGTATTGGGAGTATCCATCGCCGCTCCAACCATGCCCGGAGCGTGATGATCAAGCCCACTCATTCCATTAAAAGTATGCACAAAGATACTTGCACCAGAATAAACAGAAGCTAGGGCTTCCTCATAACTTGCAGAACTATGACCAATACCAACATATACTCCTGATTGACTAACCTTCTCGATAAATTGCTTTGCTCCCTTACGTTCCGGGGCTAGCGCAATTTTTTTTATAAGACCTTGTGCCGAATCTTGCCATTTTTTGAAAATCTCAAAATCCGGATCTATCATATAATCAGGATTTTGTGCTCCCTTGTGTTCCTTCGTGAAAAATGGACCCTCAAAAAAGATTCCTTTGATCCGCGCACCTTCTACCTCAGTGTACTTGTCTCCAATCATTTTACAAATCTCATTCAAGACAGCAACGTCCGCCGTTAAAGTTGTCGGCAAAAAGGAAGTAACACCACAGGACAATAAATTTTTAGAGATCTCATTTAATCCAACAAAATCATTATCCATAACATCATTATCTGCATATCCGTGAATATGTGTATCCACTAGACCGGGGGCAACTGTACTATCACCTAAATCAACAATTTTGGCATTTGTTGGTCTTTGCTTCGTATATTTGCCAAATTTACCATCAGTGATCTCCAAATAACCTTGTTCAGAGAGGCCTGAGGCTAGTATAAACTTAGCTGCATGAACATAATAACTCATGCTTCGACCCTCCTTTAGTTATTTAAATCTATGGATCTTAACACCCTTAACGACACGATTCACTGTTCCTGTTGGTGAGGGTGTATCTGGCTTATTATCAATTTTAACTGAGGTTAACAAAGCCAGCGTTTGAGCAAACATTACATCAGCTAATGCCAAATAGCCATCAGGTAATAATAAACTATCTCGTCCAAATTCAAACTTATCACCACTAAAATTACGTTTACCAGCTTGACCAACAGTAGTCACTTTGACAGCAATATCATCGTCTTTTATTTCTTCCATTACATCAAGGTCATAATCACGTGTATATGCTTCGTTATTAACAAAATCAAAAACCAATGTTTTATCATTTACAAACGATTTTGGTCCATGTCGAAAGCCCATCGAAGAGTCAAATACTGTTGCGACTTGTCCAGCCGTCAATTCTAAAACTTTCAATTGTGCTTCTCGTGTTAGTCCAGACAAACTGCCTGAACCAAGATAGATGATCCGCTCAAAATCATGATCAACGATTTGTTTGATCTCAGCTTCACGTGCAACTACCTCATGCCCTAGCTCACTTAAAGCAGCTACATATTTTGCTTTAGTTTCAATATTTATAATATCAAACGTTAGTAATGCAGCCAATGTCATACAAGTAAAACTACCAGTCATCGCAAAGCCATCATCATTTGACAGTTCTGGCATTAGTAAAACAAAAGTATTTTCTGCCTGTTTTCCATCAACTGCTAAAGCTCCATCTTTAGCACAGGTGATCATCAGATGATGAATATTGTTAATATTGTTGCTTGCTAAATTTACAGCTGCCACACTTTCAGGACTATTTCCACTTCGAGCAAACGAAACTAATAAAGTTGGTTCATCAGCCATTAAAGTTTCATCTGGACAAGAAACGATATCAGTTGTACCAATACTTTCAAATGAATAAGCAGTGGTATCACCATTTTTCCGTAGGTACGGAACTAAAGTATCACCAACATATTGTGAGGTCCCTGCACCCGTAAAAATAACACGAATTTTCTCATCTGCCTGTTGTTTGATCTCATTTAGGAAAGTCTCTAACGCAGCTTGATTTTCTCGGTAAATCTCTAAAGTTTCTTGCCATAATTCCGGCTGTTGTTTAATTTCACGCGTTGTAATATCTGCGCCCATTTTTTCTAATTCTTTTTTTGATAATTCATACATTATATCGCCCTCCCTAATTCCTATTCATCTTCATCGTCTAAAGCCTGTATGGTTTTATTAACATCACATATCCCCTGGACTCCACCTTTTATTGGGTCAGGTTCATTATCTAACATATTAGAATTTAAATAATCGATCACCATCGACATATTCATTCCGGCATACAATTTAAACTGGCTACCTGAAAGCAATAACTTGGAAGCAACATTACATGGTGTCCCCCCATAAAGGTCAGCAAAAACAACGAAATCAGCCAAATCTTTTGTTACTGCTGTGAATTTCTGTAAAAACTCTGTTTGCCCTTCACCTGGTTGGAGATCTACTGTCTGAATCCCTTCTTGTGGGCCCATAATAAGTTCAACACTTTTCTTTAACTCTATACACAAGTTTCCGTGGCTGATCAAAATCAACGGTTTTGCCATCCTTAAACCTCCATTTCTATTTCAACGCAAAAGAGCGGGACAAAAGTCGTTTTGAAGCCGGTATATAACGTCGTTTACACCATTTTTGGCCGTAGCAAAGCGCAGGACAGGAATGGCGTAAATGGCATTACATTGAGGATTCAGACTTTTGAAACGCGTTTATGCTATAAAAATTACAAGCGATAATTTGATTATTTTTAGCAAAAGAAGAGACTGGAATATTGTTTTGTCCCAGTCTCTTAGCTTTTGTTTACCAGTATCCAAGAGACTTAATTTACTCACTTGATTTTATTGAGCTATTACTCCTAACGCTGATAAAGCTACAGAAACTATTAACACAATAAAAATCGCACGAGTTGAAGTCATATTTTTCTTACCTAACATCCAGTAGATAATTCCAACGATAGCTGCTGGTAACAATTTTGGCATCATCATATCGATCGTATTTTGGATATCTAGCGGAACTTTCCCGATCATTGGTTTCCAACCAATATGCACATTGATCATGGTAGCAATCAAAGCACCAACCATAAAAACACCTAGCAAGGTAGCTGCATCAGTTAAAGCGTTCATTTGATTTTGCATGGTTGTTACTAAATTGACTCCCTCTTTATAGGCAAACTTAAGTTGTTTCCAACGAAAAATCATAATAAAAATATTAGCTAATATCCAAATGAACAAACCTGTTGGATTCCCACTGATTGCCATGTTAGCAGCAATTGCACCAAAAATTGTTGGGACTAAGGCAGCAAACAATGAATCACCAATTGCAGCAAATGGACCTAGCAACCCTGCCTTAAGTCCAGCAACAGCATCCAATGACTCTGAACCTTGCTTTTCTTCCAGAGCCAAATCTATCCCCGTAATGATAGTATTAAAGAAATTAGAAGTATTAAAGAATTGAACATGAGTCTTCATCGCTTGTTTTAACTCTGGTGTTCCGTCACCATAAATCTTACGCAACTGTGGCAAAATCAGATAAAGATAGCCGGTATTTTGCATTCTCTCGTAGTTCCAACCTGATTGAAAGAGAAATAAACTTCTGCGGTTGATTTGCTTAAAATCTTTTTCGGTCAGTTGATATCTTTGATTTTCATTAGAGTTCGTCATCTTCGATTTCCCCCTCATCATTGTCATTTTGCTGTGAATCTTCTTGTTTTTCTGAGCTAGAATTCGAACCACTAGATCCAGATCCACCATTATTTTGTGTAATATCTTTCTTATAACTAATAGCCGCTAAACCAAAACCAATCAGAGCAATAGCTAACATTGGTAGTGAGTTAAAGGTACTGGAAAAGTCTTTAGCAACTCCTTGTAAACCGGTCCCTAAGGTTTGAATGCTTGTAAAGATAGTTGACAATAAAGCAGTCAAGGTGAAACCTAAAATCAAATATGGGAAATGTTTCTTAACTGGTAAATAACGAAGTAAAATAGCAAAACCAACTGCTGGCAAAACTGCTCCAGCAACTGAAAGCCCATCACCAAGCCACTTTAAATCTGTATTGAGATAGTTAACGACTTTAGTAACTAAACCTCCACCAAATGCTAAGGCCAAAAATACTGGGATCTGACGTGAAAGAGCCCACGGGATGTTACCAAGAAGAAAGTTACGGTTAATAGCTGAATAATTGAAATCTTCAATATTCTTATCGATCCGATGAGCAAAGAAAGTATTAGTGAAACGAGCTAAAATGTCAGTCTGTATCATTAACGAAGCAACTGGTACAGCGATAGCTGCAATTGCTTGTGTAGGTTTCATGCCGACTGCTACAGAAAAGGCTGTCGCTAAAACAGTACCAGAGTTAGCATCAATTCTAGAAGCGCCACCAAAAGTACCTACACCAAGGATCGTTAATTGCATACTCCCACCGATCAGTAAACCAGCTTTAACATCGCCCATGATCAAACCTGTAATAAAACCTGCAAAAACAGCTGAACCTGCACTAGAGTTTATTTCTAGTTCATCCAAGATCTGATAACCTGCATAAAGCGTCAACAGTAATATTTGCCACCATGAAATATCCATTGATGTTACCTCCTTTTAAGCTTGCAATAATTTCATAAAATCTTCTGCTTTTACACTTGGGTTAAGCTGCGCGAATAAATGCACACCCTTTTGATTTAATTCTTTAAAATCATCAATATCATCTTGTGTTACTGAAATCTGGTGAGTCACAGTCTTAGACGCATTATCGCGTGCCAATGTTCCAACATTGACATCATCTAAGGACACACCAGCATTCACTAAATCAACTAAATATTTAGGTTCTTTAACAATGATCAATAAACGTTGGCTATCGTACTTACCGGCCAAAATATTATTTGTCGCTTTCTTTACTGGCAAAACACTAAGACGGACTCCCGATGGGGTAGCTAACTTTAACCCACTTTTTTCAATCTTATTGTCAGCTACTTCATCATCGATCACCATAATGCGTGAAATTTGTAATTTTGTGACCCATAAATTTGCAACTTGTCCATGTATCAAACGTCCGTCCACTCTAGTCCCAATAATACTCATAACAATGATCCCTCCTACTTGATCGGCTCTTTTACCAGACTAATTTCATCACTAAATTTACCTTCTGTTTCGAAAACTATGACTTCATTATTTTTTGCACGTAAAATCCCATGTGGTAAGTACAAAGAATGAATCGGTCCTTTTTGCCAAAAACGTCCTAAATTGAAACCATTAACAACTACAACCCCTTTCCCAAAGTGTCTTAAATCAATATTTGTATCCAGAATTTTATCTAAATCAAATAAAAAACGGTAAAATGCAGGAACACCTGCTTCCCATTTGCGAGAAAAGTCAAGTCGGTCTACGCGGGAAAAATCTAGTGCATACTGTTCCCAATTTATGATGTAGTGTAAGTCACTCATAACACCAGAGCGGATTCCTTTTCGCTGTGTATCGGCTAATAATTTATGACCATAATTAACACGTCCCATATTTTCCATTAAGATAGCGATTTCATTTTCTGACTGTTCTTGAGTAACAAAGATATCATTACCGATTTCTTCTTGATATTGAGTCATTTGTAATTTCCTATTTAAGAAAAATTGTGCACGATCACGTCCATCGATGATCCGATATTTTTCATTGATCGCATCCCGCTCTGTTTTAGTTCTGTATAGTAAATAACCATAATACTGACCAACTTTTTCCATTGTTTGCGGATATTTTGAAACTGTCCGCTCACTGATCTCATCTAAAACTTCAAATAAACTAACCTTGTCTTGTAATTTTATTTTGCTTAATTCCATACTCTCTTTGGTCCATGGTTTTTCTTGTTGAATTTTCGGAAATCGTTCATGTATCATTTTTTGGATTTTAAAATAACCTGATGTTGGATTACCTTGTTCATTCAAAGGGGCACCATAATCATAAGACGTAATTTGGGGAAGATCATGGTTTTTACGTGCTGAACAACCATTCATAAAGCCGAAATTTGTTCCACCATGAAACATATACATATTAACGCTTCCATGTTCAATTACTTCTTTTAAAGCCGCGACCATTTCATCTTGGTCTCGAACATGGATCGGTTCTCCCCAACGGTCAAACCAGCCATCCCAAAATTCCATATTCATTAATGGTTGAGTTATTTTCTTCTCGTTTTGAAAACTTAAAATATTTGAAAAATTATCATTAGCTTTTGAACCGAAATTACCTGTTTCTAAAATTCCTTCCTCCATCAAGTTACCAGCCGCAAGCGTTGCATGCCACGCACCATCGGATGTAAACAAAGGCACATCTACACCATTTTTAAGCATTAAGTTACGAATACTACGTAAGTAATTTGCATCTTCGCCATATGAACCATACTCATTTTCAACTTGCATCATTATAATCGGGCCATCATGCGTGATTTGTAGTGGTGCTAAAATTTCAAATAATTTTTGATAGTAGTTTGCAACGAACTTTAAAAAATTAGGATCGTCAGAACGAATATCACAATTCTTTTCTAAAAGCCAGGCTGGCAGGCCGCCAAATTCCCATTCAGCACAAATATATGGTGAAGGACGAACAATGACATACAAACCTTCGTTTTGAGCTAATTCAATAAATTTATTCAAGTCAGCCCCTTCTGAAAAATCAAACTGACCTTCTCGTTCTTCATGAACATTCCAAGGTACGTAAGTTTCTACCGTATTAAATCCTAATGCTTTTAAATTGTGCAATGATTGTCGCCAGTCACTGGGATGAATTCGAAAGTAATGAATTGCGCCAGATAGAATTTTAAATTTACTATCATTAAAATAAAAATCATGTTTCCCAACCACAAATTTTTTCATATTATTCATCCTTTCTTCTTTTATTTTCTCACTTAGTATATTAACATAATAAGTATATAATTGTAAACGTTACCATGAATCGAATTAGATAAATATAATTGATCTGTGTAAATTACTATTTCCCTTAATTTATCGAATAGGTTAAACTTACTATAATCACGCATAAAGAAAAGAGTTGCACAATTTGAAAACACCGAAATATCTAACAATCAAAGATGATCTAAAAAATCAAATACTTAATGGAACATACACAAGTGGTGACAAATTTTATAGCGAAGCTGAACTTGTCAAAATATACGACGCTAGCTCGATCACTGTGATACGTGCAATCAAAGAATTAGTTAAAGAGGGTTTTTTAGTCCGCTATCAAGGTAAAGGGACTTACGTTTCCCGTAAACGTGTTAATAAACTTGTCCGTTTCACTGATAAAGAAATTTTTTCGTCTGATGAAGATCATGTAAAAGTTATTTCACTGGCTAAAGAAAATAATCCACAAATTTTAAAAGAATTAAACTTATCCACAAGTGAATATTATTATAAAATTGTCCGTATCAGGACAGCCGATGGTGTGCCTTACATCTATCACCATTCATATATCCCTGCACGATTCATTAAACACCCTGAAGATCCAGATTATTACAGTTCTATTTATTCACGTTTTCGTAGCGATTTTGATATTAATCTTAACGAAATGCCTTCAAAAGAAATCAACAAAATTTGTTTTCCGACGGATACTAAAGTCGCAAATATCCTTCAATTACAGGATAAACAACCTACTGTTTTTCAAGAAAAGAAAACTTGGTTATCATTAAAAAAGACTGTTGCGGAATATATCGTGACCTATAAACGCTGGGATTACTACCAAATCGAAATTGTAAATGATTAAAAAAAGACTCCAAGAAGATTTAACTTCTTGGAGTCTTTTGGTGGATCAATAAAATCCATAATATAGAGCGGATAAATTAACCTATGTTTAAACATCTAATAACATATTCGCTCGTTTTAATTTTAGTCTTCTGTTACGAATGGTAACAAGCCCATGATACGGGCACGTTTTACGGCAATCGTCAACTTACGTTGGTTCTTTGCACTTGTACCTGTAACACGACGTGGCAAGATCTTACCACGTTCAGAAACAAATCTTCTCAACAAATCTGTATCTTTATAGTCAATATATTCGATATGATTGGCTGCGATAAAATCAACTTTACGACGGCGACGTCCGCCTCTACGTTGTTGTGCCATGTTGGTTTCCCTCCTCTAGTTACTAGAATGGTAAATCATCATCAGAAATATCAATCTGCTGGCCGTTATCTGCGAACGGATCACGAGTGTCATCAAAATTAGAATTATTATTATTCTGATTCTGGAATCCACCCTGATTATTGTTGTTAGGATTGCCATACGGATTATTATTCTGCTGTGATGAATACTGTGAAGAAGGAGCAGAATTACCCTGAGAATTTGGATGTTGTTGACGATATTGCTCTGATTGAGCCTTAGACTCAAGTAATGCAAAGTTATCAACTACAACTTCTGTCACAAACACACGATTTCCCTGCTGGTTTTCGTATGAACGAGTTTGAATGCGTCCATCGATACCGATCATAGAACCCTTATGCGTAAAATTAGCAAAGTTTTCAGCTGCTTTTCTCCAAATAACACAATTGATAAAATCGGCCTCTCGTTCGCCTGAACGATTTGTAAATGGACGATCGACAGCAACCGTGAAAGATGCAACAGCGGCTCCGGAAGATGTGTAGCGCAAATCAGGATCACGGGTCAGTCGTCCGACTAATACGGCTCTATTGATCAAAATTCGTTCCCCCTTCTGATTTCAAAAAAATTAAGCTTCACGTTTAACGATCATATGACGTAAAATTCCGTCATTGAATTTAGCAAGACGATCAAATTCATTAATAGCGTCGGCATTGTCTGTCTTGGCGTTTACAACGTGGTAGATACCTTCTGTAAACCCACCAATTTCGTAAGCAAAACGACGCTTAGACCAGTCTTTTGAATCTACAACTTCAGCACCATTGTTCTTCAAAACGTTATCGAAACGTTCTACCAAATCATTCTTGGCAACTTCATCGATAGCTGGGCTGATAATGTAGGTAATTTCATAATTTGTCATGACTGTTTACACCTCCTTATGGACTTTTGGCCCCCTATCCTAACATAGAGGACAAGGAGAGCAATCTAAAATGCTTAGATACTCACGAATTAGAATTATATCACGTTTATATTGCATTTGCAATAACTGCTCAAAACAAACAAAGTTAAAAACTAACAACAACTTCTTAAGTCAAAACTTTAGTATTAGCATGTTTTAACCTGAATATTTATTACATTGTTCATTGATCCACGCTACATAATATATATACGCAAAAAAATGCAATTCGTGTTTGCTAATTTAACTTTTAGTCCAAATCGTCCTTATTTTCATTATCTTCATCATTTGAAGCTTCTACTTCACTTTGTTCATCACCGTTAATTTGAACCGTGTTTTCACTTTCTGATCCTGGTTTTTCTTCGTCTTCAACTTCTTCAGGAGCAACTTTAGCCATCGTTGAAACAAACGAACCTTCTTCTAAATTTATCAAATGAACACCTAATGTTGAACGACCAGTAGTTGATACATTAGCAACATCAAATCTGATCAAGACACCCTTATTAGTGATGACCATGATGTCTTCATCACCGAAAACAGTTGTTAAACCAACTAGAGGACCGTTTTTAGCTGTTACATTCACAGTCTTAACACCTTTACCCCCACGGCCACGAATTGCATATTCGCTGGCTGGAGTTTGTTTGCCATAACCCTGTTCAGAAATAACGAAGACATTGCTGTTTGGTCCCAAAATGTCAGCGCCAATTACATAATCATTTTCATCTAAACGAATGCCACGCACTCCAGCAGCAGAACGTCCCATTGAACGGACATTTTGCTCAGAAAATGAAACGGCATACCCACCGTGAGTACCAATGATCATATTTTGATCACCGTCAGTTTGAGCAACACCGATCAATTCGTCACCTTCACGTAAAGTTATAGCTTTCAATCCATTCTTACGAATATTTAAGAATTCTGAAACAGCCGTCCGTTTTACTACACCATTTTTAGTGGTAAAGAATAGGAACTTATCATCTGTTTCAGCATTTTCTTTATCCTTCTTAGGAACAGTGATCACTGTGGCTATTTTTTCTTCAGGGGCAATATTTAACATATTGATCACTGGTATTCCTTTAGCAGAACGACCGTATTCAGGTATCTGATACCCTTTAGAACTATAAACTTTACCAGTATTAGTAAAGAACAAAAGCTCATCATGAGTTGAAGTAGAGATCAACTGTTCAATAAAGTCTCCTTCATGAACTCCCATTCCTTGTACTCCACGACCACCACGATTTTGAGACTTAAATTCACTAGTTGGCATACGTTTAATGTAACCATTATGCGTCAATGTCACAATAACTGATTCTTCTTCGATCAAATCTTCGTCTTCGATACTTGTCACATCGCCCACAAGTAATTCAGTCCGGCGTTCATCACCAAATTTTTCTTGGATCTGTAACAATTCCTCGTAAATAATTTGGTTGATCCGCTCTTTATGAGCCAAAATATCTTCGTAGTCTGCAATTGCATCCATGGTTTTCTTGTAATCATTTTCGACTTTATCACGTTCCAAGCCAGTTAATCTGACCAAACGCATGTCCAAAATAGCTTGAGCTTGTTTATCACTCAATTGATATTCATTCATTAAACGGTCTTTAGCAATATCACCACTTTGTGAACTCCGAATAATATCAATGATTGCTTGAATATGATCTAAAGCGATCCTTAAGCCTTCAAGAATATGAGCACGTGCCTTAGCTTTTTTTAAGTCAAACTCCGTCCGGCGACGAATAACTTCTTCTTGATGTTTCAAATAATGCTGCAACATCTGCTTCAAGCTAAGTAATTTTGGAGTGCCATCAACAATAGCTAACATGTTAAACCCAAATGAAGATTGCATCAACGTTAATTTATATAAGTTATTTAACACAACTGAAGCACTAACATCGCGCCTAATATCGATCGTGATCCGCATACCTTCACGGTCAGATTCATCTTTGATATCAGTGATACCCTCAATTTTATGTTCGCGTGTTAATTCAGCGATCCGTTCGATCAAGCGAGCTTTGTTGACCATATATGGCAGTTCGTTAACAATGATTTGTTCACGACCATTTTTTAATTCATTGATATCGACCTTTGCTCTTAATACAATATGCCCATGTCCAGTTTCATAAGCCTTACGGATCCCAGATTTCCCCATTACGATCCCACCAGTTGGAAAATCAGGTCCAGGGATAGCTTCCATCAAATCAGCAACAGTTGCATCCGGATCATCCATCAGAATATGCAAAGCAGAAATGACTTCTGCCAAATTATGTGGCGGGATATTTGTAGTCATACCAACTGCGATCCCGGTTGCTCCATTAACTAGCAAGTTAGGGAAACGTGCTGGTAAAACTTTTGGCTCTCTTTCTGTTCCATCATAGTTGGGTTCAAAGTCAATCGTATCTTTATTGATATCACGTAACATTTCTAGTGTGATTTTCGACATTCTTGCTTCAGTGTAACGCATAGCAGCCGCACCATCACCATCAACAGAACCAAAATTTCCGTGTCCATCAACTAACATATAACGATAACTAAAGTCCTGTGCCATCCGTACCATTGATTCATAAATAGCTGAATCACCGTGTGGGTGGAATTTACCCATAACTTCACCGACAATTCTAGCTGATTTTTTATATGGCTTTTCTGGAGTTACACCCAGTTCGTTCATTCCGTATAATATCCGGCGGTGAACTGGCTTTAACCCGTCCCGTACATCTGGCAAAGCACGTGCAACAATAACACTCATCGCATAATCAAGGAAAGATGTTCGCATCACCTTAGATAAATCGACATTTTTAACTCGGTCTGGTATATCTACCAACTTTCAAACCTCCTATTTTATCCCCAGTTATAAATTATTTCCCGGGAAATATTACGCATCTAGATTTTCAACATATGTGGCATTTTCTTCAATAAACTGACGTCTTGGACCAACATGGTCTCCCATTAGCATTTCAAAAACCTGGTCAGCTTCTTTTGCATCTGTTGAAGAAACACGCATCATCCTACGATTTTCTGGATTCATAGTAGTTTCCCATAGTTGCTCAGCGTCCATTTCACCTAAACCTTTATACCGTTGGATAGCTGGTTTTGGTGAAGGTGGTAATTGTGATAAGACTTCTTGCAACTCTTCATCAGAATCAATATATCTAATCATTTTACCTTGACGCACTTGATACAATGGCGGCTGTGCAATATAAACATAACCAGCATCGATCATTGGCTTCATAAAGCGATAAAACAGAGTCAACAGCAAGGTCCTAATATGCGCACCATCAACATCCGCATCAGTCATGATGATTAATTTATGATAGTTAGCTTTGCTAACATCAAACTCTTCACCGAAACCAGTCCCTAGAGCAGTAAATAGCGAACGGATCTCTTCGTTAGCTAAAATGCGGTCCAAACTTGCTTTTTCAACATTTAAGATCTTACCACGAATCGGCAAAATTGCTTGAGTCAAGCGTGACCGTCCCTGCTTAGCAGAACCTCCAGCAGAATCACCCTCGACAATAAATAATTCTGAGATCTCAGGATCTTTACTTGTATTGTCAGCTAGTTTACCTGGCAGATTAGAAATTTCCAAACCATTCTTTTTACGTGTTACTTCACGTGCGCGTTTAGCAGCCACTCGCGCCTTAGCAGCAAGACTACCTTTTTCAACGATTTGTTTAGCGGTAGTTGGGTTTTCAAACATAAATTGCGAGAAAGTTTCACTAAAAAGCTTATCTGTAACAGTTCTAGCATCTGAATTTCCCAATTTAGTCTTCGTCTGACCTTCAAACTGTGGATCTGGATGTTTAACGGAAACAACCGCTGTAAGTCCTTCACGAACATCTTCACCTGAAAGATTATCATCACTATCTTTTAAAATGCCTTGCTTGCGAGCGTAATCATTGATTACTCGTGTTAAAGCAGTTTTAAAACCTGCTTCGTGAGTACCACCTTCATAAGTGTGGATATTATTAGTAAAAGTTAACAAGTTAGAATGAAAATCATCCGTATATTGAAGTGAAACTTCAACTGTAATACCCTTCATTTCACCTTCAACGTAAACTGGTTCAGGAAAAATAACTTCCTTACCCTTATTTAAAAACTCAACATAGTGTTTGATACCACCAGCATAATGAAATTCTTCAAATGTTGGTGTTTCTGGACGTTGATCAGCGATCGTTAACTTTAACCCTTTATTCAAGAAGGCCAGTTCACGGATACGAGTGGTTAAAACTTTAATGTCGTAATCATGAGTTTCATTGAAAATATCTGTATCTGGCTTAAAGTGAACCGTCGTACCATGTGTGTGTTCACTTGTTTGCCCAGTTACATGTAATTGTGTCTTAACTTTACCAAAAGCAAAGTCCATCGAATATACATTTGTATCTCCTGAACGCACCACTTGCACTTCTAATTCAGAAGAAAGCGCGTTAACTACTGAAGCACCGACACCATGTAATCCACCAGAAACCTTATATCCGCCACCACCGAATTTACCACCGGCATGTAAGATCGTGTAAACCGTTTCTACAGCTGGACGACCTGTTTTCTTTTGGATATCAATAGGGATACCACGACCATTATCACTGATGGTTATACTATTATCTTTTTCAACAGTCACGTTGATTTCATCACAAAAGCCAGCTAATGCCTCATCAATACCATTATCAATAATTTCCCAAACCAAATGATGTAAACCTTGTGTACTAGTTGAGCCAATATACATTCCAGGACGTTTACGAACAGCTTCTAGTCCTTCCAAAACTTGAATCTGACTAGCATCGTATTCATTAGCTATTTTCTCTTTGGCTTCTACTTCTCTTTCTTCATCAGTCAATTGATATCCTCCTTAACCAAATAAAATCATGCTTTCGACCAAAAACCACAGCCATATCCAAAATACAGGCTGATATATATTAATTTATCTTGTTGCCTTTAGCATGATTTAATTTAAATCTAATTATGTTATTTATATCCATGCGGATAAAAAGTGATCGTTTTTAAAAGCAATTCACCTTTGGCTGTTGTTTCAGCTACATTACCATTCTTAATCGTAAAAATTTTTGGTTCTTTGATCAAATTTCGCGCAACATCATTCATTGCTGGAGCGGTCAAAAATGTTTGAACTTTATTTTGAATCGTCTTCAATAAGTGCGTTTGTCGTTGACCATCTAATTCAGACAAAACATCATCCAGCAATAATAATGGGTATTCGCCCGTTTGTTCCTTCATCACATCGATTTCCGCTAGTTTGACTGATAAGGCAGTTGTCCTTTGTTGACCTTGTGAACCATAAGTCTGAACATTCTTATCATTGATCAAGAACTTAATATCATCTCGATGTGGACCAATTAAAGTTGTCCCTTGAAAAATTTCTTTCTCATATTGTTCTTGTAACTGCTGATACATTAACTGTTGTAATTCCTGCTCAGAATAACCAGCAATGTTTTTTAATTTCGAATCATACTCAAAGGATAATTTTTCTTGTCTTTGAGTTATCGATAAATGTAATTCTTGCGCGTACTTTTCCAAATCGTCTAAAAATTTTTGCCGTTGAGCAATAATACTACCGCCAAAAGACGCCAACTGTTCAGAAAGTACATCTAAATAAACTCGATCATTAGTTTTACGTGCGCTTAACAATTTTAAATAGCGATTACGTTGCTTTAAAACACCACGATAAGAAGTTAAATCATGTAGATAACGTGGTGCGATCTGGCCAAATTCCATATCGATAAAACGACGACGTCCATTTGGACTGCCCTTAACTAAAGATAAATCTTCTGGTGCAAACAAAATTACATTTAACTGTCCAATATATTGTGAAAGTTTTGCTTGTTCTAAATGATTGACCCGAGCTTTTTTTCCTCTTTTACCTAACTCAAGTTCCAAAGGTAAATCATCAGCACGACGATGTACAAACCCCATTATATCAGCATCATTATTTCCAAAACGGATCAGTTCATGATCATTAGCTGTCCGATGACTACGCGCAGTTGCTAAAACATAGATCGATTCCAACAAATTAGTCTTACCTTGTGCATTTTGCCCCAATAAAACATTGATCCCTGGAGAAAACTCCAACGATGTATCTTCATAATTACGAAAATTTTTAAGGTGTAACTTTTTTAAAAACATAGTTATTTTCCAGCTTTAAGCTTGATCATTCTGTCATTAACTTTAATCACATCGTCAGGATAAATTTTTTTCCCGCGCCTTGACTCAAGTGCCCCGTTTACATAAACATCGTTTTCTGCCAAGAACCATTTTGCTTGTCCGCCAGTTTGAATTAAATCAGCAATTTTTAGCAGTTGCCCGAGGGTTATGTAAGGTGTTTTTAAAGATATGTCTTGTTTCAAAAAACGACCCTCACTTTCTTTAGAATACTTGTTAATTATACCCTTTTTTTCAACGTAAAACAATTTTATTCGGCTTATATGAGCATTCTAAGCAATTTTAACTATCGTTGGATACATCTACTACTTAAACCGCTAAAAGCCCTTAGAAACTTTTTTTAGGCAAAAAAAGAGCCCTTTCGTTTAAAGAGCCTCTTTTTACCTAACTGTTAAGTTTTAGAATGTTCTGACTGGAGTAATCAATTGAACAAAATTAGCACCATCTTCTGTTGGAACTAAAGTAAATGGTCGTAACGGCAACGTTAATGACATTGTAATATCTGTTTGTCCAAATGAAGATAAAGCATCTTTCATATAATCTGGATTAAATGAAATTTCTAGATCATTACCTTCTAACTTCTTAAAGGATAAATCTTCTTCGACATTTCCTATTTCAGGCGAGTTACCATAGATCACTGCTTTTTGTGCGCCAGTTTTTAGTGATAATTTAACTACGTTATTACGTCCTTCATGTGATAACAATGATGCACGTTCGATCGAGTGTAATAGATCAACAGCATTAAATTCTACTGTTGTTTCAGAATTTTGTGGGATCAAACGGTCTGTATCTGGGTAGTTTCCTTCTAATAAGCGCGAATAAAAAGATGTATTTGCAAATGTAAATAAAATTTGGTTCTCAGCGATCCTAATTTCTACATTTTCAGTTGAATCACCTAACATCTTTGCAAGTTCACTCAATGATTTACCAGGAACAATAATATCGTAATCTTGTGTTCCCGCATCAGTTAAAGTAATTTTCCGTTGACTTAAGCGGTGTGAATCTGTCGCAACAGCTAGTAATTCTCCGTTACTATAAGCTAAATGGATCCCGGTTAAAATTGGACGACTTTCTTGGTTAGACACTGCGATAACTGTTTGCGTAATGATTTGTTTCAAAATATCAGCAGCAATCGTTAATTTACTATCTGCTTCAATTTCAGGTAAATGAGGATAAGTTTCTGAATCTAAACCGTTAATAGTGAATTCCGCTTGACCAGAAGTAATTGTTGCTTGAAAACGTTCATCAATGGTGATCGTCATCATATCTTCTGGTAATTTTTTTACAATTTCGTTAAAGAACCGTGCTGGTAATACAATACTACCAGGTTCATCGATCTGTAAGGCTGCTTTTTCATCTTCTTGAGAGATCACAGTTTCAATTGAGATGTCTGCATCACTGCCAGTTAAAGTTAATTTACTAGCTGATAATGTTATTTTGATACCTGTTAAAACATCAATTGCGGTTTTAGATGAGATCGCTCTTTGTGCATCATTTAAAGCAGTGATAAATGAGTTTCTGCGGATACTAAATTTCATAAAGTGATGTCCTCCTGTTTTTTATATTATTAATTAATAATAAAAATAGTCGTAGTAGTAGATCCTGTTAATTATGTTGATAAACATTGAAAAACAAGCAAAAACGCAAAAATGGTTGTTAATAACATGTGGATAAACATTCTTTGTTGTCCACATGTATCCACATGTGCATAATAACAAATAAAATAGTCATCATTGTTAAATACGCATTTTTTAGTTAAATTTGTTAAATAAGTTTGCTAAACTTGTAACTCTGCTTTTAGTTCATCAACTTCTCTTTCAAGTCCAGGATCATTTGCGATACTTTCAGTTATTTTTTCGTATGCGTGGATCACAGTTGTGTGGTCTTTGCCACCGAATTCTTGACCGATCCTTGGAAGGGAAGAATCAGTTAATTCTCGAGATAAGTACATTGCGACTTGTCGCGGGATAACAATAGCTTTTACTCTTTTTCTTCCTTTAAGCTCGGCAACAGTGACATGGTAATATTTAGCGACCTTATTTTGAATTGTTGGAATAGTGAGTTTATTATTATGATCTTTGCCATTTAAACTTTTAAGTGCCTCAGCCGCTAGACTAGTGGTGATCGTAGTGTGGTTCATTGACGAATATGCTTGAACGCGCATTAAAGCACCTTCCAGTTCACGAATGTTTGAATCGAATTGTCCTGCAATATAACTCAATGTTTCATTTGGGATATCTAAATGTTCTGCTTTTGCTTTATTACGTAAAATTGCGATTCGAGTTTCAAAGTCTGGTGGCGTGATATCAACTGATAAGCCCCATTTGAAACGTGAAACTAAACGTTGCTGTAACTTAGGGATCTCGTTAGGCAAGCGATCAGATGACAGTACGATTTGCTTTTTATCATCGTACAAAGCATTAAATGTATGGAAAAATTCTTCCTGGGTACCAACTTTATCTGCGAAAAATTGAATGTCGTCTACTAAAAGAAGATCGACGTTTCTGTATTCCTGTCTAAATTCTTCTTGGCGTTTTGTTTGGATAGAATTAATGAAATCATTAGCAAATGATTCACTAGTTACATACTTTACCTTAGCATTTGGCCGATTTTCTAACATTTGATGACCAATGGCATGCATCAAATGAGTTTTTCCAAGGCCGACACCACCATAGAAAAATAGTGGGTTATAAAAAACACCAGGTTCTTCGGCTACCGCTAAAGCTGCTGCATGAGCTAATTGATTACCTTTACCAACCACAAAAGTATCGAATGTATAACGGTCATTTAATTGCGCATTTTTGACAAATACTTTTGACGGAGTCTCACTTGTAGTTTCATCTTTCAAATCTTCTGAAGTTAGACTTTCTGCTGGATCATAAGCTTCCAATGGATTAGGCTCATCGGGAGTTTTTGGTAAAATCGTTAACTTGTAACCTAATGGTTCTTGTAACATCTCAACGATTTGAGGGGTTACACTTTGAGTCCAGTAATCACGATGAAGTTTTGATGGAACTTCGACAACTAAAGTTTTATCAGCAAATTGAATTGGTTTAGCTGTTTCGATCCATGTTTTATAAGTGATTGTGGAGAAAGATTCATTGAACTTTTCGCAAATAAATTGCCATAAAGTCTCAAGATCTGGCACTGGACATTCCTCCTTTATTAAATTTGCACGTCATATATTGTAGCATGTAATAAAGGAGTTTTCCACAATGTGCATAACATAAGGAAAATAAATAACAGGTTGTAAATTCTGTTATCCACAGGATGTTGATAAGTTGTGGAATATCTGCGTCGTTATTTAGTTATCCACATAAAAGAACGGAGGGATATCACTGTGACACTAAGTGATTAATGAGTTATGCACAAAGAAATCCACAGGGGAACCTTTGTTTAATAACATATTGTTAATTGTGGACAAGCCTGACAAAAACTCTGTTGATGAAAAAATGAAAATAAACAAGAAAAAAAGAGAAAGTGGATTGTTTTTAAGAGATTGTGGATAACTTTTTTAGTAAAAAACAAGGAACAATAAAAATTACTAGTGTAATGTGACTACATTTTGGCGGATAAAATTTACAAACAGAAATTTTGTTTATCAAACGATGTTTTTCAAAATTTTATTTGCATTTAAAGTCATGTATGGTAACATAAACAGGTAAGTCTGAACTTGGAATGACCGCCATTTTATGGTAGGTATAGTTATAAAAGTTCAAACCAAGGAGGTGTCAAAACCAATGAAAAGAACTTATCAACCAAAAAAACGCCATCGTCAACGCGTTCATGGTTTCCGTAAACGCATGAGTACAAGTAACGGTCGTAATGTGCTAGCACGTAGACGCCGTAAAGGCAGAAAAGTATTGTCTGCATAGATCACTGAGACCGTCAGTGGTCTTTTTATTTATCATCAAACTTTTAAAAAAATGTAGAAATAGAATGAGAGTGATAACTTTAATTGAAGTTTTGACGTTCATATTTGTATGTCTTTTGAGTATATAGATTATGTTAGTCAGCTCATTTCATTCTATATATTAGTCGAGTTTCGGAGGACAGGAGATATAGTTTAACTAATTTATTACACTATATAACGTCAGAAAGTATATTGTGTTATTTTTTTAGTACAGAAGTTTTATTTGTTTTCCGCTACTCTGTTATTTTTGGAGATGTATTATGCGTAAATCTTACCGCGTCAAGAAAGAAGCGGAATTTCAAAAAGTTTTTACCCAAGGCAAGTCTTGTGCTAATCGTCAATTTGTGATCTATATGTTAGAAAAACCTGGACAAAAGCATTTTCGGGTAGGGATCTCAGTTGGCAAGAAAATTGGTAACGCTGTGGCACGTAATTGGGTCAAGCGTCGGATCCGACAAAGTTTGACCGAGTTAAAACCGCAGCTTAAACAAGATTGTGATTTTCTTGTGATCGCACGTCCAAGTGCAGCAGGAATGTCAACTGCTGAAGTTAAACAGCATTTGATTCATGTTCTTTCTTTAGCGAACATCATTATTTAGTTAAGAATTTCAATTAAGAGAGGTAGAACACGTTGAAAAAGGGGAAAAAGGCTCTCGCTTTATTTGGAGCTTTATCTTTAGTACTAGTGCTTAGTGCATGTAGTACTGATCCGGTAACTTCTGAAAGTACAGGAATTTGGGATCATTATATTATTTGGAACTTTGTACGCGCGATCAAAGCCTTGAGTAATTTATTTGGCGGTAGTTATGGCTGGGGTATCGTTATTTTCACGATCATCGTTCGGATCATTATTTTACCGTTGATGTTTTACCAAATGAAATCGTCACGTAAGTCAATGGAAATTCAACCTCAGTTGAAAGCCTTGCAGGAAAAATATCCTGATCGTGATCAAGATTCAATGCGTGCGATGCAAGAAGAGCAAAAGAAACTGTATGCTGAAGCAGGGGTCAACCCGGTTGCCGGTTGTTTACCATTATTAGTTCAGATGCCTGTTTTGGTTGCTTTATATCAGGCTATCTTTAGATCGCAAGAATTGAAGACGGGTTCTTTTTTGTGGATGCAACTAGGTGATAAAGATCCGTACTTTATTTTGCCAGTTCTGGCTGCACTCTTCACGTTTGCAACGTCTAAATTGAGTACGATGTCTCAACCAGACACGGGACAAAAGGGTATGATGGCGGCCATGACATATGGGATGCCATTAATGATCTTTATTACAGCTCTGAGTGTTCCTTCTGCTTTGTCACTTTACTGGGTGATCACTAATGCTTTTTCAGTGGGACAAACACTTTTGATCAATAATCCGTTTAAGATCAACCGTGAACGTGCCGAAAAAGAACAAGCTAAGAAAGATCGCGAACGTAATTTGCAAAAAGCTAAGAAGAAAGCTTTGAAGAATCGTAAAAAATAGTATTTTATCTAGTCTAACGTAATGGTGTAAAATCAATTTTTTGATTTTGGACCATTTTTTAATCTCTGAAAAAATGAAAATTATAGTAAATTGGCCACAAAAAAATACGGAAATTAGTGTGATAATGACATTTTTTAAGTTAAGATACTGTTTTTTTGCTAGTTTCAATGGTATGTTAGAAAGGTAATTGATACATTATGGATTTAATAATGTTAAAATAGATATTAAACGTTTACAACGCTAATTAGATAAGCTATGATTTTAAATGTTGTATAAAACGTAAAAGGGAGAGGATCACATATGGAAAAACTGCTGGTTATTAATTCTGGTAGTTCAAGTTTGAAGTTTAAATTGTTTGTTATGCCTGAAGAAAAAGAAGTGGCAGATGGACTGGTAGATCGAATCGGTATTGCCGGCTCAAAAATTAAAATCAAATACGGTGATGGTCAAAAATATGAAAACGAAGAAGAGATCAAAGACCATGAAGTGGCCGTTGATCGTTTAACTTTCTTATTAAAAGACTTGGGTATTGTTAAAGAATTGAATGAGATCACTGCAGTTGGTCATCGTGTTGTTGCTGGTGGTGAATACTTTAAGCATTCAGTTGTTGTTGATGATGAAGTCATCAAACATATCGATGAAATTGCTGATATGGCACCACTGCATAACCCAGCTAATTTGATGGGTATCAAAGCATTTAAGGAAATCTTGCCAGATGCTTTTTCAGTTGCATCATTTGATACAGCTTTCCACCAAACAATGCCAGCTGTTAATTACTTATACAGTACACCTTATGAATGGTACAAAGATTACAGCGTCCGTCGTTATGGTGCACATGGTATCAGTCATAAGTATGTTTCTCAATTGGCTGCCGAAAAGCTTGGTAAACCAGTAGAAGATTTAAAACTGATCACTTGCCATTTGGGTGCTGGTTCTTCAGTATGTGCAGTTAAAAATGGGAAATCATTTGATGTTTCGATGGGCTTCACTCCATTAACTGGTGTGACGATGGCTACTCGTTCTGGTGATGTTGATGCTGCCTTACTGGGTTACATGATGGACAAATTGAACATTGATTCGATGGATGAAATGTTAGATATTTTGAATCACAAATCTGGTTTGATCGGTATCTCTGGTGTATCTTCAGATATGCGTGACTTGTTAGAAGCAGAAGGACAAGGCAATAAACGCGCTGGTTTGGCGATCGATATGTTTGTAAAGAATGTTGTTAAGTATATCGGTGAATATATTGCCGAAATGGGAGGAGTTGACGGTATTGTCTTTACTGCCGGTATTGGTGAAAACTCGATCCCAGTTCGTAAACGTATTATGGACCGTTTAGACTACCTTGGTTTAACTTATGATGATTCTAAAAACTCTGAAAATTATGAAGGTGTGATCTCACAACCAGATTCTAAGGTTGCAGTTTTACGTCTTTCAACGAACGAAGAATTAATGATCGCTCGTGATATTATGAAGTTAAAAAAAGAAGCCTAGGTGCTTTGATTTGAAATAATAAAAAAAGAAGCTGGGACATAGCTAGCTGTGCGATTCTAAAAGGGCCGCCGATCTAACTCCAAATTAAATGGGTTAGATCGGCGGCCCTTAAACGTGTTCCAAAAGATTTCTTATCTCGTTTTCTTTTTTAATTAATTTTTTTGACAGAGTTCCGAAGCTGCATCTGCGGGTGATGTACGATCGAGTCAAAATTTTTCCCTTTGATCAAAGCTAAGATACCTTTACCCGCTTCTTGTCCAACTCGTGTTCGTTGGTAATTCATAGTTGTCAATCCAGGGCCTAAATAAGCGGATGAGTCAAAATTATCAAAGCCAACTAGCGAGATATCTTGCGGGATAGTTAAGCTCATTTCCTTAAGTTTTGCTAAGATCTTAATAGCTAACTGGTCATTATAACAAGCAATTGCGGTCGGCCGGGTATCAGATTTTAAGTAATAGTCCATTTTTTTACTGATTTCGTCAAATGGTTCGTGTGAACTATACATAATAATATTACCTTCAGATAAATCAAGTGACAATTCTTGGTAGGCTTGCATGAACCCCCCCATACGATGGATACCTTGGGTATCATCAACTTGAAAAAGACCTAAGATATTTTTGTGGCCCATTTTTAGTAGGTAGGTAATCAAGCTTTTTTCCGCTAAAGTATCGTCATTTAAAATTACTGGTGCATCTATTTCAGGGTATTTGGCGTTGATAAAAAGCAGGGGGATCTTATTTTTTGAAATTTGCTCATAAATATCTAGATTTCGGTTGGGCTTTGCACTCTCACTAGGTTCAATGATCAAGCCTGCTACTTGTGAGTCTAGCATTTTAATCAGGCTCAAACGCTCTTTTTCTGGATCATTGTGGGTGTTTGCGAGTAATAATGAATAGTTTTCCTGTCCGATCTCCGTATCGATTTGTGAGATAACTTTTGGAAAAATATAGTCAGCAATGTGTGTACAAATTAAGCCGATCGTTTTACTTTCGGTATTTGCACACCATTTTTTATTCCATTCTTCAACGTACATTCCACTTCCTTGCACTTTATAGATAAAATGCTCATTTTGAAGCTCTGTCAAAGCTTTGCGTACAGCATAGCGTGAGACAGAAAACGTGGACATTAATTCTGTTTCTGTAGGTAATTTATCGTCCATTTTATATGAACTAAAAGTTATTTGATTCTTTAACTTCTCTTTGACCTTAGTGTAATCATTTTTCATTTTCTCTAACTCCATAATTTGTTTGAATAAATTTTATGTCATATAAATAGGATACCACAAGCAGCTTGCTTTGTGAAAAGGGCTTAATTCTCTCTTTATTATAGCTAGGTAGTACGCAATTAATACCAAATAATAAGATAAGGCAAAAAAATAAATAAAAGTTTCACAAAAAATGAAAGCTTGATATAAAAGGGCTTACAATGAAATTGTTTCACATATTTATGCGAATGAATTTTTTGAGAGGTTGAATTATTCGCATAAAATTACTATTATTAAAAACGTTTACAGGAAACGCCTAGTTCACTGAGGACGTTCTTAAACAAAAATGATGGATATAAGGGAGGAAAAATTCCGTGGCTCAAGAAAAGAAGATCTCGAGTAAATTTATTTATTTTTTTGGTTCCTTTGGTGGAATTTTATTTGGTTATGATATTGGCGTCATGACAGGTGCTTTGCCTTTTCTAAAAAATGACTGGAATTTGACCAATGCTTCTGTTATTGGTTGGATCACATCAGCCGTAATGTTTGGGGCAATTTTTGGTGGTGCCTTTGCTGGACAACTTTCAGATAAGTATGGTCGTCGTAAGATGATTTTAGTTTCGGCAGTGATTTTTGCTATTTTCTCATTACTTTCTATGGTATCGCCTGAAAATGGTTCAACGTATTTGATCATAATCAGAATGTTGTTAGGTTTGGCTGTGGGGGCTGCTTCAGCTCTGGTGCCAGCATATATGTCGGAAATGGCGCCTGCTAATGCGCGGGGTAGTTTATCTGGGTTGAACCAGACAATGATCACGTTAGGTATGCTTTTATCATATGTGATGGACTTTGTTTTAAAAGATTTACCACAAGCATGGGGTTGGCGTGTCATGCTGGGTTGTGCTGCAATTCCAGCTGTGATTTTATTGGCCGGTGTGATGAAGTTACCTGAATCACCACGTTTCTTGATCAATCATGGAAAGCCAGACGAAGCACGTAAGGTTTTGTCATATATTCGTAAAGATAAAAGTGAAATTGACTCCGAAATGCAATCGATCAGAGATACTTCTAAGCAAGAAAGTTCTGCTGCTAAAAAAACATCTTGGGGTACATTATTTACCGGTAAATATCGTTATCTAGTAATGGCCGGTGTTGGTGTTGCTACTTTCCAGCAATTTCAAGGTGCTAACGCAATTTTCTATTACATCCCATTGATCATTGAAGATGTAACTGGTAAGGCTGCTGATTCAGCTTTAGTTTGGCCAGTGATCCAAGGTGTGATCTTAGTTCTAGGTTCGCTTTTGTATATTGCGATCGCCGAAAAAGTTAAACGGCGGACATTGTTACTTATGGGTGGTACTGTAATGGGCTTGTCGTTTATCTTACCAGCTATTTTAAATGCAATGATCGATAACTTAAATCCATTCACAACTGTCGTATTCTTATTTATCTATGTTGCATTCTACTCATTTACATGGGCCCCATTAACCTGGGTCATTGTTGGTGAAATGTTCCCACTTGCTATTCGTGGTCGGGCTTCAGGTTTAGCTTCTTCCATGAACTGGGTCGGATCATGGGCCGTTGGTCTGATTTTCCCAATTATGACAGCTGCAATGTCACAAGAAATAGTTTTTGCAATTTTCGGTGTAATTTGTTTGGCAGGTGTTTTGTTCGTCCGTTACTGTGTTCCGGAAACGAAGGGACGTACACTTGAAGAAATCGAAGAAGCTGGAATGAATCATAGTAAGAACAAAGACTAGGAGGTAATTTCTGATGAATATTGCTGAAATAGCAAAAGAAATTCAGGCAGGTAAAACAGCTTTAGGGATCGAACTTGGCTCAACACAGATCAAATCAGTTCTAGTAACAGAAGATTTTAACCCCGTCGCTTCTGGTAGTTTTTTGTGGGAAAACAGTTTAAAAGATGGTGTATGGACTTATTCTTTAGACGAGATCTGGGATGGTATCAAACAAAGCTACCAACAAATGGCAGCCGAAGTTTCAACTAAATATCATATTCAACTTGAAAAAATAGGTTCGATCGGTGTTAGTGCGATGATGCATGGCTACTTAGCTTTTAATAAAGATAATGAATTATTAGTTCCATTTAGAACATGGAGAAACACGATCACAGGTGATGCTGCTGAAGAATTGACTAAGTTGTTTAATTTCAATATTCCATTACGTTGGAGTATTGCCCATCTTTACCATGCAATCTTGCAAAAAGAAGAACATGTTAAAGATGTAGACTTCATTACAACATTAGCTGGATACGTGCATTGGCAATTGTCAGGCAATAAAAATATCGGTGTCGGTGATGCATCAGGAATGTTCCCGATTGACAAAAACGGACAATTTGACCAAGAAAAAATGGCTCAGTTCGAGGACTTAGATTTGGTCAAACAATATCCTTGGAAGCTGCAAGATATTTTACCAACAGTATTAGAAGCTGGTCAAAGTGCCGGTAAATTAACAAAGGCAGGTGCTAAGTTACTTGATCCGAGTGGTAACTTACAAGCAGGTAGTGTCATGGCACCACCCGAAGGCGATGCGGGGACTGGTATGATCTCAACTAATAGTGTTAGAGAACGGACAGGTAATATTTCAGTTGGTACTTCAGAATTTTCAATGAATGTTTTAGATAAACCATTGAAAAAAGTACACCGTGATATCGATATCGTGCAAACACCCGATGGTTTACCTGTTGCGATGGTCCACATTAATAACTGTTCCTCTGATATTAATGCTTGGGCTGATATCTTTAAGGAATTTGCCGGGCGTTTAGGCATCAACCTTAAACCAGATGAACTGTATTCGACTTTATTCTTAGATACTACTAAAGGTGATCCAGATGCTGGCGGCTTAGTTAACTACAGTTATCTTTCAGGTGAACCTGTAACGAAGACTGATGAAGGACGACCGTTATTTGTCAGAACACCAAATAGTAACTTTAACTTAGCTAACTTTATGACGGCTCAATTGTACTCAGCTTTTGCTCCACTTAAAATCGGGATGGATATCTTGATCCATGAAGAAGGAGTTTCAACTGATGTAATGATCGCGCAAGGTGGTTTGTTCAAGACACCTGTTGTTGCACAACAAGTACTATCTAACGCTTTGAATTTACCGATCTCTGTCATGACAAATGCCAGCGTTGGTGGCCCTTGGGGAATGGCTGTTTTAGCACAGTATGTAGCTTCAGGAGCTAAAGAATCATTGGCTGATTACTTGGATACGAAAGTTTTCTCTGATTCAGAAACAATGACATTAAGCCCAGAAAAAGAGGGCGTTGATGGTTATGAGAAGTACATTGAACGCTATCAAGCAGGACTCCGCGTTGAAGATCAAGCTACAGTTTTAGAAGATCCAGTCGAAAAACAACAATAAAGGGTGAGTGGAATGTTAGAAGAGTTAAAACAAGAAGTTTATAAAGCCAATATGCAACTTCCGAGGTTAGACTTAGTTACCTTCACTTGGGGTAACGTTTCTGGGATCGATCGTGATAAGGGGTTATTTGTCATAAAACCATCCGGAGTCGATTATGACAAGTTGACGCCGGACGACATGGTCGTAGTTGATCTAGACGGAAATGTTGTTGAAGGTAAACTAAACCCGTCAAGTGATACACCGACTCATACAGTTTTATATAATAAGTTTCCAAATATCGGTGGGATCGTGCATACTCATTCGCCTTGGGCAGTTGCCTTTGCTTCTGCGGGAGTTGATGTTCCTGCGTTAAATACCACGCATGCAGATACATTTTATGGGCCAGTTCCGGTTTCAGATCCTTTGTCTAAAGAAGAAATCGAAGATGCCTATGAAGAAAACACAGGTAAAGTTATTGCACGGACATTTAAAGAACGCGGCATCGATGAAGATGCAGTTCCCGCTGTATTAGTTAACCAACATGGACCATTTACTTGGGGTGCTACTCCAGATAAAGCCGTTTATAATGCGAAGGTCCTTGAGGTTGCAGCTGAAATGGACTATCACGCCCTACAATTGGCAGGACATGAACAGATCGGTGTACCACAATATTTATTGGATAAACATTATTACAGAAAACATGGTAAGAATGCTTACTACGGCCAGGACAATGCCCAGTCACAATCACATGCTAAACGAAAGTAGTGAGGCTAAAATTGTTCGTTAACTAATTATGTGTATCAATTATAAAAATCGAGTGGCGTGTTAAAAAGCACAAAAGCTCAAAAAAATCTAAGGAGTGTTTTGAATGTTATCAGTACCAGAGTATGAATTTTGGTTTGCCGCAGGTAGTCAACCTCTTTATGGTGAAGACACATTGAAGAGTGTGGCTGATGATGCTAAAAAGATCGTTGAAGGTTTGAACGAAAAGGCTAACTTACCATATAAGATCGTCTTTAAAGATGTTTTAACAGATGCTGATGGTATCACTCAGTTTATGAAAGATGCTAACTACAACGATAAGGTCGCAGGTGTGATCACATGGATGCACACATTTTCACCGGCCAAAAACTGGATCCGTGGTACTAAATTATTACAAAAACCTTTGTTGCACTTTGCTACACAATATGCAGAAGGTATTCCTTATGAAACAATGGATTTTGATTACATGAACTTGAACCAAAGTGCTCATGGTGATCGTGAATATGGATACGTCAACGCTCGTTTGAATAAACAAAATAAAGTCATTTATGGTTTCTGGGGCGATAAAGATGTTCAAAAAGAAATCGCTGATTGGGAAGATGTTGCGGTTGCTTACAACGAATCATTCAATTTAAAGGTTGTTCGTTTCGGTGATACAATGCGTGACGTTGCTGTTACAGAAGGTGACAAGGTTCAAGCTCAGATCCAACTTGGCTGGACGGTTGACTACTACCCGATCGCAGACTTAGTTGAAGAGATCAACAAAGTTACTGAAAAAGAGATCGATGCTGAATACGAAGATTTGAAGTCTAAGTATGAATTAGTTCAAGGCGATAATGATACTGAAAAATACGAACATGCAGTTCGTTATCAATTGAAACAATATATCGCTATGAAACGGTTCTTCGAGCGTGGTGGTTACTCAGCATTTACAACTAACTTCCAAGACTTACATGATATGGAAGAATTACAAGGCTTATCCGCTCAATTGTTGATGCGCGATGGTTATGGATTTGCTGGTGAAGGTGACTGGAAGACGGCTGCTTTATTGCGGATCTTCAAGATTATGACACATAACAAGCAAACAGCCTTCATGGAAGACTATATCCTTGACTTGCGTAAAGGTCATGAAGCGATCCTCGGTTCTCATATGCTAGAAGTTGATCCTTCGATCGCATCTGAAAAACCACGTGTTGAAGTTCATCCATTAGATATTGGGGGTAAAGATGATCCTGCACGTTTGGTATTTACTGGTTCTGAAGGTGACGCTATCGATGTTACAATGGCTGATTTCCGTGATGGCTTTAAGATCATCAGTTATCCAGTTGAAGCTAATAAACCAGAAAGTGAAACACCGCATTTGCCAGTTGCTAAGCAATTATGGACTCCAAAAGTTGGCTTGAAGAAGGGTGCTACAGACTGGATCCACGCTGGTGGAGGTCATCATACAGTATTCTCATTCACTGCTAGTGAACAACAAGTTGCTGATTTAGCAAACTTATACCAAGCAAACTTGGTTGAAATCAAATAAGAAATAACTATGATTGTTTCACGTGAAACAATTTAGTCAGGAAAACACATACGACGTATAAAGTTTGAATCATAAGGTTAAACAGAGCAGTTCTTGATCAGGGGGGCTGCTCTGTTTTTATGCGTAAAAGGGGGCTGGGACAAAACTAGCTGTCCAATACTAAAAGGGCTGTCGATCTATCCCATTAAATGGATAAATCGACAGCCCTTAAACGTGTTCCAAAACATCTTTTGTCTCACTCTTTAAAATAGCTTTTTTAATTTAAGATGCTAACCCATCACCGTATACGATCACAGGCATGCCTTGTTGACTACGAGCAAATAGTTTTTTCATATCAGCTGGAGCGACATTGATGCAACCGTTTGAACCTTGTTCGTGACGTACTGCTGGATTTCCTAATGTTTTTTTGGGGACCCACGGCGCTGAGTGAATAAAGATCCCATCATCAGTTAGATCCATGGCTTGGGGCACATGCGATTCATATTTAGAACCGTCATTAGATGTACCACGCATAGTCATAGGAGCTTTACGCCATTTAATATAATAATAACCAGTCGGAGTCGCGATGTTAACCTTGGGCGAACCGGTATTAACGGGGGCTTTTTGAACAACTTTGTTGTTTTCTACCAGATAAAGTTGTTCGTGAGTTAAGTCAACTTCGATGTGATTTTCTTTTTTAATGTCATTCAAAGTATCTTTATCGAATTTTTGTTCAGCGTTATTGATGTTTTTTGCGGCGATATCAAGCTTTCCGTTTAATAATTGTTCTTGTAAATAGCGTCCTTCATCATATTCCTTTAGATTCCAGCCAAGAGTCCCTTGTGTATTTTCAAAAGAAACATTTTGTCCTTGAACAGTTGTGAAATCAGCTTTTTGTGAACCGGATAAAGCATATTTTTGATTGATCTTATGAATATAGTTGGAGCTGGGACTTAGGTTTAAATCAGGGCCCTTTTCAGTGATCGTACCTTCAGTTAATACGTCCTTAACAGGTGTAGTTTCTGTTTTGCCCATTACTTTATACTTGAAGTCTTGCCCTAAAATATCATTTATTTTTGCATATTCTTTTTTGCCATCCCAAGAAGGCTTTTTCATAATGACATTCAACGTTTGTTTTGGATCATTATTGGGATCCAATTTTGAACTAACCTTTTTGAAGGTTGCTTCTGGATCGATCTGATCACCAGCTTTTGCTTCTTGTAACTGGGCTTTTCCATCTGCCAGCTTGATTTGCGCGTTTTGTGGTGCAGTTCGCTGCTGGTTAGATTGCTTGATTTTTTGTGTAATTTGTTTTTTTTGTTTATCTAAACTGTCAATGGCAGCTTTCTTATCGTAGATACTAGTCTTTTTGGCTGGGTCAGCTTTGCTGGCAAACGGATGAATGCGTCTTTGATGCATTAAATCTTTTAATTCATCACGATAAGCGTGGTTGGCGGCTATTTTCAATTGTCCTTGATAGATAGTCTTCTTAGTTTTAGGATCCTTGAGCGTAAATTCTGGTTCCTTCAGATTCGAACTAATTTTAGTGTCTGCGTCTTTATAGGATAGTTTGCCGACTTGCACACCTTGAACAACAGTATCTTTGGCAAAGTGTGTGGCGCGCCAGCCATAATAGCCACCTCCGCTTGCAGCAAGTATAGCGATCACGACTACTAACCAGATCTTATTATTAGTTTTCAAATTTAAAACACCTTTCTGAGCTTTAAATTAAGCGGTTTATTTAAGTTAAAAATTAGTTTTTAGCTTGAGAAAATAAGCTTGTTAAAAAAAAACTCATATTAGCGTATAATAGCACAAACATTTGTAAGAATACAATATGTTGTTCTTTAAGATACAGGACAGATTGAATTTTTTTATTCAATAACAAAAATAATTTATATGAAAAAATAGTCTAAAATATATTTAAAATAATTATACTATACCAATTTAAGGTATGAAAAAATATACTTTGTGAATAATTACGGCTAAAATTAATGCTTGTTAATTAGATCTGAGCAAATACATATATCAAGCGGTTGAAAATGCTTAATTTAAGTAATATCATAGTTATATTAACTTTGAATAAAATATATACGCTAACTTTGTGAGGTAATCATAATGGTACACGGTTCAAATCAACCAAACCAATTTAAAAATACAGAAGAAACAAACGAAAGACAATATTTACGTGAAATAATGGAGGAAAGATTTCCGACAAAAGAAGCAGCGGTTGCGGAAATTATGAACTTAGAGGCTATTTTACATCTGCCGAAAGCAACAGAACATTTTGTGAGTGATCTACACGGAGAATACAGTGCGTTTGATCATATTTTACGGAATGGTTCAGGGAATATAAAAAATAAGATCATGGATGTTTTTGGTGGCAGATTAACAGCAAGCCACTTACAAAACTTTGCAATCTTAATTTATTACCCCGAAGAAAAACTTGAATATAAGAAACGGCAACTTCAATATGATGAAGATGGTACTTTAGAGCAATGGTATTTAGATACAATCCAGCGGCTGATAGAGTTATTAGAATTTGTATCGACTAAATACACTAGGTCTAAAGTCCGGAAGGCTCTTGACCCAAATTTTGCCTATATAACGGAAGAATTATTGTACACAGATCCCCAAGAATTTGATAAGCGGAGTTATATCGATCAATTGATGACTAACTTAGTTTCTTTAGGAGTCACAGATGAATTTATTATCGCTACTTGTTATACGATCCAACAATTAGTTGTTGACCATTTGCATGTTTTAGGCGATATCTATGATCGAGGTGAGCACCCTGAGTTGATCATGGATCGTTTAATGTCGTATCATTCCGTTGACATTCAGTGGGGTAATCATGACATGTTATGGGTCGGTGCATCATCAGGGTCAGCTTTATGTATGTTGAATTTGTTGCGGATCAGTGCTCGCTATAATAATTTGGCAACGATCGAGGATGCGTATGGGATCAGCCTCCGTCATTTATCTCGTTTTGCTGAGCAAAATTATTCTGATAATCCTGCTTTTCGCCCGAAGTTGGTTGAAGGTGATACCTTTAGCTTTGACGGTGAGAAATTACAGTTGACCCAGATTCAACAGGCTGTTTCGATTATGCAATTTAAGATGGAAGTCCAAACCATCGCCAGAGAACCAGATTTTGATATGAATGATCGGGCTTTACTAAATGAGATCGACTACGATAAAAAGACGATTCAGATACATGGTAAAACTTACCAGTTAACTAATACTTGTTTTGATTTGATCGATCCTAAAGATCCTGGCAAATTGACGTCAGAAGAACAAGAATTGATCGAAGGTTTATTACATTCTTTCGTGGAATCTAAGAGTTTACAGCGGCACTTGGATTTCTTAGTGAACAAGGGCAGTATGTATCTGTGTTATAATAACAACTTGTTGTTACATGGTTGCATGCCAGTTAATGAGAAGGGTGAATTGTTACCGTTTAAGTATCATGGTCGAGAATATCGTGGTAAACAATTGGTGGATTTCTTCGACCAACAAGTGCGCCACGCATATAATGATCCGTGTGGTAATGATCATAGCGCAGCAGATCTGATCTGGTATTTGTGGCAAGGACCAATTTCTCCATTATTTGGGAAACAAGCGATGACTACCTTTGAACGTTATTTTATCAAAGATAAGGCTTCGCATGAGGAAGTAAGAAATCCGTATTTCAAATTACGGCATAATGAACAATTTACTGACAACTTACTAAAGGAATTCGGTTTGGATCCAGCGGATGGACATGTGATCAACGGGCATACGCCTGTCAAAAGAGGACATGATGCGATCATGGCAAATGGAAAGATGCTAGTGATCGATGGTGGTTATTCTAAAGCCTATCAGCCGACCACTGGATTTGGTGGTTATACGCTTTTATATAACTCATATGGCTTACAACTGGTCGAACATCATCCATTTACATCAAAGAAAGATTCGATCGTAAATGGAACAGATATTGTTTCTTCTAGAAGAGTGGTCAATCATGAAGTCCACCGTAAATCGGTAGCGGATACGGATATTGGGTCACGTTTGAAAGAAAACGTCAAAATACTGCGTGGGCTACTGGATGAATATTAAAAGGGCATAGTAAAACAAAAAAATAAGTTTTACCAGGACCCATGTTATAGGGTGTTATGTTCGAGATGCTCGAAAAAATTAAAAAAGAGTCCAGGAAAGTTTTTATGCTTTCTTGGACTCTTTTCATATATTTTTGTCTCAGGATAATAGTTCAAATCCTGGAGCAATGACTGTGACATCTTTTGGATCTAAGCCACTGACTAAGATTTTATTGTCCTTAGTTATAAAGACCGCGCCGTATAAGTTAGGGTCATTTTTACCCCAATCTTTGACTGGTTTTCCAGCAAAGAATAATTCTGTTGTGTGGATCTCGCCATCGATCGAATATTTCGAAAAAACAGTGACACTCGCCAAATTATTGCTGCGAGGGTAACCAGTTTTTGAGTCTAAAATATGGTGGTAACTCTTGCCATTAATATCTAAATGTCGTTCGTAGATTCCACTAGTTACGATAGAACATGCCGGAGTCTTAACGACTGCAACGGCTTGACCACGCTGATCTTTAGGTGCTTGAACGCCAACACGCCATAAACCATCATCATGTACAGGTTGTTTTCCTATAAGTAAAAGATTACCGCCCAAGTCGATCATTCCGTTATTGATCCCGCGTGCAGCCCAGAGGTCCTTGATCCGGTCAGCGATAAAGCCCTTTGCGATCCCACCAAGATCGATTTTCATGCCTGTTTTCTTTAAAAAAACGGTTTGGTCTTTGTCGTTTAATTCAATTTGAGCGGGATCAACGATCGGCAAACGTTCGTTGATTTCTGCTTGGGTTGGTAGTTGAGCATCGTCGAAACCGATTTCCCATAACTTGACCAAGGGCCCGATAGCAGTGTTAAAACCTAAGTGTTGCCGACTGATTTCAACAGCTCTTTTGATCAGGGCGTAAACACCATTTGAAACTTGAACGGGCTTTTTTCCGGCAGCGTGGTTGACAGCCATCACTTCAGATTCTGGACGATTAACTGTAAGTAGGTCTTCATAGCGAACAATCAAAGCATTGGCTGCGTCTAGGTCAGCTTCGGTAGTAGCACCGAAAGTAGTTAAGGTGATCTTGGTTCCTAAACCATAGTATTGTTTAGTTAAGCGTTGTTCCGCAACTTTTTTTACTGGTTCTGAATGCAGATCTGTCCAAAGAACTGTATTTTCGTTAGTCATATTTTTCATCCTCATCTCATATAACACAAAATTAACTTTCGTATTTCATTTTAACACAGGCCATTAAGTAGACGATAGTTATAATGAATGCGCAACCATTAATCTAAATACTTTTTTGGGCACATTTATGGGCCGTTGATTTAACCCGTTTAACGGGATAGATCAACGGCCCTTTTAGGGTTGGACAGCTAGTTTTGTTCCAATGCCGTTTTTGTTATGACTTAAACTTATTGTTGGGTACTTAATAATTCAATAATTTCATCTTGTGGGATACCGGCAAAGAAACGTGAAAGGTCGATCGTTTTCAGCTTATCTTTGATTTTTCCTTGAGCATACTGTGTTCCCTTTAAGCTATCTTGTAACTCGTCCACATTTTCTGGTCCAAAGAAGTCACCATAGATCACGGCATTTTCAATTACCCCATTTTGGACATTGAAGCGGGCGTCGATCGTTCCACCATTAAAGTGTTTACGTCGTTGTACGGTAAATTTAGGTGATTTGCCATAAACCCAGTCCCAATTATAATAAATATCTTGTTCAAGTTTGGCGATTTCTTTTTTGTCTTCATCATCTAAAAAGTAAGCATAGTTTTCTTCAGCTTCTTTGATCGAATTTGTTTTCCAAATCTTTTTGATTAATTCATCGCGGAGTTGGAAGGTATTCATGTTACGGTATTCTTCCTTTAAATATGGCTTAATGTTGACGACACGTGAGCGGACAGATTTGATCCCCTTGGATTGGATCTTATCTTTGGGAACACGTAAAGCATTAGTAACGACATCTGTATCAACGTCAAACATGCATGTTCCGTGCGAGAAAGTTTTCCCATCACGAGTATACATTGCATTACCTGAGAATTTCTTTCCATCTAGTACGATGTCATTACGACCAGTAACTTCAATGTTAGATGCGCCCATTTCTTTCAAACCGTCAACAACCGGTTGGACCATTGATTTGAAGTCACCAAATTTCTGGTCTTTAGCAGGTACGACCATACTAAAGCACATGTTACCAAAATCCTGATACATTGCACCACCACCTGATAGACGACGTGTGATAGTAATGTTGTGTTCGCGACAGTATTCAGGATCGATCTCTTCCATTGTATTTTGGTTTCGGCCCACGATGATACATGGTCCTTCAATGTAAAACAGCATGAATGGTGGGGTCATCTTACCACTATTCATTAAGTACTGTTCAGTTGCAAGGTTAGTCCGAATATCCTTGGTGTCCATTGCGATGTATTGCATGTTAAGTTTCTCTCCCTTATTTAAAGAACAGCTGAGAAACATGGTGTATAGCGGTTGTGCTAATATTAGTCTAATATTTACCCAACTGTTCTTTTTTAATTATTATTCAAAAAAGTTAACTAAAATAAAACCGTGATTTTTGAACTTTGGTAGGTCAACGATCTTTGCGTACGCTTTCATGCTACCATTAAAAATATTTTAATTCAAAAAAGTTTGCTGTGCCTAATATTTTGGTATTAGATAATGATTTTAATTATTTGTCATAAAAAAATCCCCCAAAAAGAGGGATCAATTTATTGAAGAATTCTAGATGTTAGTTGGGAAACCTAAACCAACATCAGCAGCATCCATAACACCTTCAGCTAAGGATGGGTGTGGATGGATCGTCAAAGCAACATCATCAAGTGTTGCACCTGATTCAACAGCTAAAGTCAATTCAGTGATCAAATCAGCAGCGTTTGCCCCAACGATTTGAGCGCCGACGATTTGTTTTGTATCTTTAACGAATACCAAACGGATGAAACCTTGAGTTGCATCCATCGTGATCGCACGACCATTTGCTGCAAATGGAAATTGTGCTTTCTTGACATCAAGGCCTTGATCTTTAGCTTCAGCGACTGTTAGACCAGTCGTAGCAATTTGTTCGCCAGTATAACAAACAGCTGGCATTGCACGATAATCAACGATACTTGATTTACCAGAAATAGCTTCAGCAGCGATCTTGCCTTCGTAACTAGCTTTGTGAGCCAATGCCGAGCCAGCGACAACATCACCGATCGCAAAAATGTGAGAAACATTTGTCCGACCTTGGTTGTCAACCTTGATCAAGCCACGGTCATCAGTTTCAACCTTAGCTTGTTCAAGACCCATTTCAGTTGTGTTTGGTTTACGTCCAACTGAAACAATGCAGTAGTCAGCTTTGAAGCTTTTAGTTTCACCATTAATTTCAGCGGTAACCGTGACAGAATCATCAGTTTGTTCAGCTTTTTGTGCCATAGCTGAAGTATAAATATCAACGTTGTGGTCAGTCATACCTTTTTGTACGACTTTGACCATGTCAGATTCATAGTTGGCTAAGATCGAATCCATTCCTTCTAAGATCGTTACATGAGCGCCAAGTTCAGCGTAGGCTGAGGCTAATTCACTACCGATATAGCCCCCACCGATCACAACTAATTCTTTAGGAACTTCTTTAAGTGCTAAGGCACCCGTTGAATCAATTACACGACCTTCAAATTTAAAGTTTGGGATCTCGATCGGATGACTACCAGAAGCCACGATCAAGTTATTAAAGTTATAAGTCTGGGCGGAATCATCATCACTTATCACACGTAAGCTATGGTCGTCTTTCAAGAAAGCCTCGCCACGTAAAACATCGATATGATGTTTCTTGAAGAGGCCAGAAACGCCACTTGTCAGTTTATTGACAACGGAACTTTTCCACTCCTGAGTTTTTGTAAAATCGATCGTTGCATCTTTAGTAGCGATCCCCATATCACTTGTACCTAGAGCGTGCTGATAACGGTGAGCTGCTTCGATCAAAGCCTTAGAAGGGATACAGCCAACGTTTAAGCAAACACCACCGATAAATTCGCGTTCGATCACCGTAACTTTTTGTCCTAATTCAGCTGCGTGGATCGCTGCAACATAGCCACCAGGGCCAGCACCGATCACAACAGTATCTAAATCTTCTGCAAAATCTCCAACTACCATTTAATTATCCCTCCATCAAAAGTAATTCTGGGTCACCCAGTAGTTCTTTCAGACGGTTAACTGCACGTTGCGCGGTTGCACCATCGATCACACGGTGGTCAAAAGCCATCGTCAACTTCAAGACACGAGCTGATTTAACTTCACCGTCGATCACAACTGGTTCTGGGCTGATCTTACCAATACCTAAGATAGCAACTTCAGGGAAGTTGATAATTGGGGTAAAGAAACCACCTCCAACTGAACCGATGTTAGTAATTGAAATTCCTGTGTGGCTCATGTCACCTGAACTTAACTTACCTTCTTTAGCTTTTTCTGTATTAGCGCTGATCGAACGTGCAATATCGAAGAGACTTTGTTGGTCAGCATGTTTAACGTTTGGAACAAAGAGGCCACGGTCAGTATCAGTAGCGATACCGATGTTGATATAGTCTTTAAAGATGCTTTGTTTATTATCCATATCAACTTGTGAGTTGAAAATCGGGAACTCTTTCAAAACAACGGCAAGTGCCTTTGTAACGTAAGCTAAGAATGTTAAGTGAACACCCTTAGAAGCAGCGAGTTCTTTGTATTTCTTACGGTGATCCCACATTTTGTCGACGACAACTTCATCAAAGATGTGTACATGAGGAATATTGTCGTTTGAACGACTCATTGCTTTAGCTGTAGCAAAGCGAATGCCTGACATCTTTTCTGTGTGTTCTGGCCAGTCTGGTGAAGTTGAAACTGGAGCTGCAGCTGTCTTTTGCTTTTCAGCGGGTTGTTCTGTTGTTTCAGTTTCAGCAGTGGCTGTGCCACCAGCTAAGAAGCTGTCAATATCAGTTTTTAAGATCTGTCCATGATTACCACTACCACTGATTTGTGTTAAATCAGCACCTTTATCGCGTGCATACGCACGAACACCGGGCATTGCTAAAACTGGCAAGGAGTGGTCTTGTTTTTCACCAGTTGGGGTTGCAGCAGGTGCACTCGCTGCTGATTTTTCCTTAGGACTTTCAGCAGGAGCCCCAGCTTCACTAGTGTCACCTTCAACGTTACCTTGGCCCGCAGCAACTGCGAATTCGACGATCGTTTGACCGACGTCAGCAGTGTCGCCTTCACCGACCAAAATTTTTGTAACAGTGCCAGAAACAGGTGCTGGTAATTCTTCAGTCGATTTATCGTTTTCGATGGAAACTAGATCTCCATCTGCTTCAACTTTATCTCCTTCTTTGACATACCATTCACCAATCGTACCTTCTGCCATTCCTTCACCGACATCGGGTAGTTTAAAGGCGTAAGTTTCTTGACCGCCATTAGTAGCTGGCGCTGCTTCTTTCTTTGTTTCGGCTGGTTTTTCTTCAGTTTCGCCGCCAGAAACATTACCTTTACCATCAGCAACTTCTAGTTCGACTAAAGGTTGACCCACTTCGGCAGTCTCACCTTCAGGAACTAAAATTTTGCTAATTTTGCCACCAACAGGTGCGGGAAGTTCTTCAACGGACTTATCGTTTTCGATTTGAACCAAATCTCCGTCTTCTTTAACTTCGTCGCCTTCCTTAACATGCCATTCACCGACTGTACCTTCAGCGATACCTTCGCCAATATCAGGCAGGTTGAATTGATATTTCTCCATTTGTTATATACCCCCGTATATTTGATCGAATTTATATGAGAGACCAGCAAAACTTATTTAAAGACTCATACTATGAGCAAGCTAAAAATAATATGAGCCTTTAATAAGGCCTGCTTATCTGCCCCATCACGCCTGATGCTTAATAATTTACGATTTCTTTAGCTTTTTCAATAATATCGTCCTTATTTGGAAGCCATATTTCTTCTGCTTGACTGAATGGATATGGAGTATCTGGTGCTGAAACTCTACCAATTGGTGATTCAAGTGATAAGATCGCTTTTTCAGCAATGATCGAAGCAACTTGTCCCATGACTCCAGCCTGATTTTGAGCTTCTTGTACTAAGACAGCTCGACCAGTCTTTTTAACAGAATTGATGATCGTTTCTTCATCCAACGGGGAAATCGTTCGTAAGTCGACTACTTCAGCTTCGATACCTTCTTTAGCTAAAGCATCTGCGGCTTTCAAACTTTCCTGGACCATATAACCGTAAGAAACAAGTGTAATATCTTTACCTTCACGTTTAACATCGGCTTTGTCCAATGGAACAGTGTAAGAGTCTTCTGGAATTTCTTCTTTAAATGAACGATAAAGTTTCATGTGTTCTAAGAATACAACCGGATCATCAGAACGGATCGATGAAGCTAGTAAGCCCTTAGCGTCATATGGGCCACTTGGTATAACAACACGTAGACCGGGTGTTTGAGCTAATAAGCCTTCCAAACTATCAGCGTGGAGTTCTGGTGTGTGAACACCACCACCAAATGGAGCACGGATCGTGATCGGCATCTTACGTGAGCCGCCCATCCGGTGGCCTGTCCGTGAAATTTGTCCAGCGATCTCATCCATTGTTTCAAATACAAAACCAAAGAATTGAATCTCAGGCACGGGACGGAAGCCTTCTAAAGCAAGTCCCATTGCTAAACCATTGATCCCTGATTCGGCTAATGGTGTATCAAAAACACGGTCTTCACCGTTTTCATCTTGTAAACCGTCTGTGGCACGGAAAACACCACCGTTACGGCCAACGTCTTCACCGAAAACTAGAACTTTTTCATCTCGTTTGATTTCTTCATCTAGGCCTTGAGTAATTGCCTTGACCATCGATAATTTAGCCATTCTTAGTCACTCTCCTTTGCAGTATAAGCATCGATCTCCGCTTTGATCGTAGGTGGGGTGTCGATGAACGTATTCTTCAGGAAGTCACTGACTTTTTGTGGTGCAATACTTTCAGTTTTCTTGATTGCTTCGTCAATTTGTTTGTTGACTTCATCTTCCCAAACTTTTTCTTGATCTGTTGACCAGATACCTTTATCTGTCAGATACTTACGCATTCTGATCAATGGATCTTTACGTTGCCAGTCATCAACTTCTGCTGATGTTCTGTAACGTTTGGGATCGTCACCAGATAATGTGTGTGGACCGTAACGATAAGTTAAAGTTTCGATCAAAACAGGACCATTGCCGGCTGCTACCCAGTCACGAGCGGCTTTAGTTGCTGTATAAACAGCCAAAGCATCCATCCCGTCAACTTGGATCCCAGGGATACCAGCTGCGACAGCTTTTTGTGACAAAGCAGGGGCAGCAGTTTGTTTTTCACGTGGGACAGAGATAGCGTAGCCGTTGTTTTGTACAAAGAAGATCGCTGGAGCTTGGAATGCACCTGCGAAGTTGATACCTTCATAGAAGTCGCCTTGGGAAGTACCGCCATCACCAGTATAAGTGTATGCTACAGTTTTTTTATCGTTTTTCTTAATACCTAAAGCAACTCCGGCTGTTTGAACATATTGGGCACCGATAATGATCTGTGGTGGCACAGCGTTAAAATTGTCTGGATACTTGTTGCCATCAACGTGACCACGAGACCATAGAAATGCCTGATAAAGTGGGAGACCATGTTGTACTAATTGGGGTACATCACGGTATGCGGGGAGAATAAAATCATCTGTTGTCATTGCGAAATTAGAACCGATCTGACTAGCTTCCTCACCAGATGTTGGTGCAAAGAAACCTAACCGACCTTGGCGATTTAATTTAGTTGAACGTTCATTTAAGACACGAGACCAAACCATTTGTTTAAATAATTCAGTTAATTCTTCGTCTGAAAGATCTGGCATTAAATCTTGGTTGACGACTTGACCGGATTCATCCAAAATGCTGAGGGTCTCAGTATTTGGAGTACTCTTGAGTTGTTCAAAATCTATTTTTTTCATTTGTAAATTTTCCCTCCTCGAAAACTTGCTAATGATACTATGAAAAGCCTTAACATAACGCTTTCATCCCTAATGCTAATACGTTTTTGTACAAATGTAAACTTTAACAAATTATGCACATTATATTTATTTTTTTGATTGCTTTAATTAAAGGAAAGGCACATAAAAATTAGTTTTTAAACCGTTAATATGTGAACGGTTTCACTCAAGCTGTTTTGATACTATCAAAAAAAATAACTAAATCCTAAAGCTTGTTACAACTTATTTTAGGCTTCTTGCTAAGGCAACGATAAAATCCGAACTCTTACTTTATTTTAGATAAAAAAGTTTGGCATCCACGAAAATTCACAAACTTTTAGAGTATGGATCCTGAAATTCGTAAATAATGCGTAAAAATTGAAGTTTTGTTTTTGAAACCAGGTAGCATATTATAGAAGTAGTTAATTTTAATCGAGTTGCTCAAGTCAAGTTTTTCCGCCTATCGGACATTGACAACATATCCGGTTTTTAGGATGTGGTGTCAATGTCCGATAGTGCTCGAGCCTTAAGCGACTTGTTCCACTCTGTTTTTAGTCAGGTTACGTGAGCTAGAAGTCTGCGCCTATCCAACTTTAAACAATACATCAAAAACCACGATGTCTTGTTTAAAGTCCGATAGTGCTCGAATTCTGAACAAGCTCACTTCACCTTGTTTTTATTAAGGGGAGATTTTTTATGGCAGATAAATTTGTGGCTTACCCGGTTGTGATAACACATGAGACAAATAATGAATATTATCAGTATCTAGTTTTTTTACCTGATTTTGGAACATTTTGCCAAGCAAATAGTGTGCTCGAAGCGTTGCGCGTAGCATACAAATTTATTGTCGACTATAGTTTGACGCGTGAATTACCACCAATGAAACTGGAATTACCACAAGTTTCGTCACGACAAATTGCAACTTTCGTGAATGTTAATATAAGAAAATGATAAGGATCTGGGATAGAAGGATATATTGTTTGTTAATTAAGTAAATTTGCGATATTACTAAGCTAGGAAAAAAGAGGAGAGGCTGATTATGACACAAATTTATGATTTTGATGAAACAGAAATGAATGGTCAAAAACTGTCTTTAAAAAATTACGAAGGTAAAGTGGTGATCATTGTTAACACAGCTAGTAAGTGTGGACTTGCACCACAGCTTAAAGGTTTAGAAAAAATTTATCAGACATATCATGATCAAGGGTTAGAAGTATTGGGACTACCGTCAAATCAATTTCACCAGGAATTAGAAACTGATGATGAAGCGAATGATTATTGTCAAGTTCACTATGGGGTCACATTCCCAATGACAAAAAGGGTGCAATTAAATGGCGATGGGTCAGACCCATTGTTCACTTATTTGAAAGATGAATCTGGTCACGGCAATATTAAGTGGAATTACACTAAGTTTTTAATTGGACGTGATGGTCGCTTGATCCATCGTTATGCTCCGACAACTAAACCAGAGAAAATGGTCGAGGCAATAAAAAAGGCTTTATCAGTTGAATGAATTTATGTAAAACTCAAGAGAGACAAAACATCTTTTGGAACACGTTTAAAGGTCGTCGATTTAACCCATTTAATGGGTTAAATCAGCGGCCTTTTTAGAACTAGTTATGTCCCAGCTTTGAGTTGTTTTTGTTTTATAGTATTTGGACAGATTTTGTCTGCACGGTAAAGTGGCAGAATTATTTTTTTCTCTTCATTTTAGATGTGTCAGCTAAGGGACAACCAATATCGACACAAGAGTGGCAATTAGAACCATTTTTCTTGATAAATTTTTGATAAACTACATATGCAAAAAAACCAAAAATCAAGACCCCTAAAATTATTGTTGCTACCATCTTTTTAAAACCTTCTTTCAGTTATATTTGGCGAAAAATTTAGATCAGTGCTTGCTTTTTAACAGATGACTTTTCCTTTTTTACCACTAATCCATATATGATAAGCGAGACTCCCATAGTGGCATATAAGATGTTAGTTGTAGTAAAATTACCGACTAAAATTAACCAACATTGATAAATCGAAAGCGCCACAATATATGCGAGACATGTTTGGTAAAATACCGCACGTACAGTCCAACGTTTATCTCCATATTCTTTATACATTGTGCCAATAGCTGCGAAACACGGTGCACTCAATAGGTTAAAGACTAAAAATGCGTATCCTGCCATGGGTGTAAAAGTGCTAGTTAGCGTTTGTACAAATGATTGCGCTGAGTTACTGCCAAAGGTTAATCGTAAAGTCCCCACACAATTTTCTTTGGCGATCAATCCGGCTAGAGTTGCTACAGTCGTGCGCCAGTCACCAAAACCAAGCGGTGCAAAAATGGGTGCGATCACACTTCCAATAGATTTTAGAATACTATGATTTTGATCGACCATATGCATTTGCCAGTTAAAATTGGAGAGAAACCAAATGATAAAGCACGAAGCAAAAATGATCGTTCCAGCTTTTTGAACAAAGCTCTTACTGCGACTCCAAACATAGTGCAAGATATTGCTTGCACGAGGAAAATGATATGCTGGAAGTTCCATTACAAATGGTTGCGGTGGTCCAGCAAACATGCGGGTCTTCTTTAAAAAGATACCTGATCCCACCACCGCTAACATACTAATAAAATAAGCCGACGGAGCGACCCAACTTTGTTGAGTGAAAAAAGTTCCAGAAATCATTGCGATCACAGTTAGTTTAGCTGAACAGGGCATAAAAGTGGTCAACATGATCGTCATTTTGCGGTCCTTTTCAGATTCAATAGTTCGTGTGGCCATGATGCCCGGTACGCCACAACCGGTTGAGATCAACATGGGGATAAAAGATTTACCAGAAAGGTTGAAACGATGGAATATTCGGTCCATCACAAAAGCGATCCGCGCCATGTAACCACAGTCTTCCAAGAGACCTAAACAGAAAAAAAGCATCATAATTTGTGGAACAAAACCAAGTACAGAACCAACACCTCCGATGATCCCGTTTAAAATCAGACCTTTCATCCAAGCAGAAACATGCCATGTATTTAAAAGATCGCTAGTTATATCTGGGATCCACTGGCCAAATAAAACATCATTGACCCAATCAGTTCCGAAAGTGCCGATCGTTTGAATCGATAAGTAATAAACTAACCACATAACTAATACAAAAATTGGTAAAGCTAGCCATTTATTAGTTACGATCCGGTCGATTTTATCACTGAGACTCATTTGAAAGTCATTGCGATCAATCACACACATTGCCATGATCTGTGCCACATAATCGTATCGAGCATTGACAATGATGCTGTCACTAGATTCAGCAAAGATATTTTCTGCAGTTGTGATAATATCTTCCACTTCTTGTTGTTGGTGTGAAGTTAGTTTGATCTTTTGGATAACTTTCTCATCACGTTCGAAAAATTTGATCGCGTACCAGCGTAGTTTAGAAGGAGCCACATGATCTTGAATTTGTTGACTGATCATTTCTAAGGCAGATTCTAAGCGATTGTCATATTCAGGGTAGGTATATTTTGGAGGCTCTTGTGCAGCTTTTTTTACCTGTGTCACTAGACCAGAGATGTTTTCCTTTTTAACAGCGCTTAAGGGGATAACGGGGACAGAAAGTAAATATTCCATCTTTTTTAAGTTGATAGTGCGTTTTTGTTTTTTTAACAGATCCCACATATTTAAAGCTAAGACGATAGGTAAACCAGTTTCCATTAGCTGCAAGGACAGATACAAGTTACGCTCTAAGTTAGTACTATCTAAGATGTTTAAGATGATATCGGGAGGTTGTTCGATCAGATATTTACGTGAGATCCGTTCTTCTAGTGTATAAGGAGAAAGAGAATAAACACCGGGTAGGTCAAGTAGCATCAGTTGTTTGTCATTTTTTAGATGTCCCATTTTCTTTTCTACGGTCACGCCCGGCCAGTTACCCACGTATTGATTAGTACCTGTTAGTTCATTAAATAGTGTGGTTTTTCCACTGTTTTGGTTACCAGCAAGAGCAATTAGGTTCATAATTATACCTTCTTTACCAAAATCTGTGTGGCTTCACTTTTACGAATACTTAACTTGTAACCACGGACTTGTAATTCGATTGGATCACCTAAAGGAGCAATATGGTAAACTTGAATCAGAGTGTTTCGGGTCAACCCCATATCCATCAAGCGTTTACGCACGGCTTTATCACCATTTAACTGATAAATAATACAAGAATTATGTATAGAAATGTCAGTTAAGGGAACTGGACTTGTATTTTCTTGCTCATCCAAGGAAGTGACTTCTATCAGTTTAGATAAAGAAACGCTAATTGCCAAGCGCTGTCCTGCGAGATAAATCACTAGTCCACTCTCATTTTTAGTGGGGCTGACCACCGTTATCACTTTTCCGGTGCTTAAACCCATTTCAGCTAATCGTATAGTTAAAGCATGCTCACCAGTGATTTTAGTAACAATGTATTTATGATTGGTTTTTCCATTGATCAGCGTTGCCATAGTTTTTCTTTCTTTGATTATAATTGAGAATCATTTTCATTTAGGTTAAAAATAGCATAATGTGAATAAAACTTCAATGTATCTTCAAAAAATAATAATTGTAAGTAGTAATGTTTGTTTTGACAAGGATTTGGAAGGGTGTAAGTATTGTGAAATATAACAAGAACATAATTTGATAAATTTAAAATATCTTGTTTTTGACACTTGTATGGAAATAAAATAGACTAATACCAATCTTAGGATAAGGAGTTAGCTGATAGTCTGACTTACAACAAAGATCGTATTTTCAGAGCAAATTGTTTCACGTGAAACAATTTGACAAAATTAATGCCGATTTAACATGTAGAGTGTATGATTAAGAATGTAAGGAAGAACTAAAAGGAGGTCGGTTAAATGCTAGCTTTTATTTGGGCAGAAGATAGTGATCATGGGATCGGCTATCAAGGCCAATTACCTTGGCATATGCCAGCTGACATGAAATTTTTTAAAGATAGGACAACAGGAAATACGATAGTTGCCGGTAGAAAAACATTTGAAAGTTTTAAGCACCCTTTGCATAATCGTAAGAATATTGTTTTGACGTCACAGGATGAAAAAAACTTTCCTGAAGGAGTGGTTGTCTTTCATAGTATTAGAGAAGTTTTAGAATATTATACCAGGCAGCCTAGTCAGAACATGTTTATTATTGGTGGAGTCCAACTATTTAAGGACTTTTTACCTTATGTGACTGATCTTTATCGTACAACGATCGACCATAAATTTGCGGTAGACACGTATATGCCAGAAATCGACTATTCACATTTTATGCTGAGCGATTTCGTTGAGGGTAAAGTAGATGAAAAAAATCCATACCCGTATCATTTCGAGCATTTTATGCGGGTTGAACCAGCAAGTGACTAATAGTAATTGAGATATAAGATGAGGGTAACTCCAATGTGAGTAACCCTTTTTTAGGATAAGGAAAGAATAGAATGGGGCGATTGTAATGTTAATGGATTTGAAAGAAAAAATTAATCAAAGTGTTGACCCTAAAGAATTGAAATCTTATCTAGAACCATTGACAGACATGGAGTTTTGTCAAGTAATTGCGGATTGTGCGGACCAAAAAGAATTAGACAACTTTGTACCACAACACAAATTTCCGGCTTATACGATCATTTTACACTGTATTGACCACCAAAAAATTAGCAGCAAGCAACGTAAAACGATTCAGAATTTGTTTTTAGCGACGAAAGCAGAGAACACTAATGCGTGATAGTAAAGGTTTATTAAAAGCGTTATTGATAGCATTACTTTTTTTGTTACTGGCATCACTTTATTTTGGAAGAGAATCTTTTGAGCCTGACAAAGCGGTGAAAAATAACAATATAGAATTAGTCAAGGAAATTTGAGCAAAACAAATTACAGATGATGTTTAAAGAACAAGAAGAGGTGGTTTAAACGTACATCGGTATATCTTGATCGGTACAAGGACATGGTCTATGATCAAGTAGGTAATAGTGTATTAAAGCTATCGATAATTAGACTAGGCTTTTGGCAAATAATTATGGCCCAGTTCCAGGGAGTGCTGAAGAAAACTTTGGGAAGCTCATGAATGATAATATGAAAAATTATCGTGATGAAATGATCATTTCTTCTAAAGCGGGTTGTGAAATGTGGCGTGGGCCGTACGGTATTGGGGTTCAAGTATTGGGGCTAGTCGTCCACAGCAGTTGGTTGATAACTATAATGCTTTGCATAATTTAGAATTTTCGAGTCGAGAATTAACACAGATCGATCGAATTTTGGACGACCAACCGCAAATTGATTGGCATAAGAAGTAAAATTTTTGTAATGGATAAAGTATCTGTGACTATAAAAAATGACAAGATCAATTACATTAAAGATTGATCCTGTCGCTTTTTTATTTCCAAATTGACGATAGGCTAGAAAAAACTTTTTGTTATTACTCTTGAGGTTCTAACTGTCTAACGGCATTTAAAATACCACTAGCTGCAGAATTGACCTGTTTTTGCGAAACTGTATCACTCCTAAGGTCAGCATTGCCAAGCTCCACTTTCTTTTCCAAGTTTTCTAAAGAAGCTTTTGAATAGTAGCCTGTTTGTTTGAGATAATTTTGTGCCCCATAGACATAAGTTTGTAAGACACTTTTATCGACCTTACCTGTATTTGGTGATGGTTTAAGATCTCTAACAGCGTTAATAATATCGCGGCTTTTGTTGTTAATGTCTTGTTGAGATACTGTGTCACTCCTCAGACCAGCATTACCAAGTTCCATTTTCTTTTCCAAATTATCTAAAGAAGTTTTTGAATAGTAGTCCGTTTGTTTGAGATAACTTTGTGCACCATTTACATCAAGTTGTAGAGCACTCTTATCTACTTTATCTACCTTTTGATCACTTACTGTTTTTTGTTGAGGCGCTACTTGGCTTGTCTTGATCGCAGTGTTTTGTTGGCTTGTGTCAGCGTTGGTGCTTTGAGTCCAGCCACCCAGCAACGCTATTGTTGCAGCACCTAAAAATAGGTTAACAGATTTCATATATCTTTCTCCTTTCATAAAGTCCGGTGTCAGATATTATTAATGATCATTAATTATCTGGATAATACAACAATGGAACAAATAAAACAATAAAAAAAGCACAAAAATCACTATCTTAAAACTTATTTAATTTATTACATTTACCTAATGAGTAGAGTGGAGCAAATATATTGTGAGAGTAATTTTATTTTGGAAAATAGTAAGAAAAACAAAGTATAAATGCATCATGTAAGGTTAAGGTCAAATAGTTGATCGTGAGTAATAGGTTATTTAAAATTTTAGTTTGCTCAAAAAAGGTATTTGCTAGTATCGTGCAGTTAGGTATCCAATAAATGTGCTATAGTAAAAACAATTACGAGGGGCCTATCTGTGAGAAATAGACCTTCACTAAGGAGAAAGCATGAGGCCTAACATTAAAGTCTCAGATACATTGACAAACCAGCATTATGCTCTACTACTTGAAGCGGATCCTAATAAAGAATTAGTAAACACCTATTTGCAGCGTTCTTTTTGTTTCGATGCAACTTATAATGATGAGCTAGTAGGAGTATTAGCTCTTTTGCCTACTCATCCTGAAACTTTGGAAATAGTTAATATTGCTGTTATTTCAGAACAAAGAAATAGGGGAATTGGCCAACAGTTACTTAGCTTTGCTGAAAAATACGCACACCATTATAATTACAAGTGTCTTGAAATTGATTAAGATTTCTTTACGATTCATTATGATAATGAAATTGTTGAAAACAATCTTATTTTGAAAGATATGATACGACTAGGGAAAATACTTAATTGATTTAATAAATAGAGATATTTTTAAAACTCACTATGTAGTAATAAAAAAAGACAAAGCTAAATTAGTATTTAATGCAACCGTTATTTTTGATAGAGTTTTATCTAAAGGGAAATGAATATATTTAAATAGGGATTATTTTTAAGACACACAAAATCTTTTCAACGCCAAATGACAAGGGATAAAAACTGTTTATATTTAAAAGTCGCAATAGAAAAATCCCTTAGACTATTTACATTTAAATCAGCTTAGTACCTAGAAAATGTCAGACAATATTGATTTTGAGTAAGCGGAAAGGAATTTTTATCATGAAAGAACTCTACTTAATGCGTCATAGTAAGACTTTATTTAACCAGTTACACCGGATTCAAGGTGCCAGTGATTCTCCGCTGACGGCCCAAGGAATTGAAGACGCTCAAGAAGTTGGACGTTATTTTAAGCAAATAAATCTAAATTTTGATCATGCCTATGCTTCAACACAAGAACGAGCTTGCGATACACTTGAAAACATTACTAAACAACCTTACAAAAGGCTAAAGGGATTAAAAGAGTGGAATTTTGGTGTTTTCGAAGGACAAAGCGAGCAACTTAATCCCAAAGATGATTCTAGCCGTCATTCTTATGGTGATTTTTTTGTCCAATATGGCGGCGAATCGGACTTGCAAGTTCAAGAAAGAATGAACCAAACTTTAACTGCGATCATGGAACGGCCTGACCATAACCGTGTTTTAGCGGTTAGTCACGGAGGTGCTTGTTTTATGTTTTTACAAAAATGGCTTTCCTTTGAGGAAATACAGCGGCATGTGACGGATTTTCATAATTGTTGTATATTAAAATTTGTTTATTCAAAAAAAGGTTTTGAGTTTATTAAAACAATCAACGTGAAAGAACTTTAATAGTGATTGATGCCAGGACGGTCGGAAAAGAACAAGGGAAAGGAATGTCTGCTGGTTTCCCATGTTCAAATTTCTTGTCAGCTCTTTCAAGATTACTATCAACAGTGCGTAATTTGTATTGGATAGAAATTAAGTTGGAAGATGAGCAACGTAAGTATTTCTCTTTAGCTCATGATAAAGCATATGAGACTGACAAAACTATCAGTAAAGCTAATTTGACAGTTGGTTGGATTTTGGCAGGTAAAAAACAAAATAAACATAGGGTAATGGTAGATATAATTGGAGTTGCCATTACCCTATTTTTATTGTTTTACTTTCCGATATCTCGTCCAAAAAGTCGTTCTGATAAGCCTAATTTATTTGCTAAAAGAATGTAAATTAACAAAGCAATCACACCGATTATGCCACAAAAGATAAATCCCGAGACCTTACCAGCTGGTAAATAAACCTGTCTAGCTAATAAGGTAAGTAATGTGATAAAAACAAAATAAACAACATTCACAATAATGATCGGTATTAAATGACGTAAGCTAAATCCAAATTGTTCATGAATCTTATGATAACTTAAAAGACAAACAACACTAAAAGCGACTGCGGTGGCCATGACCGCCCCCATTCCTTGGAAATAGTAAACTAGCGGTAGTTGGCACACGATCTTGGTGATCAAACCAAGCAGCAGATAAGTCATAGCTTTGCGACTGTAATGAAGTGATTGCAAAAGTGTTAATCCGTTGATCGCAATTGCCATAATGACGCTTTGCCATATATTAACGTACAAAAATAATGCGCCATTAGAATCATAAGTAAAAAATATACCATTGATTTCAGGCGATAAGACTCCCAGCATAGTTGCTGCTGGAAATAATACAAATAGCAGAAAAGGTAAATTTTGTTCTAATAACTTCTTGATACTGACATGATCATGAATTGCATTTTTGGCCGCAATCAAAGGTAAACTGGTTTCAGCCAAAGCTGTCGCTAAAGCAATAATGACAGCTGTGATCTTAGAAGGGTTAGCTGAAAAAATCGTGTAGATATATTGAGTGTATTCGGCACTTTTATGAAGCATACTTTGCATGATCTGTTTGAAAAAAAGTTGATCAATAATTTGACATAAAGTGATCCCAGCACCAACGATCACAAAGGGAACTGATTCATAGGCTATCATGAAAAGAATATGCTTGATCCCATGCAAGTCAAGGGCGTGGCTTTTGCTTTCTTCCGCGCGGTAAAGCGGTATTTGTTTATAATAATGGTGTATTAAGTAGATATAACTTGCTAGTGCCCCGACAAAAGCTGCAAATACACTATAATAGACGGCCACCACATAGCTAATGTGAAATTGATAGATCAGTAAATACGTGCTAGCCAAAATGAAAATAATGCGAAATATTTGTTCCCATAGTTGAGATATTCCAAAAGGCTGGAGATCTTGATTACCCTGGAACCAGCCCCGAATGATACTCATTGAAGGCAACACGGCTACTGCCGGAACTAAACTTCTGATTGCGAGCGTTGAATCGTGTTGTGACACGACAGGGGTATTTTTTGCAAAAAAAGGTGCTAAAAAATACAGCAAGACTGCAAAGGCTAAACCGGAAATGACCATTAGCCAAAAACCCGTCCGAAATAGTTTTTGACTATTTTTAAATTTTCCTTGGCCATTATACATAGCGACGCGTCTGGCAATTCCTGACGGGAAACCAGCAGTGCCTAACGAAAGAAAAATTGCATAAATTGTGTAAGAAGAGTTGTTAAGTGCTTGTGCCGTTGTAATATTGTGAGCTGATCCCATCATGTAAAGCCAAGGAATAAGGTAGACGACACCAAGTGCACGTGAAAATATACTTCCAAAAGAAAGCCAAAAAGACCCAGACAACATTTTTCTATTCAATGAAAAACACACCTAACTTACTGATTTTTTAAAACGCATTTTTTGTACATTATTTCCCGGGTTATTATTAGCTGGAAAGAGGATGGTAGTAGTTCAGTGTGATTACTGAATAAAAAGCAATCTAACATGGAAATCTAAGGATACTGGAAGATAGTTCGTATAAGAGAACGATCAAAAGTTAAAAACCTTTTTCAACTAAGGAGGTAAACAAAAACTATTATAAACCTACTTATCTGTTTTATGGAAGAATTCCCTGAATTTGGCATGTAAATGGAGAAAAAATAAAATTTGTGCACGTGTTCGCTTTAAGCGCCGATACCTTGACTTAAATTTTTTATAGAAATCCTGGTGGTAATTTTCTGCTGGCCAAAAAGAAGTGGCTGGTTTGATAGGGACCACGATTGGTTTAGCATATTTACCAGATTTTTGCAGAGCCCTTTTTGAAGTGGCAGCTATCTCATATTGCTCATGGTTAGTATAGAAAATAGCTGGCAGATAGTTGTCACCTCGATCGTCAAATTGTCCGCTTGCATCTGTTGGATCGATCATTTGCCAGTATATTTCTAAAATTTCTTGGTATTTGATAAGTCGTGAATCATAGATAATTTCAACAGCTTCGACATGTCCGGTTTGATGTGAACCAACTTGAGCGTAAGTTGGATATTCAGTATAACCCCCAGTATAACCAGATACGACTGATTTACCCCCAGGCTTAGTGTTGAAGGGCTCAACTAAGCACCAAAAACAACCGCCGGAGAAAATAGCTCTGTGCTGAAATGGTGAGTCAGGCTGATAATGAGTACTGTAATCAAATTGCATTTTTCCAGCTGGATCACTGATCAAACGTAAATAAAAATCGGCTACTGCGGGTGTTAGGTTATTTCTTGTTGCTAATGGACGTAAATTAAATTCAAGTCTTTCGAGAGTTATTTTAGTTGATTTATCATTTATAAGATTCTCCGCAGCTTTTGTTAATAGTTTTTTTCCCCAATTACGAGTGGCCGAATTTTGGATCAATGTAACTAGTGTTTGTAGTGTTTCTTTCTTATTCATGATAAAACACTCCTTTTGTAGCTATGCTATGATTTTCCAATATTAGGATAACAAGCGTCATAAAGTTTGATGTTAACACTGTCTATCATTAAAGTTGTATGATGATTTACTTTGAATGGATAGTACTTATCTATTATTTTGCTATTTTAGAGTATCCTGAAATATTAGAAAAATGTAAATTCAAGTAAGAAAAAACACTAGATCAACTAGTGTTTGGAAAAGGTGCTTTAAAATTATTTTCAATAATCAAATAGTGTGAACGCATTGTCTAAAACTTGATCCCAGTTACAGCGCATATCATCAAGGAATTTACTTTGTTGATCAGGGTGTTTGGCAAAATGGAAGTTTTGTGGTTTGTCATAGTCACTTAACCATTTCTTGGTAAATTGCCATTCATACCGATATCCGATCGGACGGCAATGCCAGTTCACGTTATTAATTTTTTTAACACCATCGCGTGCATGAATATGACCGAAAACTACATCGGTTACAGTATCACTGTAATCTGAAATTACATCACCAATTTCCTTACTACCCAAGACACCGCCTAAGGCACGCCAAGTAACAGCTTTCCGATTAAAGGGCGTAGGATACATAATAAACTCTTGTCGTGGCACAAAATGAGTGGCAATTATTACTCGCTTGTCTTGTTTACGAAAACTGTCTAACAGACCTGCTAAATGTTGTGCTTGTTTTTTACTGATGATCGGATCACTTTCAGAACGTTTGATAAATTTATCGATCCAATATTTATTTTTGTAGTTAGCGACAATTTCATTGGCTGGTTGTTCGTTTGTTTCCCCTTTAGCAAAACCATAGTCATACCAGCCGTTAAATGGAAGTAAAACTGTATCAGAATTTAATGGCAGTGGTTCAAAGTTTAAGAAACCTGGTGTTTGATTATTTTCGATACTGTTAGTGTCTAACATATCGTGGTTGCCAAAATTGAAGGTGGTGGGTATTACTGAGTTCAGTGTTTGAATGATCTCATTTCCTTCGCGGTGAAAATGGTTGGTGATATCTCCCGCGATGTGTAACCTAGTGGCACCGTTATCTTTAATATAAGACCCGATCTCGATCAGGTCATGCAGTGTGAATTTATTAATATCAACGTGAATATCTGATATGATTGCTAATTTTCCCATTTTGTTGCCTACTTTTCTTTCGAGTTATTTATAACTAATTTTTTCTGTTTTTGCTCAATAAATCTAACTTATCTTATCCAAGCTTACTAGTCAATTTCTAGGCTTAGTCTTCTCGCAAATATTTACTGCTATAGAAAAACACACAGCTAATAGATACTGTGTGTTGGTAAAGATTTATCTAAGGTAATGTTTATTGATCCCAGCAAAGCTTAAAACAGAAAGCCAAATACAAATAGTAGCTATCACAAATAGGCTAGTGTATGAAATATATTGGATAACTACCGCCCCGATAATTGGCCCTAATGCCCGTCCAAATGAAATAGAACTAGCTAGTGCACCCAGGAATCGCCCTTTTTGGCCCATCGGACTAATATTATTAACAAAGGTGGATGCAGCTGGGTTAACCAAGATCTCACCGATCGTTAGGATGGCCATAGCTGTCAGAAATAAGAAGTAGTGGTTTCCAGCTACGATCAAAACTAAAAATGAAGCACCAATCAGAGATAATCCACCGTATAAGCGCATATGCAAATGGCTCATTAACCATTCGTCAAAATATGTCATAAATGGCTGGATCAATACGATCATGACACCATTCAAAGTCCAAACGGAACTGTAATGCTTGATACTTAAACCATTTTCGACCATGAAAGTGGCAATATTACTTTGCCACTGCTCATAGAATATCCACAGAATGACGATATTGAATAATAATAAAAATAAAGGCCATAATTTGTCGGGTGTTAATTTTGCTGGCTTTGGAAGTGAATCGCCATGTCCATTGTGGCTTATATTAGCCCCTTCTCCTTCATGATTGCGGTAAAAGCAAACGACGATGGTTCCAAAAATAATAAATAGGACCGTTGAAACAGCGAAGACTCGACTAATTCCATAAGGTAAGATATATCCAACCATTAAAGTACCGATCACCATTCCAAGGTTACTCATGAAATATATAATATTAAAAATATAACTTGTACGTTGGTTTTTAACTTCGGTGGCAAATGAATTAATACAAGTGAGATTTAAGCCATTCCCGAAGCCCAACATGACAAGGCCGATAGGGAAGGCGGGCCAGCCATTATTAAACATTAAAAATGTGCTAGCGCCGATCACAATAAAACTTCCGACTAAAATTGTTTTAAAGTGGGACCAACGATCGTATAGATAACCACCGACCGTGTTTCCCAAAACGACACATAGTGAATTACATAATAAAACAAGTCCGGCTGTAATTAAAGTTTTACCTAGTGTGTCATGTAAATAAATAGTTGTGAGTGGCCAGATAAAACTTGTACCGGTATTTGCTAAAAATGAACCGGCAAATAACCACTTAGCTGGCATCCCTGTTTGTTGTTGCAAAATATTATCCCCCTTAAATAAAAAATAGTGAATTAGGTTAAGGCCAATTCGTTGTAGTTTGATAATAAGATAAATAAAGTTTAATTAATTGCTGAACATACGTATCATCTGAGACAGCGTAAATAACTTGGCCAAAATTAAAAACTCAATATCCCGGTGCTGTTTGAGTACCGTCACATTGGGCTTTTTTCTAATTCAAGGCTATTTAAAATATATATTAATGCCATAGACTATGAACTGATAAGTATAATTATTATCGTCGTGTTTAAACTTTAGTTTAAATTGTACGTCAAAACTAAACTCATAAAACACCGATAATTATCTTAACATAAGGGAATCACTTTGTCTTTGTTTCGCATTTTGTAGTAGTCAGAGAAAATTCAAAAAACATAAAGAAAACGCTTGCATTTATTGAAAATTAGTGTAGTATAAGAGTTGGAAAGGGGCTAAATCCCACGGCGGTATGATTAAGCTTCAACATCATACCAATTGATTTAAGAGGTATAAGCTATTTCCGACACGGTCAGAGGAAATAGTTCGCAGGTGAATGATGGGATGAAGAACTCCTTTCAAATAACCAGACCAGCAGGTCATGATAACGGATCACCGATAATGTAAAAGAAAATTATAAAATTTATCGCGGTGATGAAAGGTTAGCATGGGTTGCTGGTTTTTTTGTGTCATTAATAAAATATTATCACTGGTGTCTATCTTAATATTAAGGTGGGCACTTTTTATTGGTTCTTGATAAATAGATACCAATAAATTATAATGAAAGCGTGATCAAAAAGGAGAAAAACAATGTCTATTAGATTAATTGCGCTTGATATAGATGATACGCTATTGGATTCAACGGGGAAAATTTTACCCAGCACGAAAGAAGCATTGCAAAAGGCACTGAAGCAAGGTATAAAAGTCGTTTTATGTTCGGGACGTCCGTTACCTGGTGTAGCTCCTTTCCTAAAGGAGCTAAAAATTACTGGTGATGATCAATATGTGGTTACCTATAATGGAAGTGTCGTTGAATCAGTGACAGGTAAGGTAGTTGCTGAAGCTGGATTAAATAACGATGTTTATCGACAAATAGATACTTATTCTAAAAAACATGGGTTACAGTATAATGTTTTGGACCGTAAGGGCAATATTTATACCAGCAATCATAATGTGAATAGGGTCAGTGTGATCCAAGCCTGGGAAAATAATGCAGGGATCTTAATTCGAGAACCTGAAGAAATGCCCATGGACTTTTCGATCGTCAAGGGTATCTTTGTCGGAGAGACTGAAGATTTAAACCAAGTACAAGCAAGTGTCCAGCAGGAATTTGGTACAAAAAACTATGTAGTAAGAGCAGCGAATAATTTTTTAGAGATCATGAATGCATCAGTTAATAAAGGTCTGGGACTTGAAAAATTAGCGAATAGTTTGAATATTTTACCTGAAGAGATAATAGTATTTGGGGATGAACAAAACGATATTCCAATGTTTGACTTTGCTGGGCAGGCTGTGGCGATGGGAAATTCATCAAAAATAGCGAAAGAACATGCTTCATATGTGACTGATTCTAATGATCGTAATGGGATCGCTAAAGCTTTAGACAAACTTGTATTTAGTGCTTAGTATCAGCTTGAATCAGGGAGGTCATTAGCTTTTACCACTTTTTTCTTGTAAAATAAAGATATAAATAGGACTTTGGTAGTTAAAAACAATGAATTTTTACAGATAAGTGGGGACTTTAATATGACATATGTTCTAGGCTTAACCGGTGGAATAGCTAGTGGAAAAAGTACAGTCAGTAATTATTTATATGAGCAAGGTGCAGTGGTGATTGATGCTGACATTGTCTCACGTCAAGTGGTTCGACCAGAAGCAAAGGGACTTTTAGCGTTGGTTAGTGAATTTGGTAAGCAAATTCAAAATGAAGATGGCACTCTAAATAGAGCAGCTTTAGGTGAAATTATTTTTAATGATCAGAAAAAAAGGGATGTTGTGAATGGCCTTTTACATCCACTCATTAAAGAGGAAATGTTAAACCAAGTTAAATTTGCTGAAGAAAAAGGCGTCGATCTAGTGGTGCTCGATATCCCGTTGTTATTCGAAAGTAAGTGCGAACAATACTGTGATGCTGTTTTAGTCGTTGACGTTAGCCCAGAAACACAAAAGGGACGTTTAATGCGACGTAATGATTTTACTCAAAAAGAAGCACAGGCTCGGATTGATAGTCAAATGGATCCAGCTGAACGAAAGAAAAGGGCAGACTTCGTGGTTAATAATGATGCGAGTGAAGAGCAGACTTACCAACAAGTTGATATTTTACTGGAAGATATTTTAAATTAGAATAGCTTAAAAGTTCAGGAATCTGACAAATAATTCCTGAACTTTTTTATTCAAAATGTTTCACGTGAAACATTTTGGTTTTTTCTATAGTAATGTATTTTGACTAAAGCTCTGAGAATTCAAAGCTTTTGCCAGTAATAAGGATAAGAGAACTTTAAGTGTGTCGCCAGGTAGAAAAACAATATTTGACAATAATGCAGTTGTAAATGACATATTATTTTGCCAGGTCAACCACAACGTACCGATCAAGTCAGTAGTTAAAACTGCAGCGCACCATGTCGTTATAAATTGTAAGAGAAATCTTTTGTTAGTCTTTAGTAGAGATAAACCCCAGTTGATTAAGAGTGGTGTTAGTACCCAGCCAAACATATATCCTGCTGTTGGGCCTAAAAAAACCGAAAAGCCACCACGACCACCAGATAAAACGGGCAATCCTAATGCTGCTAGTAGTAATAATAGTAAAATCGACCAGGTTCCGCGTTTTGTCCCGAGTATTAACCCAGCTAGAATTATACCTAAGTTTTGTAAAACGATTGGGACTGGAATGATGCCAAGTGGGATCCCAGGGATGATCCCGAGTATAATTAAAATTGATGTCATTAAAGCAACATAACTTAAATCTTTAGTTTTCAAATTTTCTCCTCCATAATGTTAACCTTGTAACGTAAAATAGTTAACAATAAAATAACATATTTCTTTCCTACCAACAACTTTAGAATGTTTTGAGCAATTTAAATTACAAACAACTGATTTTTTGATAAGCTTAGGGTGTTTCTAAGAATTGAAAAGGGGGAATTTTGATGTCTGATAATAAAATTACAACTGCTTCAGGACAACCATGGGCAGATAATAATCATTCACAAACTGCGGGTGTTCGTGGACCCGTTTTATTGCAAGACTATCAATTACAGGAAAAGTTAGCTCATTTTAATCGGGAACGGATCCCAGAACGAGTTGTTCATGCTAAAGGTGCTGGTGCTTACGGCACATTCAAGCTGACCCACGACATGTCAAAGTATACTCGGGCAGATCTGTTTAATGGTGTTGGCAAGGAAACACCAATTTTCCTCCGTTTTTCTCAAGTAGCGGGGGAAGCAGGATATCCTGATACTTTGCGTGATGTACGTGGAGTTGCTTTACGTTTTTACACTCAAGAAGGAAACTATGACATAGTTGGGAACAATACTCCAGTATTTTTCATTAATGATCCTTTGAAGTTTCCAGATTTTATTCATTCGCAAAAACGTGACCCAAGGACGCACTTACGTGACAATAATATGCAATGGGATTTTTGGGCGCATTCGCCTGAATCAGTGCATCAAGTCACGTATTTGATGGGTGATCGTGGGAACCCAGCTAGTTATCGAACAATGAATGGTTATGGTAGTCATACTTACAAGTGGGTCAATAAAGATGGCGAAGCTTACTGGATCAAATATCACTTTATCAGTCAACAGGGTGTAAAAAATATGACTGATGAAGTAGCTACTAAAGCTGCTGGTGAAGATACTGATTATCTGTTACATGATTTGTTTGATGCGATCGAACAAAAAAATTATCCATCATGGAAGGTATATGTACAGATTTTGCCTTACGAAGAAGGTCTGCACTATAAACATGATATTTTTGATGTAACAAAGGTTGTTTCACATAAGGACTATCCATTAGTTGAAGTTGGAGAATTTACCTTAAATGAAAACCCGACAAATTACTTCGAAGATGTTGAAGAAGCTGCTTTTGCACCAGCTAATCTTGTACCGGGTATTGAACCTTCACTAGATAAGTTGTTGCAAGGTCGTTTATTTGCTTATACAGATGCAGCTCGTTATCGTTTGGGTGCCAATTATGAACAACTAAAGGTTAATCGTCCACTTAATGAAGTTAAAAATTATGAACGCGATGGCTTCATGTCACAAGGTCATGGTGGAGAAGTAAACTATGAACCAAATGGCAAGAATGGGCCGACAGAAGACTTGTCCGCTAGAATTCATGGTGACCAACTAGATGGTCAAACAGGTAATTACGAGCCATATGAGCCTGATAATTATTCTGACGCAGGTGCTTTATATAACGTAATGAGTGAAGACGAAAAGAAGCGTCTGGTTAAGACGATCAAAGAAAATCTTGGAATCGTGGACGACGAAAATGTCAAGATCCTTGAAACTAAGCAGTTTTATCAAGCAGATCCAGATTACGGAACTCGTGTTGCTCAAGCCCTTGGACTAAAAATTGAAGATATCAAAGATTAAACTAAAAACTAAATAGGCCGTACAAAAAACTTTTATCACTATTTATTGCTGCAATAGATAGATGATAAAAGTTTTTTTATTGTGAAAAATTAAAAGTTTGGTTGATACAGTGGTCGTGCAGTTTAAATTCTTGTGAAATGAATTGTAAGAAACTTTATTTTTTGAAATAAAGCTTGATATTAACGCTAATTTTGTCAATAATTGTAATTGAAAACGATTCTCAATTGAGAATGAAATTTGGGATCAAATACTAATGAATTTACGAGGTAATCACTGATATGACAAGCAATAAATGGACATTGAAAGTAGTATTAATGATTATGCTATTGACTATTTTTATAGGTGGATGTTCAAAAAGTTCACAAATAAATAATGACGCAAATAGTAGTGAAAAAAATAACAAAAGCCAATATCCCATTAAAATCAAGAATAAATTTGGGACTACCGTGATCAAGCAAAAACCAAAAAGGGTAGCAACGATCCATTGGGGTAATCAAGATATCCCATTAGCGTTGGGTGTTGAACCCGTAGGCTTTTCGGCAGCCAACTTTGGTGTTAAAGACAAAAGTGGGCTATTGCCATGGACTAAAAAGAAATTAAAACAACTAGATGTTAAAAATCCTAAAGTTTTCCGAGATACAGATGGGCTTGATTTCGAAGCAATCGCTGATTCTAAACCGGATGTTATTTTAGCTGCTTATTCTGGTATTACCAAGGAAGATTATAAAACTTTGTCCAAGATAGCTCCGGTTGTGGCTTATCCTAAATCTCCTTGGACGACTTCTTGGAAAGAGCAAGTGCGCTTAGATGCAAAAGGGATGGGGATGGAAAAGCAAGGAAAACGTTTGATATCAAAAACAGAACAAAAAATACAGAATGGTGTTAAACATTATCCACAATTGAAAGGCAAAACGGTGACTTGGGTCAATTTTTCTGCCAGAGATCTGTCTAAATTTCAGATATACACTTCTGCAGATCCTCGTCCTGCCTTATTAGAAGAATTCGGATTAAGGTATCCACAAAGTATAACCCGGGAAATCAAGAGTAAACAGAGTTACTCCAAAGATTTTAGTTCAGAAAAGGCTGAAGTTCTAAATGATACAGATATTATCGTCGGGTATGGTGATCAAAAACTATACAAAGCTTTAAAAAACGATCCAATTCTAGGTAAAGTTCCCGCTATTAAACGTGGTTCAGTCGCTTTTATCGACAGTGATTCACCAATTGTAGCTGCGGGGACACCGACACCTTTATCAATTAATTACACTTTAGATGAATACCTAGATTTATTGGGGAAGGCAGCTGGTAAAGTTCAATGAAGAAGTCAAGCTACGTAAATTTGCATAATAAGATGGAAATTAAATTAATAGTGATATTTCTTTTGCTATTAGTAATAGCTGGATTTGCCTCTATCTTCATGGGCGTGAAAGACATTACTTTTGGTAATGCGATTTCGGCTTTATTTACGCATAAGATGAAAAGTAGTTTGGCAAACAGTATTATTCATAAAAGGATCTTGCGTACATTTTTTGCATGTTTATGTGGTGGGGCTTTAGGAATATCAGGTTCTTTGATGCAGGCGGTGACAAGGAATCCATTGGCTGACCCTAGTATTTTAGGTATAAATACTGGAGCTTCGTTTTTTGTTGTATGTGGGTTAGCTTTTCTTCATATTAGTACTGTAAGTCAATATATTGGGCTGGCTTTTGTTGGTGCACTGGTAGCTGCTGGACTTGTATTTGGAATTGTTGCTATTGGTCATCAGGTCAATCCGTTGACATTGATCCTATCAGGTACTGCTGTCAGTATTATGTTTTCTTCTTTAGTGACAACAGTGACCTTGGTACGTCAGGATGCTATCGATCAATTTCGTTTTTGGCAAGTAGGTAGTTTAGGAACCGTAACTAGTCAAGGAATGACATTTTTTATTCCCATATTTGTCATTGGTTTCCTTGTTGCCGTTTGTTGTGCTCCAGGGTTAAATGCATTGATGTTGGGTAATGAAGTAGCTAAAAATTTGGGTGTTAACGCCACGATTATTAATATTTGTGCGTGCATTGCAGGCATTATTTTATGTGCGACTGCAACTGCGCTGGCTGGTCCGATTGCTTTTATCGGTTTACTTGCGACTCATTGTACGAGGTTACTGTTTGGGGCTGATTTAAGGAAAGTCATTCCATTGTCAGCCTTAACTGGTGCGCTTTTTTTGACCAGTGCAGATGTGATCGGGCGTTTAGTAAGTGATTCGACAGAAATCAATGTTGGTATTATTACATCATTAGTTGGTGCACCTGTATTGATTTATTTGGCGAGAAGAACGAAGGTGCAAGCTGCGTGAAAAGACAAGCAGATATGCGGGGATATTTATTTGTTGGACAACGACACCGAAAAAGACGACGTTATGTTGTTGGCATATTATTATTTTTAATTTTGCTTTCAGTCGTTTTATTTTCTCTGGTATTTGGTCGGACAGTTTATTCAATCAGCGAGGTTTTTCAAGTATTGACCGGACGTATTGTTCCGGGTGCGTCTTTTACTATTTCGGAATTGAGATTACCGCGAACGATAGCATCTGTTTTAACTGGTTTGGCATTTGGTGTTGCTGGTTACGTTTTTCAAACATTACTTAAAAATCCATTAGCTAATCCAGATATTCTTGGTGTTAGTTCAGGATCAAGCTGTGCGGTAGTGGTATGTATCCTAGTTTTTCATACTAGTCAGATGACGCGTTCTGTTGTTGCAGTATGTGGTGGTTTATTAACTGTTTTAATGTTGTTTGGGTTATCTGGACAAAAAAAAGCAGCAACGACTCGCATTATCGTCGTCGGGATCGGTTTACAGGCGTTTTATAACGCAGTTATTTCTTATTTTACTGTTACTGGAGATCAGCGTGATCTACCTGAAGCGTTACGGTGGCTAAATGGGAGTTTGGATGGTGTAACCATCAAACAATTACCTATTCTTGCTGTAGTAGTCTTGGTCGGTTTACCATTGACAACCTATCTTGGTCAGCGGCTATGCGTGCTTAAATTGGGCGATGAGTTAGCATTATCTTTGGGAGTGAATGTTAACTTAACTAAGCTGATTTTGTTAATTGTGACGGTCATGATGACTGCCATGGCAACGGCTGTAACAGGGCCGATCGCATTTGTTAGTTTCTTAACTGGGCCGGTTACGAATAAAATTATGGGAGAAAATGGGAATAATGTGTTAGCGGCGGGCATGATCGGTGCCTTGTTAGTTGTGATTGCTGATTTAGTCGGGCAATTTGCTTTCCCTTATCGTTTTCCAGTTGGCGTTGTTACGGGCTTGATCGGAGCACCCTACTTAATATGGCAATTGATGTTAATTAATAAACGAGGTGGACTCAATGCAAGAGCATGATTTTTATTGTGAAAATATTAACGCTGGATATACGGAAAAAGCGATATTAAACAATGTTTCTTTACGGATACCTGCGGGCAAGATCAGTGTTTTGATCGGGGCAAATGGTTGTGGAAAATCTACTTTACTACGCGTTTTGGCGGGTTTTTTGATTCCAACAACTGGGCAGGTTAAATTAGACGGTAAGCAACTTAAACAGTATTCACCGAAACAAGTGGCCCAGATCCTGGCAGTTTTGCCACAGCAGTCAAGTACACCAGCTGGACTAAAAGTTATTGATTTGATCAGTCAAGGACGCTTTCCGCATCATTCTTTGTTTAGCCGTTTTAGCAAACAGGATGAAAGGGCTGTTTTAGAAGCAATGGAAATGGTAGGGATAACAGAGTTAGCGAAAAGAGATGTTAGTGAACTTTCTGGCGGTCAAAAACAACGAGTCTGGATCGCATTAGCGTTGGCTCAACAAACCGATATTATATTTTTGGATGAACCGACTACTTTTTTAGATATGGCTTATCAAGTAGAAATATTAAATCTGTTAGCGGATTTAAATAGGCGTTTTGGTAAAACTATCGTAGTTATTCTACATGACATCAATTTAGCGGCACGTTATGCAGATCGTCTTTTTGCTTTAAAAGATGGTGTGTTGATCAAGGAAGGGGCTCCTCGTACTGTCGTAAAAAAGGATCTGATCAAAGAAGTTTTTGGTTTAAATTCAATGATCGTTGAAGACCCAGTTGTGCATAGCCCTGTAGTAGTACCAATTGGAAAATAAGCAAAAAAATGGAATGACCGGTTCGTTTGTGTATAACAAGCGTACCGGTCATTCCTTAATACTTCGAGGATTATCCATATGTCATTCTCTCCTTGATTTAATTTACATGGACAAAATTACTTTTCTGGTAAGAAAATGTCGTTGTAGACATTGGCTTTGCGCCATGCAGAAAAAGACAAATTGTTTTTGCGTTTTGCAATTGAATAATCGTGTAAATCATTGACGATATCCAATACTAAAGCCAAAACAATTAAAAGGAAAAGAAATAGACCAAGTAGTCTTAACATTTTGATCCCTCCTTTAAGGATCATCATATTTAAGATGCATTGACCATCTCATCGATCCACCTTTATTATAACAAAATAAGCTGGTTATGCTCAAACCTGTTACCTTAAAAAGTCGAAAATTTGACTACTTTATTTTTGTTAATTACATACTTTTTTTGAAAATTAGTGAATAACTTACAAATAAACAGACTAAAGCTAATAGTGCAAATATTAAGGGCAGTCTGGTTATGTGATCGAAAAGTAAGAAAAATAGGAAACCACCAAAGAAAAGTATTGTCAGGTAATCTGTCCACGGATAGCCAGGCATTTTAAAAGTAGGGCTTCCGGCAGGAGTTGCTTGCCGGAATTTTAAATGGCAAAAGACTAAAATCAACCAGACAAGCACAAAACTGGTCGTAGAGATACTAGAAATTAATTCAAAAACAGTTTCAGGCATCAAATAGTTTAATAAAACAACGGCTAACAAAATCACCGTGGAAAAGTTTAATGAAGCATAAGGTACCCCATTTTGGTTCACTCGTGCCAGTTTTTTAGGAGCATTTCCGTTGTTGCTTAGTGTATGTAGAGTACGGCTGGTACTAAACAGACAGCTATTTGTTGCCGAAAGAGCAGCAGTTAACACTACAAAGTTTAAGATGCCAGCAGCACCAGGTATACCGATCGCAGCAAAAACTTGGACAAAAGGGCTAGCAGAAGTAGAAATTTTATCCCAGGGATAGACACTCATAATTGCGATCATTGAACCTACGTAAAATAAGCCGATCCTAATTGGCAGACTATTAATAGCTGTAGGCAGATTTTCTTCTGGGTCCTCAGTTTCACCAGCAGTTAGTCCGACCATTTCAATACCAACAAAGGCAAAGACGATCATTTGAAACGACATTAAGAAACCATAACCACCAGTAGCGAAGAACCCGCCATGGCTCCATAGATTAGAAAAACTGGCAATGTTATCACTAATATTAAACTTAAAAATCGCTAAGAAAAACCCAATGGCGATTAAAATAACGATCGCTAGAACTTTTATCATTGAAAACCATGATTCTAATTCGCCAAAGAGACGGACGTTGACATGATTTATCAAATATAAGCATAGTAAAATTATCAGCGGTGTTGCCCATTGTGGAAAGCTAGGGAACCAATATTTAACATAGATTCCAGTTGCAGTTAAATCTGCCATGGCTAAGCTGATCCAGCAAAACCAATATAACCAGCCGACTACAAATTCTAAGCGGTCGCCTAGATAAAGTTTGACGAAATCTAAGATTGAATGTTGAGATAGGTCAGACAATAGTAATTCTCCAACTGCACGCATCATGAAAAAGCAAAAAAGACCCACGATAATATAAGATAAGATGATCGACGGACCGGAAGAACTGATCGCATTACCAGACCCTAGGAACAGGCCGGTCCCAATTGCTCCGCCGATCGCGATCATCTGGATATGTTTGTTTTGTAGAGAACGCGAAAGATCCTCTTTTTTTTGCGGCTGTTTCATTATTATATTATTCTCCTTATAAAACTTGAATAGACAGGTATATCAAACTAATCGTGAAAACGTATAAAAAGCGTCCCTTGTACTATATATTTCAGTACAAGGGGCGCTTTTAACGCTGTTCCACCCAAGATTCACGGCCATACAAGCGATGGCTGTCTTTAAGTAAGTATAACTGATATAAAAAGCAATACTTAATATAGCACTGATAAAGGTAGTGCGACCTTAATGTTAGTGCTTACCATTTTTACTAGTTTTCAGCGGATACTAGTTCTCTGTTTTTCTGATATGTAATAAGTCTTTACCTATCTTACATGTTTTTTATTGCAGATAGCAAGTGTCGTTTGAAAAATTTGGACAAAAAAAGAAACCCATTAGTATAAGGGCTTCGATCTTAGTCATAGACAGATTATATCTCATGTCTCATTTGGAGAATGTAGACACGACATAACTGCATCCCATTAGCATACAAACATCAGCATACTTCAGTTTTTACATAAAAGCAAGTGAAAAAGTCCGAAAATTTGTAATTGTTAATGAAAATGCATACATTGGTATATATCAAAACTTGCTATGAAATTAAAGAAAATGTACCTATTTTTGATATCGGTTTTTTTAAGGAATAATCGTTTTTTAGGATAAGGAATTGTTAATGTGCATATAAACAGTCATTCCTTTTTGGAAATAGTATGAGTTCGAATAATTAAAAGGATGTTCGTTTTTAGTACAATTGATCTCTTCGATCCGCAAGGTCGGTGTTCCAACAGGTTGTTCACTTTCCTGTGCTTCTTTTTCACCTAAATTATAAACACTCACGTATTCATCTGCATTTGTGATTTCAATATCGTAGTTTTCGATAATAAAATTAAAAATTGAGTTTTCGCAAATTTCTTTATTAAGATAAGGAACTTGTTGCTTCAAATAATAGGCATGTTCTAAACTGATCAATTCCTTACCAGAAAAACGCAGGCGACTGACATAATAAACTAAGTCCTCTGGCGCGCAGTCTAAATGCTTTGCCACTTCTTTGCCAGCGGGGATGACTTCTAAAGCTAAAACTTTGGATAAAATAACAGGTTTTTGGCCGAGAGTCCCCAGACCATTTTTACCTGCGATGTTCATAAAGTAGCCATCACTATGAAGGGGAGTATTAACAAAATAGCCACTACCTTGGACGCGTTTGATCAAACCTTGTTCAAATAACGCATCCATCGCATTGCGGATAGTATTTCGACTTGTATTATACATCTCAACTAATTTTGCCTCGCTAGGTAGTTTATCAGCATATTTTCCATTTGCAATTTGTTTAGAAATTTCAAAAGCTACCTTCTTATATTTTAGTACCATTATTTATCCCTCCTCGTATTGTGGGGTTGTATTTAAAAGAGTTCAAAAAGCTAAAGGTATTTTAGCGCATACCTTATTTTTCTTTATCCTACATTGTGTTATTTTGACAAGTATTTTTTATCTCCAAGCGGGTCTTGTGACGTTAGGATCTTTGGCCCGTCATTTGTAATAGCTAGTGTATGCTCAAATTGTGCTGATAAGCTGCGATCACCTGAAACGTAATATTCCCAGCCAGTTTCCGGCACAACTTTAGTGTCGATCTCCCACGCGCCTCCAGCATTGACCATCGGCTCGATCGTAATGACCATTCCAGCCTTCAAACGTAGCCCTTGGTGTGGCATTCCGTAGTGATAAATATCGGGTGCTTCGTGGACAGATGGTCCGATCCCATGACCGATCAATTCCCGTACATCGCCCATATGGTTTTGTGTTTCAACATATTCTTCGATGGCATGGCCAATATCACCGACACGATTACCTACCTGTGCTTGATCAATACCCAAGTATAAAGCTTTATGTGTGACTGCTATCAAGTTGTCGATTTCAGGAGTTGATTCCCCGATAACATAAGTCCAAGCAGAGTCACTTTGGTATCCATGCCAGCTAACACAGAAATCGACTTTAACTACATCATGATTTTTAAGCTTTAATCCTTTACGTGGTGTAGCATGAGCAACTTCTTCATTAATACTGATACAGGTTGCATATTTGTAGCCATCAACGCCCTTTTCAGAAGCGATGGCATCGTGTTCTTGAACGTATTGGTCAACTAGTTGATCAATTTCCCAAGTATCCATCCCAACGTGTAATTTATCTTTTAACATTAGATGTGCACCTGCTAAAATAGCACCTGAATGTTGCATACCTTCAATTTCTCTTTGTGATTTTAGTGTTATCAAATCATTGTCTCCTTGTATTCTTGTTTTATCTTAATTAACTCTTATTATAATGAAAAATTCCTTTTATTGAGTGCAATTCTTCCTATTCATTATACACTTAAATAAAATTGAATTGTTGGGATAATTATCAATTGTTAGATTTTAATATAAAGTTAGGGCATAGTATCAAAATAAGTAGTTATTGTACTTTAACTGCAGGCCAGAGTGGACAAATCAAAGTTTTTTTCAAAAACCGTAATAGTTTGTCATCATTATCTCCAACATCATCTTTCCTGTGTTAGTAAGTATATTAGGCATATTGTAGTATGTTCTTGCTAAAAAACAAGGTCAAGTAGTAGAAGATACAGTTAATTTCGATTATTTGACAATTACTTGCGGGTGTCACACACTAATTATGGAAAATACTTGAACTATTTAGAGTGAAGGAGGTCGTTGATTCTAAAGTATTTGAAAATATTTGTAAAAAGCAAAGTAACAAGTATTTAATAATGAGGAGTGATCAGATGACTGAAAGTATTTTGACCAGAACAACGGAATTAAATAATGGCATCAAGATGCCAGTCTTTGGGTTAGGTGTCTGGAAAACGGATAACACTAACGCTGCTAATTCTGTTTCGACTGCGATCCAAAATGGATATAAGATGCTCGATACAGCCAAACAATATGGAAATCAACCGGGTGTTGGTGCTGGGATCAAGGATGGTTTACTAAAAACTGGCCTGAATCGAAAGGATCTATTTGTAACCTCTAAAGTATTCAATGGTGATGTTGGGTATCAGTCAACTTTAAAAGGCTTCTATGAAACTTTAAATGAATTGCAACTGACATACTTGGATCTTTATCTGATCCACTGGCCAGTAGATGGGCGTTATTTGGATAGTTGGCATGCCTTGGAGGAGTTATACCGTAAGGGAAAAATTAAGGTGATCGGTATTTCTAATTTTGATAATAAACGTCTACAAGACCTGTTGGAACACTCTGATGTAACGCCAGCAATCAATCAACTAGAATTCAACCCACTCAATCAGGAAAAAGATATCCAACAATTAATGCAGTTACAGGGTATTCAACTAGAAGCCTGGTCACCACTTGGTGGAGGTGATTCTTTGAATGACCCAACTATACAGAAACTAGCTGACAAATACCATAAAACTGCGGCCCAAATTATTTTACAATGGGACGTCCAACAAGATGTGATCACTATCCCTAAATCAGTCCACGAAAAGCGGATCATTGAAAATAGTCAAGTTGGTGATTTTGAATTGTCAAAAGATGATATTGTAGCAATTAACCGGCTAGACCAAGCTAAACGAAGCTTGTGGTATGAGGACTTTGATTGGCACGATCCCCAAAATCCTAATGGGATCTCGGATACGATCGATCAATGGGACGATCGAGAAAAATTTCTCGGCAAAAAGTAAATTAAACACATGATCTAATATGAGTTAATTAAGCCATAATGACAGACCTTAGTAGTTTTGCTAAAGGATGTTGATAATTGTGCTTAGTTTGAAATGGGGCTGGGACATAACTAGCTGTGTGATCCTAAAAGGGCCGTCGATTTACACTATTAATGGGTTAAATCGACGGCCCTTAAACGTGCTTCAAAAAATATCTTGTCTCACTTTCGTTTTTTTGACGTAATTTAGTAAAATAATTAAAAATACATGACATGTTGATTTGATTTATAGTAAAGCGCTTTACATAATAATGTAAAGGCTTTATATTTACTATGTAAGTGGTTCGTAAAAAATTCTAGTGGTATAAAAAACATCTGTACTTTGATACTAGTAGGCGAGCTATAGGCTTTTAGCCACAGATAGCTTAAAATTAAGATAGCTAGTACAAGTGGGAGGAATATAAATGGCAATTAATATTATTATGGATACAGACCCAGGAATTGATGATGCTGCAGCTTTAACGATGGCGATCAACGATCCTAAAATCAATTTGAAGTTAGTCACTGCAGTTGCAGGTAATGTGACAGTCGATAAAACAACTGCTAATGCTTTGAAAATCGTACATTTCTTTGGTAAAGATCAAGAGATCCCAGTTGCAGCTGGTGCTAAGCAGCCACTGATCAAGCCATTTGAAGATGCGGCTCGGATCCACGGTGAATCTGGTATG
>NZ_KB714693.1:206597-276277 GCF_000349725.1 Ligilactobacillus pobuzihii E100301 = KCTC 13174
GGACAACCGATCAAAAAAACAGCAGTGGAAGCATTAAGAGATGAGATCATGGCAAGTAAAGAGCCAATTACATTGATCCCGACTGGTTCATATACTAATATTGCTTTGCTGTTTTCTGAATATCCTGAAGTTAAAGAAAATATCAAAGAAATTATCGCAATGGGAGGTACTTTGTCTAAGGGGAATATGACAAGTGCTGCTGAGTTTAATGTCTTCACTGACCCCCATGCTGCTAAGATCATGTATGACTCAGGGATCCCGATCGTAATGGTGGGACTAGATGTAACGTTAAAGGCTTTGCTGACTCCTGAAACAATGGATAAATTAGGTACAATGGGACGTTCTGGAAAAATGCTGCAAGCTTTAGTTACTCACTATAACGATGGTGATGATAATGGGCATCCAATGCATGACGTGAATACGATTTTTTATTTACTGCATCCTGAAGCTATGACAACTGAAGAAATGTGGGTCGATGTGCAAACAGAGGGTCCAGCAATGGGAGAAACCGTAGGAGATATTCGTGGTGCTTACCATGATGGTAAAACTAACGCTAAAGTGTGTGTTGATATTGATGCTGCAGCCTTTAACAAATGGTTCTTAGAAGAGGTTGCTGCGATCAAGGATTAAATTGGAATAATTTTTATAAGATGAGAGTGAGACAAAAGATGCTTTGAAGCCGATTTGTACCGATGATTGCGTTATTTTGGGCCGTAGCGAAGCGAATAACCAGGATAACGCAATCGTTGTTACAGTAAGGCTTCAATCTTTTGGAACACGTTTAAGAGCCATCGATTTAACCCATTTAATGGGATAGATCGATGGCCCTTTTATAACCGCACAGCTAGTTTTGTCCCAGCTCCATCTTTAGCTTTAATTGTGAAACGATTCGTAATTCAGTTAACGAGTTGTCCGTATTGCTATCTGAAATAAGTGAATTCATCGTAAAATTTTAAAAATTTCTAGTATTAGTACGTAAACATTGTTGATTTATCTTGTACTTGGTATGCTTTCTTTAAACAAACTAGAAATGAGGCAACCATTTGAATACAGAAATGATTACCGCTGCGATCGACCAATACGGGTATTTAGGTGTTGTATTTTTGATCGCTCTTGAGAATGTTTTCCCCCCTATTCCGTCTGAAGTCGTATTAGTTTTTGCTGGCTATTCGACATTGCACACTAATTTAGGAATTTTTGGTGCAACTTTTGCTGCAACTTTTGGCGCTTATATTGGTGCATTGATCTTATATGTTGTGGGTCGTTTTTTGAATGTCGACCAGCTCAAAAGATTTGCGAGTAGTAAAGTTGGTAAGATAATTCGACTTAAAGAAGCTGATATCGATAAGACTGCTTCTTTTTTTAATAAACATGGTGGTTGGACGATTTTATTTGGCCGTTGTGTACCAGTGATCAGAAGTTTGATCTCTATCCCAGCAGGTATGACTAAGTACCCCCTCGGTAAATTTAGTTTATTGACGATCGGTGGAACTTTGCTCTGGAATTTTATTTTGATCAATCTTGGTCATTATGCTGGAAAGGCCTGGCGACAAATGCTGGTTATGATCGATGAATGGCTCTATGTTCTTTTAGCTTTTACGGTCATAATAGTTGTAGTTATTTGGTTGGTCAGGAAAGTGAAGAAAAAAGCATAATTATATTCCCGCTTGGTTTGGACAGACAAACAAAAGCGGTTTTTCTTTGCTCAAAAATATATTAAATCGTGTGCGAAAAACGGTAAATTTTTTCTGATAAGAGCGGGACAAAAGTCGTATTGAAGCCGTTATGTAACCTCGTTTACGTCATTTTTCCCGTAGCAAAGCGCAGGACAGGAATGGAGTAAATGGCATTACATTGAGGATTCAGACTTTTGAAACAAAAATTACAAGCGATAATTTGATTATTTTTAGTAAAAGAAGAGACTGGGATGTTGTTTTGTCCCAGCTTCATTATTAAAACAGAAAAAATGAGAATAATGTTTTTCACTTAGATATGAAATTCATATGACGAATATAGCATGATTTTTAGATATATAAAATAAGTAAAAACCGTAGAAAAATTTATAGAAATTAATTTTATATTATAACAATTTTTCACAAAAGTATGCTATTATGTAATTGTTGAATGCGCTTACAACTTTATTAAAACAAATTTATGGTGATTTTTTAACAACAAAAATCATTTATATAATTATTTTAATTTTGTAATTAAACTATAACCTAATTAGAATAAAAAGACACATTTAATGTAGGGGGTAAGAGCATTAATGAAATCAATTTATGTTAAGGCGGTGATAGATTCATGTATGATTTGATCGTAGTTGGAGCAGGGCCAGGTGGTTATACTGCAGCGATCCGTGCGGCCGAGTTGGGGTTGAAAGTGGGTGTGGTTTCTGACAATATTGGTGGTACATGTATCAACAACGGGTGTATTCCAACAACTGCTTACCTTGAAGCAAGTCGATTGTCTTCTAAAATTGGTCAGGCGGCTGAATTGGGTATCACAACACGAGTCGAAAAGTTTGACCTGCAGGTTTTAAAAGAACGTAAAGACCAAATTTCAATGCAACTACAGATGGGGATCCGTTCTTTATTTAAAAGATATCGTATTGATTTTATTGAGGAACATGGAATGGTTAAAGACTCACAAACTGTGTTAGCGGGTGAAAAAAAGTTAAAAAGTAAAAAGATGTTATTAGCAACTGGTAGTCGCCCGAAAGTTGTTCCCTTTAAGGGGTTAGATCAGGTCAATTATTTGACTACTGAAGATATTTTTTCGTTAACAGAATTGCCCGATAAATTGACGATCATTGGTGGAGATGTTTTCGCAGTTGATATGGCCTTTGTTTTTGCACCGTTGGGAGTTAAGGTCACGGTAGTCGATGGTGCGCCTGATATTTTAGGAACTGAGGATCCGGATGCACGCGAAGTTATAAAAAACGAACTACAAAATATGGGGGTTGAAGTTCATTCTGGTGTAAAAATCAGTGAAATTAAAACAGATCGTGTTTTAAATGATCAAGGCAAAAGTTTTGAATTTGATAAATTATTAGTTGTGACTGGACGGCAAGTAGATTTGGCAGTTGCTGAGTTCTTAGATTTGAAACTAGATGAAAAAAAGCGTCATATTAAAGTTGATCGTCATTATCAAACAAACCTTGAAAATGTATATGCAGTCGGAGATTTGATCGGTGGTTATATGTTGGCCGGAGAAGCGATGGCTGAAGGAATGAAAGCAGCGGCTGCGATCGCTGATCATCCTGAACCACCAGTTGACCGGAACTTGCTGCCTTTATTTTTACACACTGAACCTGAAGTTGCGCATTTCGGATATAGTGAGAAAAAAGCAGCTGAAGAAGGTTATGATGTACAGACATCACTTAGTTCATTGGCCGCAAATGGCCGTAATTTAACTTCTGGTGGGCAAGGATTTGTGAAAATTATTAGTGAAAAGAAATATCATCAGATCTTAGGTGCAGTTGTAGTTGGTCCAGATGCGATCGAAACTTTGCATACGATCATTGCTGTTGTTCAGTGCGAAGGTACTGTTGATGAGTTAAGTGATACGTTGTTTGCACACCCGACTTATTCAGAAGCAATCAATGATGCAGCCAGAGTCTTTTTAGGTAAATCGACAAATAAGTAAGGCTGTACTTTTTATATTAACTAGTTAGATCAACAAGTAGTTTTTTATTAGACAAAAGTAAGTAGGAGTTTGTTGTTAATAGGGGGTCCTATGTAGACAAACGATTGACATTCCACTTAATGAAAGCGATATCAATTTTTATGCTGAAATTAGGTAAGTAAAAATCCGCTAAAGTCCGACACTTACAAGTTGAGCTATATGACTGGAGGTCATGGTAATGAAGAAATTGACATCAGCAAAAGCAAAAGAAGTTTTTGAAAAAATGAGTGATATTCGTAACTTTGAAAATACTTTGCATGATATTTTTGCAAAAGGTGAGATACCTGGTTTTGTTCATCTGTATGCGGGTGAAGAAGCGGTGGCAGTTGGTGTTTGTTCACATTTGACAGATGATGATTACATCACAAGTACCCATCGTGGTCACGGGCATTGTATCGCTAAAGGCTGTGACTTAAAAGGTATGATGGCAGAGATCTACGGAAAAGAAACTGGTTTGTGTAAAGGTAAAGGTGGATCAATGCATATCGCCGATTTAGACAAAGGTATGCTTGGGGCAAACGGTATTGTTGGTAGTGGGTTCCCGTTAGCGATCGGGGCTGGTTTACGAAATCAATATCTGGAAACAAAAGATGTTGCTGTTTGTTTCTTCGGTGATGGTGCTGCTAATGAAGGAAACTTCCACGAATCTATCAATATGGCTGCGATTTGGAATTTGCCAGTAGTTTTCATAAATGAAAATAATACTTTTGCTGAATCAACTCCGCAGCATTATTCTTCAGCTTCTAAAACGATCGCAGAACGTACAGCTGCCTATAACATTCCCGGTGAAAAAGTTGATGGTAAGGACTTTATGGCTGTTTATGAAGCAGCTGGCAAAGCCATTGAACGTGCTCGTAAGGGTGAGGGGCCATCTTTGATTGAATGTCACACTTACCGTGAATACGGACATTTTGAAGGTGACGAACAAACTTACAAATATGATTCTGATGAAGAGAATGCCTTCCATGAACGCGATGATGTTAAAGAATTTCGTGATTATGCTATCAAGAAGAAACTCTTTACTGAAAAAGTTGCCAAAAAGATCGAAGAAAAATCTTTGCAAGATGTCAAGGATGCTGTTGAATTTGCTAAGGAAAGCCCAGCTCCACAGCCAGAGGCACTCTACACGGATGTTTTCGCTGATTAGTTCAAGCAAGCAAGGAGGAAAATATTATGACTAAAATGGCATTTATGAATGCGATCAACCAGGCATTAGATCAAGCGATGGAAAAAGATGACAAAGTTTTTCTAATGGGCGAAGACATTCTTGGTGGAGCAGGCGTCAAACATTTAGAAGAAAAAAATGAAGATGCATGGGGCGGCTGTTTCGGTGTAACTAAAGGATTAGGGCCAAAATATGGTAAAAAACGTGTGATCGATACTCCACTTTCTGAACAGAGTTATATGGGCGCAGCTGTTGGAGCCGCGGTGACCGGTTTACGTCCAGTCCCAGAATTGATGTTTAGTGATTTTATTGGCGTATCCTTTGACTCATTACTGACTCAAGGTTCAAAGATGCGTTATATGTTTGGTGGTAAGGCTAAATTACCTTTAACTGTACGGACAACTGTGGGTGCTGGTGCTAGTGCTGCGGCACAACATTCAGGTGCTTATTATGGTATTTTTGCTTCGATCCCTGGGATCAAAGTTGTTGTACCTTCAAGCCCCTACGATGCTAAAGGTTTATTACTTTCATCCATTGAAGAAGATAATATCGTAGTCTTTTGTGAAGATAAAACTTTGTATGGTGTTAAAGGTGAGGTTCCGGAAGAATACTATACGATCCCACTTGGAAAAGCCGCGGTCAAACGTGAAGGTAAAGATTTATCTATCGTCACGATCGGTAAAATGGTTTCTGTTGCCTTAGATGTTGCTGATAAGCTGTCAGATCAAGGCGTTGATGTTGAAGTTATCGACTTGCGGACTGTAGCACCATGGGATGAAGAAACAGTGATCGATTCTGTGAAGAAGACCGGACGTTTGATTGTGATCGATGAGGCTCAACCACATAACAACACTGCGACAGATATCGCTGCGACAGTAACTGATAAAGCTTTTGATTATTTGGATGGACCAATCAAACGGGTCACCGCGCCTAACACACCAGTGCCATTTGCAACTAATTTAGAGCAAGCTTATATACCAAGTGCTGATCGTGTGATTGAAGAAGCTGCGGAGATAATTGACGATTTGAAAAATTCGAAATAAAAGGGGGGACTAACATGGCTACAGCGATCACAATGCCAAAACTTGGCCTCACGATGACTGAGGGTACAGTTGAGGAGTGGACGAAAAACGTTGGCGACAAGGTCGAACAAGGCGAGGTTGTCGCACGTATTAGTTCCGAAAAATTGACATCAGATATAGAGGCTCCAGCAAGTGGAACACTCTTGAAAATCATGGTTCAAGAAGGTGAAAATCTTCCAATCAAGCAAAATATGGCATATGTTGGAGAAGAAGGCGAAGAGATCCCAGAAGGCGCACAACCAGTTACAATGCCAAGTGCAAAAGCAGAGCCAGAAGAAAAAGTAGCGGCAGCAACAACACAAGGACCTCCAGCTAGAAAACCAGGCGAACGGATCTTTGTTACTCCATTAGCACGTAAAGTTGCACAAGAAAAAGGTGTCGACTATTCATTAGTTACGGGGACTGGTGGTAATGGTCGAATTACACGGCGAGATGTTGAACGTTATGCGGCTAATAAACCAACAGAACCGGCACCTAGTCAAACTCAAACCGCTGCTGTGCCTCAATGGGGTGCAGGTTTAAGTGGTATGCGCAAGGCTGTTGCGACAAATATGATGCAAAGTGTCAATACGACTGCACAAGTTACTTTGCAGCGTAAAGTAGACCTTCAAGCTTTGATGGAATTTAGAACTGATATTAAAGCTAAAGCTGGTGACTTGAATGATGGCCAAATGAGTATTAATACTTTAATTACGCGGGCAGCTATCTTGGCATTACAAGATACACCACAAATGAATAGTAACTATGCCGATGGTAAACTGACACGGGTTGATTCGGTCAATATTGGTGAAGCAGTTGGCCTAGCTGAAGGTTTGATCGTACCAATCGTTAAAAATGCACAGAATATGAATTTAACAGTACTTGGCCGTGAACTGAAGCATCTAGCTGATTTAGCCCGTGAAGGCGGCTTGACACCTGATCAAATGACAGGTGGTACATTTACAGTCACAAACATGGGTAAAGAAGGGATCGAGTACTTTACACCAATCATTAATCCACCAGAAATTGGGATTTTAGGTGTAGGTACGATGCTTAAAGAATTAACTTTGAATGAAGATGGACAAATTGGAACAAAATCAACTTTACCACTTAGCTTGACATTTGATCATCAAATTATTGATGGTCAGCAGGCTGCTCAATTCTTAGGCAAAATTGTAGAAAATCTACAAGATCCATACAAACTGATTTTGTAGTTAACTAACTTGTTGTGATATCTCATTTAATAAGTGTAATAAATCAGGCGTTTTGAAATTAAAGTATGTGACAAAAAAATGTGAGGTCATTGAAATGGATCAACTACAAGCGGGCTTTATTTTTCTAGCTCCAGGTGCCGATTATCAAACTGACCATCAGTTGGTTGAAACACCAGGGGTAGCTTTAAACGTTTATGGCGCAAAAGACTATGCTGATGCAATTAAGGCAGCCAAGGAAATGGAACAAAAAGGTGTTAAATCTTTAGAACTCTGTGGTGGTTTTGGAATCATTGGAACGGCTAAGATAAAAGAAGCAATCGGTCAGGACGTTGTTGTCGGAGTTGTCCGCTTTGATAATCATCCAGGTTTAGAAAATCAAAGTGGCGACGACCTCTTTTAATCACTTCTCTTAACATGTACCAAAGACAGCTTGACAGTAAATTCTGTGAGGCTGTCTTTTTAATGAATAAAAATAACCCGGGAAATAATGAAATGAGTTTCTATTCTTTAGAAAATTAGTCAGTTTTTAACACGATTAAAAAATATTTATCTTTAAAAAGACTGATATTATAGTGTATAGGTTTTATTGATTGATGATCTTGAGATTTTACCATTAAATATGCATTGCAAAAAAATAATAAAAATCTTCATTTATAAACTTTATGCTATTAAAGTGCTATACTTTTCAACATGTTATGAATAAAAATACATAATATGCTGAATAGTCTGAATAAAATATCAGCTGCTTGTAAGTCAGCCACGAGGACTTTAGTTTTAAAGTAAAGCCAAGTCTTGCTGAATTTTTCAGATTATAGTAGAGACGTAATGTTTCACTGAGATTTTTGTTAGGGGAGTTACTTTTTGGAAAATATACATAAAATCAAAACTAAAGCATTAGTAATGATGATTTTTTCATCGATCTTTGGTTTTGCTAATACAACTGTTGCTTATTATCAAATGGGTTATGCTAGTATTTTTTGGTATATTTTAGCAGCTTTGTTCTTCTTTTTACCTAGTTCATTGATGTTTGCTGAATATGGTTCTTCTTTTAAAGAAGCAAAAGGTGGGATCTATTCTTGGTTGGAAGGTTCGATTGGTGAAAAGCCAGCATTTATTGGGACATTTATCTGGTTGTCTTCTTGGGTTATTTGGTTAGTTTCCACTTCTTCTAAAGTTTGGATCCCGTTGTCAGCTTTAATTTCTGGTCATGATTCAACTCAATCTTGGAGTTTGTTTGGTTTAAGTTCAACACAAACGATTGGGATATTAGGGATCCTATGGATTTTATTTGTTGCATTTACTACTACTCATGGTGTTGATTTTGTGGCCAAGTTTTCTTCACTTGGTGGAGCTTGTATCATAATTTTGGATATTATTTTCTTAGTTGCTAGCTTAGTAGTTTGGATCGGTAATGGTGGTGCTTTAGCACAGCCGATCGAAGGTGTTTCGAGCTTTTTTCAATCACCTAACAGTGATTTTGGTAGCACATTGGCTTTGGTCTCCTTTGTGATTTATGCAGTCTTTGCATATGGTGGGATGGAATCAATGGGCGGTATCATGGATGATATTGAAAAACCTGAAAAGACCTTCCCGAAAGCTTTGATCATTTCTACTGTTATTATTACAGTCGGTTATGCTTTAATGATCTTCCTTTGGGGGATCAGTAGTAACTGGGCTTCTGATTTAGGTGGTTCTGAAGTAAATTTGGGTAATATTACCTATGTCTTGATGAATAATTTGGGGGTCGAACTTGGTAGTGCATTAGGACTATCACATTCTACTGGTTTGATATTGGGAAATATTATGACTCGTTTTGCTGGGATCGGTATGTTTATGGGATATTTAGGTGCATTTTTTGTTTTGATCTACTCACCGATCAAGTCATTTATTATCGGCTCAGATCCACGTTTATGGCCAGCTAAGTTAACCAAAATGAATAAACACAATATGCCTGCAAATGCTATGTGGTTACAAACAACTATCGTTGCTGTCTTTATTTTCTTAGTTTCTTTTGGCGGCTCTGCTGCACAAAAGTTCTATACTATCTTGACTGATATGGCTAATGTGTCAACCACATTTCCTTATTTGTTCTTGGTTGGTGCTTTTCCTTTCTTTAAGAAACGCAAAGATTTGGATCGTCCATTCGAGATTTATAAGAATCGAACTTATACTAATGTGATCGTGGCAATTATTTTGCTGATTTTAGCCGGTGGGATCATCTTTACATGTATCCAACCAATTCTTGAACATGATTACCAAACTGCTTTTTGGACAATGATCGGGCCAATTTTCTTCGGTATTGTTGCTTGGACCTTCTATCATTTTTCTGAAAAGAAATTGGTTAATGAGGAATAAATTTAAAAAATCAAAAAATTGAAATAGTGTGTTTAAATCTTTTGAAAAATTTGAATATAACAAAAAAGCCGATCAATTGATCGGCTTTTTTATGTATGAAATGAATTGTGGCGCTGGGAACATAGAGCGAATGCTACATTTCCAGGCGTATATCGAACCACCCTTGGTCCTCGTAAAATACAGTATAACACTAAATGAAAGAGTATGAAAATTACAAAAATATTACATTTTAAATATAGCAAAATACACTTCTCTATTTTTTGTGATTATCGGACGTCTCTATCATTTATTTTTAAATTAGCGTAAGTTTCATCTAATGAAATAGTGCTGCCAGGAAGTTTAGGCCATGCATTGATGCCGTCATTTGCTTGGCGTAATAATAAGTGAAAGTGAAGGTGTTCAACCGATTGGCCAGCAGTTTTGCCATTTGCATTTAGTAAATTGATCCCCGCAAAACCCTGGTTAAGAAAAGTCTGTGCGAGTGATCTAATAACCTTAGTTAAGTGACTGAGTGTTTCATCATTGCATTCCATAATATTGGCTATATGTTTTTTTGGTAATACAAGTAGATGGTAATTCATGTCTTGCGCGGTATCTAAGATCACTAAAGTTTGTTTATCTTCCCATATTTTTCGACTCGAGATCTCTTTTTTGATAATTTGGCAGAAGATGCACATTATTCATCAACTCCTTTCAAGTGTACAATCAAAAAATTGGTGTTATGGTTAGGATAAATTTTATCATAATGATAACGAGTTGTTTACGTATAAGGAGGTAATTATAAATGAGCTATGCAGCAATTAATCCATTCAACGGTCAGAAGATCCGAGATTTTGATAATGTAACTGACCAACAACTAGAAGTTATTTTAGATCAGGCGCAAGGTTTTTATGAAGCCTCACAAAAACAAGATGTTGAGGAAAGGACGGAATTTCTCAATGGATTAGCGAATGAATTTGAAAAAAATAGTGAAAAATATGCGCGTATTTTATCGACTAATATGGGTAAGTTATTGGTGGAAGCACGTCAAGAAGTAGCTAAAACGGTATCTTTTGCACGTTATTATGCTAAAAATGGAGTCGATCTGACGCAGCCGCAACCCTATAATGACTTGCCTAATGGGCAAGCCCAGGTTGAAATTTCTGGTACAGGGATCATTCTAGCGGTGGAACCATGGAACTTTCCTTACGCCCAGGTCATGCGTGTCTTGGCACCTAACTTTATCTTAGGTAATCCAGTGATTTTAAAACATGCTAGTATTGTTCCAGAAGCAGCTTTAGCCTTCCAGGAGGCGTGTGATAATGCTGATTTACCGTTGGGCGCATTCACAAATGTTTTTGCTAACTATGATCAAATCGATCATATCATTGAAGATCCGCGCGTCCAAGGGGTGGCCTTAACTGGCTCTGAAGGTGCTGGGCGTAAAATTGCGGCTAGTGCTGGCCAAAATCTAACCAAGTCAACCATGGAGTTAGGTGGGACTGATGTCTTTATAGTTCTAGATGATGTTGATATCACTAAGGCTGCAAAGGACGCAGCAAAAGCACGCTTAACCAATGCAGGACAGGTTTGTACGGCAGCCAAACGTTATATTGTTTCTTCTAAGATCTATCCTGATTTCTTAGATGCACTAAAAGAAGAGTTTGCCAAATACCAAGTAGGCGATCCGCTAGATGAAAATACTACCCTAGCACCACTTTCGTCTAAAGATGCACAACAACAATTACAAGCTCAAGTAGAAAAGGTTATTGCTGGTGGTTCTGAGGTTTTGTATGGTGATCTAACACCAAATGAAGGCGACGGTGCAGGTTTTTCACCATTGATCTTAAGCGGTATGGAACAAGATAATCCAATGTATGAAGAAGAATTATTTGGACCAGTGGCACAAATTTATCAGGCACAAAGCGATGATGAAATTGTTAAAATCGCCAATAATTCACGACATGGTTTGGGTGGAGCGATTTATACTAAAGATATTGAACGTGGTAAAAAGATTGCTTCACGGATCGAAACTGGTCAAGTTGCGATCAATTCTATTTTAAGTTCACAAGCTGAAGTGCCATTTGGTGGTGTGAAAGATTCGGGTTATGGTCGTGAGTTAAGTGATTGGGGTATTTACGAATTTGCTAATGTAAAACCTGTAATGTACTAAATAAACGAGAGCGAGACAAAAGATGCTTTGAATCCGATTTGTAACGCAATCGTTGTTACAGTAAGGCTTCAATCTTTTGGAACATATTTAAGGGCCGTCGATTTATCCCATTAAATTGAACTGCGCCCGTCAAGTAGACAAGAAAATAAATAAAGATTTTTCAAGTTATTTAAGCTAGCTAAGTAACTGATTAATTGAAGATCGCTTAAGCGGCTTGCGTCCTGAATTCTAAAGGACTCAAGCCGTTTAGTCGTTCTTGATACCTTTCATGGTTATAAAAGTAAATAAATTTATCAATTGATCCCTTTAGATCACCAAAACTGGCATGATCTTGGAGATCATACCACTCTTCTTTGAAATGGCCCCAAAAGCTTTCCATAGGTGCATTATCAATACATTTACCCACACGCGACATGCTGCGGGTATAACCTAATTCAGTGGTGTAACGTAGATAGGCCTTCGAAGTATATTGTGACCCGCGATCACTGTGTAAGAGTGGCCTAGCTAAAGGCTGGTTTTGCTTAGCTGCACGAAGCGTATCAATGACTAAGGCTAGACCATTTTTACGGCCGATCTTATAACTGATGATCGTGCCGTCATACAAGTCTTTAATTGCGCTCAAGTAGGCTTTTTGTCCATTGTCATAGGTCAGATAGGTGATATCTGTGACCCATTTTTGGTTAGGACCTAAGGCGCTAAAATCGCGGTTCAACAGGTTTTCTTCAAAATTGAAATACCCGGCACGGGTTGCGGAGCGTCGTTTGCGCCGAATGATCGAATGGAGGCCTAATTCCTGCATTAAACGACGAACTTTTTTGCGTCCTAGCGGCTGGCGCGGCTGTAAAAGATGATTTAAAGCCATAGTTATGCGCCGGTAACCCCAAACATCTTGGTGTTCGTGAAATAATTTTTCCACCAACTTTTTTAGCCAGTTATTTTCCATTTCTCGTGCAGAGGGCTGACGTTTCAACCATTTATAAAAACCTGAACGGGAAACTGCCATAATTGAACACATCATTTTAACTGGTAAAGTTGTTTCCTGACGATAAGCGTCAATTGTCTGAAATTTTTTTGAGATCAGTCTCTCCCGGTCCTCCTCTCGATCTCCTTCAATTTTTTTAACAAGTCATTTTCTACTTCAAGATACTGATTACGGGCTTCTAATTCTTTAATGCGTAATTCTTGTGCTTCTTTTTCTGACAGTTGGGATTTAGAAGCTAAAATTTTACCCCGGCGGTCTTCCAAACCGGCCGGCCCGTGTGCGCGATATTTTCTGACCCACGAATAAACTTGGCTATAGGAAACACCAAATTTCTTCATGGCTTTTTGATAATCTAGCTCGTTAGCAATGGTGTATTGGGCGATTTCAATACGCTCGTTCAATCCGGTTTTACGTCCTGCATTCATCTGTGAGTTACCTCGCTTTTGGTTTAGTGTTTTACCACTATTATACTGATCGATCCAGCGACGTAAAACAGATCTACTTGAAATTTCATACTTATCACAGACAGATTTTAAAGACCAGTTACTAGACAAATAAGTAAGCACTGCCTGAAGTTTCACCTCAGTTGAATATGCTTTCCGGGTATGGCTTTCTTCTAAACCGGTCACTCCAGCTGCTCGGTACGCTCGGAGCCAGTTTTCTATGGTCGAGTGGGATGCTTTTACTCGTTTGGCAGCTGCCTTAACCGATGTTTGTCCTTGCAGGATACTAGTAACGGCTTGTAGACGCTCAGCTACAGTTGCTTTGTTGGTTCTTCCAGACATAAAAACTCTCCTTAATAATAGAATACGGATTTTGTTTATTTCCGTGTCTACTATAAGGAGAGCATATCATTTAATGGGATAGATCGATGGCCCTTTTAGTGTCGCACGGCTAGTTTTGTTCCAGCCCTCGGATTTTTTAGTTTGCACAAATGAACTAACTCTTTAGATACAATGTTTCTCATAGTTAAAATTAAGCTTCTTTTTTTAACTGTTGTAATGTTTGGTAAAATTTTGGCATTTTAGTTTTGATGTCAACAATTTTGCCGTTATCATCCAAAAAACAATGTGAGCTTTCAGCCGTACAAACTAATTCTTCTGCGACTGTCATGGTATAGCTAAGCGTTAATTTAGCACGACTAACTTTGCTGACACTGGTTATTATCTTGATCAGGTCCGGGTAGCTGGTTGTTTTTTTATATTTACAAGAAACAGCTACTACTGGTGATATCACACCAGCTTCTTCAAGCTTGTCATAAGGCCAATTGATCTGTTCAAGATAATCAGAGCGTGCCTCTTCCATAAAACGAATGTAATTTGTATGGTTGGTGATTTTCATTTGGTCAGTCTCGTAGTATTGGACTTTGTGGAAATAAGGCTTGATAAGACAACATTCCTTTCTAACAAAAGTATTATGTGGTTTATTTTACCATTTGTGGTTATTACAAAGTACTATGGAACACTGATTGAAATTAATAAATTAAAAAATTATTTTAAATGAGATAGTGTTTTTACAAGAGCCGATTCGATCGTTAGTGTTTTAATAGCCCTTATGGTATAAATGATAATATACTTAAAAGCCAGGCTATTTATAAGAAAGGGGGCGCGATAACTCTTGGGGATCTTTATTAAATTAGGGTGGTATTTTAAACGTGAGTGGAAAACCTATTCGACCGGGGTCATCGGGTTATTGTTTACTGCTTTACTTGGGATTGTGCCACCGTGGATCATTGGACGTTTAGTTGATTTGATCCACCGCGGGCAATTGACTGTTAAGGCTTTAGTTTTTTTGCTAGTTTTGCTGACCGTTGTTTCCTTTGCACAGTATCTAGCACGTTATGTGTGGCGAACCGCAATTTGGGGCGAATCGGCTAAACTAGAAGCAACCTTACGCGAACGACTTTTTTGGCACTATATGCAAATGGACACACAGTTTTTCCAAGAGTACCGGACAGGCGACTTGATGGCGCATGCGACTAATGATCTGTCTGCCATCCAACGAGTCGCTGGTGGTGGGATCTTACAGTTTGCAGATTCGATCATTACTGGTGGTACGACTTTGATCGCAATGATGACAGTGGTCGATTGGCGCTTAACGCTGATCGCTATTTTGCCCTTCCCTTTTTTAGCAGTTATGGCACGAGTGTTAGGTAAAAAAATGCATAATGCTTTTAAAAAATCGCAAGCTGCTTTTTCACGCCTCAATAATAAAGCACAAGAAAGCATTAGTGGGGTCAAAGTGATCAAGAGTTTTGGTCAAGAAAAAGATGACATGGATGAATTTAACGGGCAAGTTGATGACACGATCAATATCAACCGGCATGTTAACAAGTTAGATGCATTATTCGACCCGATCACGACAATGATCATGGCAGTTTCTTATGTTCTGACGATCGTTTATGGCGGTCATTTGGTTATCTCTGAAACTATCACTTTAGGTTCATTAGTTTCCTTTGTTTCATATTTATCAATGCTAGTTTGGCCGATGTTTGCAATTGGAATGTTATTTAACACTTTGGAACGTGGTAATGCCAGTTATGACCGGATCAATAACGTGTTAAATAAGAAAAGCAAGATATTGGATAAACAAAATGGAGTCGCCCAAGAAGCGCGTGGTGACTTACAATATGAGCTTGATTCATTTAGTTTTCCAGATGAACAACAAGAAAATCTGCACAATATTTACTTCACGATCAAAGAAGGTGGAACTTTAGGATTAGTCGGAAAAGTTGGTTCTGGTAAAAGTTCGGTTATTCGGCTGTTGTTGCGCCAATTTGATGACTATCAAGGAACGATTTATTTTGGCGGCATCGATATTCGAGACTACCAGTTAGATGCCTTGATCCCTGCTATCGGTTATGTGCCGCAAGAAACATATCTATTTTCTAATACGATCCGCGAAAATATTCGTTTTGCAAGACCAGAAGCTTCACAAAAAGAAGTTGAACAAGCAGCAGCTAAAAGTGATTTAGCACAACAGATCGCTACTTTTCCGGCTGGTTATGATACACAAGTTGGTGAGGAAGGAATTTCATTGTCGGGTGGGCAACGTCAGCGGATCGCGATCGCACGTGCCTTGTTGATCGATCCAGAATTATTGATCTTAGATGATGCTTTGTCAGCCGTGGATGCTGAAACGGAAACTGAGATCTTGCAAACTTTACGAACAGAACGCCAAGATAAAACAACGATCATTGCCTCCCACCGTTTAAGTTCAGTGATGAATGCTGATGAGATCTTAGTGATGGACGATGGTAAAATTATCGAGCGGGGTAGACATGCAGAATTGATGCGACAAAATGGTTGGTATGCAGATACCTTTAAACTCCAAGCTTTGGAAACGGAAGAAAAGGAGGGTGGATTTAATGGATGAACAACGTGAATCAGTATGGTCTCATAGTATTCCGTGGAAAGAGCAGCTACAGATCATTAAGCGTCTCTTTTTATTTGCCAAACCTTTTAAGTGGTACTTTTACTTTTCGATCATCTTTGCCGCGCTGGTCAGTGTGATCAATATTTTGCTGCCAAAAATTATCCAGCGTTTTATGGATAAGTACTTAGCATTAGGCAAAGCGGATGAAACGGTCATTTGGCTTTTTGCTGGGTTGTATTTTTTTGGTATGGTCTTTAAGGCTTTAACACAGTTTGGACAAACATATCTCTATAGTATGGGTGCCGAATATATGTTAGAAGATACGCGAAAGATTTTATTTAAAAAACTTCACTCTTTAGGAATGCGTTATTTTGATCAAGTACCTAGTGGATCGATTTTGTCACGTTTAACCAATGATACAATGGCTTTTCAAAATTTTTGGCAGCTATTTAGTAGTTTGATCGTGGCAGTTTTTGCGATGGTTTCAGCCTTTATTGCAATGTTTGTCACAGATAAGACGATTGCATTGTGGTTGCTTTTATTCATGCCTTTTTTAGCTGTTACGATTTGGTATTATCAGAAATATAGTTCTCGTGTTTACCGTCAAATGCGAGAAAAATTAAGTATTTTAAATAATAAATTAGCGGAATCGATCACAGGTGTGACCGTTATTCAGGATTTCAGACAAGAACAGCGTGTTGATCGGGAATTTGAAGATGTTAATAGTCAATATTACCAGACACGTAAAGCTATGATCCGCGTTAATTCTTTACTATTAAGCCCAATAGTTAACTTGTTTTATTCATTGGGGACAGTCTTGATCTTAGGCATTTTTGGTGTTCGAGGACTGAGTGCGTATGTAGCTGCTGGTGTAGTCTATGCATTTGTAACTTACCTGGAAAACTTCTATAATCCGTTGTCAGAAGTGATGGAATTTTTTAGTGACTTCCAAGATGGGATCGTAGCTGGTTCACGAGTGTTAAAGATCATAGACGATGATACTTTAGCTCCGACACAAAAAAAAGGCGCGTCAGCTCGCTTGCAATTAGGTAAAGTCGAATTTCGACATGTGACTTTCTCTTATGATGGCAAGCATACGATCTTAAAGGATGTTTCCTTTATTGCCCATCCAGGTGAAACGATCGCATTAGTGGGACAAACTGGTAGTGGGAAAACTTCGATCATCAATGTCTTGATGCGTTTTTATGAATTTGGGACAGGTGAGATCTTGTTAGACGATCGTGATATTAGAGATTATCCGCTAGAAGAATTGCGAGCTAAATTGGGACTTGTTTTACAAGAACCTTATATGTTTTATGGTACGATCAAATCTAATATTCGGATGTTTAATGATGAGATCACGGATGATCAGATCAAACAAGCTGCAAAATTTGTCAATGCGGATCAGTTTATTGAACAACTGCCTGGTAAATATGATGCTAAGGTTATTGAACGTGGTACAAGTTATTCTACTGGTCAAAAGCAATTGATAGCATTTGCGCGGACTGTGGCGACTGATCCGAAGATCCTGATCTTGGATGAAGCAACTTCTAATATTGATACTGAAACGGAAAAGATGATCCAGGAAGGATTGGACAAGATCCAACAAGGACGAACGACGATAGCTGTTGCGCACCGCTTATCAACTATTCAAAATGCTGACCAGATCTTAGTTTTAAGCCAGGGACAAATTGTTGAACGTGGAACGAATAATGAGTTACTAAAAAATCATGGGATGTATTATGATATGATCAGAAAACAAAATGCCGCACACTAAATCATGGGCAAAATCGATTAAAAAGACAAACTGGGATCTTCTGGTTTGTCTTTTTTTGAATAAACATTCAATTGCTTGAATGGAAATCTGAGAAAGCGATGTGTGGCCGGCACATACATGTCAGACAAAGACGTGCTGTTAAAAAATACGTATAAAAAAAGCCAAAAACCTAATAAGTAAGCTTTTGGCAACCAAAAACAGCAATGAAAAAATATTAACTTAAACGAGCGTGATTATTTAAAAAACGTTGTTCGATCTCATTTTTAATCAGTTCAGCTTGGGCATGATCACTATTTTTGTGCTGTTTGACCAATTTTTCAAGCTGTTTGATCTGTAAGTGATCTAGTAGAAAAGAACGATCAACTAGACCAGATTTAACAAAATGTTCCATGCTGAATCTTTGTTCAATCACATTGTTTGACGAAAGATAGAGACAATAATCGGCGAAGTCTTCTAGTAACCTCGGTGAGATGTCTTCTTTTTCTTCATTCATTGAACTCTCCCCTTATGCCATCCGTATCTTAACAAGATCAACTACCAGATCTTATTAAGAATTAAAGTTCACCAAACATTAGTCAGCAAAAATACATTTGGTTATGAATAGTAAGTCAAATTATGACCAACCTTTAGAATAATACATTGTCCGAGTTTCGTAAAGAGTGAAAACTTATAAAAAACTTGACTGTAAGTTATAGCAATATTCGAGATACGAAATAGTTTTATATAAAAGAAACGTTTGGAATTTAGGAGTGGTTTGTCACACGAATATAGTCCTAAAATCAGGCATTTTTGTATCTATTTTTTGATTTTATTAGTCCGTTGGCTGATCGTGACAAAAGTATCTACTAAGTTTTTTTCAACTTCTGAGAGTTCCTTTTTGGAAGAATAAGCAATGAAGTAGCGTAAAGTCAGATCTTCTTCTTCAAGCGGATAAAGATCATAGTCTCCTTGTGTCAAGTGTGCCACAATACTTTGTGGGATAACGGTGATCCCAGTGCCTTGGGCGCAAAGGCCTGCGACCATTTCGATATTTTCGCTTTCCATAACGATATGCGGTTTAACTTGGTTTTTTTGTAACAAGCCATCAACTTGGTGTCTGATAGCGGAGCCAGTTTTGCTCAAAACTAAAGGCTCTGATAGTAGTTTTTGTATATCGAGTGAATGTGGCGTTAGTGTGTTAGTTTTACCTTGATAAAATTTGTTGCCTGCGGGGATCACCGCAAAATAAGGCTCATGGCCAGTTGAAACTACAGTCAGGTTGGGAGACACAGTTTCAGGATTTTGGCCGACGTAAAAATCAACTTCACCATTTTCAACCTTTTGTTCACTTTTAGACGGTAGCCCTTCATTTAAGATGATTTGAACATTTGGGTGATTTTTGATGAATTGCGGTATAAATAAGGGCAAAATAAACGATCCCATCGATGGCAAAACACCGATCTTGAGTGGAACATTATTATTATTGTACTGTGTTAATTTATGTTGGAAACTAACCTCTTCTTGATTAATATTTTCTAAGTACTGGTAGTATAGTTTACCGGCTGCGGTCAATTGTAAATGCGTACTGTGACGGTTGATCAACTCTACTCCCATTTCTTTTTCCTTGCGGCGCACTAATTGAGTTAAATACGGTTGTGAAATGTAGAGCTGTTGTGCCGCTTTTGTGAAGTTTCCATATCTTAATAAGGTGTCTAAGTACTGTAACATTATGGCCGGATCTTTAGTAGTCATGTCATCTCTCCTTTTTGATAACACTTTTGTTATAATGTAATAATAAAATAAACACTTCACAAACGCAAGCGCATTCGTTACACTAAAGATGTACTGATAGTCATCTAATTAAAAAACATTTATGTCTTTATACATCAGCTAAGAAAGCGATTTCCCGAATAAAGAAAGTGATTATGATGTAAATAAAACCAACTGATGAAAAGTGATTTAATTTGTTTTCTTGACTAAATATAAGATAAAGTTCACATTTTTATTTCTGTTATTACAAAATAAAAATAGTTAATGTTTTTTGTTATATATGGTTATATCATAAATTTTTAATCAATAAGAAGTGGGGTAGATCATATGAAGAACCGTGCGGATGAAATTAATTTTAAACCAGGGACATATTCAGTGACTGCAAGTGGTCATAATGGGAAGGTACCGATGAAGGTCACTTTCTCAAAAGACCGGATCGAAAATATTGATATTGATACTAAAGGTGAAACAACAGGGATCGCAGATACTGTTTGGGAACGGATGCCTGAACAGATCATCTCCGGACAGACTTTAAATATTGATGCGGTTTCTGGTGCTTCTGATACAAGTCGTGGCGTGTTGAATGGTGTTGCTGATGCTGTTACTTTAGCTGGTGTGGATCCGGAAGCTTTGAAACAACGTCCTAAACCAGTTAAAAGTAATGCTCCAAAAGTTGTAGAATATGACGCTGACGTAGTTGTAGTTGGTGGTGGTGGTACTGGTTTGAGTGCTGCTGCAACTTCACTTCAAACTGGTAAAAAGACGATCTTAGTTGAAAAATTCCCAGCTGTTGGTGGTAATACGATCCGGACAGGGGGGCCATTGAACGCATCTGACCCAGAATGGCAAAATACCTTTGATGCTTTGGCAGGTGAAGATACGACTTTAAAGAATCTGATGGAAACACCAGATGATAAGATCGATCCGGAATATTTGGATGACTTCCATGAGCTACAAGGTCAATTAAAAGAGTATTTGGATAGTGGCGCACATTTCTTGTTTGATTCTAAATTATTACATGAGATACAAACTTACCTTGGTGGTAAACGGACTGACTTAAAGGGTAATGAGATCCATGGTGACTATAACTTAGTTAAAACTTTAGTTAATAATGCTTTGAATTCAGTCAAATGGTTACAAAGCATTGGAGTACGTTTTGACCCGGATGAAGTGACGATGCCAGTTGGTGCTAAGTGGCGTCGAGGTCATAAACCATTAGAAAATCAAGGGTATGAATATATTTCTAACTTAAAGAGATATGTTAAAGAACAAGGCGGCACGATCATTACTGATACTCGTGTTAAAAAACTTTTGAAAGAAAACAACACGATCGTTGGGTTAGAAGCAACTAACGCCGATGATCAAAAAGTTATCGTGCATGCTAATGCCGTGATCCTGGCTTCAGGCGGTTTCGCCGCTAATACTAAGATGGTTCAGCAATATAATACCTACTGGACAAAGGTTGATGACGATATTGCAACTTCTAACTCACCGGCAATTACAGGTGATGGGATCAAGTTAGGGACAGATGTTGGCGCTGATTTAATTGGTATGGGATTTTCACAGATGATGCCAGTTTCTGATCCTGTGACGGGTGAGCTCTTTAGTGGTTTGCAAGTACCGCCGGCAAATTTTGTGATGGTCAATAATAAGGGTGACCGTTTCGTTGACGAATATGAAAGCCGGGACGTTTTGTCTCAAGCTGCGATCGATAATGGTGGTTTATTCTATTTGATCGCTGATGAAAATATTAAGGGAACAGCTTACAATACAAGTCAAGAAAAAATCGATGAACAAGTTGAGGCTGGTACTTTATTTAAAGATGATACTTTGGAAGGTTTGGCTAAACAAATCAAAGTTGATCCAGCTGAATTTGTTAAAACAATTGAGAATTATAATTCATATGTTGATGCAGGTAAAGATCCGGAATTTGGCAAAGATGTCTTTGATTTGAAAGTTGAAAAAGCACCGTTCTATGCAACACCGCGTAAACCAGCTTTGCACCACACTATGGGTGGCTTGAAAATCGATTCAAGTGCACATGTTTTAGATGCAGCTGGTAAACAAATTGATGGTTTGTACGCAGCCGGAGAAGTTGCTGGTGGTTTGCATGCGGGTAATCGTTTAGGTGGCAACTCCTTAGCTGATATCTTTACCTTTGGTCGGATCGCTGCGCAAACTGCTGCTTTGGAACATCAAGAAGCTCAGTCAGATGCAACGACTTCCCCAAGTCAAGCTTGATCAATCAAATAATCGCAGGAAGAAAGTGAAACAAAAGGCGTTTTGAAGTTGCTTTGTAACGACGCTCGCATTATTTGGGGTTGTAGCAAAGAGGAGGACAAAAATAAAGAAATTATTTTTACAATCAGACTTCAATCTTTTGAAACACGTTTAAGGGTCGTCGATCTATCCCGTTGAATGGGCTAAATCGACGGCCCTTTTTATGATTCACAGTTAGTTATGTTCCGGCTCTTTTTGTTTACATGTTTCATCTTAGGCCGGATAAGTCTTTGAGGTATAGTTGTTGATGAATATACGCTATAATTGAACTTAAAATTATGTACAGAAATAAAAAAGAAGGAGTTATAAATAATGGCATTGACTATTAGTGATATTACTTGCGAAACGTCATATACACCCTTAAAACACCCATTCGTTACGGCACAACATACGGTCAAAGAAATTGCTGCGATCGGTGTGACGATCAGTTTGGAAAATGGCTTAGTAGGTCATGGAGCTGCGACAGCTAATGAAGTTGTCACAGGGGATACCTTGGATTCTGCTTTGGTAATACTCAGAGAGGTTTTTAAACCGCGACTTTTGGGGCACGATCTTAATGGTTGGGAATTTTTATTAGGACAAGTACACAGCGCGATCAAAGGCAATGGTCCCGCTAAAGCTGCATGTGAGATCGCTTTGTATGACTTAAGGGCCCAACTTTTTCAAGTGCCACTATATCAATATCTTGGTGGTTTTAGCAGTAGTGTCGCAACTGACTTTACGATCGGTATTGGGCAACCAGAAGCAATGGTAAAAGAAGCCCTTGAAAAACAAGCGGCGGGTTTTAAATCATTAAAAATAAAAGTCGGTGGAACAGATATTTCAAAAGAAGTCGACCGGATCCAAAAAATCGCGCAGGCGACACAAAAATCAACGCGTTTACGGATCGATGCTAACCAGGCGTGGAATGCTAAAGAAAGTTTGCAATTGATCAGCCAATTGTCGAATTTAACAGATAGGATCGACTTTATCGAACAGCCAGTTAAAGCCAATGATATCAGAGGACTAAAGCATGTAACGAAGAATTCTGTTATGCCTATCATGGCCGATGAAAGTGTCTTTTCTGCTCAAGATGCTTTAAATCTGTTACAACAGGGTGCATGTGATTATATTAATATCAAACTAATGAAAACTGGTGGTTTAAGTCAGGCGGAAAAAATCAATCAGCTCTGTGAACTCTATGGAGTCAATTGCATGGTCGGTTGTATGATTGAATCAGCCAGTGGGATCGCAGCTGCGACAGCTTTTGCGGCAGCCCACCAGAACGTCAAATTCGCTGATTTGGATTCTGTTTTCATGGCAGCATATACGGCTGATGATGTACCATATGCATTGGACCATGATAGTTTTATCTTAAAAGAAAAACCTGGTTTAGGTTTTTAAATGTTTGTGTTATTAAACGCCGAGTATGGTTTGTTATAAAAAAGAGAGCGGGACAAAAGTCGTTTTGAATTCGGTGTGTAATGTCGTTTACGTCATTTTTGGTCGTAGCAAAGTGCAGGACAAGAATGGCGTAAATGACATTACATTGAGGATTCAGACTTTTGAAACGCGTTTATGCTGTAAAAATTAGAAGCGATAATTTGATTATTTTTAGCAAAAGAAGAGACTGGGATATTGTTTTGTCCCAGCCTCTTTTCGTGAGAAATCAATTTGTTTATTGATTGATAAAAAAGCTCTTTTAAGGCTGAATTTTTACATTATTCCAGCTGCTTTTTTATAAGGTTTATTGTTTATTTAGTGGAACTGCATTCCGCCATCGACTTCGATAGTTTGTCCTGTAATATAATTTGAGTCTGGTCCAGCTAAAAATGAAACAGCAGCTGCGACATCCTCTGGTTCTGAAAGGCGATTCAATGCGATATCTTTAGCAAATGTTTGCATACCCCATTCGTCGTCTTTTCCGGCATTTTGTCCAACTTGATGGGCAATATCATACATCATCGGCGTTTTAACGATCCCAGGAGCATATGCATTAACAGTAATATTCTCTTCTGCTAAGTCACGTGCTGCAACCTGTGTTAATCCACGCACAGCAAATTTTGTGCTGCTATACAATGAAAGATTAGGGTTACCAACAACGCCAGCTTGAGAGGTAGCATTGATGATCTTGCCACCGTGGTTGTTTTTCCTGAACTGTTCGAGAGCGGCTTGAATCCCCCAAATATCGCCGGCAACATTGATATGATAAACTTTATCAAACATTTCCGGAGTGATAGTTTCAATTGGAGTTGTTGGCCCAAGACCAGCATTATTCACTAAGACGTCAAAACTACCTAATTTTTCTGTAACTTCTGCAACTGCTGAGAAAAAGCTGTCACGGTCAGAGACATCAACTTTAACAGCGATAGCTTTGCCGCCATTTTTTTCAATATCGGCAGCTACTTGACTACCTTTTTCCTTGTTTAGGTCAGCAATAGCAACAGCAAATCCATCTTGACTAAGACGACGGGAAATTGCTTCTCCAATACCTTGTGCTCCACCAGTGATCATTGCAACTTTTTTTGTCATAAAGAAACCCTCCAATAGTGTTGTCTTAAACGCTTTCATTATACCATATAAAAATGCTTTCACACGTTTTTTGTGATATTTTTAACAGAAAACTCGAGAGCGGGACAAAAGTCGGTTTGAAGCCGGTGTGTAACGTCGTTTACGCCATTTTTGGCCGTAGCGAAGCGCAGGACAGGAATGACGTAAATGGCATTACATTGAGGATTCAGACTTTTAAAACGCGTTTATGCCATAAAAATTACAAGTGATAATTTGATTATTTTTAGCAAAAGAAGAGACTGGAATATTGTTTTGTCCCAGCCTCAATTCAATATAGTTGCGTTATAAGCAACTATATTGAGATCATTTTTTAATTTAAATTAGTTTAGCATCTTCTAATAATTTACCGATCCAAGTTCCCTTAACTTTCTGTAGTCCTTTATTTTTAACAAATTCCGGAATGGGTAGGTCACTATCAGTCAGTTTTTGTTTGTCATTTAGATAATACATTGACTTTAAGAGTTCACGAATATCGTAAATTGAATTAAAAACTTCTGGCACTCCACGATCAACGTTTAGTAAGTTATAAACTGATTCCATGGCTGTTCTGATTGAATATTCGGTCGTAAAGACTGTGTCACGCGTTGGCGATTCCGCGAAGTTACCGATGAAAGCAAGATTCTTTGAACCAGTTGGCACAACATTAGGACGGTCACCTTTGACACGTGGCATAAAGTATGAAGTAACAAATGGCATGTAAACTGGGTTGGTATTGATTGAATCTTGCTTTGACAATTTATTGATCAATGTCTCTGGTACCCCTAAATGATATAACCATTCTTCAGTGATCTCTTCTCCTGTACAGTCAACCACGTTTTTTTGGATATAGTCACCTGGCGTATTTGAATACAAAGCATAGATCCAAACGATGGTTTCATTTTCTTTTTGATCTTTAAAGTGTGGTTGACGATGAATGCAAAAACTCATCATCCAATTTGAATCTTTAATAGTAATGATCCCACCAGTGTTAACTTTGCCATCGTGTAGATCACGTTTAGTTAAACGTTCAATATAAGGATCTATGGCTGTATTTTTAATAGTTGCTGTGGCTGAAATATGCCATGCTTTTTCTGGTAAATCCTGGTAAAAGACCTTAGGATGGCCAAATTCAGAAGATTGTTCTGCTAAATTTTCCCATAATTCCCAGCTTGGTCCCGGCTCATCAGTGATTTTAGCTGGTGTGTGATGGTCACCATAAGTGGAGCTTTCAGTGATCGAACCGTTTGTGATAAAGACGATATCATCGTCAGTTAAGGTGATCTCTTGTGGAGAATCGTCGACAGTCATCTGTAATTTCTTAGCGTGTTTTTCACTATTAGCAGTCTCAACGATAACATTATTAACTACAGTATTGAATTGGAAATCAACACCATGGTCTTCCAAGTACTTGACGATCGGTAAAGTCATTGAGTCATACTGGTTGTGTTTATTAAATTTAAGGGCGGTAAAGTCAGGCAGACCATCGATATGGTGGATAAAACGCATGCAGTATCGGCGCATTTCAACGGCCGAATGCCATTTTTCAAAGGCAAACATGGTGGACCAGTAGTACCAGAAATTAGTTTTGAAAAATTCTGCTGAAAAATATTCTTCAATCGTTTCTGTGCCTAACTGTTCTTCAGGAGTCATGATCAATTTGATGATTTCTTTGGAAGTTTTACCTAGAGTATATTTACCATCATCTGGGACTTCATTACCGCGGTTATAAATTAAGCGACAATTAGATGAGTTCGGATCATCCTTATCAAGCCAATAATATTCGTCTAGATATGAAGCTCCTGGAACTTCAAGTGATGGGATCGAACTATACATGTCCCACATACATTCGAAGTGGTTTTCCATTTCCCGGCCGCCACGTGTCACAAAACCGATGTCTGGTTTGTTAGCACCGTCTAAAGAACCACCTGCCACAGGTAATTCTTCTAAAATGTGGATCTGTTCGCCAGGCATTTGTGCATCACGGACTAAGAAAACAGCAGCAGCGAGTCCTGCTAAGCCTCCACCAACGATATAAGCTTTTTTATGGTCAACACCCGCAGGTTTGCGTGCATGGACAAGAGCTTCATAATTTCCATTTGAATAATACATCGAATAGATCTCCTTTCCTTTATCAACTTACAAAGTCCATTATAGCTGGTTTAGATAAAATGTTCACAAATTGACACTTAGGATCTCTGAATTTAGTTAAATTTTTAAGTTTGAAATAAAGAGAATAACGCAAGCGTTGTTACAGTAAGGCTTCAATCTTTTGGAACACGTTTAAGGGCCGTTGATTTACCCCATTTAATGAGATAGATCGACGTCCCTTTTAGTATCGCACAGCTAGTTTTGTCCCAGCTCCATCCGTAATCAGTGTTTAGTTAACCAATCTTTGAGCAAGATAACATATTTGTCATGATGTTCGACAAAGGGCATATGACGACTATTTCGAAATAGTTTCCACTTGGCGTTTTGTAAATGGTCATACATAGTTTTGGCGACTAGGGGGGTACATAGATCGTCAGTTCCATTAGTGATCAGAGTTGGTATCGTAATTTCCGCCAAACGTTCTGTGTATTCATAATCATGCAAAGTACCAGTTGGTGTGTATTCATTTGGTCCCCAAGCAACTTGATAGGCCTGTTGTCCATTGATTTTAGCACGGCGTAAGGGTTCTGGTGAACTTTCAGTAACAGGAGCGGCAGCGTGCAAAGCCATATAATGCTCATTGGCAATTTGATATCCTGGCGTAGTGTAGTTACCAGTTTTTTCGGCTTGAGCAATTGCATCTTGTTCTTTTTGTGGCAAATATTTGATCATTCGATGTTGTTCACTGGCCCATAATTTAGCTGATGATAAAGTGCTGGATAAAATTAAGCTATCTACACCTTGAGGTTTTTTTTCTAGTAAGTACATGATTGCCAACATACCACCAAATGATTGTCCTAGTAAATGAACGTGTCCTAAATCCAAGTAATCTCTTAAGGCAGCTAATTCATCGATCCAAGTTTGGGCTTGCCATAGCTCTGGTTGATCGGGCGCCGATGATTTTCCACAGCCAAGTTGGTCGTACATGATCAACTGAAAACCAGCGTTTGCTAAATCATCGAGCATTTCAAAATAATTATGGGATGACCCAGGACCACCATGTAATAAAAGTAAAGGGGCAGTGTTATTTTTTGCCTCACCGATGATACGGTAGTAGGTTTGGTAACCTTGAAAAGGCATATATCCTTCAGTAATTTTCATTAAATAATATCAGTCCTTTTTCTTCCATTATATATTTTTTAACTTAAATAAAAAATACTGAAACAAAAGATCGTTTAAAAGCATATTTAAGGGTCGTCGATCTAGCCCATTTAATTGGGTTAGATCGACGACCCTTTTATAAGTTCACAGCTAGTTATTCCCCAGCTTTGTGATGTTTATTGCTTACTTAGTTTATTGTAATTTTTAAAAGACAAGATCAATTGACCACGCACGGCGAATTGACGTTCAACAGTATATTTTTGTCTGCGTCCAGTATCTTTAAGTTCATTTGACGTAAAGACTAGTTCACGGTCATGACGGACTAGTCTAAAAATTGAATATAAGACTAGTAAACAGACGATAGTTAATGGCAAACCAGCCATGACAGACATGGTTTGAATAACTTGGAAACCACCAACCAAGACTAAACTAAAGGCAAAAATCAAAAAGATAAATACCCAACTCATTCGGTTAAAGCGACTTGGTTCTTTGCCATATAGAGGTGTGCTGGTAAATGAAGAAAGCACATAGGCTGCTCCAGAAATAGTAGCGGCTAAGAAAATAAAACAAGAGGCCGCGTAAAAGACCAGCATTACTTTATGCATGGGCAAAGTTGAAATCATTGCCACTATCACATCAGCCTGAGTTTTATGATTTAAAATCGAAACTAAATTTATGACACCAGCTTTTTGAAGCCACATCGCGTAACCGCCCAAAATAGCGTGAAATAAGAAACAGCCAGGAACGCCAAAACTTAGCATACCTAAAAGTATCTGGCGAATAGTGCGGCCGCGCGAGATCTTAGCGATGAAAGTTCCCATTAAAGGCATAAAAGTCAACCACCAACCCCAATAAAAGATAGTGTCTTGTTGAGTGGGACTAGGGTGGACGTTAGTTGACATCGGAATGAATTTTTGGACAAGTACCCCCAGACTTTTACCCCAATCACTAATTATTGTCATTGAGGGACTGACAATTAAAATCAGACCCAAAAAAACGATAGCCAAATATATGTTAGCCGTACTGAGACGGTCAATTCCACCATTTAATCCCTTATAAACGGTCAATCCAAGCAGGATGAAAAGCAAAGAAAAAATTCCAAATTGTAACCAAGTCGTATCGGGAATATTAGTTACGGCTGAAAAAACACGTGAAGTCCGAGGAACTTCCATACCGATCGAAGAACCTAAACCTCCAATGATTCCGATCACGACTAAGAAGTCAATGATAATACGGGTTATTTTTTTACTCTTAGCATTTCCTTGTAAGAAAGAAAAATTATCACTTAATTTCTGTGTTGGTTTGTTTTTTCGATAGGTAACATACCCGATCAAAATTGCTGCTGGGGCAAACATCATCCAAGCCATTGGGCCCCAGTTGAACTGAGAAAGAGCACTTGAAGCAATATAGGCTGAATCTGAATAAGGTTTTAAGCCAAACGGTGGTTCTTGGATGAATTCCAGGGGATCGGTGATACTGAGCATCATAATACTAGCGTCGATCCCCGTGGCAAAGACCATAGAACCCCATTTGAAGTTGCCATAACGAGGGTGATCGTTTGGTTTACCGAGCTTAATGTTACCGTAGCGGCTAAAAGCCAACCATAACAAAAAGACAAAGTTGATAATGAAGACGGCAAGATACAGCCAACCAAATTTAACGTTGATCCAACTTAAAATACGGGACAAAGGTTGTTGTAGTTGGGGGCCGCCGAGCATGAGAAACAAGGCAGCTATGGCAAATAAACCGACAACAGGTAAAAATATACGTTTATCTATATTTTTATGAGATAAAATAATAGATCCTCCTTAGGATACAATATAATAGAACAAAACAAACTGCTTAAGACTTGATTTGCAAAGTTTGATTAAAATAACTGAACTTAGACAGGTGCTGACTTGCCATAGTTCGTATAAGCTTCACGGATGTTTTCATAATTTGAAAAATAGCTCAATTTTTATTTAGTACTGATATGATTTTTGATCATACACAAATAGCGCTGTTGCAGACCCGTCCACTGACGACTTGCAACAACGCTATTGCAACAAATTGCCGAGCTTCATCCGTAAATGAATTTCGTTTTCATTATACATCGTTTAATATATTTGTTAAGGCATAATAAGGAAAAAGTGATAGTTAATTAAAAAAAACGCTTGCTAGCGAAAAAAGTAAACAATATTGTTGCTTTTTGCTTGGCCTATTTGATACAACAATATTGGGAAGGAGATTAGGTTGAACTTCCCGTGGCAGACCATCTAAGGAGGGCTTTTTATGCGCGATGTAAGAGGATTACCAAATGAAGATGTTAGAAAAGAAATTGCTGAAAGCAACATTAGTCGATACTTTGTAGCTGATATGTTGGGTTTGAGTTTTAGTAGTTTTAAGATCTTGCTTGCACAACCGCTAAGTTCATCAGACCATGAACGGGTATTAACGGCGATTCAGGAGGCCAAAAAAGCAACTATGGTTAATGCTTAGAATTTATTAAAATTGAATAATTTGAAATGAAGCTCCCTTTTTGTACGTCAGATTTTTATTTGCAAAAGGGGAGTTTTTGTATTACAGCTATTTTTAAGCTGATTTTTGGTTTTCTTTCTTGCCTTGTTACATGATATTTTAAGTAAAATAATGTAAAGTAGAATTAAAGATAAAAACAACAAAGACAGGTGATCGATTTATGAGTGATTATATCAAAGACATCCGTAGTAAAGTCGGCAATATGCCGATTATTTTAAACGCTGTAGCAGGAGCTGTAGTTGATAATGACCATAAGATCTTATTACAAGAAAGGAGCGATACACATAATTGGAGTCTTCCAGGTGGTTATATGGAGTATGGCGAAACTTTTCTAGAAACTTTGAATCGTGAAATGAAAGAAGACAGTGGTTTAACAGTTGAAGTGGTTGATATGGTCGACACCTTCGAGCAAGGTTTTACTACATATCCGAATGGTGACCAAGCACAGGTGATCAGTCGACTATATGTAGTAGAACCTGCTGGTGGTTCTTTGCTAACAGAGGAAACTGATGAAACTTTAAGCTTAAAATATTTTTCATTTAGTGAGTTGCCGCCCTTGTTGAATCAACAAAACTTGGACATGATCAAAGCGACTGCTAAGTATTTTCATGAAGACTTTTAAGAAATAAAAGAAGCTATAGAAAGATAGGCGTAAGAGAATATTGCGAAAGAAAAAGTTAGCACAATGGCAAAAAAATATGTATGCTTTATGGCTCGGTAATTTTGCAACTGGTGCAGGTTCCAGTATGAGCTTACCGTTTCTGCCGTTATTCGTTAGTACCTTAGGTAATTTTCCTAAATGGGAACTGACCTTGTATGCGGGTTTGGCTTTTTCCAGTACTTTTTTGAGCCAAGCGATCGTTTCTCCGTTATGGGGAAAGTTAGCGGATAGGACTGGCAGAAAGCCAATGTTATTACGGGCAGCGATCGGAATGACGATCACTGCGACTTTAACTGGTTTTTCTACTAATGTCTGGATGTTGATCGGTTTACGGTTGATCCAAGGTGGTTTTTCTGGTTATATCAATAATGCTTATGCGCTGATCGCTAGTGAAGTTCCGCGCGAATATAGTGGAAAAACAATGGGGACTTTGACGACTGGAGCAGTTGGCGGACAGTTAGTCGGACCTATCTTTGGTGGGATCATTGCTGGTGCTTTAGGCTACCGGATCCCGTTTTTCTTGTTTGGTGCGTTGATGTTTATTGCAACCCTAGTGACATTATTTGGTGTCAAGGAGAACTTTGTACCAGTTGAAGATGATGGAACACAGACAAATCATAGTGCCTTTGTTGGGATCAAAAACATTCATATTGTGTGGGCGATGTTCATTTCATCGATGCTGATACAGGCTGCAACCAACTCGATCAATCCGATCATCAGTTTATTTGTCAGACAGTTGATGAAAAATCAAGGTAATGTTGCTTTTGCTAGTGGGATCGTTGCTGCTTTACCAGGGATAGCGACTCTATTAGCTGCCCCGCGTTTGGGACAATTAAGTGATCATATTGGCGCGCAAAAAGTCTTGGTCGCTGGGTTGGTTTTATCTGGCGTGCTGTTTTTCCCAATGTATTTCGTTCAAACGGTGGTCGTTTTAGGTGTATTACGTTTCTTAGTTGGAATTGCTGATGCCGCTTTAATGCCTGTTACACAGACAGTGATGTCATTGAACACACCACCTAGTTCTGTTAGTCGAATTTTTAGTTATAATCAGTCATTTCAGGCGATTGGTTCAGTCATTGGACCAATGTTAGCTTCCAGTGTGGCTGGTATTTTGGATTATCGGTATGTCTTTATCATGACGACTTGCTTAGTTTTGATCAACTTAGGTGTTGTAATTTGGGCATTTCGTAAAGATCGTAAGTAATGTTGATGTTTGGAGTTTGTTTAGGGAGAAGAATTCATGCAAAAGAAATTGATTTTATTTGATGTTGATGGCACCTTAGTGAATAGTTATCCGTACTACGAAAAAATAATGCAGCAAACTTTACCTAAATTTGGGAAAACAGCTACTCAAGCTGAATTAAGCCGAGCTTTTACAATGACAGCTAAACAAGAAGTTGCTTATTTTAAGATCCCTAATGATCAGCTTGATGATTGGTTTTTAACTTATGATGATGTGGCAGAAAATGTTGGTATCTTACCGCAAACTTATCCGCAAGTTGATGAAATGTTTGAGACTTTATTGGCTGAGCCTGAAGTCAAATTAGGGATAGTAACTTCTCGGACAAAACAAGATGCCAAAGAAAATCTGCATTCTTTTTGGTGGTACCATGAAATGTCTTTGATTGTGACTTCAAGTGATACCCAATTACCAAAACCTTCTGGTCAGCCACTTGATTTTGCCTTAGATCGCTTAGGTTATCAGCCCCAAGAAACTATCTATGTTGGTGATGCGGATACTGATCAACTGTCTGCAATAGAAGCTAGTGTTGACTTTGGTGGTGCACTTTGGGGGACAGGAACCAAGGATCATTTTAAACCGCAAGCCTTATTATTAGAAACGCCAGCAGATGTCATAAAAATAGTTAAATAAATTTTTGAAAAATAATGAAGTTATTGCTTTTTAGTAGATGTTAGTGTCAAGGTTGCTCTATAATTTAGTCAAATATTGATTGGAGGATTTTGAATGAAGGCAATTGTGATCGATCGATATGGTGGACCTGAAGAATTATATGAAAAGGATCTTCCAGTTCCAAAAGTTGCCGCAGATGAAGCTTTGATCGAAACTAAGGCAACTAGTATCAACCCGATCGACTGGAAAACACGGCGTGGTTATTTAAAAGAAAGTTTTCCGTGGGATTTTCCAGTAGTATTAGGCTGGGATATCGCAGGAATTGTCACTGAAGTCGGTGCAGATGTGCATGAATTTAAAGTCGGTGATGAAGTCTTTGCACGACCAGACATGTACAATGACGGGAAGCGTGGAACTTACGCAGAATATGCGGCAGTCAAGGCGGATAAATTAGTATTAAAGCCACAACAATTATCATTTGAACAAGCTGCAGCGATCCCGTTAGCAGGCTTGACGGCTTGGCAAGTTATTGTTGACCGTTTGAAAGTTAAGGCTGGTGACAAGATTTTAGTCCAAGCAGGTGCTGGTGGTGTGGGGATGTTTGCCATTCAAATCGCTAAACACTTTGGTGCTTACGTTGCTACTACAGCTAGTGCTGCTAATGAAAAATTATTAAGACAACTTGGTGCTGATGAGGTGATCGATTATCACCAAACACAGATCACAGATGTTTTACGTGATTACGATGCTGTTTTTGATACGGTCGGCCAGATCTCCGCTGGTTTAGAGATTTTAAAATCGGATGGTCAATTGGTAACGATAGCCGGAGATCCGACTGAAAAACAGCAAAATAGTCATCCAGCTGCGACAAGTTGGTGGTTAAAAACTAACGGCGCAGAACTCAAAGAATTAGCTAACTTGGTTGAAAATAATGAACTACGAGTTGTAATAGATAGTATTTATCCCATGACTACAAGTGGGTTGAGAAGTGCGCATGAAAAAAGTGAAACTGGTCATTCACATGGCAAGATCGTGATCACGACTAATGAACGATAAGTAAAAGGTAATCAAAATAAAGCAGTAGGGGCTGGGACAAAACTAGCTCTCCGATCTAAAAAGGGCCGTTGATCTATCCATTAAATGAGTTAAATCGACGACCCTTAAACGTGTTTCAAAAGATTGAAGCATTACTGTAATAACGCAAGCGTCGTTACAAATCGGCTTTAAAACATCTTTTGTCGCACTCTCTATTTTTGTACCTTTTTCCATCCAAAAGGGCTAAAATTATCATAAAGTAGTTGACACTAACTATTATTCCATTAGAAAATGATGTAATATAGATGAGTTTAAGATTAGACGTGTAACTTAATGATTTTGAAGGGAATGTATTAGATGACAAAAGCGCAAGATTATGTAGAAACTGTCAAACAGACGATCAAACAACGTGATCCGGAACAAACTGACTTCCAAGAGGCAGTCTTTACCGTGCTTGATTCTTTAACACCAGTTTTAGAGAAGCATCCAGAATATATTGAAGCTAACTTGTTAAGGCGGATCGTCGAGCCTGAACGAGTTATTGAATTTCGTGTACCTTGGCAAGATGATACTGGGCACTTTCAGGTCAATCGTGGTTACCGGGTGCAGTTTAATTCAGCAATTGGTCCATATAAAGGCGGCTTGAGATTCCATCCCAGTGTAAATTTAAGCACAGTCAAGTTTTTGGGATTTGAGCAAGTCTTTAAAAACAGTTTGACTGGTTTACCGATCGGTGGGGGTAAAGGTGGTAGTGACTTCGACCCAAAGGGAAAATCAGACAGCGAAGTAATGCGTTTTTGCCAAAGTTTTATGACAGAATTGGCACGTCACATCGGACCAGATCTGGATGTTCCTGCGGGAGATATTGGTGTTGGTGGTCGTGAAGTGGGCTACTTATTTGGTGCTTACAAACGTTTGTGTGGATTTAAAAATGGTGTTTTAACTGGAAAAAACTTGACCTTTGGTGGAAGTGCCGCTCGGACTGAGGCAACTGGATATGGTTTGCTGTATTATACGCAATCAATGTTAAAAGCACATAATGATAGCTTGAAAGATAAGAAAATTAAAATTTCAGGCTCTGGTAACGTGGCTTTATATGCATTACAAAAAGCTAATGAACTAGGTGCCACTGTTTTGACAGTTTCTGATTCAAATGGTTATGTTTATGATCCAAATGGTATCAATGATAAGATCGTGCAGCAGATCAAAGAAGTTGAGCGTGGACGGATCAAGGAATACGCGCAGCAAGTTGATTCAGCACAATACTTCGAAGGTTCAGTTTGGGATCAAGATATCGATTATGATATTGCCCTGCCATGTGCTACACAAAATGAGATCAATGCTCAACAGGCTGAATTACTGGTCAAAGATGGTGCCCGATATATTGCTGAGGGTGCCAATATGCCAAATCAGACTGCAGCTATCAAGGTTTATCAAGACCATGGGATCTATTATGGACCTGGTAAAGCAGCTAATGCGGGAGGTGTTGCCGTCTCAGCTCTTGAAATGAGTCAAAACAGTGAACGTTTATCTTGGAGCTTTGAAGAAGTTGATGCCAAGTTAGCACAGATCATGCATGAGATCTTTACTAAATCAGAAAAAGCAGCCCAAGAATATGGTATGGATGGTAATTACCAAGCGGGTGCAAATATTGCAGGGTTTAATAAGGTTGCGACAGCTATGATGGTTCAAGGATTAGTGTAATAAAAGGACTTAGGAACAAAACTTGGGAATAGTCAGCTAAAAAGACTGTTAGCTATAAAATGTGGTAGTTAGCGGTCTTTTTATTAACTTATTATAAATATAATGTACTGATTTTATAAGTCCCAGACAAGGAATGCTTTTCGACTACAAAAAGTACAGCAAATTTCTACAAAATGAGTTTCTTCATTGATAGAATAGAAATATGCTTTCAATGAATATTGGATTTTAAAAATGGAGGATTTATGATGAGAATCGTTGTTTTAGACGGGTATGCTTTAAATCCCGGTGATATTGACTGGCAACCCCTGCAAGATGTTGGAGAATGTGAGATCTATGACCGGACTCCATTTAACGATAAGGCAGAGATCTTAAAACGGATCGGTGATGCAAGAATCGTTTTTACAAATAAAACACCACTGGATAAGGAAATTATCAACACTGCGCCTAATTTAAAATACATTGGTGTTTTAGCAACGGGTTATAATGTGATCGATATTGCTGCTGCGAATGAAGCAGGCGTGACGGTCACTAATATTCCTACTTATGGAACAAATGCTGTTGCGCAGTTTACATTTGCATTATTGTTGGAGATCACTAGCCATGTTGGTTTGCATAATGATTTAGTTCACCAAGGTGAATGGACAAATAACCCAGACTTTAGTTTCTTTGCTAAATCATTGGTCGAATTGCAAGGAAAAACACTGGGGCTAGTTGGTATCGGTAGGATCGCGCAAAAAGTGGCTGAACTCGGACATGCATTTGGCATGAATGTGATCTTTTATAATCATCGACCTAAAGAAGTTGAATACGATTGGTTACAGCAGGTTAACTTCGATGATTTACTAAGTCAGTCTGATGTGGTCAGTCTTCACGTTCCGCAGACTCCAGACACGACAGAAATAATCAATAGTTCATCCTTACAAAAAATGAAGGAAACTGCGATCTTGATCAATACTGCTCGTGGTGGTTTGATCAATGAACAAGACGTAGCTGATGCTTTAAATAGTAAGCAACTTGCGGCGGCGGCTGTCGATGTGGCAAAACACGAACCGCTTAATGCAGACAGTCCATTACTAAAAGCCAATAATTGTTATATTACCCCACATATTGCCTGGGCTCCGCAAGAAACTAGGACACGTTTGTTGGGGATCGCTGTTGATAATCTGACCGAATTTTTAGCTGGTAGAAAAAAGAATATTGTGACTAAATAATAACTAAAAGCCTATCGATCCTGGAAAAATATATTTCCGGTTGAACGGGCTTTTTTATTTTAGGAAAAGTTTGACTTTTTTTGACTAATTTCTGATTAAGTCACTTAGATTTACGGTTTAATTCCTTTTATGTCAATGTTTTAGAGATGTTTTTAACCTTGTTTATAAAATTTGACTATCTTTGACCAAAGGTGTAATATATAAAATGTAAAGAAAGAAAGGGGAACTAAATATTATGAATGAATTAGCAAATAACTTGAACCAATTGATGCACATCGGTGATGGATTTTTCGAAGACTTTGGTGAACCGCTCTTTACTATGGATTCATCAAATAACATGAAAAGTGATGTCATAAAAACAGATAATGGCTATCAGGTTACTGTAGATATACCTGGTGTTGATAAAGACAATATTGATCTTTCCTATGATCAAGATGTTTTAAGCATTAAAGCAAAGAGAGATTCAACACTTGACCAAAAAGATAAAGAAAATAACGTGATCGCTAGTGAGCGCTCATATGGTGAATATGTCCGTAATTACCGTTTGCCAGATGTTTTAGCTGATAAGATCTCTGCTAAAGCAGAAGATGGAGTGTTGACAATTGATTTGCCAAAAGCTGAAAGAAAAGAAACTGGTCATAAAATTGAAATTGGCTAATAAGTAGTCAGTGACTGAAAGAACAGAGTAAAAAAGAGTCGGTCAAGCACCGGCTCTTTTTTACGTCTACATATTTTTGAGAAATTAAAATAATAGTAATATTAGCTCATTTTCTTTGTGATATATTCGACCTTTGGTAGAATTAAAGAAAAGAGGGGGAATCATTTTGTTGATCAGGCCTTTAGAACGTCAAGACCTTAAAGACGTCCATAGTGTGCACAATGAACAAGATACGATGGCTTATTGGTTTGCAGAACCATACGAGTCTTATGCTGAATTAGAGGAATTATATAATAGACATATTCATGATAAACATGAACGGCGCTTCGTGATCGAAGAAGCGGGTGAATTTGCTGGAGTCGTTGAGTTAGTGGATATCGACTACATACCACGAACTTGCGAGATCCAGGTGATCGTGTTAAGTAAATTTCGTGGTAGAAAAATCGCACAAAAGGCGATGGAAAGTGCATTAGAGCACGCTTTTTACATCTTAAATATGCATAAGGTCTTTTTATATGTCGATACGGTTAACCAACCGGCGATCCATGTTTATAAAAAGTTAGGTTTCCAATTAGAAGGAACCATGAAAGAGCAATTTTATGCGCGCGGAACTTATCGTGATAGTTATTTTATGGGGATTTTAAAACGTGATTTTATTAAATCACACCAATCAAATGAAAAATGATGCGACATACCGCAAAGGAGTTGAGCAAATGACGCATGACTTAGACAATGAGATCATCGGTTATAAGTTATTAGTTGATTTTCCTGACTTCGCTTTGTATGCTGATGAGCATGATAATGTGGTGCAAAGGTACAGTATGGATATGGTAGCTAAATATGATCTGGAAGATAAAAGGTACAAATTTTCACCAGAGATGATGGCTTACTTGAAAAACTATATTAGCCAGTATAAAAGTGCTGAACCAGAAAAAAAGGCCATAATTAAGCGCTATATCAAGCAACAATTTTTACACTAGTAGTATCAAATCTTTTTATTGATCATTAAAAAGTTGTTAGCCCAAAAGGCTGATGCTTTTTTGCAAATAGAGAAACCGGGTCCAATACTTTGAAAAGTCTTGCATAAAAGGATTATACTGGAAATAGAGGAGGTAGTTATTTTGTCAAAAAATGACTTGATTGCACAATTTCAAGATTATGATCTATATGTGGGACCTAAACGAAAAATTTTGAAAAAGTATCACGAAGATCAAAAAACGGCTGACCGGACATATTCTTTATCATTGTTAGATTTTAGTAATTTAATGGGTCAGATCAGGCGTTACAATGCTGACCAGGAAAAAAGTGATGCAGAAAACGAGCTTAGAGAGTTGCAAGATAAGATCGAGGATCGTTTTTTACAAGAAAGCAACCGCACGTAGTTTTTTTATCAATATGAGAATGGAAATTTTCGCCAAAGTGTTTTTATGACCATAGAAAAATAGCCAACAGCTTATCTGAAAAACAGAGCTGTTGGCTATTTTTTTTACGATTTATTAGTCTTTTAGATGAACGTTTTTGTAATTATACATGACACCGGCTGAATTGACGATCAATCCTTTGACTTTTGGCCGGATCATTTCAGGTGAATTTTGTTGATACAGTGGAGAAACACCCATGTCTTGACTTAAAATTTTAGAAGCTTGGATCATGTCCTCCCAGCGCTTATCTTTGTTGGCAGCATCGGTCGTTTTTGCAGCTTTGATCAATCGATCATATTCTGCGTTGCTCCAAGAGCCGTCATTGTATTCATTGCCTGTAGTGAAGAGTTCCATAAAAGAGATCGGGTCAGAATAATCGGCGACCCAATTGGCAGCGACGACATCGAAGTCACCTTCACGGGAACGGGAAAGACGTGTCTTCAACGGCACATTTGAAACGTCAACACGGATCTTATCTGAACCTAAATGTTCTTCAAGCTGACTTTGAATGTAAGCCGTGACGTCTTTGCTTTGATCTGTATCCGCCCCTAGTAAGGTAAAGCGTAGTTTGTCTTGACCTATCTCATTTAGCCCTTCGTTAAATAATTGTTGAGCCTTTGTATCATCATGGCGCAGATCGTTAGTTTTGGCTTCTTTAGAAAAGTCAATCCCATTATTTTTAGCTAACCCGTTCGGCACGATACCCGTAGGCAATTCCGTTCCCTCACCCATGACCTTGCCCGCTAGCTGTTTACGGTTGATAGCTAAAGAAATTGCTTGACGAATTTTAGCATTTTTAAAAACTTGCTGTTTTTGGTTGAATTCGAGATAAGTCATTTGACCACTTTTTTCAACGGTAAAGCCGGGTTTTTTACTTAATTGTCGTGCTTGTTCTGTACTTAATTGTGACATGTCACTTTTACCAGATTGGTAGAGATTATAGGCAGTCGCTGGACTCTTGTTAACTTTGAAATTAATACCAGATAATTTAACATTTTTCTTATCCCAGTAATCAGTATTCTTTTTAAATTTCCAACTTAAATTAGAGCCTGTCCAATTCGTCATAACAAAAGGACCATTATAAACCATATACTTGGATTCTGTCCCGTACTTGGAACCATATTTATTAACTACTTTTTGATTTTGTGGGAAGAAAACTGGAAAGCCCATCAGTAGTTTGAAATAGGGGACCTGTTTATCCAAAGTGACGTTTAACTTATATTTGCCATCTGCTTTGACCCCCAAGGTAGAAGGAGCTTTTTTGCCATTAATAATTTCATTGGCGTTGGCAACTCCATCGAATAAGTATGAATAAGAAGAACCAGTTTTAGGGTCGATCGTTCGTTTCCACGAATAAACGAAATCTTTGGCGGTCACTTCATCACCATTGCTCCATTTAGCACCTTTACGTAAAGTGAAAGTATAGTGTAGCTTGTCTTTGCTAACTTTAGTAGAGGAAGCGATCCCTGGTTTTACTTTTGAATTCTTGCCTAGACGGTAGAGTCCTTCCATAGAATTACCTAACATGTCGAAACTTTCAGAATCAGTCGCTTTAGAAGGATCTATGGATGAAAGTTCAGTTGCTTCACTCCAATTGAGAACTTGCTTGTCGTCAGAATTGCTGCCAGACTTTGAACTACAGGCAATTAATGTTAAGCCCAGAGTGATCAAAGTGGCTGCAATAGACACAGTTTTTTTAGCTGTCATAGCCATCTTCCTTTTCTTTAAAATAAAACTGTTTCCTAAATTATATTCTATGTTAGAAAAAATAACAAAAAATAAGACACAAATTAGAAAGATTAGTTTATTATAATTTATATATGGATACTGCTCAGCCGAAAATACATTGTGCCAAAATAATATGACTTAATTTATACAAAAAAAGACACTACCATGCTACTGCAAAATAGTGTCTGAAAAAATGATCAATTTTAATTATTTAGTTAGCAGGTTCAAAGACTAAGTGTTGGTTAACAAAAGCGTCAAGGCCAAGTTCGCTTAATTCACGACCGTAGCCAGAATTTTTGACACCACCGAATGGTAATTCTGGTAATGAGGCCCAACCGGAATTGATAAATGACATACCAGTTTCGATTTTTTCTGCCACCTGTTGTGCGTGTTCACGGTTAGCAGAGAAAATAGTATTACCTAAGCCGTAGCTGGAATCATTTGCCAAGTCGATCGCTTCTTGTTCAGAATTAACTTTATAAACGACAGCAACTGGTCCAAACATTTCTTGGTTATAAACTGGGTTATCTTTATCGATATCAGTTAAGATCGTTGGCTGAAAGAAGAATCCCTTGCTGTCAATTGATTCATTACCGTAAACAAGCGTGGCGCCTCCTTCAATAGCGGAATCAACTTGTTTTTGTAATTTTTCTTGTGCACTCTTAGAAGAAAGAGGGGCAACAACAGTTTCTGGGTCCATTGGATCACCAATTTTTGCGCTAGAAAAAGCTTCCTTTAAATTGTCAACGAATTCGTCAAACTTATCAGCCATAACGATAAAACGTTTGGATGATGTGCAGACCTGGCCAGCATTATACAAACGTGCGCCGGGAGAAACTTTTTTTACTTCGTCAAAATCAGCGTCATCTAAGACGATAAAGGCGTCATTACCACCGAGTTCAAGTGTTGATTTCTTCAAAGCATCCCCAGCTTCTTTGGCAACCGAAGCGCCGCCGCGTTCAGAACCAGTTAAACATACACCAGCTACACGCGGATCATGGATCGCTTTGGCAACTAAGTCATAACTAATAAAGAGATTGCTCAATGCACCTTTAGGACCACCAGCATCGATCACTAGATCAGCAAACATTTGCGCAGAAGTTGGACAGATCGAAGCATGTTTTAAAATCATTGGGTTACCTACGACAAAGTTTGGCGCAAAGACACGTACAACTTGGTACAATGGGAAGTTCCATGGCTCGACTGCAACGATCACACCTGTAGCTTGTTTAGCGTAATAAGCACGGCCAGCCGGACTTTCTACCGGCACAGATTCCATAAATTTTTCGCCGTTTTTAGCATAATATTCCACAATGGAAACGCAGAGGTCAACTTCACCTTGTGCTTCAGTTAAAAGCTTACCCATGTCATAGGTCATTGCTTTAGCAAGATCGTCTTTTCTTTCTTTCATTAAATTTGCGATCTGCTGCAATTGTTTAGCACGATCTGAAACGGGTTCATCACGCCAAGTTTTGTATAATTTGTGACCGATCGTTAAGGCTTGCTCTAAATCTTTGTCTGTTGCATTATCATATTGTTGAAGTACTTCTCCTGTAAAAGGATAAGTTGTTTTATAAGCCATAAATTTCTCACTCCTTAAATTTGAGCAGTTATTAATAAACCGCTTTCTTTTATCAATATAACACTTAATTTAAGAAAATCAAAAAAATAACACCGATGTTTTTCACAAATACACATTTTTTTAAAAAACAAAGTATCGTTGAATACGTGGTAATTAGGGCAGAATTTATCTGCTATACCAATTAAAAAAATCACATTTATTAAGCCTTAAAGTGTTTTTAGGAGAATATTTTGCTCACTTCTCATTGTCTGTACTAAATGAATTTAAAACAATCATTAAAGAGTCTTGAATGTGCATTAAGTGTTGGTTGATATTACTGATGTCATCATCTTGTTTACGGGTAAGTTTAACCTTTTTATTTTTCTGGATATGCATGAGATGTGAGATGACTAGGTCTAAGAATTGGTCGGTGAAAGTGAGGTCATTGATCGCCGTTGAATAGTCGCCTTGTTTGAGCAGCAGGGCATCGTATTTCAAATCTAACATTGAATCAAGATCATCAACGATTTTTTGTAAAGGAGCGGTTAAAGTCCGTTGTTCAAATTTTAAAGAATTGGTTAATGATGCTAGTTTATTTTGCACACTATTAAGTTCTTTTTCCATATTATTGATGTTTTGAATAGCGTTTGACATTATATACACTCCTTGTACGACTTAAAAATGAATCAAATTTTAAAATGTTTCTGTAGCTTAATCTTAACTTTTACTTCTATGGATGCGTTTTACCGTACTCAAATATAGCACATTCTTAGTTGGTTAGCTATTTATTTGTTTCAATACAGAATAGTGATTATCATCTGTGAATAAGAATGCTAAAGGTTTATTCACAAATGAGTTATACCGTTCGGTATTGAAGATGAAAATGATTTGGCTTAACCTAAGGAACGAAGATAATTTCGGTAGTAGGGAAGTGGAGAAGAGTTTTGTCATTAATTATTCAGGCTTTACAAAGCGTTATTGTATTATTGATCATTATGTTGGTTGGCTTTTCGTTAATGAGAACAAACGTGGTTACGGATTATTTTTCGTTCGATGTGTCTAAAGTGATCACCTTGATCAGTTTACCAGCTATTATTTTTTATTCTGTTTTGACAAATATAAACCAAGATGGGCTGTTAACTTTATTTCAAAAAGTATTAGTTCCGATCACGGCTACATTATTCACCTATTTTGTTTGCTGGCTGATTTCTAAATTACCAGTATTTAAGGATGGCGATCGTGGTGTATTTATCAATGCCAGTGTTAACCCGAATACAACTTTTATTGGTCTGGCCATCAACAATATTTTGTTTGGTCAAGCAGGTCTAGCTAGCTTTTTAGCCTACTTTTTGACGAACAATGTTTCTGTCTGGGCGTTTGGCCAATATTTGATCGAACCAAATGATCGACAATTAAAAAAACGTGAAGTGGAAAAATTCAATTTGCTGTCATTGCTTAAATCACCGCCTTTGTTAGCTTTTTTGGTGAGTTTTATAGTGGTTGCATTAGGAGTAAAGATGCCATTATTTGTTATGAATACCACGCAATTATTAGGAGCTTTGGTGACACCGCTAGCCTTGTTGTATAGTGGAATGATGTTGTATAGTGCAGGATTGATGAAAAGTTTACAACTTTCTAACGCTAAGATTTTAGGGATCTTGGGGCGCTTTACTTTAGGCCCGTTATTGATGTATTTAACAATTGTGGTAACTAAGCAGATTTTTCCAGAGTTGATCACACCAATCGATAGTCAGGTCTGGTTAGTGCAATCAGCTACGCCAACGATGGCGATCTTGCCCATTTTAGCTGATCAGAAAAAAGCTAATGCCAAACTAGGTAATGATTTAGTTGTTTTGACGACAGTTTTATTTATTTTTGTACTACCAGTGATCTATGTTCTCGCCAAGGTTCTCTTTTAGTAAAACAGGTGAGAGTGAGACTTCTGTTTTTTGGGACACATTTAAAGGCCGTTGATTTATCCCATTAGATGAGTTAAACCGGTAGCTCTTTTAGGATCGCATAGCTAGTTATGTCACAGTTTCTGAAAATAAAATTTTTAAATATAATTCTGAGATAAAGAGTGTTTTATTTGGCAATTAGATAGATTTATTTGAAATTAAGCAGTAGATAAGACTGATAGTAATATTTTTTCTGAGAAAAAAACAGTGGTCACATCATTGAAAGTAATGAAAACTTCTTCGAACTAACGGTGATCGTTAATGTAGATGATGATCCACTGTTCATGCTAGACGAGATATTTGATCTAGTATTGCCAATTGTTAAATTTGAAACAGTTGATGAAGCTATCGATAAGGACAATGATTCTCCACATGGTCTTTCTTTATATATATACTGAAGGTTTGAAAGAGCCGATGGAGTTCAGTGATCGTTTGGGATATTGGTGGTGTCTATGTCAATTGTGAAGCTGAAGAAGAAACTACAGGCTACCATGCAGGTTGGCGTTAATCTGATTTTGGGGCGCTGATGGTCAACCTGGTTTGGATAAATACCAGAGTACGACAGTAAGTCATTTACGTTATGAATAACTAATAGTTTAACTAAAGGGCAAAATTTAGTTGCTTAGATCAAGTGGTCTGGGTAACTCTTTTTTTGTTTTTAATTAAAAAGTAAAAGTTGTTTTTTATCGCGATTGACATATTGTTCAGGTACCTGTATTATATTCAAAGTGATTTTAAATAAGTAAATATATATGGTGTTTCAGACTAGGGCAGAACTTCTCGTTTTTGTGAGGTTTTTAAGTTGGTAGATTTTTCATTTAGCTAATTAGCCCGTGATAGTGGTTAATGAATGATGTTAGTAGAAATTATAGTATGGGAGATACTTTTTATCTTGTTGTATAAAGGAGGCTTTTTTCAATGGATGAAATTACCGAACAATTTTTAATTTTTAATAAATTGTTCCGTAGATATATCGATTTGCATCATAAAAATTTAGGGAAATACGGTAATTTTTTGCAGGGCCAGGGACGTATTTTATCTGTACTTAAGATGAAACCAGATATTTCGCAAAAAGACCTAACATACATTTTAGCGGTTCGTCCACAATCACTAGGCGAACTGTTAGTAAAACTTGAAAAAAATGAATTGATTAAACGTTATCCGTCGCAATCAGATCGACGAATCATGATGATCCATCTCACGGATAAGGGAAAAAAGGTGGCCTGCAAAGTAACTGAAGGACATAATGTTGCTTTATTTGACCAACTAACTAAAGAAGAAAAGAAACAATTTGTTAGTATTTTACGGAAGTTAAGCAAAAATATGCAAGAAGAGTTGCCTAATGGAGATAAAAATGAAAGCTTTTATGACGATCCGCAAAAACACTTTGAAATGATCAGAAAATTACAAAATACACGCAAAGATCAACCAACAGATTTTTAGACTAAGAATAAAACAAGATTATTAGAAGATATAAGTTTATGGGTATTAGTGAAAGGGGTAGTATGGATGTTTAAACTCGCCAAAGGTCGCATGTCAATTTGGGCAGTGATCGGTGCAGTACTTTTTATGGTCGTTCAAGTAACGGCAAACTTAAATATTCCTAGCTTAACGTCTGATATTGTAAATAATGGGGTCGTTAACGGCGACATTGATTACATATGGCGCGTAGGAATGAAAATGATCGTTTTTTCGTTGATAGGTATCCTTGCAGCAACAGGAAATGTGTTTTTAGCTTCAAGAACTTCAATGAAACTTGGGTCAAATTTGCGAAATGATATTTATAGCAAAGTGATCAACATGTCAAATGATGAATACGACCAGATCGAAACATCATCAATGATCACAAGAACGACTAACGATGTGATCCAGATTCAAAATGTGTACATGATGATGTTACGGATGATGTTAATGTCACCAGTTATGTTGATTGGTGCTAGTTTTTTAGCTTATAACAAAAACCATCGTTTGACTTTGGTTTTCTTAGTGGTTTTACCGATCATGCTGATTTTCGTTGGGTTCTTATTGTATTTGGCTGTGCCGAAGTTTAAGGCTATGCAGACTAAGACTGATCGTTTGAACCGAGTTTTTCGTGAAGGCTTAACGGGTGTTCGTGTCATTCGTGCTTTCCGTCGGGACAAATTTGAGCAAGATCGTTTCGAGGATGCCAATCTGGATTTTACGCGAAATGCAATCAACGTTAACATTATTATGGCGTTCTCGTTTCCTGTGATTCAGATGATCATTAGTGGAACTAACGTGGCGATCGTGTGGTTCGGTGCAAAATTGATCGGTGTCCAAGCAATGCCCGTTGGTAATTTAATTTCATTTATGGCATACGCCGCACAGATTTTAGTTAGTTTTATGATGCTTTCGATGGTTTTCATTATGATCCCACGTGCGCAAGCTTCTGCTAAACGTATTCAAGAGGTCTTTGACTTGAAGTCGACTCTTAAAGAAGATGAAAAGCCGGTTCAGGCAGATAAAACACCAGGTAATCATACATTAAAGTTTAGCCACGTTGATTATCGGTATGCAAATGCCGAAAAACCGGTCTTGACTGATATTGATTTTAAGTCTCAAAGCGGCCAAACGATCGGTATTATCGGTGGAACTGGTTCAGGTAAAACATCATTGGTCAACTTGATCCCTCGTTTTTATGATACAGAAAAAGGCGAAATAATATTAGATGGGCAAGACATACGTCATTATGGTTTAAATGACTTGCGTGATATGATCTCTTTTGTTCCACAAAAAGCAGCTTTGTTTCGAGGAAGTTTGCGAGAAAACATGAAGTTTGGTAAAGCGGATGCGACAGACGAAGAGATATGGCAAGCCTTGGATATTGCCCAAGCTACTGACTTTGTAAAAGAAGATCCAGCTGGGTTAGACCAATATGTTGAACAAAATGGTGATAACTATTCTGGTGGACAAAGACAGCGTTTGACGATCGCACGTGCTTTAGTCAAGAAAGCAGCTGTTTATGTGTTCGATGATTCATTTTCAGCCTTGGACTTCAAGACTGATGCGGTTTTGCGTCAAGCCTTACAAGATGATGAACATATGCAACAAAGCATCATCGTGATAGTTGCTGAACGGATCGCTACTGTGGCCGATGCCGATAACATTTTAGTCTTAGACGAAGGTGAAGTTACTGGACAGGGTACACATAATGAATTGAAGGATAATAATGAGATCTACCAAGAAATCATTAACTCACAAATCAAAAAGGGGGATGAAGTATAATGGCCCAAAAAGCACATTCAATTGAACGCCGACGTAAGCCAAAAAATTTTTGGAAAACTACGCGTCGTTTATTAAGCTATATGTCCAATCGAATAGTAGGCTTGATCTTCGTCATGGCCTTTGCGATCGCCAGTGTGATTTTTCAAACCAAGACTCCTAAGGTTTTGGGTGAAGCAACGACCGAAATTTACAAGGGAGTTATAAAAGGTACTTCTCAACAAAAGGCCGGGATCGATGTTCATGGTTTACCGATCAATTATGACAAGATCATTCATATCATTGTGATCGTGATCTTGATGTATTTGGCAGCGGCTGTCCTTGCATTTATGCAACAGCTGATAATGACATATATTTCTCAAAATACGGTCTATAAGATGCGTAAAGATTTAAAGCAAAAAATGGAACGTCTACCGATCAATTATTATGATACACATAGTAATGGCGACATTATGAGTCGTGCTGTTAATGATATGGATAATGTGGCAAATATTTTGCAACAAAATTTAACCCAGGCAGTAACAAGTGTCGTTCAGTTTGTGGCTACTTTGTGGATGATGTTTTCGATCAGTTGGAAGCTAACTTTGATTGCTTTGATCACTATCCCTGTTAGTTTACTTGTAGTTGGTTTTGTCGCTCCTAAGTCACAGAAGTACTTTGCTGCGCAACAGAAAAGTTTAGGATTGATCAATGACCAAGTTGAAGAAAATTTTGCGGGTCAGCAAGTTTTAAAGAGCTTTAATAAACAGACTGACACGATCAAAGCCTTCCAAAAAGAAAATAATAACTATTACCAGGCGTCATGGAGAGCGCAGTTTGTAGCTGGGATCGTAATGCCATTGATGATCTTCTTGAATAACGTTGGTTATGTTTTTGTTGCAATCATTGGTGGGGTTCAAGTTGCCAATGGTACTGTAACTTTAGGTAACATCCAAGCTTTCTTACAGTACATGAACCAGTTTTCACAGCCAATTTCACAAATGGCTAACTTGATGAATACGATTCAAATGACAGTTGCTTCTGCTGAACGGATCTTCGAAGTGATCGATGAAGAAGAAATGAAAGATACTAAAGATGATCGTGCGGTTGAATCAACTTCTAACTTAATTGAATTACAACATGTTAAGTTTGGTTACCAAGGCAAAGACCTATTGATGACAGACTACAATTTGAACGTTAAGTCGGGGCAAGAAGTGGCGATCGTTGGACCAACTGGTGCAGGTAAGACAACGATCATCAACTTGCTAGAACGATTTTATGATATTAAAGGCGGAAATATTCGCTTAAACGGGGTAGATACCAGGGATATTGATCGTGAAGACCTACGTTCACACTTTGCGATGGTTTTGCAGGATACATGGCTATTTTCTGGTTCGATTTACGAAAATATCAAATATGGGCGTGAAGATGCCACAGATGAAGAAATTATGAATGCTTCAAAGGCTGCACACGTGGATAATTTTGTTCGTCGTTTGCCAGATGGCTATGATACGGTCTTAAACGAATCTGGTTCGAATGTGTCCCAAGGTCAACGTCAGTTGATCACGATCGCGCGCGCATTCTTAGCGGATCCAGAAATTTTGATTTTGGATGAAGCTACTAGTTCGGTTGATACAAGAACAGAATTGCATATTCAACATGCAATGGAACGTTTGTTACAAGGACGGACAAGTTTCGTAGTTGCGCATCGTTTGTCCACGATACAAAATGCCGATAATATCATCGTGATGAACCACGGTTCAGTCGTTGAAACTGGGACACATGATGAGTTGTTGAAATTAGACGGTTTCTATGCCGATTTGTATAATAGTCAGTTTACTAGTGGTTTGTCATTTTAGTTAGGAGGCAGTGTGCATTATGAAAAAAATTAGTGGGTTAGTAATTGCGCTCGCGTCTGTTGCATTGCTCCTGGCAGGATGCGGCAAAGATAGGCTTTCAGTTGAGGATCATCATTTGAAGGCAGATGGTTTGGCAGTTATGATCAAGGGAAAAACTAATCAAGATCGTGTTGCCTATCAGATCGATGATGGCAAGAAGAAGACTGTTAAACCAGAAAGCTCTGCTTATACAATAATGATCCCAGTTCAAAATAAAGAACAGACTGTTCATTTGACGGCGGGAACACAAAAGAAAACAGTTAAAGTTGATAAAACTAAGCCTTTAGTTGAATATTCTCAGCTTAAGCAAAAATTTGATCAGGGACTTGTGATGACTAAGTTATCAGCTGAAGATCAAAAAGCTGCAATGTCTTTGCAAAAAAAAGGTCAACAACTTAAAGAAAAGCAAAAAGAAATCAAATCTAAGTTCGTTGCGGACAAAAAAGCAATCGCCCAAAGCCAAGATCCAAAAGCAGTGGCTGATTTAAAAAAGCAAGTTTCAGCTGGTCAACAGTTAAAACAAGATGCAAAAGACTTGAAACGACAGCAAGCAGCTTTAGCCCCTAAATTAAAGCAGGCTCAAATATCTACTAAAGATGAACGGTTGCCTGACAGAGCAAAAAATGGGATCCATGATTTGCAAAGCAAGAAGAATTTTCAATTACGTGCAAATGTGGATGAAGAGAAAGTCAACGCTTTAGCTGTGATCGTGCCTGTGAAAACTATGAAAGATAAAGATCAGGCACAAGAGTTTATTATGAAATTCTCCACGGTTGCATCAGCTGTTGGTGCAGATCCTAAAGATGTTTTAAAACAGTTTAAAAAACAGATGGATACAGATAAATCGACAAAGACAACAGCTAAGACGATTCATTCTAATGATGTTTCCTTTAGTATTGGGATCTCAGCAGATCACTTGTATATCTATTTGTTGAAATAAGAAAAATGGAGTTGGTAAGAAAATAACCTTTTACCAGCTCCATCTTTTTATGACCTACTTTGGAAAACTTAGTCTCACATTTCAATTTGTAATGCATACTTTGCATGAGTTTGCATCGTATGTCTATTTATACCACATACTTCATTTGATTTATCGTTGCATTTTAATTTCTGACACATACTTTGTTGATCATAGTGTTTCAAATTAAGGGTAATTATTACACTCAGCCGAACGAACCATAACTTCTAAATTATATTAATACAAAAACAAAGGGCGCAATTATGGACTTCAAAGAATAGATCAGTTAGATATGGTCGTTCTTTAAGTGTTATGGATTACATTTTATTGATCGATAGTGTATAATTCAAATTAGTATTAAAACTATGGAGGTGCATGAGGATGCAAAAATTCTTACTAGGAGTTAGTTTGACAGCTAACGCAGTTCTTGGTTATTTATTATTAAAAGATGAAGATACTGTTGAAGAATTAAGAGAACGTTTGGAACATGCTAGTGACGAAGTTGTTGGCAAGGTACAACAAGCTAAGGGTAGCTTAACTGGAGACACAGAAGATAAGGTCGAAGGTGCTGCTAAAGAAGCTAAAAGCGCCGTAGAAGACAAAGCACAAGATGTTAAAGACGCTGCTCAAAAGGCCGCTGAATAATACTTTGTGACCAAGCACAATATTGCCTCGAAAGTGAAAACTCTCGGGGCTTTTTTCGTGCAAGGTGAAGCAAGATGGATAAGTTAACAATATTGAACTTGCGCATTATATATAGCTTTCAGGCTAGGAAAAATCCGTGCTTGATCAATGAAGAGTCTTGGTTTGCTTAATCTGAATAAGAAAATGGGAGATTAGAAAATGGTCGGTGTTTTAAAAAAGATCGGGACAGACAAAATGTTTTTAATATCGGCTGGAGTAGCGTTATTGAGTATGTTTGTCAGTCGACCGCAATTCGTGGATATTGATTGGCAAACAATTACTTCTTTGGCGTCTTTATTATCCTTGATCGCAGTTTATGAACATTTGGAAGTTCTGAGTTATGGTGCTTCCTTATTAGTTAAATTAGTAGGGACCAAGCGTACGTTAGTTCAAGCTTTAGTTGGTGTGTCTTTTATAGCAGCAATGTTTTTGACAAATGACGCAGCAATCATCGCACTAACACCAATTTTGATCATTGTCGCACAAAGAGTAAAGCTACCTGTCATTTTGCCGGTGATCTTAGTCAATGTGGCCGCTAATTTAGGCAGTATGGTAACTCCTTTTGGTAATCCGCAGAATCTGTATTTATTGAATAAATTCAACTTAAACTTTGGTGATTTTATTCGAATGTCTTTACCAGTAATGGTCGTTAGTCTGTTAATATTGGGAGTTTTTACACTAAAATTTCCGCGCGACAGAGTCCAAAATATTGAACTTCCTACTCTAAAATTACAGTGGGATAAGGTGGCCTTAGCTGTGGTTGCAACGGTGATCATCTTAGCAGGGGTATTTTCTATTTTACCAAGTACTGTCATGCTATTAGCGGCCTTCATTATAGTCTTGTTGGTCGACCCGCAAATTTTTAAGCGGATCGATTATGCCTTGTTGTTGACTTTTGTTATGTTTTTTATTGCTGTCGGTGATATTGGACGAGCACCAATGATCTATGATTTTATGCAGAAATTAGGAACAACATCTTTAGGAACATATGTGAGTGGCTTATTGAGTAGTCAACTGATCAGCAATGTTCCAGCAGTTATTTTATTAGGCTCTTATACCAAATATGTTTATCCATTATTTTTAGGAGTAAACATTGGCGGTTTAGGAACTTTGATTGCTTCTTTGGCTAATTTATTGGCGTATAAACAATATTATGTTCGAGTTAAATCACCTAGTAAGGATTATTTCAAAGTCTTCATTAAAGTTAATTTGATTTGCTTGTTTGTTTTAGGACTATTAGGATTATTTTTAGCTTTACTCTGATGTCTTGAATGCTTAGGGTAAACTTTTGCCAATTATTTTGGTAAAATCAGCATATGTAAAGCGCTTTATTCAAAAGAAAGAGGGAGCTAATTTATGAAAAACGACCCACGTTGGCAAAAGGCTTTATACACGACTGAAATATATAATGAAGAGGGACTAGAAGGACATGCTTATGTGCCAGATGGCCTGAATTTGAAAACAAGCAGTCCGCTAAACGATCATCCAGGTACCAATCCAGAGCAGCTATTGGGAATGTCGTTGTGTACTTGTTTAGCGGCAACTATGCAGGCTGTGGAAAAAGAGCACCATTTAGAACACCATGCCAAAGTTAGAGCAAAGATCGCTTATATTGGCGAGAAGGCCCATTATGAATTTCTAGTACATGCACAAATTTGTGTACCACAAGTTGATTTACCAACAGCTAAGAAATTGGTTAGCGAGGCTGAGAAAAGATGTTGTGTTTCACAACTTTTGAGTGGTAGCGATAATTATAGTGTTGAAGCAGTTGAAGATTGGTCGAAATAAGACCAGCAGAATTTGAATAGTATTGCGTGCGATGCCTTTGTGAAGATGCAAGGGCATTTTTGGTGTGAATGATTATTTAGCTGTTATTACTTGCTAAAAAATTAATATATTGTCAAATTTGTGCTTTTAAAGTCATAATAATTTGCTAGTTCGAAAAAGACCTGATAGTGTAATCTATTAAGTAATAACATTTGCATTATTTTACAAGGAAAGGTGAAAAAGTAATGCCATACTTTGGTTTTTTTGACCCAACTTATATTTTGGTGGTCGTTGGGATCATACTTTCACTGGCTGCTTCAGGATACGTAAATTCAACTTTTCGTAAGTTTGATCAGTATCGCTCACAGCAAGGTGTCACTGGTACTGATGCAGCCAGGTACATTTTACAGCAGTCATTGATCAATGATGTTTCAGTCCGCCGGATCAGTGGGGATCTAACGGATAATTATAATGGTGGAAACAAGACTTTGAACTTGTCTGATTCTTCAGCCAATTCTGATTCAGTTGCGGCGATCGGCGTTGCAGCTCATGAATGCGGCCACGCAGTACAAGATGCCAATAATTATTGGCCAATGCGTTTAAGGACAAGTTTAGTACCTGTAGCAAATTTTGGTAATTCATTATCGATGCCTCTCATTTTAGTTGGAATAATTTTAGGCTTTAACCAAACCTTGATCCATATCGGGATCTTTTTGTTTTCGTTTGCTTTATTATTTCAATTAGTTACTTTGCCAGTTGAATTTAATGCGTCAGCCCGTGCCATCCATATCTTGTCAGATGGCGGATTACTGACACAAGAGGAAGTTGTGATGGTTCGCAAAGTTTTAACAGCGGCAGCCTTGACTTATGTCGCAGCTGCATTGTCGACTTTCTTACAACTACTACGTTTAATATTGTTATTCGGCGGACACGATCGTGACTAAAAATTACTTATTGAAACAACTCTCTTTAAAACTCTTTGAGTTTTGGGGAGAGTTTTTTGTTAGCAATATCATGTAAAAAATAAGTTGTACACAACTATTGCCAGAAAAATTTTCGTTTTTTTATAATAAAAGCCAAATATTTAAGAATAAAAAACTTTAGGGAAAATAAATAACATTTTTGGTCCGGTATAATAGAAATGTGGTAGGAAATGCATTTATGTGTAACTGTCATACATATTGAAAAATATTACGCAAGGCCATAGGGTCAATTTTAAGCAGAACTTTGCTCGTCATTATAACTGATCAGCACATAAGTAATTTTTTATTTTAAATTACACAGGTTTTGTTTTAGGGGTAAATAAGAGGAGTCACGAGCACGCGTGAACTCCTCTTATTTTTTTAATTAATTTACTTTTTGGTATGCATGTCGACGATCGTTGATCTTAATGTTCGCCAATCTTGTTTAGTTGGTGGGCAGTTCCAAGTAATCTGTTTAACTTTGATACCTGCATTAAATTTATCAGAGATAAACAGATCGGTTTGTCGGTTTATTTTAGGGTCGATCACGATATTAGCGTTGACCAAACGTGAGAGTTGTTGTTGAATAAATTGGCTGTAGACCCGACCAAGAGAAAAGTCTGCGACGATGTGAAGTTGATCATCGATCACATCAGGAGGTAGTTCAGTTACAATTAAAATTGAGTATTGGTACAAAAGTTGAAGTGCCGAATATTCTGAAAGAAGTGGTGATTTAATTTGTTTTCGTAAGTTAATAAATTTATGAGCTAAATTATCCGTCGTTGGATATGATTTCATGATCTCTATTATCGTTTGATGGCCTAGGTAGCTATTGATAAAGAAAAATGGTGACAAAGTCCGTGTATTGAGTTTGATTAATTTTTTTACGAAATTGGGAAATTTGTGACGGCAATCATGTACGTTCAAATTGTCTTCAATGAGCGTAAGCTGCTGATTTGTTAAGCGGTCAATTTCTTTTTTGCGTTTGAGTAAAGGCTGTTTCGATAAAGGTGAGCCATCATAAATAATAATATAAGCATTAAAGAAGAGAGCTTCGTGATAAGCTTGTTTTTCAGTTAACCCCAGATTTCTCATTAGATATTCCTGGGTCCTTTCAAAATGTTTTCCGAAAGGGCGGGTCAAGAGATCGTCTTCTTCAGTTAAGATCCGCTGCTTATTTTTGATCCTTAATAATTGCACTGCGACAAAGTGTGCGAGTTCTTTTTTTTCGGTGTAGGTCGGATCAAGTTGCCAGTTAAAAATTAAAAAGTTAAGTGTATTATGCAATTGTTTACTAAGGTCTACCATTGGAAACTGATCGCTACCGAAAAAGAAAAAAGTAATATGCTGTAATAAAGCACGATTTTCGATTTCGTTGGTCATTTTTTGGTCGGGGAATTCATCTTGTAGATCGCGAAACATTTTTTTCTTACATCGATAATAAGTTGACTGACTAATGCCAGCCTTTTTTAAAAAGCTATCACGTGAACCACCAATACCCAGACCATCGTTAAGTAAGATCTGAATGTTTAAAGAATTGGATGCAAGTATCAGAGTCAATAATTCAAGCGTTTGGGTAGTGACATTGCGGAAAGTCAGTCCATTTTCTTTATTGAACGAAAAGTTAAAACTTTTGTCATTACCAATCTTGTCAGCAACCACCGCTAACTGGGTGCATGCGAGCTTTGCTTGGTAGGTACTGACAGAAAGCACTTTTTTTAGCTGTAATAACGATAGGTGTTCAACATCATTTTGCAAGAAATAACTTGTGATCCTTACCATTAACTGTTCACATTCATCAAGTAGACAATAAAACCCTTTTTCCAACAATGTTCATCTCCTTTTAACGTTAATATTAATTATATGATATTTACGGTTTAAAATCACTTGATATGCAAACTACCACTGGCAATGACTGTTATCGGTTATTAGTTAAGGTTTAAATTTTGATGATCTAATTTAGGAAAAATAAATTTATCGCTGAGCCCTACAAAAAATCCCTGAAACAAGAAGGAAAAAACTGTACCAATATTGATCGCCCAAATATCATGGTTTCCGATCGTACACAAAATTATTAAAATCACTGGTATCAAAAAGGAACAGGTTTGTGCCAAGGCAGCATTACCGTGAAAAAATTTGAAACGAATGATCTGCATAAAATCATCATTTGGGTGTAAGATCAGATTGACACGTTGATAAATTGAGATTCCAGCGGCGATCAGTAAAATACCACAGAGATCTAAGATGATCTTAACCGTTAATGGAAGTTCTGTTAGTCCAGTTTTTGAAAGTTGAGTAGCAATCATACCCACTAAATAACTAAAAGGTATCATGAATACAAAATTGCCAAAAATTCGTCGAATATCAAATTTGCCTAATATCAAGGCGTTGGATAAAACAACGGCAACTCCTTCCCAAAATAAAACACCAGTTAAACTATAGTTAAAAAAGTGCGATAAATTAACGGATGAAGCTGTCCATAAAGCACTTCCCAGGTTTAAAGCCACTGTTAAGGCATTACCAAACGAATTGATCAAAATAGAAATGATCAGAAAAGTAATGTCACCACAAACAGTAAGTGATCCATCGTTATGAAACATAATATGTAAGGTCTCCTTAAATAAATAGTTGCTTGAATGAGGCTGGGACAAAACAATATCCCAGTCTCTTCTTTTGCTAAAAATAATCAAATTATCGCTTCTAATTTTTACAGCATAAACGCGTTTCAAAAGTCTGAAACCTCAATGTAATACCATTTTTTCATTCCTGTCCTGCGCTTTGCTACGGCCAAAAATGGCGTAAATGGCATTACATACCGGCTTCAAAACGACTTTTGTCCCGCTCTCTTTAATTGTTATTATAGGACAAAATGCGTCTGAGTGAAAATTTGGTTTGAAATAGAGGAATAAGGATATAAGTCACAACAATGGACGGTACTAGATAGATTATTGCTGGTAGATCAGATAATTACTCAAAATTAGATAAAGGGGATTTCTTGAAAAAATTGTGTTTACGTGATAGCTTGAAAATAGAAGACATGTACTTTTTGGCGAATTAAGATAACGGTTTAGCAATTTGAAAGGGCAGCTGATTTAGATGCTAATTGTACAGTTCAAAGTTCCATCTCCAAAAGATGTATACAGTGAAGCAAAGAAGAAACTTAAAGAACAAAAAAAGAAACAGAAAGAAAAGCAAAAAGGACCAATAGCAGTTCCTGTATAGAAATTTGTTTAGTTGGTAGTTTTTAAAATTTGAATAATTATGATAATGGCACTATTCTATTCTTGGAAGGTGCTATTATTTTGAAAAAATAAGTGGTTATTAGTACCATAAAGCATACTTTAGAAATGGTGGTGTTATTTGATGGATCAAAAGTGGATCTCTCAGTTGCCTTTGAGTGATATCAAGCAAGTTTTACCTGTAGCTGGAGGCGATGTTAATTCGGCTTATCAAGTTGAGACAGTAAAGGGACCTTATTTCTTGTTAGTTCAACCAGGACGACAGGCCGATTTTTATGCGGGCGAGATCGCCGGATTAAGAGCTTTGGCTGCTGCTGACGTGGAGGCACCGCGGGTTATTTCAAATGGACAAATTGATGGTGATGCATATTTATTATTAAACTTCTTAAAGCAGGGCCATCGTGGCGATCAAGCACAGTTAGGACAATTAATTGCGAAAATGCATCGTTATTATAGCCCCAACCATAAATTCGGCTTTTCAAAACCTTACCAAGGCGCCAGTATGACTTTTGAAAATAAGTGGACTGATACCTGGTCAGAATTATTTGTTGATCAAAGGCTGGATCAGCTGCGAGATGCTTTGGTAGACCAAAATTTATGGTCAGAAAAAGATCTAAAAAAATATAACCAAGTTCGTTCGATCATCGTGGATTCTTTAGCACAACATCACAGTGATCCGAGTCTTTTACATGGCGATTTTTGGGGCGGAAATCATATGTTCTTAGAGGATGGTACTCCTGCATTGATCGACCCATCAGCTTTCTATGGAGATCGTGAATTTGATATTGGTTGTAGCTTGGTCTTTGGTGTCTATGATCAAAAATTTTACTCCGCTTATCAAAAGGATTATCCGTTAGATGATGGATATCAATTACGACTGAACTTTTACAGTCTTTATTTGTTGATGGTCCACCTGGAAAAATTTGGTGGAATGTATGCGTCAGGAGTAAACAATACAATGGAACGCATCATCGATCTTAGCTAATTACTGTGAACGAAACAAATATTAAGTTTGACAAAATTTTGTGTTTTAATTTTCGACATTTGATAGTTGGCAATGTATAATAAAGTTGTACTGGAATGAATGACCGGTATAAATTTATTCGCGTCAAATTTGATGTTTAGTAATGCACACAGAAGTTCCCAGCCGGTTACTGGGAACTTATTTTTTTAAATAAGTTACGTGGGCTAAAAGTCTGTACCTATCCAACTTTAAATAATACATCAAAAACCACGATGTATCGCCCAAAGTCCGGTAGTGCTTGGCTTTTGAACAGCTCACTTCACCTTGTGTTAAATAGAAAGTAAGGTAGATCGATTAAAAATGTTGCTAAGGACTTGTTGGCGATCTGTGTATATAAATTGATTTTATTATATTAAATACTACATCATTAAAAATAAGCAATATGAAAAGAGGGAGATTAATGGACGGGAAGGAGCAAAAAACGACCAAAAAAAATGAGACAGGCAAGTGGTCTGCCTCTTGGTTCTTTAACTGGATCATCAATAGTCGTTTCGCTATTTCACTATTAGTAATGCTATTGATTTTACTGATCATCTTGGTTTTAAGCAAAATGCGGTGGATCTTTAGTCCGCTTACGGTCATTTTAAATACAGTTACTTTACCGATCGTTATTGCTGGAGTTTTTTATTATCTGTTAAATCCGTTGGTGGACTGGGCGGAAAGAAAGTATCATGTACGTCGGTCATTAATAGTAACGATTGTCTTTGTGATATTAGCACTTTTATTAGCTTGGGGGATCGGTTCTTTGATCCCTGTTGTTCAAAGTCAAACAAAAGACCTGTTAGCTAATTGGCCAGATTACTGGAGTAAATTAGAAAATTTTGTGGTTGGGATCTTCTCAGCTGATGGACTAAAAGATCTGCAAAATAAGTTGACCACGGTCAATAGTGATTTAGGTCAGTTTTTCAAACCAGGAAAAGCGATGGACTTTTTACCGAAATCTATCAATTCTATCAGTTCCATTATTTCACGTGTAACTTCAGTGGTTATTTCGGTCGTAATAGCACCTCTGATTTTGTTTTATCTCCTAAAAGATGGGCATGATCTACCAGATTATTTGGCTGGTTTTTTACCTAACCGCTATCGTTTAAATGTTAAAAGAATTTTTAAAAGCATGAATACTCAGTTGAGTAATTATATTCGAGGACAACTTGGCGTCGCTTTTTTTGTGGCAATTATGTTTTGGGTAGGTTATATGATCATTGGACTTAAGTTTGCCTTATTATTGGGTATAGTTGCTGGGTTGTTAAATTTAATACCATACTTGGGCTCGTTTTTGGCGATGGTTCCAGCGATCGCTGTCGGATTGTTTACCTCACCATTTATGTTATTCAAGGTATTGGTCGTCTTTATGATCGAACAAACAGTTGAAGGACGACTAGTTTCACCATTGATCTTAGGGAACAGTATGAAGTTTCATCCACTTACAGTTTTATTTGTTTTACTTGTTTCTGGTAAGATTTTTGGCTTACCTGGAGTTATTTTAGGTGTACCTGGTTATGCGGTGATCAAGGTCATCGTTTCAACTTATTTTGATTGGCTTAAACGCAGTCATCCTGATTTATATGTCACGGATCAAACAAGTTTGCACGACATTGCCGATGACAACGATAAAAATCAGTAAGCCTGATGCTTTGACATTTATTTTTACTTAATATTATAGTTATTAATGTGGGGCAGTTTTTAATGGTAATTATTATTCAAACTAATTATTTTAAAATTAGTGGTTTCGAAAGGAAGGTTATTGCATGAAAGTATTTGTGATAGGTGCTGGCGGTAATGTTGGTCGTTTAGTGGTCGATCATTTGAGAAACGCTAATGATGAGGTTACAGCAGGTGCACATCGGCAAGAACAAGTTGATGATTTTCGCAAACAAAGTGTTAAAGCAGAAGTGTTTGATTTGCTAAAACAGCCAGAAGAAATGGCAAAACAGTTGCAAGGTTATGATGCGATCGTATTTTCAGCCGGGTCAGGCGGTAAAACTGGTGATGATATGACAATGTTAGTTGACCTCGATGGTGCTGTTAAAAGTATGCAGGCGGCTGAGCTTGCTGGTGTCAAAAGGTTTGTAATGGTCAGTGCAATTTTTGCCGAAGATCGAACTAAGTGGGTCACGATCAAGCCATATTATGCCGCTAAGTTTTATGCAGATGAATGGTTACGTCATCGAACTTCTCTGAACTATACGATTTTGGAACCAGGTGGTTTGACATTTGAAAAAGAGACCGGCAAAGTCACGACAGATGTTTCGAAATCTGGAGGTTCGATCAGTCGCGGTGATGTTGCAGCTGCAGTTACTGCTAGTTTGCATGACGATTCATCGATCGGTAAGGTCATTCCATTGATCAGTGGGCAAACTCCGGTTAAGACCGCGATCGATCAAGCTAAATAAAAATTTAGAATATATAAAAACCGTGGACTAAGACATAATTAGTTGTGCGGTTCTAAAAGGGCCATCGATCTAACCTCATATCACATTAATTGGTTAGATCGATGGCCTTTAAACATGTTTCAAATAGCGTAACACGATTTTTATTCTTTTTTCGCTTTGTTATGCTCCAAAGTAATGCGATCGTCGTTACAAATCGTCTTCAAGTATCTTTTGTCCACTCTTGTTTTTGGGATAGAATTTTTAGTATTCATTGAATTCACTATCGAAATTATTGACAGCATCAACTGAGCCAATAACGGCTAACATATCTTTGTAATGGATAATACTTCTTGCATCAGGATATACATCAACATTGTCTTCTTGAATGATTGCGATCACGTTAACATCAAAGTTATTTCTTAGTGAGAGTTCACCTAGTGTCCTTTCAGTATAATCTTTGTTGTTAACTTCAACTTCGGCTAAAGTCACATCTTCACTTAAGTCTAAATAGTCGATGATGTGTGGTTGTCTGTGATGCATGACGATCCGTTTAGCCATATCTGATTCAGGTTGAACGATCTGATCAGCACCGATCCGTTCTAAGATTCGCGCATGGCTACGATCTTGAGCCTTACAGATCAAATCTTTAACACCTAGATCTTTACAGTTTAATGCCGATAAAACACTTGCCTGGATGTCAGAACCAATTGTAATAAAGACGTGGTCGAAAGATTCGATATTTAATTTACGCAAGGCTTCTTCATCTTGAGCATCGGCGATGACAGCTTTATTAGCGATGTTCATATAGCGATTGACTAACTTTTCTTTGGTATCGATCGCCAAGGTATCTTGATTTTCTGCAGCAAGTTGGCGACATAAAGCACCACCAAATTTACCCAAACCAATAATTGCGTAATTTTCGTCAGCACGTGTGACATGATTTTTATTCTTAAACTTATCCAATGAGAACGCCCTCCTCTGGGTAGCGAATGTCACTTTGATGGTTTTTAGCGTTTAATGCGGTATACATAACGTTAAAAATACCAACTCTCCCAATAAACATCATTAACATAATAATGATCTTGCCAAACAATGTTAAATGAGTCGTTAGTCCTAGACTGATGCCTGTTGTACCGAATGCGGCTAAAACTTCAAAGATAATGTACTCCACCCCCATTTTTTGTGCTAATGGTTGTGTCATACATAAAACAAAAGTAGCGATTGAAATAATCAAAAATGCTACGATCACTAAAGTTAATGCACGATAAATATTTTCTCGTGGAAAACGTCGACCACTAAAGTTAACATCATGATGCCCACGTAAAGTGGCCCATGTTTGAATTGCTAACAGACCGATCGTTGTACTTTTAATACCACCAGCTGTGGAACCTGGTGTTCCCCCGATAAACATTAAGATCATTGTCAAAAAAATTCCTGCCATTGAAAGATGAGTATAGTCAAAGGTAACTAGCCCGGCAGTTCGTGGCGTGACAGCCATGAATAAAATATTAACGATCTTGTGGAAAATGGATGTATGTGGCGAAATGTTTGAAAAACCTTCTTCAGTTAAGGTATACAAGGCAATGCTACCGACTAAAATAATAAAACCAGTTCTGATAGATAATTTAGTGTGTAGTGAAAGGTGATGCCTTTTATGATAGGTTAAAAGGTCACGCCAAACCAAAAAGCCAACGGAACCACTTAAAATTAATAGTCCTAAAATCACGAGAACATAAGTATTATTTTGAAACTCGGCGATACTATTATTGAATAATGAAAATCCCGCGTTGCAATAAGCAGAAACGGAATGGAAGATACCAAACCAGATGCTTTTTAATAGACCGTACTTCGGATAGAAATTAAATGATAAAAGGATAGCCCCTATACCTTGAATCCCTAAAGATAGACCAACGATCATCTTGACTAATTTTATTTGAGAAAGATGTTGAAGGTTTAATGATTCTTGTGCCAATAACTGAGTTGATAGACGCAATTTTCTTCTAGATGAAGTAAACATCAAAACCATGAAAGTCATGAAACCTAAACCACCGATCTCACTGAGCATCATAATAACAAACTGGCCAAAAAAAGACCAATAAGTACTGGTCTCAACTAAAGTTAAACCAGTTACGCAGGTTGCACTAGTCGCAGTAAATAGAGCGGTAATAAAGGATGACTGAATCCCATGAGCTGTTGATATCGGTAATGTTAATAATAAAGTTCCTAATAAAATGACCGCCACAAAACCAATTGTCAAAGTAGCTGACAAAGAGAAGTGACGGTTAGCAAAAGTAAACAAGAAAAGCCCCCCTTTACTAATTCGATTTGATTATACGCTTTTATGATTCATTTTAAAATACTAATTTCAGCTACTTAGCAGATAGTTTTAAATAATGTGATCTGAGGTTGTTTTTACTAGATAATAAACATTAAATAGAAATTTTTTCTGCATTTTTAAAGTAATTCGATTTACATTCTCATTTTTTTCTTGTGACATGTCAATAGTAATTTTAGGTATTTTTTGAGAGTAAGATTTATGTGTTAGACTGATATTATATTGGAGGTCAGGTTATGTCAACAAAACGAAGCGATAAATTGCTAGATCTGGTAAATCAAAAGCAAAAAATTGCCGTAAATGAATTAAGTAAAATATTAAATGTTTCAAAAGTGACGGTTCGCAAGGATCTATCAGAACTAGAAGGAAAAGGGTTGCTGGTTAGAAAGCATGGTTATGCGATCATCAATGACCCAAATAAATTAAATTACCGTTTAGCCCAAAATTATGATATCAAACAACAGATCGCGCTCGCTGCGTCTAACTTAGTTAGTGAGCAAGAAACTATTATGGTAGAATCCGGTTCGACCTGTGCCTTATTAGTCCAAGAATTAGCTAAACAAGGTAAACACGTAACGGTTATTACTAATTCGTATTTTATTGCTGATTTTGTATCTGAATATTCGAACATTACAGTTTTTGTTTTGGGTGGCAAATATCAAGCAGAGTCTGAGGTCGTGGTTGGACCGATCGCTAAAACAGTACTAAGTAGCTTTCACGTGGAGCAGTTATTTGTGGGCATGGATGGCTTTGATCCCAAACAAGGATTTTTTGGACGTGATATTATGCGCGCAGACATTGTAGAAGCAATGGCTCAAAATGCACAGAAATTGATCATCTTAAGCGACTCAACGAAGTTTTCTAAGTTTAGTTTGACCAAACTAGCTAGCTTTTCTCAAACTGATCGTGTGATCACCGATAACAATATACCAACTAGCGCCCGGCAGGTTTTAGAAAACAATAAGGTTGCTTTAACTGAAGTGTGACAATAATAGTGGAGGTGAGTATATGTGTGGACGCTTTATGTTCCAGCCAGACACAAGTCCGGAAATTGACCGTATTTACCGTTTAGCTCAAATTGCTGGTTATTTTCCTAAGGTTGGTGAAGTTTTTCCTAATGATCAGACAGCTTTGATCGTGGCTGGTTCACAGCAAGTTCAAATCAAGGCAATAAAGTGGGGCTTTCCAGGTTTTAAGGATAAACAAGTGTTGATCAATGCACGTGCAGAAACGGCTGAATCAAAGAGAATGTTTGCTAAGGCATTTGCAACTAAACGATGTGTTTATCCAACTACGGGATTTTTTGAATGGACAAAACAAAAAGATAAGATTTGGTTTAATTATCGTCAAACACCACAACCTTTATATATTGCGGGCTTTTATGATGATTTTGAAGGTGAGGACCGCAGCATTTTATTGACAACCACACCAAATGATTCGGTTGTCAATGTACACGATAGAATGCCCTTGATCTTGTCGAAAAATCAAATCAATCGTTGGATATATCAGCGGGATTTTGCGCATAATTTTTTGACGGAAAAAATGCCACAACTTGAAAATAAAGAATGGAAATGAGTAGCTGGTCGCGGCTGCTTTTTTAGTTTAAGCGGGTATATGTCATGGAAAGTTATTATAAAAAGTGCTAAAATTTCTCGTTAGAGCCAAATGGCCATAGGGATTATTTTTTACATATAAGTATAATTTTGGCTAGTGAGATGTAGGAGGAAAATAGTTTTTGAAAAATAAACAAAAAAATGTATTGATCATTGGAATTATTTTATTTGCTGGCTGTATGCGGACACCGATCGGAATGGTTTCTCCGCTACTTAGTAATATTCAAGGATCTTTAGGTGTTCCAGCAGGGTTATTAGGAAGTATTACAACGATCCCGTTGTTGTGTTTTGCACTTTTTTCACCCCTTGTACCTAAACTGGGTAAGAAATTTGGCAATGAATTGATCATGTTTATTGCTGTGTTTGTACTAGCACTTGGAAACTATTTCCGTGTTTTTTCAACGAGCGCGTTATTATTAGGGACATTGCTGGTTGGTTTATCGATCGCTGTTTTAAATGTTTTGATGCCTGTTACGATTGCTCAAGAATATCCGCAACGTGTTGGCGTGATGACTAGTATTTATACTTTTTCCATGACTTTATTTAGTGCATTAGCTTCAGGTCAAAGCGTTGCTTTAGCCGAACAAGTGGGTTGGCAAAAAGCGATGCAAAGCGTGTCTATTTTAGCAATTGTTGGTATGGTCTTTTGGGTACCAGCGTTGAAAGGCATGCATAGATCAAAAACTGGTAAAAAAACTGGTAGTTCAGTTTGGAAGACACGTGGAGCTTGGTTTATGTCAGCTTTCATGGGATTACAGTCATTGCTTTTTTATACCACTTTGACATGGGTCCCAACGATTTTAGTCGACCATGGTTTATCACGTGGTCAAGCTAGCCAATTGTTTGGTTTGATGCAGCTAGCTTCATTGGTATCATCTTATCTTGTGCCAATTTTAGCCTACAGATTTAAACATACACGTGGCATTATTTTGACAATGGCAGTTGGATTTATCGCTGGCATTATGTTGCTGATGATCCCGACAGAAAGTGTTGGGTTAACTGTCGTTGTTGTAATCGTTTTGGGATTAGCTTCTAATATGGCTTTTAGTTTAGCGATGGCTTTGTTTAATATTAAAACTGATACACCAGAACAAACTGCGGAAATTTCAGGAATGGCACAAGCAGTAGGTTATGTGCTGGCAGCATTTGGACCAATTGGTATCGGCTATATTCAACAAGTCACAGGTTCATGGAATATACCATTGATTATTTTGCTCATAGTGGTAGTTGTCTTAACGATCGCAGGTCTAGCGGTTGATAAGAGAAGAACCGTATTTGATTAAAAACAATCGTTTAGACTGATGTTAAAAAAGTTAATTAAATAAACTTTTTTAACTCTTATGTGTGAAATAAGTGAGTGTGAATTTACCACATAGTAAAAAAGAGACAAGACATAACTAGCTGTGCGATTTTAAAAGGGCCGTCGATCTACCATCAAAATGGTTAAATCGACGGCCCTTAAACGTGTTCTAAAAGATTAAGGTATACTGTAACGGCGATTGCGTTACTCTGGCTCTTTGCTTTGCTACGAGTCAAAATAATGCGATCGCCATTAAAAATCGGCTTCAATGTTTTGGCTCACTTTCTGCTATTCCGTTTGAAATAATTGTTTATATTCGCCATAACCAGCTTCATCTAACTGATCAACTGGGATGAATTTTAAAGCGGCCGAATTGATACAGTAACGTAGACCGCCAGTTTCACTAGGGCCATCTGGGAAAACGTGTCCTAAATGAGAGTTGGCTTCTTTACTGCGAACTTCTGTCCGATGCATAAAATGTGAAAAGTCATTGTTTTCTGCAACATTTTTGCTTTCAAGTGTTTTAGTAAATGAAGGCCAGCCACAACCTGCATCGTATTTGTCTTGCGATGAGAATAGTGGTTCACCACTAACAACATCGACATAGATACCATCTTCATAAAAGTTGTCATATTTACCTGAAAAAGGAATTTCCGTTGCGGCGTTTTGTGTGACATCATACTGTTCTTGTGTTAATTTAGCCCTTAGTTCATCATTGTTTTTCATAATAAGGATCTCCCTTTCACATGTGAAACTAGCTAAGTTAACTAGTTGTGCACGATTTATTCAGTGGAAATTATCTTATATTTAGTAGTAAAATGCAAAATTATTGCTTGAGATAGAGTATATATAATTTGACATTTATATATGGCTGTATTAGTGTAGTAGTACACTGTTTGGTTAAGCTCGATAGAACGTACATAATTATGTCGATATTTAGTGGATAGTCATAATATGTATAGTTTACGTTGTTTTGCTATATTCAAAGGAGGGGGTCCGGTGAAATTTACTGATGATGTACCTATTTATCGCCAAATAGAACAATATATTGCTGGCGAAATTATCAGCGGGTGTATTCAACCAGGACAACAATTGCCTTCTGTTCGTCAGTTAGCATTGCAATTTTCGGTCAATACTAATACAGTACAAAGAGCTTTAAGAGAGATGATCATTGAAAATATTCTTGAGTCTCGGCGAGGCAGGGGTAATTTTGTTACCACTGATCAAGACATTATTGAAAAACAACGCCAAAAGTTGATCTATCAAAGCTTGGTGGCAATGTATAGTCAGTTGCATGCTTTAAATATTAGTGATGCAAAGATCAAGGAATGTTTAGATGATTTTCTGATAAAAAGGAGAAGTGAAAATGGAAAACACGATCGAACTAAAAAATGTCTCTTATAAGCGAAACCAACGAGTGATTTTGGAAAATATCAATTTGGCAGTTCAAAAGGGGACTACAATCGGCTTACTAGGTGAGAATGGTGCTGGTAAGACAACTTTGATGCGCAGCATTGCTGGAATTGCCAAGGGTGCAAGAGGCACGATCAAAATTAAAAATGAAGCAGGTATCGTTGAACGTAAAGCGCTTGTCAGTTATACAGATTCCTTAGATGGATTTTCTAGGGGTACTAAAATTGCGGATATTGTTGAGTTTTATTCGTTAGTTTATACTGATTTTTCTAATGATAAGTATCGTGAATTGAGTGATTTCTTAGACTTTGGTAGTGACCAGCAAAAACTGGGTGAATTATCCAAAGGTATGAAAGAAAAACTGGTCATTAGTTTAACTTTAGCTCGTCGTGCTTCTGTTTACTTACTAGATGAACCATTTGAGGGTATTGATAGCATGACCCGTAAGAAAATAGTTAATAGTCTGATCCAATGGAAATCGTCTGAAGCCGTGATGGTGATCAGTGATCATTATATCACTGAAATTGCTGGTTTATTAGATGAGGTAGCGATCATAAAAGACGATAAGTTGATCGCGCAAGAAAAGGCTGAAAAAATCAGAGAACAAGGAAAAAGTATCGAAGATTTCTATGAAGGACTTTACGAGAAGGGGGTACAAACAGATGACGAGCTTTCGAAGAATGAATAAGGTTTTACTTACAGATAAAATTAAGACAGTTGGTTGGATCATATCTGCATATATCGTGGTGATCTTGCTGTCGTTACTCCCTGATATGTTCAATGGTAATTTCTTTAGTAAACAATGGAGTGCCGTTTTGATGCAGTACGCAATAAGCTGGTCTTGGCTGGCAACTTTATTGGCATTTATTTTTTTAACTTGGTTAAGTGAAAAAGTTTATACTTCTAACAGATATCGTTTGATCCCAATCAGTGACACTAAGTTATATTTAAGCAATATCTTGAGTTCACTAATTGCTTTCATCTTGGTTTCTCTAGTTGAAGTGATTTTTGTACTAATATTTTATTTGTTTAACATGAAACAAATTAGCACAATGTTAAGCAGTAGTTTTTCAGGTGTTGGTTCTCGTGTCTGGCTGCTATTATTAGCTTTGGTTTTGGTTTCTCTAGCAGGTATTTTATTCTGGTGGGCAATGATCAGCTTGATTCATTTGCTAACAACTGCCATTTCACGTGCGTTACCGGCAAATCATCAAACATTGTATAAGATCATAATTTACATTGTTTTGATTTATATTGCGATCTGGATGTTTAATAAGCTGCAAGCTTGGATCTCACAGCTTGCTTATTTACAGTATATGATGTATTCTTCCAGCGTTTATACCGGTCCAATGTGGACTGCTTTGATCATGTTTGTGATTGCAGTTGTTATTTCAGCCGCTAATATTTGGTTGTTAAATAAAGAAGCTGAAACTAAACAATAATTCTAAAAGGGCTGTTGATCTAACTCATTAAATGGGATAGATCAACGGCCCTTAAACGTGTTCCAAAAGATTAACACAATCGTCGTTACAATTCGGCTTCAAAACATCTTTTGACTCACTCTCTTTTAAAGCTTGAAGGTTTCGGTTAAAATATAAACTATACAACTGCATAAAAATAAAATGGAGGGATCAGGATGGGCGAGGAACGCAAGTCGGTGAATGAAAAAAAACGTCTAGGTACGGGCTGGATCGTGTCAATCGTTTTGGTATTATTAGTGTTAATTTTTGGTGGGGGATATATCCATTATTCTAATAGTTTAAATAGTGCTAAACAGGATTACGAACAACAGCAAGGTGACTTGCAAAGTGCTTTACAGCGACGTTCTGATTTAGTGCCCAATTTGGTCAATAGTGTTAGAGGTTCAATGAAACAAGAAAAAGATGTTTTTGGCCAAGTTGCGCAGGCACGTAAAGATTACAATAGTGCTGCTAAATCTGGGAAGACTAAAGATCAGGCTAATGCCAGTGCACAACTTTCGGCGACAACAGCTAATTTGATCAACGTGATCAATGAACGTTATCCTAAATTAGCTTCTAATGACAATGTGCGTCGTTTGATGGATCAGCTAGAAGGCTCAGAGAATCGGATCAACTTGGCTCGTAGGAGATATAATGAAACAATTAAGAACTATAATAATAAGGTCGTACGTTTTCCTTCATCTATGATCGCAAATATGAAAGGCATGCACACTAAGTCATATTTCCAAGCGGATAAGAAGGCTCAACAAGCACCTAAAGTTAACTTAGATGATTAAAGTAGGCAACAAATATGAAAAATAAAGGTAGATTTATCCCCCTGATTTTTTTGGTGACGCTTGTTTGTTTATTTTTGGATATTGGTCACGTACAAGCTGAAGATCCACGAAAATTACAACCAAATGACCAGCACGTAGTCTTAACTGATAAGGCAGATATTTTATTGCAGGATACACAGGATCTGATCTTAAAACAAGAAGAGTATTATCAGTCAACTAAACCAAAACCTCAAATTGCCGTGGTAACTATTAAGTCCAGTCAAGGAAAAGAACTAAATGATTACATCAATGATATGTATTTGACGAAAAAGTGGAATGTTGGTAATGCCAAAGAAGATAATGGTGTGTTGATTTTGTTTGCCCAAAATAAGGGAAAGAATAATGTTTTTATTTCGACTGGAGAAGGCGCAGAAACTTACTTAACTGATGGAAAAACTTCTGATATTTTAAGTGACAACAAATCACTGTTGAAGAGTAAAAACAAAGCAAAGATAAATCGTGGTCTCCAGAAGACATTTAAAGACGTCGTTAAGGTGACTAACGCACACTATAAGTTGAAGAATCAATATGGTTCTGAAAAATATCAAAAAAAGCAAAATGATGATTCAGGTGACTCAGTCGGCTATATTATGATCTCTTTAGTAGTGATTGGATTTGTGATCTACCTCTTTAGTGGTTCTGGTGGAGGAGGTCACGGTGGTAGTGGCGGTCGTAGGCGAGCGCGTCGACGTGGAATGTATATTGGTGGCTTTGGCGGT
>NZ_KB714693.1:276417-279685 GCF_000349725.1 Ligilactobacillus pobuzihii E100301 = KCTC 13174
TTCATCTGGTGGAGGTGGATCTGGTATCTAAATTAAATAATATTTACCGAGATGAATGATGTAAACTAAGTCAGTAAGTAGAAGAAATTAGGAGAGTGTGAGCTAGTGCCTTTAACAAATAAAACATCCGAAAAAGATGTTGCAGATCTATTTGATAGGGTCTCGAATAAATATGATTCGATGAACAATGTGATCACATTAGGCATGCATAAACGTTGGCGTGAAGAAACGATGAAAGTGCTCGATGTAAAGTATGGAGCTACAGTTTTGGATCTTTGTTGTGGAACAGGTGATTGGTCATTAGACTTAGCGCATGCAGTTGGTGTTAGCGGACATGTGTATGCGTTAGATTTTAGTGCAGATATGTTAGAGATCGCCAAGAAAAAAGTTGCTGCTGCTGGCATGACAGAACGCGTTACTTTGATCCAAGGTGATGCGATGAACTTGCCATTTGATGATCAAATGTTTGATTGTGTGACGATCGGGTTTGGATTACGAAATGTTCCAGATGCTAAACAAGTCTTACAAGAAATGCAACGTGTTACTCGCCTTGAAGGCGTGGTGGCTTGTTTGGAAACTTCACAGCCAGAAGATAAAATGATTCATAAGTTTTGGAGCTTGTATTTCAAAGTTGTACCATTTATGGCAAAAATGGTGACTGACCATTATGATGATTATAATTATTTGCAACAAACAAGTAAAAATTTCTTGTCGGCGCATGAATTGCTACGTGTTTTTAATGAAGTTGGCTTACAGCCAGCTTCATATCGGATGTTTTTCTTTGGAGCTGCGGCACTACACATTGGTTTCAAAAAATAATGGGATAAAACGAGTAATTGATTGATTTTGCAAACCTTAAGAAAAATTTGTGAACTAAAAAGATCGAATTAAAAAAATTAGATATTTTTGTTATAATTAACATTGGTTACATCAATCTATAGTGTTTTTAGTTTAATTAATCCAAGGAGGAAACGAGAATGAAAATCGTTAATGCATCATTTACAGTTAGACCAGGCTGGCAACCTTATTACGAACATTTTATCGAAGAAATGGTCGAGCGTTCACGCCAGGAAAATGGCAATGTTTCTTATGACCATTATAAGAAAATGGATGTTGGTAATGAATATGAAATAATTGAGCACTGGGCTGATGATGAAGCTTTAGAAACCCATAAGCAAAGTGCTAGCTACAAGGAATTCTGGCGTGGTATTGGTCATTATGTTAAGACTGAACCAACAGTTACTGTTTTGGATCACTAGTTTTAGCATAAAAGAAGGACGTTTCGACTTTAGGAAACGTTCTTTTCTTTTTAGTAATTTATAGCGGAAATAGTTATTTGTCTGATCAGAGCGATATGTTTCAATTTTTATTAAAACTAAAAATATTTCCTGGAGGAACTATCATGCAACAAATTGATTATTACATTGTTAGCACACGTGGTGGTAAGATCAAGCGAGTGTTTGAGGCGACAAAAACTAATTTGAAAAAAGCGCAAAAAATGAGTCAAGCCAGTTGGGAACATCTTTTAAGTGGCCGTAAAATCTTGACTAAAGAGGATATCATAACTAATGGTGGAAATTTTTTAATATTGATCGCAGGTCAAGTTAAAGACAAAGTTAGTGATTTTGATGAAGCAATTGAAAATGCTCGTACTTATCAGACAGCTTTAGAAACATTGAATGATCCTAGCGATGTAGAAATTGTTCAACTTGGACGAATGTCAGCCGAGCATAGGACAATACATTTTCCATTTGAAGAAGGCTTAGATGAGATAACTTTAAAGAGATTTCATATGAATCATAAAAAACAACAAGATTGTGAATATTGTCATCCAACTTATCCAGCGCAACCTTATCAAGACTTTAACTTTTGTCCACATTGCGGACGCTATTTGCATTAAAATACATGTTATATCAAAGCGGTAATTATCTAGGGGAGTTTTTGGATGACGAATTGGAAACGATGGTATAAGGTAGTATTCTTATTTATTTTATTTCATATTATTTATTTTGGTGGGCAATTTTTAGTTGAGCTGCCAGCTGCCCACGGGGATACTTCTTGGCAAGGTATCTTACAAGTTGTGGCAGTTTTTACTATGCTATTATTATTTTTTGGCGGTTATGCTTGGTACATTGAACATCATGTTAAGGTTGCGCCACACTATTCTTTTATTACTCATGTTGGTCATTTGATCTCGTCAATTACAAATGGATTGTTGATAATAGTTGTTTTGAACATGATCCTTCAATTTATCTTGCAAATTTTGCATATCGTTCCCGAAACTGCGCAAAACCAGGCTGGTATTAATCAAATGCTCAAATTAAATGCAATGAGTAAGTTCGTTACCTTGTTTCTGGCAGTAGTCGTGGCACCAGTTTGTGAAGAAACAATGTATCGTTTATTGTTGATCGGTCCAATCAAAACACGACGAGTCAATCCAGCTCAGAACCATCGGAAAAAATTAGCGGTGGTAAGTTGGACGTTTTTTATTCTGGCACATATGGGGCAACAGCTCTATGGGGCATTTGTTGCCCCATCGTGGAATGCAATCGTTGCGGTCATCACAGCCAGCGCAACTTACGGCATTTTATCTTTCGTGATCGTGCGTGAGTATTATTTACATGGAAGTTTAGCACGTTCACTCGCGATCCATATGACGTGGAATGCTCTTGCAGCAGGAACCTTACTATTTACTTGATATCGTGGGTGTCAAGCAATTTGAGTAACTATGTTATAATATGTTTTATTAACTTTTAGTAAGATTTTATCAAATAATATAAATATTAATTAAGGGGTGGTTTAATGAGTCAGGGTGATTCGAGTCAAGTGCTTGATCAAAACGGCAAGCCATATAATCGACTTGCCTTAGTATTTACGATGTTGATCGGTACGTTTAGTAATTTTATTACAACAACTATGCTAACGACCGCATTCCCATCTTTGATGAAATCTTTTAACATCTCAGCCACTACGGTTCAGTGGTTGACGACTGGTTTTATGTTGGTGATGGGGATCACTATGCCGATCACTGGATTTTTTATCAAACGTTTTGACTCACGCAAATTATACTTGTCTTCTGCAGCTATATTTTTAATGGGTACGATTATTTGTTTTTTTGCAAATTCGTTTATTACGATTTTGATTGGGCGTTTAGTTCAAGCAATCGGTGTGGGGATCACTGCTCCTGTTTACCAGACGATAATGGCATCGATCTATCCGCCAAATAAACGTGGGACGGCTATGGGAATGGCTGGCCTAGTTATTGGGC
>NZ_KB714693.1:279769-359023 GCF_000349725.1 Ligilactobacillus pobuzihii E100301 = KCTC 13174
GGCGCCAGCGATCGGACCTACATTTTCAGGTTGGTTATTACAAAACTATTCTTGGAGAATGCTATTTTTGTCGATCATGCCAATTTCAGTTTTGGTTTTGATCTTGGGCTATTTTACTCTAAGAAAGGTTTTACCAACAGAAAAAGCACCAATCGATTGGTCGTCGGTTTTGATGTCGATCATTGGTTTTGGTTCTATGTTATTTGGTTTCTCATCCGTTGGTAATTATAGTTGGACAGATCCGATCGTGTATGTAACTTTGATCATTGGTGTAATTTTCGTGGCTTTCTTTGTTTGGCGTTCACTTAAGATCAATAATCCATTATTGGAGTTTAAAGTTTTTAAGCACTCAGACTACACGTTGTCTGTTATTTTGGTAGCTGTAGCTTTCATGTCGATGAATGGTTTTACTTTGATTTTGCCACTGTATTTACAGACCATTAGGGGAGAATCTCCGTTAGTTTCAGGATTAACTTTGTTACCTGGTGCGATCGTGATCGGGTTAATGAACCCTGTAACTGGGCGGATCTTTGACCGAATGGGGGGTCGTAATATGGCGATCACAGGAATGTTTTTATTGACCGCGACGACAGCGACATTTATTCCGGTGACTGATGAAACGCCAATTTCTTATTTAGTAGTATTCTATATGGTCCGAATGTTTGGGATATCTATGGTCACCATGCCGACAACAACGACGGGTATCAATGCCTTGCCCCTTAATTTGATCGGTTCTGGTACGGTCGTTAATAATACGATCCGTCAAGTTTTTGCTTCAATGGGAACGGCGATCTTAGTTTCAGTGATGTCTAATATTACATTAAACAATTCTCCTGCACAGACTGTTATGTCACAAACTCCGGTCTTATTTAAAAAATTGTCATTACAAGCTAATATCGTTGGTTTTAGGTATGCTTTTGTGATTTCTACTAGTTTTGCCTTAGTTGGTTTTATCTTGTCGTTCTTCTTGAAGTCTGATAAGGAGGCGCTATAAATGGGGATTGCATTACTTTTTATCAGTGTTTTGCTATTTGCATATTGCATGATTTTTATTGAGAGTGGTCCAGCTAAATATATATGGGTCACAGGTAGCGTGCTCTTATTAGCGGTTGTTTCAGTTACCTTGATTTTGAATGATACTAATCATTTTGGAATGAAGCAGATCTCAAAAACACAGGAACAAAAATTAACGTCGAGTGTAAAAAGCGATGGGCCTGAAAAGTTACTTTATAAAAAATTGGGTAATGGTCAAGAAAAAATTTATTATTATCGTACTAAAAATGATAATTCCAGAAAACTGAAGAAAACTGACCCGATGACAACTAAAGTCAGAGTTAAGCGTTCTTCAGCTAACAAACTTAAAGTTGTCAAAAACTATTGGGTTTATAAAAATAGTTGGACTAAAGTCTTTTTTGCTGGAGGTCAACCTAATCACCAATTTATTGATCAGCACGATACTTTTTTGGTAGATAGTAGTTGGCAACTTGTGGAGACAAAAAGATAAGAACAAGAGTTTTTAAAATAAAAAAAGAGGAGACGTTAGATCTGACGTCTCTTTTTTTGTGCTTGAAAAATAAAAATGAGAGACTAGATCAATGGGAGTAAGTAGGACAAATGTAAATGTGTAGCAAAGTTGGTTCAAGTAAGTGTTACAAACGAGAATGTGCTTCAAAGTTAGAGAATGTAAGCAACACAAACAGAAATGTGATACTAAGTGGACTATAGTAAGTATTATAAAAGTGAATGTGACACGGAGTCGACATTAGTAAGTATCATAACTAGAAATGTAACATCAAGTTAATGAAACTTTGCAGTACAAATGGAAATGCAAGACAGAATCAGAGAAAGTAAGTGTCACAAATGGAATGTTTTTGGCAGGTATCTAAAGTCGCATAAGTTTAGCTATAAAGTGTACAATATTAGTAGTAACAACAGTGCTGAAGGGAGCAAGATACGATGACGGGGACTTATTTCGGGATTCATAATCATACAGCGATGGGATCCAATAATCGCTTTTTAGATTCGATCAATGAAGTCGATGAAATTATTGAAGCAGCCTATTCTAAAGGTTTGGCTGGGATCTCTTTAAGTGATCATCAGACACTGAGTAGCCATGTTCAAGCAGAAAAGTTCTTAAATACACACCAGGAAAAACTGGGGGATTTTAAGGTTGCTTATGGTGACGAAATTTATTTAGTCGAACGACAAGCAGTAGAACAAGCGCGTGAAAATAAAGAAACATTACCATTTTATCATTTTGTACTAACGGCCAAAAATGAACACGGTTACCACTTTTTAAGACAACTTACGACGCAAGCATGGATGGATAGTTTCTTTATGCGCGGTATGCGTCGTTTACCCACATATTGGGATTGGTTAGAGGCAAATTTACCTGCTTACCGAGGGGATATTATTGCTTCAACGGCCTGTTTAGGCTCACAACTATCACAAATTATTTTAAATAGTTCTAAACAACAAGCACGGCAATTAGTTGATCGGTTAAGCCAATTATTTGGGTTAGAAAATCTATACTTTGAGATTATGCCAGCAGATACACCGGATCAAGTAACAGTTAACAAGGCTTTGATAGAACTTTCTCAAGAAACCGGTATCAAATACTTGATTTCAACTGATGCCCACTATGTAGATCTGCGTGACCAACAAAGCCATGAAACTTTTTTGAAATCAGAAAATCAAGCACGCGATGTTAAAGGATTCTACTCATATGCCTACTTATTTTCTAAAGAAGAATTAAACGATTATCTGCCCGAAGATGTGATCGAAATAGGGACAAAAAATTCGTTAGAGTTATTAGAGCAAATCGAAACTTATAGTTTGAAACATATACAAGAAATTCCGGCCACACGCCTGCCGCATTTCAGACAAGTTGACAAAAATAAGTTAGATATTAAATTGGCTGACTATCCGGCTATCAGCTATTTTTTTGAATCTAACGAAATAGCTGATCAATACTTTTTACGGTTGTTGATCGATGCAATGAAAGAAAAACAGCAGTCATTTGACCAGAAACATTTACAAAGGATCGATGCCGAGTTAAACGCAATCAAGGTAGTCAGTGAGTATCTGGGTGCGCCACTGTCACAATACTTTTTGACGATGCGTAAGTTGTTGCAGATCGTCTGGGATACGGGTTCTTTAGTAGGTCCTGGTCGTGGGTCAGTCGGTTGTTTTTATACGGCCTATCTTTTGGATATTACACAAATCGATCCAATCAAATATGAATTACCATATTGGCGTTTTTTGTCTGCAGAAAGAGCGGATGATCTGCCAGATGTTGATACGGATACTGAAGGTGCCAAACGTGGTGACATCATCGAAGCCTTTAAAAATTATTTTGGTAATGATCATGTGTTAAATTTCTGTACCTTTAATACTCAGGCATCGGCTTCAACGGTTTTGACAGCTTGTCGCGGCTTGGAAGTTGATTTACGAGAATCACGAAATCTGATTAATTTGTTACCCAAAGAAAGAATGGTCGCATGGCCGATCAAAGATTCTTTGTATGGTAACAAAGACAAAGGTCGGCGTCCTGCCCAAGATTTTATTGCGGCAGTAGAAAAAGTTCCACATTTGAAAGAAACAATGTTACAAATTGAAGGATCAGTACGTGGGATCTCGCAACATGCTTCAGGAGTATTGATCACTAATGAACCATATACAGAACATAATGCGATGATGAAGACACAGTCTGGATTAGAAGTTACGCAATATGATGCGGATGATAGTGCTTATCAGGGTGGTTTAAAGTACGATATTTTAACTTTAAATGCTTTGGATCGTATTCATGAAGCAATGCGTTTATTGTTACGTGATCAAAAAATCGAGTGGCAAGGAGATCTGAAGTCGACATATGATAAATATTTCGCAGTGGATCGTTTAGAAATGGATGTACCTGAGATGTTTGATATGCTATTCGATGGTGAAATTATCAATGCCTTTGAGTTTAGTAGTATGACGGGACGACGAACGCTGCTTAAGATGAACGCGCGGACTTTTGATCAACTGGTGGCTGCTAATGCGTTAATGCGTCTGACGGTGGCAGAAGGCGAACAGCCGATCGATCGTTACTTGCGTTATCGTGATGATTTGTCCGAGTGGGACACTGACATGGAAAAATATGGTTTAAATACGGATGAGATCACTTTAATGAAACAACATCTACAGAAATTTTATGGTGTTTGTTACTCGCAAGAAACGTTAATGGCCTTGACGATGGACCCACAAATTACTGGTTTTACTTTAGTGGAAGCTAATCGATTACGGAAATCGATTGCTAAAAAAAATCAAGAATTATATGAGCAAGAAAAAAAACATTTCTATGAAAAAGGTCAAAACTTAGGGACATCCGAGGCTTTATTGAACTATGTCTGGGATAGCTGTGCTGAACCAGCTAAATATTATAGTTTCAACTTAGCCCATGGAACAACCTATACTTTGGTTTTGATGGTTGAAATGAACATCGCTTACCGCTTTGGAGCAGTTTATTGGAAAACTGCTTGTTTGTCAGTTAATAGTGGTATTTATGGCGATGTCTTTACTGGTGCCGACTATGCTAAAGTCAGTCGTGCGATCGGGCAAATGCCAGGAGTTGTAGTTAATCCTGATATAAATCGCTCTGATTATGGATTTTTACCCGATAGTGAAAGAGGACGGATCTTATTTGGCTTATATCCGATCGTGGGTATCGGTAAGGATGATGCACAAAATATTATTGATAACCGGCCATACGATTCAGTGGAAGATTTCTTGACTAAAACTGAGATGACTCCTAAAAAAACGGTGACCTTGGTTAAGGCAGGTTGTTTTGATAGTTTGAATGAAAATCGGCGTAAGGTAATGGAAGATCTAGTGCGTGCAGTTACACCGCAAAAGAAAAAGTTAACGACCGTACAAGTTCCAAAAATTGCTGCTGATATACCTGCGAAATACCAAGGCCAAGTTGAATTAGTTTTATTTCGAAATAAAATTACCGGACGAAATAAAGTTCCGATGAATGAACAGATAAAGCAGCAGTTTTTCGACAGATACGAGCAGGCTTATTCAGCTGAGGCGCCCGATGGTTGGACAGCCAATGATGGAAAATTATCGATCGATGTTAAACAGTTTGATAAATGGTATAACAAACAGATCAAAGGTCTGAAGGCTTGGTTGAAAACTGAAGAGGCAGTTAGCATCGAAGCACGCCAAAATATGCGTGAGTTTTGGAAAGAAAATTGTGTGGGCAATGAGGCTTCCTGGGAAATGGAGGCTCTCTCGTTTTATGTTAAAAAACATGAGTTGGAATATACAACGATTCCAGAATTATATCATGCAGTTGATTTCAATTCATTAGGCGATGAACCAACAGCGATCGGTTGGACTAGTGGTAAGGGCCAGGCTCGTCCACAATATCAACGAAATGTAATTGCAGGAACGGTGATCGATAAAGACCCGCGTAAGAATATCATTTTTTTATTAACAAAAACGGGGATCGTTAATGTTAGGGTTGGTAAATATAACTACCGTAAATATGACAAACGAACCAAAGAAAGTCAGTCGTGGTTTGAAAGAGGAACTAAATTATTGGTAGTAGGGTACCGCAGAAATGGTGATTACTATGCAAGTGCAACTAAGAGCAAATATAAAGCGCCGTTAATGAAAATTAAAGGTTACGGACAAAAGGCCTGGGTCAAAGAAAAATGAATGGAACAAAACAATGTGTTTAAAAGGCGAGTACTAGTAGATTTTAACTTTAAGCCGTGTTTTTTGCGATTTGAGGTTAAAGGTAGCTAGACGTAAGCTTTTGTGTGGAAAAATTATCCTGAAAATTAACACACCTTGTTAAAAAATAAAGTACATTACGATGAAAATTATCTGTCATGTAAAGAGGATGGTATAAAGATGGATATTATTAAACCAGCTAGACTAAAACCTGGCGATGAAATTAGGGTAGTGGCACCGAGTGATTCCTTACAAAGAGTCGGTGGAATGCAGGCTAATTTAGGCGCGAAAAAAAAGTTAGAAGAATGGGGCTATCACGTAACTTTTGGTGACAACGTTAATGAAATGGATATGCAAGGATCATCGAGCATTACTTCACGAGTTAGTGATCTACACCAAGCGTTTGCCGATAAAAATGTTAAGGCAGTATTGTCAGTGATTGGTGGCGAAACTTCAAATGAATTGCTGCCTTACCTTGATTATGAGCTGATTGATAAAAATCCCAAGATCATGTGTGGTTTTTCTGATTTTACCGCTTTGTGTAATGCTATTACTGCTCAAACAGGGCTTGTGACGTACTACGGTCCAGCTTATGCAACCTTGAAAATGACAGGAAAACAAGGCGACTACCAAGATCGATATTGGCATCAAGTCCTGAGTCATAGCGGACAAATAAAGCTACAAGCATCTAAAACTTGGACTAGCGATGCTTGGTTTGATGATTCTATTAAACACCATTATCGAACAAATGACTGGAAAGTCTATAACTCGGGTATCGCTGAAGGGATCACAGTCGGTGGTAATTTAAATACATTATATTTATTACAAGGGACACCTTACCAGCCAATACTTGATGACCGAATAATTTTGGGTGAATTTTCAGAAGCAGGGAACTGGAAGGAACTCTCGCGTCTTTTAGCCTCACTATTACAGGTTGCGCCACACCTCAAAGCTTTAGTTTTGGGACGTTTTCCTAAAGAAACGGAAATGACTAAGGAGAGACTTTTCTATATTTTGGATAAATTTCCACAATTTAAAAAAATCCCAGTTCTTTATAACGTTAATATTGGTCATACCCAGCCGATTATGACTATCCCGCTTGGTGCAGAAGTTGAGGTAGATACTAGAAAAAAAGAGATCACAATTATTTAAGTCCTATTTTAAATGAGACATGTATTAAAAATAAGAGAGTAAAACAAAAGATGTTTTGAAGCTAGTTTGTAACGATGATTGTGTTATTTTGGGTCGTAGCAAAGAAACAGGATCATTGTTACAGTAAGTATTCAGTCTTTTAAAACATGTTTAAGGGCCTTTGATCTACCTCTATTTTATGGGGTAGATTAAAGGCCCTTTTAGAATTGCACAACTAATTATGGCACAAGCCCCGTATTTTTTAGTCACCATCTCAAGTTAAAAACTGAGCAAAACGTTGATTAACGCTTTTTTATGATGATAGCGTTCCCTAAATGAGACAGTTTTTATATCTGTCGCATTTTGATACAAATAAATAAAATTAACTCTATATTCTTTTTTCAAGCTAACTATAATAAAAAGCATTGCTTCAATTATCGGGAACTTCCAGAGTCTTAAATTTATTTTATGAATGTTAATATCTGGACGTTCACAAATGTAGAGTGGAGGTAAAGAGAGGTTATGTCTAAAATATTTGGAAAATTAAGTGCCAATATTCATCAACATGCTAAGTGGTGGATCGGAATAATTTTAGCAATAACTATCGGTTTGGCATTTGGATTACCCAACCTTGAAATCAAGATGGGTAATGATGTCTTCGTTAGTAATAATTCTGCAATTAGTAAAGATTCTAATAAATACATGCACCATTTTGGCGGTGACTCATATTATATTATGCAGTCTGGAAAACAGTCTGATATTTTATCGCATGATAATATGCAGGAATTATCCAAGTTTGATAGAAAAATCAGAGATGTTGATAATGTCCGTGGAACAACGGATTTAGTAACTGTAATGAACCAAGAATTGGCAAATGCAGGTAAAGGGAAGTCTGACAGCCTATCTGGCCAATTTGATATGAATAATTCAAAACTACAAAAAGATTTGATGAATTCACTGTCAGATAAACAAAAAAATAAGCTTCAAAATCAGATTCAAGCTAGTTTAACGGATCAACAAGAGCAACAAGTACAAAAGTATGTGGCTGGTCAGTTAAGTGACCAACAGCAACAAAAATTACAAAATGAGATCCAAGCTAGTTTATCAAATCAACAAAAGCAACAAGTACAAAGCTATGTTGTTCAAAATGTCTTAAATGATCAACAAAAACAGCAGATGGCACAAGCACAACAGTCTGGTAGTGCTGATCCTGCTCAAATGCAACAGATGATGCAAAAGGCGTTGAACCAACAACAACAAGTACAAGTACAAAAATATACACAGTCGATCCTGACATCGAAACAACAGGCTATGATGCAAAGTGCACTGAATGACCAACAGCAAGATAGCCTGCAAAAATACACTATGAGCATTTTAAATGGACAACAAAAAAATTCGATGGTTAAAACTGTTGTGCCAATGTTGCCTAAGGTTCAAAATATGTCGACAGCACTTTTACGCGATATTTTCTTAAGTGATAATGGCAAAGTTCCAAGTGAAATGGAGCAAATGTTACCTAAGAACGGTAAAATGAACTTGGTTTTGATCAATACTAGTGAAAAAGCTTCTAGCATGGATACTGACGTTCAGTTAAACCATGACATTAACAAAGTTATCAAAAATGCGAACTTTAGCGATGGCATTAAAGTTAAATTAGCTGGACAGCCAGGGATCTTAGGTCAGATCCGGACAGAAGTTTTGAGTAGTATGATCACGATGTTTGCCATTGCCATTGTGATTATGATCATTGTTTTGGCTTTGATCTTCCCTGTTCGTCGCCGTTTGTTGGCATTGTTATTCGTGGTGCCAAGTTTAATTTGGACATTTGGTCTGATGGGTTGGTTTGATTTACCAATTACTTTAGCCACGATGGCTACACTCCCGATCATTATTGGCTTAGGGACAGATTTCGGTGTTCAGTTTCATAATCGTTATGAAGAAGAATTTCGAAAACGTAAGGATGCTAAAAAAGCCGCTAAGGAATCTATCCACAAGATGGGTCCAGCAGTTGGAGTTGCTTTAATAGTCATGACTTTCAGCTTTTTGACCCTTTTCTTGTCTAGAGCCCCACTAATGCAACAATTTGGGCTGACGCTTGCAATTGGTGTGATCAGTAGTTACATTGTTGAATTTAGTTTAATGTTTGGTAGTTTAAGTCTGTTGGATTCTGACAAACGTAAGAAAAATAAAAACAAAAAAAATAAACAAACTAAAATTAAACAGCCAAGTATTTTATCTAAAGTCTTGGCTAGATACGCTAACTTTGTTACTCATCATGCGGGTATCGTAATGTTGATCGGCGTGGTCTTAGGTGTTTTTGGCTTCTCAGTTGAAAAAAATATCGATGTTGAAACAGATATTACTAAATTTATCCCACAAAACATGACAGCTTTGAAAAATACTAAGGCCTTGCAAAATAATATTGGTTCAACGACTTATATTACTTATCTTGTTGATGCAGGTGATTTGGATGTTCGTTCACAGGACAATATTCAAACTATCGATAAACTAGGTAAAAAAGTTGATAATAAGTATTCTGGTGTTACTGATGTTCAAAGTATTTCTAGTCAGTATAAATCCGCTGGTGGCAAACTTAATGCTAGCCAATCCGATATTGATCAGCAGATCAAATTATTGCCAAAAGCTTTGACAAGTACAATGATCAGTGATGATCATCATTATGCTACAATGCAATTCAAGGTCAAAGAAGACCTTTCTTCAGCTGATCAATTAATATTGATGAACAAGATAACTAAGACACTTAAGCATGGCAATGGAGATTTGAAGATTTCACCAGCTGGTGCTCAATCAATGATGCTAGTTGCGATCGATAATATTTCAGCTAACCATACATTGATCGAACTTGTAGGTTTAGCTGTTATCTTCGTGATTTTATTCTTGATTTATAAAAATTGGCGGGTAGCCTTGTATCCAGTAGTTCCGATCTTGATCGTCCTTGGTTTATCGCCATTGACCTTATGGTTGATCGGAACACCGTATAATCCATTAACTATTACACTTAGTGCTTTAGTTCTCGGGATCGGTACAGAGTTTACGATTTTGATTTTGGAAAGATACCGAGAAGAATATTCTAAGAGTCATGATACTAGGAAGTCGATCGTTCAATCTGTTTCTTCTGTTGGTTCTGCGATCACTGTTTCTGGTTTAACAGTTGTGGGTGGATTTACAGCTATCATGTTCTCTAACTTCCCTATTTTGCGTCAATTCGGGTTGATCACCGTACTTGATACAGCCTATGCCTTGATCAGTGCGTTAACGATCTTGCCAGCATTTATTTACTTGCTGCGTGATCGTAAAGAAGAAAAGAAGAATCAGCGAAATGAAGATACTGATAAAATTGAGTAGATAAGAACGTTAGACAAAAAAATAGAGCGGGACAAAAGTCGTTTTGAAGCAAGTGTGTAACGTCGTTTACGCCATTTTTGGCCGTAGCAAAGCGCAGGACAGGAATGGCGTAAATGGCAGTATATTGAGGATTCAGACTTTTGAAACGCGTTTATGCTATAAAAATTACAAGCGATAATTTGATTATTTTTAGCAAAAGAAGAGACTGGAACATTGTTTTGTCCCAGCCTCTTTTTTGTTTGAAAACAATTATATTAGTTTTTGAAATGCTTCAAATAAGAAATTTTTGACTTGTTGCATATTTTCTTTGGAAGGATTTTCAAATAGTTTAGTTAAAACTCCCATGACTGAATTAGTGATAAAAGAAACCATTAGCTCAGGATAAGCAGACTCATTTACGATTTTAACGATCATATCATTTTGCAAGTCTTTTTCTTTCAAACGAGAAGTGATGAGATCTTCAAGTATTCTAGAAAATTCGGGAAAAAATTTGCTATATTGATCAGGGAGCAGATTTTGGATCAAGTGTAAGTTTTGTACGAGGAAACGATCGATCTCAGCTAAAGTATCTCGTTGGTTTTTGTTAGCTTCTCGACTTAAACGATCGGCTAATTCTTCCAGCAAATTTTCAGCTAGATCAAACTTATCGTTAAAATAACGGTAAAATGTGCTGCGATGTATCATTGCTGCCTCACAGATCTGATTAACTGTGATGTTGGCGAAACTGTTAGTTTCTAGCAAGTCAAAAAGTGAAAGAATTATTTCTTTTTTAGTTCGTTTTTGGGTTTGTGACAATATGAGAAGCTCCTTAGTTAAAAGATGATCTATCAGTGAGCATAAGCAATAATTTAGTAAACATTTATTCTAAACATTTGCGTATGAGAAAAACGTCAATGTATTTTGACTTTTTAGGGAGTTAATCCTTTGACTAAAAAGTCGATTAAATTTTGCCGTGCTTGTTCAGTATCTTCCCAATTCTGATGAAAAATTACAAAATAATTTAGAATAAAGCCAGTAATATTTGTTGCAATATAGCCCATGATCTCAGCGTTAGTCCAATTGACCATACGCTTATTTTTTTTGAGATTATCTATGACTTTAAAGAATTCATTTAAATCTTCTTGCGAGATCGCTTGAAATATTTTTTCGCGTACCACTGGCGTATATAAAGCTTCGCTAATAAAAATCTTAAATACATCTAAGTTAAGGTTGATGAATTTAGAACGATCCTCGATCAACATGGTAATGAAGTCAAGTAATTCTAATTTTTCTGAATGGAACATTTTATTAGTTATAGCGTTCAATTCTGATGGTAAGATCTTACTCGTTAATGGATCTAAGATCGCTAGTAACAGGTGTTCTTTATCGTGAAAATGACGAAAAATACTGCCCTCTGATACGCTAGCTTTCCGGGCAATTTCGCCAGTGCTTGTATTGGAGAAGCCTTTCTGTGAAAATAGTGAGATCGCTGCGTCGATTACGGCAGATTGTTTAGTGGTCAGCTCTTTTTTGACATCTTCTTTTACATTAATAATATTTTGGTTCGTCATCATTTTATACACCTCCTATTTTTGATATGTTATATATTTATTGTGCAAAATGAATTTAAAATGGTCAAATTATTTTGACTAATTGAACTGGCGATCAGCTTCTTTTAAAAATAAGTTGATTAAGTTTAAACAAAGCTCGCGCCCCGCAGACATCGTATTTTCGACCCATTCGTCAAAGAAACTTTCTTGATAAAGGACTTTCTCGCCATTTTTATTAAAATCACTCCACAATTGTGCCACCATTGTTGTAAAATATTCATTAAAAAATAACTTTCTCTTTCATTGTTTTGTCGTAATTACAATTGTAACAGAGAGTTATTTCTCTTTTTTATCTTTTTACAATCTCACCCATAAACACTTTACGCTAACTGACCATTTTTAATTTTACCGTTAAAAAAATCTACCGTGGCGGACACTGGTAGATCTTTTTGGTAAATAATTATCTTTCAAATAAATCTTAGTAAGTTTGATCAAGCAGTTTGATTATGACTTGCATTGTTTGTGTTATAACCATAATAGAATTGAAGAATTGCTACTACGATGTTTGCAATGTTAACTGCCATCAACCAGCCAGTTAATGCTGCGACAGGTGCGGCACCGAAGTATACCCACCAACCCCAGATCAAAGCAACTACGTTGATCCATGCGAATGTCTTTTGATAGTTTTCCTGATCACGAACAAACCACATCCAAATTACGTTTACTACGAACCAAACAGCTAAAATCCAAAATGTCCAAGTATATAACATAATTCTTTCCTCCTTTGGTTGTCGTCTTGCACTCACTAAATAGTGAGTACTTACTATCTATCTACACTTTAAGTATAACGTATTTAGCTGTGTTGTCAAATTGTGGTCAACTTATTCACATAATTTGTTAAAATATAATTTTAATAGAAACCGCTTAAAGTTCTGGTATAAAGTGTTTTTTACTAAATGCAAAGAATTCATTAAGAAGGGCAAGAAAAGAAACAATAAGAACTGAGCTGGTCGATGAAGTTAGCCCAAAATAAAGTGTTCGGTTTAGTAGTATGTTTTGGCTTTTTAAATTGGTATCAAAAATGCAGTTGAGTTCTCAAACGATAAAAAACACCTCCATCTTTTAAAAAATAAAAGCTGGAGGTACATGGATATCAGTCAGGGTAAAGATTTGAGTATGCTCATGTTAAGATGGCTTTATCTAAAATTGGAATAGTGGGGGGATTTTAATGGGATTAAATAAACCATTTCTGGACCAGATCAGCCAAACAAAACCAGGAAAAAATAATTTGATCACGGATGTTCCTGGAGTAACAGTCGGGCACCAAACGCTTGTGACCGACCGTTTAAAAACGGGTGTGACAGCGATCATTCCGACTAAAAATAATGTTTTTGAACACAAACTAGCGGCCGCTGGTTATGTGATCAATGGTTTTGGTAAAAGTACGGGTTTAGTCCAGGTCGACGAATTGGGGACGTTAGAAACCCCGATAGTTTTAACTAACACTTTGTCGGTCGGTGTTGCGTATAATTATTTAGTCAAAAAAGCACTTGCTGAAAATTCAGAGATCGGATTAGCAACGGGAACGGTCAATTCAATGGTTATGGAATGTAATGATGGTGCAGTTAATAATATCCGAAATCTAGGGGTCACTGAAGATGATGTGGCACAAGCATTTTCTAGTGCTGGTAAAATATTTGCTGAAGGCTGCGTTGGTGGTGGGACTGGTATGTGCTGTTATGACCTTAAAGGCGGTATTGGTTCTGCTTCACGGCAAATTGAAATTGATGGGCAGACTTTTACTTTAGGTGCGTTAGTTATGTCAAACTACGGTTATGTTTCAGATCTTGATATCTACGACCATCAACTAGGCAACAAAATCAGTCAGCTGTCTGAATATAATAAACGAGATGAAGATGGCAGTATCATTACCGTCATTGCAACAGATATTCCATTTGATACGCGGCAATTAAAAAGGATCGCTAAACGTTCAAGTGTAGGTATACTGGTTCTTTTATTGGTAATGATTCTGGGGAGATAACGTTGGCGTTTTCGACAGCTAACCAGATCGAACATTTCCCTAAACAGCAATTAATGACTCGCCAAGCTATTTCTGATGACCAAATGGACCGTTACTTTAGGATGACAGTTTCGGCGGTAGAAGAAGCTATTTTAAGCTCACTTGTTCATGCTAAAACAACGATCGACCGTAAAGGACAGGAACGCTTAAGTTTGACAGATGCGTTGGCTAAAGTTCAACAACAAGCTAGTGGTATGGATGAGGATGTTGCTAATCTACAAGAAAAATTAGGCTTATTATAAAAAAAGTGGCTCAAACAATAAAAAGATTGCGACACAATGGACTTTTGCATCTGACATTATGTCGCGATCTTTACTTGTAGAGCTAGTTTTTTATCTTTTTTCAACCGCCAAGTCTGATGGTGGCTTAAAGCAACGTTAATTTTATTTGTGCTTCGTATTGGTCACGAAGTTTCGTAATTGTTTCAAAATCATCAGTAATGATGCCAGTTATACCATGCTTCAATAACAAGGTAGCTTTGCGCTTATCGTTAACAGTCCACACACGCTGTAAAATACCAGCTGACTGGTAATGTTTGAGGTGTAATCCGCTGAGGCCTTCTTTTTTAATTGTTTTTTCCGGGTGAAAAATTCTGTGCGATGACAGGAAATTATAGTTTTGATCTGGATCGATACTGCGACAATTTCTTAAAGTTTGAAGATCAAATGAAGAGTAGATCATTGGATGAACTAAGTTAGTTTGAGCTACCATTTGCAAAACTATTTTTTCGATTCCGGGATAATGGATCTTGTTGGTCTTAAGTTCTAAATTAGCTTGAACATCTTGGCCAGCTAATAGGTCTAAAACTTCAGCAAGCGTTGGAATCGGTCGACCATTAGCTAATTTAAAATTACGCAATTGTGCTAATGTATAGTCATGAATACGTCCACTGCCATTGGTGGTTCGGTCTAGGGTCTCATCATGGATCACTACAGGTATCTGATCTTTGGATAAATGAACATCAAATTCAATTCCATCGATCCCTTGAGCTAGTGCGTATTTGAAACCGGCTAAAGAATTTTCAGGAAATTTGACGGGGGCACCACGGTGGCCAAAAATCAGGGTATGATCAGTCATTTTTGTTCTCCTTTTTAAGATTCATATTGTTGAATAACTTGTATGAAAGGTACACAAAAAATCGGCTAATGACTTTGAAAAACGCCCATATTTTTGCGCCCTTTCTCTCCAAGTATGGGCATTCTAGCACAGCCTAGTGTAGAATTAAACTAATTAGTATGAGCAACATTAATTTAATAGGTTCTATAATATTTACTGCTTTAAGAGGAATATTAGATGCAAAAGAACGGTTATTGATCAAAAATTACTTTGTTTAGTTTATTAACGATTTTATGCACTGTTACTAGGCTGGTTTCTTTATCATTACCCAATGTTTTGCCTGTACAGCTGTGATAATGGTAGTAGCTTTACTATTAAGTATTGGCGACGCAATGATTTTGGCAGTACTAACGATGATTGTTTCAAACATTTTTTAGGATTTGGCATTTGGACACTACCGAGACTGGGACAAAACAATATTCCAGTCTCTTCTTTTGCTAAAAAATAATCAAATTATCGCTTCTAATTTTTACAGCATAAACGCGTTTCAAAAGTACGAATCCTCAATGTAATACCGACTTCAAAACGACTTTTGTCCTGCTCTCGTTTTAATTATTGGAACATTGAAAAAATGGACTTAACTTGTTATATCATTTAAATATCAAATATTAGTTTGTGGCGGCTTAGGTTTTGAATACGTTTTTTTTGTGAGTTTAGTTCTGGCTATTTTGGGGTTCAGCGCCTTATTTATCATTCGATTGGAAAGTTAGTATTTTATTCGCTATTGTATTGATTGTTGCCGTGGCTGTTAGCTAAGTGTTTTAAAAAGCAATAAATGATCGCTTTAGCTCTTCTTAGCTGATTTTTTTATTTAAGAATGGTAAATTTATATTATGCAATTTTTAAATGTTGTCTTTGTGAAATATTTGAAAGACATAGAGAGGAGCTTATGATGTTAGACCTCAAACACATCAAGAAGTATTACACAGTTGGTGATACAACAACTAAGGCATTAGATGATGTCTCACTTTCTTTTCGTGAAAAAGAATTCGTTTCGATTTTAGGTGCCAGTGGTTCTGGAAAAACAACAATGTTAAATGTGATCGGTGGACTGGACCATTATGATTCTGGTGATCTGTTGATCAATGGACAATCAACGAAAACCTTTAAGGAAAGTGATTGGGACGCATATCGGAATAACTCGATCGGTTTTATTTTTCAAGATTATAATATTATCACTCATTTAAGTATCATGGATAATGTCACGATGGGAATGACATTGAGTGGTGTCTCTAATGAAGAAAAAGAGCGGAAAGCAACAGAAGCGTTAGAACGTGTTGGGCTGAAAAAACATATGAATAAAAAACCAGCTCAGCTGTCAGGTGGTCAATTACAGCGAGTAGCGATCGCACGTGCTTTGGCTAATGACCCTGAGATCTTGTTAGCAGATGAACCGACTGGGGCTTTAGATACACAGACTAGTCATGAGATCATGGATCTGATCAAGGAGCTTGCTCAAGATCGTTTAGTGATCATGGTGACACATAATCCAGATATCGCTGAAGAATACTCTGACCGGATCATCAAGTTTAACGATGGAAAAGTTTTAGATGATTCTGAACCATATCAAAGCGGAGAGGTCAACAGCGACTTTCAACTTAATCGGACCAAGATGAGTTTTTGGACGGCCTTGAAGTTATCCTTTACCAATATCAAGACCAAAAAGGGACGGACATTTTTAACGATGTTTGCTTCAAGTATTGGAATCATTGGAATTGGGATCGTGTTGGCTTTATCTAACGGTTTTCAAAAACAGATCGATAATACACAGGCAGAAACTTTATCACAGTTTCCAATCACTATTTCACGAGTCGGTTTAGATTCACAAGCAGCAGCACAAAATTCTCAGTCTAATGGGAAAAATAATTTCGCTAAAGGCCAAACGATCAGGGCTAAAAGAAGTACAGCGGAGTCGGCGCAACATATAAACAAAATCGATGATGATTATGTTGACTATGTTAAAGATATTAAAAAATCGGCAGCTAAAGATATCGCTTATATTTATACGACGGGATTTAACTTAGTTCGTCAAGTTGATGGCAAATATAAACCAGTTACTTTTTCGAATTTAGATGAATCACAAGCACAAGATCAATCGAGTAGTGACCCAAGTTCTTCAGTTGGTGTGGGTGGGGCCGTTTATCCAACTGACCGTAACGGAAAAATGAGTTTTTTAAAGCAAAATTATAAAACACTTGCTGGTGATTATCCATCTAAGAAAACGGATATTGTTTTGATTGCTGATCAGCATAATAACGTTAATATCAATGCATTAAAGAACTTGGGCTTTGATGTTAAAAATAATCAGGATCTAAAAGCTTCTGATTTGATCGGTACTAAAGTTAAATTAATAGCAAATGATGATTTTTATCGAAAGCTACCAACTGGGACTTTTGTTCCGGACAAAAACTACCAGCAAATGGCTTCTTCAGATCAGACTAAGACATTAAAGATCACAGGTATTTTACGGACCAAGTCTAAAAATTCTGATGGATTATTGGCTAATGGGGTCGCTTATAACGATCGACTAACTAAAGAGGTCGTCGACCAAAATAAGGACTCAGCTATCGCTAATGCACAGCGTTCTAGCGAACAAAACGTTTTGACTGGTCAATCGATCAAGTCAGCTAGTCGCCCAGACTTGATGACTTATTTGGGAGCTGCAAGTGTTCCTAGTACGATACAGATCTACCCAAATAGCTTCGATCAAAAAGACCGGGTCACTAATTACCTGGATAAATACAATAAGGATAAAGCAAGTAAAGATAAGGTCGTTTATAACGATTTAGCAGGTAGTATCAGTTCACTGACTGGTGGTTTGATGGACGCGATCACGTTCGTTTTGATCGGATTTGCGGGCATCTCATTGGTCACCTCGATGATCATGATCGCAATTATTACTTATACGTCTGTTTTGGAACGGACCAAAGAAATTGGGGTCTTGAAAGCGTTGGGTGCACGTAAGAAGGATATTACGCGTGTGTTTGACGCAGAAACTACGATCTTAGGGGTTGGTTCAGGTGTCTTGGGTGTCATCGTTGCTTGGTTACTGACCTTTCCAGCCAATATTTTGTTGGAAAAAGTCACTGATTTGAGTAATGTGGCTCAGCTAAACCCATGGCATGCTATCTTATTGGTGATCATCAGTACGATTTTGACTGTTTTAGGTGGTCATATTCCGGCTCGAATGGGATCCAAGAAAGATGCTGCAATTGCATTAAGATCAGAGTAAGTTATTAAAAAATAAAAAGACAGGGAAAGTTCTAACCTTAAAGAAAAGCCAGCTCATGTAAGATAGGCTTTTCTGATACATATGCGTTAGGCGGAAATTTAAGGTGATAAAATGGCAGATAATAAGTTAAAACATAGTATTAGTACAACGGGTTTAATTGCATTAGGCTCAGGTGGTGTGATCGGGAGTAGTTGGATCTACACCAATAGTGAATTTTTTGGACAATATGGTGCAGGAGGCGAGATTTTTGGTTTATTAGCGGCTTCGCTGTTAGCCATCATGGTTTCCTTGTCTTTTGCTGAATTGTCGACTATCTACCCTAAAGCGGGTGGAGAAGTTGTTTATGGTTATGAGGCATTTGGTAAAAAAGGTGGTCTATTTGCTGGATGGGCCTTACTAGGTTCTTATCTTAGTGCGTTGGCCTTTTATGTGACTGCATCTAGTTATTTACTTTCGGAGATCTTTCCACAAATTGCGTCTGGTCCTTCTTATACCTTTGCGGGCGCTAAAGTTCATTATAGTGAGCTGATCTTGGGAGTTTTAATAACATTGTTTATTTTTGGTATCAATTATTTAGGAGCACAGTTAACTAGCAACGTCCAGATCGTATTGTTTGCTTTACTGATCATTTTGGGTTCAACTTTGGCGATCGTTGGTTTTAGTCATGGTAGCCTAAGCAATTTTTCACCTTCTTTTTACGATGGACAGGCTAAAACACCAGCGATCTTTCGCTTTATTTTACCAGCAATGACCTTTCTAACTGGCTGGGAATCGATTGGGGCCATGGCCGAAGAAGTTAAAACGCCCGCACACAAAATTGGTAAGATCGTCATCCTTTCGATCGTGTTCGCAGCTAGTTATTATATTTTAGTGCTTCTTTCTTCTGCCTGGGTCTTTCCTTGGAAAGAAACTGCACAAATGAACATGGGCTCGATCGATGCATTTAAAGCTGCTGGTTTTCCCAAATTAGGGACAGCAGCGTTCGTGATTGCTTTTTTAGGACTTGGAACTAGTTTCTTGGCACTTTTTTCTGCAGCACCACGGTTGATTTATTCGTTGGCTGAAAAGGAGATCTTACCTAAGTACTTTGCTAAGGTTCATCCTAAATATGGAACTCCTTCGCGTGCAGTTACTTTGACTTTAGTTTTAGTTCTTGGTTTAGGCTGGATGGGTAAAGGTGCTTTAACTTACTTCTTGGATATTGGCGGTTTTTTGACAGCTTTAGCTTGGGGGATCAATGCCTTTAACTTAGCTGCGATCCGTAAGAAACATCCTGAATTAAAGGGTGGCTTTCGTAATAAGCATCTAACATTACCAATTATTGGTGGGGTGATCGCAATTGTGATCGCACTAGCCACAGTTATTCCAGGTACTTCAGTTTCTTTGGTTTGGCCTTATGAATATGTTGTTCTGGGAATTTGGATCGTGATCGGTCTGGTTAGTTATTTTACAAGTAAAAAAGAAGGATAATATTATTTTGTATAAAGAAGCTTTGTTGACGCCCGATATTTGGTCGTCAGCAAGGCTTTTTAGTTTGTAGAAATAAAATTTTTACTTTTAATATTAGGAAATCAGTCGATCCTACTGCTTTATAATAAGATCTCACAAAATAAAAAAGAGATGGATCAAGGTAAATGATGCTTTGGGGAGAAAAAAGGAGGTTAAAAATACAAAATTGTGGTTATTAGGTGCCATGCTAGATATTTAATAATAAGTAACGAGCTATCAAAAGCTGGCCGATAGGCATCATTACAACAAAACGATCAACTTGCCACTGTTATTACCAAATTTTAAAGTAAGACTAGTCCGAACATAAGATAGCAAAAGGAGCGTTTAGTTGTAGTTGATTTATATCAGAGTTCATCTATTTAACATACAGCTTAGTATGATTCACGTACAAATCTGACAGTTGACGGTCTGGTTTTCAAATATTAACTAACATCCGCGCTTCACTTGTTAAATTCGAGATAAAAAATAAGGGGCTGGGACAAAACTAGCTGTGCGGTTATAAAAAGGCCATCGATCTATCCCATTAAATGAGTTAAATCGATGGCTCTTAAACGTGTTCCAAAAGATTGAAGCCTTACTGTAACAATGATTGCGTTATCCTGGTCCTTCGCTTCGCTACGACCCAAAATAACGCAATCATCGTTACAAATCGGCTTCAAAGCATCTTTTGTCTCACTCTCTAGTTTTTTATACTTAATTGGGAAAAGTGTGTTAAAAGTCTCTCTTAGGTTGCTAGATTAGAACAATTTCAAATCATTTGATGTGTCAAATGATGGGTCATATGGATTATCACGCAATTCGAAGTGCTTGATGTCTTCGATAGTTTGTGTACCAGCTAATTGCATAACTAATTTTAATTCAGATTCCATTTTTTCAAATACTTGTTTAACACCAGCGCTACCACCTGTTGCCAAACCATAAATTGCTGGACGGCCTAAAGCAACAAGGTCAGCACCAGAAGCAATAGCCTTGAAAATGTGTTGACCACGACGGATACCAGAGTCAAAGATAACAGGAACACGTTTATCAACAGCTTTAGCAACTTCTTGTAATGAGTCAAATGCGGCTGGGCCACCATCTAATTGGCGACCACCATGGTTTGTTACCCAGATACCAGAAGCACCAGCTGATAATGCACGGTCAACGTCTTCTTTACTTTGTGGACCTTTAACGTAAACAGGTAAGCCAGAGTATTCTGCGATAAATTCAACGTCTTTTGGAGAAAGTTTTTGTTTAGCTGACTTGTAAACATAGTCCATTGATTTACCAACACTGTCTGGTAAGTATTCAGCGACGATCGGTAATTTAACTGGGAAAGTGAAGCCGTTACGGGCATCAGTTTCACGGTTACCACCAACCATTGCATCAGCAGTTAAAACAATGGCTTTCATACCTTGTTCCTTAACTCTGTCTATGATGTGACGGTTAATGCCATTATCTTTACTGAAGTAGAATTGGAACCATTCTGGAGCACCATGCAAAGCATCAGTCACTTTGGGCAAGTCAACTGAAGAGTATGAACTAACTGTGTAGATAGAACCATAGTCAGCAACACCTTTAGCACTGGCAGCTTCACCTTTTTCGTTAGCTAATCTATGTGCGGCAACTGGTGCCATAATGATTGGAGCAGGAAGTTTTTCACCAGCAAATGTAGTTTTTGTTTCTGGTTCTTCCACGTCCATTAATGTATGCGGAATGATCAATTTGTGGTTGAATGAGCGACGGTTTTCGTGAAGTGTGAATGTGTCACCAGCACCACTTGCAATATAACCAAAAGCACCTTTTGGAACAACTTTTTGTGCCATTTTTTCTAAATCGTCTAGATTGATAAAATCTACAGGACCTTCTGCATTACTTGTCTTGAAATCCATAATATATAATCCCCCTTGAAATTTTCTGTTGCTTCATAAAACTTTGTAAATATAACCCCTAGCCTTAAAGAAATGCTCCATCGTAACTAAGATGACTGAAATATTTTTTGTTATGGAAATATTACTTATTAGTTACTAAGCAAAAAGTAAAGTGGAATCAAATAAATCGAAATTGTTAATTTTCACAACAACAATTAACATTATAAGCACGATAGAAATCGTTTTCAAGTGTTTTAGTGAAATTAATTGTGCAAAATATATATTTCTTTAAAAAGCTAAAAAAGCTTTGACATAAAGATATTTTTATAATATTATTACTTCATCGGTTGAAATGATAACGGTTGCATGAAAGTATTTTAACCCATTTTCACAAACTTAGCTAAAATCTAGGAGTTTTAGTAGACTTTGTGAAAAAAGCATTGATCAATGCTAAGTACTAACAATGACGATCGTATTTTCAAAAATAAAATAAATATAAGTTGAATACTCAAAAAATCATTTGAGAGATCAATGATCACTAGGCCAATCGCCTAGTAATATACATAGGGGGAAATTATAATGGAACTAGAATCACAAACAAATACTGGCATGCAGGACTTGGAAGAAGAAAGTGGCGGGATAGTTGAAGAAAAACCTGTAGCTAAAGAAGAAACAAAAGAAAAATCAGCTTTAATGCGTCAAGTTGATGCTGGAATAAAAAAGAAGGTCGAGTTGATCGATTCTAGTTTTTGGCGTTATGCTGCTCGCTCAATGCTGGCTACTCTGTTTCTAACATTAGGGACTGCAATTGCCTTCGGGACAGCGCTTGAAGCTGAAAAAATTATGCCAGGTTCGGGTAAATTTACATTTGCATTTATGTTTAGTTGGTCTTTGGTTATGATCATTTTTATGAATGCTGAACTCGGAACATCCAATATGCTATTTATGACAGTTGGTGTTTATCGTAAAAAATTATCACCTGGTAAAGCAACGAAGATCTTATTTACCTGTGTATTGTTTAACCTGATCGGTGGTATTGTTTTCGGATATTTGGTTTCATTAACAGGTGCTTTCCAAAACTTGCCGGCAGATAATTATATGTTCGCTGGTGTTGCTGGTAAATTAAGCAAGTCAACACTCCAGATCATTGTAGAAGGTATTTTTGCTAACATCGTTGTTAATACAGCGTTCGTCATCAATTTACGTATGAAAGATGATGCAGGTAAAGTTATGGCTATTATTTTCGTGATCTTCATTTTTGCTTTCCTTGGTTACGAACACGTTATTGCTAACTTCCCAGCTTTCTCATTAGCATTCTTTGCTTCTAACGGGACAATTGCTGGTATGACTGTTGGTAGTGTGATACACAATCTGATTTTTGCTTTTATTGGTAATTATATTGGTGGGGCCCTTATCATCGGTATGACCTATGCTTGGATGAATAAAACAGATACAAGTTTCATTGATTAAGAATTTAAATTTTAAGCCAAACTGTGGTAAAAAAGCCATAGCTTGGCTTTTTTACTGTTAAATTTCTAGCAAGGATGATTAAAGTTAGATATACTAAAGTGGATATAAAATTAACCTGAGGGAGTGAAAGTTTGAAAAAAACTTATTTAAAGTCAACTTTTCGTGACATTCGATTTTCCATGGGAAGATTTATTGCAATTATTCTGATCATCTTTATGGGGGTTTTGCTCTTTGTAGGTGTTAAAAGTGTCGGACCTGATCTAACTGCTAGTGCCCAAGCTGAGATCGAACGAAACAACATGTCTGACTTACAAATTATGTCGACTGGTGGATTAACGCAAGCTGATCGGGCGGCAGTTGAAAAAATTAAGGGTACTCAAGTTCAACTGAGCAAAGGCTTTGATTATTTAGAAAATAAAAAGCAGAATAACTTAAAAGTTTATTCTTATGCGAAAAGTGATAAGCAAAATAGATTAAATGTGACTAAGGGGCATTTACCACGCAGGGGCAATCAGGTGGTTATCGATAAGACACTGGCTGATGATTATCCTGTCGGTTCAAAAATTACGCTCAATGATGACTCTTTGAAAAAAACACACTATCAAGTTGTCGGTTTGGTTGATTCGCCTTTATATATTGCAAATGAAGAGCGCGGTAATACGACAGTTGGTGATGGTCAAGCCAATGGTTTTGTTTATGTACCATTTGCTAGTTTTGATACTGACGTTTATGCACAAATGTATGTTACTTTTGACGATTTAAAGGGTAAAACATATTCTTCAAATGAATATAAACGTCAACTAAATAGAAAAATAAAGAAATTGGACAATGTTTTGGACAACCGTCGCGAAAAACGACAAGTTGAATTACAAGAAATTGCTGAGAAAAAGAGCCAACCAGCTAAAAAGAAACTAGCTGAAAATCAACAGCAATTGTCTCAGTCCAAGCAAAAATTAGAGACCGGCCAAGGACAACTTGCTCAACAAGAAGGGCAGCTTAAACAACAAGAACAAAATTTAAGTGAACAAATTGGGACAAAACAAGCACAACAACAGCTTTCTCAGCCTAAACAACAACTGGCAGCTTCCAAGGCACAATTAAAGGAACAAGCAAAACAATTGCAACAAGCACAAAGTAAAATAACTGCTGGTAAGCAAGAGCTACAAGAAAAAACGCAGGTCTCAAAACCTACTTATTTGACGGACAAACGAGCAGACCTACCAGGCTTTAGTGATTATGCTAGTTTATCTGATCGGATCGATGCGATCGCTAATATTTTTCCGGTTTTCTTTTTCTTCATTGCTATTTTGATCACCTTTACAACAATGACGCGAATGATCACTGAAGATCGGCGTCAAATCGGGACATTGTTGTCATTAGGTTACAGTAAGATGGAAATTTCAGTCAAATATATTTTATATGCGTTATTAACAGCGGTAGTTGGAACGATCTTAGGTGTCCTAGTCGGTAGTAAAGTTTTACCACCAGTTGTCTTTAAGATGACCGGAGCCATGTATATTTTCCAAGATTATAAATCACTATTTTATCCGCAGTTGATCGTGTTGGCTAGTTTGGCAGCTTTATTAGCTACGGTCGGGTCGGTGATCTTAGTCTTGTTCCGTGACCTCCGAGAAAAACCGATGAATCTCTTGGTTGAAAAAGCGCCTAAAGCAGGTAAGCGGATCTTGATGGAAAAAATCACTCCGTTATGGAAACGACTGAATTTTACTCAAAAAATTACTTTTCGTAATCTTTTCCGGTATAAGTCACGGATGTTTTTGACGATTTTTGGTATCGCTGGTTGTACTGGTTTGATGTTGGCTGGTTTTGGCTTGAATGACTCGATCCCTTCACCAGGGACTAAGCAGTATACACAGATCGATCGTTATCAAGCAATGGTAACTTTAAAATCTGGGCAAAAAAATCGTGCCGCACAAGTCTTAGATAATAGTGACCAAGTTTCTGGTAAATTACCTGTGCGTATGGAGCAGGTGACTTTTAGACAAAAAGATTCAAGTAATCAGGAAGCCTCTTTGTATGCCATCAAAGACCCAAAAAAATTGTCAAATTACATTTCGTTAAATAAGCCTGGCAAAAAAGCAAATCAGTCTCTTCCTAAAAAAGGAGCAGTTGTTAGTCAACGTTTGGCACAGACCTATGATTTGAAAAAAGGTGATCATCTTCGTTTTGAGGATGAAAAAGGACGTGAGTATACGATCAAACTTGCAAAAATCACCGAAAATTATGTAGGTCATAATGTATATTTGAGTTCCGACTATTATCAAGAAGCAATAGGGAAAAAGGCTTCACTTAATTCCTATCTTGTTCGCTCACAAAAAATGACTACTAAACAACAAGATCGGTTGGCGAAAAAGCTGGCCGATACAGGACAAGTTTTAAATACTAATTATACCAAGGATCAACGCGATAAATTAGAAAAATCAGTTCAAGGCATGAGTGCGATCGTAGTTATCTTCATTGTTTTGTCAGGAACGCTTGCCTTTGTTGTTTTGTATAATTTGACGAATATCAATATTTCAGAACGCCGTAGAGAATTAGCGACCTTTAAGGTCTTAGGTTTTTATAATAAGGAAGTAACGATGTTTATTGTACGTGAAAATATCATTTTTACGATTTTCGGGATCTTATTTGGTTTTGTGATCGGTTGGTTCTTAAATTGGTTCATCTTGATTTATGCCTCTAGCAATATGATGGTATTCCCGGTTGTGATCAAGTGGCCAGGCTATGTAATTTCTGCGGTGATGACCGTGATCTTTTCTGCGATCGTAATGTGGGTCACGCACCGTAAGTTAAAACAAATAGACATGATCAGTGCACTAAATTCAAGTGAATGATGGTCAGCAAAGAAAAAGATAGTTTCTAAAAGAAGTGAGACAAAAGATGTTTTGAAGTCGTTACAGTAGGACTTCAGTCTTTTAAAACACATTAAAGGGTCGTCGATCTAACCGATTAAATGGGATAGATCGACGACCCTTTTAGAATTGCACAGCTAGTTATGTCCTAGCTTTTTTATAAATATTATTAGTTAACGTATTGGTGGCGGAACTCAGAAACAAAACTAGATTCCAAACCAAGACCTTTTTTTAGATAATTGTTAAATGAACCAAAAGATTTGTATATTGTGTCATTAGCACGTTGTAAGTATTCTGGTGCAACATTTAAAGCAATTTCTAATTCTTGTAGATCTGCAACAGTCATCGTACCTTTGAAGTGATCGATGATTTGTTTATTGGCTTCCTTACGCAACTCATTAGTTTTTAGGTAATCGGTCATAATTTGTTGGTCGCTTGCACCAGCGATTTTTAAAATCAAGGCGGCTGCAAAGCCAGTCCGATCTTTACCGGCAAAACAGTGGAATAAAACTGGTTCGTCGTTTGAAAGCAGATCTGTTAAAAAATGGGCGTAGCCTTGGCGTGCTGAATTACTAACGACCATTTGTTCATAAGTTGCCAACATGTTTTCATGTGCATCACCTGTACCGGCAACCATTTGATCCATCGAAGCTTGATTTGCTTTAGATGTTTGTAGAATATCTAAATGAGTGAAATTAACTTCTGGGATCTTGGTATCTGGCATTTTTTGAACTTCTTCTGCACTACGAAAATCATAGATCCGTTTGAGAGAGCAGGAGTTTTGCAAGAAGTCGACAGTTTCATTTGCAATGTTGACAACTTGTCCACTGCGAAAGAATATCTTAGGGGCTAAAGTTCCTGTAGAAACAGGGATACCGCCAATGTCGCGGAAATTAACTGGTTGTATTTGTGACATTTTTTCTCCTCTTTATACCATATTATTCTGTACGCTAATAATTATATTTGAAGTGAAGGTAATTAGTAAATATATTCTTGCAAGTTGTTTCAAAAATTCTATGTAAGAAATGTTACAATGAGAGAAAATTAAGATAAATTGTTCAACAAAAAATTACCAGAATAGGTGGGAAAAATATGCTAGTAGGTTCAGTTGAAGCGGGTGGCACTAAATTTGTGTGTGCTGTTGGTGATGAGGATTACCGCATACAAGATCAGATTAAATTTCCAACTACAACACCCAAAGAAACTTTACAAAAAGTGGTAGACTATTTTTTACAATTTGATATTAAAGCGATCGGGATCGCATCTTTTGGACCAATTGAGATCAGAAAAAATTCACCCAAGTATGGTTATGTGACTAAGACACCTAAACCAGGATGGGAAGACACAAATTTTGTGGGTTTTATCAAAGCCCAGCTTGATCTGCCGATTTTCTTTACGACTGACGTTAATGGTTCGGCCTATGGTGAATATGTAATGTCATTATTGGCCAATGAAAAAATTGATTCATTGGTTTATTATACTATCGGGACTGGTGTCGGTGGTGGTGCAGTGATCGGTGGCGATTTTGTTGGTAGTGTTGGCCATCCTGAAATGGGACATACTTTATTGAAACGACACCCGGATGATATAGATTTTACGGGTGTTTGCCCATTTCACGGTGATTGCTTGGAAGGACTCGTTTCTGGACCAACTTTTGAGAAAAGAGTTGGGCGCCCAGGTAAAGATGTGCCGTTAACCGACCATGTTTGGGATGTTATGGCATACTATATCGCACAAGCTGCCTTACAAGCGACATTATTATTCCGCCCAGATAAAATTGTTTTTGGTGGCGGTGTGATCAGTGAACCTGTCTTGCAAAAGGTACGTGTCGAATTTGCAAAAATTTTAAACGGCTATGTGTCACTACCTGACCTGGATAAATATATCGTGATGCCGGAAGTTAAAGGTAATGGCTCCGCAACTTTAGGTGATTTTGCCCTAGCCAATAAGTTATTACGCGAATAAAATTATTCCATAACTGGAGTAATACAAAAGGTGTTTTGAAGTCGTTGCAGTAACGTTTCAGTCTTTTGAACACTTTTAAATGCCGTTGATCTAACCAATTAATAAAGTTAGATCAGCGGCTCTTTTAGGATCGCACAGCTAATTATATACCAGACTCTTTTTTAGGAACTTTTTGTGGACTTGTTGAAAAAGTGTTTAAATAAGGTTGAGCACATTATTAATCAAATGAGGTGAGAGATTGCCTAAGGCAAAGTATCGTGTTTTAGATCAATTGAAAGAACTATTACAAAATTCTAAAAAAGTTACGACTCAACAGGTCGCTAAAAAGGCAGGACTATCGCGCGGAGTGACTAGTTCATATTTATCCAAACTGTACCATGAAGGTTTGATCATTAAGAGTGGGACTAAACCGGTCTACTGGCAAATAGCTATTCAAGGAGACGCATTTTCGGCAATGATCGGCGCTGATGGTAGTTTAAAGAAGATCGTCGATGAATGTAAGTCAGCCGTGGATTACCCTCCACATGGATTTCCTTTGATCATCACTGGGCCATCTGGTGTTGGAAAAAGTTATCTAGCTTCACTGGTTTTTAAATATGCACAAGAAAAAGGCGTGATCGCTAAGGATGCTAATTTTGCGGTCTTGAATTGTGCTGACTATGCAAATAACCCAGAGTTACTTTCATCAGTTTTATTTGGATATAAGAAAGGTGCTTTTACGGGTGCGAATACTGATATGCCTGGCTTAGTCGATCAAGCTGATGGCGGTTATTTATTTTTAGATGAGGTTCATCGCTTGCCACGCGAGAGTCAAGAAAAGCTATTTGTTTTGTTGGACTCAGGAGATTTTTATCCCTTGGGTGAAAATCAGAAAAAAAAGCACGTTGATGTCCGCTTTATTTTTGCGACAACTGAGAATTTGGATAATACTTTATTACAGACTTTTCAGCGACGTGTCCCTCTTCAGGTCCAGTTAAGTTCGATCGCTGACCGACCATTACTTGAACAATGCCAGTTGATTGAACACTTTTTCAAAAAAGAAGCCGTTGATATGCAACGTGATATCAAGGTCCCTTATGAGACAATTAAACAATTGATCAACACTAGACAAATCGGTAATGTTGGATCCTTAGCCAATCAAATCAAGCTTTTGTGTGCAGAAGCTTTTAGAAAAGGTCAGGACGCTTCAATACTCAGGATTTCTTTAGGAAAAAAAGATGGGAAATATGAAGATGATGCGAGTTGGTTGATTCGTGGGACTGAACATCATCAGCCGATTGAAAGCCAAATTACAGACTATGCTCCTTCTTTAGGCACTTTATTAAGCACTTTAGAAAAGCAAGAACAACGGCCAGGAAAAATCAACGAACAGTCGCTGACAATTACTCGCTTTTTGAGAGATACACGTAAAACGGCGGCTAATTTAGTTTTAGATAAATACTTTACTAATTATATTCGTCAAGAATTAATTCAAGCCGTACAGCAAATCAGTGCACGTTATGGTGTAGTTAAGGAAGTTTCCCAAAATAAACTGAATCGAGCGGCACAAATGATCAGTTTATTACAGAAAACGTTGGATCTACCAACAGCGTCAGCTGTCCTTGATTTAGCTAAAAAGCACTATCCCAGAACAGCTTATTTGTGCCGTAAAACGATGGAATTAGTCGACATCCGTGTTGACTCTGATTGGTTTGAGTTGTTGTTGTTATATACGATTTTTGATCATGAAGCTAGCCAAATTGAAAATCAGGACTTGTTAGCAATTTTAGTTTGTCATGGTGGTGGTATGGCTTCAAGTATTTGCTCAGTTGTTAATGATTTGTGTGGTAATTATATTTTTGAAGCTTTTGATATGCCGATCGATGTTTCGAATCAAGAGATAAGTCATCAAATTAACAACTACATTAAACAACAAGGGCGAAAATATGATGGTACGGTTTTGTTATTTGATATGGGTTCTTTAAGTAATATGTATCGTGAAGTAAAATCTTTACTTGATACTGACCTGTTAGTCATTAATAATCTTACCACTGCGGTCGCTTTAGATATTGGCTTGCAAATTCAACAGAAACAGGAATTTAAAAAAATTGCTGAAAAGGCGGAAAAATATCCAAATAGTATGAATATTCAGTATTATGAAGGGATTTCGCAAAAGCAAAATATTATTGTATCTTGTATGTCAGGGGTTGGCTTGTCGCGTGAAGTTAAGCAGATCTTGACTAGTGTTTTACAAAGTGACGTTGAGATCATTACAATGGATTATCGGGATTTAAAGACAACTTTGCAAAATCATGATCATCTATACTTTAAAAACACTTGTTTTGTTTTAACAACAGCTGATGTGCCGGAACAAAACGTGGCGGAAGTGATCAATATTTACGACATCATGGATAAAAATGGTGATAGTCAGTTACGTGTTTTATTAGAACAAATGGGTGAAAATAAACGGACGATCAATCAGTTAATGGATGAACTCTTGCGGTTCTTTACGATTGGCGGAATCAAGGGCCGGTTACGCTTTATGAACCCAGAAGTTGTTATTCCAGAGGTACAAGATATTACGGCCAAGTTTGAAGAGTATTACCACTTAAATTTAAGTGGGAAAATTAAATTGAACCTTTATATGCACATTGCGTTAATGTTTGAACGTATGATGCTAAATAATGATCGTCCTGTGCAAGAATTAGACGTCAAAGACATGCCAGAAGTGGAAGAAGAATTTTATTCAGTTGCCCGCAATATCTTTCATGATGCGGAAACTAAGTATAATATCCAAGTCGATGACTATGAATTATCGCTGATGTATGAATTATTTAAACCAATGTTGATTAAAGAATAACTGCTTAAAGAAGTGCTTAAAAAAAGAACACTTCTTTTTTTATGTTTTTAAAAAGCGTGCTATGACAGTATTTTTTAAATTTGGCACGGCTTTTGCTATATGTTAAGTGTAAATTAAAATAGGGGGTGCCAAACAGTGAATAAGTTTCTGATTGCTTCTCATGCTAACTTCGCTACTGGAGCGAAAAGTACTATTGAATTGTTTGCTGGGGAAAGCAAAAATGTCACATATATTGCAGCATATAACGAAGAAAGTGTCAGTTTGGAAAATCAACTAGATGATTTCTTTGCGGAGATCACAGAAGATGACCATGTATTAGTTTTCACTGATCTATTTGGCGGGAGTGTTAATCAGCAAATTACTTTGCGGGCTGCCAAATTCAAAAATGTATTTATTATCGCAGGTTTTAACTTGCCGATCGTTTTAGAAGCTTTGTTGTCAGCGGAACCGATCACTGAAAAATTTGTAGATCAATTGCTGCAAAGCGGAAGAGCAAGTTTGCAGAAAGTTAAATTACCTCAAGCACCAAAAGAAGATGCTTCTGACGATGATTTCTTTAGCTAAGTAAAAATGGAGCGAATACGAAAGGAAGAATAAAAAATGATACAAGCACTTAGAGTAGACGAAAGATTAATTCACGGACAAATTGCAATGGTTTGGTCACGTGCCTTAGATTTAGACGGCATTGTTGTTGCAAATGATGAAACAGCTGGAGACGACATGCAAAAGATGGCGTTAAAAATGGCTGTTCCGAGTGGTTTGAAGGTTATTATCAAATCATTGCAAGGTGCGATCGATCTTTTATCAGATCCTCGTGCAGAAAAAATGAAATTATTTGTGTTGGTTAGAACTGTTGGAGATGCTGTCAAATTAGCTGAAAAGTTACCTGATATCAAATATGTAAATATTGGTAATGTTGGTAAGGCTGTTGAAGGCCAAAAACATACATTTACTCAATTTGTAATGTTGACTGATGAAGAAATTGAAAGCCTACGTCAGTTAGTTAAATTATATCCAGAAACTGCGCTGCAGAATTTGCCAGATAACAAGAAGTTATTGGCTACTGATGAATTAAAGAAGTTGTAAACGGGAGTCTTCGCTCTGTTTTTAATAGTTGAGCTGCGTGAACCAGAAAGCTCCGCCTAATTAACTTAGACATCACGACAAGAAAGAACACTTGCCATAATGCCTAAGTCCATTAGTGCTCACTTTCTCCCGGTTCACTCCACTCTGTTTTAGTAGTTGAGCTTCGCATGGCAGCAGGTTGTGCCTAACAGACATACACACCACAATGCTAAGGATCGCATTATAGTGTGTATGCCTGATGCTTTACTCTGCTTTTATAGTCGAGCTTCGCAGCTCACAAGATTGCGCCTAGCTAACTTCATCACCACATTGAAAAAGACGCAATATGGCGCTAAAGTCCGCTAGTGCTCATCTTTTGATCGAGCTGCTTTACTCTGTTTTACTAGTCGAGCTCCGAAATTCAAACAACTCCGCTTATCCAACTCGGATCTCACAGTGCACAAAACGCACTATAAGTTCCGAGCCCGATAATGCTCGTTGTCTCCCGAATTTCTCCACTCTGTTTTACTAGTCGAGTTGCGTGAACCAGAAAGCTTTGCCTAATTAACTTAGACATCACGACAAGAAAAAACACCTGTCATAATGCCTAAGTCCATTAGTGCTCGTTTTCTCCCGGTTCACTCCACTCTGTTTTAATAGTCGAGTTGCGTGAATCAAAAGTCTGCGCCTATCTAACTTCAACAACAAGTCGCAAAAAGCACGACTTATTGTTAAAGTCCGATAGTGTTCGACTTTTAAACGATTCACTCCACTCTGTTTTAATTTAGGAGGTATAGATAATGTTATATCAGGCAATAGTTATCTCTTTAGTCGTTTTCTTAACAGTTGGCGGCCAAGAGCTATTAGGTTTTACCCAGCTTGGACGGCCGATCGTGATCGGACCTTTGGTGGGGTTATTACTAGGAGATGTTCAGACCGGACTTTTGTTAGGTGCATCTCTTGAAACGATCTTTATGGGTGTTGTCAATATCGGTGGCGCGATGGCTGCTGAACCTGGTCTGGCTAGCGCTTTAGCTGTTACATTTGCTATCAATATGGGCGGCGGCTTAGGAGTTGCCTTACCGATCGCCATTCCTTTAGGTATTATTGGTGTCGAAGTTAAAACACTGATCTATGTTTTAGTAGTTGGACCTTTCGCAGGAGTTTTTGATCGTTTAGCTGCTAATGGGCAGCAAAAGAAATATACTGGATTGCATTTTGGATTGTGGACTTTACAGTGGTTCTTATATTCATTGATCCCATTTTTTGCTATTTTAGTTGGTTCAAAAGCAACACAAAATGCAACCAACATGATCCCAGATACCATAATCAATGGTTTATCTGTTGCGGGTAATCTATTACCAGCAGTCGGGATGGCAATGTTGATGAAAATATTGTGGGAGAACAATATTTCTGTTTACTATTTCTTAGGTTTCTTGATCGTTGCTTATTTCAAGGTCCCGCTGATCGCAGTTGCTGTTATGGCAATCGTGATTGGTGTGGTTTCAGCACAAAATGACTTCAGAATGCATAAAATTGAAAAGAAAGCTGAAGAACGTGCAGCTGTGGTCACGACAGGATCGTCGACTAGTGGCGAAGCTGAAAGTAACGATGAACAGGAAAACGATGATTTCTTTAGTTAGTGGTGAAGTTTAGAAATTATCGACTTTAAGGAGGATCTAATATAATGGCTGACAAAAAAGAATTAACAGCAAGAGAGAAAAAACTTTTACGTCAAATGTATTGGCGTTCATTCACACTTTATTCAGCAGTTACACCTGCTAAGCAGGGCGCTTCTGGTTTCGAATATACGATGATGCCTTTCATTAACGAATTTTATGATGATGAAGAAGAAAAGAAACAAGCTATGGTACGACACAACTCGTACTTTAACAGTAACTTAGCCTTAGTTCCGTTTATTATGGGTGTTACTGCTTCGATGGAAAAAGAAAATTCAGAGACTGAAGATTTCAACACTGATTCGATCAATGCTATCAAAACTAGTTTGATGGGGCCATTAGCTGGTATCGGTGACTCAGTTTTCTGGGGTGTTTTAAAAGCAATTGCCGCAGGTGTTGCAATTGGTCTTGCCAAATCAGGAAATATTTTAGCTCCGATCGTATTTCTATTGATCTTTAACGTACCAGTGCAGTTGATCCGTTGGTATAGTGGAAAAATGGGTTATACTCTGGGGTCAACTTATATTTCTCAATTATATGAGAATGGTTTGATCAATATTTTGACAAAAGCTGCAAGTACGATCGGTTTAATGATGGTCGGTGCCATGACCAGCCAAATGGTGAAACTTGATATCAAGTGGAACATGGTCGTTGCTGGTAAAAAAGTTTTAGAAACACAGAATGTTTTGGATCAAATTTTTAAGGGTTTATTACCTTTATTGATCACTTTGGGTTGTTTTTACTTAATCAAGAAAAAGAACGTTTCACTAAATACACTAATTTTTGGAATTATTATTATTTCCGTGTTGGCATCTTTGGCAGGCATCGTTTAAGCAATAATTTTTAAAGTAAACGTGAGTGTTTTTATTGGGAACGGAGGAAATTATGAATTCAGAATGGTGGAAAAATGCGGTCATTTACCAAGTTTATCCGAAAAGTTTTAATGACAGTAACAATGATGGTTATGGTGACATTAACGGTATTATTGAAAAGTTGCCTTACATTAAATCATTAGGTGTTGATGCTATCTGGTTAAATCCGCTCTATGTATCGCCTCAAGTAGATAATGGTTATGATATTGCTGATTATCGCGCAGTTGATCCACGTTTTGGGACCAATGAGGATCTTTATCGCTTGATCGATGAAGCGCATAAGTTAGATTTGAAGATAATCATGGATCTTGTAGTGAATGGAACATCTGATCAGCATCGTTGGTTCAAAGAGAGTTGTAAGTCAAAAGATAATTATTTTAGTGACTTTTACATTTGGAAAGATGCAAAGGCAGACGGTAGCGAACCTAATAATTGGGGTTCTAATTTTTCTGGATCAGCGTGGGAGTGGAACGACCAACGGCAACAATATTATTTACATTACTACGCAAAAGAGCAACCTGATTTGAATTGGGAAAACCCACGTGTTCGTGAGGCAGTCTTTGACTTAATGCGCTTTTGGAAAGCAAAAGGGGTCGATGGTTGGCGTATGGACATCATTACCTCAATTTCTAAAAATCAGGAATTCCCTGATAATCCAGCTAAACATAATGAAAAGTATGTGGTGGCTAACCAGGATAATGGTCCACGGATGCATGAATTTATTCATGATATCAATCAGGAAGTCCTAGCACCATTTGACATGATGAGTGTGGGTGAAGCACCAGCTTCAAAAAGTATCGATGCTCGGCAGTTGGTTGACCCTAAACGTCAAGAACTAGATATGGTCTTTACTTTTCAACACATGCATATAGATCGTCAAGAAAATGGGGTCAATGGCCGCTGGGATACTCAGCCAGCTGATATTGTCTTGTTGAAGAGCATTTTAAGTGATTGGCAAAATGCTATGCGTGATCATGGTTGGAATGCTCTTTATTTTGAAAATCATGATCGTGCACGAACTCCTTCCCGCTGGGGGAATGATCAAGAGTATCGGTATGAAAGTGCGACAGCTTTTGCGACTGTGTTGCATTGCTTACAAGGCACACCGTTTATTTATCAGGGTGAAGAGATCGGAATGACTAACCCCGATTTTAAATTAGATGACTACGAAGACGTCGAATTACGGACTAACTACCGCCAGTATGTTGAAGAACAACAAACACTTTCACCAGAGGCTTTTTTGAAAGCTGCACATCAAATCAGCCGTGATAATGCACGGACTCCGATGCAATGGGATGATACGCTTAATGCAGGCTTTTCTGAATCTGAATCGTGGTTTAAAATCAATGAGCGTTATCCAGAAATTAACGTCGATAAAGATCAAAAAGCGCAGAAATCAGTCTCAAATTACTATCGTGACCTGATCAAGTTACGACACAATAATTTGATTTTACGCGATGGGACCTATGAACTAAAAAACGCTGCAGATCCTGATGTTTTTGCTTACGAAAGATGTTTAGGAGAACAGAAATGGACGGTTGTAGTTAACTTGAGTGATAAACGATTGAAACGCGCAAAATATTATACGCCCAACTTAGATTCTAAAGTCGTGATCTCGAACTATCATAAGACAAAAGCTAGTGACTCCGATGAAATTTTAGAACCATGGGAAGCCATTGTATTTGAAGATCAGATATAATATTTAAAGCTGTTTTGAAGCTGATTTGTCACGGCGGTTCATATGTTGATTCCTAACAAAGCGAAGAACAATAATAAGGATCGTTGTTACAGTAAGGTTTCAGTCTTTTGGAACACGTTTAAGGGCCGTTGACTTAACCATTTAAGTGGTTAAGTTGATGGCCCTTTTAGTATCAACGGCTAGTTATGTCTCAACCTTTTTTATTATTAAATCGTAAGGTTTGAGTAAAAAGACAGATAGGTCTCATGATTCTTATAAATAGTTGCTACACCGGTATTACTATAAGGTTTGTTTTTGCTGATTCTTTCAGATAAAATATAATTTATAGGAAGAAAAAGGTCCGAGTAGGTTATTTTCCCGGATAATAGGGGTGTAAATCAATGAAACCAGAGTTAATGATCTCTAAAGATGTAATCACTATTGATACTAAAACGGCTTTGAATGGTGAAGATGTCTTGCATTTGACTAGTGCTAAAGCAATCGACGACCGAACAGGGCAAGATATATCGTCTAAGTTGTTGGTTAATATGACTAATGTCGACTTAGGACAAGCAGGAATGTATGATGCAACTATTTCGATTTTAGATGAAAATGGCAACCTGCAACCATTACGCGAAATCGCAATTAAGATCGTAGAAAATACTGCAGACCAAAATGCGTATAGCCAACAGTCACAACGGAACATGCGTCGTCACTTCACTGAACCAACACAGCTGCAACAACAGTCAAAGGTTCAGCAACAACCACAACAACGATCAATGCAAGGAGCTGAACAGACGGCTGACAATGGGCAACAAAAACCACGTAAAAAGAAAAAGGGCTGCTTAAAGAAAATAATTTATTTGTTACTGGGTATCTTAGCGATTTATCTAGTTTGGACTGGGATCAGTTATCATCAGACACGACAAGAAGTCGACGATCAAGGTAGTCAAATCGCTGAATTGCAGCGTAAAAATGATTCGTTAGGCGATCAATTAGATACTGCTAACACACAAATCAAAGAATTACGTAAAAATTATAAAGCAACTAAAAATGCCGTCAAGAATTATAAAAAAGATGAAGACGGTTATCGCCAACAGTATGTGTCCCAGATGCAGCAGGTTTCGCAAAGTTTATCTTCACTGAAACAACAACTAGATAATCAGACCCAACAAAGCGGCTTTTTATATAATGTTTTGAATGGCCGCTTAGATAACTTACAAACAACTGTTAATCAAATGATCAGTGCTCGATCGGCAGAACAAGCGCAAAATATTTTGGACAATTACAAATGGTATAAGTAGTTGTAGCTAATTTGGATCTTTAAATGTGAGTACAAATAATTTCGCAGAAAGGTGACTAAATAATGACAGTTAGAAAACATCAATATTTTTATACCTACGATACAGTGGGGAGCTTTTTACGCCCAGAAAAGTTGAAACAAGCGTATGGCCAAGTTGAAAGTGGAGAAATCAGTCCAGAAGAATTTACAGAGATCCAACATGACGCTACCAAAGAGCTGGTTAAAAAAGAAATAGCTCATGGTTTGCATGTAGTTTCTGATGGGGAATATAACCGTAAGAACTTTTTCATTGATTTCTTAGCTGGTTTAAAGGGAGTGAAAGTTGTTCCCAATGGATTTAAACTAAATTTTAGTGGTCAAGAATTAGTTGATGATGGTTTAAAATTAGTTGGGAAGATCGGATATAACCCAGAACACCGTTTTTTTACTGACTACGGTTTTTTACAAAGTATCATTCCAGCAGATGTTCAAGCTAAAGTGACGATTCCTGCTCCAACACCGTTGTTGTTTGAAGGAGAATTTTCTGTCATTAGTAATTATCGTGACTTTTATACCAGCCGCGAAGAATATTTGGCTGATATTTTGAAAGCCTATCAACAAACGGTGGCACATTTCTATGAATTAGGTTTGCGTTACTTGCAGTTAGATGATCCATGGTTATTGGGTGTAACTTTACCGATTGCAGGTATGCAAGGTAATGAAAATGGTGAACGTGTTGAAAAACTAGAAAATGAAATTGTTTCTGTGATCCAACAAATCATTGAAACGGCACCCGAGGATATGATCATAGCGACCCATATTTGTCGTGGAAATTTCCATTCTGCATCCCTAGGCGGTGGCACTTATGCTTCTATTACTAATGTTTTGCAACAATTACCCTATGATGCGTTTTTCATGGAATATGATGACATGCAAGCTGACGGTGATTTTGAGCCATTAGCGAAGATCCACCGGGCACAGCCGCAAGCAGTCTTTGTTTTAGGGTTAGTGACGACTAAATCTGCACAATTAGAAGCAAAACAAGATTTACAACATAAAATTTTGCAGGCGATGGATGTAGTACCATTGCATAATTTAAGCTTGTCACCACAATGTGGATTTGCTTCAACTAAAGAAGGCAATGACTTAAATGAAAAGCAGCAATGGGACAAAATCGATTTGGTCGTGCAAACCGCACGAGATACGTGGAAAACAGACGCTTGTCGCTTTGATTGAACGTTTAGTTTCAAACTTTAATTATATAAAAGCCGATCATTTTGTGTGGTCGGCTTTTTAGTATGCACAGTTTTTGTATTTTTTAACGCAAAAATATTGATTAGTGGTAGAATAAAAGCAGTGATAGAAAACAAAAAGAATATATATTTGGAGTGATCTATTTGGCTAAGTTTAGCGATTATTATCATAAGATCCCCGCGACGTTCGCCATCGTTAGCATGTTTGAGTTCGTGCTGTCGTTGGCGCTCATGATATATTTGCCGCGGGAGATTCCCATACAAATGACTTTGAATGCACTAAGTTTATATGGACAACCAAAATTTTTAGTGTTTGTCTTCCCGGTACTTACGCTTTTGTTGTCATGGCTAGGTAATGATGAGAAGATCGGGAAAATTCAGTCGCCATTAAAAGCGATGACTTGTGGTGGTTTACTGAGTTTGGTTCAACTGATCTTGACTATTGAGGCAGCGGTTTTCTACTTCGCAGTCTTTAATGTTATATAATTGAATATTTATTTGTCGTGGTGACTTCTGCATAAGGCAGAGGTCTTTTTTGTATCTAAAATTAGGATCGCACAGCTAATTTTGTCCCAGTCCTAAAAAGTTTAGACCCGCGTTTTTAGAAGCTCGTTACTTTAGTGACGAAGTAAATCATATCTTTAAACTTATAAATTTACAAATAGGGTTATTTTGAGATATAATATCAATATGATATCAAATAGATGGTAGGAAGGTGAAAACCTTGTCGACAAAAATGACGACCATTCGATTTCCAGAAGATGTATATGAAAAATTAAAAGAACAAGCTGCAGCAAAGCATATTAGTATTAATCAAATGGTTGTCGAAAGTGTAGAACAGTTATTAGAAGATTCACAGACGAATAGTTCGACAATGGAAAGTCGTTTGATCTTAAATCAAGTAGTAGCTCCAGATAAAATTTTTGCAGATAGTGGGCTAGTTTTAGTTAATGGGATCTATTATCGTTATTTAACTAGTGATAACCAATCTATTAAATCCGATACTGCATATTTAATAATTGAGGCTACTGGAAATATTTTAACGATCAAGCCAATTCAGAAATGAGGTAAGGATATGCCATTTGGAATAAAAATAGTGCCCCAAAATTGTCAGGGGCTAGTAGAAATGTTTGGAAAATATAAGCATACAGTGGAATCAGGATTACATTTTTATATTCCGTTTGTTCAAGGGATCCGGACAGTTAGTTTAGCAATGCAACCGATCGAATTACCGCATTATTCGATCATTACAAAGGATAATGCAGAGGTATCGACCTCAGTCACTTTGAACTATCATGTGACTGATTCAATGAAGTATGAATATAATAATACAGACTCAGTTGAATCGATGGCTCAGTTAGTGCGGGGGCATTTACGTGATATTATTGGTCGTATGGAACTAAATGACGCTTTAGGGTCAACAGCACGGATCAATGCTGATCTAGCAAGCGCAATCGGGGACTTAACTAATACTTATGGTATCAATGTTGACCGGATCAATATCGACGAACTATTGCCATCAGATGAGATCCAGCGTGCGATGGATAAACAGTTGACCGCTGACCGTGAACGGATCGCAGCTATCGCACAGGCTCAAGGTGAAGCGGAATCGATCCGTTTAACAAATGAAGCGCAAAATAATGCACTGATGGCAACTGCTAGTGCCCAAGCACAAGCTACTAAGACACGGGCAGATGCTGAAAGATACCGGATCGACACAGTTCAAGCTGGTTTAAGTAATACCGACCAGCGTTATTTCAAGAACCAGTCGATCGCAGCATATAGTGACTTGGCTAAATCACAAGCTAACATGGTAGTCGTACCAAATGATGACAACAGTAATTTTGGGCAAACTTCAGTTCTAGCTCAAGCAATCAAAGGTAAAAATACTGTTAATGAATCTGATGACCCAAAGAAAACAGATCAGGGAGATCAAGCGCAATAGGAAATCACTTTGAAAACTTGTACAAAGCAAGGGAGTCGATGAGATGAGCGTAATTAGCATAATTTTTTTGTTGTTATTAATATTTGTGATTTTTATCGCTATCATTTGGCTAGCCCAAAAAGTTAGCAAGACTTTTGTAAATTGGAGTTCTCCTGCGAATACTAGTCCTAAGGAAACAAAAACAAGTGAAAAAATCAGGGGAGAGCCAAGTACTAATAACCTGGCAGGCAAAATGGTGCGCCAACAAAATCGAAAAAGTCAACGTCAACGGAACAAAGCAGTTCCAACTGAGGCTAATGAAAGTGGAGTACAGTATACGCCGGATGGGCCAATTTTCCATGCTAGACATTATCGGAGTTCTCATATTACAGATAACTTAGTTAATGAACCGCATAGTTATCAGACCAATAATGGAACATATGGTAAAGAGTCAGCCGCGCGTTACCGTACTAAACAAAATGCAAAAAAACGGACGCAAAATAGGCAAAGTCAAAGTAAAGGTAAAAAGATGATGGATTCGATCGCTGATTCATATTCGCAAAGCATGCAATATTCAGAGGGTTACCAGCAGGCTCTTAAACGAAGTAAAAAATAGCAATAAAAAAGCTCTAGTTGTCATACTCATTGAGTAAGCAACTAGAGCTTTTGGTTTAGTCAGTTTCGTCTTTACCGATCGGAACCAACTTGGCTTCACCATAGTAGTGTTTGGCTAGCTTATTTGTGGGTTTTAATTTGTAAGATTTATTGGACTTTTTGATCTCAAAATTTTTAGTTGGTGCACGATGGGAAACCCCGCTTTTGTCTCCCATAATAAATTGAGTCGATCCGTCTTTTTTTTTCTTGAGCTTATAGCCGTAGGTTTTACTGTTGTCATTTTTAACAAACGTGACATGTTTACTATTAAATCGAACGGTGGATGCTGGAGAATCCACTTGTTGCGCGGTAAATTCCCACTTTTGGCTCTCTAGATCTTTTGAAATTGAATTGCTGCAGCCAGCTAAATTAACTACAAACACTAACATGACAAAAATTTTTAGATAAACCAAGTCATCACATCCTTATTATGACTGAACAGTTCTTTTTTCTTTCCTTAAGCTAAAGCGCTTATTGATCTCAAGTAAGATGCTTGGAATGAAGATACTGATTATGACATATATCCAAGCGGTACTAGAAAGCGCGGTGAAACCAAAGACTTCTCTTAAGCCAGGAAGCGTTGCAATTGCGACAACAACGAGCATCGTAGCCAGTAAACCAATATTTAGTGGCATATTATTCGTAAACGTTTGAGATGTAAGTTTGGAACGAGTTTTGATCACGTAGATATCGATCATTGAACCTAAAGCCAATACTAAGAAAAGCATTGTTCGTGCAAATGTAATGCTTGAATTGGAAAGGCTGAACAAGCCAATACTAAAGATCGATAGTGTCAAGACCGTAAAGACTACAGCTCGGAAAGTAACTCTTTGTGCTAAACCATCGGCAAAAATACTTGTTTTCCGATTGACTGGAGCTTTTTCCATATTATTACCTTCAGATGGTTCACGACAGATATAGAAACCAGGGATACCATCGGCTAGAACGTTGATCAACAAGAGTTGCTCTGCTAAGAGTGGTGAACCCCAACCCATTGCAACTGCAAAAATCATCATGAATAACTGCGCGAAGTTGACACCGATCAGGAATTCAACGGCCTTCAAGATATTTTGATAGATTGTCCGTCCGACTTCGACTGCAGAGACGATCGTTTCAAAGTTATCATCGGTTAAGATCATATCAGCAGCTTGTTTAGAAACATCAGTCCCTGTGATACCCATGGCGATCCCGACGTCCGCGGCTTTAATAGCAGGTGCATCATTGACACCATCACCGGTCATGGCGATAGTTGAGTCATTAGCCTGCCAAGCTTTAACGATCCTGATCTTATCTTCAGGCGAAACACGGGCATAAACTTTAATATTTTCGATATTTTTTTGTAGTTCTTCATCACTAAGGTTACGTAAGTGACTCCCAGTTATAACGCGGTCATTTTTCTCACAGATTCCCATTTGTGTGGCGATCGCTTTAGCAGTTTCAGGATGGTCACCAGTGATCATCAAAGTTGTGATCCCGGCATTTTTAGCTTTTTTAATTGCGGTGATCGCTGCTGGTCGAGGTGGATCAATGATCCCGATCAAACCAGCAAGTTTAACGGGAATCTGAGTAGCATCAAGCGGACCATTCGGTTTTTCATCTAAGAGGGTATAACCGACGGACAAAACACGTAAAGCTTGCTGAGCAAATTGTTTGTTAACACTTTGGACTTGTTTAGACTGTTCATCAGTTAGTTGAACAGGTAAACGGTCGATCGCACCCTTTACGACCAAAAGGTATTTACCATAAGGTGTTTTATGCAAAGTTGCCATGAGTTTCTTGTTTGAATCAAAAGGATCTTCATCAACTCTAGGATAGTCTTTTTCTAATTCAAAACGTGTGGTATTAGCTTTTTCCATCCAGTGGATGATCGCCAATTCAGTCGAGTCGCCCATTTCAACTTTTTCACCGTCAACTTCTTTGATCTGTGCATCAGTTGCTAAGCCCATGAAGCGCATTAATTGAAATTCTTTAGAATCTTCTGAAACTTCACTAGAAGTTGATTCTGGAGCATTTTTAGGAACCCAGTATTTGGTAACTGTCATCTGATTTTGTGTAAGTGTACCTGTTTTATCGGACGCGATCACATCAATACTACCGACTGTTTCCACAGAATTAACTCGACGCATGATCGCATTTTTCTTGGACATTTTAATAACACCATAAGACAAACTGATAGTAACGATAATAGGCAATGTTTCAGGCACGGCAGCAACTGCTAAAGAAACACCCATGATCAAACCGGATGAAAGATCAAAACCACGGAAGAAAAACCCGATGATAAAGATCAAAACACCACCGATCAGCGCAACAGTTGTTAAGCGTTTGGAAAGTGTGTCTAGTTTTTCTTGTAGTGGAGTCTTCTTTTTGGAAGTCTGGTTTAATAAACCAGCGATCGAACCAAGTTCAGTATCCATCCCAATGGCAGTTACTACCATTACTGCGTTACCTTGAACTACGCCAGTACCGGAGAAAGCTTCATTATATCTTTCACTGATTTCTTTAGATGGCTTTATTTCATCGTTAGTTTTTTCGACTGGTTCACTTTCACCAGTTAAAATCGATTCATTGATCGTTAAGTTATTGGCAGTTAATAGACGGCCATCTGCGGGAATTTGATCACCTGCACTTAAGACAACTAGATCACCAACGACTAAGTCTTTGGATTCGACAGTTTGCCTTATCCCGTCACGGATCACCGTTGATTCACGGACATTCATATCTTTCAGAGCAGCTAAAGCCTTCTCAGCACTTTTTTCCTGATAGATACTGATCGAAACGTTTAATACTAAAATCCCGCCAATAATTAACGGCTGGCTCCAACTTTCATGACCAGTAGCTGCTAAATAAGTGGATAAAATGACAGCAAAAAGCAATACTAATGAAGCAATGTCAGACAAATGATGTCCAATCTGCTTGAAAATGTTATCTTTTTTTCCTTCTTGTAATTCGTTAATACCTGTTTGCTGCCGCGTGGTAACTTCTGCAGCAGTTAGTCCTTTTTCACTAGTATTATAGTAAGCGAGTACTTGCTCATTAGACGAGTCTTGATTCGCCAATAAAATCATCCTTTCAATTTAAATAGTTGTTGTTGAGATCGATCGTAAAGCTGTCAAAGCAAGTTAGCAAGACTTGTCTAGCAGTAATAGAATTAGTTGAAATTCAACTAACCATTTTCATAAATTGAAACGAAAACTAAATGTAACTGAGAATTGTATTTAGTAAAGAATTTTTAGTTGGAGATGAAGTTGAAAATAATGTGAAACTCCTATTAAAAAATCACAGAGCGTAAAAACTCGACTTGAAGATAAAAAATGCAGACTGCCAAGTTTTAAAGCTCGACTATATTAACAGAGTGAAGTGTAGCACAGCGAAGACAAGGTTCAGCAAAAAACTTGGAACCTGAGTTATGTCTAATGATGAAAAGTAATTTTGTCTTACAAAGGCCAACCTAGAAATGACGGACTAATGTAAGACCTCATAGAAAATAAGTGGCAATCTTTTATTTGTCACCAAAGGATCTGTTGAGAACTCACCAGCATTTATTGAAAGTAGAGTAACTTAAATAAGCCTTAGACATGCTTAACTTACTGTCTAAAATTACCAAACTAAAAAGTATGCAAAAATTGCAAAATCTCGTCTACTAGTGAGTAAAATATCTGTGGGATAGTACCCTGTTAATTACAACGAATATAATAGGTTGAGTAGTATAACCATGTGGGATGTTTGTTGAAAAACTCATCGTGATTGTTATGCGTTGCATAATTAAATGGGAATTACTTTAATAGAGGTTAAACTCGTGTGAATTTAATTCTTATAATGAAAATGTTAAATTGTAATGAAAGTGAATGGTCATGCATAAAATGCAGTGATCAAATTAGAAATGAACTTTCAGAAATGATTTACAAGTCGTTCAAATGCTTTGAACAGCTTAAAGGTTGAAAGATGTTCAACTTTACTCTATTAATGCTATCATTTTTTATAAGGCACGTCAAACTTTACCTATATTTTTTTAACAAAAATATAAAAAGTAACTAAAATTGTGAGTTTAAAAAACGGAAGTAAGACAAAAGATGTTTTGAGACACGTTTAAGGGCCGCCGATTTAACCCATTTAGTGGGATAGATCGACGGCCCTTAACTGTACAGCTAGTTATGTCCCAGCTCAGATTTTCTAGGCCGCTTAAACCTTGCCTAAGTCACGTAATGCTTGTTGAGCGGCAAGATTCATAATGTTCCAAGGACGGTCAAAGCCTGGCTGGAAGAAAAAGTCAGTGTATGCTAGATCTTCTAAGGTCAATTTAACTTGAATGGCTAAAGAAATAGTATTAATGTTTTGTGTGGCATCTTGCGTCGACAAAACTTGGGCACCTAATATCCGAGTTGTTTGTGGATCGTAGGTCAATTTGAACCATACTTTAGCATTACCATTTTCTTCTGGAACAAATGGTGGTCGGAAAGTATCAGTGACTAATGTTGACTTAGTTTTTACACCATACTGACTAGCCGTGCCTTCTTTGATACCAGTCGATGCAAAGTTATATTTGAAGACGGATAAAGCGCTCGAGCCTGAGACAAAAGGAGTTTTCGCCTCGATACCCACTGCGTTTTTACCTGCGATCCGCCCTTGACGGCGAGCATTTGTCGCCAAAGCGATCGGTGATTTAGTCCCGTCTGTCGGTGCAAATTTAACTAAGGTTGCGTCGCCGACTGCATAGATATCGTCAGCACTGGTTTTTTGATGGTCGTCAACATTGATCATACCATGATCATCTAAGTCCAAAACGTTGGCTAACCATTTTGTATTTGGCTTGATCCCTGTAGCTACGATCACTAAGTCAGCCGGGTAAGTTGCTTGGTCTGTGACTACTTCTGTTACCGTATCATTTTGACCAGAAAAGCTCTTGATTCCTTGACCAGGAGCAGCTTTGATATCATGTTCTTCCATTTCTTTGGTAAGGATATCAGTTAATTCTTCATCCAAGTATTTGGCTAACATCCGAGGTAACATATCAACAACGGTGACATGTTTGCCGGCTTTAGCAAAAGCTTCAGCAGCTTCGATACCGATATAACCTGCACCAACCACGACAACATTTTGGATGTCAGGATCGACAGTCCTTTGTTTTAATTTAATGGCCCAGTCACGCCCACGCATTGCATAAATATTTTTTAAGTCATTTCCTGGCACTGGTAGTGTAGCAGGAGTCGCACCTGGGCTTAAAATTAATTTGTCATATTGTTCGTCACGTTCTTTGTTATGAGCATGGTCGATCACATGTACACTATGTTTTTTTGCATCAACTGAACTAATTTCTGTTTCTGTGAATACAGAAACACCCTGTGCACGCATACCAGCAGGTGTTGCATACCTGACATCATTTACATTTTTAACAACGCCTTCTAGATAAAGTTGCATCCCGCAAGATAAGAAGGAGAGAAAATCTCCTTTTTCATACCATTGAATCTCGGCGTCAGGTTGGTCAGCTAAGACTTCACGAACAGCTTCATAACCACCGTGTGATGAACCTACTACGATAACTTTCATAAAAAACGTCCTTTCTATTAAGCAAAAGAGTGAAGTGAAATGTTTAGAAAACAAACATATCGGACTTTCAATTTAAACATCTAGTTTGAAATATGATATGCTGTTTTGCTTGTTTCACGTAAATCGATTATTACTAACAGAGTAATAGCAAGTACTGTCAGACATCTCGCGATCACATGGTGATTTTTACTTTTGCAATGTGATGACGGATTTTAGACAGTATTACCAATTTGTCGGATCTCTAAAAATGAATGTGAATAATGTTCCTTTACAGAAAATGATCTTTAAATCACATATAAAACGATTTTCAAAACAAAAACATGATTTTAACTTGGCATAAATTTAACCATACAAAAACACTAATAAGTAACGGACGTCCGAAATCAATACTGATCAATGCTTTCTATATTCTATAAAGTAACACATAAATTCTTGTGATTAAAGTAAATGAATTTGTTAAATTTATTTTCACAAGCAAAAAAACGGCTATCAAGATTGTGCGCAACCTAATCATAAGTCGTGAAAAATATTTTTTGTGAAAAATAAAAAAGCTTGCCATTTTTGGACAAGCTTTTGAAAATTTATAAATTGTGGTTGTTCTTAGCCGGCAATTTTAATATTAGATGAACTATCTTGGTTGATAACTTTTTCGTAAACAAAACATTCATCTGTCGAACCATATACACCAACTAATACGCCGACTTTTTTAAAGCCTGACTTGGCGATCACATGTTGCATAGCGTCATTGTTTTTATGGGTATCGATCCGGATACTCTTGATCTCAGGGTGGTTTTGCATGATTTCTTCCACCACTTTTTCGAATAATTGAGTCGCATAGCCATGGCCACCATGGGATGAATGAATCGCAACACGGTGTATCACGATGTAACCGTCGGTATCTGTTAGCCACTGTCCTTGCATTTCATCATAGACGTGGTCTGGTGCGGGTACTAAGGATAAAGCACCAATTGTTTGCTCGTCAGTTGATTTGGCTAAAAAGGCAAAGCCGTGTTCAATATCATATTTAACATGTGCACGTGATGGGTAGTCACCTTGCCATTGATTGACACCTTTTTCAGCTAATTGATTACGCCCATCAGCTAAAATTTCGATAATTTTGTCTAGATCTTTCATTTGTGCGCGACGTAGTTTCATGTTTATTCCCTCTTTCAAAAAATAGAGTAGAGCAAATCAAGCAGAAGGCTGACACAGATTTTAGTACTATAATGCGATTTTTAGCATTGTAGCCTTAAAGTTAGTTGAGTACAACTTTCTGTCATCAAAGCTCGGCTATTAAAAATGATCAGCTATAAGTCAGTTCAAGTGCTAGATTATTGCTTAGTCATTTTAACGTAAACTGTTTTTTAGCAATCGTCAGAGTGTGGACGATTAAAAAATGATGTCTTATAACTGCTGATTAAAAAAATACATTAAGAATTAACATTATTACCGAAAATCTGAGTAGATGCAAACAATTTTTTTGAACATTAGAAAAAGTTAATATAAATCACTAATGAAAAGTGTTGCATTTTCTAAACAAGCACTAATAATTGCACTATAAATTTATTAAATAATTAGTTTTTAGGTATTAAGTAGTAGAAAAGTTTAAAAAGTGTGGTAAAATAATGGTTGCGGTATCATTACTGATAAAACAATGTTTAATAAAAAGGATGGGAGGAGAAAAGAAATATGCCAAGTGGAATTTTCATAGTAGCTCAATGTGAGTGTTTTAGCTTAGAATTGGATTTAAATAAATTGATTATTTCACAATATTTCTCCGATCATTGCCGGTCTGACAGAAAATTTCAGCTTTCTATGTTAGAGGTTTTAAGCTTCTTAGACATTGTAGATAAATTTAATACGGAACAATATAAAGTCTATCATGAAAACGTTGATTCCTATTGGTGCCATCGTTTGTTAAGATACATTGAGGAAAGTTATCTGGTTAAAGAAATCGAATTAAGCTAATTTAGAAAACATGTTAAAAAATTTTCTTGCTTTTTTTTAGCATTCAATTTAAACTTAATTTAATATTTAAAGGTCAATTACACTAAGTAGCTATTTTATCTGGGTGTCAGGAAGTTGGTGGGGGCTGCGAACCAATCAGGGTAGATGTGCGAAATACCGTAATATTGATGACACTGGTTAATAACTAGAATCCATTATCTTCTAGTGAGTGGTGTGTTTGTGTACACACAAAGTGGGTGGTACCACGGTTAAAAACCGTCCCTATTGCATATAAATTGCAGTAGGGCGGTTTTTTTATGCCTTAGAAAGGGATTTAAGTATGTTAAGAACGACAAACGGGGGTATTGCCCGATATTAGTCAATTAGTTGATGTCAGAAATAATACAATTAAAAGAGGTTAACTAAGATGACAAGAAAAAATTTTAAATTAGGGTTAGTTGAAGCAGCACTTATTTTGATAGTAGTACTCGCGATCATGGGCTATGGGATGATCGGGTTAAAATTATCACCGCAGGTCCCAATTTTATTAGCGATGACAATAGTAATCTTTTGGGCCAAAATTAAAGGTGTCAGTTGGGATGATATTAATGACGGGATCCAAGATGGAATCAGCAAAGGGATCATACCGATCGTAATGTTTATTTTGATCGGTGTGATGATCAGTACCTGGATCGCGGCGGGGACGATCCCAACTTTAATGGTTTATGGTTTTAAAGCTTTAAATGCCCGCTGGTTTTTACCAACAGTTTTTCTGGTTTGTGCAGCTGTGGGTGCGGCAGTAGGAAGCTGTTTTACGGTGGTTTCTACTGTCGGGATCGCTTTTTTTGGGATCGGAGTGACGATGAATTTTGATCCAGCTTTGATTGCAGGTGCAATTGTTTCTGGTGGGATCTTTGGCGATAAATTATCCCCTTTATCCGAAACTAATAATTTGTCTGCGGCTGTCACTGACGTCAGTTTATTTGACCACATGAAGACGATTTTGTGGTCAGCGCTGCCAGCGGCTTTGTTTGCGACGATCATTTTTGCTTTTCTCGGCATGGGACATGACCAAGCCGATCTTTCACGAGTTAGTATTACTGTGGCAGCTTTGAATAGTAATTTTAATGTTTCATTCTTTACCTTAATACCGATTATCTTAATTTTCATTTGCGCTTTTCTTAAAATGGGTGCTATTCCAACAATGCTGTTGAATGTCTTGATTTCAACAGCTTTGATGGTAGTTAATAGTGGTAGGTTAAGTATGAAAAAAGTTTCTGATATTATCATTAAAGGATATGTTGCACATACAGGTAATAAGGAAGTTGATCTGTTATTGTCACGTGGTGGGATCGATAGTATGATGTCAACTGTTGCCTTGATCGTGTTGACTTTAGCACTTGGAGGCTTATTGGTGCACTTTGGGTTGGTAGCCACTGTTATGGAACCCTTGGCTAATAAATTAAATAGTCCTTTGAAGTTGGTCTCAGCTGCACTGGCAGCATGTATTGGTGTAAATTTATTTGTTGGGGAACAATTTCTATCGATTATTTTGCCAGGGCGAGCATTTAAGCAGACTTTTCAAAATCGCGGCTTGTCTGCTGGTGCTTTAGGCCGTGTACTTGAAGATGGTGGAACGGTGATCAACTACTTAGTACCTTGGGGTGTTGGTGGTGTTTTTATCGCCAATACTTTAGGTGTTCCAACATTGAACTATCTCCCATTTACGTTCTTTATTTTATTATGTCCTGTGTTTTCGCTGTTGAGTGCAATAACGGGGATCGGTCTGCAAAAAGATGCAATTTGAATGTATCAGTTTAAATTAAAATAACTCTAATTGATAGTAGACTATGACAAACATTTTACTAAAAGTTTGTCATAGTCTTTTTTTCTTAAAATCTGTTATCGGTAACATTGTTAATATGGCGCGAACCTTGTCAGAACGGGCGAGAAAACGATTGCTAGTAGTTTTTCGCAATGCTATTATAAGTTGCGTAAATATAGCGTTAACATTATTGACTGAATAATGATCAACTAGTCATTAGGTAAGGTTATTGACTTAGTAATTAAAATAGCAGGAGAAGAGGGGTTATTGGTCATGAAACGAATCTTTGAGGTTGACCCATGGAAAATCGTTACGCATTCTTTGGACAAAGATAACAAAAGACTACAAGAAAGTATTACGAGTATCGGAAATGAATATATGGGAATGCGTGGCATGTTTGAAGAAAAGTATTCAGGAGATACGCATCCAGGAATATATTTAGGTGGTATTTGGTATCCAGATAAAACTCGGGTTGGTTGGTGGAAAAACGGCTATCCCGAGTATTTTGGAAAGGTTATTAACGCCGTTGATTTTGTTAGTGTGGATATTCAGCTTGATGGCCGTTCGATTGATTTAGCTCAAGATAAATTTTCAGATTTTACTTTGGAATTAGATATGAAATGTGGCTTGCTAAGTCGTAGTTTTATTATTCATCGAAACGATACTTCGGTCAAAGTTAAGTCAGAACGTTTTGTCAGTGTAGCCTGCAAGGAACTATATGCTAATCGCTTACGGTTTGAAAATTTAGGAGAAAAACCTGTTGAGATTTGTGTAACTTCACTGCTTAATGCGAATGTCTTTAATGAAGATGCCAATTATGATGACCAGTTCTGGAATGTTTTGGATAAACGATCCATGCAACAAGCGCTAACAATGACAGCACAAACGATTGAAAATGACTTTGGGACGCCTCGTTTTACGGTTGCTATGAAGGCTATACATCAGACTTCTTTGAAGTATCAAAATAATTTAGAAACTGCTAAGTCTGTTTCGGCCTGTTGGCAAGGTAAACTTTTTGCCAATGAGAAAGCCGAATTTGAAAAGAAAGTGATCGTGACTACTTCGCGTGATTATTCGGATCGTTTTGTAATGGAAGAGGCTGCAGAAAAATTGAGCAACAAACAAGCAGTACAGTCATTTGAACAACTATTAGCGGCTCATGTTTTAGTTTGGGCAAAGCGTTGGGAAAAATCTGACATTGTGATCGATGGTAATGACGAATCACAACAGGGGATACGTTTTAACTTATTCCAGCTATTCTCAACCTATTATGGTAATGATAGCCGGCTTAATATTGGTCCCAAGGGTTTTACAGGTGAAAAATATGGTGGTGCCACTTATTGGGATACCGAGGCTTTTGCGGTGCCATTTTATTTGGGTGCGGCATCTAGCAAAGTTACCAAGAATCTATTACAGTATCGCCATAATCAATTGGATGGAGCATACCATAACGCCAAACAACAAGGATTAGCTGGTGCATTGTTTCCAATGGTGACCTTTAATGGGATCGAATGCCATAATGAATGGGAAATCACCTTTGAAGAGATCCACCGAAATGGTTCGGTTGCGTACGCTATTTATAATTACACACGTTACACAGGTGACCAAGAATATGTTCATCATAACGGTTTTGATGTTTTAGTTGGGATCGCGCGTTTTTGGGCTGATAGGGTCCATTATTCAACGCGAAAGGATCAGTACATGATTCATGGTGTGACTGGACCTAATGAATACGAAAATAATGTTAACAATAATTGGTACACCAATATGTTAGCTAAATGGTGTTTACAATACACAGAAAAAATCGCACAAGAAGTGTCTGAAGAAAAAATATCCGACTTGCGTGTGACTGATGCAGAACGACAAAGATGGGCTGAAATCAGTGAGAAAATGTATTTGCCTTATGATAAAAAATTAGGTGTTTTCGTACAACATGATACTTTCTTAGATAAAGATCTAACACCAGCTAAAGAATTACCGCAAGATCAGCTACCACTCAATCAACATTGGTCTTGGGACCGTATCTTACGTTCGCCATATATTAAACAAGCTGATGTTTTGCAGGGAATTTATTACTTTATTGAGCAGTTTAGTGAAGCACAAAAAAGAAGAAACTTTGACTTTTATGAGCCATTAACAGTACATGAATCTAGTCTATCAGCCGCAACGCACTCGATTTTAGCCGCTGACCTGCATAAAGAGGAAAAAGCGTTTGAAATGTATTCACGCACAGCACGGCTTGATCTAGACAACTACAATAATGATACTGAAGATGGTTTGCACGTTACTTCTATGACAGGTTCTTGGTTAGCAATCGTGCAGGGCTTTGCAGGTATGCGGGTCAGCGATGATAAATTACATTTAGCTCCATTTGTGCCACAAGAATGGAAAGGCTATTCTTTCAGGCTTAATTTCAGAAATAGATTACTCAGTGTTGTTGTTGGCGCAAAAAGGACTGAATTGACCTTACTTGCAGGTGCCCCACTAGAGGTTATTTTAAATGGTGAACCGGTCATAGTTAAAATGGAGGAAAATTAGAAAATGAAGGGCGTGTTGTTTGATTTAGACGGTATTTTGACTGATACGGCAAAATTTCATTTTGCTGCCTGGAGTCGTTTAGCTCAAGAAGAATTAGGAGTTATTTTACCAGCAGAATTCGAGTCTGAGCTAAAAGGGGTCAGCCGAGTGGACTCATTGGTACGCATTATGGACTATGCTGGGATCATGAATAACTATTCTCCAGCAGAAATAAAAAAATTAGCTAATAAAAAAAATGATTATTACGTTAAAGCTATTAGTAGCTTAACTCGAGCAGATATTTTACCCGGCATCACTGAATTTTTAGATGAATTAACAGAACACCAAGTGGCCTGTGCAATTGCTTCAGCTTCTAAAAATGCGCCACTGATCCTAAAAAATTTAGGTTTAAGTGATTACTTTGCAGCAATTGCGGACCCAGCTAAAGTTGCCCATGGCAAACCCGCACCAGACATATTCCTAGCAGCGGCTGATACATTAGGGATCGACCCCAAGGAGTGTGTAGGGATCGAAGATGCAGTTGCTGGTGTAACAGCGATCAAGGCGTCTGGAGCATTGGCGATCGGTGTGGGAGATACCCAAGAATTAAAAGAAGCTGATATTGTTGTTCCAACAACAAATGAGCTTGACTATAAATTGTTGACGCAAACATTTGCAGAAAAATATTAAAAAGTATAAAAATGACTGACAGTTTTACTGGCAGTTATTTTTAGTTAGTTTCTAATAGTGTTTTGAAAGAACCATTAGAAATTATATTGAAGGAATTGTCAAAAGACTTTATGATAATAAATAGGAACTAAATGTTAGGATAAGTTAATTTTAAAGAGGGAGTTATTAATGACGACTTTAAAGGACGTGGCAGATCAGGCGCATGTTTCACGAATGACGGTTTCACGTGTGATCAACCATCCTGACAAAGTGACTGAGGAAGTTAAGCAGTTAGTTTATCAGGCAATGCATAGTTTGAATTATCATCCAAATGCGATGGCACGAGCGTTAGTTAATAATCGTACACAAATCATTAAGTTGCTAGTTTTAGAAGAAATGACGACTGTTGAACCTTATTATATGAATTTATTGACGGGGATTTCAAAGGAATTAGAAGAGCATCAGTATGCATTGCAACTGGTGACTGAAAATAGTTTTGAAATTGGTACTTGTGATGGGTACATTATTACAGGTATGCGTGATGAAGATTATCAGTGGATCAAAGAATTGAAGTTACCATTTGTTTTGTTTGGTGAAAATCGCTATGGATATGACTTCGTTGATTCTGATAATAAAATGGGTGGACAAATTGGTACACGATATGCGATTCAAAGAGGGTACAAACATTTGATATATGTTGGGATCGATTTGGCCGAGCCATTTGAGTATTCACGTGAAGCTGGATATATCCAGGTAATGCAAGAAAATGGACTTGAACCGCAGATCATTCGGAGTACCAATCATTCGACGCAAATGCAAAATTATATCACGGAACACTGGGAGAAATTTGAGGAAAATACTGTTTTTATTTGTGCTTCAGATCGTTTGGCTCTGGGGACTGAACGGGCAATTTTAACACAAAAAGGTAGTATCCCTGATCAATATGGTGTTATTGGCCATGATAGTGTTTTTTTAGACCAAGTGGCTTTCCCTAAATTAACTACTATCAAACAAGAAGTCGATAAAATGGGGGAACTTTGTGCCAAAATGTTACTAGATAAGATCAATAATGGTAACCAAGCACAAGGCAAATGTGTGATCGATCCACAATTGGTTATTAGAGGAACCACAAAATAAATAATAATTAGTAATTATATACAGACAGTGAGGCAAAAGATGTTTTGAAACCGAGCTGTAAACACGATTGCATTATTTTGGGTCGTAGCAAAGCGAAAGACCAGAATAAGGATTGTTGTTACAGTAAGGCTTCAAGCTTTTGGAACACGTTTGAGAGGCTGGGACAAAACAATATCCCAGTCTCTTCTTTTGCTAAAAATAATCAAATTATCGCTTGTAATTTTTATAGCATAAACGCGTTTCAAAAGTCTGAATCCTCAATGTAATGCCATTTACGCCATTCTTGTCCTGCGCTTTGCTACGGCCAAAAATGGCGTAAACGACGTTACATACCGGCTTCAAAACGACTTTTGTCTCGCTCTCTTTAGAATTACACGGCTAGTTATGTCCCAGCTCCTTTCTACTGTCATAATATGCTAATAAATCCTGTTATCGATAACATCTGAGATTAGCTTGCTTTATGCGATAGGATTATTTAAATTTAAAGTAGATAAATTAGGGAGGCTACAAAAATGAAAGCAGTTTCTAATGGTGAGAGAATTATTTATCAGATTTATCCAAAGAGCTTTATGGATTCGAATCATGATGGGATTGGTGATCTAAATGGTATTACTTCGCGTCTAGACTATCTAAAGGCGTTGGGCATCAATACATTATGGTTGAACCCGATTTTTGTGTCTCCACAAGTTGATAATGGTTATGATGTATCAAATTATTTTATGGTCGATCCGACTATAGGTACGATGGAAGATTTTGATAATTTAGTTAATGCTGTCCATGAGCGGGGAATGGAATTGATTTTAGACTTTGTTTTGAACCATACTTCAGACCAACACCCATGGTTTAAAGATGCGATTTCAAATCCACATAGCATTTACCGTGATTATTACTTATGGCAAAAAGGACAAGATGGTCAGTTACCGAATAACTGGGGTTCATTTTTTGGAGGTAGTGTATGGGAAAAAGATCCAGCTGGTAGTGAAGAGTATTATTTCCATCTTTTCGCTAAAGAAATGCCCGATTTAAACTGGGCTAACCATGAGTTACGTCAAGCAATGCTTGATATTGCTAAGTTTTGGTTAAATCATCAAGTTGATGGCTTTAGATTAGATGCTTTTATACATACAGCTAAAGCTAATTTTGAGCAAAATGTCTTTTCGGGCGATTTAAATGAGCCACAGCTAGCAGAAGAATACTATGCAAATATGCCCCAAGTTCAAGCATACTTGTCGGAATTTATTCACGCACTAAAGGAGGTCAAGCCGGATATCTTTATTTTAGGCGAGGCTGCTAGTGCAGATATTGATTTAGTAGAAAGTTATACAGATCCTAACCGTTCAATGTGTGATAGCGTGGTGACTTTCCGATATTTTTCGGATGATGACCAACAGAAATTTATATCGCAATTGCCACAAGAAGGGCAGCCGCATCTTTTAGATACGGTGAAATTTAAAAAAACAATGGTCGAATGGCAGACTGCTTTACAGGGTTGGAGTTATCCAACTTTATATTGGAGTAATCATGATCTCCCGCGGATCTTAAATAAATTAATGGTGGGTCCTGATCACCAAAAAGACCTTGCTAAGATGTTGGCAGTATTGATGTATTTGCAACGTGGAATCCCATGTATTTATTATGGTGAAGAATTAGGGATGACTGCTGGCAAAATAGTTGATCCGACTGACTTTGAAGATCCATTTGCTTTAGCGTTTATGGAAGTTGGTTTAAAACAAGGGTTTGATAAAGATGAATTGTTAGCAAGTTTGTCAGCTAGTCATAAGATGGGTGCACGTAGTGTAATGCAGTGGACTGATGGTGTATATGCTGGTTTTTCTGATGAGCGACCATGGTTAAATGCAACTGGCAATGACGTCAGTGTTTTGTTAGAAAAGCAAGATCCGAATAGCATTTTGAATTTTTATTCTCAGGTTCTAGCCATAAAAAAAGAGCAATTATATACATTAGGAAAAATTGTTTTTGATGTACGTACTCAAGATATTTATGCATATAAACGTTCATTCGATACACATCAAGCTTTTATTTTTTGTAATTTAACGGACAAAAAACAGGAAATAACACTACCAGAACCAAATTTAAATTTACGCATCAAGATAAAAAATCAAGCTAATCTAGACCGTACTAATGGAAAAGTCATCTTAAAAGCATATGGTACGATCGTTTTAGATAATTAAAAAACAGATTGTTTTAAAAACGGAGGAAAAGATAAGTATGGAAACTGCAGCAGTATATCATCGTCCTGATAGTGAGATGGCATATTTGAAAGATCATGATCATTTTCAGATCCGTTTAAAGACTAAGCATGATGACGTGGTCAAAGTTGATTTATTGTATGGTGACCCTTATGGAACAAAAGTTAACGAAAAAGATGAAGGCAACTGGGAACACCGAGTTATTAATATGAAACGGACTTATCAAACTAAAGAAGTTGATTATTGGATCAGTGAGGTGACTTTGCCACTTCGCCGTTTACAGTATGCATTTCATATTTACGGTCGAGATGGTCAAGAATATTTATACGATGATCGCCGGATTTATCGCTATAGTGAAAGCGGTTTAGATAAATTGTCATGTTTTCGGATGCCATATCTGCATGAATGCGATCGAATCAAGACACCTGAATGGGTTCGCAATACAGTATGGTATCAGATTTTCCCTGAGCGATTTGCTAATGGTGACAAATCCAATGACCCTAAAGAAACTTTAGCGTGGGGAAGTAAAAAGCCCACACCAGAAAATTTCTTTGGTGGTGATTTGCAAGGGATCATTGATCACTTAGATTACTTGAAGGAACTGGGGATCAATGGTTTGTACTTATGTCCGATCTTTACGGCACGTTCTAATCATAAATACGATACGATCGATTATTTTAACGTCGATCCTGCTTTTGGAGATAAAGAAACTCTAAAAGAATTGATCGATCAGGCACATGAACATGGGATGCACGTCATGTTAGACGCAGTTTTTAACCATATGGGTGATTTTTCTATGCAATGGAAAGATGTCCAGAAGTATGGTGAGAATTCGCGTTTTGCTAGCTGGTTCCATATTCACAGTTTTCCAGTGTCTTACGAAGAAACAGATAATTTTGAATTTGCCAAGAATTTGACTTATGACGTTTTCGCCAACACACCACATATGCCAAAAATCAATACTGCTGACCCTAAAGCACGGGAATACTTGCTGAATGTGGCCACTTATTGGATCGAACAATTTGATATTGATGCTTGGCGCTTAGATGTGGCCAACGAGATCGATCATGAATTTTGGAAAGATTTTTATGCTAGAACCCATGCCTTGAAAAAAGATTTTTACGTCTTAGGTGAAGTTTGGCATTCTGCTCAAGAATGGGTCGGACATAAAGAGTTTGATGCTGTCATGAACTATTCATATACAGAACCTATTATTGATCACTTTGTCAAAAAGGAACTAACAGTTAGCGAAATGACCGATATGTTGCAAAATCAATTGATGCTATATCGTGATCAAACAAATCAAGTTATGTTTAACGCGTTGGATACTCATGACACTGCACGAATTTTAACTTTATGTCATGGCAATAAAGAGCTTGAAAAACAAGTTTTAGCCTTTATGTTTACGCAAATTGGTGCTCCATGTATCTATTATGGGACTGAAGTTGGCATGGATGGGGGACCAGATCCTGATTGTCGGAAGTGTATGGTTTGGGATGAAGAACAACAAGATAAAGAGATGTTGCAATTTGTTCATTCATTAGTAGATATGCGTCATCAGTATTCTCAACTATGGTCAAAGGGTAGTTTGAAATTTGAAAAAACTGCTGAGCAGTCAGATTTGATTGTATTTAAGCGCGAATATCAGAATGTACAAGTCGTTGCAGTGTTTAATACAGGTACTCAACCACAAAGAGTCACAGTTACAGATAATGCTCAAGTAATTTCACAACAAAATATTACAAAAGACGGTCAAATCAACCCAGACGGCTTTTTAATAATTCGTAACAATTAAGAGATAAACCTGTTACCGGTAACATCATGAAATCGATTGCAGGAATATTTTCGGCGGTGCATAATTAACTATGGAAATAAAAAATAAAAGAGGAGTGTGTGTCATGCATTTATCTAAGTTAAAAAGATTTGGCTATGCTTTAGCTATTTTAGGATTGGGACTAACGTTGACAGCATGTGGCAAAAAAAGTTCCGAAAACGATAAGGTAACAATTTCTATTCTTCAAAGTAAAGTTGAGTCTAACAAAGCTTTGAAAAGTATAGCTAAAACCTATCAAAAGAAACATCCAAATGTTGAATTTAAAATTCAATCAATTGGAGGGGGAACAGATTATAACCCAGTTTTAAAAACTCGTATTTCTTCTGGTAATGCTCCAACTATTTTTAGTTTATTAGGACCTGCGGATGTAATTCAGTTTAAAAAATATGCTGCTGATCTAAATGGTACAAAATTAGCTAAACTTGCTAACAAAGGTACGTTAGATACAGTTACCGATGGTGGAAAGGTATATGGATACCCATATAATGTTGAAGGTTATGGATTTGTTTATAATAAAGAAGTTTTTGAAAAAGCAGGGATAAAACCTGAAGAATTAACCACTCCTGATAAATTTCAGGAAGCTGTAAAACAAATTGATTCTAAAAAGGATGAACTTGGACTTGATGCGGTATTTGCAACTCCTGGGAAGGAAGCTTGGGTTTTTTCCGATCACCTAGCAAACCTATATCTGGGACAAGAATTTAACGGTAATTCTCTAAAATTATATAAGTCTAAATCAATGAAGTTTACAGCAAATCAAGAAATGAAAGATATGCTAGATTTGGAGATGAAGTATTCTGTTAAGCCTGTTATGCAGGTCGATTATACTAGTCAAGTTAATAAAAACTTTTCAGAAAAGAAAGTAGCCATGGTACAGCAAGGAAATTGGATTTATTCAACAATTGAAGGAATAGATAAAGATTTTGCTAATAATGGTGTAGGTATGATGACAATTCCAGTGAAGGGGCAAGAAGGCAAATTACCTGTTGGAACTTCAAATTACTGGGCTATAAATAATAAAAAATCTGATAAAGAACAAAAAGCAGCTCAAGATTTCTTAACTTGGCTTTATACATCCAAAGAAGGAAAAGATTTAGTTGTAAATAAATTACACTATGTACCTGCATATAAAGGATATTCCGACTTTAAGATGCCTGATGCTCTTTCGCAACAAGTGTTTAATGCATCGCAAAGCGGAAAGGTAATTGGTTGGTCATTCCCAGGTTATACAGGAACTCCATGGGATCAGAATACAATGCAACCTGCATTACAGAAGTATATGTCTGGAAAAGCTGATTGGGATCAAACAGTTAAAACTGCTACTGATGGCTGGAAAAAACAGCAGGCGGAAAATTAATCAAATATAAAACAAGATAGCAATTATTTTATGATTGCTATCTTGTAGGTTATAAGGGTAATTATTGATACTTTTTAAAGGGTGAATTTCTAATGAAAAATAAAAGTACTTCTTTTTGGTTATTTCTTGCACCAACTTTGATGGCCTTACTTTTGGTAGTGTTTATACCTGCCTTAGTTGGACTGTTTTATTCCTTTACTAATTGGGATGGATTGTCATTTACCAATTTTGTTGGATGGAATAACTATTTGTCTTTAATGTCAGATAAAGACTTTATTTCAGCGTTTTGGTTTACTGTTAAATTTGTAGTTGTTACTGTTATTCTATTAAATGTCATTGGGTTGGGATTAGCACTGCTAGTTACCCAGAAATTTAAAGGAAATAACTTTTTGAAAACGGTATTTTTTATGCCAAACCTGATTGGTGGATTAATTCTAGGGTTTATCTGGCAATTTATTTTTACTGAGGTTTTTCCTGCATTAGCAAACAATCTTGGACTTAATTTTCTAAACGGATGGTTAACAAACCAAGCAACTGGTTTTTGGGGGTTGGTAATTGTAACTGTTTGGCAAATGGGTGGGTATATTATGATCATTTATATAGCATACTTACAAAATATACCTGATGAAATCATAGAAGCAGCTAAAATTGATGGGGCAAGTGCTTGGCAAAGGTTTGTTAATATTACATTTCCTATGATTGCACCTGCTTTCACTGTTTGTATGTTTTTGACGCTCTCAAATGGATTCAAGATTTATGATCAAAACCTGTCTTTGACAAACGGTGGTCCTTATAAATCAACTCAGATGTTAGCACTGAATATTGTTAATACTGCTTATACAGAAAATGATTTTGCAAGGGCTGAAGCTAAAGCCATAATTTTCTTCATTATTGTTGCAAGCATCGCGCTGATTCAAGTTTATTATAATAAAAAGAAAGAAGTTGATTTGTAATGAAAAAAGGTAAATTATCAATTGTTATTTTGGGTATTTTACTCGCTGTTTTATGGCTTTTTCCTTTTTATTTATTACTAACGAACTCTTTTAAAACTCCAAAGGGAATTTTTAATTCTGTTTTGAGTTTACCAGATAAGTTCTTCACAATTTCTAATTATCCCGAAGCCTATGAAGCGTTAAATTTTTTGAGCTCGTTCCTTCATTCGCTGATCATTACTGTAATTAGTGTTATTTTGTTAGTTTTTTGTTCAGCAATGGCTGCATATGCCCTACAAAGAAATCATAGCCGTTTAAGTTCGTCAATATTACTTCTGTTTATTTCGGCTATGATTATTCCCTTCCAATCTGTAATGATCCCGATGACTGCTTTGTTTGGAAAAGTACAGGCACTAAATATGTGGGGACTAATTTTTATGTACCTAGGTTTTAATGCTAGCTTATCAATTTTTCTATTTCAGGGTAGTATTGGCAGTATTTCAGAATCATTAGATGAATCTGCAGCAATGGAAGGAGCAAATCATTGGCAAATCTTTAGAAAAATTATTTTTCCAATGTTGACTCCGATGTCTGTTACTGTTGCGGTTTTAAACATTGTGACGATTTGGAATGATTATTTGCTGCCATCATTAGTACTTCCAGAGGAACAGTATACAATTCCTTTACAAATGTTTATGTTCTTCGGACAATTTACAAAGCAGTGGCATTTAGCAATGGCAGGCTTAACTTTGGCAATTATTCCGGTAATTATTTTCTATATGTTTAGTCAGAAGTATATTATTAAAGGGATGACCGAAGGAGCAGTTAAATAAGAGGATATGATTTTGACATATGAGTAATTCAAAAAGTAAGTATGGGCGCGTATTGTATAAACTGGGTAATGGTTTAGCTTCCTTAGTATCGACAAATGTTGCTTGGTTAATAATCTGTATCCCGGCATTTATATTTGCGATAGTTTCATTTAGTTCATCGGATTTTATGTTACAACCAATGAATTTGATACTATTGGCACTTTTATTTTCCGTTTTTGTTATACCTGCATATTCAGCAGTTTTTCAAATTTTAATAGAAAGATCATCTACTAAAGAAAGTTGGTTGTTTAAAAAAACAATTAAACAATATTTTGACAATCTGAAGAAGATTAAGCCCAATTTCTTTTTTGGAATTTTTCTAACATTTGAAATAGTAATGATTTTGGTCAATAAAAATAACGTTGCACTAACAACTTTTCTAATAACTATAGGTATTGTTATTTTAGGAATTTTATTTGTGTATAGTGTAAGCTGTTCGGATAATGTTAATAAAAACTGGCAACAAATTATGGTTGAACATCCGTTTAAAATGATAGTCGAGGCAATATTGATAATATTAGCGCTCATGATAAATACTAATTTGTTTTTGTCTTTTTTCTTGCTACTGTTCAGTGCATCACTGCCAGGACTCGTTGGGATTTTTATGTTTAAAGATTGTATTGTAGAATAGAAATTAAAAATACTTGAATATAATATTTCTTTCAATATTATTTGGGAAAAGGTGACTTTTATATTATGGTTGAGCTTAACTTAGAACACATTTATAAAAAATATGATAATGCTGATGATTATTCAGTAACTGATTTTAACTTGGATATCAAAGACCGTGAATTCATTGTTTTCGTTGGACCTTCTGGGTGTGGGAAATCTACGACTTTGCGTATGATCGCAGGTCTAGAAGATATTACAAAGGGAGACTTAAAAATTGATGGTAAAATCGTCAATGATGAAGCCCCTAAGGACAGAGATATTGCTATGGTATTTCAAAACTATGCGTTATATCCTCACATGACAGTTTACGATAATATGGCTTTTGGATTAAAGTTACGCAAATATTCAAAAGAAAAAATCGATAAACAAGTTCATCATGCAGCGGACATTTTAGGGCTAGAAGAATATTTAGACCGGAAACCAGCCGCTTTATCAGGTGGACAACGTCAGCGTGTTGCTTTAGGGCGTGCAATTGTCCGGGATGCTCCAATTTTCTTGATGGATGAGCCACTTTCAAACTTGGATGCCAAATTACGTGTGGCGATGCGGGCTCAAATCGCTAAATTACATCAAGACTTAGAAACAACAACGATTTATGTTACACATGATCAGACAGAGGCAATGACGATGGCGGATCGAATCGTGGTTATGAAAGACGGTGAAGTTCAACAAATTGGTACTCCACAGGAAGTTTATGACTCACCAACGAATGTATTTGTGGGTGGTTTTATTGGAGCACCCGCAATGAACTTTTTCAATGTTACTTTAGATGGTGAATATATTTTTGACGAGGGCAAAAACTTTAGATTAAAAGTTCCGGAGGGTTGCTTAAAAGTCTTACGTGATAAAAGGTATGATAAGCAAAAATTAGTCTTTGGGATCCGTCCTGAAGATATGCATACTGAACAAGCCTTTATTGAAACTTTCCCTGAATCGCTTGTCAAAGCAACTGTATCAGTTTCTGAATTATTGGGGGCTGAGTCACAATTGTACAGTAAAGTTGGTGAGACAGAATTTGTCTGCAAGGTCGATGCACGTGATTTTGTTAAACCGGGTTCAGAAGTTACGATGGGTGTCGACTTGAATAAAGCACATTTCTTTGATCCAGAATCAGAAAAAGCAGTGTATTAATTAAAAAATAGGAAGTCAGCTATTAATTTGGACAAAGAATTAGTTATCATAGTCCAGTTAATATGGTTGGCTTTTTAAATTGGTTATGTTAATGACAAGCTCAACTATAAACTAACACTAATGAATTTGATTAAAAACATAGGATTCGAAAAAATTACGCAAATGAATTAAAATGGAATTGTAAAAAGGTTTATGTAATGAAAGGGGATACTATGATGACAAAGACTGCTGCAGTTATGATCGCAGACGGCTGTGAAGAAGTTGAGGCTTTAAGCCCGATCGATGTTATTCGTCGGTTAGGTGGAAAAGCAGATATGGTCGGATTAGACAAATTAAAAATCACGAGCGCACACCAAGTGACGTTAACTTGTGACAAAGTTTTAGACGATAGTTTGCTTGACTATGATATAGTAATTTTCCCTGGCGGAACAACTGGAGCTAAAAACTTACGAGATAACGATCAGTTAATGAAACTAATGCAAAAACGTGCACAACAAAGTAAGTGGAATGCAGCAATGTGTGCTGCACCAACTGCCTTTTCACGTTACGGGTTGTTGGATAAAACGCACTACACGGTTTTTCCAGGTATGGAAGGACAGATCCAAGCTGAAGCCAAGGATGCCACACACACTGACAATATCGTAGAGATCGACAAAGATGCACATATTTTGACGAGTCGTGGACCAGCTACTGCTTTTGCATATAGCTATGCGATTGCTGAAACATTGGGGTATGATACGACAAATCTACGTGAAGCGATGCAGTATAATTATTTGATTGACAACATTCAGTAAAAATTTGGTGAGAAGCTATTACTAACTAAAAAGGTTGGGGGCGTTTCAAATGAACAAGACGATCCTTAAAGTAACCGTTGCTGTTTTAGCTTTAATATTGACGGGTTGCGGTGCTCAATCGCAAGATCAAGCTTCAAGTAGTTCTTCTACTAGTGTGAAAACTGAGAAGAAACAAGAGCAAAAGCAAGATAAAAAACAAAGTGCTAAGTCTAGTTCTCAAAAAGAGCCACAAAAAGAAACAAGTTCGCAAACAAGTGGAAGTATAGCCAGCTCACAAAGTTCAAGCAATAATAATAGCCGACCGGCGCCAAATAATGAATCAAGGTTGTCTAAATTAAATGCAGATCTAAACCGAACTTTAGGCCATGTTGTTTTGCCACAAAATGATGGTTTAGGTCAGGGAAGCTCTCAGTTAAACATTCGTTTTACTGGAGACAGTGACAACTATACAGTCTATTACAGTGTCGGTAATAAAGCACGTCCATTAAATGATCCAGCAATCAGAAATGAAGCACCTTATGCTACTCTATCTAAGAAAACGTACAGTTCATTTGTGTCTGCTAAAGCAGCGGTTGATTACCGTTCAGGTGATGGTGATCAAGGCTTACCAACGGTTGATTTAGGTCATGATATTACCGGTACGATCGATTCAGGTGCAGGTAATCGTTATTTACACTGGAATGAAGGACAGTGGTCACTAGTTGTACATGCGGCTGCAGTCAATGGAGAAGATCCACAACCGATGGCTAAACAGGTTGTAGAAATGTTAGAAAACTCATATTTACCCGCACCCAATTCGGTCGCGGCTGGTGAGTTTGAGATCAATGGTAATAACAAGTTGACTTGGCAAGATGGAAAAACTGTTTATTCATTAGAAGGACAGAGCGTACAAACGATAATCACGATGGCAGCTAGTATCAACTAAAATTATCAGGAATGATACAAAACTAGCTATGTGATTCTAAAAGGGCCGTCAGACTAACTAATAACTGAGTTAGTTTGACGGCCTTTAAATGTGCCCCAAAAGATTGATTTCAAAACATGTTTTGTATCTTGTCCTTTTTATTTTTCTTTGGTGCGATAATGATTATTTGATATAATTAATGATATTTATCAAGTTAGCATTTAAAATGATTGATATTATAGAAAAATGGTGGTTTATCTATGAAAATAGCAGTTGTGACTGATTCGGCCAGTTGTCTGACGTCAGAAGAAATTGAAAAATATCATATTAAAGTGATCCCGATCACGGTAATATTTGAACGCCAAACATACTTAGAAAATGTTGATATTACAGCGTCTGAATTTTACGAGAAAATGAAATCTGAGACCGATTTACCTTCAACGACACAAATTACGCCTGGCCAAATGCAAGCAGCATATGATGAGTTAGAAAAAGAAGGTTATGATGCAGTGATCAGCATTCATTTATCTTCAGGTATCACGACTTTCTACCAAAATCTGCTTAATTATTTACCAGAAGTTTCAAATATTAGGGTCTATCCTTTTGATTCAAAGCTGGCAGCGTCAGCTGAAGGTGCGATGGCTAAGCTAGCTGTGCGTTTAGCTGATGCAGGTTATTTACCTGAAGACATTATCCAAGAATTAGAGAAATTTCGGGAAACAACGAAAGCATACTTAGCAGTAGATGATTTGTCTCACCTGGTACGTACTGGGCGTTTATCGAATGCATCCAGATTTGTTGGAAGTTTATTGCGTATTAAGCCAGTGCTAACCTTCACTAGGGAAGGGAAAATCTTAGCACTCGAAAAAAAACGGACAATGAAAAAAGCCTACTATTCAATCAAGGAGCGCTTTAAGACGGAACAAGAAAAAGCGAATGGACCATTACGTTTAACGGTCATTCATGCTGGTGCTTGGGAAATGGAGGAACGATGGTATCAAGATATTCATCATGACTTCCCCAGGGTTACAATGGAAAAAAGTGAATTAGGGCCAGTGATTGGTGTGCATGTCGGGGCTGGGACAATGGCACTTTTATGGTGCTATGATTGGAAAAAGTGGCCGATTGACCTGACAAAAGTGAGAAACTAAAGAAGATACTTGGAAACTATTACTTATTTGAGTAGCAGTTTTTACCTTTTCTAAATAAAGTTGTTGAACTAGAAGGGCGCATTTTTGATCTATATTTGATAGAATAGATATATACATAACTTGAAAGAGTTATCATAATCAGAATCATAAAGGAGAAGCGAAATGAATAAAATTATTTCTTCATGTACAACGATCCTTGCGGGTAAAAAGGCAACGATCGATGGTTCTACTTTAGTTGCTCGGACTGAAGACCACAGCGATGATGCAGAACCACAAAAGTTTATCGTGGTTGAACCTAAGGATCAGCCAAAGCATTATTCTTCTAAACTTTCAAAGTTTGAGATCGACTTGCCTGATGATCCATTACGGTATACAGCAACCCCTGATTCAGATAATTCGCATGGTATCTGGGCTGGTGCTGGTATCAATAGTGAAAATGTTGCAATGTCAGCAACTGAAACGATCACAACTAATTCACGGATCTTAGCGATCGATCCTTTAGTTAAAGATGGTTTTGGTGAAGAAGATATGCCAACGTTAGTTTTGCCATATATCCATTCTGCCCGTGAAGGCGTACAAAGAATGGGCGAACTTTTGACTCAATATGGAACATATGAATCAAATGGGATGGCATTTTCTGATAAAGATGAAGTTTGGTACTTGGAAACTTACGGTGGGCATCATTGGGCTGCAATTCGTATTCCTGACGATGCGTATGTGGTTGCTCCGAACCGTTTGAACATTGATAACTTTGATTTTGGTTCTCCAGATGCAATGTACTCTGAAGACCTTGAACAATTGATCAATGATAATTTCTTGAATCCAGATGAAGAAGGCTACAATTTCCGTCATATTTTTGGTTCAGCTACTGTTAAGGATACTCGTTATAATGATCCACGTGCATGGTATATTCAATCATACTTTACACCAAGCGTTGAACAAGATCCGCAAGACCAAGATTTGCCATTTGTGTGTCATGCTGACCGCAAGCTAGCAATCGAAGATTTAAAGTGGGCAATGAGTTCTCATTATCAAAATACTGTTTTTGACCGTTATGGTGAAGGTGAATTGGAAGATAAGACACTTTTCCGTCCTGTTGGTATCAACCGCAATGAAGAAAGCCATATCTTACAAATCAGAAACAATGTGCCTGAAGAAGTTGCAGCTATTCACTGGTTAGGCTTTGGACCAAACACATTTAACTCATTTGTACCATTCTTTATCAATATCACAGATACACCAGCATCATTTAAGGATGCAACTGCTGAGTATGATCCGAATACAGCATACTGGTTATCACGGACTTTAGGAACCTTTGGTGATACAGATTTCTCATTGTACAGTGATATGGAAGCTGACTTTGAACAAACAACGGTGGCACAATGCCGTGCGATCGTGGCACGTGTTGACAAAGAAGCTAAAGATTCAAAAGATATTGATGAATTATCAACGAAGGCTAACCAAGAAATGGCTGACATCTATATCAAAGAAAGCAAGAAATTGCTTGGGAAGATGGTCAACGCAGGTTCAGCACGCATGAAATTGAAATTTTCATTATTGGACTAAAAAGTACGGGCCGATAAATTTAATTTGAATAATTAAATTTTTATGACCGGTCTAATTTAAGTTATTTCTAAGGAGAGTAAGACAAAAGATGTTTTGAGGCCGATTTGTAACGATGAATGCGTTATTTTGGGGCACAGCAAAGCGAAGAACCAGAATAACGCAATCGTTGTTACAGTAAGGCCTCAATCTTTTGGAACACGTTTAAGGGCCATCGATGTAAACCATTTAATGGGATAGATCGATGGCCCTTTTAGAACCGCACAGCTAGTTATATCCCAGCCTCTTTTTTTCTGCACGCTAAGTGTTATGATGAAAGTGGAGAGAGATTTAAACAAAAAAGGAGGCCTGTATTTTGACAAAATCAATTTCAGTTGAAAAATCACGTGAATTAGATCAAAAAACTATCAATGAGGTCGGTATCCCATCGATGGTCTTAATGGAACGTGCCGCCTTAAAGATCTATGAAGATCTCTTAGCAAATGATCAACTTGACCTGACTAAAGTTTTGGTGATCGCAGGTACAGGTAATAATGGTGGTGATGCTTTAGCTGTTGCCCGTTTATTAGAAACACATGACATCGATACCAGTATTTTATTAGTTGGTGAGCCTAAACATCGTAGTGAACAGATGGAAAAACAATTACAGATCTGTGACTACTATCAGATCAAACATGTATTTTTGAATGAAGATCTTAGTGAATATACTACGATCGTAGAGGGTTTATTCGGAAGTGGACTTTCACGAAATGTTGCTGGCGACTTCGCTACAGTGATCGACCATATAAATGCTTCGGGGGTAAATACCCACGCAATTGATATTCCTTCCGGACTAAATGGTGATACTGGTCAGGTAATGGGGACAGCCATTAAGGCAACTAGTACATCAACTTTAGCATATGTTAAAGACGGAATGATCAAGCCTGGAGCTAAAGATTATACTGGACAAATCTTTATTGATGATATCGGTATTTATCTGAATGACCAATATGAGGAATAACAAAATTAGTTAATAAAATTTTCGAAAGTGAGACAAAAGATGCTTCAATCTTTTGGAACACGTTTAAAGGCCGTCGATTTAGCCTATTTAATGGGATAAGTTGGCGGTTTTTTTAAATTACACAATTTTTTGAGAAAGTTTAGTGCAAAATAATGTTTAACTACAAAAATGTAATGTATTATTACTTGACATTTTTGAATACGTTTCATATGATATATGTGACATATATCATATGAAGAACGAGGAAAACAATGGAAGTAGATAAAATTACTGAAAAAGATGTTGTTAGGGCTCAGTCGATTTTTAAAGCATTAAGTAATCCGGTGCGGATGAAACTTTTGTATGCCTTAGAAGGCGGCGAACAAAATGTTTCGACCATCGCAAATAGTTTAGACTTAGAACAATCAGTAGTCTCGCACCAACTAGCCGCTTTAAGAAAAAATTACTTGGTTGCTAGTGAACGGATCGGAAAACAGGTCTTTTATCGTTTAGATGATCGACATGTATTAGATATTTTAGATAGTGTGATGGAACACGTGCAACATACTGATTAAGATTACGATACTTATAATTTTAAGGGGTGATAGTTGTGAATGAACAGGGGACAAAAGAAACAAAATTAACAAGTAAAAAGTATCAGATCGGGATCATTATTAATATTGTTTTTATCATAGTGGAGTTTTCTTTTGGTGCAATTGCTAGCTCAGTTGCCTTGGTGACTGATGCCGTACACAATATGGCAGATGTTTTATCATTATTGATATCTTTGATCGCGATTTATTTGATGAAAAAGAAACCAACCAAACGGCATACTTACGGTTTTTATAATACCACGATCATGTCTGCCATGGTCAATTCGATTATTTTGTTTGTCAGTTTAGGGATCGTGATCTGGGAGTCTGTTGTTCGTTTGACAACACAAACTACACAAAGCCAACCAGTCGGCTGGTTAGTTGCTGTTGTTGCTTTAAGTGGGGTTTTGATCAATGGACTGACGGCAGTTTTGATGAATGATAGTAAAGAGTTAAACGATCGTTCTAATTTTTGGCATTTCTTTGGAGATACTTTATTGAGTGTTGCTGTTTTTGTTGCTGGTTTGATTATTAGTTTGACAAATTGGAATTGGCTCGACCCAGTGATCTCGATCATTGCGGCTTCCTTTATTTTGGTCGAATCCTGGAATGTTTTGAAAGAGTCATTTGAAATGTCAACTAACGCTGTTCCACGACGTCTTGAGAGTGGAGATATCGAGCGTTATTTGTTAGGTTTCTCGCAAGTTGAGGCAATCAATGACCTACACATTTGGCCATTGTCTACCACTGAGACAGCTTTGTCGGCACATGTTGAGATAGCTGAAGATGTGGACTATTTTAAAACTTTAGATCAAATAACTAATGGTATCAAGCAAAAGTATAAGATCGGGCATGTGACAGTCCAGTTAGAAACATGTGATAAGAAACACTGTGAAGCAAAAATTTAGCTCAATGTCATAAAAGCATCAGAAAATTTTGGATAAATAACTATGAGCGTGCCGGTAAGTCGAACTACCTTAAAATAAGTGGTGACTTACTTTTTTAATATAAAAGATTAATTTCTACAGCTATCAAAGCGCTTTCTTAAATACTTGTCTTAGATTATAATAAGGTATGTAATATTTATTTACTTTAAAATTGAAGGGAAGCGATATTCATGGGACGTCTAGATAACAAAGTAGCTATCATTACAGGTGCAGCTAGCGGTATGGGGCTTGCTGGGGCAAAAATTTTTGCTAAAGAAGGGGCCAGTGTTGTTTTAACTGACGTAGTTGAAGATAAATTAAACAAAGCAGCAAAAGAAATTGAAGACGCAGATGGGAAAGCCACAGCCATTAAGTTAGACGTAACAGATCCAGCAGGATGGAAGCACGTTGCAGATCAGACAGTTGAGTTATACGGCAAAATTGATATCTTGATAAATAACGCTGGGATCCACGTCGCAAAGGGTATTGTCGATACTGACATGGAAACATGGAATAAAGTGATGAATATTGATTCTACTAGCGTGTGGTTGGGTATGAAGACAGTGATCCCTTTCATGCAAAAAAATGGTGGCGGTTCGATCATTAATACTTCTTCGATCGGTGCCTTAGTTGGCGGGACAGCTACTGGATTTAGTGCCGCCTATAGTGCTGCTAAAGGTGCAGTACGCTCACTCACTAAATTTGCTGCGCAAGAGTTTGGAAAAGATTACATTCGTGTCAATTCCGTTCACCCAGGTTCAACTTTCACTGGCATGGCTGAAGAGGCTGGTTTAAAGAGTAAAGAAGAAATGGGGCAGGCTTATGAAGGTAAAGCTGCTTTGCCGCCATATGTAGCGGATGCTGCCGACATCGGTTATGCGTACCTATATCTGGCTTCAGATGAATCTAAATTTGTGACAGGTGAGGAATTAGTTGTCGATGGTGGATGGACAACTAATTCATAATGTATTCAACTATATTCTGTATAAATCGATAAAATAAAACAAATCTGAATATGAAAGTGACACAAAAGATGCTTCAATCTTTTGGAACACGTTTAAGGGCCATCGATTTAATCCATTTAATGGGATAGATCGATGGCCCTTTTAAAAATCACACAGTTAGTTATGTCTCAGCTCCATTTTTTAGTTAGAGTGGCAACTTTTCTTAACTTTTTTTCAATTTTAGTGAATTAAGTTTCTAAACGTTAGTTTTTTTTCAAAAAATTATATATTTTAATAGAATGGTATTTCTTTAGATCAGAAATTTTTTATAATTAATTTGAATTAAGAAGGTGCGAACTACTTTTATGGGGGCTAAAAAAAGAATACTGTGGGTCGATTACGCCAAGTGTGTTGGGATCATCGCGGTTGTTACAGGGCATGCGATCAATAATGTCTCGGGTAAATCCTTGGATGTTGCTTACAATGCAATTTATTGGTGGCATATGCCATTGTTTTTCATGATGGGTGGTTTCTTTTTAAAGCAAATCAGTCCCACCAGCGAAGGTTGGGCCTATTTATTAGGCCATCGGATCAAACCGCTAATTAAGGCGTATTTTTTAAATGGTGTGATCTTGATTATTTTAAGTCATTTCTTCCGTCAGCAATCGTGGGATTATACCCTCTTGTATTTTGCACGTTTGATATATGGTGGAAGTACATTAAATAACTACTTAAGTGTTTTTTGGTACATGACAACATACGCTATCGCTATTTTCCTGACGACTCTACTCATTTCATACGTGAAAAAAGCTTGGTTGCAGTTTGCGGTCGCAATTGCTATTTTCTTTTTGGGGATCCAATTACAAGATATGACTTTTTTTGGAAATGAGTCATTTCCTTGGGATGCCCAAATCGCGTTATTAGCCGTTTTTTGGATGTTATTGGGTTATCATGTTTTCAAACTATTCACCAAGATCTCGTGGAAATATAAGGTGATTTATGCCGTATTTGGTTTATCATTTTTCGTTTTTTTGATATATTTATATGCTGAAGGTGAGCTAGATTTTGTCTTATGGCTAAAATCCTCGACGATCCATACAGGTTTGCAAGCATTTTTTATTCCACCTTTATTATGTTTGGTTGTTTTTATTGGTTCAGAAATGATTGAACGTGCTGGTGGTTTTTTGCCATTGAAATTTATCGGTCAAAATACTGATATTATTATGTTTTATCATCGGGCGGCATTTGATATAACGACCTTGTCTGCTTTTATGGATCACTGGTATTTTAGAATTATAATTGGTTTAGCTGCACCAATTTTATTAGCTTGGGTCATCCAATGGTTTAAAAATAATCACTTTTGGCATCGGATCAGAATCCAAGATTAAAAGTGGTTGTTGCAAGCAGGACAGCTGCTTTTTTAATCAAAAGAGGTTGCTTGGGAAGGAAGAGTTATTTATTAGCAAGTTGTTGAAACAGTGGAGTAAAGTTGGAATACTTGTGAGTATAGGACTCTTGTTTGCAGGAGCATTGATCTGGGCTGGACATACTTTTGAAAAAAGACACTCTAAAAATAGTAACTATGATATGTCAGCTATACCAACGATAATGATGCATGGTTGGTCGAGCAGTTTACGTGCGGAAGAGCCATTGATAAAAACGGCTGCAGATAACCGAATCATCACTGAAGAAGTTGTGATCCACGTTACTAAAGCCAACAAGTTGAAGGTGCAAGGCAAGTTAACTGGTAAGAAAAATAATCCGATAATTTTAGTTCAATTTGATAATAACCGTGTTGGTGAATTTCGCTATGCTCGTGGTTTACACCGGATCGTCAAGTATCTGCAAAAAAGGTATGATCTGGAGAAGTTTAATGTGATCGGGCATTCTATGGGTTCTTATGCATGGGCTTATTATTCTTTGAGATGGGGAGCTGACCCTGATTTGCCACAGCTCAATAAGATGATTTTGTTAGCTGGGCCGTATGATGGCATCCTTAATAAAGGGCACGCTAATCAACCAACCAATGGTGAGTTAGCTGGCTTGTGGGATGATTCTCCGCGTGCTAACACCTTAGGTGAAAATGGCAAACCTAAAATAATTCACGACGAATATAAAGTGTTGCTCAAACGACGGAACAATTTTCCGAAGAATGCTAGAGTACTAAATATTTATGGTGATTTAGGGGATGGGACTGATTCCGATGGTTTAGTTTCAGTGCCGTCTGCACGCTCATTACGTTATTTAGTAGAAAAACGGGCTAAATCATATGAAGAATATAAGGTTGAAGGACAGCAAGGACAGCATAGCAATTTGCATATCGATAATGAAGAAGTTAGTAAAGAAATTGTGAACTATTTATGGAAAAAATAATCTTTTAGACTTAAAAAAGAGGTTAAGATATTACTAGTTGTGCAATTCTAAAAGGGTCGTCGATCTAACCATTTAATTGGGTAGATTGGCGGCCCTTAAACGTGTACTAAAGGACTAAATTCGCTGTCTTTTTATTGGAGTTTGTATGCGACTGCTTCGTATGGCGCAAGTTTTAGATCAGTGGATAGTTTTGAGCTGTCAGAATCCTTTTGACAATTACTGATCAGTACCTGGCCGGTTTGTCCGACGAATTCTTTGGGAAGTACGACGGTTGTTTCTTTGTCATAAAAATTGACGAACACAAGAAGTTTTTCGTCTGAATCACCTAACCAGCGTTCATAGGCAAAGACTTGTGGGTGGTCTGGTATTAGATGTATAAAATGACCATCAGAAATTAGTTTTTCTGACTTACGCAATTTTATCAAATGCTGGTAATAATTGAAGATAACACCGTGTTGAAGTTCATTTTTGACATTGATCCGGTCTTGGTCAGTTGGTTTTAACCAAGGCTTACCAGTTGAAAAGCCAGCATTTTCAGAAGCATCCCAGTGCATTGGGACTCGTGAATTATCGCGGGCTTTCTTTTGGACTTGAGTGAAGGCTTGTTTTTGATCAAGTCCTTGTTTTAATAAACGCTGGTAGGCATTTAGGGCCTCGATGTCGACATAGTCGTCGATTGAAGTATAGTTAGGGTCGACCATCCCTAATTCTTCACCCATATAAATATAAGGCGTGCCACGTAATAAGTGAAGTGCAGTCGCTAGGGACATTGCAGATCTTTCCCTGTATTTATTAGGATCACCGAATCGATTTAGCGCCCATGGTTGGTCATGGTTGTTCCAGAAAAGAGCATTCCAACCACCTCCTTGATCCATTGCTTTTTGCCAATCGGCTAAGGTCTGCTTTAACTTGATAAAATCAAAGGGGGTCGTATCCCACTTATCGCCATTTTTATAGTCGACTTTCAAATGATGGAAAGTAAAAATCATCGATAGTTCATCTTCACTAGGCGTGGAGTATTCGACTGAGGTTTTAAGGTCTGCCGATGACATTTCTCCGACCGTGATACTGTGTGGATCTTGACCAAAACTATTGTGATTTAGTTCTTTCAAATATTGATGCACAACTGGTGTATCGGTATATAAGGATTTTTCTTGTATTGGATCGGTAGAATCAAGTAACTGTTCACTTTTTCCTGTGACATTAATGACGTCAAACCGGAATCCATGAACACCTTTTGCACGCCAAAAATTTACAATATTTGCCGCTTCTTGTCTGACAGCTGGATTGTGCCAATCTAAGTCCGCTTGAGTCGGATCATAAAGGTGAAGGTAGTATAAACCAGTATCTCCAAACTTACTCCACGCCGGTCCACCAAATTTAGAAGTCCAGTTAGTTGGTAGGTCACCATTATCTTTGGGGGGGCGCAAATAAAAGTAATCACGGTACTTTTGTTCACCAGCTAACGCTTTTTGAAACCATTCGTTACTAGTTGAACAGTGATTTAATACCATGTCTAGCATCACACCAATATCCAAGTCTTTTAGTTTGCTCACTAGCTCTTCAAAGTCTGTCATCGTACCAAATTTAGGGTCGATCTGATAATAGTCAGCAATGTCATAACCATTGTCATTTTGTGGTGAAACAAAAAAAGGATTAAACCAGATCATATCGATATTTAGTTTGGCAATATAAGGTAATTTTTCAATAATTCCACGTAAGTCACCGATCCCGTCTCCATTACTATCGTAAAATGATTTCGGGTAAATTTGGTAGATCACTTTTTTTCCAAGATTTGTCATAGTTCTTACTCCCTTCATTTCTATTCAGCATAGTTTTAAATCTTTTTTCTGCGTGCAAAATCGGTAAATTTAAATTTATCCGGACGATGGTAAGACTCTGTTAGCTGGACTAAGGTCGTATCATTTAAATAAGTCATACTGCGAACGGCTACCACCATTTCGTGGTCTATCAACTGCAACAATGATTTTTGTTCGTCAGTGGGAGATTCGACAGTTACTTCTTTAGTTGCATATGAGATCTGATAGCCAAGTTGATTTTCCAGGTACTCGTATAATGAGTTTTCGGCTTCTTTAGTCGGGATGCCTTGAATCGATGGCTTGAGCAAGTAATCTTTATCCAAGACAACGGGCTCACCGTTAACTGATCGTAATCGTTCTAAAAAAGTCGCTTCTTGTGTTTCATCAACTCCACGAGCAAGAAAATATTCGGGAACTTGACTTAATTCATTGTGTAAGACTTTTGTTTGAGCGTTCATTTCCTGTGAGTTGTTTAACTCTTTAAAACTAGTGATCCCTGAAATCGGAAAGGTGTAACGTTGTGTATCTAAGACGATCGATCCTTTGCCTTTGATCTTTTGAATCATGCCCAAGTCGTTTAATTCGTTTAACGCTTTTCGGATGGTTTCGCGGGAAGAACCATACAATTCTGTTAGTTGATTTTCACTGGGTAAATATGTTCCCGGACGGTATTGTCTGTATTTTATTTTAGAAATGATATCGTGTGCGATGATCATTTGTTTGCTAGATGTTGCTTGCAAATTATTCACTCCGATCTCTAAGAGAGTTGATTTTGCTTAAAGTACTTGTAATTGTTTGTATCCATTTTTAATTATAAACAAATATGTATATACAAGCAATGTTTTTGGTGAATGCGTTTTAAATATGATTGATATCGTATTGATATAAAGTGAAAAGTTAAAAGCAATTTTTTAAATTGACACGTGTATATACAAGTTGTAATATAATAATTGTTTAAGAAAGCGTTTTATTTAGGAGGCGGATCAAATGTTTGGTTTTAAAAAGAAAAAAGCAACAAACGAGTTGCTTGCTCCAACTAATGGTGAAGTTGTTGAGTTGTCAGAAACTAATGATCCAGTATTTTCCACTGGAGCAATGGGACAAGGCTTTGGTTTGGGCCCAACTGATGGAACGATTTATGCACCAGTCACAGGAAAAATTACACTTGTCGCAGAAACAAAACATGCAATTGGATTTGAAACGACTGATGGTTTACAAGTTTTGGTTCACTTAGGGATCGATACGGTAGAATTGAAAGGTAAAGGCTTTGATCTGCCAGTCACAGCCGGACAGGAAGTAAACGCACAAGACAAATTAGGTACGATGGACTTAGAACAAATAAAAACAGCAGGTTATCAAACGACCGTCCTAACGGTCATCACTAATTCTAGTGACCTGGATTTGAATCTCAATGTTACAACTGGTATGACCACAGCAGGGCAGGCTGTGACCGTAATAGAAAAGAAGTAGGGAGGGAGATTAAATGGCTAAAAAAGATTATTCCCAGTTAGCGAAAACGATCATTAAAAATGTTGGTGGTAAAAATAATATCAAAAGTTTGATCCATTGTATTTCACGCTTACGTTTTTATTTAAAAGATGAAAGTAAAGCATCTGATGATGTTTTAAAAAATACTCCCGGTGTGATCGATGTGATCCATGCTTCTGGTCAGTACCAGGTGGTGATCGGGACAGAAGTGACTCACGTCTATAATGCAGTCATGGATATCTTGGGACCTGAGTTTTCTGATGAAGATGATAGTGGGACTGATAATAAAAAGACAAGCGATGAGGGTGATGAGCAAAAACAAGGCAATGTCGTTAGTCGGGCATTTGGAAATTTAATTGGTTTTATTACTGGATCAATGAGTCCAGTGATCGGTGTGATCGCGGCTTCAGGTATTATTAAAGGTTTATTGTCATTATTGACCATGCCGCAATTAGGTGAATTACTCAAGCCGGATAGTGCCGTCTACCTAACGATCAATGCCATGGCGGATTCAGCCTTTTACTTCTTACCAGTTTTAGTTGGTTTCGCTGCTGCTAGAAAGCTGAAGAGTGACCCGATCATAGCCGCAGTTATCGGGGGTGTCTTAGCTTATCCACAGATCGTGTCTTGGGGTGGTGATTTTAAGACCATGTTTTCGATCGGTGGGTTTAATTTTCAGTTTCTTGATTATACCTATTCGATTTTTCCAATGATCCTGGCAGCTTGGTTAGCCAAACTATTAGGTGATTGGTTAAATGATCATTTGCCAAGCTATTTGCAGATGATCTTTACACCATTGATCACGATCATGGTCGTGGCGACGATCACATTAGTCGTAACTGGTCCAATTATTCAAGGGCTTGCCAATGGATTGGCAGATTTGATCAATTGGTTAGTTAAGGCATCTGGCTGGTTAGGCGGATTGATCATTGGTGGCTTTTACCAAGTATTGGTTATTTTCGGTTTACATTGGGGTGTTGTACCTTTGGTTGCCCAACAAATTTCCGGTAGTGGTCAAAGTGCCTTGAATGCTATTATTTCAGTTACGATGGTTTCTCAAGGGGCAGCAGTTTTAGCAGTTGCTATCAAATCTAAAAAAGATGACCGTAAAACTTTAGGTATCGCAGCTGCTATCTCAGCCTTTTGTGGGGTCACAGAACCTGCAATCTACGGTATTAACTTAAGATTCCGGCGCGTCTTTATTTCTGGCTTGATCGGTTCAGCAGTCGGTGGGTTGATCACTGGTTTGATGCATGGGTCAATGTTTGGCTTTACCGGTTCTTTAATTGGATTTTCTTCATTCTTTAACACGAAAACACCTGGTGATCTAAATAGCTTTTATGCCTTCTTACTTTCCAGTCTTGCAGCCTTGATCGTTTCATTCTTAGTAACTTGGTTCTGGGGTTACAATGATCAAATGGAAATGGGTGGAAAAGTAGAGAAAAAGGAACGCCCAGGCTCAGCAAAAAAAGCTTAATTTAAAAACAAGCACAGTAGCGACATTTTTTGAAAGGGTGTCGTTACTGTGTTTTTATTTGTCGAAATAGCAATGAAAAGAGGGCTGGGACAAAACTAGCTCTCCAATCCTAAAAAGAAGGCTGGGACAAAACAATATCCCAGTCTCTTCTTTTGCTAAAAATAATCAAATTATCGCTTCTAATTTTTACAGCATAAACGCGTTTCAAAAGTCTGAATCCTCAATGTAATGACATTTACGCCATTCCTGTCCTGCGCTTTGCTACGGCCAAAAATGGCGTAAACGACGCTACATACCGGATTCAAAACATCTTTTGTCTCACTCTTATCTTATGGTCGGTCATTTTAGTACGCGCCAGCGAATGCACTGTATAAGAGGATGCTGCCAGCTACGATCATGATGACGCCGAGTCCGATCTGCAGCCAAGCCACTGATGCAGCTGGTTCGTTTTGACGCATTTCATCACGAAAACGGCGTGTCAAGCTGGTTGCGCCTTTCAGTATCTGC
>NZ_KB714693.1:359108-369456 GCF_000349725.1 Ligilactobacillus pobuzihii E100301 = KCTC 13174
AACCGCCGTCAAGAATAAAAATCAACGCGATGACAAATAACAAGATTTTATGTGAAGTACTTGAAGCTTTTAAGTTCACTACTTGTTCTCCTTGTCTACTTTAGAATAAGTGTTGATCAGGCCTTGTGTTCCCTGGTCACCGAGGTCATAAACATCAACCATGACTTCATACAAACGTTTAGCATTAGCCGTTGCGGATAGATCAAGTCCCATCTTATCTGCCTCTTGTAAGGCGATCCGCAGGTCTTTTAAGAAATGCCGAGCAAAGAAACCAGGTGTGTAATCATCGTCTAAGATCCGCGGGCCATAGTTTGACAGGCTCCAGTTTTGTGCCCCCCCGGCACTTAATGCGTCAAGAACTTTGTGTGGATCAAGTCCTGCCGCTTTAGTATAAAGTAAAGTTTCAGTTAATCCAGTCATTGTACCAGCGATCATGATCTGATTAGCCATTTTGGCATGTTGTCCAGCTCCGGCAGGGCCAAAGAGAGTAACTTTTTTACTAATTTTTTCAAATAGTGGCTTGACTTGCTGGTAGGCTGTTTCTTGTCCACCGACCATCACTGTTAATGTCGCGTTTTTAGCTCCAATATCTCCACCTGAAACAGGAGCATCCAACACTTTAATACCTCTGCTGGCGCCATATTCAGCGATTTTTTGGGCCAAGGATGGTTTGCTGGTAGTCATGTCGATCAGGATCGTTTGTTCATTGCTGCCGGCAAAAATACCGTCGTCTTCAAAGTAGACCTGTTTTACATCATTTGGGAAACCGACCATGGTGAAAACTACTTCGCTTTGTTCAACAACTTTTTTGGGAGTATCCGCCCAAGAAGCACCCGCCGTTACTAATGCTGCTGTTTTCGACTTGGTACGGTTAAAGACGGTTAGTTCGTGTCCTGCATCTAGCAAATTTTGTGCGATGGCAGCACCCATAACGCCTGTTCCGACAAATCCAATTTTCATATATCTCGCCCACCTTATTTTTATATTATAGCTACTATCATATAACGGTACGGTAACTTCAAGCAAAATATTTGCAGAGATTTTTTTGAAAGTTGATCTTAAGCCAAGAACATGGTCGTGCGATCAACGAATTTTTTATGGACTTTGTTTATCTTTTTTTGTTATACTGATATGGTTTAGACTCACAAAAAACAAAAAATCGTGTTTAATGTTCGTATGTTGCCTATATCCAGTGAGAATTTACGGGTGTACAAGAGCAACATAGCAAGACGAAGAAATTTATTGATCATTATGTTAAGGGGGAGATCAGTTGTCAAAAACAGTTAAAAAGGCTATTTTTATTTTAATTTTTAGTGAATTTTTAGTTTGTTTAGGAATTTCAATCGTTATTCCTGTTATGCCTTTTTTGCGAAATGAATTACATTTGTCCGGATTTAGTATGGGAGTTATGAATGCGTTGTTTGCTTTTGCACAATTTGTAGCTTCCCCGATCATTGGCAGGATCTCAGATAAAATCGGACGTAAACCGATCCTAATTTTAGGGTTGTTTTTATTTACTGTTTCCGAATATTTATTTGCGATTACTAATCAATTGATATTGTTTGACGTTTCGCGTGTCATTGGTGGTATTTCTGCTGCTATGATCGTGCCAACTGAAATGGCCTTAGCGGCCGATATAACAACTAAAAAGTACCGTGCACGTGCCATTGGCTGGTTATCAGCGGCCTTTTCTGGTGGTTTGATTTTAGGGCCTGGTCTGGGTGGTTTGTTAGCCAATATTGACTATAAGTTGCCATTTTGGTTCTCAGGTACTTTGGGGATCATTAGTATGATAGCTATGTATTTCATGCTACCTAAAAAGTTGGAAGAACAAAGATCGATCGAAGACGAGGTCGATGTTGATGCACAGGGTGCTTTAAAACAAGATGATAGTATGTTGAAAGTATTGGGCAAATCGGGGATCGTTTTATTTGTTTTGATATTTGTTTCATCTTTTGGTCTTCAAGGATTCGAAAGTATCTATAGCTTATTTGTCAACCAAGTTTATCACTTTAGTTTGAATAATATTGCTTTAGTTTTAACGCTTAACGGTGTTTTGTCCTTGTTCTTACAGGTCGCCATGTTTGATTGGTTAGTTTCTAAATTGACCGAAAAGAGTTTGATCAAATATTGTTTCTTACTGTCACTTATCGGTACGATCTGGATTTTAAATGCTCATACCAAAGTAGGTGTCATTTTAGCAACTTTGTTGGTTTTTGAAGCATTTGATCTGATCCGTCCAGCGATCACAACTATGCTCACGAAAATTAGTCCGCGCAACCAAGGATTTATCAACGGCCTAAATATGTCATTGACTAGTGTTGGAAATGTGGTCGGACCATTAGTTGCTGGGGCTTTATTAGACCTTCATCCAAATTATCCATATATGATCGTAGCTGTGTTCTTGGCAGTTTCATTCTTGATCACATTTATGATCAAGTCCCCTAAGGGTGGGGATACGATCGTACATTAAAAATAAATTTTATTTTGGAATGAAGGACCTGCGACATAACTAGCTATGCGATTCTACAAGGGCCGTCGATCTATCCCATTAGATGGGTTAAATCGATGGCCCTTAAACGTGTCTTAAAAAATTGAAGCCTTATTGTAACAACTTCAAAGCATCTTTTGTTGCACTCTCATTAATATCACAAGTTGATTACTTGAGTTTATAATTTGCAAAATGTAGTCTTAAATTGATGAAAGTACCAACGGAAGGGAGTTGTTAGTATGCAAATGGATATGGAGCATGATGACATGATGATGCATGGTGGTCATATGATGCATATGGGTAATTTAAAACAGAAATTTTGGGTATCGTTAGTTTTGACTATCCCGGTGTTATTGATGTCATCGATGATGGGTATGAACCAGCCATTAATTGATTTTAAGGGTAGTGACTGGTTAGTAGCCGTTTTAGGGACGGCGATCTTCTTTTATGGAGGAAAGCCCTTCTTTTCGGGTGCAAAAGGGGAATTACAGAATAAACAACCAGCGATGATGACTTTGATCACAATGGGGATCACAGTGGCATATGTTTACAGTATTTATTCAGTGATGGCTAATAATGTCTTTAATGTAAGCCCTCATGTGATGGATTTTTTCTGGGAATTAGCGACATTAGTTGATATTATGTTACTTGGCCATTGGATCGAAATGAATGCGGTCATGAATGCTGGCTCAGCTTTAAATGAATTAGCAGAGTTATTACCGAATCAAGCACATTTGTTAGATAAACAAGGTAATGTGAAAGATGTTGATCTGCAAGATGTAACGGAAGGTGACAGTTTGTTAGTCCGGGGTGGTGAAAAAATCCCAGCAGATGGAACGGTGACGGACGGTGGATCTGCAGTTAACGAATCTATGGTCACTGGCGAATCCCAACTAGTGCAAAAAAAGACGGATAGCAAAGTTTTTGGTGGTTCAGTTAATGGTGACGGGACGATTCAACTTAAAGTTACTGGTACTGGGGAAAACGGTTTTTTAGCTCAGGTTTCCAAGATGGTCGAATCGGCTCAAAATGAAAAATCAGGTCGAGAAAATTTGGCTGACCGTGTTGCTTCATGGCTTTTTTATATTGCTTTAACGATCGCAGTCGTGAGTTTGCTGATATGGTGGGTGACAAGTGGTTTAACAACAGCCTTACCGCGAGCAGTGACTGTTTTGATCATTGCATGTCCGCACGCATTAGGCTTGGCGATCCCACTAGTTGTTGCGCGAAGTACTTCATTAGGAGCTAAACAAGGACTCTTGTTGCGGGATAGAAATGCAATGGAACAAGTGACGGATTTGAAATATGCCTTGATGGATAAAACGGGAACTTTAACAGAAGGTGATTTTAAAGTAACTGATTATGGTAGTTTAGTTTCAGATAAGAAAGACCTTGCTGTGTTAAAGACAATGGCTACACTAGAAGCCGGTTCATCTCATCCTTTGGCTGTCGGTATCACTAAAAAAGCAGATGAAGAAAAGATTGCTTATCAAAATGTCAGAAGCCAACAGATCAAAGGAGTGGGTTTGAAAGGCAGAATTTCTGGAAATGAATATTTGATCGTGTCACCGAATTACGTCACACAAAATAAGCTTGAAGTAGATCAAAAGCGTTTTAAACAATTAGTTGATTCAGGTAATTCATTAAGTTTCTTAGTTGAAAAAAAGTGCGTGCTCGGATTTGTCGCGCAAGGTGATCAGATCAAACCAGCAGCTAAACAATTACTAGATACCTTAAAAGATCAGGGGATCATACCAGTAATGTTAACAGGTGATAATCAACCAGCAGCTAAAGTGGTGGCTGACCAGCTTGAACTAACTGATTTCCAAGCAGAATTATTGCCAGCGGATAAAGAAAAGGTCGTACAGCAGTATCAAAAACAAGGAAAAGTAATGATGATCGGCGATGGAGTTAATGATGCACCAAGTTTGGCGCGGGCGGATATTGGGGTTGCGATCGGTAGTGGTACCGATGTTGCTATTGAGTCGGCTGACTTAGTTCTGGTGAAAAGCGATCCGCATGATATTATTAAGTTTCTTGAATTAGCACGTCAAACGACCCGCAAAATGACACAAAATTTATGGTGGGGAGCCGGATACAACATTATCGCACTACCCCTAGCAGCCGGAGTATTGGCACCCATTGGTTTTGTATTAAGCCCCATGTCCGGAGCGGTTTTGATGTCGTTAAGTACGATCATAGTGGCGATCAACGCATTGACTTTGAAAATTTAGTCAAAGTTAGCGATAATATAAAAGAGGTGAGGTGAGACGAATAAGAAGTAAGCGACGACGCTTGTCTCACAACACTGGAATAATAACGGCACGGGAAAATTTAACTTTAGCTTAGTTTGGCTAAGTTTAATATAGAGGAGCGAAAATAATGTCACAAACAATCGAAGAATTTACTGCTGACTTGGCTTCAGCAGCACCAACACCGGGTGGGGGTTCTACAGCAGCCTTAGTAGGTGCGTTAAGTAGTGCATTAGGTGAAATGGTCGGACACATTCGTCAGGAAAAGCTGGACGAATCACGTTTGACTGAGTTAATTGCTGAAATGACAGTTAGCCGGACAAAGATGCTTTCTTTGATTCAAGAAGATGAAAATGCATTTGAAACATTTACTGTGGCTTTGAAGATGCCAAAGGAAACCGAAGAGCAAAAGACTAAGCGGGCAGCTGAAATGCTTCATGGGTTGATAGTTGCAGCTCAGCCGCCTTTAAAAATTGCTCAGACAGCAACTAAGATCTTACATCAATTAGAGGAAATGAAAAAATATTCTTCTAAATCATTATTAAGTGATATTGGTAGCGGAACAGCACTAGCTGAAGCTGCTTTAAAGGCTTCGGTCTTAAATGTTTACGAGAATACTCGTATGATGAAAGATAAAGATCAAGCTGCTAGCCTAAATAAAACAACGGATGATGTTTTGGAAGAAGGCCTAAAAATCAGCGCTAGCTTATATCCAGCAATGCAAAAGGCGGCTAGAGGTGAAAAAGCGTGAGCCAATTACTCAAAGGTAAGCCTGTAGCGGCCGAATTATTGCAAAAAACTGTAGAAATAGTGGATTCACTTTCAGTTCCCCCAGTTATTTCTTTAGTCAGAGTTGGTACTGATCTTGCCGCTAAAGGTTATCAAAGAAGTGCCAGTAAATTATTAAAACAAGTGGGGATCAATGTCAAACCAGTGATTTTTGATAATCAGATCACTATGAATGAGTTTAAACACCAAATTGAGAAATTAAATGCTGATGATAAGATCAATGCAGTTTTGTTGCTAGAACCACTGCCGAATAGTTTAGCGTTAACTGATGTGCAAGATCTATTGGAGCCTAATAAAGATGTCGATGGTGTTACACGGATAAATTTAGGACGGTCATTGTCGCCGCGAGAAGGTGACTTAGTCCCTCTAACAGCTGCGGCTGTGATGGAACTACTTGATTTTTATAATATTACCTTAAGTGGCAAGCATGTTACTTTAGTTGGTGATAGTTTGACAGTGGGGCGGCCTTTAGCCAATTTGTTGTTAACACAAGATGCGACGTTGACGGTTTGTGACAGTCAAACACCAAATGTGGGGCAGTTCACTCGTGTGTCAGACATTGTCATTATGGCAGTCGGTAAACCAGCTTTGTTGACAGCTGAAATGGTCAATGACGACGCAGTGGTGATCGATGTTGGCACAAATTATGATCAAGAAGGTAAGCTTGTAGGTGATGTGGCGCCTGAAGTGGCTAACAAAGTAAAAGCATTAACACCAGTGCCCGGTGGCATAGGGGCGCTGACTACGACTTTGCTGGCATATCGAACTGCAAAAATTGCGGCTAAATTTGGATAATAAAATGAGAGTATGACAAAAGATGCTTTGAAGCCGATTTGTAACGATGATTGTGTTATTACATTAAGGCTTCAATCTTTTGGAACACGTTTAAGGGCCGTCAATTTAACCCAAATGGGATAAATCGACGGCCCTTTTTAGGATCGCATAGTCAAATTGTTGCGCTCTTGTTTTTATTTGTAAATGTTATTTATTTCGTTAACACGATTTTGCCTATCGTGTGTCCTTCTTCAATCATTGTGTGAGCTTTTTTAAGGTTAGTAGCATTGATACCAGAAATTTTTTGGTTAAGGGTGCTGCGTAAAATACCACTATCAAGTAAAGCAGCAATACGTTGCAAGATCTCATGTTGGCTACTTAAGTCATCCGTTTGGTAAAAAGCCTTGGTAAACATCCATTCCCAAGCAAATGTAACTCGTTTACGTTTAAGTGCGGTTAAGTTCAACGGTTTTTGATTACTGGTAATAGAAGAAATTTTACCATTTGGCGCGATCAATTCAACCATTTCATCCCAGTGATTATCCAAATTATTGAGCTCCAAGATATAGTCAACGTTTTGATAACCTAAATTGTGGACTTCATTTATCAGGTCTCGGTGATGATCAACAACTTCGTTTGCGCCGTGTTGTAAGGCCCATTCTTTAGTTTCAGGTCGTGAAGCACTGGCGATCACATGTAGCCCAGCATAATGGGCAAGTTGAGTTGCAATCGATCCGACTCCGCCCGCACCATTGATGACCAAAATAGTTTTTTCATGGTTTAGATCGTGGTCTTTTGGATCGATCCCAAGTTGTTCAAACAGGGCTTCCCAAGCTGTTAAAGAGGTTAGCGGCATGGCAGCTGCGTGTGCATCGTCAAGTTTGTCAGGGGCTAAAGCGACGATTCGTTCATCAACTAATTCAAAGTCACTATAGCTGCCAGGTCGGTTGAATGAACCGGCATAATAAACACGGTCACCAATGTTAAATAATGAGACATCTGGACCGATCTTAACTACAGTACCAACAGCGTCAAAACCTAAAATGCGTGGTTTTTTAGTCACATCTTCACCATTTTTTCGTGTAGCGATGTCGACAGGATTCACAGAAATAGCAGAAACTTGAACCAGAATATCATGTCCGCTAGGAGTGGGACGAGCTAGAGTAACATCTACTAAGCTTTTTGGATCATCAATCGTCAAATGTTGGTAAAAGCCAACAGCGTTCATTTTTTCGGACATAAAAACATCTCCTTTAATAACAAGATAAAAAAGATCAAAATTTGAGTGCTAAAAGACTTTGTATTGAACCATGGTTTTAAGCGAAAAAACTGGGAATTGTGTTTCCTGATGTAAATAAGAAGGGCGGAACAAGTTTTGACTTGTCCCGCCCGATCAAGGATAGCGTGCGACCTAACAAATCAATTGCACCTCAAGTTTATTTTACAACTGTCAATAAAACTTGCAAAGAAATGTACTTGTGTGACTTCACGCTTAATTTATTGTAGTTCATTTACTTCATTTTTATCTAACATTTCCCTTAGTTTAAAACGTTGTAGTTTACCACTAGCGTTATGTGGGAATTCATTGATCAAATAGAAGTTTTTAGGAACCTTGTAATGTGCTAAACGTTGACGACCATAATCACTCAAATCTTTCGCTAACAACGTTTGCTCATTTGGAATTACAAAAGCAACTGGTTTTTGCTGCCATTTATCATCAGCTACACCGACTACGGCAATATCTGATACAAATGGGCATTGTGCATAAGCTGCTTGAACTTCATCGGGAAAAATATTTTCCCCTCCAGAAATGATCATATCATCGCTGCGGCCATCGACATAAAGAAAGCCTTCAGCGTCCAAACGGCCCACATCACCAGTTTTAAACCAACCATCGACCGTGATCTTAGTTGCGTATTTTTCTGGTTGACCTAAATAACCGGGAGATAAAGCAGGCGTTTTTAGTTGGATCTCGCTTGTTTTTTCATCTAAACGTAGTTGTGTCAAAAAGAGTGGCTTACCGGAAGACCCAATATGTCTTTGAGCATCTGAAAATGACAGTGCCACGATCTGTGAACAAGTTTCTGTCATCCCATATGACTGGACTACAGGTAACTGCATTTTTTCACATTGCTGCAAAGTTTCCTGGTCGATCGGGCCACCACCCAGTAGCATTCCACGAAACTTTTCATTATAAGTATCGCCGGTTTTTTGCTTGATAGCTAACAACTTTTTTAGCATGTAAGGCACGACTGAAATCATCGTGATCGGTTCTTTGACTAAAATCTGATGTATCTCTTCTTCATCAAAGTTGCTAACTAAACGCACGGTCATACCGTAGATCAATCCACGCATCATGATAGAAAAACCGCTGATATGAAAGATCGGGACTGTACAGATCCATTCATCAGCTGATGTTACCCCTAAATTCAAAGCAGAGGCCATCGCCGAATTAAAGTGATTGCCAAAAGTTTGGATCACACCTTTAGGTCGACCAGTTGTCCCAGAAGTATACATCACACTTGCGGCAGTTTCCAAATCAAACTCAAGGTGTTTGGGTAAAGCTTTTTCAGATGCAAAATTGACCTCACTAAATGAGATAGTTCGACATTTTAATTCACTGACATTGAGTCGGTCTTCATACAGGCACACATCGACCTGGCTGTCAGCTAACTGATAATTTAATTCAGTTGCAGATAAACGACGATTTAACCAGATGATCGTGTGACCAGAATTTAAGACGGCCATTGCGATTAAATAGCCAGCCACTGAATTATTAGTTAAAATTGCGACTCGTTGATTATTTAAAGCAGATAAATCATTTAGTTTATTTGCCAACTGATCAGATCTTTTGGCAAGTTGTGCAAACGTTAGTGATTGTTTTCCATCTGTGATCGCCGTTCTAGACCCTGCTAGAGTGGCTTGTTTTTTAATCCAATTGTCCATCTTTATACCCTTTTATGGAAACTTAGGATACTTGTCAAAGTCAGGCTTACGTTTTTCGTTGAAGGAGTCACGGCCTTCTTTACCTTCATCTGTTTGGTAAAACAACATCGTAGCGTCGCCACCTAGCTGTTGGATCCCAGCCAAGCCATCAGTGTCAGCATTCATTGCAGCTTTGATGAAACGCAATGCAGTTGGTGACTTTTCGAGTATCTCATAGCACCAGTCAAGTGTGACAGATTCAACGTCATCCAAAGGTACAACCTTATTGATCCAGTTCATTTCGTAAGCTTCTTTTGCAGAATAGAAGTGGTTCAAGAACCAAACTTCTTTCGCACGCTTATGCCCGATCACGCGTGCTAAGTAACCCGAACCGTAACCGGCGTCAAAACTGCCGACCTTAGGACCAGTTTGGCCAAATTTTGCATTATCAGCAGCAATGGTCAAATCACAAACGAGTTGTAAAATGTTACCACCACCAACAGACCAGCCTTTGACCATTGCAATTACTGGCTTAGGGATAATACGGATCAAATGCTGCAAGTCTAAAACATTCAAACGAGCAACTTTATCTTTGCCGACATAACCGCCGTTACCACGTACACCTTGGTCACCGCCAGAAGAAAAGGCTAGGTCGCCGGCTCCGGTTAGAATTATGACGCCAATTGTGCTATCATCACGACAGATAGTAAAGGCATCGATCATTTCTTCAACAGTAGTTGGGGTGAAGGCATTACGTTTTTCTGGACGATTCATTGTAATTTTTGCAATTTTGTCAGCCCTTTCAAAAATTATTTCCTCGTAATCCTTGATTTTTTCCCAATTTACAGATGTCATTAAATTCAATCCTTTCGAAAGTTGGTAATATTTTATGTCAGATCTAGTAAATACTTTAGGGATCAAAGTAGTTTCTCTCTCATCTAACGAATCCATTATATCACTTAAAGTCTCTGATGAGATAAAACAGCCTCATGGAATTGTACACGGAGGAATAAATGCTGTTTTGGCGGAAACGGCGGCTAGTTTGGCTGGTGCACAAAATGTCCCCGAAGGTTCAACGGTCGTGGGCGTTGATTTAACGACACACCATTTACAAGCC
>NZ_KB714693.1:369522-383610 GCF_000349725.1 Ligilactobacillus pobuzihii E100301 = KCTC 13174
ACTTTGGTCGCAAAAGCTACACCATTACATGTCGGTTTTAATCTTCAAACCTGGCAAGTAGAAATTCATAATGATGATCGATTAACGAGTGTAAGTCAGGTTACTTTGAGTCGTGTGGGTAATAAAGATCATCATTAAAAACAGAATGGAGAAAATTTAGCAGATAACTAACACTAAATGATCACAAAATAGCTTAGTCAAAAGTTTCGATTTTCGAAACGTAATCAAAAAATAGGGACATAGGGTGTCTGGGACATAACTAGCTGTGCTATCCTAAAAAAGGCCGTCGATCTAACCAATTAAATGATTAGATCGATGGCCTTAAATACGTTTTAAAAGATTGAAACATTAGTGTAACAACGATCCTTATACAGGTTGTTTTCTTTGCTACGACTCAAAACAATGTAATCATCGTGACAAATCGACTTCAAAATGTCCTTTGTTTTCCTCTGTATTAATGATCATCGTGTTTTTTATGCCACTGTTTGATATAGTCGAGTCTTTGTTTAAAACGTGTTTCTTTTCCTTGCTCAGTCGGTTTGTAGTACACATGACCCTTGATCTCTGGCGGTATTGTTTCCATTGCAGTCAGTTTATCTGGACTTTGGTGAGCGTACTGATAGTTTTCTCCGTATCCTAGATCGTCCATTAATTTGGTTGGGGCATTTCTGATCTGCAAAGGGACCGGTAGATTGCCGTATGATCTAACATCTTTTTTAGCCATCAAAGAAGCTTTATAACTAGCGTTAGACTTGGGTGCGAGCGCTAGGTAAATTACGGCTTCTGTCAAGTGAACATCACATTCAGGTAGGCCGATAAATTGGCAGGCCTGAAATACATTAATGGCGACATTTAAGGCGTTAGTGTCTGCAAGGCCAATATCCTCACTGGCAAAACGGACTAAACGACGAGCAATATAAAGCGGATCTTCACCACCATCAATCATCCGTGAAACCCAATAAACTGCGGCATCGACATCACTATTACGCATGGATTTGTGTAAAGCTGAAATAATATTGTAGTGTTCCTCACCTTTCTTATCATAACGAAGTGATTTTTTCCCTAATAATTGGTGCAGAGTATCATGGTCGATCGTGACTTTTTTTCCGTTACGTTGACCATTGAGGACTGCCATTTCAAGCGTATTTAAGGCATTACGGCCATCACCGTTAGCAAAAGCAGCTATTTCTCTTAAAGTATCATCGGAAATATTGATCGATAAATCGGGAAATCCCTGCGAAGAATTCAGTGCATGCTTTAAAAGTTCTACTAATTCATCTAGTTGCAGTTCTTTTAGGACGAAAACTTTACAACGAGAAAGTAGGGCAGAGTTTAATTCAAAAGATGGATTTTCCGTCGTGGCACCAACCAAAATGATACTGCCTTTTTCAACGTAAGGTAAAAAGGCGTCTTGTTGCGCTCTATTAAAGCGATGGATCTCATCAACAAAAACAATTGTCTTTTCACCCATTTCACGCGCTGCTTCAGCATCTTGCATGATCGATTTGATTTCCTTGATACTGGTTGTGACTGCACTAAAGGTCAAGAAGTTGGCCTGTGTTTGGGCGGCGATGATCCGCGCCAAAGTAGTTTTACCAACACCTGGTGGTCCCCAGAATATCATGGAAGACAGTTGGTCATTGTCGATCAGTTCTTGTAAAACTTTTCCCTGGCCAAGTAAATGTTTTTGTCCAACAAACTCAGTTAGATTTTGTGGCCTGACTCGGTATGCTAAAGGGGCATTGTTATTTTCATTTTGGTCAAAGATAGAAGTTTGTTTCAAAATATTTCCTCCTTCCGCTGATTTGACAAGTTTATTATGTAACTTTATCAGTTAAATCGCAAACATACGTTTTAGAAATGATCATAAATTTGAATTACTTTCCTGATCAAAAACAAAAAGGAGAGCGGGACAAAAGTCGTTTTGAAGCCGGTATGTAACGTCGTTTACGCCATTTTTGGCCGTAGCAAAGCGCAGGGAAGGAATGGCGTAAATGGCATTACATTGAGGATTCAGACTTTTGAAACGCGTTTATGCTATAAAAATTACAAGCGATAATTTGATTATTTTTAGCAAAAGAAGAGACTGGGATATTGTTTTGTCCCAGCCTCTTTTTAACTACTGTTTCTAATACTTAATTGTTTTTTGACAGTAAAAATAAAATGCATTTGATTACCTAACTATCCTTTGAAGTCATCTTAATATATTACATATTTGATTTTAGACAATAAAAAAGTCCAGGCCCGCGGTTACATTCATACATATCATCTTGGAGGTTCACGTGTTTCTCCTAAGATATTCACACATCAGGGGCACTGGACTTGTTGGTTTCGTAAGGAAAGATCGTGTTTCCGCAACCCTAGTTGAGCAACTAGCTTCTGCATATTTTTCATTGAACTACAATTGCTCCCTTACCCAGACTTCGGCCAACACCGGTGTTAAAAATCTTATGACCAGCCCGTTTTGGGTTTACGGATCTTAAAAACTTCATGTTGACTTCATCACTTCCAATTGACTAAATTATTTGTGGTTGAAACACATCTCATGTTGGTTCAATCACCCTCTAAAGAAGAATCTTTCTGCGTTTGGAACTTTCTCATGTTGGTTCCGACACCCTCGATCATATCCTCTATTTTGGTTGAATCTAGCGGATTTTCTTTCTTTAAAAATTTAATTATTTTTGTTGCTATATTCAGTTGTCTGACTCATTAACTGAGCCCTGATCTTTCCTTACACCTATTTTATAACACACTGCCAAGATTTATGCAACCGTTATCACTTAGAAAAATAACGTTTTTTAAGGTTATTGTTTTAAGTCTTAGAAATCCTATGATAGCAATGTTAATTGGCATTATGATTATTAAAATAGTAGGGGGAAACAGCAAAAACAAGAGCCTGGGACAAAACCAGCTGTGGAGTCTAAAAGGTCCGTCGATCTATCCCAATTAAATGGGTTGAATCGACGGACCTTAAACGTGTTCCAAAAGGTTGAAACATCTTTTGTCTCACTCTCGGATAGTTAACTTTGATTATTCAATTTCAATTTTATGCGTTTTGCTTTGACCTTCAGTTGTTTTCGGTAATGTGATAGTTAAAACACCATCTTCATATTTAGCACCGATCTTTTCATGATCAACATCAGGGAAGTTGTATTGACGGGTAAATCTACCAGAGCTACGTTCACTTGCGATCATGTTGCCTTCTTTGTCACTACGATCAGAAAACGATTGGCGTTTGGCAGAAACAGTCAATGTATTATCTTTAAAATCGATCGAGATATCTTTCTTGTCAACACCGGGAACATCGATTGCTACGGTATATCCTTCATCAGTTTCTTGTACGTCACTTCGTAATTCCTTGAAAGAATCACTTAAGTTCATTAATGGACGACCAAAGTTCTTGAAAAATTCATCCCCAGAATCCAACAAATCATTAAAACGGTTAGAAATATCGTTAGCCATAACAACAAAACTTCCTTTCTATAAATGAATGATATTGTTACATAAAATAGTAGATAGGGATAAACGGGCTAAAGAAAATGTTTCTTTTAACTCATTCCTCACTATTAATTCTATACGCTTTTAGCTGAGATGCAAAGAAAAAACACTAAAAGGTCAAAAAAGTCAAACTTCAATTCAAAGACCGTCTAGCCTAATTTAAAAACATTTATTATGATATGTCATTAAAATAAGCGACACCTTGAATGCCCTTCGATCATCGTCTTTTAAGATGATAATTACGTCACTTATTTTTATGTTTAAAACGGATCCATAATGAGTCCAAGACCATCAAAACGATGACAATAAATGAAATGATGTAACCAACCACACCTAGTTTATAAATTGCAGGGTGTTGTGCACTTCCTTGAACTAACAGCGAAGATCCTAAGATCAAAGCTGCTAAAATGATCGCACTCACGAGACGATCAACGATTTTACCAAAATTGACAAATAATGCTTCCTGTCCTTTTAAAGAGATATTGAGTTTGGTTTGTCCATTGGTAAAAAGGTTGATCAATTGCTCCAGTTTAAGTGGGATCTTAGGCAAGGAATGGACTGACTGCATCAGATCTAAACTACTATCTTCCAGTTGCTTTTTCCAATTAAAGTGGTTGATGAGATATTCTTTGGCAAATGGGCGCGCGACATCCATCATTTCCATGTCAGGATCTAACTCAGCCACGATCCCTTCTAAAGATGCGAAGGACTTGACTAATAGAGTTACTTCTGATTTGGCTTGTAGGTTATTATCACGACACAAGCTGATAGTATCAAACAGTAAACCGGCGATGTCGACTTGACCTAGCCCCATTTGCATATAGGGTTGTAAAAAGAGCGCTAATTCTTCAAAAAACTTTTCCTGGTCGACTTTACCTGTTCGATTACAGATCGACAAGATAGCCTTACCGATCGTGCGCGTATCTTTAGTATTCAAAGCGAGAACTATTTGAATGATCCCGTCGACTAGGTTAGGCGTTAAACGTCCCATCATTCCAAAGTCCAAGTAAGTGATCCGATAGTTCGGTAAGTCATCTTCCGCAGTCAAAGTAGTTTTTTTGCCACGTGTTTTTCGCTGAAATTGAGCTACTTTGTTTTGTTCTTTAATGTCTTTTGGATCCAAATGATTGAATAAAATATTTCCAGGATGCGGGTCGGCGTGGAAAAAGTTATCTACGAAAACTTGTTTGACAAAGTTGCGGACTAGAGCTTGTGCAACATCTTTACGTTCTTGTTTTTGTTGTTTTGCCTGTTGTTGATTCTTACTCAATGGTTCTTGCATGTAGTATTTAATACTTTCACCAGGCATATAACTCGTGACTAAGATTTTTTGTGCAGAAACTTCATAGTAAGTGCGTGGAACAGTGATGATGCCATCTTTGTTGTTTAGGTTATAAAATTCTTGTCCGTTTTTGATCTCGATCTCGGTATTGATTTCTGTAAATAATGCGTCTTTGATCTCGTTAAAAATTTCTTCCGGATCTATCGCACCGATCTCAGGTCCAATTTTTGAAATATTGACTGCTTTTTCAAATAACGACATGTCGGTCTCGACTAGTTCTTGAACTTTTGGATGCTGAACCTTAACGACCGCGGTTGTTCCGTCTTTAAGTAGAGCACGATGTGTTTGTCCGATCGAAGCTGAGGCAAATGGATCTTTATCAAATTCAGCAAAGACATCATCGATCTCTTGGCCTGTCTGTTCTTTAAATATTTGCTCGACTGTGGAGTAGGGGTCGATCTGTACGTTATCTTGTAGCTTACTGAATTCATGTGTATAAGCAGGTGAAACTAAGTCTGGACGTGTTGATAAAATCTGTCCGATTTTAATAAAGGTCGGTCCAAGCTCTTCAAATCCTAAACGGACCTCTTCCGCATTTTTTTGCCTGATAAAGTTACTGAGCATGTCATGTTCCCGAATAACATGGACGATTTCAAGAAGCCGCTCACGTTTGGTTTTCCGGGCGATATTTGTTGTTTCATTGGGAATGTCGTTAGCCATCGGATCACATCCTTTCTAACAAAGTATCTTAACATTATTCTAGCATTTTTTAGTACCTAGACCTATCTTTTACGGTCGGAAAAGCTGGGTTATTTGTTGGGATATTTTGAATAATAAAAAATATAAAAAGTTAATCATTACACATTTAAAATGACAAAATGGACAGGCTCGGATTTAAGTTAGTCACTCCAGCTGTTCTGTACGCTCGGAGTCAGCTTTCTATGGTAGAGTGGGATACTTTTAATCGTGTGGCAGCTGCCTTGACCGATGTTTGTCCTTGCAGGATGCTAGTAACGGCTTGGAGACGCTCAGCTAAAATTGTTTTGTTGATTCTTCCAGACATAAAAACTCTCCTTAACAATAGAATACGGATTTTGTTTATTTCCGTGTCTACTATAAGGAGAGTATATCAATTAAATGGGTTAGATCGATGGACCTTAAACATGTTCCCAAAGACTGAAGTCATACTGTAACAACGATTGCGTGATTCTTGTCCACCCCTTTGCTTCGACTCCAAATTATACGATCGTCGTTTTAAATTGGTGTCAAAGCGTCTTTTGCCTCACTTTCTCTTTTTTTATCGATTATTTTGTATAGTAAATAACTTCTCTGCCATTTAGTGGTTGGGTCTCGCGGTGGTTTTCAGGGTAGTCATTGTGTAGTGCTTTTTTTGAACTATTTGAAATGTAATGTGGTGTCGTCAAAACGACCCAGGTTACATCAGCAGTTAAAGGTGGTGTGGTCAAAGAACCGGTATATGTGACATGAGAGAGGTCATCTGGTAGTAGTTTGGATAGTTCATTGATCTGCGCATCTTCGGAATAGATCTGGTTAAGCGCTAAGCGTTCAGCTCGTTGATCATTAACTTGGCATAAGAGTGCGAGGACTAAATTGGCCCCGTTTTCGTTTTGATACACAAAGTGGATCTCGCCATCTAGTCGTTGACCCTTAAGTGTATGTTCACTGCCATCGTGAAAATGAATTCGCTGTAATTCATATTTGTTGTCAGCAATAGTTAGAGTGCCATTAGCTAAAAATTGGTCTCCATTTGCTTGAATCTTTTTAATGATCTGTTTGTTAGAAGCAAAAGTTAAAGCTAAAGGCTGCTTATATAAGGTTTTATGTGTGGTAAGCGTTAAATCAATATCGATCGGTGATTCTAAATTTGAAAGTGATTCCCAAGAATTTTGTAACGCGTAGTCTAGATATTCCATTTTATTTACCTCTTTTTTCTGAAGTGATTTACCTAAATTGATACTGTAGCTAGTGTACCAAAAATATCAACGGCTGACATTGATTTAAAATGTGCCAATAAGGCCTGGGTGTGGAATAAGACTTCAGTGTGTTATAATTGATACAGTAATTTTGTCACAAAGCATAGTCCAGAAATGAGGAAAAATATGACACGCCGTGAAAAAATCTTAGCTTATGTGAAAAGCCAAGCGAAGGCAAATACTCAAGGCTTGACGACTTTGGCTATTTCTGAAGCTTTAGGCTTGATACGTTCTAATGTTAGTAAGGAGTTAAACGCTTTAGTACGTGAAAATATTTTGCGAAAAACAACTGGACGTCCCGTACGCTATTTATTAGTTGGAACAAAAACACAGTCTTCAACACAAAATAGTACAGAAAAATCTGTCACCTTACATGCTAATAAAAGAAAAAATTCTACTGTGCAAGAACAGCAAGAAAAAGTCACTGCTTCGATGGATGAAACTGATTTTTTTGAAACGATGATCGGACGTAACGATAGCTTAAAGAATCAAGTTGAACAAGCTAAAGCAGCTATTTTGTATCCACCACATGGCTTAAATGTATTGATCACTGGGCCAACTGGTTCAGGGAAGACTTACTTTGCTAATGCTATGTATCAGTTTGCCTGGGGGAAGAACGTTTTGTCCCAGGAAGGCATGATAGTATTTAACTGTGCGGATTATGCTCATAACCCACAGTTATTGATGTCACAATTATTTGGGTATACTAAGGGCGCTTTTACTGGCGCAAATGAAGATAAAGACGGACTGATCCAACAAGCTGATGGTGGAATGCTGTTTTTAGATGAAGTTCACCGTCTGCCGCCGGAAGGTCAGGAAATGATTTTTTATTTTATGGACCACGGGACTTATAATAAATTGGGTGAGTCTGGTAAAAAGCATTATGCTGATGTGCGCTTAGTGTGTGCTACAACAGAAGACCCAGAAAGTTCTTTATTGCAAACATTCGTCAGACGGATCCCGATCATGATCCAGATGCCAGCTTTTAAAGAACGGACAATGCGTGAACGTGTTGCCATGATGAAACGGTTATTGACGATCGAAGCTAACCGGATCCACCGGAATATTAGGTTGAATGAAGACGTTGTGCAAGCGTTGATCGGTAGTGTGACCTATGGGAACGTGGGACAGTTGAAGTCAAACATTCAGCTGGTTTGTGCCCAAGGCTTTTTGGGGAACATTAACAATGAAACAGAAATCAAATTAGATTTTGATACGATGCCGGCAAATATTAAAGATGGGCTACCGCGCTTGGCCTCTAACCGTGATGAGCAAAGTAAATTAACGAAATTGTTGGAGCCGACGATGGTTATTCAACCGGATAATTTAACGACTGCTCCTGCAGATAGAGATAATTATGAATTGCCGTATAACTTATATGAAGTGATCGGTGAAAAAGCACAAGTTTTGCAAGATCAGGGTTTAGATCAAGCTGCGATCAATAATTTTATCATGACTGATATTAACGTGCATTTGAAATCATTTTATAAAAATGCCAAATTTGACCGGACAGAGAAGAGTTTCAATGAGATCATAGACCAAGACATCGTTGATATTACCAATGAAATCGGAGCTTTTCTAAAAGAAGAACGTTATGATGTCGGTGAAAACTACCTATATGGAATGAGCTTGCACATTAGTTCATTCATCAAACGTGTGCAGTCTGGTAAGCCATTGCGGCGCGTGGCTAATAACATTATTTCAATGGTCAATGACTATCCGCGTGAATTTGACTTGGCAAAGAAAATAAAAGAAATGCTGGAAGAACATTACCAGATGCCAGTCCCAGATTCGGAACTGTATTATTTGGCGATTTTGTTAGCCTCCTTAAAGGCTGAGCCAGAAACCGGTAAAGTGGGGATCGTTGTTGCTGCGCACGGAGATAGCACAGCTTCTTCAATGGTTCATGTTGTTAGGCAGCTTTTATCGGCTGATAATTTGGAATCATTTGATATGGCACTAGAAATGGATCCGCAAACAGCCTTACATGGTATTGCACGTAAAGTTAAACGAGTCGATCGAGGCAATGGAGTTTTGTTAATGGTAGACATGGGTTCGCTTGGAACTTTTAATAACAAACTTGAAGAACTGACTGGAGCTTCAGTTAAGACCATCGACATGGTAACAACAGCGATGATTTTAGAAGCAGCTCGTAAGTCATCATTGATCGATAGTGACCTTGATCTGATCTACCATGAGTTAACTGAATTTAACGGTTATTCACGGCCAGTTATGGACGAAGATCAAGATAATGTTAGCGTAGGAGTCGGTGATTCTAGGCAACGGGCGATCGTCGCTTTATGTGCGACGGGACAAGGTACAGCCCAGAAAATCAAAAAAATCTTGGACGGGATATTAGTTGACCATTTGATCGATGATATTGTAGTGATTCCGATCTCTGTTGTGGAAATGGATAAAACGTTGGAAGATTTGAAGCGTAATTATCATATTATCGCGACTACGGGGATCACAAGACCACAGATCCCTGTTCCATTCATTTCACTGGAAGATCTATTACAAGGCGGCGGTGAAAAATTCATTAATATGATCGAAAAAATGGGGGATGAAAGAAAAATTGATAATGCGTCCGTTAACTTGGAGAGTTCTGAAAATCTAACTGAACAAAAAGCCCAGCAATATCTGGCACAGTATTTTACATTTATCAATCCCAAAAAATTGATCGGTGTTTTATGGAATTACTGTGATTATATTGCAGAACGAGTTGATTTTGAATTTACAAATGCTCTACGGATCAGTGTGGTCATGCATTTGGCGGGTGCAATTGAGCGGTGCTTAACTAATTCACCGATCACGGCTTCTGATAAAGAGATAGAAAGTGTGCGTTCTGAACAGCTGTATCAAATCATATTCCAAGCAAATGAGTTGCTTGAAACTACGTTGAATTTGAAACTTTCAGAAGAAGAAGTTTATTATATCGTTAAATTGTTTGATACTGAAGGCGTAAAATAAGATACACTATTGACCTGATACACTATTTTGTGTATCAGGGTTATTTTTTAAGAAATTATAAATACTGTTAAATAAGCTTATAACTATGATACACAAAAGTTGGCACGAAATTTGCTACATGTTTGGTGGAGTGTTTTGAATATAGTTTTCTCTTAGATCGTTTTGACCGTTAGAAGAATTTGTTATCATGACTTTTCCATTTTTATTTAAACGATAACATTTCGATCAAAAGAAAACGATGTTTAAAATTTCCACAGTACATTTTAACTTAATTTACCGTTAGATTGAGTGAACGAGGGTGATCCCATGGAAGTTCGGTTGATGCGTGTTGACAGTCGGTTATTGCACGGACAAGTCGCTACGAACTGGGCAAAAGTTTTGAAAGTTGACCGGATATTAGTTGTCTCTGATCAAGTTGCACATGATAATATTCGCAAGACATTGATCAAACAGGCTAGTCCACCTGGAATCAAGGTTCACGTGATACCTTTAATGAAGATGTTACGTATTTACTTTGATCCACGTTTTAACGATTTTAAAGCGTTGATTTTAGTGGAAAACCCACGTGACGCACAGACTTTGGTCGAAAATGGGGTCCAAGTTAAGCTAGTTAACGTTGGCGCACTTAGCTTTAATAGTTCACGACAAATGGTTACTGATAGTATTTCAGTCGATCAAAAAGACGTTGAAGCTTTTACTTGGCTGCATGATCAAGGGGTCAAGTTAGATATCCGTAAGGTATCCGGAGATCCTTCAAAAGATCTTTGGAAGGTGTTAACTGAAAAAGGCTTAGTAAAACGTGAACCAAATAATATTCATGCTTAGCATAAATTAAGTTAATGGTATATTAAATCCGAGTTATCGGAAAATTTTATTGTGGGAGGTACACAAAATGGTAGGTATTATCCTCGCGAGCCATGGTAGTTTTGCGGAAGGCATTTTTCAATCTGCTCAAATGATTTTTGGCGAACAAGAAAATGTCCAAACAGTTACTTTAAAACCAAGTGAAGGCCCGGATGATGTTCATGCCAAAATGGAAAAAGCTGTTGCCACATTCGACGATCCAGAACAAGTTTTGTTTTTGATCGATCTGTGGGGCGGTACACCATTTAACCAGGCAAGTAACATTTTCGAAGACCATAAAGATACTTGGGGGATTGTAGCTGGTATGAACTTACCGATGGTCATCGAAGCATACGCATCACGTTTGTCTATGGATTCAGCACAAGAAATTGCTGCTCATATTATCCAAACGGCAAAAGATGGTGTGAAAGTTAAACCAGAAGAACTAGAACCAAAAGCACCTGAAGCTGCAGCAACAGAAGCTAATGATGCGCAACCTAAGGGAGGATCGATCCCTGAAGGAACTGTGATCGGTGACGGCAAGATCGATTATGTTCTTGCTCGTGTTGATTCACGTCTACTCCACGGACAGGTTGCTACTTCATGGACAAAGGCGACTGCTCCTAATCGGATCATCGTTGTCTCGGATGGCGTTGCACACGACGACTTGCGTAAGAACATGATCATGCAGGCAGCCCCTCCTGGTGTTAAGGCCAATGTTGTACCTGTTTCTAAGATGGAAGAGGTCGCAACTGACCCTCGTTTTGGTAATACTAAGGCTTTGATCTTGTTTGAAAACCCAGAAGATGCTTTACAAGCTATTCAAGGTGGGATGGATCTAAAGGAACTTAATATTGGATCAATGTCTCATTCTGAAGGTAAAGTTGCTGTTAACAATGTTTTATCGATGGGACCTGAAGATGTAAAAGCTTTTGATGAATTGAAAAAGATGGGCGTTCAATTTGATTTACGTAAAGTACCTGCGGATAAAAAAGGTAACTTTGACGAATTAGTTGAAAAAGCTCGTAAAGGATTAGGCTTGTAAGCCTTTAAAAATGAAAAGGAGGGTATTTCATGTCTGCTATTTCAATGATCTTAGTAGTGATCGTGGCGTTTTTCGCCGGCATGGAAGGTATCTTGGATCAGTGGCAATTTCATCAACCATTAGTTGCATGTACGTTGATCGGGTTGGTTACTGGACATCTCACTGAGGGTATTATGTTAGGTGGTTCATTACAAATGATCGCCTTAGGTTGGGCCAACGTTGGCGCTGCTGTTGCGCCTGACGTTGCTCTAGCATCTGTTGCTTCAGCTATTATTTTAGTACAAGGTGGTCAGGGAGTTCACGGTGTTGGTTCTGCTGTAGCCTTGGCTATCCCGTTGGCTGTTGCTGGCTTATTCTTGACAATGATCGTTCGTACTGTAAGTACGGCTTTTGTTCATTTGATGGATAAAGCTGCCAAAGAAGGAAATTCCAAGATGATCGACTTTTGGCATTATATCTGTCTAGCTTTGCAGGGATTGCGTATTGCGATTCCAGCAGCTCTTTTATTAGTTATCCCAGCATCATCAGTTCGTGGCATGCTAGCTGCAATGCCTGACTGGTTGAATGATGGTATGTCGATCGGTGGTGGCATGGTTGTTGCCGTTGGTTACGCCATGGTTATTAACATGATGGCTTCACGTGAAGTATGGCCATTCTTTATTATTGGTTTTGTAATTGCTGCACTTTCTGACTTAACATTGATCGCTATTGGTGCTTTAGGTGTTGCTTTGGCATTAATGTACTTGACCCTTGATAAGGGTGGTTCAAATAGTGGTAGCAACAATGGTGGAAGCAGTAATACTGGTGACCCATTGGGCGACATTCTCGATGACTATTAAAATAAGGAGGGAAATACAATGGCTGAACCGGTAGTAAGTGAAAAAACAATTAGTTTATCTAAAAAAGATCGTATTAAAGTAGCATGGCGTACACAGTTCCTACAGGGTTCTTGGAACTATGAACGTATGCAAAACGGTGGCTGGTGTTATTCAATTATCCCAGCGATCAACAAGTTATATGAAAAGAAAGAAGATCGAGCAGCCGCTTACCAACGTCACTTGGAATTCTTTAATACTCATCCATATGTAACTTCACCAATTCTTGGTGTAACATTAGCTTTGGAAGAAGAACGTGCTAATGGTGCCCCAATCGATGATGCTGCAATTCAAGGTGTTAAGGTCGGTATGATGGGTCCTTTAGCTGGTGTTGGTGATCCAGTATTTTGGTTTACTGTTCGCCCGATGCTTGGTGCTTTAGGTGCTTCATTGGCTCTTGGTGGTAACATTGTGGGACCTATCTTGTTCTTCATATTGTGGAACATTATTCGTCTAGCAACTATTTGGTATACACAAGAATTTGGTTACAAAGCAGGTAATGCTATTACAGATGACTTATCTGGTGGTTTATTACAAATGATCACTCGTGGTGCATCTATGATGGGTATGTTCGTGTTAGGTGCTTTGATCGAACGGTGGGTCAATATTGACTTCCAGCCTGCTGTTTCAAAAATTCAGCAGCAAAAGGGTGCTTATATTGATTGGAATAGTCTACCAAGTGGTAAGGCTGGCATTCACGAAGCACTTTCACAACAAGCGGCTGGACGTTCTCTAGATAAAGTCAAGGTCACTACCTTGCAAGACAATTTGGATGAACTGATCCCAGGGCTTGTTCCATTGTTACTGACGTTCTTATGTATGTGGTTATTAAAGAAGAATGTATCTCCAATTGTAATTATCCTTGGTATCTTTGTCGTAGGTATTCTCGGTCACGTTGTTGGACTTCTTTAGAATCAATAGGTAGTAAGATGTTTAACGGTCTCATTGCAATTGTACAATGGGATCGTTTTTTGCTATAACAGGGAAAAAGTAGTAGGTAAAATGGAGGTATTTAGCAATGTTTGGCAAGAAAAAGAAAAAAAACAAGTATGAACGTGTTAAGTCAATGAATACTAAAGTTGACTTAGTTATTCGTGGGACCTCACATGTTGGTATGAATAGTTATGGGGAGATCATGGTTGGAGATCAAGCTTTTGAATTCTATGATGAAAGAAACCCTAATAATTATGTTCAGATCCCGTGGAAAGAAGTCAACCTTGTTGTTGCCTCCATTTACTTTAAAGGTAAGTGGATCCCAAGGTATGGATTTCAAACTAAGAAAAATGGCATGTTGAACTTCTCAAGCAAAGATCCTAAGAAAGTCCTACGTTCTGTTCGGGTCTATATTGAACCTGACCATATTGTAAGATCGTTGACTTTCTTTCAGGTCCTTAAACGTGGTTTAAAAGCGATGGTTTCCAAAAAAGATAATGAATAAGATGTTTGTTTTAGACTAGATCATGTTTCGTGGTCTAGTTTTTAATGTTGGGAGATTTTAAAATGAAGTTAGCCAATTAAAAAAATTAACACAAAAAACGCCATAGTGGCGAAATATCGTTTATCATATTAGTTACCACACAA
>NZ_APCP01000040.1 GCF_000349725.1 Ligilactobacillus pobuzihii E100301 = KCTC 13174
TTCGGTCCTCCGGTGCGTTTTACCGCACTTTCAACCTGGACATGGGTAGGTCACTTGGTTTCGGGTCTACGTCAACGTACTCGTGCGCCCTGTTTAGACTCGCTTTCGCTGCGGCTCCGGTCTTTCCACCTTAACCTGGCACGTAAACGTAACTCGCCGGTTCATTCTACAAAAGGCACGCCATTACCCCTTAACGGGCTCTGACTACTTGTAGGCACATGGTTTCAGGAACTATTTCA
>NZ_APCP01000041.1 GCF_000349725.1 Ligilactobacillus pobuzihii E100301 = KCTC 13174
ACAGCACTTTACAAATTTTAACTATTTTTCCGAGTTTTTGAACCCACGTCCAGTATGAACTGCAAAATGATCTCAGAATTTTGGTGCTTTTGGGCTGCCTGGGCCAAACTAGTAAAAATTCGTTCCTTAGTAATGGCGCGGCTGAGTGCGTTTTTGCGCGCACTTATCCCTTGCCCCCGTAATTCTTGCCATTCAGGTCGGACTTGTGGTAAAAGTTGTGTCAAAAGATAGGCCAGATTGGCAATAAAATGCAAGCCTTCGATTTTATCCTGGGAACGAACCTGATAACTACCAAAAGACCAGAATTTTTTGATCTCGTAGAAGTAGGTTTCGATCTTCCAGCGTTGGTTATAGTAATCAAGAATTCGCCAGAACCCAGTTTTATGCGGAGTCAATTCTGGTAGATTTTGGGCGGGAAGCGTTGAAATGAACAAGCGCTCGCCTTCATGGCAGTTTTGACTGCGGATGATCCACACAGCTTGGTCAAAAAGCTTCGTCATACATTTAGTCATGCCCACCGCATAGTGCTCATCTTGGTCAGTCAAAACAATGTCAGTTGTTTGGAATTTTTGCCCGTATTTACGCGGGCGACCACGTTTTCCCGTGCGCTGCGGCAGTTGATAAAGCGCAGTATCTTTGCGAATATTTGCGATAAAGTCCACATTGTCATGATTCTTAACGAAATTCAGCACTTCTTTTTTGGGATACCAGCTGTCACATTCGAAAATGATATGTTGTTGCCCGACGATTTTAAGCGCTTGTTCAGCCAGTTCGGCTGCCATTTTAAGCTTGGAGTCCCCTTCAGGCTGGTACATCCGACAAGCAAAGGGAACCATGAGATATTGAACTGACCGTGGTTCAGTAGGAGCGCGCATCGGAAAAGCGACCGCCAAAGTGACGAAGTCATGGGCATTGACGAATTCTTTTCCCAAGTGACGAGCGTGATCATGTAAGACCTTCACGTGCTCAAACTTCTTACCAAACTTAGGCTGGAGTGTGTCATCAACCAAAAAAAGGATAGGATATTGTTTCAACAGCTCAGTTAGGTGCGGTAACTTAAAGAGTTGCCGCAAGACACACAGTTCTAATTCGCTAAGCTTGGCGCCCACTTTTGCCAAAGTATGGTAGTACGAATTGAGTGATTTGTTTTGGAAGCTGCCTAAGAAACAGTCATATAAATGGCGGACGGATGAGATTCCTGACAGACTTACCATGGCCAAAATCAAAGCTGCGATATTTTTGATAGTCGGCACCGACAACACCGTTGAAAAAAGTGAGGTAATAATTTGAGAAATTCTGGTAACAGTGGCATGTTTTTGATATGATTTAAGCAAGCGGGATCCCCATCCTTTGTGTGTTTAGTTTTGTCGCTTAAATCATATCAAAGTTGACGGGGATTCCGTCTTTTTTATGTCAAAATTTTAGAAAAAGTTGTAAAGTGCTGT
>NZ_APCP01000042.1 GCF_000349725.1 Ligilactobacillus pobuzihii E100301 = KCTC 13174
GGAAGAACATTCCTTTCAGTGTGGGATTTGTTTTTCGGAGATGAAGTGGTCGCTTCATCTCTATTTTTTTTATCATAAAACAAAATTGGTACTGATAGAAATTTTTTCTATCAGTACCAAATATTATAGAACCGAAATTTATCAAAAATATTTTTAGTGGTTTTCACCCTTAAATAAGGGTGAAAAAGTTCATATATCGATTTAAAAGCATATTATATATAGACAAAGAGCGAATTATGTTCGTAAAAAGCACAAATATAGATCGACAACAATGATATGTGCTTGTATTTGGTGGTTGACGTATTAAAACTTAACTTGTATATTTATATATGCTGATTGTTTGGTTATTAAGTTTTCGATTATTTGGCGAGTCAGTCAATCACAAAATTTAACAATCTTTTTAAAATTTGTGGTTGACAATTTTGCTGAGCATGGTAAACTAATAAAGTTGTCATTTCGACATCATAGCAAATGAATAAGCAAGTAGATCTTTGAAAACTGAACAAAGTTTCGACAAATCAAATGTGTGAGGTTGCTTATCTTAACGATAAGTGCAAACAACATTTGCGAAGTCA
>NZ_APCP01000043.1 GCF_000349725.1 Ligilactobacillus pobuzihii E100301 = KCTC 13174
TAGTTAAATGGATAATTTATCGTTATTAGCTTTTAAAGTATTCCTAAGAGCTTTATTTGCACTTTAAATTGAATTGATGTCCTGAAAGAGGCTTGTTTTTGTTTTTTGGTTTTGATCTTGAATTTGTTTTGTGTTTTTGACTTGGTTTTGTGGTGTGGAATTTGAATTTTATTTTTTGTGTTAGTGCTGAGTTTATTAGTTTAATTAGGTGCTTTTGGCTAAGTTGTTTAGTTTGGTTTAGTGTTTTTTTACTGTATTGGAGGTCGTTTTTTGTGACTCCAGCCACAGAACAACGTGGAGAGGGTGGAGTCACAAAAAACGACCGGCTAAGGACCGCTATTTAACAATATTATCTTTGCTTAACTTAAAGAAGCGTTTCTTTAGGGATTCTGTACAGATTCTTTGGAGTTTCTTTAAAGATAGTATTTCCTTGTAATTTTTTTATAGTTATTTGATCTTAGTAGCATTGTTAGGTGTGTAATAAATATTTGTAGTTTATGACTTGCTCTGAGGGCGTGCCCGAAGATTTTCTGTTGACATGTTTTGAACTTAGCAAAGGAGCCGGGGGCGACTGCGCAATGAGCGAAGCGAATGGAGTTAAATGTGAGAGTGATCTTCTCTCACACCTTTTAGGGGCAAATGACCGGAGGGAGTGCGCAGCGAACAACGTGAGCGGAGTTTTAATGTGCAAGTGGGTTTCTTGCACTCCTTTTTTAAGCGAGGGTACCGAGCGTTTTTGAACTTTATTTTTTCTTATCTTATACATTTTGTCCGCTTTAAGTAGAAAAACTGAGTTAATTTAAAAACTGAACCTCTTTATATCTCTTTAATAACCTCTTTAAACCTCTTTAGAAAGTCTGTATCCCTTGACACTCATGGTTTATAGCGTTCTATTCCGTACATTTTGCCCGCTTATTCCGTACATTTTGCCCGCTTATTCCGTACATTTTGCCCGCTTATTCCGTACATTTTGCCCGCTTATTCCGTACATAATTATTTGATGTATTGAATAGAAAGTGATATGCTCTTTTTAAATTATGAGGTGATTATATGGTAAATGAGCTCGTAAAATACGATAATCGACTAAATTCCATTCCATTACGTCGTTTTAACTCCCGTGAAATGAATTTATTTTTTTCCATTGCTTCAAGAATCATAGATAAAGGAACCAATGATATTTCATTTTCATTTACACAATTGAAGTATTTAAGCCAATATAAAAACCACAATGGACGATTTATTGAGGATTTAGAAAAAGTATATGACAAGCTTTTAAGTATCAGTGCGAGAAATGATGACGGTGATAAAATTGTTAGGTTTGTTGCATTCACAAAATATGAAATCGAAAGATCTACAGAAACTGTAACCATTGCTGTTAATCCAGATTTTAAGGGGCTTTTTAATGAGTTACGTACATGGACTAGGTTTAGTTTGGAACAGTTCGCAAGCCTGAAAAGTACGTACTCTAAAACAGCATTTCGACTATTAAAGCAATACAGAACTGTTGGTAAAAGAAATTTTAAAATGTCTGAATTTAGAGAATTATTGGATATTCCTGAAAGTTATAGAACAGATGCCATTGATAGACGCGTTTTAAAACCAATTAAAGAAGAACTATCTCCTATATTTCGTGGTTTAAAAGTTAAAAAACGCCACGAGGGTCATGGTGGTAAAATAACCGGTTATGAGTTTACCTGGAAGCCTGAAGATAAAAACGAAAATGACTTTTTAAAAAGTTCTTGGTATGAAATGCGTAAAAAAATAACAAATATCGAAAATAATAATGATTTAACCAAGCAAGAAAAAGAAAATGCCAAAAAACGCCTTTACAATAATTACTCTAAAAAAACAATTAATCAAAAAGAAACGTTACCTAATGAAGATCGAAATACACAGCTTTCAGAGGAAGAAAAATTGAAACTACGACATGAAATAGATGAACGGCTAAAAGCTTTAGGAATGGATAAAAATTCTAAAAGTTAGTATGGGGTAAACAACATGGCAAAAACAAAAACAGTAACAGAGCTTGCTTCTGAATTAGGATATACACGACAATATATCCAAAAAATAATTAATCAACTTCCTGCAAACAAAAAGCCAAAAAAGGTTGGCAATAAATATAGTATTAGTTTGCAAAATGAGTCTGTTATTAGGAGAATTATCAAAAAGTCGCAAACTAAATCGGAAACTCAATCGACAACCAGTTTGCATAGCGAGTTGTCAGCAAAAAACACCTATATACAACATTTAGAACAAGAAAATAGTTATCTTCAACAACAATTAGAACATTCCCAACAACTTTTAGATCATGAGCAACAGTTACATTTAGCAGATCAAAAACGGATAAATCAACTAGAACAGCCCGAAGACAAACAAGCTACTAAGGCAAATCAACATGATGACCAAACGACAAATAATAATGACAACCAGCAAGAAAAGCAACCTAAAAAAGGCTTCTTTAAACGCCTTTTTGGCAATAAATAAGAGGGGCTATTTGTGAGAAACAGACCCTCAAAAATATATATTACTTGATCTTCCCTTTTTCTTGGAAGATCTTTTTTTGTTCGAAAATAATTCGACAAAAATTTGCTTTCTTGTTTTTCTGTGCTAAAATTAAGTCGTCTATTCGAACTGGTGTTCGATTATTGAGCAAATAATTTTTAAGGAGGTTGGATCAGAAACTGCTTACTAATTCGATAGCTTGTTCGTTTTAGGCGCTATAGTCACTAAACACAGAAAGGATGATTTATGTATGGATGAAATGGTAAAAGAAACACAAGTCTGGCTCAACAAAACTTATGGTTCAGTTTCTGGCTTTGGTAAAGTGCCCGAGGACGGTAATACTGGTTGGAATACAGTTTATGGGTTAACTAGAGCTCTGCAACACGAATTAGGGATCACAGATCTAGTTGATAATTTTGGTCCTTCAACTGCCGCTAAATGGGATACTCAATTTGCTAATAAAGTTAAAACTGGCTTTAAGCACAATGTTGTTAAAATAATCCAAGGTGGCTTTTGGTGTAAGGGTATCAACCCTGAAGACTTTACCGGAGAATTTACTACTAACACGGCGGCTGCTGTCGTTGAATTAAAAAAAGACGCCGGTATCAAAGACACCAGCGCCAACGTAAACTCGGACATTATGAAAGCCTTGCTAACAATGAGCGCGTTTGTTTTAGTTCCTGGTGGGGACGCTAAAATCCGTTCAATGCAACAACAGCTTAATCATGATTATCAAGCTTACACTGGTATTTTACCATGTGATGGGATTTATCAAAGGGATACGAACACTGCTTTGATTTATGCCTTGCAGGCTGAGGAAGGTTTGAGTGTTGATACAGCAACTGGTTACTATGGCCCGTCTACTAAAACAAAAACACCAACCGTGACCCAAGGACAAAAGAATAATTTTGTCAGGATTTTACAATGGGGTCTCTATGTTAATAACAAAGTTTACACAGGCTCTTTTGACGGTTCGTATGGAACAGCCGTTGTAAATGCTGTCTCTTCTTTTGCGACAACTATGGCTCTAAGTTCTACTAATGGAGCTTCTGCTGGCATAGACGTTTTCATGAGTTTATTGACTTCTGCCGGCAACCCAGACCGTTCCGCTATTGCCTGTGATACTTCGTTTCAGTTAAATGCCACTCGTGTTTCAACGCTTAAAAAGGCCGGTTATTCAATCGTTGGTCGGTATTTAACAGGGTCAGTTGGTAGTGGCAGTACAGAGAGAGCAAAAAATTTAACAGCAACTGAAGTACAAACAATTACAAGCGCTGGATTAGCTCTCTTTCCAATTTTCCAAGACGGAGCTTCTGACGACCAAGCCTATTTTACTAGTACACGCGGAACCGCAGACGGTCATAAAGCTGGTCAGGCCGCCAAAAGGCTAGGATTTCCTACTAACACAGTAATTTATTTTGCTGTTGATGCCGACATTCAAGCTGGAGATATTTCTGGATCGGCCACTCCTTACTTTAAGGCCGTCCAAAGCAGCGTTGCAAGTTATGGTTATCAGACAGGTATTTATGGAACACGCAACGTTGCACAAACAATTATCGCTGCTGGTTTCGCAACAAAGGCCTTTGTTTCAGACATGTCAACCGGTTATTCCGGTAACTTAGGTTTTGCTATTCCAAAGGCTTGGGGCTTTGATCAATTTTCTGAAATCTCTATTGGAGATTTTGCAATTGATAAGGTAGCTACAACGTCCAGCCGTCAAACTGCTATCAAAGAACTTAGCCCTGAAAAATACGGAACTTCTGACGATCTTAATAAGGTTAATAATGTTATCCAAAGTTTAGCCGACGGTACAAATATTTTTCATCTTTTCAAGGGAATTAAAGTAACTGCTGCAGGGGATATTTATACCGTTAACACCTTATTTGCGACAATTACTCTTTCAGTTGATTTTGAAGGGGATATTAGCACAGAAGGTGGAATCGCAAAAACCACTTACAACATCAACAACCATAAAGTTGATTTCTCATTTGATGGTCCTGTCCAAAAGGTTATTGAGGAAAACAAACTTGCATTTGACCCTAACTCATTGTTATCTCAAATTTCAGCAATTGGTGGAAAAATTGAAGCCGGTGATATTACCACGACTAGTAACATTAGTGCCGGTGATCATGTGTTGACGCTACAGCTTAAGTCTACCATTGAGCACAAAGGCCAAGATAACACGACTTATGATTTAGGATATGCTATCACCCTTAAGATCCATATGCACAAATATAATGGCTCAACAGTACCGGTAGGAGTTTCAGCAACGGACGTTGAAAAGTATAATAATAATCTTGATACTATTTTTAAGGCGGCTAAAGATACAGCTAAGTTTGCACTTAGCATTGAAAACTACAGGTCAACATTACTCTCGTCCGTTTTAGAATCACTACCCAAAGCCCCCGATCCTGGAACAGTGATTGGCTATGAACTCGATGCTACTATTATATTTGTAGGTATACTAGCTTTGGCTATAGCCGCTTAAAACTTAAAAACAAGGATTCAAAAGAATCCTTGTTTTTTTTTATACTTATGAGAAAATTATAAAAAATGTTCTCTAAATTTGTTTAATCCATGAAAGAAGACTTCTTATGACCTTTTTTATTGATTTATTGTTACTTTTAACGTTGTTTTTTTTAATTTCTTATCTTTACACTACAAAAAAAGAAAAAAGAAAAAAAACAAGCATTATTGAGCTTGGTAGACTACCAATTTTATATGGAAAACATTACCGTACTTTTCAAAAGTTTAATAAATTCCGCCTCTTATTTGGAGCCTTAGCATTAATTAGTCTTACAATTGGTATTTATACTGCTATTTTTGAAAGAGATTTTTCTATGCTTGGATTTACAGATTCCATTGGTTTTTTTGCATTATTCTTTGCTTTTTTTATGGAACTTTTAAAAAACCAAACAATACAAAGGAAAAAGATACAGTATGACCACGCATTAAAGATTACAGATAAAGAAAAAAGAAACAAGACTATTTCTATTTATGGTATTTGTGCTTGCTGTTTCTTATTAGGAATCTTAACTTTCACAACACTTTAAATAATCATTTTAGGGTCTATTATTGAGTAATGGACCCTCGGAAAAGTTGTTAAATCAACCCTTTAATGGTAAGCTAAATTTTAAGGGGCAAAAACTACCACTAAAATATAAAAATAGCCCCTGATTTTTTAACAAAATCAGAGGCTATTTTAAAGCTTATTGCGCTAAAATTTCATGCGGTCCGGTTGTGACCAACAGCAAGATCAGCTCTGTGTGATCAATGCGATAAACTACGATCCAGCCGTCATAATTTTTTCCGTAATTACCATAACGAGCTGGATGAAATTCGCGATATCCGTGCCATTTTCCTTGTAGCGCATGATCTTTGATCCGTTTTAATGTGGCTTGATCTTGCGCCACGATCGCTGCAACACATGGTTTTAAAATTTCAATCGGGAAGTGTTTTTTCTTCAGCTTTTTTAGTTCACGTTCGAAAGCTTTCGTGGCCTTAATCTTCATCTAACTGATCAATCCAATCGTTAAAGTCAGTGACTGAACCAATCTCAGTAACTTCACCTTTTTCAGCTTCTGCTTTGGCAGCTAGTGCTTCCGGAGAATCTAAAAAATTAAGCAAACGAACTTCGTTATTGGCCGCTTTAACCAACGACAAACGGACATATTCCGAGACGGTCAACCCTTGTTTGGCCAGATTAGCTTTCGCACGTTCACTGATCTCATTGGTGACCCGCGTGGAAATTGTTTTATCTTTTATGGTTGCGTTACTCATTTTATTCACCTTCTAGTTTTTCGTTTACGATCGTATTACATCTATAGTATAAATAAATCTTTTACTAAAAGCAAATTTCAGTTAAGGGGGGCATTATTATGGAACAAAAAGTCTTACCGATCAAAGATTCGAACGTTTTACACCAGGTCCAGCGCTGTTTAAGCGAAGATTTCAAGGCCGGCCGGCGCAACTACACCATTTTTCAGCTCGGCAAGGCGACTTTGTTGCGTGTCAGCGACCTTTTAACGCTCAAACGGGCAGATGTCTTCGACGAACGAGGAAACGTGCGTCTCAACGCGTATCTCCATGATCAAAAAACGGGGAAAGCCAACCGCTTATACTTAAAACCGGTCATTGGCGACCTCTTAGCCTACCAACAGTGGTTACAACAGGAAAATCTAATCTCGCCCTGGCTCTTTCCCTCCACGCAGCACCCGGACCAGCATTTGACCGAGAAACAGTTTTACAAGATCATGCGTAAAGTGGGCGATCTGTTGAATTTGGACTATTTGGGAACCCATACTATGCGCAAAACCGGCGCGTACCGCGTCTATGTCCAATCAAACTACAATATCGGGCTGGTTATGCACCTCCTAAACCATAGCAGTGAGGCTATGACACTGGCTTATCTGGGTTTAGATCAAGCCAGTACCGAGGAAATGTTAGATAATATCGACTTTGGATAATAAATTAAAACTAATTTAGAGGTGCTTATTAATGAATTTCAACAAAACAATTCCTGAATTGTCTGTCTTTGATATTAATAAATCAAAGAATTTTTATCTAAATGTTTTAGGAGCTAAAATTGAATATGAGCGTCAGGAAGATAAATTTGTGTTTCTGTCCCTAGAAGAAAATCAATTAATGCTGGAAGAAATACATGACAATGGTTGGAATATCGGAGAATTAACTTATCCTTTAGGACAAGGAATAAACATTTCTTTGGAAATAAAAAATGTCGATTCAATCTATCAAAGAGTTAAAGAACATAATATTACCTTATACCGTGACATGAAGATTAGTCACTACACTGGAGCCAATGAAATAATCAAGCAAAAAGAATTTCTGTTGCAAGATCCCAATGGATATTTGTTAAGACTTACAAACTAAAACCAAAAGCTATTTGCTATTTGCGTCGTACTAGGTTTTTCTTGCATATCTCAATACTCCATGCTACTCTTAAATAAATAATTATTTCTATGTTTATGCGTAGCTGTTAGAATAATTTTCTAACAGCTATTTCTATGAGCAAAAAACAACTTTAACTAAAAAGTCTGCTTCTTCATGTCACAGATAATTTTTGCTTATACTAAACTCTGCTCTATACGAGGTTTGTTTTATTGCTAAATTTAAATAGTTTTGGTTGAAGTTTCGACTTTCAAGAATTTTCCTTGGTTTGGGTTGCCAAGGATTTTTGGAAGTCTTTTTTTTTTAATTAGAAGGAGATTTTGTAATGGAATTTATTGGTTCGTTATGTTTAATTTTAATTTCAACTGCCATTGGCGGTCATTTTAGTGCCCGGCTCAATTTACCAGCCGTGATTGGTGAATTATTGGTCGGCATTTTATTAGGGCCTGCGCTACTTAATTGGCTCCAGCCAAACGACTTTATCCACTTCTTTTCTGAGATCGGGGTCGTTATTTTAATGTTTATTGCTGGTCTCGAAAGCGACCTTTCGCTACTCCGTCGTTTTATTCGGCCAAGTACTTATGTTGCTGTTGTGGGTATGCTTTTTCCTATTCTTATCGCTTACTTAACAGGCTTATATTTCCACTTTTCACAGTTGGAAAGTATCTTTCTGGGAGTGACTTTTGCAGCCACCTCCGTTTCAATTTCAGTCGTTGTCCTCCAAGAAATGAAACAACTCGATAGTCACGAAGGAACTACTATTCTAGGAGCCGCTGTTGTAGATGATGTTTTAGCCGTAATTGTTTTAAGTATCCTCATCAGTTTTTCTGGTGGTCAAGTTAATAGTAGCGGCAACAAGCAAAATCTTGTTCTTTCGCTTTTGCTTCAAATTGGTTACTTTGTTTTACTTTTTGTTTTAGGTCGCTGGGTTATTCCTTATGTGATGCATTTTAGCTCCAAACTGTTAGTTCCCGCTTCTGAAACACTAATTTCATTAGTTCTTTGTCTGGGATTAGCTGATTTAGCTGATATCACAGGCTTAAGTACTGTAATCGGAGCCTTTTTTGCTGGATTAGCTATCGGTCAAACTGATTATAAAGTTCTAATTGATCGTAATATCGAACCGATCGGTTATGCAGTATTTATTCCAGTCTTTTTTGTTAGCATTGGGCTTAATATGACCTTTACGGGGATTATTAATGATTTTTGGCTCTTTTTTGTTCTCTCGATCGGTGGGATTCTTTCAAAATTATTGGGCGCTGGTCTTGGTGCCAAACTAGCACATTTTTCCTGGCCAAGTTCTTTCATGATCGGTGCTGGCATGGTTTCACGAGGAGAAATGGCTTTGATCATTGCTCAATTGGGGCTTCAAAGTCACTTACTATCTATTGACCGGTATTCTGCTGTGATCGGGGCCATTATTATAACCACATTGATTGCACCATTTTTACTAAGAGGAACTATTTCCAAAATAAACCACTAACATAATTCACTTAACTAGTTTTGCTAGGTTAAAAATTTGCAAAAAACACTAAATTTTAGTATTCTGTGGTAAGTATTCTTTTTCAACACAAAAATATAGCATAGGTTGAAGCGCAAGCTTTCAAGATTTTTCTTCCAAGGGTGAGGGAGATCTTGTTAGCTTGCGTTTTTTGTCTTTTATCGTTAAGGAGAGGTGACGTAAATGGAAGTCTACCAACAAGAAAAAACAGCCCTTCTCAAACAACTTCACGTTAATCCAAAAAAAGGGTTATCTGCAACACAAGTAACTGATCACCGAGAAAAATGGGGCGAAAACAAACTACCTGAAAAGAAAGAAGCTCCTTATTGGAAAGTTTTCTTGAAAAATTTTAAAGAGCCGATTGTAATCGTGCTTATGGGTGCAATTGTCCTTTCACTACTAAGCGCTTTTTATGACATTCAAGTTCAAGGTCATGTTAAAAGTGGCCGTGAATCGTTATATGAAGCAGCAGCTATTTTTATTTTGATCGTCATAAATGCCTTTTTAGGCTTTTGGCAAGAAATCAGTGCTCGTAAGAGCCTAAACGCCTTACAAGAAATGAATGATCGGCATACAACTGTTTTACGTGACAGCAAATGGCAGAGTATCCCTACAACTGAAATGGTTGTGGGCGATATTGTTAATAATCAAGTGGGTGATTTTGTCGAAGCTGATATTCGTTGGCTAGACGTTAACGAATTACAAGTGATTGAGGCCCATTTAACTGGAGAAGCTGATGCAATCGAAAAAAATACTGCGCCAATTCCCACAGAAGTTGAGGTCGGCGATCAAACAAACATGGGCTTTTCTGGCTCCACTGTCTCCAACGGACAAGGTCTCGGCGTAGTTGTTGCAGTGGGCAGTCAAACCCAGTTAGGCGATATTGCGCAAATGATCCAAGCCGTGGAAACCAAACCGTCCCCTTTACAAAACACCGTCAAGAGCCTAACTAAAACACTAATGTTAGTTTCAGCAGCTTTGGTTATTTTTACTTTTGTTGCTGGCATCATTAAGGCTGGGGAATTTACTTTTGCCTCATTTGCTGCGATTCTATCTACTTCCATTGCTTTAGCTGTCGCCTCCATTCCTGATGCCCTACCTGCTGTTTTATCCATTGTTCTAACTATTGGAGCTCGAAAAATGGCCCAAAATCAAGGCTTGATCAAATCTTTGAATAGTGTCGAAACACTTGGTGCTACTTCCTATATTTGTTCCGATAAAACCGGAACCCTAACTAAAAATGAAATGACTGTTGTTAAATATTATGCCAATGGTTTTGCTTATGCAGTCAGTGGTTTAGGCTATAATCCAAGCGGGCAAATTTCGAGTGAGGACGCTCCTTCTATTAGTAATTCACAAGATTTTTTAACCGGTGCTGTTCTGTGTAATGAATCTTCGCTTCAAAAAAACGACCATGGTGACTATGAGCCGCTAGGCACCCCGACTGAAGTTGCTTTAACTGTCTTAGGGCGTAAGGCAGGTTTAGTACGAGAAAAATTACTACAAGAAAGTAAAATAGTCCGGACCTTACCTTTTAGCAGTAGTCGTAAAATGATGAGTGTGATTGTTAAACACAATGATAAATATACTTTGTTTACTAAAGGTGCACCTGATGTGTTAATCAAACACAGCACGGGGATCCTGGTTGCTGACCAAGTCGAACAGTCAGAGCAAGCACGAACTACTTTTTTAACCACCGTTGACCACTATGCTGACGATGCTTTAAGAACTTTAGCCGTAGGGCAAAGGACTCTTAGTAAAGAAGAGGCTTTGCATGGCACAACTGAATCCTTAGAACAGTCCTTGGTGTTAACCGGAGTCGCTGGAATTATTGACCCGCCACGGGAAGAAGTTAAAACTTCTGTTAAAACCTTGCACAATGCCAATATTGAAGTCGTCATGATCACAGGAGACCATGAAAAAACTGCCCGGGCAATTGCTTTAGATCTGGGGATCATTGCAGACAAAACTGCCCCGGTCCTTAAAGGGATCGATATTGAAAAAATGAACGACGACGAACTTTTTGACAAGGTTAAAGTTACTGACGTTTATGCACGAGTCTCACCTGAGCATAAGCAACGTATCATTAAGCAATTACAACGATACCAACAGATCACCGCCATGACTGGTGACGGGATCAACGATGCGCCAGCTTTACGTGTGGCCGATATTGGTGTTGCTATGGGAATCACTGGGACAGAGGTTACTAAAGATTCGGCCGATTTAATTTTACTAGATGACAAATTCACTACCATTGAAAGAGCGGTCAAAGGTGGCCGCACAATTTATGGTAATATTAAAAACTTTATGCGGCATGAGTTAACTACCAACGTTGCGGAAGTTTTAGCTATCCTGCTTGGTTTATTATTCTTTAATCAAACTGTTGGCCATGTGCCAGGCACAACACCAACCTTGACTGCTCTCATGGTTTTATGGGTCAATATGGTCAGTGACGCTATACCGTCGTTTTCTTTAGCATATGATGTCCCTGAAGATAATATCATGACACAAAAACCACGAGATCCTGCCGAATCAGTCTTAGCCAACCATGTTTGGTCACGAGTTTTAATCCGTGGTTTCTTTATGGGGCTATTAGTATTCTTAGCCTTTTTATGGGCTGCACACCAAGAAATGACCAGTCAACAAGCACAAACTGTGGCTTTTCTAGCTTTAGTTTATGGTCAACTGTGGCACGTTTTTGACGCACGTAGTAGCAGAACTTTATTTGAAAGAAATCCTTTTGAAAATAAGTATTTAGTTGTTGCTGTGTTATTTGCCGGGATCAGCTCATTTCTAATTACTATTATTCCCTTTTTCCAGCTTGTTATGGGGACAGCTTCTTTATCGTGGCCTGTTTATTTACTCGTTTTATTAGTCCCAGCAGTCCCAACTTTAATTTTATCTGGCTTAAAAGAGCTCTTTAAGATTAAAATTTGGTAGTTTCTCGTAAAAACAGTCTACGTGTTTTTAATAACTCTAGATAAGTCCCAGTTATGTTAAATAGGTCCACTCCAAAATTGAGTGGACCTATTTTTGTGCAAAAATAGAACCTCCTGATGCTCTACCAGGAGGCCGAATGTCATTCGTAGTCACTTTCAGACTTGGGGATCAATCCAAGTCGACTAGAAGGTGAATCTCAATGACCATTTCCCTCAACATTATTATAACATAGCTTTTTACTATGCTAGAAACTGCTAGAAATTTGCCAAAAAGTCTGCGAAATGAAAAAAGCTAAGCTACGTTACAGTACAATCATAAATATGTGACGCTTAAGAAGGGGCCATTTATCTGGGAACTTTGCAGCAAGACCACCATGTGGTGTATGATATACCATCATATACCGCGGTATTTATTCCCAAAATGAACTAATCACAAATTGTAAGGAGTCAACATTTGAAAAATAACATTTACCATTATATAAAATTCCTACTAGCTTTTTTTACCTTAATGATTATACTTACTGCCTGTGGGGACCCTCCAACATATAAAGAAAATCAAAAACTGGGCAAACAGGTGAATTATACTATCACAGGTATTGAAGCAGGCGCTGGTTCAATGGAAAAAACTGAGGACGCTTTAAATAAATATGGATTAAAAAAGGCCAATTGGCAAATTATGCCAACTTCAACAGCAGCTATGACTAGTACTTTAGATAAAGCAGTCAAACACAAGCAACCAATCGTAGTTCTTAGTTGGCAGCCCCATTGGATGGTTGCAAAATATTCCTTGAAATTTTTAAAGGACCCAAAACATGTTTATGGCCATGGTGAATCAATGCGCACCATAGCAAGACTCGGCTTTAGGAAAGAAAATCCTGGGGCTGCAAAACTATTAAAACAGTTTAATTGGACGTTAGACATGGCTGTCCCACTAATGTTAAAAATTAATGACGGTATGGATACTCAAAAAGCAATAAATGAATTTATTGAAACCCATCCTAAACAGGTAAAAAAATGGACCAAAGGCGTCCCAGCAGGTAAAGGTAAGAAAGTTAATTTAGTTTACACACCGTATGATTATGAAATAGCAGCAACGAGGTTAGTAAAAACTCTTTTAAAACAAAAAGGTTACAATGTAACTATGAGACAGTTAGATATAGGTGTCATGTGGAGCTCTATTGCACATGGTAGTTCGGATGCAACCGTAACAGTAGAATTACCAGTCACTAATCAATTATATGCTAAAAAATATCAAGGCAAATATGATGAACTTGCTAAAAATATGCAACACGCTAAGACAGGTTTAGCGGTGCCTAAATATATGAAAGATATAAATACGATAGATGATTTAAAAAACAAATAATTTTGAATCCTGCCTTAACCTTATTTGCAATAAACCAGTTGATTTAATAAATTAAAGTCTCAGTTATGCTAAAAAGAAACTTCTGATACGCTAAACTAGCTTTTATTAAAGCTAGTTTTAGTCATGTTATAGTAAGTAAACCTAGAAATTGCTCTACTTTTAGGAGCATGCTATAATGAGCTTGCGGAACGAAAGAATATCGTGCATAGACAGCACAAGAGCCGGTACCCCTGCATGGGTACCGGCTCTTTTTTTCGCTGCGCGGAATTCAGCGTGTGGGTTAGATTGACAACTTGCTAGTGATCGTCGTCTTTGTCACTCTCATCTAACCAATGAGAGAATAGTTTAATAACTATACCTACAATAATAGGTGCGACAATCAACGAAAGAATATCATGTACCATAGACAACGCCCCCTTTCAGGGCAAGTTGCCAGTTAAAAGTATAACATTTGTTTCACTTTTAGGAGGGACCTTTATGGATTTAGATTTTCAAAATCACCAGTTTGATCTTTTTACTGACTGGCGACCCAACCAAACTAAAAAAGAATTTACGCAAAAATTGCAACAACAAGCTCAAGCAGAAAAAGCACAACTACCTCACTTATTAACTCGTGACGACTTAAAAAAACGCTGGGACATGAACTCTCGGCAAAGTGTCCACCAAGTTGCTAGCAAACTCGATTTTCCAGCCCCAGTTTATACTTTCAATCAAGGTAAAACACTGCTTTATTTAGAAACTGAAATTCAGATTTATGAAATCAATCATCCGTGGATCATTAGTCCAGCAGATCGGTTCAATTATAGTCAATGGATTTTTGAGAATGTGATCAATTCTGATGACTAACTTCACTTGAATTTGGTCTTGTTGGCGCCAGCCTTCTGTTACAAAATCCCCACGTTTTTCTAGTGGGGAAATACCCTTTGACAGTCGTCAAGGGTGTAAGTGCGCACACTCCTGTCATTTTTGACAGGTCAGGTTTAGTTCTTTTGTCTTTTTGAGTTAAGATTTTGGTTTACTGTTTTTTGATTTTGACTTAGTTAATTTTTTAGGTACTTTTGAATTTAAAAACGTGGTTGAACTTGAATTTAGCTCTATGTCTGTGAAGTTAACTTTTAATTTTTTCTAGTCACATTTTCAGGAATTTTTATTTTAATATTGGGGGAATTATTTGCGGTAACTTAGGTCGGACTTTGCAACTCCAGCCACAAAACAACGTGGAGGGGGTGGAGTTGCAAAGTCCGACCGTCTATTAACCCAGTTATGACGCTTTTTTTAATTCCAAAAGTTTAGAACTGTTTCTAAAGCTATTCTAAAGTAATTCTAAACTTAAACTAGGCTATAAAGTTGTGGGTAAACAGCACAATTTTGGGTTTAGGTAATATTTCAGGCTCACTTGTTGCATGGCTGCAAATTTGACTTCTTTTTAGGCCAACTGTTTAGTTAAATTTGTTTTGGCTTTATTTAGTCTTAAAATGCATTTTAAGCGTTTTAAATAGTTAAATGGATAATTTATCGTTATTAGCTTTTAAAGTATTCCTAAGAGCTTTATTTGCACTTTAAATTGAATTGATGTCCTGAAAGAGGCTT
>NZ_APCP01000044.1 GCF_000349725.1 Ligilactobacillus pobuzihii E100301 = KCTC 13174
ACGTGTGGTGCTAGTTCGTAACAATCAAACATTTAGTACAAAATTTTACAAAAAAAGCCCAATAAGGTTAGACTTTTAAGTGATCAAACAAAAAGGAGTATAACCATATTGGACCACTTAAAGTTTAAACAAAAATGGCATAATTTACAAGCCGATTTAGAACAATTAAAAGAAATCTGTGGGTACCTTTACCATAAATATTGTCCTTCTCTGATCTCCAATCGGCGCAATGTCGAACACACACAAGTTTCTGACATTCAGATTTTAGCTTTACTTTGCCTACAAATGACGACCAACATGCAATCACAACGTAAATTTTTCGCATGGGCTAAGCTGTTTATCCCGAATCAGGTTACCTTTGACCGCACTCG
>NZ_KB714694.1:0-2650 GCF_000349725.1 Ligilactobacillus pobuzihii E100301 = KCTC 13174
ATGGTATTACCGCATTCTTCCAGGCGATCATTGACGCAGTTCAATGGGTCTTTGATCTCTTGCCTGAATGGTTGTTTATCATTGTGATCTTAGCGCTCACATATTGGGTCAAAAAAGATCAAAAGAAAATGGGCTTCATGATCTTTGAAGTTCTCGGTCTGTTGTTGATTTGGAACTTAGGTTACTGGCGTGATATGACACAGACTTTAACGCTAGTCTTGTCATCAAGTTTGATCGCTGTGATCATCGGGATCCCCTTGGGTATTTGGATGGCGAAAAGTGCTAAGGCTGAAGTCGTGATCAAACCGATCTTAGACTTTATGCAGACGTTGCCAGCCTTCGTTTATCTGATCCCAGCCGTAGCTTTCTTTGGTATCGGGATGGTCCCCGGTGTCTTGGCATCTGTGATCTTCGCTATGCCACCAACAGTTCGGATGACTAACTTAGGTATCCGTCAAGTCCCTGAAGACTTGATCGAAGCAGCCGATTCTTTTGGTTCAACTAGTTGGCAAAAATTGATCGGACTGCAATTACCAATGGCTAAAAACACGATCATGTCCGGTGTTAACCAGACGATGATGTTAGGCCTTTCCATGGTCGTTATCGCATCTATGATCGGTGCACTTGGTTTAGGTACGCAGGTTTACTTTGCCGTTGGACGTAATGATGCTGGTGCAGGTTTCGCTGCCGGTATCGCAGTGGTTATTGTCGCTATTATCTTGGACCGGATCACTCAATCGTTCAACAAGACCTCTAGATAAGGGGGCCCCAGATTGAAGAAGAAAAAAATCCTACGTTATATAAAATTAGCTGTTGCAACTTTAGGCTTAGCATTTATTGTCAGTGCTTGTGCGGATCCAGCTTCATATAATTCAAATAAAAAACTTGGTCCACAGATCAATTATACGATCACTGGGATCGAAGCTGGTGCGGGTATTACTGATAGTACAGAAACAGCACTAGACAAGTATAAATTGAAAAAAGCTAACTGGCAGATCATGCCTAGTTCCACGGCGGCTATGGTTAGTACGTTAGATAAGGCAATTAAAAATAAACAACCGATCGTTGTTACTGGCTGGCAGCCGCACTGGATGTTTTCGAAATATTCTTTGAAATTTTTAAAGGATCCAAAGAAAGCATATGGTAGCGGTGAGTCAATGGATACTATTACACGGAAAGGATTTGCCAAAGATAACCCAGGCGTCAATAAGTTCTTTAAGAATTTTCACTGGTCAATTAAAATGTCTAACCCATTGATGTTGAAGATCAACAATGGGATGAATAAGCAAAAGGCCGTTGATGAATTTATCAAGACACATCCTAAGCAAGTCAAGCAATGGCTGAATGGTGTTCCTAAAGGGAAGGGCCAAAAAGTTAAAATTGGTTATACACCGTATGACTATGAAATTGCTGCGACAACTTTAGTTACAACTCTTTTAAAACAAAAAGGTTATGATGCTTCGATGCAGCAATTAGACGTTGGGATAATGTGGAGTGCAATTTCTACTGGTAAACTAGACGCTTCTGTGACAGTTGAACTTCCGGTAACGCATAAACTATACGCCAAGAAATATAAAGGCGACTATGTTAACGTTCGAAAGAACCTAGAAAATGCAACTACTGGTTTAGCTGTTCCAACTTATATGAAAGACATCAATACGATCAGCGATTTAAAGAATAAATAACGAAATTAAAAGACTACCATTTCGAAAAGAAGTGGTGGTTTTTTGTATGTATACTGTAGCTAAAATAGCAGTAGCTCCTTTTAAATATGTGATCTATATTGAAAAGATACCGAATTTAAGCCAGTAATTTTGAAACTAATAAAGACAAGTGATCTGTCAAGATAGAATGTTTTATGAACCACATTTTTTTGCTCGAGGGGAATCGCTTGAATAGAGAGCCTTGATGCGTGAGAATATCAATAACTGATAAATTTATTATTAGGTTAACTTATAATTTTGTTAGGAATAAATAAAGTCAACATTCTTATAAATTGATTTGGTATTCTAAACTAAGAGTAAATGTATTAGAGGAGCGTGAGGTAATAGATGGATGCGAAACCAGGAGCGTGTTGGTGCGTAAATTTGATTTGTATCCTGCTTGAATGATTTGAAGAAGTGATGACAAAAAGGTAGTTTATTATTTGCTTTTAAGGTCACGGTGACCTGAGAATTATCGAGGAGGATGAACCATAGTGGAACAGTATCAACAAAAGCTTTCAAAATTACAAGATAAATATCGAGCGCAGGACTTTGAAAATGGTTTGACTGATGAAGATGCCAAAGCTCGCCTTGCACATGATGGTCCTAATAAAATTGAAAATAAGAAAACGCCTAAGTGGAAAATCTTTTTACGCCAATTTGACAATATTATCACCTATATTTTGATCGCGTCAATGGCCATGACATTACTAGTTGGTGACCAAACTGATACGTTAGTTATTGGATTAGTGGTTGTGATCAATGCTTTTATTGGTTATTTTCAGGAATCAAATGCTGCGGATGCTTTAGCCCAGATTCAACAAATGCTGGCTGTGGAAGCAACAGTTTATCGTGACGGGATACGAAACGATATCCCCGCCGAAAAGCTAGTCAAAGGCGACGTAGTGTTCTTGGAAGCCGGCGACAGTGTACCAGCAGATCTGCGG
>NZ_KB714694.1:2729-24843 GCF_000349725.1 Ligilactobacillus pobuzihii E100301 = KCTC 13174
TAGTACAGTCGTCAAACTTGCGGCTGCAGGAATCATCATTAACTGGTGAAACTGATGCAGTTAGCAAAAGTGAAGACGACATTAACGAGGATAAAGTTCCTTTGGCTGACCAAAGTAACATGGCTTTTACCTCAACTAGTGTAACTAATGGTTCAGGTTTAGGAGTCGTTGTTGCGACAGCGAGTGAAACAGAGATCGGTCAAATTTCAACTGCTGTGGCTGAAGCAAAACCAAAAGAAACACCAATGATGAAAGAAATCGGTAATTTAGGCAAGGGAACCTCGATCGGTATCTTGGTAGTGGCGGTAATCTTATTTGTGGTTGGCTTATTCTTAGAAATCTATTCCTTGCCAGTACTCGCTTTAGCCGTGGTAACGATGGTCGTTGGTTCAATACCAGAAGGATTGCCAGCAACCACATCAGTGATTTTGGCCTTAGGTGTGTCAGACATGGCTAAAAACAAAAAGACGATAGTTAAGACTTTACCAGCAGTTGAAACGTTGGGTGCAGTCGATGTGATCGCTACTGATAAAACTGGGACTTTAACGAAAAATGAAATGACAATGACTGATATCATTACACCAGAACAACATTATACCGTTACGGGTACAGGCTATGCTCCGAATGGTAGCTTGCAGCTTGCTGGTAAAAATATAGCACCTGATACAATTATCACACAATTTTTAACAGCTGGTTTTGCTGCAAATGATACAGAATTAGTTCAAAATGATGATGGTGTTTACCAAATTAATGGTGAACCAACTGACGGAGCTTTTTTGACGGCTTACTATAAAATCATGAATACTAAAGAAGAGCCAAAATATGAATTAATAGATATGTTGCCGTTTGACTCTGCGTATCGTTATATTGCTCGCTTAGTTCGTGACCAAGCAACAGGACAAAAACTGTTATATGTCAAAGGTTCACCAGATAAAATCTTTGAAATGATCGTTAATAAAGACCCAGATTTTGACCAAGAGTATTGGTTAGAGGAAGTGCAAAAATTAGCGGCTTCGGGTAAACGTGTTGTTGCCGTTGGTTTGACAAGTGTACCTGAAAAAACTGAAGAAGTGACCCATGAATTATTGCAAGAAGGAGTGAGCTTTTTAGGACTGGCAGGGATCATTGATCCACCACGTCCAGAAGTGATCAATACTTTGAAACAATTAAATACTGCGCATGTGCAGGTTAAAATGATCACGGGTGATTCTCCAGTCACTGCGTCAGCTATTGGACAACAGCTTGGATTGGCAGAAAGTATTCATGCGATCACAGGTCTACAATGGGATGAACTTGATAAGCAAGGTCGACAAAAAGCGGCCAAAGATAATCAAGTATTTGCCCGAACGACTCCACAAAATAAGTTGGAGATCGTAGAAGCCCTTGAGCAAGACGAAGAAGTTACCGCAATGATCGGTGATGGTGTGAATGACGCTCCAGCCTTAAAAACTGCCGATATTGGTGTTTCAATGGGTGTTAAAGGTACCGATGTTGCCAGAGATGCTGCTGATATGATTTTGACTGATGATAACTTTACGACAATGGGTACGGCGATCAGAGAAGGACGGCGGATCTACGATAATATCAAAAAGAGTATTTTATTCTTGTTGCCAACTTCTTTTGCTGAAGGTTTGATCGTTTTCTTCTCGATCTTACTGGATATGCCATTACCGATGACTCCAAGCCAGTTATTATGGATCAACATGGTTTCTGCTGTTACGATTCAGTTTGCGTTTATCTTTGAACCGGCTGAATCGGGGATCATGAATCGTCGGCCGCGTGCACACGGCCAATCGATGGTCAATAAACACGATGTGATCCAGATGATCTATGTTTCTATAATTATTGCAGGGACCGGTTTATTAGGGCATAGTTACTTGTTGGACCAAGGTACAAGTCAAGCGGCTGCAAGTACGATGATGGTCAACATTATTATTGGTGGGAAGATCTTTTACCTGTTCAATATTCGGACCTCAAACTTTGCTTTGAATAAAGATATCTTTTCTAATAAAAAAGCCTTTATTGTGATCGGGATCATGTTGTTGTTACAAGTCTTCTTGACCTATATACCATTCATGCAAAGCCTGTTCTCGACAGCTAGTTTGACCGCAAGTGCTTTTGTTTTCTCTTTACTTTCAGGAGTTGTAGTCTTTATTGTAGTCGAGTTGGATAAGCTTGTTCGTAAGCTCACTGTACGTGCTAATTAATTACACGTTGGATATGACGAAAAAATAACTATTTTAGTTGCAGTTGAAACATAACTAGCTGAGCGATTATAAAAGGGTCGTTGATCTATCCCATTAAATGGGTTAAATCGACGGCCTTTAAATATGTTTCAAAAGATTAGGGCCTTACTATAACGACGATTGCATTATTCCGATTCTTCGCTTTGCTACGACCCAAAATAAGTATCATCGTTTCAAATCGACTTCAAGACATCTTTTGTCTCACCTCAACTTTTTTGTTAAAAAAATTAAATTAATTTAAACAAATAGATCCGCTTTTTTTATTTTCGGGAGTAAAGACTGGTATAATAAAACTATCTGTAGAAGGGCTGGTGTGTCTATGTATCGCAAGGAAAAACTGTGGGATGATTCTTGGTGGTTTGATATTTCTGACCCAAATAAACAAGAATTGCAAAGTTTACAAGAAGACTTTGCTTTACCACGGAAATATCTGTCATATATCCTTGATAAGCGAGAACGTTCACGTTTCGATTATAATGAACAGATCAAAATGGGCCTTTTGATTTGGCGCGTTGCAGTTGCAGATCAAAAAAATGGCGGCTTCAAGGTCTTACCAGTCAGTTTTATTATTTCAGAAAAATATTTGATTTCTGTCGTTGATTCCGAAGCTAAATGGGTTATACAAGAGCTTAGAAAATTACTACATGAAATCAAGCAGACTAGGACCAGACGCTGCTCATCGCCAATTACTTTGTTATTAAGTTTATTGTGGCGGATCAATGACCAATACGTTGACCAGATCGATGAGATCAATACTCAGCGTGAAGACTTAGCTAATTATCACCGGCATCCAACAAATAAGCAGATCGCTGCGTTATCTGAATTAAGTGACCAACTGGTCTATTTAACAACTGCTACGGATAACAATGTCGTTGCGATTCAGCAAATGGGGTTGAGCAGTAATTCTGATAGTGGCGCTTTCCAATTAAATGAGCGTGAACATGCGTTTTTGAATGATGTTGAGATTGAAACTAAACAAAGCCAACAGATCACACAAGACGCGGCTGATCTGGTTGATCGCTTGTCAAATACTTACAATAATATTTTAAACAATAACTTGAATGATACGATGCGCTTTTTAACAGTTTGGTCGTTAATTTTAGCGGTGCCCCCAATTGTCTCGGGTTTTTATGGTATGAATGTTCACTTGCCGTTAGCCAAGGGCGAATTTTCTTGGATCACTACTTTAGTGATCACCTTAATACTGATCGTAGTTACCGTATGGGTGTACCGTCATTATCGTTCGAAATAATAGGTAAAAGAGAGGAAAAATTATGATCACAACGATTGCACTTGATTTAGATAACACGTTACTTAACTCTAATAAGGAGATCTCAGCAGAAAATGAAAGAGTCCTTAAAGAGCTGCATGAAGCAGGAAAGCGGGTCATTTTATGTACCGGTCGGCCGTTAGGAGCGGTTCAACATCTGATTCAACAACTCGAGTTGACGCAACCTAACGATTATTCGATCACTTTTAATGGAGGCTTGGTTCAAAATAACGTTGATCAAGAGATCCTAGCGCAAACTACTCTGACAAAGCAACAGGTCGAATTGTTATATCAAGATGCTAAACAACGTAACTATCCCCTAGATGTGTTAGGACCTGATAAGGTTTACTCACTGATCGAATTTGGTAAATCAGATTATGAAAAATTCATGAATGGGATGATCTCGTTTGAAGATGTAAAATTTGCAGCTTTACCTGCTGATCAGACATTTGGTAAAGTAGTTAGTTCAGCTCCAGCAGAAACCGTGAGCAACACACGGGCAGGTCTGCCCAAAGATGTGCAGGATAATTTTCATGTAGTACCTTCACGACCGGAACTGTTAGAATTTTTACCGGCTGGAGTTAATAAGGCAGTCGGCTTAGGACAATTATTAGGCAATTTTGGAGAAACGTTGGATAACTTGATGGCTTTTGGCGACGAAGAAAATGATTTGGAAATGTTACAAGCTGCAAGAGTAGGTGTGGCAATGGAAAATGCGATCCCACTAATTAAAAAAGCGGCTAACGTAGAAACTCTAAACAATAATGACGATGGGGTCGCTGCGTATTTAAAAAAATATTTTGAGATGTAGTTTTGATAATTTGGGACATATTATAGTTCAGGTTCTTAACTTGGGAGTAAAATATGAGTGAAATTAATACTAAACATTTTATTAATACCAGAAAAAAATTAGGCTTATCACAAATTGAACTTTGTGATGGGGTTTGTACACAAGCAACTTTAAGTAAGTTCGAACATTATGGAAAAGCCCCTTCGATTCAGGTTTTGATACAATTGTGCCAGCGTTTGGGTCTGACACTGGATGAGATATTTCCGACCGGACCATCGTCTATTTCAGATGAATCACAGAATTTAGATCAGGCTGAATTTGAGTTGATTCAAAGTGAGTATCAGGCAGCACAACTAAAATTATCGTTGATGGATTTTGACAAACTTAGTTCAACTCAAAAAATGCAGTATGCATTTGTTCAAGGTTATATTTCAGCCTTGAATGATGAAAAAGCTGAAGATGCATTGTATTTTTTTAACATGATTTTGAGTGAATTTGATAATTCTCACCAAACGATTTTTTCGTTGTTAGCGTACACGGGTAGTGGGATCACATATAGCCGAATGCAAGAGTTAAAAAAAGCCGAATATTATTTCCAGAAAGTTTTTGATAAATTGGAGGAGCTAACATTAGCGGATACGAAGACTATTTGGCGGGTTTTAAATATGATTTTCTATACTGCCGCCTACTATGGGAGACTTGGCAATTATTCAGTTAGTGATCCATTGCTAGATTATGGCTACAAAATATGTGCAGAAAATCATGTAACATACTACCTGGCACGGATCTTGGATCAAAAAGCGCAAAATGTTTTTGAACAAAATGGTTCGTCTGCACAAATTAATGAGTTATTGAAGGATGCTTTGGCATTTGCACGACTCAACAATAATCAAATATTGATCAAAAAAATCTCAAATAAGTTGAAGACTAAGTAATTCGTTGTCGCTTTCTTGCTTGTCGATGAAGTGGTATTTTTAGTGGTAATTCTAGTAGAAGTTGAGGGTTTTGAGTATGAAAAAAAGCTCTCTCTGATGAAAGGGCTTTTTTGGATAAGCAAGATCTAATTAGTTTTGTTGTGATGCACTAGAGGTAGCATCAGTTTCTTCTTTTGCTCCTGTTTTTTCATGTTGTGATGGCCCAGTTACTGTGTCTGCGGTAGCATTTGGGTCATTAACTAGCTTTTGACCAGTATGTTTCAAATACCATTTAATAGCGGGCATTAAATCATAAATTTGTTCATTAACTCCACGATAACGACCTTGTTCGTCATGCATGGCAATGTAATCATGCAAAACACATTTGTCAGGTCCGTTACCGGGAACAGCTAACCTAAACTTGTCCGTCTTACCATTACGTAACATGTTAACTACTTTAGCAGCACCTTTTCTTGCTCTTGGTGGATGACAATAAGCAATCGCATTACCGACCTGGCTTGGTTTTCTTCCAGCTAGCATTTCATCGGCTGGCATCATGTTATTGTAATATAAGAATTGATTATTATCATCAGCAAAAGTCAATTCAAATGGCATTGAATTTAAAAAGTAATTTAATTGGTTGACGGTGAGAATCCCGCAATCTAATTTGACATATGTTTCACCGCTAACTGCTTTTGTTTTTTCTGTCGCTTGGTCAATCCAAGTATCAGAATCTTTTTTAATACCTGTGACCGTAGTATCGATATCGTTGGTTGAAAAAAGATCTTCTACTTGCGGTTCTGAGTTTTGAGTGTTTTCTTCAGTCATGATAACTGCCTCCCTAAATATTTGCTTACTTGTATATGATATCGTTTTTTTGTGAATTTTTCAACATAAATATATAATATAATTATATTATATGACACTTTATATATAAAAAAGTTATATTTCTATTAGGGATTAAGGAAAGGCTTGATTTAAATATGTGGGAAAAATGCATGTTGTGAGTTTAGTTTTCATATTTTTAGAGCTAATTATTAGTGTAGACACATCTGATCTTACTAGGATCAGGAGTGTTTTCTTTACATATTGAGTATAAATGGGCATTTCTGTTTTGAAATTGACAATGAGCAAGCTTTTTTACCACTTTTTTCCCAAATAAGGAGCTGGGACATAACTAGCTGTGTGATTCAAAAAGGGCTTCTGAGCTAACCTATTTAATGGGATAGCGATGGCCCTTAAACGTGTTCCAAAAGATTGAAGCCGTACTATAACAACGATTGCTTTATTCTGGTTCTTCACTTTGCTACGATTCAAAATAAAGCAATCATTGTTTTAAATCGGCTTCAAAACATCTTTTGTCTTTACTCCCAATTTTTTAGTAGCTTTTTTAGATAAACGTATTATTTTTTCGCTTCATCTTCGTTAATATTGAAGCTTGGTGTGACTTGTAACTGCTTGATCCGTTTCGTACCCCATTCATACATTTGGTTAATGATAGGCATTAAAGTCTGACCTAATTCAGTTATCTCATAAAAAACTTGGACTTGTGAATCTGAGACCACTTTACGCGAGATCAACTGATCTTCTTCCATTTCACGTAGCTGGTTAGTCAATACTTTGTGTGATGCTTTCGGTAATAAACGCATCAACTGGTTGAAACGGTAGGAACCATCCGTACCTAAATGAAAGAGGATCACAATTTTCCACTTGCCACTAAACATTGATAAGGTCAGTTCTTTGGCACAGCTATAATCGCCATCTTCTAAGCGTTGTTTGACATCTTTACGGACAACATCCGTCATAAAAATCACCTTACTATTTAATTTTTACCTAGCATCTCTCAAGGCACCTAAAAGTGCGTTATTGTATCAAATGTAAACTAGGTTTATTATATATACTATCATAAAGTTGAAAGGAAGTATTCTTAATGAGTAAAGTTGCTGTTATTGTAACTAATGATGTAGAAGACGTTGAATTTACCTCACCTGTTGATGCTTTAAAGGCTGCAGGGCATGAAGTTACAGTTATTGAAAATCAAGCTGGTAGTAAGATCGCCGGTAAACATGGACTTGAATTAACAGCAGATAAGGGTATTGCTGCTGTTTCAGTTGATGATTTTGATGCATTGCTGATTCCTGGCGGTTTTTCACCAGATCAATTGCGTGTTGAAAAACGCTTTGTTGATTTTGTTAAAGACTTCTTGTTGAGTAATAAGAATGTTTTTGCTATCTGCCATGGCCCACAATTATTCATTCAAACTGGCTTAGCATCAAAATTGAAGTTAACTGCTTATGAATCAGTTCGTCCTGATTTATTCTATGCAGGTGCCCAAGTACTTGATCAATCAGTTGTGATCGATGAAAAACACCAATTGATCACTAGTCGGACACCAGATGATCTTAACGACTTTAACCGTGAGATCACTGCTGCTCTAGCTTAAAAATAGCAAAGTATTGATAGAATACAAGTTCTTTTTTTAAGACGTTTATTAATGTTAATGATTATTTTTTGATGGTATTGTAGTGGAACTTTTTAGCAGAAATTATTTATATTTTTAAAAAGGTGTTAACCAAAAGTAATGCTTTTAGCATCCGTGATGCTGTAAGCATAATTTTTGAGAAAAATGTAAAAAAAATGTTATAACAAAAATGTAGCGAAAAGGGTAAGATTATCTTACGAATTTTAGCTAGTTTTAAGCAGATAATTTTTAGGATAAACATGAAAGGAAGGGCTTAGATAATGAGTAAAGTAGCAGTAATTGTTACAAACGATGTCGAAGACATTGAATATACTTCACCTGTTGAAGCATTACAAAAGGCTGGTCATGAGATCACAACTATTGAAAATGAAGCTGGTAGTAAAATTGCAGGGAAACATGGCCTGGAATTGACAGCAGATAAGGGTATCGATGATGTTTCGGTTGATGATTTTGATGGGTTGTTGATCCCTGGCGGTTTTTCACCAGATCAATTACGTGTTGATGAACGCTTTGTTGACTTTGTTAAGGACTTCTTGTTGAGTAATAAGAATGTCTTTGCTATTTGTCACGGACCACAGTTATTCGTTCAATCTGGTTTATCTTCAGCATTGAAGTTGACAGCATTTACTTCAGTCCGTCCTGATCTATATTATGCAGGTGCGCAAGTGCTTGATGAACCAGTTGTGATCGATGAAAAGCATAAGTTGATCACAAGTCGGACACCAGATGATCTTGACGATTTTAATCGTGAGATCACAGCGGCCTTAGCTTAAAAAATAAATTTTAATTAATTTGATAGCAGTAATGTATTTAAAAAATATGTTACTGCTATTTTTATTTATAAAAATTAAAAATTAATGCCAACACTTTTGAAACAGAAATCTTTTATTGAATATTATTTGTTGAAAAAAGCAATTAACTTGCTAGAAAAGGCCAAGCAAAAAACGGTTTTATCAACTAATGTTAGCGCATTCTTAACCAGTGATGAACTTATTTTCATTTGTTATTAAATATAAGTTATGCTAACCTAATTTTGTAATGTTTAATAAATATATTTTGAATGGAGTGTTAACATGATCGAGACACAAAATCTCCAAGTTTCTTACAATAATGATGTATTAGCTTTGGAAAATGTATCCTTGAAGATCAAGGGCCCAACGATCACGGGGATCATCGGTCCAAATGGAGCCGGAAAATCTACTTTGCTCAAGGCGATTTTAAATATTATTGACTTCGGAGGAAAAGCTTTGATCAATAATAATGAAGCAAAAAAGGAATTATCTCATGTTGCTTATGTAGAACAAAAAAGTGATATTGATTATACTTTCCCGATCAAAGTTAGAGAGTGTGTTTCATTAGGCACATACGCACACTTAAATTTGTTCCAAAAAGTTGGTAAAAAGCAATGGGAACAGGTCGATGAGGCGTTAGAAAAAGTCAATTTGAAAGAATACGGTAATCGACAAATCAGTGAACTTTCTGGCGGTCAGTTCCAGCGAGTCTTAATGGCACGCTGTTTGGTTCAGAACGCTGATTATATTTTCTTAGATGAGCCTTTTGTCGGAATCGATTCAGTTAGTGAACAGATCATTATGGAAACATTAGGTACGCTTAAGAACCAAGGTAAAACAATTTTGATAGTGCATCATGATTTGAGCAAAGTTAGGGATTACTTCGACCAGTTGATAATTTTAAATAAAAAGTTACTTGCGAGCGGTAAGACTGAGGAAGTTTTCAATCAGACTAACTTGCGTAAGGCTTATGGCGAGAATTTGATTATGGGAGGTGCTTAATTATGATTGCAAATTTTATTCAGGGACTAAATGAATTTCATTTTTTACAAAATGCTTTAGTGACGGCAGTTATAATTGGAATCGTCTCCGGTGTCGTAGGTTGTTTTATTATTTTACGTGGAATGTCCTTAATGGGCGATGCTATTTCGCATGCCGTTTTACCTGGTGTGGCTATTTCTTTTATTATGGGTATTAATTTCTTTGTTGGGGCTATTGCCTTTGGACTATTAGCGTCAGTTATTATTACGTATATTAAAGGAAATAGTGTAATTAAAGGAGATACCGCAATTGGGATCACTTTTAGTTCGTTTTTGGCTTTAGGGGTGATCTTGATCGGAGTTGCGAATAGTTCGACGGATCTATTCCACATTTTATTTGGTAATATTTTGGCTGTACAGGATACTGACAAATGGATATCAATTGGAGTTTCAATCGTTGTATTAGTAATTGTTTACCTATTTTATAAAGAATTATTGATCACTTCTTTTGATGCAAACATGGCACAAGCAATGGGGATGAAAGTTAATTTCTACCATTATTTGTTAATGATCTTACTGACTTTAGTAGCGGTAACGGCCATGCAAAGTGTTGGTACGATTTTGATCGTAGCAATGTTGATCACACCGGCCGCAACGGCTTACCTTTATTCAAATAGTCTAAAAGTGATGATCTTCATTTCTGCCACTTTGGGGGCAGTTTCATCAGTATTAGGATTGTTTATCGGTTATAGTTTCAATATTGCAGCTGGTTCATGTATCGTCTTGACCGCGGCAGTATTTTTCATAATTAGTTTCTTTATTTCACCAAAACAAAATTTTTTTAAAAGGAAGGTTACTAGTAAATAATGAATAAAATCAAAAAAAGTTTAGCAGCTCTCCTCACATTTGCCGTGGCGGTTATTCTTCTAGCTGGTTGTTCCAGTGATGGGAATGGTAAGAGTAAATCTAAGGATAGCGATAAAGTTAAGGTAGTTACTACAAACTCGATCATTGCTGATATGACTAAGAATATAGGTAAAGATAAAATCGATTTGCACAGTATGGTCCCTGTTGGTAAAGATCCACATGAATACGAACCGTTATCAGAAGACGTACAAAAAACATCTCACGCTGATGTGATCTTTTATAATGGTATCAACTTGGAAACGGGTGGAAATGCTTGGTTCAACAAGTTAGTGAAAAATGCTAACAAGAAAAAAAACAAGGATTACTTCGCTGTTAGTGATGGCGTGGATGTGATCTACTTGGAAGGAAAAGGCGACCAGGGTAAAGAAGATCCGCATGCATGGTTGAACTTAGAAAATGGTATTATTTATGCTAAGAACATCGAAAAACGTTTATCCCAAAAAGATCCTGCTAATAAGAATTTTTACAAGAAAAACTTGGATAAGTATGTCGCTAGGTTAGATAAATTAGATAAAGAAGCTAAATCTAAATTTAATGATATCCCTAAAGAAAAGAAATTGATCGTTACTAGTGAAGGTGCTTTTAAATACTTCTCTAAAGCCTATGATGTGCCATCTGAATATATCTGGGAAATTAATACTGAAGAAGAAGGAACGCCTGACCAAACTAAGAATTTAGTTCAGAAATTACGTAAGACAAAAACCCCATCACTTTTCGTTGAAACTAGTGTTGATGATCGTCCAATGAAGACTGTTTCTAAGGATACTGGGATCCCAGTTTCTAAGCATAAGCTTTTCACCGATTCAGTTGCTAAAAAAGGCAAAGCGGGAGACAGTTATTATTCTATGATGAAGTGGAACTTAGATAAGATAGCTGAAGGTTTAGAAAAATAGTCGATCAACTAAACGACCTTTAATTTAGTTGTAAGCTAGATACCATTTGAGAATACTGCAGTTAAGCGCGGTGTTTGTACAAATGTGTTTTTATTTTGGATAATATTTTGCTGAGGCAAAAAGTTTTTTAATACAGGAATGTCCGATTTACAAATAGGTTAGTTATTCATAAAAAATATCCTCTCAAAGTTTAATTTTTACCTTGAGAGGATATTTCTTATTTTGTGTTAATTGTTAGTAAAACTAAGACGAGCAGAACGCTTACCTTTATGGTATAGATAACCAAAGTAACAAACTTCAATGACCGTGCAGACTGTCAGTGGGATATATGCTTGTTTGAGTTGTAGTCCAAAACCTATTACGAGGTTATAGACTTGAAACAATAATGGTATGGTAAAAATAATCTTATCCCGTTTAATATCGATCGGTTTCATCTTATTCCAGTTAGCGATCATTAGGCCGATCCCGATCAGACAAGCAAGGACTAATTTAGTTAATTCTGGAATTAATTCGCTGTTACCATCGATCAAGAACATTCTAAAGACAAGCAATGAGATGATCAGTAACAAACCAGCCAAAAAAGGTGTAGCGGTTTGTAGCCACTGTTTAGAATATTTTTTTACCTAGCCAATAGCCAAGATAAAGTAATGCAACGTAAAATCCAATCATATAGATCCAGCTGGTAAAGTTTTGGTATAGGATCCCAAAAAAGCTGTTATGATACTTAAAAGCCCAGTTCCATTGTCCGCTCAAAACTCCGTAAAACTTGTAGGTATCATGAACATAAACGGGGGCGATCGAAAAATCTTGAAAGACAGATAGAAAACCAACGACCCAAATCGACATCCAGAGTTTCGTGTTGAGATATTTAAAAAGAACGGTGGATGAATAAACGATCGCAGCTTCAATCAGTAGAGTTGCTAAGGGAATTGCTTCAGCCATCATCAGACGATGCTGATCATATGAATATGTATGCGTAATGAAAACACCAACATGTTCAAAGATCCCAGCACCAAGAACAAACATGATTAGTTCAAAGACTTTGTTTTGCTAGTTTTTTTGGCGTAGTGCATGAAATAAGCACATGAAAATTAAAATAATGGCAAAAATATCGTTGATCAACCAAGTAAGTGGGTATTGGCCGATCATAATAAAATAGCCCCCTTTTTGAAACATCCTACACTGCTTAAAATACTTTGCAAAGTTAATTAAGTTCTTTTGAGGCAGGGGTAAATTGAGAAAGTGGTAGATATTACGTTATAATGATTGCGAAAATTAAAGGTAGGCATGAACGTGATGAATATAATTAACCAAAAAGACAGCTTGCTGACTGGGGTTTTGTTGGCAGTAGGATGTTAACTGGAACTATTATGGGTGAGGTAAGGTGTTTACTCCGCCAACCGCGGATGAAATCGTTGCTTTTATCAGCCAAGTTACTGACCGGCAACAAGTTTTTTGATTAAAAGAAAAAAGCGGGCTTGATTTGGAAAGAAAAAATTTTATTTATTGTGATTTAGATACCTTAATCTTTGAAGAAACTATGGCTTGCTTTGAGGATTTGGAGGAGGGTAGGACAAATGAAAAAAGATAAAGAAATAAAGACGATCGTGGGTTCTTTTTTATTAACTTTGGTTCCGATGATAGTTGGGATCTTACTGTGGAATAAACTGCCGAATCAAATCGCTACTCATTTTACGCTGCATTCTGGTCAACCAAATGGGTGGAGTAGTAAAGCAATGGCAGTTTATGGATTTCCGCTAGCTATGGCTGCTGTGCAGCTGTTCGTGGTGGTATTTATGAATCTGGATAAGTATAAAAGAAATATTGGTAGTAAGGTCATAAAAGTGATCTATTGGATCGTGCCATGGGTCGAATTCGTTACGGTAATTATGATCTTTGGATATTCTCTTGGATACCAAATTAACTCTGATGTTGTTTCAAATTTATTGTTGGGAGTAGTTTTTATCGTTTTGGGTAGTTACTTGCCAAAGGTCAAGCAAAACAAAACGATAGGGTATCGTGTTTCCTGGACGCTTAATAGTCAAGAAAACTGGCAAAAAACCAATCGTTTAGGAGGATGGATATTTGTCATTTGTGGGGTTATCTTCTTGGCAAATACTCTCCTCCAGCAAGAATGGTTAATAATCGTTTCATTAATTATAGCAGTGGTCATCCCGCTGATGTATTCATATGCATTACACCGCAAGGGTATTTAATGATGGTCGATCGAGTTTTTATGAAAACTTGGTCGGCTTATTTTTTGAAAAAACATATTCAAAGGTGTTGTTTTTCATGGATGTTTAGAGTATATTATGGACTGTTAAAATCTATAAATAGAATTTTATACGGTGACCGCGCAGAAAACCAACTTTCTACGTTAGTTCTTTGTTTAAAGAAGTTCAATTTTGTAGTTTTTTAAATTTGGCATGGGAGTGAATTTCAGTGAAAATGATCAAAAAGGAGTTCGGCATGATCCGGGAACATAAGATCATTCTGGCTACCTTGATAGGGATTATGTTTATTCCTTTTTTATATTCGGTGTTTTTCTTAAAGTCTGTCTGGGACCCATATGGAAATGTTGACAAGTTACCCGTGGCGGTCGTTAACGATGACCGACCAGTGACTTTTCAAGATAAGCAACTAGATGTCGGTGACCAACTAGTTGCTAATATGAAAAAGCAGGATGGACTAGAGTGGCATTTTGTCAGTGGGCGAAAGGCTAAAGAAGGCATGGCACATCATAAGTATTATATGGTAGTGACTGTTCCTAAAAACTTTTCTAAAAACGCGGCGACAGTTCTGAACGACAAGCCGCAGAAAATGAATTTAAAATATCAAACAAATGATTCATTGAATTATATTGGTCAGGTCATCACTAAGGAAGCTGCCGGTCAGTTAAACAATAAAGTTAGCAAAACTGTTTCAACCGCATACGCTGATACAATGTTTGGCGTGGTCAAGCAAGTCGGTGCAGGATTTGGCAAAGCTGCTAAGGGTACCGTTAAACTAAGCGATGGATCTAAGGCATTGTCAAATGGGTTAACAACATATACGGCTGGTGTTAAAACCTTAAATGATGGTGTGATGACTATGCATGCTGGGGTTGAGCCTTTAAGTGCAGGAATTGTTCAACTTGCTGATGGTTCTTTGGTATTAGATAAAGGGTTACACACATATACAGGTGCTGTGAGCCAAGTAAATCAAGGCGTACAGACTTTACAAGCAGGTACAGCACCCCTAGCTAGTGGTGTTAGCCAATTGCAAAACGGCGCCCAGTCTTTAAGTGGTGGTGTTGACCAGTACACTGGTGCTGTGAGCCAGTTGAACGGGGGGTTGCAACAGTTAGCTGGAAATTCTAACCAGTTGAAAAAAGCTGCTGGTCAATTATCTCAGTTACCACAAGGTATTGCTGCAACTTATGTTTTGGGTAACACTGTCTCTGATTCAGTTGTAGCGCTAACTGGACAGCTAAAAGAACAATTGCCTAAAATTTCGGCCGCTCAGAAAGGCTTAAATAGCTTAATGACGCCGGAAAATGAAAAACAATTGGCTGCTTTGGATACAACAGCTGCTGAAATGAACACGATGATCAATGATTTTAGTACACAATTGAGTGGCTTACCGGAGCAATTGAACTCAATTGGTGCTAATGATTCTGATAGTGCTACTAAAGCGAAGCAAGTTTTGGCTGTATTGGAAAAGTTGCCAGAAGATCAGCAAGAACAGATGGCTGGATCTCAGGAGGATCTGAAGCAGATCATTAAAAATAGTCAAGAAAATGGCGAAACCTTGAAAAATATCCAGACCATTCAAGAAACAGTTGATGGGGCTAAGACCAAGTTGAACAACGCACAAAAATCATTAGCCTCTTTATCTGGGATGACTAAGCAGATCAAGCAACTATCAGCCAATATGAGTGGTGACGACACAGCCATGAATGCTGCAACTATAGAAAAACAGTTGACTGCACTTGAAAGTGCTGCTGGCCAATTGAAATCAGCTTCAACTCAGTTAAATGCTGGTGTTAATGGCCAGAAAGCTAATGGAACATATCATTATACGACTGACCCCGATCAGATCAGAAGTCAAGTTTCACGAATTGCCAGTCAATCATCATTACCAACGATGTTGAATGGCTTAACGCAGTATACTAATGGTGTGAAAACCGCTGCTAATGGCGCTTCACAGCTAAATCAAAATGGAACTCAGCTACGGAGCGGCGCCGGCCAGTTAAATGGCGGTTTAACTGCGATGGGTGCACGAGTTCCAACATTAGTCAGCGGAATTAACACGTTGGCCAATGGCACGAGTCAGTTGGATGCTAACGGAGGACAATTAAATGCTGGAGCAGACACACTTGCTGGCGGCATCGGTCAGTTAAATGCACAAGTTCCAACTTTAGTTAACGGGATCGATACTCTAGCGAATGGCTCTGCAAAACTAGCAGGTAATTCCGACAAATTAAATGATGCATCTAATAAACTTACTGATGGTACAGGTACTTTGTCTAAGAGTTTGAAAGACGGGGCTAAAGAAGTCAACTCAACTAACTTGGAAAAGAAAAATGCGCAGATGTTTGCTGCACCAACGAAACTGCAGCACAGTAATTACAGTAAAGTTCCTAACTACGGCTTTGCATTAGCACCATATATGTTATCGGTCGCTCTTTATGTTGGGGCACTGGTCTTTAACTTAGTTTATCCTTTACGTAAAATGGGTGGTAAGGATAGTACAGCTAATGGATGGTTTGGCAGTAAGGTCGCTGTTGGCGGCATAGTTGCTGTAGCTAATGCCTTGGTCGAATTGTTATTAATGATGGCTGTCGGTTTGACACCGCAAAATATCGGTGGCTTCCTGTTAAACGGGATCATGTTCTCGTTAGCCTCTATGTATATCGTCATGCTGCTGTCTATCGCGTTTGATAATCCAGGTCGGTTTATTGGAATGATTTTGTTAGTGATTCAATTAGGTGCCAGTGGGGGTTCATTCCCAATTGAAATTACGACCGGGATGAACGGATTTTTCCAATCAATCAACCCATTCTTACCAATGACTTGGTCAGTGTATTCATTCCGTGAATCGTTAACTGGTGGGTTTGGCAGCGGCCAGATCACACAGTCATTCTTGATTTTATTGATTTTCATTGTAGTATCCTTGGCATTACTGTGGGTAGCTACACAAGTGTTACACAATAAAGTAACCTATGAACCTGGTCCAAGTTCTGTAGTACAAGAAAGTGACGATGGGGACAAAGAGTAAAATAAGCAAATAAAGCAAGATCAATATCTCATAATGTGATATTAACGGACTGACACACGATAATGTCACCATTGTAGGGTGGAAGTTGGTTAGAAATAATCTTTCTTGTCAAATTAAGTGAATTTTAAATAGGGTCAAGCAGGATTGTGACATAATTAGCCGTCCGATCCTAAAAGGGGCCATCGATTTAACCCATGTAATGGGATAGATCGATGGCCCTAAATGTGTTCCAAAAGATTGAAGCCATACTGTAACAACGATTGCGATATTTTGAACCTTTGCTTAGCTATTCCCTTAAATAAAGCAATTGCTGTTACAAATCAGCTTCAAAACATCTTTTGTCTCACTTTCGCTTTTTTGTTGCAAATATAAGCAAATTGTGTAGTTAGCAACTCTCAGCCTGATGCATGATTTGGAATAAATAGCTTTGAAATTATAGAATGCTGCATTTTTTACATAAAAATTACTTAAAGGCCAATGCTTTTTTACTTTTGAAGATTATGCTGAACTAGTAGTTTAGAGTCAAGTATATTTGAGAGGAGAATTGATGTGTCATTTTCACAACAAAAGAAACTTTTTAGTATTAGTGCGGTAATTTGTGTGATTTTACTAGTGATCGCTGCTTTTGGAGACTTGCAGGTCAGCAACACGATCATTAATTATCGCAGTGTTTTTGGTACTTTATTTCAAAGTGTTGGTGAGTTTCCGCAATATTTAATTTTCGTGATCAGCGGACAGATTGCTTTGACGTTTGCTTTTAAAATGCAAGGTCCTGTTTTATTTAAATGTTTGTTGGGAGGTGGGGGGCTGGCAGTATCAGGCTGGCAGCTAAAGCAATACTTAAATGAAGTTGAAGATTATATTCTTGAAGTTAGCTCAAATATTGATCATCATAAGCCAATTGGACTTGCCAATAGTGATACTGCGGATACTGCTTTGAGCGTAGGCAAAGCTTATTGGATCTGGCTGCTTATTTTTGCTATTTTGACTATTATTTTTCAGTATTGGCTGGGCCATTTTCGACTGGAAACTATCCAACGTTTATTGTTAGTCGCTGTTTTTGCTTCACTAACAGTCTGGTTTTCGCTTCAAGTTAATCAGGGATTGAAGGAAATTTGGGGGCGTGTTCGTCCTTATGAATTAAATAAAACACAGAGCGATTTTACTAATTGGCTAACTATCAATGGAGTTACAGGACATAAGTCTTTTCCTTCGGGACACACACAAGCGGCAACATTATTGATCGTTTTTTCATGGTTCTTTAGGGGAAAAGCACAAAAAGTATGGTGGATCATTGGCATTGTTTATGGAGTATTGATGGGGCTTTCACGTGTAGTTATTGGCGCACATTTTATGTCCGATGTTGTTTTTTCATTCTTCTTAACAGCTGTGATCATTTACATTTTCCGCCAGTTATATTATCAGTATGCTGACGAAAATCAATCAAAAAAATGAAATGAGTTTGTTAAAATAGTTTGATTATGTACGAAGATGGGACATAATTAACTGTGTGATTCTAAAAGGGGCCGTCGAGCTATCCCATTAAATGGGTTAAATCGACGGCCTTTAAACGTATTCCAAAAAATCGAAGACTTACTGTAACAGCGATAGCGTTACAATCCGGCAACATCCTTTGTCTTACTCTCTTTGCGAAAAAATGGTCGTTTTGCTTATCTTTTACAAGCTAACGATCACAATACATGTATTTAATTTGCCAGATATTTTTTTAGCGCTGGCATTTGTTCAACAATCGTTTCAGTTCCTTTATGGTAGAGATCGATCAATTTAGTATTATCTCTTTCAAAACGTGAAACAGTAACTGGGTCTTCAGGACGTAAAACGAAAATTTTTCCTTGTTTTTCGAGGTTTTCTATTTCAGTTAGTGCCTGGTTATAATGTTTAGGACGGTTGATAAAGGAATGAACAAAGTTAGGATATTGTTTGTATCTTTGTTTTACTAAATTGTTCATAGCAGCACCGTTTTCTGGTTTCCGATAGTTGATATCTCGTGTTACGACTACAACGATTTTATCGTAACCTAATTGCTGTGCCCGCTTATAAGGAATCGAATCTGCGATACCACCATCTAAATAAGGTTGATCATCAATGATCCGAATGTCCGATAATAATGGAATACTTGATGATGCTTTGATCGCCTCGACTTGGTCATTGTTTTGTTCTTTACGAAAAACATTTGCTTGACCAGTGTCACAGTTGGTAGCTGTGATCTCAAAAGTTTGTTGACTTTGACGATAAGCATCCCAATCAAACGGGCTATAAGCAAAACATTCTGGAGAAAATAGAAAGTCCAAGTTGAAGATCCCACCATTGTTCCATAAGTTGCTGACGCTAATGTAGCGCTTGTCATGTAAAAAATGTAAGTTAATATTTGCCGAACGATTGCGTTGTTTAGAAATATAATTCATAGCACACAGTGTTCCTGCAGATACTCCATGGACATATTCAAACTCAACATCGTGTTCGATAAAAAAATCTAGGATCGCACTGGTAAAGAATGAACGTAACGCACCACCCTCGAGAATTAAAGCTGCTCTTTGCAAAAAATCGCTCCCCATTCTATTCATACTTTTCATAATTTTTGGCTGAAGGATAAAACTTTGTTAAAAGGTTGTAGTCTAGCATGCATGAATTTAAAATCCGATATACAATATATCATAGATATATAATAACAAAATATAAATGTGTTGTTTAGAGATATCATAAGAGTCACTTTATTTTAAGAAGCTACCAGTTCGAGGAGGTTTATTATGTTTGAAAGAAACAGTTTACGCTTGAACTTTAAAGGAAAAAGTTTTTTTTATCAAGCTGAACAAGTAGATACTCACGGGTCGGCTAACCAGTGTCATTATGCGATCATGTTTCCTAGTTTAAAAAAAGTTAAAGCCTTTGATAAAGCTAGTCGCAAGGGCCATATGACTGTTAAAAACTATTTTGGCTCTTACCATCAAGTGTTCCGGACAGACTTTAAATTTCAGGAATCTAATTTAACGAATCAAGCTGATGAAACGATTTACAGTGGTTTGTTGACGGTTCAAGAAGCTAACAGAAAGAGCTAAAGAGATGAGTTTTTCTAAAGGAATTTTATTATTTTTATTATTAATGGTAGCAACTTTTGTAGTTTTAGGGTATGTATTATTTCTCTGTACTTTTTTAATTTTACATTTTAACTGGCAAACTTGTTTGATTGCTATAGTTGGTTTGCCGATTTTTCTATTCTTTTTAAACTTTTTGTGGAATGATATATAGAACTAATTAAGAGATTTTGTCTTTTTCAAGGGCCAAATCTCTTTTTTCAACTAAAAATTCGAAAAATTTCAAGGACTTTAGTTCTATTATTGTAAAATTTATCTTGAATCAAGCCAATTTTGTAATATCTAACGGGTCTTTAAGAGTCGCCAAGACCAGTTTTTTACAAGACAACTAAATAATGAAGCGCTAACACTGTTACAAAAAATTACATAATTTGTTTGATTTTACAAAATAACGTTTCTTTTTAAATCCCATGTTATTTGCATGTAAACTCTATTCCTTATACTAGGCATCGTTGAATTGATGAAGCGGCTTGATAGATAAGTCGCAATAATAAAAGAGAAATTATAGGAGTGTACAAAATAATGAAATTTAAGAAGACTTTATTAACGATCACAGCAGCTGCTGGTATGATGGCAGCAGGTTCAATTGCAGCAAGTGCTGATACAGTTACGGTTAAATCAGGCGATACGATCTCATCGATCGCAAAGGAAAATAATAGTAGTGTTTCTGTTATTGAAAAAGCTAATGATCTTTCTAATATCAATATGATCTATGTTGGTCAGAAACTTGAAGTTGGCGAAAATGGTCAAGTTGCTCAGGCACAGCCAAAACAACAAGTACAACAGTCACAACAACAGGCACAGGCTCCTGTACAACAAGTACAGCCAAAACAAGAATCAGCACAAGTTGAAAAAAATGACAATGAGCAGGTTCATGTACAGCCGCAGGTTGAACAACAGCAACAAGCACAACCAAAACAAACTGTACAGGCTCAGCCAAAGCAACAAGCACAGCCGCAACAAGTTAGCCAAAAGCCAGCTGCTACTTCTAATAATTCAGGAAACTCATCCTCTGAAGATGCAGCTAAAGCAGCAATTGCTAACCGTGAATCCGGTGGCTCATATTCAGCTTCAAATGGTCAGTACTATGGTAAGTACCAGTTAGGTAAGTCAATGTTAAATGGTGATCTTTCAGAAGCTAATCAGGAAAAGACTGCTGACAACTATGTTAATGACCGTTATGGTTCATGGTCAAATGCTTTAGACCATTCAGACCAATATGGTTGGTACTAAGATCGGTCAACTGATTTAAAAAGAGAACAATTATTTTTCATACAGCTAGGACAAAGTGTTTTATACATTTTGCCCTAGTTTTTTTATCTAAAAAAATATTCAGCACTTTACAAATTTTAACTATTTTTCCGAGTTTTTGAACCCACGTCCAGTATGAACTGCAAAATGATCTCAGAATTTTGGTGCTTTTGGGCTGCCTGGGCCAAACTAGTAAAAATTCGTTCCTTAGTAATGGCGCGGCTGAGTGCGTTTTTGCGCGCACTTATCCCTTGACCCCGTAATTCTTGCCATTCAGGTCGGACCTGCGGTAAAAGTTGTGTCAAAAGATAGGCCAGATTGGCAATAAAATGCAAGCCTTCGATCTTATCCTGGGAACGAACCTGATAACTACCAAAAGACCAGAATTTTTTGATCTCATAGAAGTAAGTTTCGATCTTCCACCGTTGGTTATAGTAATCAAGAATTCGCCAGAACCCAGTTTTATGCGGGGTCAATTCTGGTAGATCTTGGGCGGGAAGCGTTGAAATGAACAAGCGCTCACCTTCATGGCAGTTTTGACTGCGGATGATCCACACAGCTTGGTCAAACAGCTTCGTCATACATTTAGTCATGCCTACCGCATAGTGCTTATCTTGACCAGTCAAAACAATGTCAGTTGTTTGGAATTTTTGCCCGTATTTACGCGGGCGACCACGTTTTCCTGTGCGCTGCGGCAGTTGATAAAGCGCAGTATCTTTGCGAATATTTGCGATAAAGTCCACATTGTCATGGTCCTTAACGAAATTCAGCACGTCTTTTTTGGGATACCAACTATCACATTCAAAAATAATGTGTTGTTGTTGACCAACGATTTTAAGCGCTTGTTCAGCTAAATTGGCGGCCATTTTAAGCTTGGAGTCCCCTTCAGGCTGGTACATCCGACAAGCAAAGGGAACCATGAGATATTGAACTGACCGTGGTTCAGCAGGAGCGCGCATCGGAAAAGCGACCGCCAAAGTGACGAAGTCATGGGCATTGACGAATTCTTTTCCCAGGTGACGGGCGTGATCATGTAAGACCTTCACGTGCTCGAACTTCTTACCAAACTTAGGCTGGAGCGTGTCATCAACCAAAAAAAGGATGGGATATTGTTTCAACAGCTCAGTTAGGTGCGGTAACTTAAAGAGTTGCCGCAAGACACACAGTTCTAATTCGCTAAGCTTGGCGCCCACTTTTG
>NZ_KB714694.1:25020-44010 GCF_000349725.1 Ligilactobacillus pobuzihii E100301 = KCTC 13174
CACCATGGCCAAAATCAAAGTTGCGATATTTTTGATAGTCGGCATCGACAACACCGTCGAAAAAAGTGACGTAATAATTTGAGAAATTCTGGTAACAGTGGCATGTTTTTGATATGATTTAAGCAAGCGGGATCCCCATCCTTTGTGTGTTTAGTTTTGTCGCTTAAATCATATCAAAGTTGACGGGGATTCCGTCTTTTTTATGTCAAATTTTAGAAAAAGTTGTAAAGTGCTGAAAATATTAAAAGTCTTGAATTAAAATCAGGGTAGAGTGTGGTTATTTAGAGTTGTCTTTTGTTATAATTGGTTTAGTTGTTAGCGTTAACATGCAGAAGGGGGTTGTTAGTATGAAAATTGTAGTTATTGGAGCTTATGGTCATATTGGTTCGTACTTAGTCCCGAAATTAGTTAAAAACAACAATGAAGTGATTGCTGTTAGTCGGGGAAAACATCAACCATATACCCAAGATAGCAGTTGGAACAAAATTCAGCATGTGTGTTTAGATCGCGTAAAAGATCCGGAATTTGCAATTAAGATCGCGGCTTTAGATGCGGACATCGTAGTTGATTTAATTAATTTTAAACTTGAAGATACACAAAAAATGGTTGCTGCTCTTAAAAGCACCCGGCTGTCACATTACCTTTTTTGTTCGTCAATTTGGGCACATGGTAGAGTAGAAACTTTACCAGCTGATCCTAATGATCCTGCTAAAGAGCCTTTGGACGATTATGGAAAAAATAAATTTGCTAGTGAGCAATTTTTAAAAAATGAATATCGCACGACTGGTTTTCCGGCCACGATCATTATGCCAGGGCAAATTTCAGGACCGGGATGGAACATTATTAACCCAGTTGGAAATACTGACCTTGGAGTCTTTCAAAAGATTGCTAATGGTGAAAAAATTATCTTACCAAATTTTGGCATGGAAACTTTGCACCATGTTCATGCAGATGATGTTGCCCAGATGTTTTACAAGGCGATCTTACACCGCAATCAAGCACTAGGAGAAAGCTTCCATGCGGTTGCAGCTGAATCTATGACTTTATATGGTTATGCTAAAGCTTGCTATCAATTCTTCGATCAAGAACCACAAATCGATTTCTTGTCCTGGCCTGAATGGGTAAAATTAGTTAATGATCAAGAATTGACCGATCATTCTTATTATCATATAGCCAGAAGTGGTAGTTATAGTATTGAAAACGCAAGGAAATTGCTAAATTATGAACCTAAATATACAGCGCTGGAAACCGTTGAACAAGGGATCAGAAGTTATATTAAACGCGGGTTGATCACGTTAAAAAAAGAGTAAGATGATGGTGAGACAATCGTTGTTACAGTACAGTAGGGCTTCAATCTTTTGAAACACATTTAAAGGCCGTCGATTTAACTCATTTAATGGGATAGATCAACGGCCTTTTTAGAATCGCACAGCTAGTTATGTCCCAGTTTCTTAAGTTAGGGACTATTCGTGTTTTTGAACTTTTTGACCGTTATTTTTAAATTTACAGAATGATGTAGATATTTGCAATGCTGAAAAAGCTGAGTGAAAAGGATACGCAGGTAACGAACATAAATTTTTGAAAAACAGGTTATTTTTTGATATTCTAATAGATAAATTAAAATCAAATTAGAAATAGGCAGGTGTGCGGTTGTGAAGGTGGTTAAGTTTGGTGGTAGTTCTCTAGCAGATGGGGTTCAACTCAATAAAGTTTTAAACATTGTTAAAGCAGATAAAGAACGAAAAATTATTGTCGTTTCTGCACCCGGAAAACGATTTGAAAAGGACGAAAAAATTACGGACTTGCTGATCAAATTAGCTATGCAAGTTCATGATGGTCTTGAATATACGCAGACTTTAAATGCGATCAAAGAACGTTATGCCATAATTATCGATCAGTTATCACTTGGTCGAGAAGCGGCAGAACTCCTTGAGGGGAATTTACAGCAACTATTGTCTGCAGACTATGATAATTTTTCAGAGCAATTAGACGCTTTTAAAGCTAGTGGAGAAGACAACAACGCTCAACTGATCGCTTTGTTTTTTAACAAACGCGGTCTGCCTACAAGGTATATTGATCCGAAAAAAGCAGGCCTTTATGTTAGTGATGATCCAGGACATGCACAACTTTTGCCCGAATCATATGCCAATTTACAAAAATTGCGTGAGATTCCTGAACGGATCGTTTTTCCAGGTTTCTTTGGTGTTTCTAAAGGTGGGAAAAGAGTTACTTTCGCTCGCGGAGGTTCAGACATTACAGGAGCCGTTTTGGCAAATGGTGTTCAAGCAGACTTATATGAAAATTTTACTGACGTTGATGCTATTTATACAGCGAATCCGCAAATAATACACCAGCCGAAAAAGATTCATCATCTAACTTACCGGGAAATGCGTGAGCTTTCTTATGCCGGTTTTTCGGTTTTTCATCATGAAGCACTCCGCCCTGCGATCATGGCTAATATTCCGATCGAAGTCAAAAACACTAATAACCCAGCTAGTCCTGGGACTTTGATCACTAAAGAAAAGCCACTGGAAGCTAATGATGTCACAGGAATGGCAACTTCGCACGGTTTTGAATCTATTTATATTGCTAAATATTTGATGAATGACGAAGTTGGATTTGGCTTTTCAGCTCTAGAAGTTATGGCCAAACATGGGATCAGTGTAGAACATATGCCTACTGGTATTGATGAAATGTCTTTAGTTGTCAAAGAAAATCAGATCAATAATGCACAAGAACAAGCACTGCTAACTGAGTTAAAGGGGCAGTTGAATGCAGATGATGTTCATCGCCAAACTAATTTGACATTGATCATGTTGGTGGGTGAGAAAATGGCAACGACTATTGGAACTGCCGCCAAGGCGATGACTGCACTTGCCAATGAAAAAATTGAGATCCGCTTATTTAACCAAAGTTCGTCAGGGATCAGTATTATGTTTGCTTTAGAAGAAAAGGATGAAAAAAAGGCAATCCGAGCTTTATATAAAGCCTTTTTCTAGATAAACATAACGAGGCTGTGTCAGACTAAATATATGACACAGCCTCGTTATGTTTATTACTTAAATAAAAAGCCGCCCGCATGGGGGACGACTGCTGTAGAGAAGTGCAAAGGTTTAACTACCTCCATGTATACGATACCATATTTGTTAAAATATGTAGATAAATCAGCTCAAAAGCCGCTTCATATAAAAAGTAGAAAGACAAAAGATGCTTTGAGGCCAATTTGCAATCGCTGTTAGAAATCGGCTTCAATCTTTTGGAACACGTTTAAGGGCCGCCGATTTAACCCATTTAATGGATAGATCGACGGCCCTTTTAGGATCGGACGGTTAGTTATGTCCTCGCTCCTATACACTATAGAGTATTTTTACATAAAGGATGGATCAAGTAGGTGACGTACTTTGGGGAAAAGTAGCCACTGTTTATTTATATTAGCCTACCATTCGTAATTTGTACGACTTTGGCGGCCCTTGTTCGTTGCTTTGTCCAATAGGATGCGTTGCTCAAAATGAGCAACATTTTTCTTGGTATCTTTGACCGTGTCAGGGTTAACTGAAACGTAATCAATACCTTGTTTGATCAAAAATTCAGTGAATTCAGGATACTCGGAGGGCGCTTGGCCACAGATCGAGACGGTTTTATTATCCTGATGAGCTGTCTTGATCAGGTGAGCGATCGCACGCTTGACAGCTAGGTTACGCTCATCAAACAGTGATGCTACAGTATCATTATTACGATCACACCCAAGAAGTAACATAGTTAAGTCATTGGAACCGATCGAGTAGCCATCGATATATTGGTTAAATTGATCGGCCAAAATAATATTACTTGGGATCTCTGCCATCATATAAACCTTAAATTCAGCACTTCGATGTAATCCAGCATCTTTCATTAATGTCGTTACCTTTTCGATTTCTTTAATAGTTCTGACAAATGGGATCATGACATTTAGGTTAGTTAGACCAAATTCATCCCGGACCTTTTTAACTGCTGCTAATTCCAGTTTAAAGGCCTCAAGATACTTAGGATCATAGTAACGTGAAGCTCCACGCCATCCTAATAAGTCTGCTGGTTCATGCGGCTCGAATTTTTCACCTCCTTTAAGATTGCGGTATTCACTCGACTTAAAATCAGAGAAACGTAAGACGACTGGTCGTGGTGCCATAGCACGCGCCACCTGGCTGATCCCTTCTGCCAGCATTTTGACAGCTTGGTTTGATTTTCCTTCTTCGATCATGTGTAATGGATGTTCATGGATAAAACTAGTCCAAATGAATTCCTCACGCATCAAGCCGATTCCATCAGTGGGTAAGCTTGCATATTGTTGAGCTAAATCTGGATTTCCCAGGTTCATCATTACTTGTGTAGCTGTTGGTGCAAAAAATTCAGTGTTAACAGTAGCTGTTGGTTGTTTTTTTGATCTTGTGTCTAACAATGAGTCAATTTTACCCTCGTATACGATTCCATTATTTGCATCGACTGTGACGATCGTGCCATCTGTCAAGACATCCATCGCAGCTATTCCACGACTTTTAGTTCCAACGATCGATGGGATCTGCATCTCGCGAGAAACGATCGCAGCGTGACAAGTCATACCGCCGTTATCGGTGATGACCCCGGCTGCTTTTTTCATTGCGGGGACCCAGTCAGGTGAAGTCATGGATGTTACTAGCACCTCGCCATCTTTGAATTGATCGATATCTTTGGGATTTTCGATAACATGGACTGAACCGCTAACTAGACCAGGACTAGCGGCTAATCCCTTGACTAAAATTTCAGGATCGGTAATATTTTTAATTTTTTGTCCCTCCGAATTTGTTGAAGTTTTTTTCTTTTTTTGTGACCAGAATGTTTCGGGACGAGCTTGAACGAGCCAGAGTTTATTAGTAATTTGATCTAAAGCAAATTCCATGTCCATATAACAGCCATAATGTTTTTCGATATCTTTAGCATAACTGGCAAGCTCAAGAACTTGGTCATCGTTTAAAGATGGTTTTTGCCTTTCATTTGGAGCGATAGTTTTTTCTTGTACTCCACCGTCAGTTCCTCGCAATAATTCTACTTCTTGTTGGTTAACGCTTTTTTGGATAATTTTGTTAGTTTTTTTATCGATAATAAAATCATCTGGCGTTACGATCCCTTGTACAATATATTCACCTAAGCCACGAATGCTATCTATGATGATCTGTTGATCATTTCCATTTGAAATGTTAACGGAAAACATGACACCAGATGCTTTAGATGAGACCATCATTTGAATAGTTGCTGCCAAGGCAACTTTTTCGTGTGGAAATTGTTGCTTGTGGCGATAATATGTTGCTCTTTTCGTGAACAGGGAAGCGTAACATTCTTTAACATAGCGGACCACGCTATCGGCGCCTTTGATATTCAAGTATGATTCTTGTTGTCCGGCAAAAGAAGCGTCCGGCAAATCTTCGGCTGTCGCGCTGGAACGGATCGCAACAAAAGGTTCTTTTTGTCCGATCCGTCCTTCTAACTCAGCATAAGCATCTTTGATACTAGTTGTGAGATCGGCTGGCAGTGGACTTTCTATGATCATGCGCCTTATTTCTTTACAAACTGAGTTTAATTCATTGGAGTCTTCGTAATCTTTAATACTTTTAAGTAATTGATCGACTTTTGTGTTAGCACCACTGGTTTCCATAAAGTAACGGTATGCGTGTGATGTAGTCGCAAAGCCATATGGTACAGGAATATTTGTTTCTGAAGTTAATTCTCCCAAAGAAGATGCTTTACCTCCAACAATGTCAACGTCATTGCGGTGTAATTCATCAAACCAAAGAATATTTGCAGTGGATCTATTTTTCAAAATTCTTCCTCCTTATGATCATGCGTACAATACAATATTTTTGTTTTTGATCACACTTATATTTTTTGGCCAAAAGCAATATAATGTGCTGATAAGCAAATGTAATTAAATCATTAACATCAACGACCACAATTCTAGTTACTAAATTTAGAATAGTCAACAATTAAATTTACGTATATAAAAGCAAATATTGCTTATTTTATAAGTTTTTAATTTAAAATACGTAAGCGTTTGTTGAGAGGCTACGTTTTATAAGGTTAGCTCGATAAGGATTTTGAAAGTTAAAAAATACTATATAATCATCAAATTATTTTAGAAATAATTAAATTAAGATATTATAAGTACTGATAATCGTTAATATTTGTTAGCCCTAATTGAAAATTGTTTGTGCATAAATTTGTTCAAAATTTAAATAGAGTTGGTATTTAATCACTTAAATCGATACATTTTAATTGAATTTGTGAAAGACATGCTGTAAAGTCAGACTATAGAACACTGATGTTTCATAATTTGTGAAGTATAAAATAATGAGCTGAATTAAAAAGAAAATTAAAATTAAAGTAAAGTTTAGAAGGGAGAATTGATTTGAGAACAGCGGATTTCAGATATCCAGATAAAGCAGCCTTTGATATGGTAATGGGTGAACTAAAAAAACGTAATATTACAATGGAAACAATTGCTGATATTGCGTTTGATCTGCAGAAAAATTTTTACCCAGATGCTAACAAAGCAGAATTTTTAGAAGCTGCTAACGATGTCTTACACAAACGTGAAGTGTTAAATAATGCAATGGTTGCTTTGGAACTTGACCGTTTAGCGACAAAAGGACAGTTAAAACAGCCACTACAAAATATTGTTGCTAATGATTCGGGTGTTTTCGGCGTTGATGAATCGTTGGCTGTAAGCATTGCTAATATTTATGGTACGATCGGAGTGACTAATTTCGGCTACCTCGATCGCGTTAAAAATGGTGCGATCAAGGAATTAGATACGCAAAAAGATGGGCGAGTTAACACATTTATCGATGATTTAGTTGGGGCTTTAGCAGCCGCGGTTGCTGCCAAAATGGCACACCAATATGCTTAAGTATAACGATAAAAAGGCCGTCGATCTAACCGTTTAAATAGGTTAGATCGACGGCCATTAATGTGTTCCAAAAGGCTCGTGGTTACAGTAAGGTTTTAAAACATTTTTTTCTCGTTCTTTTAGTCGCTAGCTATTATTTATTTTCAGTCTATTTCCAATATCTGCGGTAACCAGCATATTCTGCAGCAAATTTTGGCTCAGTCAATTCAGCGATATCGACTTGTTTGCCAGGAGTTCTTGATTCGATCATTTTTCCATTACCGATGTACATACCCACGTGGTGTACCGCACCAGTTCCATGTTCATAAGCAAAAAAAACTAAATCGCCAGGCAAGATAGAATCGACCGCAATAGGTGCTCCTTGAACTTGCTGGTCATCAGCATCACGTGGGATAGTTACATTAAAAACGCGGTGCAAACCATAGACCAAACCTGAGCAGTCATAACCGTATGAACTGATACCACCCCAAATATATCGCATGCCTAAAAACTGTTTAGCGATGTTGACCATCGTTTTTCCGTCGTTTTCACCAACTAAATCTGTGGGGATCTCAGTTGCTTTCTTATCAACAAAACCAATTCCCAAAGGTGTTGCTACTTTTACCTTACAGTCGTCTGCTGTTATTTTTTCCAATTGTGTGCCTAAGGTCAACTCGGTTAATGGTGTATGTTCCTCATCATATAAAGGAGCAGTCTTAACACAGATAGTGACAGTTCCTGCACTTTCTTGTTCAGGAATTGCAGGAGCCAGAGAGGAAGATGGGATCCATCCTGGATAGCCATTGCTATTTTGATGAGTTGGCTGGTCACAAGCAATTATTTTTGCCCATGTGCCATCGTTTTCTTCGACTAAGACTTTATCATTAAATAGTAACTGGCTATCGATCATATTGTCATCACATAACTGGATCGTTTCTTGGTCGGACATTTCAGCAGACCAACTTTTAGCGTCACCAGCTAGTATTTTTTTATCGATCATACGTACCTTGTCTTTTGAACGCCAAAGATTGGCTACAGGTACTTTAACTCTTGATTTTTCCATGTTTTTGGTCCCTTCAGATAGCCATCAGAATATGCCACTTAAAGTTATTTGCTAATTAGGCTGTTTGTCGAGTGTTTCAGCAAGTTTTTGTTTGATGTAATTTGCTGATAGCTGTAATTTTTCTTTTTCTCTATCAGTTAGTTCTAACTGAATTTTTTCCTCTATCCCGTTTTTACCAATAATTGCTGGGTATGACAAGTAGGTTGCATATTCTTTTCTATAATTGGAAACGGGTAGTTCGCTACGAGCATCGTTTAGTATGTCTCTGGCCAAGCGAACCGCGGCCGCTGAAATACCATAATTAGTGTACTTTTTGCCTGTTAACACGGTAAAGCCACCGTCACGGGCAACTTGATCTATTTTTTCTAAACTAATTTGCTTTTGTTCGGCTACTTCTGTGATCGGATGGCTTAAAGCACGGACAGTTGACCAAGCAGTAAATTGGGAATTACCATGTTCGCCCAAGTTATAGCCGCTAACTGAGCGGGGATCGATATTTAATTCACTTGCCACAGCGCGCTTCATCCGTGCTGAATCAAGCAGGGTCCCAGTACCTATAACTTGGTTTTGCGGAAGTCCGGTGTATTTTTGGTAAAGTGAAGTAATAACATCACATGGGTTAGTGATAACTATCAGAACTCCATTAAAACCTGACTTCTTGATTTGAGGAGCAACTTCGAGTACAGCTTGACTAGTGAATGGCAATTCGGCAAAACGGTCGTTAGTTTTACTTTCATTTGGCAGGCGGATGTTACCAACAGCTGAGATCACGATATCAGCATCAGCTAGTTGCGAATAATCGTTAACAGTGATCGCAGTATGGTGGTCGATATTCGCCAGTGCATCGCTAAAGTCCATGGCATCTGCTTTTACTTTTTGTTTATTCTTGTCGATCAAAACTAGTTGATCAGCTAGACCTGTTAATATAATATGATGTGCAACTGCAGCCCCAACATTACCTGTGCCGATCACACCAATTTTTCTTGTCATTATATTACCTCCGATTCATACAATTTCAGAAACCAAGCATTTGAGCCTGACTTGTTTCAATATAGTTTATTGCTTTTACTCGATAGTTTGTACCCATCCCTTAGGACTTGGTCGATCTCCGTATTGAATATCGACCAGTTCATTGTATAGCTTAGCTGTAACTGGGCCTGTTTTTTCTTCATCATAGAAAACATGTTTTTTACCATTATCTGTGATCGATCCAACAGGTGAGATCACGGCAGCCGTTCCCATTGCGCCAGCTTCAACAAATTGATCGATGTCAGCAAACTTGATTTGTGTTTCGATCGGGTTTAACCCTTGACGTTGTGCAACTTCTAAAAGTGAACGTTTTGTGATCGATGGTAGAATGGAATTTGATTTTGGTGTGACAAATTGTCCTTCCTTAGTGATCCCAAAGAAGTTTGCCCCTCCAAACTCATCGATATATTTATGTTCGCGTGGATCTAAGAAAAGGCAATCAGCAAAGCCTTCTTTATGTGCTTGCACAGAGGCGATCAAGCTGCTGGCGTAGTTACCAGAAGTTTTTGCTCGTCCAGTCCCCGCATAAGCAGCTCTGTCATATTGACTGACTGTGTATGGAGCAGGTGAAAGCCCGTTAACATAAGCACCAACCGGTGTTGCGTAAACATGGAAAGTAAACTCAGTTGCGGGTTGAACTCCTACGACAGTCGTAGTCCCGATCATAAACGGACGAATGTATAAGGTACCGCCGCTTTCGTAGGGTGGTACGAATTCTTCATTAGCTTTGACGATTTTTTTAACGGAATCTACAAAAGCGTCGATCGGATACGGCTCCATACCCAAACGTTTAGCGGAGTTGGCTAAACGTTCTGCGTTTAATTCTGGTCTGAATAAGTTGATTTTGCCGTCTTTACGACGATATGCTTTCAGCCCTTCAAATATTTCTTGACCATAATGCAGAACTTCGGCTGCTTCTGATAATTCAAGTGTTGATTTCTCAGTCAATTCTCCTGCTTGCCATTGACCATCTTTATATTTAGCGACAAAGCTGTACGGAAGATCGTGATATTTAAAACCCAAGTTGTTCCAATCCAAATTTTCTACTTTTTCTTTCATGATATGTGTCCTCCTTTAAAATTTACCTGGCAATGTTTAACAACGACAAAAAACGCCCCACAAGACCAGACTGGTCTTATAGGGCGTTTCCACGGTACCACCTATTTTTTCTTATCAAATCGAGATAAGCTCACTACAATTATGAGTTGCTAATTGTAAATTCCCTAATAATGGTGGTATCCAGTAAAAATTACATTATCATTTTTACCGCATCAGAGGTGAGAAATTATTGCCTAGCACTGCTTCCTTTCAGCAACCGGAAGCTCTCTGACTTGCCACAGCTATAATGCTCCTCGTCAAAGCGTTTTTCATCGTTATTTAATTAAGTTTTAATTTAACGCAGCATTAGTTTCTTGTCAAATGTTTTTTTAAGTTAGTTTGTAATAAGTGTGCGACTTGCTATAAAAAACTATTGATATAAAAAGTGAAGAAAGGGTGTTCAAATTCTAACAACCGTGTTATACTATTTTTGGTGATATTTTTCACATAAATTTCTCTCTCTTGCCTAACCGAGGTCACGGTTAGGCTTTTTTTATATCTCAACTTATGAATGGATGATTTATATAAAATAAAAACAAAAGCAAGCAATACACGCAAATTGTTGATTACTTTATCACAAAGATGAGAAATGGAAATTTAAATCATAAAAGCTCATAAAGTACATATTTTTTGAACATAAACTCCAAGACTGGTATAATTATAGAGTTCGCTTTTAAGGTGAAAACTTTTTAAAGCAGATCGACTAGTTGAAAATGAATGTTTTTAAGTAAAGGAAACTTCTATGAAATATGGATATATTCGTGTTTCACTGTGTGGCTCTAGTCAAACTGAGCAAGAAGAACAATTGCTTGCGAGTGGTGTGGTAAAGAGCAATATTTTTTATGATCATATTGATAGTTGTTCAACGCAAACAAATGAATTTACCAATTTGTTAGAAAAGCTACGAGCAAAAGATATATTGGTCATTACGACATTGGACCGGATCGCACAGTCAACTGAGCAGCTCACACAATTGTGTGAGTTTTTAGTTAAACGAGGAATTTTTATCGACGTTTTGGATTTCGGTTCGATCGATGATTCGGCGCAGGGCAATTTGATTTTGGCGACTTTACATAAAGTTGTTTTATTGGAAAAAAATGAGTACCGTGAACGTTCAATGGTAGGTAAAAAGCGTGCTAAAATGCTTAATGAAAACTATCATGAGGGGCGACCGCCAGCAATGATCACCGCCAAAAAACGCCAAGCTTATATGTTGTTAAAACAATACACTTACCAGCAAGTTGCGGAAAAAACAGGATTTTCAGTTTCAACACTTAAACGTATCAAAAATAAAATTGAGAAAAACGATTAAGTGCTAGAAGATCTTGTCTCGAACAACTCGAATAGTAAAGCGGTTGTTGAGAGCTAAATATTTTGGAGTGTGATTTTATACGTGCATATTATAGAAATAATTATTGTACTGGCACTTTTGATTTTAATTTCAAATGTGATCAGTCACTACTTACCGGCGATTCCTTTGAGTTTGATACAAATTGTTCTAGGTCTATTAACTTCTTTAAGTGGGCAGTTTCAAATTAATTTAAGCCAGGACTGGTTTTTATTAGTTTTTATTGCTCCCCTATTGTATACTGACGGACGGCGTTTCCCGAAACGAGAGTTGTGGCGGATGCGCGGACCAATTTTAGGAAATGCTATTTTGTTGGTATTTTTAACTACTATTGTTGGTGGGTATTTAATTTATCAGATCATACCTAAGATTCCGCTGGCCGAAGCTTTTGCATTGGCTGCGATTTTATCGCCAACCGATCCGATCGCTGTCCAGTCGATTGCGAAACGGGCCAAATTGCCAGACTCGATCTTGCATCTTGTTAGTGGTGAAAGTTTGATCAACGATGCCTCTGGTTTGGTGGCCTTTAAATACGCTTTGGCTGCTGTGATAACTGGAACTTTTTCTTTAACTTCTGCTACAGGTAATTTTATTTATATCGGGGTCATTGGGATCATTGCAGGGATAATTTTATCACGCGCATTAGATCTGATCCAAGAACTTTTGTTGCGCAATGGTGTTGATGATGTAGTTTTTCATACGGCGATCCAGTTAGTTAGCCCATTTTTGATTTATATTGTGATCGAAGAAGTTTTACATGCTTCTGGTGTGATCGGGGTTGTTGCTGCTGGTGTTACGACTCAATTTGGTAAAACGCCGTCAGTTGAATACAGACCAGAATTGCGGGTCGTTTCCAGTACTACCTGGGATGTTTTGAATTATTTATTGAATGGTTTTGTTTTCATGTTATTAGGGAATGCGTTACCGCGGGCGATGGAAAATGTCATTGAAGGTGACCGTTTTAGCACGGTACAGGCCTTAAGTTACGCTTTTTTGACTTGGCTGATCATTTTGCTGATCAGGATCATTTGGTCATATATCTACATGATCTTTCCAAATAAGAAGAATAGAGGTCAGAAAAAAGGTGCTTTCCGCTATGCTTTATTAGCAGGATTATCAGGTGTTAGAGGTGCTGTTACCATGGCTGGGATTTTGTCACTGCCACTGCGAATGCCAAGTGGTGCGCCATTTCCTGAAAGAGACTTGGTATTGTTTATTGCTTCTGGGGTCGTGATTTTCAGTTTGCTAGCAGCAGTGATCACTTTACCATTAGTTGCACCTAACTCTGGACCAATTATCACTCGGGGAAATTCGATAGATAAAGTTGAAGAAGATGAAGAAGAAGAGGAAGAATTACCGCAGTATTTGACGGAAAATGAAGCTTATCTGATCATTGTTCAAACTGCGGTTTCACGTTTAAATGAGAAAAAGACACCTAAAAACCAACGTGCAGCCTATGAATTGATGCTTGACTACCAAAACGTGGAGCGTCAGATCTCGATGGAGATCAGAGATGATGATCAAGTTGAAAAAGCATTAGAACAAGAAATTGTCTTACGGGAAGTTGCGATCGAGGGTGAACGAAAAGCAATCGAACGTTTGTATAATAATAAGCAGATCGGTGAGACGATCTACCAGGATTCCTTATATCGGATCGAACAAGAAGATAAGAATACCGGGCGTTTAACAGAGCTTCCCAAATTGCGGATCATTTTAGATCTGCGTTCGATCAAACGTTACTTCCATCGTTTCTTCCGTGCCAGACGCTCTGACCATGAATCAACGGTTGTGCTTAAAGAGGCTCGATTAGCTGAACGTGAGTCTGCGAAAGCGGCGATCAAGGCACTTTCACGCTATGTTTCTAGGGACGATGTTGATAAAACTAAGATCAACCGTAATACTATTTATCATTTGGTGATCATGTATCGAAATCGGATCGAACGGCTCAAGGGTAAGTCTAATTTTCAGTTTGCTGAATACCAAAAGCAACGTTCGCGTTTGCAAATGGTTGCTTTAGGGGCACAGCGTGCTTCTGTACAATCTATGTTAGAAACAGGGCGCATCACACGTAAAGATGCAACGAAACTCCGCACATATATTAATTATTCTGAGAATGCTTTAACTATGGATATTGATGCAAAGTGAGCTTAATATCTTGGGTGAGCAAAAGTCATTTGGAAACAAGTGGCTTTTTATTTTGCCAAAAAACGAACATCTTGATAATAAATAGCCTAAACATAAAAGTTACATTAGAAAAAGTGACTAAATCTTTGGCCATCTTGTTTCCTATGATAAAGTGACCCTATATCGGACAGTTCTTCAGGAATGTAATTTTTTAGAACTGAATGTTGGCATGAAGTTGATCTTACAGCTAATTTCTTGTTAAAATTCTGAATTAAATCTGTAAAATATAAGGAGGATCTATGATGAGTTCGAATTGGTTTAAAGATGCGGTAGTTTATCAAATTTATCCCCGTAGTTTTCAAGATAGCAACAATGATGGGATCGGTGATTTAAATGGTATCAAGCAGCGTTTACCCTATTTGAAAAAATTAGGCGTTGATGTATTGTGGTTGAATCCGATCTACCGGTCACCTGATGTGGATAATGGCTATGACATCGCTGATTATGAGGCGATCCACCCAGATTTTGGGACAATGGATGATTTTGAGCAACTTTTATCAGCGACCCATGAAAATCAGATGAAGTTATTGATGGACTTAGTAGTTAATCATACTTCTGACCAACATAGGTGGTTTCAAGAAAGCAAAAAGTCACAGGATAACCCATACGCAGATTATTATATTTGGCGTGATCCAGTTGATGGACACGAACCAAATAATTGGGGCGCTTCTTTTAACGGTTCAGCTTGGACATATGTGCCAGAACGCGGACAGTACTACTTACATCTTTTTGCACCCGAACAACCTGATTTAAATTGGGAAAATCCAGAAGTGCGCCAACAAGTGTATAACATAATGCGTTTTTGGTTAGATAAGGGGATCGATGGTTTCCGAATGGATGTTATCAATAAGATCTCTAAGGTCCCAGGTTTACCTAATGGTCCGATAACAGAAGGTGAAGTTTATGGGGATGGCAGTCGTTTTACAGATAATGGGCCACGTTTAAATGAATTTTTACAAGAAATGAATCGTGAGGTATTATCCCACTATGACATTATGACAGTTGGTGAAATGCCTGGTGCAACGCCAGAGATGGCACGCAAGTATTCCAACCTTGATGGTAGTGAATTAAACATGATCTTCCAATTTGAACACGTCAGTTTAGCTGGAAATCCAGACTCACGTTTAGGCAAATGGAATGATCGACCGGTTAAGTTAAGTCAGTTAAAGCATAGCTTATCACGCTGGCAAGAAGGATTGGATGGTTCTGGGTGGAATAGTTTATACTGGAACAATCATGATCAGCCACGTACTGTTTCACGATTTGCTACGGATGATCCTGGGTATCGAGTCAAAGCAGCCAAAATGTTAGGTACGACTCTGCATTTTTTGCAGGGGACACCCTACATTTATCAGGGTGAAGAATTGGGGATGACTAATGTTCATTATACCAAGCTTGAGCAATATGAAGATATCGAGTCTTTGAATGCGTATGATGAATATGTTAAAAAAGAAAAGATAGTAAAACCACAAACGATGCTGAAGTATTTATCTCACATGTCGCGTGATAATGCACGGACCCCGATGCAGTGGGATGAAACTCAAAATGCCGGTTTTTCAGAGGTTGAGCCATGGTTTGCGTTAAATCCTAATTACCAAGAAATAAACGCTAAAAAAGAGTTATTAGACCAAGATTCAGTTTTTTATTATTACCAGAAACTAGTAGAGTTGCGGCATCAGTGTCCAGCGATCCGTTATGGCAGTTATCAATTATTAGACCCGAAAGATGAACAGGTTTTTGCATATTTACGTGAATATCAAGGGACAACATTGCTTGTGATCAATAACTTTACTGCCGAAACAATAGAACGTGATTATGATCAGGGTAAGGGTAAGTTGTTGTTGGATAACTATCCAAAAGGAGAACTATCTAGATTACGTCCTTACGAAAGCCGGGTCTATATTTTGTAAGTTGTTCAATAATAATGAAAATTAAGTTAGAATATTTTGAAAGTTCGTTGACATTTTTATAATTAACTGTTAATATTTTGTCTAACTTATAAATCGCCAAATCAAGTAGGACGTTGTCTGGGTGTCAGAAAGTCGGTGGATGCTGCGAACTGATCAGGGCATAGTTGCGAAATACGAGTGAAAAGTTCGGAATACAAGAACCGTTATTATCTTGTAAGAGTGGAAGTATCAGTAGGTACTTTTAAAGCTGGGTGGTACCGCGTTCGTGTTAACGAGTCGCCCCTGTCGCATATTAGTATGTGATAGGGGCGACTTTTTTATACAGTGATCGGAGAAACTTGTTTAGAAGATAAGCATGATTTTGGACAAGAGAAAAATTATTGTTTGATAGTCTGATTAAGAATCTATTTGTATCAAATTCAACCTATGTGACGTTAGTCGGTTCGTGACGATTTAACAGCACTATCTAAGCTGGTGTGATGCAGATATTTAACATTTTGACTTTAATTAAGCGGTCCTTGATTTGGCAATTGGGAAGGGGCAAATTATTATGATAAAAGAAATAGATCCAAAGACTTTTGTAATGAATATTTTAAATGGCGTCGCGACTGGGGTCGTAGTTGTTTTGATACCAGGTGCTTTGTTGTCTGAGTTGTTTAAAGCTTTGGTCGGAGTTTTACCCCAACTGACGGTGGTTTTGAATGCTTTGAATATGTCAAATTCATTGATGGGCGTGGTTTGTGGGATTTCAATCGGGATGAGATTTGGCTTTACCCCAATTGAAAGTTTTTCGTTGGGATTAGCTACTCATCTTGCTTCTGGTTCGGTTATTTTTAAAAATGGTTCAATGGTAATGAATGGTACAGGTGATATCATTAATATGATAGTTACTGCAACTGTTGGGGCTCTTGTGATCTTATTGCTTAAAGACAAACTCAAATCATTTAGTTTGTTAGTGATCCCGCCTTTATTACTAGCAGTGATCGGTGTAGGCGGTTTATTGTTATATCCATATGTTTCTCAAATTACAGCTTGGATCGGGATCGGAGTTAAACATTTAACGGCTCTACAACCGGGGTTAATGTCGATCCTTTTAGCGGAGGTCTTTGCTTTGTTGATTTTATCGCCGATCACGACAGTTGGGATCGCACTGGCGGTTTCTCTTTCTGGTTTAGGTTCGGGGGCTGCTAATCTCGGAATTTGTGCAGCTGGTTTTGGTTATGCGATAATGGGGTGGAATGTTAATCCCCACGGTACTAGTTTGGCAATGTTTATGGGTTCACCTAAAATGGCCTTACCACTAGTTGTCCGTAATTTTAAAACGTTTATTCCGATAGCAGCAGATGCCTCAGTCTTGGGGTTGCTAGCTTATATTTTTAATATTCAGGGTACCCCGATGAGTGCAGGATTTGGGATCAGCGGCCTAGTTGGTCCATTAAATCATATTAACTTGGCAAGTGGAGGTTGGAATATTATCAATGTGATCGTTGCTTTAATGGTCTTTATTGTTGCTCCGATCGGTTTAGCGTTTTTGTTTAAGTATTTATTTACTAAGGTTTTCCCCTTAGTTCAGGAAAATGATTATCAATTAGAAATGTAAATAGAATAGTGAAAAGGAATTGTTTTGATGACAAATGAGGAAAAAATGTTAGCTGGGAAAATCTATAATTCAGGTGATCCTAACCTGCAAGAGAAAATGAGACGTGCACATCGTTTATGCAAAATATATAGCGATACATTTGATGATGAGAGGGCCAAAAGACAGGACTTGATCGATAAATTAGTCCCTGAACACGGAAAGAACACTTTTTTTCAGGGTCCGGTCTTCTTTGATTATGGTATTAATACTAAAATTGGTGACAACTTTTATGCCAATTATAACTTAACTGTCTTAGATACTTGTCCAGTCGTATTAGGAAATAACGAATTCTTTGGCCCCAATGTTACCTTAGCCACTCCACTACATGGTCTCTTGTATACTGATCGAAATACCCAAGTCATTAATAGTCAGGAAGTGACTTTAGAATATGGTAAGCCGTTAACTATCGAAGATAATTGCTGGCTAGGTTCAAACGTGGTGGTCAACGGTGGAGTAACGATCGGAGCTGGTAGCGTGATCGGTTCGGGCAGTGTAGTTACACGCGATATACCCACAGGTGTTTTAGCGGTTGGTAATCCTTGTCGGGTAGTGCGGAAATTAACTCTCGCTGACCAAATTAAACTAAAAAAAGAGCTATGGTAAATATTGGATAAGATAAAAAATGAGACTAGGACATAACTAGCTGTGTGATTATAAAGGGCCGTCGATCTATCCCATTAAATGGGTTAAATCGGCGACCCTTAAACGTATTCTAAAAGATTGAAGCCTGACTGTAACAACGACCCTTATTTTGAATCTTCGCTTTGCTACGATCCAAAACGATGCAATCGTCGTTTTAAGTCGGCTTCAAAGCATCTTTTGTCTCATTCTATTTTAGTCATGTCGTTCAATATTCTTCCATAAACTTATTCATATCCACTGCTGGGATCAAATGGATACTTTTTTCGGCTTCGGTCCATTTTTGCCACTGATTTTTTTCAATGACAAGAACACGTTGATGCAAGGAATAATCATTTTCTAATAAGTGAAAATAAACTTGTAGCTCGCTTGAACCTTCTTCTTGGATAACTGGGTAAATAAAACCGGCTCGAAATTGCCAGGAGTTCTGCTCGTCAGCTTGGATCTCAACATCTTGTTTGGTAAAAACATATTCAATAATTTCCATGTGGCACCTCCTTGAGCTTTCACTAAGGTAGGTCAGTTAAGCTACCGTTAGTCATTGCTTTCATTATACATTATTTAATGACGAATACGCACTAAATGATTTTTTAGTTAACGTGGCAGAAAGTTGGTGTATGGTGATATTTTGTTATAAAATCGAAAGGTAAGATGTTTTTAATGATAATGTAGCGAGGATTTGAAAGGGGCTGACAAAATTGAAAAAGTTCGAGCAAGTCGTACTTGAGTATACTGACAACAATGGAAAAAAAAGGAAACACAGTGCTGATTTGATCAAAGACTTCTCGATCAGCCTAAACACCAGATATTTAGTGAGCTTTGAAACGATCGAGGAGGCAAAAAAGTTTGCCGCAGACATCAAACGTAAAAGGATGGCAGTAACTAACGAACAGGGAGTCACCAAAATTTACCGTGTCAAAAATTTTGAGATGAAAGATCCGGCCGGATTTGGCTCTAAAACAGGTGCAAGTGTCGGGATAATTCAAGGAGAATTATATTTAAATGTGGTGTTATCATAGTTACTAGGATATATTCGTTTTAAAGGAGTATTTTATTTTCATATGGAAAATTTGGAAAAGAAATTGTTGGCACTGGACGGAAAAGGATACGGCGGATATAAGTCGCTCGCTGGTAGTTATAGTTTTCCTCTGTATACTTTGGTGATCGATCATATCCAAGCCGATC
>NZ_KB714694.1:44088-46472 GCF_000349725.1 Ligilactobacillus pobuzihii E100301 = KCTC 13174
GTCTACGATGCATGTAGTCATTAAGCGAGAAAAGACACGATTACCAGCAAACTTACTTGATACAAAAGATAAACGCTTGGTTGTTGCAGACTTTTTACAACGAAATTTTGCACAACAAGCACAGAAAAATAAGTTGAACACTAAGGGTACCGGTCATAGTGGACAATTATACATCGATAGTTGTGGACAAGAAATTTTAGAACGGACAGGGATCGTGATCGGTGAACAAAATATCGAGGCTCGTTTTGAAGTTGGTTTGCCGGCAGCTGGCCGTAGGATCAAGGGCAAAGAAGCGGCTCGGATCTTTAATGAACTTTTGCCGCAAATCGTACAAAACTCATTGTTATACACTAATATTGATCAAACGGCTTTGAAAAATCAAGTCGAGCTCTTTTTGGAACAACAAGAAATCAGACAACAAATGAGAAAGCAAAATTTAGTGGGTTTCGTGGCGAACGGGGCAATTTTGCCGCGTGCAAGTGGTTCATCTGACCTACCCTTGCAAAAGGGAACACCATTTCGCAGTCCTAATACGATGGAAGTTACTTTTCAATTAAGTAATGGCAAAAAAATCAGTGGTATGGGGATCGGCCAGGGAATCACACTGATCGTTGGTGGTGGTTACCACGGTAAATCGACCTTGCTTAGGGCTTTAGATGTTGGTGTTTATGATCACATTCAAGGCGACGGTCGTGAATTTGTTTTGACTGACAAAACGGCCATGAAGATCCGTGCTGAAGATGGGCGGAGTGTGACGGATGTTAATATTACACCATTTATTAATCATATCCCTGGTCGCCGTGACACTTCATCATTTTTAACTGTTAATGCTAGTGGTAGCACATCTCAAGCAGCTAATGTGATCGAAGCGTTAGAAAGTGGGACCAAAACATTGTTGATCGATGAGGATACTTCAGCCACGAATTTTATGATCCGCGATGCACGCATGCAACGTTTAGTTTCGAGTGACAAGGAACCGATCACTCCTTTTGTTGACAAAATCAAGGCCTTATTTAAACAACATGGTGTTTCTACAATTTTAGTAACTGGTGGTTCTGGTGATTATTTCGAAATTGCTGACCGTATTATCATGATGAATGAATACCAGCCAGGAGATGTGACTAAACGAGCACGTGAGATTGCTGAGATGGAAAACTCGCATCGAAGTGTAGCGGATGAGCGGAATTTTGGTAGTCTAGAAGAGCGCATTCCTAAAAAGAGTAACTTTCGGATCGTGAGTCGTAAAGACCGTTTTAAGGTCAGAAATAAAACTGAAATAACTTTTGGACATACTACGATCAACTTAGATGCGTTAGAACAATTAACAGATTCAAGTCAAACACGTGGGATCGTTGCCTTGTTACAGATTTTAAAGGCTAACTATTTTAATGATCAGACTTCATTTGCACAAATGACCGAAAAATTGTATGCTGACATTCAACAACAAGGATTAGATCATGTGTTGAACTCCAAACGTCATCCGGGTAATATTGCTTTACCGCGGCGACAAGAATTGTGTGCAGCTATTAACCGCTATCGTGGTTTACACGTCATTAAAAAATAGAACTAGTAGATTGAAACAGTGGGGGACCAAATTATTATGACTGAAAAAGACAATTCGACCCAAAATAATAATAAACTAACTAGTTTTTGGCAACATACCTTGGTCACATTGCTCGTTGTGATCGTGGTGATTTTTGGTGGGGTATTTATCAAGCAACAATATGAGTCTAAAAATCATTTGACTCAGTCAAACTTTAACTCGATCGAATTGTCGCAGTCTGAAGGTGATTCGTTGGATGATGTGACAGAACTATTCGGCAAAAAACCATCTGCAGTAACTAAGGTGCAAAAAAAGGGGGTCGTGACCCAAGTAGCTGCTTGGCAAAATGTGGTTGATGCTAGTCAGGATTCGAAAATTTCTATCTACTTTAACGATGGACACGCGGTATCAAAAACCATTAAGGGCTTGAAAAGAGATAGAACTACTAAAATCACACGCAAAGATTTTGACGAATTAAAGCCAGGTATGAAAAAAGGCGATGTTGCTCGTAAAATTGGTACACCGAATGATTACACTTATGACGAGCGTTTTTATGGAGTTAGCAGTGAACAATGGTCCTACACGGGAATTGACGAAAATGGTAAATCAGTCGGAGTAATGACGTTATCTTTTAGAAATGGAGATTTGGCTGGTAAGACGCAAAATAATTTAAAATAAAACAAAAATCCTGAGAGTGAGAAAAAACATTTTTTGGAATATGTTTAAGGGCCGTCGATTTAACCCATTTTGAACTGCGCCCGTCAAGTAGACAAGAAAATAAATAAAGATTTTTCAAGTTATTTAAGCTAGCTAAGTAACTGATTAATTGAAGATCGCTTAA
>NZ_APCP01000049.1 GCF_000349725.1 Ligilactobacillus pobuzihii E100301 = KCTC 13174
TTGTTTGATCACTTAAAAGTCTAACCTTATTGGGCTTTTTTTGTAAAATTTTGTACTAAATGTTTGATTGTTACGAACTAGCACCACACGTAAAGGAGTATATAAATGGCAAAAACATGGCTGATCACAGGGACCTCAACAGGATTTGGGCACGAATTAGCGGAACTATTAGCACAACAAAGTGATGTTAATTTGGTGGCAACAGCTCGTAACACCGATAAATTAGACTATTTAGATCAATATGATCATGGCCAAATCTTGAAGTTGGAGTTAGATGTGACGAAACCAGAGCAAATTAAGGAAGGCGTAAAACAGTCTCTAGACAAATTTGGTACGATCGATGTCTTGGATAATAACGCTGGTCTTGGTTATTTTTCGACTTTTGAAGAGGCTGACGAACAAGCTGTTCGTTATATGTTTGAAGTAAATGTCTGGGGCTTGTCGCATATGACTCAAGCCGTTTTACCAGTTATGCGTCAACAAAATAGTGGTGTGATCTTAGGTGTCTCTTCTGATGCAGGGCTGATCGGTGAAGCCTCTCTGAGTTTTTATAGTGGGACTAAATTTGCTGTGGAAGGATTATTTGAATCCTTAGCTGAAGAAGTTAAAGAAGATAATATTCAGGTCACCTTATTAGAACCTAGCTCATTTCGGACGGATTGGGCCGGACGTTCTTCGCAAAAAAAGAACACGGCTTTTCCAAAAGATTATCAGGTTACTGATCGCGCATTACGGACTTATACGGGGCTGGCTGGTGATGAACCAGGAGACCCTAAGGCTGCTGCACAGTTGATTTATGATCAAGTTACAAATCATATGGATGAATTGCCATTGCATTTACCTTTGGGTGAGTCAGCTGTAAGAAGAGCGCAATATAAATTTTCTGACTTGGCGGATAAATTCGAGCAACTAACAAATCTAGCAGCAGCGACAGATTTTTCGAAGGGTGAATAAAAATTTAATTACAAACATAAAATGTTAATAGGGAAAAGCTTTATAAAATTTGGAGGTGGCAGCTTATCAAAAAGGAATATATTATGTCCATTATTGCAATCGTGTGTTTGTGTCTAGCACAGCTACTAAATAATTTAGACTTTGGAAAAATATTCGGAATTATTTTATCTGTTATGGCGTTAATTTTATCACTGATAGCGGCATTTAGTGGTCTTAAAAACATAAATTTTGAAGATTAAACACACCTAGTCGAATAAAGTTTAGTAAAGAGATTTAGGAGTGTTTTTATGAACAAAATCGATAGAAAAGCGGTGATCAGCCTTCAAGCGATTATAGTCTATGCGATACCTATTTTAGGAATCACATCTAGTTATTTAATGAATCTGCATAATGGAACTTCTCCTAAATAGATTATTATTATTAGCTATGGTATTTCCAAGAATTTTAAAGTCGGGTCATAAGTATTGGAAAGCCATTATTTTTATAATTAACCTACTTTGATTTGATTATCTTCTTCTATATTATCTAATCGGATTTCATAATCGCTATTAGTAAATAGAACCACGATATATTAAAGCAATCATCTCGTTTTGAGGTAGTTGTCTTAATATGTAATTTTCATAAAAAGATCAGCCTTAGGGATTGGCCTTTTTATATAGTCACATTTTTGATAATCTAATCCTTAAAGGGTGATTTTATGTCAGAAAAAGAAAAACATCTAAAGAATATGATTTCATGGATCTCATTTTTTAGTCTTCTGATTGCTTTATTACTTATGCTCAACTTTTTTTACAATGTATATCTCAACATATTTTACGTCATCCTAATTCTATTCCTAGAATATTTAACAAAAGTAGGAAAGCCTCTGAATAATTATATTTACAAGCATATCAAAAAATAAAAATCCAGGTCCATTATTGATTAATGGATCTTATCTATTTGAATCTCCTAATGATCAAAAGGAACATAACTCAAAAATTCTTACCTGCTTTTTAAGTGTATAATAGATTCAACTATTTACTCTTAACTTTTGGGAGGTGTAAAAATGATTATATATCGTGCTTTCAAAAATTCAGATGCACAAGAAGTTGCTAATTTAGTCAAAGAAACCATGTTAACTACTAATATAAAGGATTACTCTAAAGAATATTTAGAAAGTGATTTAAAAAATCTTACGGCACAAGCCTTTGTAGAGAAAGCAAAATACTTTCACTGCTATGTATTTATTGATTATACTGTAAATAAAATTATTGTTGTTGGTTCGATTGGAGCATACTGGGGTAAAAAGGATGAAAGCAGCTTATTCAACATTTTTGTATCTCCTAATTATCAAGGGCAAGGAATCGGTAAACGGCTTATCCAACTATTGGAACAAGACGAGTATTTTAAAAGAGCAAAGCGTATTGAAATTCCTGCTTCAATTACTGGATTAGGTTTTTATCAAAAAATGGGCTATTCTTTTAAAAATGAGAACGATACACTCGATAATGAACAATTATATCGCTTGGAAAAGTTTAATTAGCCATTTTGTCAAAAATTATAATTTAATCGCATAGCTAGTTAACTAAAGAAAAGTGAATTTCAAGGCCTATTATGCAGTTAATAGCCTCCTCGAATTTCCTATTAAGTTAACCTTTTAAAATTAACGAAGCCTAATAGGGGATCCAAAATGAGTAAAAAACTATCAAAATAACTCCTGAATTTTGCTTCTTTTTTAAAATAGAATACATGTGTATTCGAACATGCTATAATGAGCTTGTCGTTTTGGTGTTTAAAACTGATAAACGAAACGATGTTTAAAAAAACAAATAAAATCAGGGTTCATTTGTTATAAATAGACCCTGAATATTGTTAATATATTACAAATTTAACTATTGAAGTTTTCTTTGAAAAGGCATACAATAACAATATAAATAGGATTGTTATCGCTTAACGTGAGCAAAACCTGTTACCTTTACACTTTTGACATACGTTTAGTATGTAATATTTTAAGTAAAGGTAATGGGTTTTTTGTGTAAATTCCTAGATTGGGGGTGTTTTTTATTTAATGCAAATTAAGCAGATTTTTAATAATAACGTTTTGTTGGCCGATCAAAATGGTCACGACTTGGTTTTAATCGGTAGAGGGCTTGGCTTTAAACAGCGCCCCGGAAATTCAGTAGATAAAAAAAAGATTCAACAAATTTTTTCACCTACAGATAAAAAGTGGTTCGAAATGTTTAAAGAGTTAATTGAAGAGATTGAGCCAGTTTATTTTGAAGTTTCAAGTCAAATAATCAACATAGCTACTAAACAACTACAAACAAACTTCAGTGACTATTTGTTAATTGCACTGGCTGACCATATTCATTTTGCTATTGAACGCTACAATGAAGGGAACATCATCCAAAATAAGCTTCTATGGGAAATCAAACATTATTACCCTGATGAATATACAGTTGGCCAACAATCTCTTGATTTGATTCAAAAAAAGTTTTCAGTTAATCTGCCTGATGATGAAGCTGGTTTTATCGGTATAAAATTTGTTGAAAATCAGCCAAATGTCACGGACAAATCAAGCCTAACTCAGACTTCTGAACTAATTCATGCAATTATTCAAATCGTAACATACCAATTAAATATTACCCTAACTAATGATTCACTAAGTTTTCAAAGATTTATTACTCATGTTCGTTTTTTTGCAACTCGTTTAATAAATCATAAAAAATGTCAGAGACTACAAGCGATGACGAATTCTTATACAAACATGTAACTCAAAAATATCAACAAGCTTTTGCTTGTACACTGAAGATTTGCACTTTCTTATATGAAACAAAAAAATTTTCAGTTTCAAAAAATGAACAAATTTATTTAACAATTCACATTCAGCGTATTTTACGCGAAAAAGAACGGTTAACCAAGGGATTGTAACTATTCAATTAGGCAAAACCCAAATTACTTTCACGGCAATAGCCATGCAGTAATTTGGGTTTTTCTTTTGTAATAAAACAACAAGGAGTGAACTAATATGGAACAAGAAAAACTAGCAAAACAAATACTTGAAAATGTCGGTGGATCTCAGAATATTAACGAGGCTTGGCATTGTGCAACACGTATTCGTTTCAAACTAAAAGACGAAAATCAGGCGCAAACTGAAAAAATCGAAAACCTACCTGGTGTAATAGCGGTGGTTAAATCTGCTGGACAATACCAAGTGGTGATTGGAAATTCAGTGGCTCAAGTATTTTCCCCATTAGCACGACAAGCAGGGTTGAATAACACTGAAAAAGACTCACAGAACACTGAAACAACTGATAAAGGAACAATTTTTGATCGTTTCATTGGGTACATTTCCTCTGTCTTCACCCCTTTTCTAGGTGCCTTAGCTGGGGCAGGTATTTTAAAGGGACTCTTAGCATTGCTAGTTTCATTTAACTGGCTAACAGAAAAAAGCGGAACATATTTAATTTGGAATGCTGCTGGTGACAGTATATTCTATTTTCTACCTGTTGTATTAGGATTAACTGCTGCAAAACGAATGAAAGTTGATCAATTTGTCGGGATGGGAATCGCATTGGCTTTAGTCTACCCTGACCTAGTTAATGTCTTTTCTGACGGTCAGAATCTCTCCTTTTTGGGGATTCCAGTCATTTCAGCCACTTATACTTCATCAGTTATTCCAATTCTTTTAGCAATCTGGATTTTGTCTTATTTAGAGCCTATAATTAAAAAAATTTTCCCAGAGGCTGTACGAAATATTTTTGTACCATTTACATCGCTGCTTATTATGGTACCTTTAACTTTACTCGTAGTTGGACCAATTGGCTCAGCAATTGGCGCTGGTATCTCCTCTTTGGTTATGGGGGCTTACAATTTTGTACCGGCCCTTGCCGGATTAATCGTGGGTGGTTTCTGGGAAGTCTTTGTAATTTTCGGAGTACATTGGGCTTTTGTTCCAATTATGATCAATAACTTATCTCAATCTGGTACAGATGTTTTACAACCACTGGCTGCAGCAGCCGTTCTTTCACAAACGGGAGCTGCTCTAGGGGTTTTCCTAAAAGCACACAATAAAAAAACCAAAGCCTTGGCTGGGTCAACTACTATTACTGGACTTTTCGGTATCACAGAACCAATCGTTTATGGTATAACTTTGAAATTCAAACGGTCCTTTATCTGTGCAGTAATCAGTGGTGCAATCGGAGGAGCTATTATTGGTACAGCAGGTGGGAGAGCTACCGCACAAACGTTAGTCAGTGTTCTGTCAATTCCAACTTTTATTGGTCATGGTTTTGTTGGTACTTTGATCGGCCTGACCGTTTCCTTCATTTTAGGCACGATCCTAACCTTTTTCTTTGGGTTTAAAGAAGATTCTAATGAAAGTAATAATGACGACATCCCTTCTAAAACTAGAATTAATAGTCCTATCGCAGGAACATTGCTCCCATTATCAGCCGTCAATGATGAGGTATTTTCTACAGAAACCATGGGGAAAGGGATTGCTATCGTGCCTACTAATAACACAGTAACTGCGCCTGTATCAGGTACAATTAGCGCTGTGTTCCCGACAAGCCATGCGATCGGAATGACTAGTGATTCTGGAGTAGAAATTCTACTACACTTGGGAATAGATACTGTTGAGTTAGAAGGTAAATATTTTGAGACTCTAGTCCAAAATGGACAAGTTGTGTCACAAGGTGCGCCGCTAATCAAGTTTGACCCTGAAAAAATTAAGGAGGAGGGATATGATCCCACAGTGATGTTAATCATTACCAATACTAATCAATATACAATTGCAACGACTAATGAGACAGCCGCCACAAGCGATACTGAAGTTTTATCAGTTGAACCACAAGTGGCAAATATCCAAGTAAGTTCTAATAATTAAAATATTCACTATTATAAAGGAGAGGTTCTAAATGTATAAAAAAACCTACCCATTAAGTTTTCCAAAAGATTTTCTTTGGGGTGGTGCTACTGCTGCCAACCAGGTTGAAGGAGCCTGGGATGCTGATGGCAAAGGTTTAACTACCGCTGAAGTTGTCAAAAAAGCAGAAAATCGACGTGAGACAACAATGGGTGATGTCACTAAACAATCGATCAAAACAGCTATCAAGGACCATAGTGATAAATTTTACCCCAAGCGTCGCGGAGTTGACTTTTATCACCATTACAAAGAAGACATTAAGTTGTTTGCGGAAATGGGTTTTAAAGTCTATCGTTTTTCAATTGCCTGGGGGCGGATTTTCCCACAGGGTGATGAAAAAGAACCCAATGAGGCAGGCCTAGCTTTCTATGATAAAGTAATCGCTGAATTGTTGAAATATAACATTAAACCTCTAATTACATTGTCGCATTACGAAATGCCGATCAATCTAACCTTGAAGCATAATGGTTGGTCTGATCGACATGCAATCAAAGAGTTCACTCGCTTTACAGAGGTAGTTTTCAAACGGTACCGTGGTAAGGTCCCCTACTGGTTGACTTTCAATGAGATCAATACAGGTGCCTGGGGTTTTCATGAAACTGGCGCAATTGATAGTGATTTAAACGAACATGATCAACTACAATTGCGGTACCAGGCTCTACATCATCAATTTGTAGCTAGTGCCTTGGCAACCAAGCAATTGCACGAAATTGATCCTAAAGCGCAAATGGGGTGCATGATAGCCCGGATGCAAACTTACCCTGCAACTCCTAATCCGACGGATGTCAGAGCTGCACAAGTTGCAGACGAACAAAATCTTTTCTTCACTGATGTCCAAGCGCGGGGAGAATATCCGGAATATATGAACCGTTATTTTGCCGAAAATGAGCTTCAAATTACAATGGAACCACAAGATCAAAAACTATTAAAACAGTTTCCGGTGGATTTCATTACTTTTAGCTACTACATGTCGACAGTGACTAAAGCGGGAGACAAACAAAAAACTGTCGGAAACTTCGCTTCGGGTGGGCGAAACCCTTATCTTGAAGAATCCGACTGGGGCTGGCAAATAGACCCGATTGGGTTACGTGTGACGTTAAATGAACTCTGGGATCGATATCGATTGCCATTAATGGTGGTAGAAAATGGGCTAGGAGCTGTAGATAAAGTTGAAGCAGACGGCAGCATTCATGACGCCTATCGGATTGACTATTTACGCAAACACATTGTGGAAATGCAGGAAGCAATCCGAGATGGGGTCGAATTAATTGGGTACACCACTTGGGGACCAATTGATTTGATCAGTGCTAGTACTTCAGAGATGTCCAAACGTTATGGCTTTATTTATGTTGATCAAGATGATGCTGGCAATGGCAGTTTAAAGCGAAGTCGTAAAGATTCTTTTTATTGGTACCAAAGAGTAATTTCTTCTAACGGAGATAGCTTGGAATAATAACTTTTAGGAGCAGTGCGAACATGGATTGACTCCTGAGTACCAATTTTATAATTTTTGTGAATAAAATAATTCTATTAATTTAGGAGGCAACGAATGGCTATCAAACTTATTGCTTTAGATATCGATGATACTTTACTAAACTCGCACGGAAAAATTCAAGATAGTACAAAAAAATCTTTGCATTCTGCTTTACAAAAAGGCTTAAAGGTTGTTTTATGTTCCGGACGTCCCTTACCAGTCGTAACTCCTTTTTTGGAAGAACTGGGAATCACTGGTGATAAACAATATGCTATTACTTATAATGGTAGTGTGGTTGAGTCCGTGACTGGAAACATTGTGGTACAAATGGGATTGGACAACCAAGAATATAGGCACATTGATAAATATGCTCAAAGGAACAACCTTCAATATAATGTATTAGACCAAAATGGCACGATTTATACTAGTAATCGTGATGTTAATCGAATTACAGTTGTACAAGCTTGGGAAAATAATGCTGGTATTTTAATTAGAACACCGGACGATTTAAGTTCAGACCTTTCTATTGTAAAAGTTGTCTTTGTGGGAGAAACGGAAAAGTTAGATCAAGTAGAACCTGAAGTGCAAGCAGAATTTGGTCAAAAAAATTATGTAGTTAGAGCTGCTGATAATTTTTTAAAGGTTATGAATCTTAAAGCCAACAAAGGGAATGCTTTATCTCAATTAACGAGAGTTTTGGGTATTGATCCATCAGAAGTACTAGTATTTGGTGATGAAAGAAACGATGTCCCTATGTTTGATTTTGCAGGGCAAGCTGTTGCTATGGGCAACGGCTCTAAAGCTGCCAAAGAACATGCCTCATTTGTAACTGCCTCTAATAACAATGACGGAATTGCCAAAGCTTTAACTAAGTTTTTAGAGTTAGAAGAATAGCTAGACAGCACAAGAACCACTACCTGGGCACGGATAGTGGCTCTTTTTTCGCTACGCGGAATTCAGCGTGTGAGTTAAACTGATAACTTGCCAGTGATTGTTGCCTTTGTCACTCTTATCTAACCAGTAAGAGAATAGGTTATTAACTATCCCGACTTAGAATCGGTGCAACAATCAATGAGAGTAAATCATGTAACATAGGAAATCATCTAATACAATCTGTTTATTCGGCTGAGTCCGTTTGAAATAAGCTGTAAAACTGGCAATACTTTGGGAGCGAAAAAGTCTTTTCAACTCTTTAATCAACATCGAAAATATAACCAACAATTAAGTATCAACGGTTTTGAATGACACCGGCTACGATGCTTAGGCTAATTTGCCAGGCCAGTATCCGCGAAATGTCGGCGATAATGTAAATAATTAGAGTCACGTTGCAGCGCTGTCCCCTGTATGACCTCACGATAAATGGTACTCCGTGCACGGCCTAAATGTTGTGCGATCTGCTGGATACTCAAACCATCTTTTAAGAAGTTTCAATCTCCCCAATTGTCAAATCAAGTGCGACAAGTGTAAAGCTTAAACTATAAGTGAAGATAGATGTTAGTTCAGTGGGAGGCCGGCCAGGAAGCGTAGC
>NZ_APCP01000051.1 GCF_000349725.1 Ligilactobacillus pobuzihii E100301 = KCTC 13174
ATACAGATATGGAGCAATTCATGTCTATTTTATACAGAAAAAACCCCGAAAATTCGGGGCTTTTTTGTATTATTTAACTTTCAACCTTTAGTTATCAAATACTTTTTCTAGATAGTTTCCTGGATCAACTTGGATCGTTTTATCTTCCGAGTTGATCTGGTTGACACGTAACAGTGAAGTATAGTCTTCCACCATTCTTTGACCAGCAAATGAACCTTCAGCGAAAACAGTGATACCTACGAGTTCAGAATCGAATTCTTCGATCATCGATTTCATTCCGTTGACGGTACCGCCACCCTTCATGAAATCATCAACGACTAAAACATGTGATCCTTGTTTTAAGCTACGTTTGGACAACTCCATTTTTTCAATTCTTTCGCTTGAACCAGAAACATAATTAACAGAAACAGTTGCACCCTCAGTGATCTTAGAATCACGTCTGACGATCACAAATGGTACATTTAAATACTCTGAGACACTTTGTGCGATCGGCACACCTTTAGTAGCAACAGTCATTACAGCATCGATCTGCTTGTCTATATATTGACGAGCAATCACACGACCGACTTGTCGTAAAACGTCTGGACGGCCTAGTAGATCAGATAGATATACATAACCACCTGGTAATAAACGTGTTTTTGCTGACATTTCAACTACCATATCAGAAATAAACTCGCGCGCCTCGCCTTCATCGATTGATGGAATAAAGCGAGCACCACCAGCAGCACCTGGGATTGTTTCTAAAATACCGATGCCTCTATTTTTAAAAGTTCGTTTTACAATGGCTAAATCCTCAGAAATGGATGACTTGGCTGACTCATACCGGTCAGCAAAAAAAGTCAACGAAATTAACGTGTGAGGCCTTTCCATTAAATAATTAGTCATATCGATCAAACGATCGCTTCTTCTTGTTTTCAAATTTTAACCTCCGCTAAAAAAATGTTCAGTAAGTGAAATCACTTCGTCATTATACGCTAACTTTAAGGAATATAGTAGTTTTTTACAAAATTCAACAATAATGTTCGCATTTATGTAAAATTATCTTTAAAAATACAATTTTTCAAACTACTAAAACAGCACAAATTAACGTTCGTTTCCTGTTAAACAGCAAGAATAAGGCTATCACTTTTTAACTACTTCGTCAATATTTTGTTCTTTTTTGCAGTCATCCTCAATAATTTTTCTCAAAATAGCAAGATACAATTTCCGAAAACATACATCAATAACTCTTTAGACTTTTAAATTTATAACATTATAGATATAATAAAGTTTAATAAACGTTTAGAAATAAGGTGAGACCTTGGAAATCACGGAAAAGGCCCCGGCCAAATTAAATTTATATTTAGATACCCCATTCCAACATTCAAATGGTGATTTTGAATGGGAAATGGTTATGACAACGGTCGACCTAGCAGATTACATCCATATCGAAACACTGCCAGACTACGACCAGATCATTGTTCAAACTGATAGTGGTTTTTTGCCTTGTGACCATCGAAATCTAACGTATCAAGCCGCTAAGAAAATCAAACAGCATTTTTCAATCAGTGTTGGGCTTAAAATTTCTATCCAAAAAAATATCCCAGTTGCTGCTGGAATGGGTGGCGGCTCAGCCGATGCTGCTGCTGTTTTACGTGCCTTAAATAAATTGTGGAAATTAGGCTTATCATTGCAAAAACTAGCTAATTTTGGACTATCACTTGACTCTGACGTGCCTTTTTGTGTTTATAGTCAACCTGCTTTAGTCACAGGTAAGGGAGAAATAATTACCCCGCTAAATGAATTACCAGCCATGTGGTTTATTATTGCTAAACCACCAGCGAGTGTTTCTACTCCATTTATTTTAAAACAAGTGGATCATCAAAAATTACATCATCAAAACATTGAGCAACTTGTGACGGGGATCAAAAGCCAAGACTTTAAACAAATAACGTCTAATATGTCCAATGTGTTAGAGCCTATAACCGCCAAACGTTATCCCGAAATTTCAAGAATAAAAAATAAAATGTTACAGTTCGGTACCAGTGCCGCATTGATGAGTGGGACTGGTCCAACAGTTTATGGAGTTTGCGAAAAGTATTCCCGTGCTTCTCGCGTGTACAATAGTCTACGTGGTTTTTGCGAAGAGGTCTACCTTGTTAAACCTGTCAGTTTAAATGATGAAAAAGGCGCATTGAAAAATGATCTTGTCTAACTTATAAAGTTAAAGACAAGATCATTTTTATGTAGAAAGTATAAAAAAGCCCGTTGATGTACAACATCAAGGTCCTTTTTAATCGTTATCAAAATTTAGTTCGATATTTCTAGTTAATACGTCTGTATAACTGAAAGACACACGCTTAACTGCATTTTCATCCTGATCTAAATCAACAACAAACACAGCAGGGAATGTTTCACGCAAGATTCCATGCCTAGTTGTGACTTTTTTACGACCAACCTGAGTTGTAACAGTTAAATTATTACCGATTCGATCATCTAACTTAGTTTTAATTTTAGCTATCGTAACGGGCATTAAATCCACTCCTTCTAGAATAAGATTATACCACTTTTTTACGAAATCCGCAATTATACCATACTGATAATTATACATCAATAAAAATAACAAGATTTTTATTGTTTTATTTAGAAGATAATCCTTGCTCTAATAAACAATCACTTAAACGTACAAAATCCGCTACGTTAAGGCGTTCCGCTCTAACACCAGGGCTAATTTGCGCATCCGCTAAAGCTAAAGTTAATTTGCTTTTAATGTTTTTTTCTTTGCCATATAGCCCTAGTAAATTATTCCATAAACTTTTTCGCTTATGCATAAAACTACCTCGAACAAGATTTTTAAATTCAACTTCATTTTGCGGCTGATATTTTTGCGGTATTCTTTTTTTCATTGAAACAATGGCAGAATCCACTTTAGGACTCGGCACGAACACTGTTTTAGGTACAAAAAACGCGATCTCACTGTCGGTTGAATAAGCAACACCCACCGTTAAGGAGCCATAATCTTTTGTCCCTGGTTTTGCAGTCAAACGTTGCGCCACTTCTTTTTGCATCATAACAGTGATCGATTTAAAATCAGCTTCTTCATCTAATAAATGTAAAACGATCGGAGTTGTGATGTAATAAGGTAAATTAGCCACTATTTTAACTTGATGTTTGCCATCAAAATGTTCTTTGATCAGTTCCGACAGCTGAACAGCTAGAATATCAGCCCGTATTACAATCACATTTGAATAATCCGCCAATGTTTCTTTCAAAACAGGGATTAACCTTTCGTCGATCTCTAAGGCTAAAACTTTGTGTGCTTTTTTAGCAAGTTGCTCAGTCAAAGCTCCAATACCTGGTCCGATCTCGATCACATCGTCATCTAAACTGACATCAGCCGCAAGCACGATTTTTTTTAATACATTTAAATCCGTTAAAAAGTTCTGGCCCAAGCTTTTCTTAAAAGTTAGACCATAGGTTTCCATGATGGCTTTAGTCCGCATACCAGAACCAATTTCTGGACGTTCGTTATTATTCATCGTTTTTCCCTACTTCCTCAACATGTACTAAGGCTTCTTTAAATTCAGCAGGAGTTACCCGAAAGAGGTTTAGCCTTTTATATAATTGTTTGCCATTTACATAACCGATACGTAAAAATTCACATAATATTTCACGTCTTTGCCGCGCATTGGGACCTGAAATCAAATTGGCGGCTAAAAGATCAGCCTGCGTGATCACCGGCTTTGCTTCAGGAACTTCGGTATATAAATGAGATAAGGCCTCCCTAATAGCTGCTGGACTGGCGTGTTCTACTCCTAGACTGCCTTGACCGTGCGGGATCGCATCTCTTTTATTTAAAAATGCGTGCTTCACACCTGGAACAGCAGCTTGAATTGTTTTACGTATCTTTTCACCTGAAAAATCTGGATCAGTAAAAACGATCACACCACGTAAGTCGTTTAACTCATCGATTTGATTTAAAGCCTCATCACTGATCGCTGAACCTCTGGTTTCAAACGTATCCGCATTGACTGCCATATTTATACGCTTGGTATCGTCTTTTCCTTCAACAATGATTACTTCTTGTATCTTCATTTTTTCATTCATTAATTTGTAAAACTCTTTTCGTGTTTTGATAAGTTGCACTAGCAAGTTGTACTGCACTCATTTTACGTTGTGCGGCAATAAATTCCAAGGTGTACCTAGTCATTCCAGGTTCGTTTTGCTGGCCCCGATATGGCATTGGAGTCAAATATGGTGCATCCGTTTCAACTAAAATATGTCCTATTGGTGTTCTACGTGCTGCGTCTTGCACTTCTTTGGCATTATTAAATGTTACCACGCCACTATATGAAAGTTCCATGCCTAAATCTAAAAACTTTTGAGCCCAAGACCAATCACCATTGAAACTATGCATAATACCACCAAACTTACCAACATTCATTTCTCTTAATATGTCATAACAATCTTCAAACGCATCACGATTATGAACACTGATGGGTAATTCAAACGCCTGTGCTAACATAATTTGCTTTTTAAAAACTTCTTTTTGTAAGTCATGATCGACGTCACAATGATAATCCAGTCCTATCTCACCAACCGCAACCATCTTTTCTTGCGTTAATACATCTGTCATCTGCTGTTTAAGCGTTGAATCATATAAAGCACTGTCTTCAGGATGACAACCAACTGCACCATAAATATCCGGATACTTTTCTAATAATTCGCATAGCGAAACTGTACTAGGTCCATCATATCCGATCACTAACATTGAAATAACATCCAACGCTCTAGCGCGCTTGATCACATCATCACGGTCATTATCAAACTCAGCTGAGTTTATATGTGTATGTGAATCAAAAATTTTCATAAAAATCATTCCTCCCAAAGCTCGACCGAATTTATCTAAGTTTTAGCCCTATTAAACAACAATAAAAATACTATCTTTTGATCTTACTTCAACTTATGTAAAAAAAGTTCGAGAAGAATTTCTCCTCGAACCAAAATTCAATTTATTTTAGCTGATCAATGAACCGGCCGGAATGTTATCTGGCACTGTGATCAATTGGACTTGATCTCCATATTCAGCTGAAAGTAACATTCCCTGACTAACTTCTCCGCGCATTTTTCGAGGCTGTAAGTTAGCAACTGCAATAACTTTTTTACCAACTAATTTTTCAGGTTCTGGATACCATTGAGCAATTCCAGATAAAATTTGACGTTCGCTTTCATCACCAGCGTCCAGACTAAATTTCAGTAGCTTATCGGCACCCTTTACTTTGCTGACAGACTTGATCAAAGCAACACGTAATTCAACTTTATCAAATTTGTCAAAGCGAATCTCTTTTTTGTTTAGAGTTAAAGTATTTTCTTTAGCGTCATTGATTTTATCGGCCATTGCTTTACGACCTTTAACTTTTTCATTTTTAGACATTTTTGATTTAATATACTCAATTTCCTCATCAGTATCTAAACGTGGAAAAAGTGGCGTACCCTTCTTAACCACCTGACTATTTGCAGGCAAATCAAAGAACGATACGGAATCAATATTCATATTGTCAGCTGCCAATCCCAACTGCGCAAAAATTTCTTTCGGTGCGTGCGTCAAAACCGGCTGTAATAAAATAGCGATCACGCGTAAGCTAGCCGCCAAATGGGCCAAAACACTGTCTAAGTCGGCAGTTTTGCTTTCATCTTTAACCAAGGTCCATGGTTCTGTTTGATCGATATACTTATTCGTACGTGAAACAAACTTCCATAAAGCACCTAAAGCATTGGAGAAGTGCATGTTATCCATTTCTTCTTCATACTCTTTCACAGCGGCCTGAAAAGTCTGCTCTAAGTCAGTATCAAACTCAGTAACACCACTATTTAAGGCAGGTATTTGACCACCACGATACTTATTGATCATCGCCACAGTTCTGTTTAGCAAATTGCCTAAGTCGTTTGCAAGGTCATAATTAACTTTATTGATGAAATCTTCTGGTGTAAAGACACCATCATTACCAAACGGTACAGCACGCATTAAATAATACCGTAAAGCGTCTAAGCCATAACGTTCAACCAACATTTCAGGGTAAACTACATTTCCCTTAGACTTGGACATCTTACCATCTTTCATCAAGAGCCACCCATGACCCACGATATGTTTAGGCAAAGGAAGATCTAAAGCCATCAAAATAATAGGCCAATAGATCGTATGGAAACGAACGATCTCCTTACCTACCATATGAACATCAGCCGGCCAGTATTTATTAAATAAAGACAAATCATCAGAGCCATAGCCTAAAGCAGTGATATAGTTACACAAAGCATCGATCCAAACGTAAACTACGTGTTTTGGATCATTAGGTACCTTCACGCCCCAGTTGAAACTTGTCCGTGTAATAGCTAGATCTTCCAAACCTGGTTTAATAAAGTTATTCAACATTTCATTTTTACGAGTCTGTGGAATAATAAAGTCAGGATGTTCGTCATAGTACTTCACTAATCTATCAGCATACTTACTCATCTTAAAGAAATAACTTTCTTCTTCAACTAAAGAAACTTCATGACCAGATGGTGCCTTGCCCCCTGTCATATTACCTTGATCATCACGATAGACCTCAGCTAACTGGGATTCCGTAAAGAATTCTTCATCAGAGACTGAATACCAGCCCTTATATTTACCTAAGTATATGTCACCTTGATCGAGTAATTTTTGAAAGATCTTTTGAATTGCCTTTTCATGATAATCATCAGTCGTCCGAATAAACTTATCATTAGAGATCTCCAAAGTTTTCCACAAATTTTTGATGCCCGCTACCATTTGGTCAACATAAGCTTGTGGCTGCATCCCTAGCTCTTCAGCTTTTTCTTCAATTTTTTGACCGTGTTCATCTGTTCCCGTTAAGAAAAAGACATCATAATTTTGTAATCTCTTATAACGTGCGAGCACGTCACACGCAATTGTCGTATAGGCATTACCGATATGCAACTTACCAGATGGATAATAAATCGGTGTCGTAATATAAAATGTTGGTTTATCAACCATATTAACTTTCGTCCCCTTTATTTCTTACAAGCAAAATTTTAATTATCATTTTTTAATTTCAATTCTTTTTATTATAGCATATTACCCCTAAGGTTCTCACTATCCCGAACTAATTTAGCCATGAAAAATAACAAAAACATGGGAAGATCCCCATGTTCTATCATTTATTCAACATTAACTTTGGCAAACTCTTCAGTCGCATCAGCTTGGATCATGACTCCATTGTCTGGAATAGTGATCTGTTGTTTATTCACAGCAACAAGTTTTGCTCTTGGTGAACAATATGAGATCAATCCTGCAAATGGATATACAACAAACGAAGTACCCACTACCACTAATAGATCAGCTGCTGAAATGGCGGTTAAAGAACGACGCAAATTATCTTCATTGATTTGTTCGCCGTATAAAACAATGCCAGTCCGCAAGATCCCGCCACAATTTTGGTGGTGCATATCATGCTGATATTCTTCCAAGGTCGCTTGTTTGCCACATTTTTGGCAGTAAACATGTGACAATTCCCCGTGGAATTCAACTAGATTTTTATCCGGTGTGCCCGCTTTTTTATGCAGTCCATCGATGTTTTGCGTGATGACCATCGCGTTTTTTTTCTGGGCAAACTCAGCCATTTTTTCATGGATCACATTTGGTTGTGCCTGAGGGTAAATCATGCTTTGCGTGACAAAGTCATAATGTTTTTGCGGTTCTTTATGCCAACAATCTTCACTTAATAAATATTCAGGCGCTTCTTGCCCGGAATAAAGGCCATTTTTAGAACGGTAATCTGGGATACCAGATGCAGTCGATACACCGGCACCAGTCATAAATACTACATGCTTTGCTTCATTCAATAAATCATTGAGTTCAGTCATTATTAACCTTCCTTTCAAATTAATAATTATCTAAGTAAATAATCAATATGCATCTGTTGTAAAATATCACCGATCTTAGCGGCATAAAAACCACGGAATATTTTTTCTTTGTCATGTTCTGGCTCGGGGATAACAAAAGAATTTTGCCGGTCAGATTTATAACGAACGATATAAGCTGGTTTAAAGTGCAGATTATCCTGTAAAGAAGAATGATATATTTCAAATAACTGTGAAATTTCCAAACGTGTCTGCCGTTCACTTAAAACTGGTTCTAAACTAATAAAGTCATTTAATCCTAAGGGAGCTTGGCCCCACTCAGATAACTGATCATCAAATCCACGCCATAACTTAACTATTGCGGCTCTTATTTTTTGTGGACCCGTAATTTTTCTTTCGGTTAATCCTGCATATAATTTTTCCGCCGCAATAAAACAGCGAGGATATAATTCTTGGAGTTTTTGTTCTGCTTGTGGTTGCTTTCCATCAAACAAAACCAAAGCATCTACTAACTTAACAGTTCGTAACACCATCCAAGCATCTATTTCTCCCTGTTTTTCAGGTTTGAGCTGAGTTAATAAGCCTTTATAGAACAATTCAACGATTTCTTCATCCAGTAGTCCCAGTTTGCGTTGCTGTGGATAAATTTGCAAATGTAAGACCGTATCATATAATTCCATCCCCGCTGTCATGATCTTCGAGTCACGGTTTGGATCATTAGTGGTCATTAGGAAATTTATTTGCGGTACATTTTGACCCATAGCCAAAACATGCAAAAATTCATGAGAAACAGTATAATTTGGTGCTGTTACATCATAAACATCTAACTGCATTTGACCATCATGCAAATACATTTGTGCTTGGTCACTTGCTAACCAGCCTTTTTTCTCCTCCTTAAAAGAAATATTAACCGGTTTTTTTACCATTTTCAAAACTTCGTCTTGCAGGTCTAAAACTGTTTGTTTTAGCTTTGGTTCACTCATTTTCACTTGCCTCATTTCTAATTTCATCTAAAACATGTTGTGCAATTGCCTGATCTTGTTGAGGTAACTTCTGTAAAACACTAACAACTTGCTCTATTTCATCTTCTTTGGCCCCGACCGATACCGCTAACGACTTCATCTGTAAATTCATATGTCCTTTTTGGATCCCATCGGTCACCAAAGCATATAATGCTGCTAAATTTTGTGCTAACCCCACACTAGCGATTATTTTTTCTAACCCCAGCGCATCTTTTTCTGATCGTAAAGCCGAGTTGACCTGAACAAGCGGTACGATCCCGATCGACCCTCCCACAGAACCGACAGGAACTGGGAGAGACAATTCTCCTTCTAACTGGTCCCCTGCTACTTTCCAGGTACTTAATCCACGATACTGTCCATCTCTGGCCGCATACGCATGGGCAGCCGCCTCTATTGCACGCCAATCATTGCCACTGGCGATCACTGCAGCATCGATACCATTCATGATCCCTTTATTATGTGTAGCTGCGCGATAAGGATCGACCTGAGCAACTCGACTGGCTTGAGCCAACTTTTGTGCAATTTTTAGACCTGGTAAGCCATTTTTAGCCAAATTAGCTACTGGTATCTGACAACTAGCCGTGACTAAACATTCTGTCGTATAATTGGATAAAATTGCCATTAAAACATCGTGATGTCCTGTAGTTCTTAATTTATCAGCAACTGCTTCGAGCATACTATTGATCATATTAGCACCCATCGCTTCTTTAGTATCAATGATCAAATCAACAGAAAGCAGGCCTTGCTCCAAGATCCTAACCTTGAGTGCCAACGGACCGCCGCCACGTTTCACGATCGATGGATGTGCATCAACCGCAGCCTGCATCAATTCAGTTTCTTGCTCTTCGATTTTTTTCTTTGTAGCCACAAGATCTGTCACATTTTCTAAAACGACCTGTCCTCTCATCGCTCGTCGGCTACTTTTAGTATGAAACCCGCCTGTCTTTTTAACAATAGCTGCGCCATGGCTTGCTCCAGCAATCACCGATGGTTCTTCAATAACCATCGGTATTAAATATTCTTTTCCGTCGATCACAAAATTCAACGCCAACCCTTCAGGTAACTGGAATTGGGTCAAAAAATTTTCAATTTGAGCCTCCCCTAACACTGGTGTTACCGCATTTTGCTTAAGTTGTTCGACTTGTTTTTCGGATAGCTTGTTCTGTTGTGTCAAAATATCTAGTCTTTGAGACCAAGTTTTACGGTAATACTTTTCAAATCCTTGCATTTTTGTCCTACTTTCAACGAATTATTTAAAAAAATACTTTTTGCTTAAATTATCCATTTCCTATTATATAATAAGGGGGAAGCTCATCTGCAAGTTTTTCGTTCAAAATAAGCTAAAGTCTTTACTCGCGCGATATTTTTGTGCTGTCATATATTAATGTAGCTAGACGATCTTGGCAGCTTTATTTTAGGAGGTACTTTTTTGAAACACATCAAGCATAAATATCTATGGTCACTCTTATTAGTTTTTGCTGTTGCCATAGTCTTTATCACTCCCACCATTTTGGCTGATGATACTTTGAAGGTCGGTATCTTAGAAAGTGATGCACCATTAAGTTCACGTAATAAAAGTAACAAAATGCATGGCGCTAACGTCGCGGTCGCCAAAGAAATTGCAATTGACCTGCATAAAGAGGTGCAGTTTGTTCCAGCCGAAAGTAACAAACAATTACAGCAAAAATTAAAAAATGGCACGATCGACTTAGCTTTGGGCACTCTCTGTAAAAATAAGCGTTCAACTAAAGATTTTCAGTCTTCTGCCCCATTTCTTTACGTGGAAAATATCCTTTTCCGTCGTTCAGATAGTAAGAAAAAATCGACCAAAAAACTAGCTGACCAAAAAGTTGGTATACTTAAGAATGGTTCACAAACACAGATATTCAAACAATTGCATTTCAAAAGGCACCCATACTCTTCGATTTCCCAACTCATAGACGCTGTAGAAAATAAACAGGTCAAAGCAGCTATATTAACTGGTCCACAGTATACTGCTTACTTAAAAAAACATCCTGAGCTAGTTGCAGCTAAAGATAAAACTGATAAAAAACAAAAACAACACGTATTAAAACGGATCAAGGATCCACAGATCACTGCTCAAAATATCCAAGCTACGACCTACCATGACCAAAAATTAAATAAAAAAGTCACCAACTCCCTGGAAGAAATGGCTAAAGATGGACGTCTAAATCAAATATCTGTCAAATATTTTGGCAAAGACATTACTTATCCATAAATTACCAAAATCGCTAGCAACTAAAAGTACCCCATACTGTTAGACTTCGCTTTGAAGTGTAGCAATTATGGGGTACTTTATTTTCATGCCTGATAAATCAGTTTATTTTGTCAACTCAGCAATAATACCTTCCCTAACACCACTTTCCGAGAAAACAACTTCTGGTATATTATATTTTTCCAAAAGTAAAACAACTGGGGTCAAACCTGCAATAATAATATCTGCCCGCTCTTTTTCAACTCCAAGAGCTACTTTAAGTTCTTGGTGATCTTTGGCTAACCAGTCCTGGAAAACCTCAACAAAACTGAAAGAAGACATTTTTTTACCATGCAAGCCCTGGTCATTTGTACCAGTTGAATTTTGTTGCCCCTGACGCGCAACTGTACGGTTAGCACCACCCAGCAACACTAAAGGAAAACCTACGCCTTTTGTAAGCCATGGTAATTGTTCAAATTTATGCAAAATAAAACGTTGTAAAGCAAAAAAATCTGCCGCACTGATTTTATTTGATGCATTATATTTCTCACTTAAAGTAACAGCACCATATGGGATGCTGATATAATCGACAGCTTGCCGGTCTTTAACCAAGGCAAGTTCGAAACTGCCACCACCCATGTCACAGATCAAACAGTTTTCCAGTTCAAAAGCATGCATTACACCAGCATAATCATAATAAGCTTCAGAATCCCCAGACAAGATCTCAATATCAACACCAATTTTATCTTTCACGAGTTTTAAAAAATCAACACTATTTGATGCACTACGCACTGCTGCCGTTGCCACACCACGTACGAGCGTCAGTCTGGGCTCCTTTTCATATTCGCCCTTGAACTTTTCCAAGGCAGCCACCGTGCGCTCAATTGCTGCTTTTTTTAATGTCAATTTCTTACCAGACTCACCCATTCCTTCAGCTAATCGAGTCATTTCCTTGAAACGTTTGATCTCTTGAAAGGAATTATCAGAATTGATTTGATAGATCGCCATTCGTGTGGAATTAGAACCTAAATCAAGTAGTGCAATTTTTTTCATATCGATCTCACCTCTTAGATCACAAGTTTATTAAACAGATTTAACCTGTAATTAACAATTATCGTGTTTTTTATTCAAAATAATTGACACCGATCGCAGCCCTAACTTCTTTCAAAGTTTGTGCAGCAACTTCATTAGCTTTTTCACTACCCTTTTGCAATATATCATATATTGCTGGGATGTCTTTAGCATATTCAAGGCGACGACTTCTAATTGGTGCAAGTTCTTCTTCCAAGACATCACTTAGGTAACGTTTCAACTTCACATCACCTAAACCACCAGCTTGATATTGTTCTTTTAAGTCAGCCACATGCTGTTGGTCTTTGGCAAAAACATCCAGATAGGTAAAGACAGTATTTCCCTCGACCCTACCAGGATCTTCCACGTGTACATGATCGGGATCGGTATACATAGACATGACCTTCTTTTTCAAAGTATCAGCATCATCTGACAAATAGATCGCATTGTTAAGAGACTTGCTCATCTTGGCATTCCCATCTAATCCTGGTAAACGCCCCGATCCCTTAGCCGGAAAAACTCCTTGTGGTTCCACAAGAACTTCTTTACCATAAATCGTATTGAAGCTCCGCACAATTTCGCGTGCTTGTTCGATCATCGGTTCTTGATCATCACCAACCGGCACTGTATCAGCTTTAAAAGCAGTAATATCAGCAGTTTGACTCACAGGATAAGTGAAGAAGCCAACAGGGATCGAACGTTCAAAATTCTTTTGTTGAATCTCTGCTTTAACTGTTGGGTTACGTTCCAGTCGGGAAACTGTGACCAGATTCAAGTAGTACAAATTCAATTCTGCTAAAGCTGGGATTGCTGATTGAACAAAAATTGTTGATTTTTCAGGATCCAAACCGACAGCTAAGTAGTCTAGTGCAACCTCGATCAAAGAATTTTTGATTTTTTCCGGATCACGAGCATTGTCAGTTAAAGCCTGCTGGTCAGCGATCATGATATAAGTATCATAATCACCTGTTTCTTGCAGAGCCACTCTTTGTCTTAAAGAACCAATATAATGTCCAATATGCAATTTACCTGTTGGTCGGTCTCCCGTTAAAATAACATGTTTATTCATAACAATCCTTCTCCTTTATAATATCCAAATTTTTAAATTATGTCTGAATTAAAAAAGTCCTATTGTTCCAATAACAATAGGACGATTACTCGCGGTGCCACCTAAATTGCGGAAGATCCGCCACTCATTTCATAATTATTTTTTCTCACAGTACCAATTCGATCACTATTACATCTCTCAGCATATGATGTATCTCTGTCGTCAGCTCCCTACTTATCCTGTTCAACGAATTAACTTAATTTTATCAGACTACTTAAGCTTGTAAAGACCTACTAATGAAAAAAACTAAAATTCTGACAAGACTGCTAATTTATGATAGCGTAAATTGAAATTTAGTTAAATATTACTTACAATTGATAATACAAGTTTTCAGCTTATAAATTTAACAAACTGAAATTTAGCGCAGGAATTTTGAAAATACCAGAAAGGATCTGCATTCATGGAAAATGAAAGGCAATTAGAACAAAATCGTGTAGATCAAGTTGTTAAAGAGATTCAAAAACAGCAAAAACAAACAGAAAAAGAATACAAAAAAGCGCACGAAGAGACTTCTTCAGTAGAAAAAAACTATGTGCAAAATGCCAAAGTCAACACGACTGAAGTTGACGATCGAATGGAAACAAATGCTGAAATTCAACAGCAAAAGCAATTAGTTGCCAAAAATGTGCAAACTGAACAAATCTTAAAAGAACAGTTAGAAACATTGCAAGACTTAGAAAAGTCCCCTTACTTTGGGCGGATCGACATTCAAGATCCAGGTGATGAACAAGAAACACTTTATATCGGCACAGCATCATTAAACGATGACCACCAGAACTTTTTGATATATGACTGGCGAGCTCCGATATCATCGGTGTATTATAACGGCACTTTGGGCCACGTTGAATATGAAACACCCGCGGGACAACAACAAACAGATCTTCTAAAAAAGCGGCAATTCAAGATAAATAACGGCCAGATCAAAAACATGTTTGATACTAATGAAACTGTCGGTGATGAAATTTTACAGGATGTCTTAGATGAACACAGCGACGAATATATGAAAAACATCGTCGCTACTATTCAAAAAGAACAAAATGATATTATTAGGGATACGAAAAGTGACCTCTTGTTAGTTCAAGGAGTTGCAGGAAGCGGCAAAACCTCAGCAATCCTACAACGCATTGCCTTTTTGTTATATCACAGCCGCGATACCTTAAATGCAGATCAGATAGTACTATTTTCCCCTAATTTACTCTTTAGCCGCTATATTTCTGATGTTTTACCTAGTTTGGGTGAAAAAAATATGCGACAAGTGACCTTACACGAGTTCTTTTCGCGTCGGTTACAGGGATTAAACGTTGAGTCACTCTTCGAACATTACGAAAATGAAAACAATTTTTCAACTGAACAAAAGAAATTGAACAAATATAAACGCTCGATAAAATTTATGCAAAGTGTTAAAAATTACGCCAATCATTTGCCAGCGACAGACTTCCATTTCACAGACATCACACTCAATGGCGAGATCATCTTTTCTAAAGAAGAGATCACACGATTATATAGTAGTTTTGCTGGAAACATGACCTTAGGCCACCGCTTTAATACCTTAAAAAAGAAGCTGCTTAAAAAGCTAGATAAAATTGTTGGTAAACGATCGACCAGTAAAGAGATACAAGATATGTTAGAAGACCTTAGTGATGAACAATATAATGAAATCATCGGTGATAAGGAAGATAGCTTTGCTTCTTATGATGAAGAGCAAGCCTATCTAGGACTTCAGATCACACAAAAACAATATGCCGTGATTTATGATGCCTTATATAACGACTTCTTTTTTGACGGCTACGAACAATATGGTGCATTTCTGAAACAAGTATTGCCTGGCTCCTTCAACGAATACGCGCAAAACTTAGAATATCATCGTATCGAATTAGATGATTGTGCGCCACTTTTGTATTTACGTGATCTATTAACTGATAGTGGTCAAAGTCATAGTATCGAACACCTCTTTATTGATGAAATGCAAGATTATACATTTGCTCAAATGAGGTATTTAAAACATGTTTTTGCCGCTGCCAAGCTTACATTACTCGGTGATAGTGAGCAGGCTCTTTATTCAGAGTCTCAAAGACCTGAAGACCTGCTGCAAGGCTTAACTGATACTGTCCATGCACAACGCAGTAATCTAAAATTACTCAATAAAAGTTATCGTTCAACTAAACAGATCACTAACTTCATGAAGGCAATGCTGCCAGAAGGCAACGATATTGAAGCCTTTAACAGACCAGGTGATCGTCCAGTAATTTGTCAAGTCAGCGATGAAAAATCGGCTTTGTCTGCGCTTTATTCTCATCTTAAAAAATCGGCCGCCAAGTATTCTTCTGTCGCTTTGATCACAAAAAATATGACTGAGAGTCAACAGCTTTATGAACGACTCCACCATAATTTAAACGTTACACTATTAGAAGAAAAAGATCGAACTTTACCTGAAGGTATCGCTATTTTACCAATTTATTTAGCCAAAGGTCTTGAATTTGACAGTGTGATCGTCAATAATGTTTCTGAAACTGAATATCCTAAAACTAATGAACGTGGAATACTGTACACGATCTGTTCTCGAGCCATGCACGAATTGATTTTAATTTGTCCTGGTAAACCATCACCACTGATCAAAGAGCTTGATCCAGCTTTGTATACGACGGAACAAACTTTATCTCTCAAGTAAGTTCAGTTAATATCAATTTACAAAATTTAATTACTATAACAAGTATTGCAATTATTAAATGTATATAATATACTATTTAGGTACTGATAATTGCATGCCACTTTAGCTCAGCAGGTAGAGCATCACCATGGTAAGGTGGGGGTCGCCGGTTCAAATCCGGCAAGTGGCTTAATTAATATAAGGAAACTGTTTTTGAAGCAGTTTCCTTTTTTGTCGATAAATTATTATTTTTTTGCGATTAATTTTCCCTAAAATAAAGCGCTTTATTTTAGATTTAGATTAATAGTGTCAAAATGAATACTGCAACATCAATTCACAAGAATAGAGGTAGTAGTATGGTCGAAATTAGTAAATATAAATATGGGGATGACGATTTAAAATTAATAACGGATATTTTAGAAGATCCTGAAAGTTTATCATTTATGACTTTATTTCAAAAATACCGTCCTTTAGTGTTTGCGACAATCGGAGCTTTTCATTTTCGCTATTACGACAACGATGATTTAAAAGTTGAGGCAATGATGGTTTGTTATCGAAGTGTACAAGATTTTGATCCAAATCGAAGATCCTCCTTTGGATCATTCTTCAAAGCCAACCTAACCAATTATTTTTTTACCTTATTACGAAATCAAAAGGCAAAAAAGCGTCAGCACGATCTTTTTACGAGTTCCTATGAATCTTTACTTATCAATAACGGTAGCGGCTATCTTGGACCTGATTATACCAACATGTCACCAGATAGGCATCTATTACTTCAAGAAGACTTTAAAAAACTTTCTAAGGTTCTATCACCTCTGGAAGTTCAAGTCATGGAAATGTATTGTAGCCCAAATGCATTTTCAAAACATAATATTGCTGAAAACTTACAAATTTCCGACGATCGTCTATACAATGCAAGAAGCCGTTGTAAAATAAAAACAAAAAAAGTAATCTATAGCTAACAAAAAAATCCTGATAACTAGAAAAAACTAGTCGTCAGGATTTTAAATTTAACTTGATTCAAAAGGTTTAATACTTTTAATAAATAAAATGCACCCAGTAGGAGTCGAACCTACAACCTTCTGATTCGTAGTCAGACACTCTATCCAGTTGCGCTATGGGTGCATATAAGTTATTAAAATTACTGAGCACTGGAATTTCCAGCGAAGCGGAAGACGGGATTCGAACCCGCGACCCCCACCATGGCAAGGTGATGTTCTACCACTGAACTACTTCCGCAAAAAAGATACTGAGAAACGTATCCCAGTATCAAAACATAAGCGCGGTAACTACCTACCCTCGCAGGGGGCGATCCCCCAACTACTCTCGGCGTGACGAAGCTTAACTTCTGTGTTCGGCATGGGAACAGGTGTAGCCTTCGTGCTATCATCGCCGCACTTTTATTTCTATGAGAGATCCATTCTCTCAAAACTGAGTAACATTTATTTCCACTAATTTTTCACCAAGTCACCTGCGCGACTCTTGGGTCAAGTCCTCGACCGATTAGTAATGGTCCGCTCCATGCCTCACGGCACTTCCACTTCCATCCTATCTACCTG
>NZ_KB714695.1:0-25503 GCF_000349725.1 Ligilactobacillus pobuzihii E100301 = KCTC 13174
CCCAAAAGAACATAAGTTGGGTTAGTAGAAATTGTGCCAGCAAATAAGTATGCAAAGTTCATCACAACTCCAAAAAAGGCAGCGGCTGTGGTTAAAGTACCAAGTAACAAACCAAGACCAACTAACAATTCACCCCAGGCAACCATGAAACTGAAAACATTGATATTAGGCATAACAAAACTCTTTAAGAAAGGTGTGTACCAGCCCACAGCTTGTGCACCGTGAGGATCCATAACAGGATTGGCGATAGCGTTTGCAACAAAGCCCTTAGCACTGAAGCCGCCAGTGACCTTACCAACACCATCCATCAACCATTGGAAACCTAACCATAAACGAATAACTGTGATCACCCACATACCACTTTTACTACTGCGTAACCATTTAACCATAAGTAATTCCTCCTAAATAAATTAAAATAAATTGCTGTTACAAAATTATAGTAGCACACAATATGATTTAACAAAATATAAATTTATTATTACAATTGCTATTTTGAATGAAATATCGGTGACCAATTGGGATGGAAAGACTGGTGTTAAAGGAAATTAATAACTTTTTATTTATTTGTGAAAAAATTTATTTTTTTAATTCAGTAAGGATAAAAGATTTTGAAAAAATTTTATCCACAATATATAAAAATTATACATTATGCTTTTGATGGCTTATTTAAAGAGATTTATGCTTTAGCTATAACCTTAAGTTATGATTAAAAACAATAAAATGTTACCGTTTTCCTAAAGCGACGTGTACAATAATGATTGTGAAAGGGAGTTAAAACTTTTAGCGAAAAATGTCTGGACATGATTTCGTTAGTGAGTGTGTATACAAGGAGGAAACATTATGGCTCAGAAGTATTTATTAGCGATCGATGAAGGTACAACAAGTACCCGTGCGATCATTTTTGATCATGACGGCCAAAAAGTTGCAGAATCCCAAAAAGAATTTAGACAATATTTTCCCAACCCTGGTTGGGTAGAACATGATGCAAACGAAATTTGGAATTCGGTTCAGTCGACAATTGCAAACGCTTTTATCAATTCTGGTATCAAACCAGATCAAATCGCAGGAATTGGGATCACTAACCAGCGTGAAACTTCAGTGATCTGGGATAAGAAAACTGGACTGCCGATTTATCATGCAGTTGTTTGGCAATCACGTCAGACTGCCCCATTAGCCAATAAAATCATCGCTGATGGATATAAGGATATGATCCACGAAAAAACTGGTTTGATCCCTGATGCATATTTCTCAGCTACTAAGATCCGTTGGATTTTAGATCAGGTACCTGGAGCTCAAGAGAGAGCAGAAAATGGTGAGTTGTTGTTTGGTACGATCGATACTTGGCTTGTCTGGAAACTAACAGGTGGTAGAGCTCACGTTACTGATTATTCTAATGCAAGTCGGACAATGTTATTTAATATTTTCGACTTAAAATGGGATGACGAGATCCTAGATCTGTTAAACATTCCAGCAACTATGTTGCCAGAAGTTCGTTCTAACTCTGAAGTTTACGGAAATACGATCGATTACCACTTCTATGGTAGTCAAGTTCCAATTTCAGGTATGGCTGGTGACCAGCAATCTGCTTTAGTCGGGCAGTTAGCTTTTGAACCAGGAATGGTTAAAAACACTTATGGTACAGGTGCTTTTACAGTTATGAATACAGGTACCAAGCCAAAACTTTCAGCTAACAATTTATTGACAACGATTGCATATGGCATCGATGGCCAGGTCAACTATGCGCTTGAAGGTAGTATTTATGTAGCTGGTTCAGCTATTCAGTGGTTACGTGATCAAATGGAAATGGTTGAAGATGCACCAGAATCAGAACAAGCAGCAAATGATTCTTCCAGCAATAATGAAGTATTCGTGGTACCGGCTTTTACCGGTTTAGGTGCTCCGTACTGGGATTCAGATGTTAGAGGTGCGGTATTTGGCTTAACACGAGGGACTTCACGGAACGATTTTATTAAGGCAACTTTACAATCATTAGCCTATCAAAGTCGCGATGTAGTTGATACGATGCAAAAAGATACAGGGATCGAGATACCTAAGCTAAAAGTCGATGGTGGTGCCGCTAACAATAATTATCTCATGCAATTCCAAGCTGACATTTTAGGAACTGAGATCGATCGGGCCGCTAACCTTGAAACAACAGCTTTAGGTGCAGCATTCTTAGCTGGTTTAAGTATCGGATTTTGGAACAGTGTTGACGAGATCAAGAAGATTCAAACAGGTGGTAAGCTCTTTAAGCCTGAAATGAAAGCTGCTGAACGAGAAACATTATATTCAGGTTGGCAGTCTGCGGTCTCTGCAGCACAAACTTTCTCATTCGAGCCATATTCTGATGAGGAAAATCAATAACAGGAAACAAATATTTTAAAAATTAAAATTATATAATATAAAGGAGAGAACTTTATGTCATTTTCAATCGAAACAAGAAAGCAAGAAATCGCTAATTTAAAAAACGAACAGCTTGATTTGTTGATCGTTGGTGGTGGTATTACAGGTGCTGGGGTTGCGCTTCAAGCAAGTGCAGCTGGTATGAAGACGGCCTTGATCGATATGCAAGACTTTGGTGCAGGGACATCTTCACGCTCAACTCGTTTGGTCCATGGCGGTATCCGTTATCTGAAGAACTTTGATGTTCAAGTTGTTTCAGATACAGTTAAAGAACGTGCTGTTGTACAACACATTGCTCCACATATGACACAGGCAGACCCAATGTTACTACCTATCTATGATGAAAAAGGTACAACATTTACAATGTTTTCTGTAAAAGTTGCGATGGATCTGTATGATCATTTGGCAGGTATCGAAGGCGACTCTCCATTGACCAGATATGCTAACTATACTATCGACAAGGATGAAGCCTTGAAGCGTGAACCGCAATTAAACCCAGAAAACTTAGAGGGTGCTGGCGTTTACTTGGATTACCAAAACAATGACTCACGTTTGGTACTGGAAAACATCAAGAAGGCTCATGACGAAGGCGGAGTAATGCTTAGCCGTATTAAATGTATCGAAGTTTTGCATGATGATAACGGTGTGGTCAGAGGAGCTCGTGTTAAAGATCTCTTAACAGGCGAAGAATTTGATATTAAAGCTAACGTTGTGCTCAATGCGGCCGGTCCATGGTCTGACGAAGTTCGTGCAACAGATTCTAAGAGTTCTAAGAAATCACAAATGCGCCCAACAAAAGGTATTCACTTAGTTGTTGATCAATCAAGATTGAGTGTTCCACAGCCAACATACTTTGGTTCAGGTACAGATGACGGTCGTATGATTTTTACGATCCCACGGGAAGGTAAGACCTACTTCGGAACAACTGATACTGACTACGAAGGTGATTTAGAAAATCCTAAGGTAGATATGTCAGACGTTGATTATCTGTTAAACATTATCAACAAAAAATATCCAAGTGCTCATTTGACACTTGATGACGTTGAATCAAGTTGGGCAGGTATCCGTCCATTGGTTGCTGCTGACGATGAAGGCGAAGAAGAAGTTGATGCAGTTTCAGGTGCTAGTGACGCTGGCGATACATCAGCCCCATCCGCAGTTTCTCGTGGTAGTTCCTTGACAAAGGCGGACGATGGTTTGATCACATTAGCTGGTGGTAAACTAACAGACTATCGTGTAATGGCTAACGGTGCTATGGACATGGTCGTTGATACGTTGAGCAACTCATTCAATGAAGATTTCGAATTGAAAGACTCTGCAGAGATCAAAGTTTCTGGTGGGGACTTCGATTCAGACCATGCTGAAGATGCCTTGGATAAGATCGCCGAGGAAGGTGTTAAAGTTGGTTTGTCTAAAGATGAAGCACATGAGATCGCAAGTCTTTATGGTTCAAATGCTCGCAACATTTTCCAACGTGCCAAAGTTCTCCAACCAACAGAAGGTTTAAGCTTGGCAGAAACTGCTGCTTTAAATTACTCACTTGATGAAGAAATGACATTATCACCAGTTGATTACCTCATGCGTCGGACATACCATATTCTATTTAAAGATGATAGTTTGGACAAAGTTGTGCCAGCTGTTATAAAAGAAATGGCTAAATACTTCGACTGGGATGATGAAGAAATAGCACGTCAACAAAAAGAATTAGACGATGTAATTAACGAATCTGAATTAGTCGATTTGAAAGCAAAGGTTAAGGCTGGAAAATAATTATTTAACTCAAATAATTGAGTGATTTTATGATAGAGAGAAATTTGTGATTTGAGAAATCATTAGGTAAAGGTGGATAATTAATTGGTTGCAATTAGGTATTGTTCGAAGTCAGGTAATACAAAAAAGGTTGCAGACCTTTTAGGCGAAAAATTAGGTGTTAAGGCTGATTCTGTTGAGGAACCTCTTCCAGCAAAAGTTGATAAACTTTATCTTGGTGGGGCAGTTCACGGAAAGATGTACGCAGAATTAAAAGATTTTGCTGCTCAACTTGATCCACAGCAAGTTGGTGAAGTCTATATGTTTGGAACTTCCGGTGGTGTTTTCTCGATCAAAAGAGAATTAACGGCTGCTTTGAAAGAAAGTGGAGTTAAAATCGGAAAAGAATCAATGTTCTTACATGGCTTTGCTCCTAAGATCAAGGCTGAATTAAACGATAGCCAACTTGAAGAAGTAGATAAATTTGTTTCTGCAACAAGTAAATAAGGACTAAAAATTTTTCTGACAACACTTTAAAGGTGATAGTGAAACAAAAGATGTTTTGAAGCTGATCTGTAACGATGATCGCGTTATTTTGGGTCGTAGCAAAGCGAGAAATTAGAATAACGCAATCGTTGTTACAGTTGGGCTCCAATCTTTTGTAACACATTTATGGGCCGTCGGTTTACCCCATTTAATGGGATAGACCGACGGCCCTTTTAGGGTTGGACAGTTAGTTTTGTCCCAGCCCCATTTTTGACTGAAAAAGGATATTAAAAAAGCAGTAAGTACAAAATTAAATCGTACTTACTGCTAAACGCTTTAAGTGATGGGCGGCCAGGGGCTCGAACCCTGGACCCACGGATTAAGAGTCCGTTGCTCTACCAACTGAGCTAGCCGCCCATGAGTGTTTTACGTAACACCAACAATAATTATATTAGCAATAAATTGAAATGAATGCAAGCTTTTTTTGCATTCAAGTATAAAAAAATGGGCTAGGGTCAGCGATCTGCATGATTATTTTGGTACATGTCAATACTGTTCAACTTATACATTTATTATACTTGCTTTTAAGAGCTGAATAAGCGATTTCGGACATATACTTATTATCGTGTCTACGTTGGTAGAATATCCCCTCAGGATGCATACAATTTTCAGTGTTTCAGAATATTCAATAGAATATTCAATGTAATGGTGATCGTCTATTGATAAATTGTTTTGCCGTAGATAAGACTGTGTAGGTGTTTGCTAGTTAAAAGCTGAGTATTTTAAAGTTTAAGCGGTCGTTTTTATTGTTTAAGTGGGATGATTTCATCACACCAGTCCGCGGCAAGCTCTACGTCATGAGTAATAATCGCAATGATCACATCAGTTTGTTTTAACATTCTCAACAATGTACCAAAGCGTTGCATATTTGTATAATCTAAACCGCTGGTCGGTTCATCAAAAATAAGTAATTTTTTGCCGGATAAAAGGGCTGATGCAATTGCTACACGTTGCTTTTGCCCATCTGATAAACTCATTGGGTGGCGCTTTGCCAAAGCAGTTAAATTTAGCTGCTCCAATACTTTTTCCTTCCATTCAGGGTGTTTGGCATTTAATGAGACTTCTTCATTAACGGAATCACTAAACAGCTGATAGTTAGTATTTTGCATAACTAAGAAGCTTTTTTTCCGTAATTCTTTAGCAGAAATCAGTTTTTCCTGCCACAAGATTTTTCCTCCCAGTGGTTTTAACAGACCGGTCAGCGTGTTAGCCAGAGTGGTTTTACCAACACCATTTTTTCCTGTGATCCCGATGATTTTATTGGGGTCAAGCCCGATTCCTAAATTGGTTTGGACAGTTGTTTTTTTATAACCAATGGTTAAATTTTCGGTGTGGAGCAAGTAGTCATTTTTAAAGTCTTGATGAATTTGTTTTTTCTTCTCGATGGCTTGTTTTTTACTCGACAGATCAGTTGCTCGTAACCCTAAATCTGCAAGTTTGTTATTGCTTAATGCTCTAAACTCCGCATTTGTCCATTCTTTTATGACTTGACCACTATTGAATAATACATAACGATCAACGAAGTTTAGTGTCCAAGCTAAACGGTGCTCTGTCAAAATAATGGTGGTACCATCTGCTTTTTTTTGCTTGATATTTTCTTGTAAACAACTGATCGCCTCTTGGTCTAAATTACTGCTAACTTCATCAAGTACGAGCACTTGAGGGTCTAAGACGGTCGCTGAAGCCATCGCAATTTGTTGCTTTTCTCCACCCGACAAACTGAAAATATCACGGTCTAATAAGTGTTCAATATGAAACTTTTGAGCTGTTTCTGTGACTTTTTTGTTTATTTTTTCAGGTGCCATCCCGATGTTTTCGAGAGGAAGGGCTAGTTCCGAACTCGTATTGGCGGTAAAATGTTGTGTTTTAGGATTTTGAAAAACACTCCCAACAACTTGTACATAGTCTTTGATCGAGGTTTTGCCCGCACTCAAATTATAAGTTTTGACCTCTCCTGTCAGTTCTCCTTCGATATAATTAGGGACTAACCCATTCAGCAAGCGACTAAAGGTCGTTTTCCCACTCCCGCTTTTCCCACAGATCAACACGCACTCTCCAGGATGTACGGCTAAATTTATTTCTTTTAAAAAAAAGTTATCTGTGTGTAAAAATTGAAATGAAGCTTTGGTACTTTTAATTGCCTGGGCTGTCATAAAAAACCTCCTAGAGTAAAAATAAGGGGAAGTGTGCTTGCTGTTAGGTAAATATAGTCAAATTTGGTCATTTGTAGTTGAATCAATGATGTTTGTTTACCTGGCATACTTAAGCCCTTAGTTAAAGCGGCGATCGTTAAATCTTGTGCGACCTGACTGGCATTCATTAATAAAGGGATCAAAATAAATTCAAAGGTTTGTCGTGGTTGTTTAATAAATGAGAGAACACCACGTTCAATTCCACGAAAGGCCATTGCATTTCTTATTTGCTGGTAATCTTGTTGAATTGTGGGGAAAAAACGAAAGAAAACTGCAAAAGTAATGGTAAAGAATTTGGGAAAATGCCATTTTTTGAATAAACTGATCCATTCACCCAAAGAGGTGAATTTGATGGCGTAAATACCGACTATCATACCAGGGATCAGCTCCCTAAAACCGTTGGAAACCATTGAAAGCGGGTAAAGAAGTATGGGAGACGTGATCTTTGGTAATAAGAAAAATGTGGCCAGTAACTGTAATATATAAATCATGGAGATCCCGATGCCCCAGTAAAGCTGGCGTGTAAGAAAAAAAGGTATTATTAAAATAATGACCGTAATGATCTCCATTAAGATACTGCCATCCAAAAATAACACAAGTTGAGAAATGATCAGTAAGTAAAGAATAGTTCGCGGGTCAAATCGCCACTTCATTAGACGATCCCTGCTTTTATGAAATGCTTTTTCAACATTTTTTGACCGAATAGACCACCAATGATCGCTGCAATGATAAGTGAGACAAAAGCAAGGGCACCAGTATAATTAGAAATACTTTCGAATACGTTTTGAATATATGAGGCATCTTTGCCGCGTTCCTTTAAATTAGCTACATAGCTATCCGGACTAAAGAGTAATTGAATGATCGGACCAGTCGTGTTGAAGGAAAAAATCACATAACTAAGTAATAAACCAATTTTGCTTTTGTATTTAAAAATATAGGCGACCACGTCTGCTAATACCGCAGCGACCACACTTGGCACTAGAGCAAATGGAAAAAGGCCACTTAAGAAAAAGAAGAGACCTAAGACGCTACCCATGATCGTAATTGCACCAAATTTAGGAACCTTAGCGACCATCAACATAAAGACTGCTCCGGTCATTAAGGCCGACATCGCCGGAGAATAGGAGTAAGAGTAGCCGGGTACGATCACTACGACTAGCATTTCAGCTACTCCTACCAAGATAAAGTATAGGGCACTGTAGATGCCGATCGAAATTAAATCTGGAATATGTATAATTTTATTTCTGTTCATAGTTACCTCCGATGATATGTAGTTATATTTTATTAGCTAATTATACGATAATTACTGATTAAATGATAGTAAACAAAGTTCATCGCTAATTGTATACTAACTGCTTTAATAAATAGTCAATTTGGCAAATATGCGTTGATGCTGTGCACGGTAAAAATGAACCTTTTTAATTGAACACAACAGTTGTGTGTTTTGTGAGGGACATTTATATTCATTTGGACAGGATTAAGTCATTTTTATGCTTCTTTATTGGAAAAAATGAATATATTTTGGATTAACCTGCATAAATAATCAAAAATGGGTTGAAATATGAAATAAAATACAGTATGCTTGTCAACATAGAAATTAAAGACAAGATAAAATTTAATAGATGAAAGAGGCTGTTGACCAATGAAAGGAAAAAAGAAAATTTACATATTACTAGCGTTTTTAGCAATCTTTTGTGTGACTTTGACTGCTTGCGGTAAAAAGGATGCTGATAATAGTGTGAAGGACATTAAGGATAAGAAAACTTTAGTTATGGGGACATCGGCAGATTATCCACCATTTGAATTCCCGATCGTACAGGACGGAAAAAAGAAAGTTGTCGGTTATGATGTATTTATTGCACAAAAAATTGCGGATAAATTAGGTGTTAAGCTTAAGGTCGTTAATACAGAATTCCCATCACTTGTTTCTGAATTAAAGAATAATAAAGTTGATATCGTTATGGCAGGGATGGTTTCAACTAAAGAACGTAAAAAACAGGTAGGTTTTTCAGACAGTTATTTCGAAGTGCAAAATCAAGCTTTAGTAAAAAAAGGCGAGGCTAATAAGTACAAGCAAAAAGGCACTGATTTTAAAAACAAGACTGTTGGTGTCCAACAAACAACAACCCAAGAAACGATCGCTAAAAAGCAAATGAAAGGTGCTAATGTCGTTTCTGAATCCAAAGTGCCTTCATTAACTACTGAGTTAAAGAAGGGCAAGCTAGATGCAGTGGTTGTTGAAAATACGGTTGCTGCTGATTATGTCAAGAAATTCCCGAATGACTATGAAATTGCTCCAGCCAAGTTAGATACTCCTAAGGATCTCCAAAATATTAACATTGCCACAAGAAAATCAGACAAGAAATTAGACAAGAAAATCAATAAGATACTTGCTGGTTTAAAGAAGAGTGGGGAATTAGACAAGATGTTGGATAAGGCACAAACTCTACAGTCAGAAAAAGAATAGGTTTGTAAATAGTTGTTTGCATGGAATTAGTCCAGCAAAACTGGGAAGACCTAAAAGACTATAGACCGTTCAAATATGAATGCTTTATAGTCTTTTTGTATATAGGTTGGATGTAAGATCAAGAAATTAAGACTTTGAAGTCTAATAAGATCACAATTTCGCTTAATGGTTTGGAGGAACAATATGTTTGATTTTTTAGGACAATACTATAAATTATTTTTACAAGGGACAGGATTAACGATCATCATCTCGATCATCGGTATTTTGTTAGGGATCGTTTTAGGGCTACTCTTAGTATTACTAAGAAGGTCTAGGTTTAAAGTTTTGCAGTATATTTCACGGATCTATGTTTCGATCGTTCGGGGAACTCCCTCAATGATCCAAGTTATGTTGATCTATTATTCACTATCGAAGGGCATAGAGATCTCACAAGTCCAGGTGTTAGGATCAGGACTTGATCGGATAATTCCTGGTTCAATTGCTTTAGGTTTGAATTCAGCTGCGTATACGTCTGAAATTTTCCGTTCCGGTATTATTTCGGTGCCGACTGGACAAATGGAAGCAGGACTGTCCTTAGGAATGAGTGAAAAGACAGCTTTGTTTTCAATCGTTTTACCACAAGCAGTTCGGAACATTTTACCTGCTTTAGGCAATGAATTTATTACTTTGATCAAGGAATCTTCAGTTTTGTTTTATATCGGGGTACAAGAGGTTACTGCGCAGGCACTAGGTGTCGGCGGTACTTTATATGATTACATTGCGCCGCTACTGGTAGCTGCCTTGATTTATTGGATCTTGACTTCAGTGATGGCCTGGATCTTAGGGATTTTTGAAAAGAAAATGGGTAAAAAATATAGTATTACAGAACAAAATGGTTAGTAGTAAAGAGGAAGGCTTGGTTGTAACACAACCGAACGCAAGTTTTTAGAGGAGAAAATATATGGTAAAACCAGTTGCACGATTATTTCAGACTCCCGAAAAAAATATTATGGCTGAAATCGGTAAAACGGCCTCATTAATGGAAAATGTCATTGACCTTTCAATCGGAGATCCGGATATGACGACACCTAAACCACTTATTGATGCAACAACGCAGGCGATGTTGAATGGTAAAACACACTATACTGCATCGAATGGAGATCTTGAATATTTACAAGCAATCGTTAACTTTCATAATCAAAAGTTTAGTTCTAATTATAAACTGGAAAATGTTCGTGCAACTGATGGAGCGAGCCATGCAACTGACTTAGCTTTTGGTGCTTTACTTGATCCAGAAGATGAAGTGATTATTTTTTCACCTTATTTTTCTCCGTATAAAGTGCAAGTCGAACAATTCCATGCTACTCCAGTTTTTGTGACGTGCAAAGAAGAACATAACTTTGAACCACAAAAAGAAGATATTGAGGCTGCGATCACTAGTAAAACTAAGGTGATCTTAGTTAACTCTCCTAATAACCCGACCGGAGCAGTTTATGATAAGTCGACCTTACAAGATATTGCTGATTTGGCAGAAAAATATGATCTGTATTTAATTGCCGACGAAGTATATTGGCCGTATGTTTTTAATAATCATGAATTTACTCCGTTGGAAAATATGGCCCCAGGTCGGACATTAGTGACAGGTTCACTGTCTAAAGTTTTTGCTATGACGGGTTTTCGTATCGGTTATTTGTTAGGGCCAACAGCAGTCGTTGATGCCGCTGGTTTATTAAATGAAGGAGTGGCCTACACTGCACCAAGTATGGCTCAATCTGCCGGTAGTTATGGCCTACAAAATGAAAGGTCATTGAGTGCTCCGTTACAAGATGAATTCGGCAAACGGTTGGCTTATTTAGGTGAAGAATTAAACCGGTTATCCTGGGCTAAAACGATTCCTGTGGCAGGTAGTATTTACTTATTTTTAGATATTTCAGGTTCAGGCATGGATGATGTACAATTCAGTGATTATTTGTTAGAAAAAGCAGGTATTTTGGTAATTCCTGGGCAAGCATTTGGACAAGCAGGAAAAGGTTTTATTCGAATTGCTGCTACTCAAGGGATGGACCAATTACAAAAAGCGGTGGACGGATTTAAAAAGTTAGATTTTAGCAAGCATTAGGTTGTGAAATAAGGGAGGAATTTGTAAGTGATGAAACTATTGATGTTTAATTCATTAGAAGATGAAGTAGATGTGATCAAACAATGGGAAAAAGACCATCCGGGTATTAAAATCGATGCAAATCAGGAAACTATTACGCCTGAAACAGTTGATTTAGCCAAAGGGTACGATGGTGTGTTGACTCAGCAAGATAATTTGATCGATGATCCAGTAGTGTATCAAAAGCTCCATTCGTTTGGCATCAAACAAATTTCTTTACGAACAACTGGTTATGAAACGATCGATTTAAAAGAGGCGGCCGCTAATGATATTAAGATCACTAATGTTCCCGCTTATTCACCACGCTCGGTCTCTGAACTTGTTTTAGCGCACACTATGTGGTTATTACGTCATTTGAATGTAGCAACACAGCGAGAAAGTCATAATGACTTTACTTGGGATAATTTACAAGCGCGTGAAATTCATGAATTGACAGTCGGAATCATCGGCGCGGGTAAGATCGGCAGTGAGGTTGCTCGGGTTTTTAAGGCTTTAGGTGCAAATGTCATTGCAGCCGACCCAATTCATCGGCCAGAATTAAATAGTGTTTTGACATATGTGGATCATCAAACTGTGTTTGAACAAGCAGATATTATTACAATGCACACACCATTGCTAGATTCAACATATCATATGGTCGATCAAGATGTTTTTCGATCAATGAAATCTTCGGCCATTTTTATTAACGCTTCTCGTGGTGCGGTAGTTGACACGTCTGCCCTGTTATTAGCATTGAAAAATAAAGAGATCGCAGCCGCCGGGGTCGATACGATCGAAAATGAAGCCAATATTTTCAGTAAGGATTTCTCCAAAAAACAACAACCCAATCAGTGGTTGGATGAATTATTAAAGCTAGATAATGTGACTGTTAGTCCTCACATTGGTTTTTACACTGATATTGCAGTTAAAAATATGGTGGAGATCTCACTGGCAGATGCTTTGAGTATTATTAATGGCAAACATAGTTTACACGAGATCCGGTTACCAATAGAAGATTAAAAATTAATAATAAAGAGAGCGGGACAAAAGTCGTTTTGAAACCAATATGTAACGCCGTTTACGCCATTTTTGGCCGTAGCAAAGCGTAGGACAGGAATGGCGTAAATGGCATGATATTGAGGATTCAGACTTTTGAAACGCGTTTATGCTATAAAAATTATAAGCGATAATTTGATTATTTTTATCAAAAGAAGAGGCTGGGATATTGTTTTGTCCCAGCCTCTTTATATTGCTAATTGTGCATTCTAAAGTATGCTTTATTATTTAAGTTCAATAATTTCTAACCTAATGCAACGTCAAGTGCCATCATTAAAGCAAAACCAGCGAGTAATGCTAAAGTAGCAACATCGTTGTTACCATTGTTTTGTGATTCTGGAATGAGTTCCTCGACACAAACGAAAATCATTGCTCCAGCGGCAAAAGATAAGGCATAAGGTAAGATGATCGTAACTTGAGTAACTAACCAAGCACCTAAAGTTGCTCCGACGATCTCAACCAATGCACTGGCTTGGCCCAAGTTGAAAGCATGTCCCTTGCTGGAACCGCCAGATCTAATCGGCATTGAAAGGGCGGAACCTTCAGGTAAGTTCTGGATCCCGATACCTAAGGCTAAAATCAAAGCACTTTGTAAAGTAGCTGAGCTTAAGCCCATACCCCCAGCCCCAAAAGCTACTCCGACAGACAATCCTTCTGGAAAGTTATGAATAGTGATAGCGAGAAATAATAGCGTAGTTGGAGAAAGAGAAGTTTTAGGACCTTCAACACCTTCTTTACTAGCAAAGTCCATATTCGGGACTACTAAGTCAATGATTCGTAAAAAGATCCCGCCGACTAAGAAACCAACAACGGCAGGTACAAAGGCCCATTTGCCATAACCACCTGATTGAGCGTAGTCGATCGATGGTGCAAGTAATGACCAGAAACTGGCTGCAATCATGATACCGGCCGCAAAACCGTTCATGATGTCTAGCAATTTACGGTTAACATCGTTGAATAAAAATACGATTGCCGAACCGACAGCCGTACATCCCCAAGTAAAGACCCCGGCTAATGTAGCTTGAATGATAGGGTTTGCCTCAGCAAACCAAGTTAACATAAGATCGCCTCCTAATGTCAGTGATTAAAACGTACTGTCTTTTAATCACAATATAACAAACAAATTAAGGTATAGTCTACTATTTTTTACTAAAGGCAATAAAAAAATTAGGCTAGTTTAAAAATAAAAATTGACGTAGCTGATATATAAATGAAAAATAACTGGACAAAAAAAAGAGAAGCCAGATTTGTTTTCCAAATGCATTTCGCACCAACAATTCTGCTTCTCGTGGGTTTGGCACCCAATGGGCGGCCAGGGGCTCGAACCCTGGACCCACGGATTAAGAGTCCGTTGCTCTACCAACTGAGCTAGCCGCCCAAACCATTAAAATAACCACCTCTCATTATGCCAATATTAAATGGAAAAAACAAGTCTTTTTTTAAAACAAATCTGTTTTACTATTTTAAAGGCTTGATTGCCCATTTCTTTAAGTGAAAATCTTGTCCATCGCTCGATTCGAAGATAGTTACACTAGACGTTGGAACTAAGCCATCTTTACGAATGTCATGTAATGGAACATCACACAAAGAATTGAGTAGTGTCGTCAATAATAAACCGTGGCTAGCTACTAAAATATTCTGGTTAAAAGCGACTTGTGAACAAATTTCTTGTAGAGCTTTGTAAGCACGTTTTTTTACATCTTGATATGTTTCAGCTTGGATCAGATGTCCATTAAAGCGGTCAGGTGCATAAAAGTAGTTTTCAATTTGAGAGTCTTTTTTTAAATCATCGATAGCGACACCATCCCATTTGCCCAGATCCATTTCTGTTAAAGTTGGTAAGATTTTAATTTGCGGGATGGTTCGTGTATTTGCTTGAAGGACTAACTCAGCAGTTTTTTGCGCACGCTTTAATGGGGATGAAAAGCATACGTCAAAATTAACAGTAGCTAGTGTTTTTCCTAACCGATAAGCTTCTCTTTGCCCTGCATCTGTTAAGATTGGGTCGACGCCACCTCCGTTGAAAGTGTGGTTTTGATTGTTAATAGTAGTACCGTGTCGGACGAAATAAAAACGCATGTCTAAGACCTTTCTTTCTAGGATCATTGTAATTTGCTTTCATTATAACATTATCAAATGATTTTACTCGTGAATTTACTATAGTATAATATTGCTAACAATGATGGGAGTTGAACTTATGGTTGAAAGAGAAATTCAAATCAGAGAATTAACACGCCAAGATGATCCTTTGATCAAGGAGATCGTTCAAAGTGTCTTAAAAGAATATCATGACGATTTGCCAGGGACAGCTTATTATGATCCAGAATTAGGTGAGCTGTCTAAATATTATGCCGCCCCAAGTAGAAAGTATTGGGTGGTAACTATTAATGATCAAGTGGTTGGTGGTTGTGGTGTGGCACAGTTTGATGATCTGGGGACAGCTGAAGTTCAAAAATTATATCTCTTGCCGCAAACCCGCGGCTTAGGAATTGGAAAGAGACTCGTACAGTTATCTGAAACTACAGCACGTGAGTTAGGTTATTCTTCCTTATATATTGAAACTTTGTCTAATATGTCAGAAGCTTTAATTTTGTACGAACATCTAGGATTTGTAAAACTATCTCATTCTAAAAGTGGTACACAGCATAATGCTTGTGATGTTTGGTTAGAAAAGAAAATATAGAATGCCCCCCTCTACACAAAGTAAGCGCTTCTCTTTAGAATAAAAGGGGTGTTTCAAGAAAGGAGCGAAAAAATGATAGAGATCGCCTCAACCACGGATAGTGAATTTACGGATGTTTTGCTAACAAGTTATGTTTCCTTGTTAGAAAATAATCCTGCTGAAGAGTTTAGGTTCAATATTATTGATGATGAACTAACAGATACCGACAAGAAACGCTTGGATTCTTTAACGCATATTTATCCTAATTGTCAGGAAATTATTTTTTTAGGTAATGATTTTGCAGGAGTATATCATGGGGCCAATGTTGTGTCGCCCCGATCAGTGATCAAAGAAAACACTTATTATCGTTTGGAATTTCCTAAATTAGTTGACCGTCCACGCTTGCTTTATTTAGATTGTGATATGATTTGTCGTGGAAAGATCAGTACCCTTTTCCACAATGAGTTGCATGATAATATTATTGGTGCTGTTGAGTCACAAATGTACGTGGATCGGTTAGATATTTTAGGCGTCAAGCATCAGTTCCCGTTTTATTTTAATGCTGGTTTATTGTTGATCGATACTAAAAAATGGAACGAACATCAGATCACGGCTCAAGCTCAAAAATATATGCGAGACCATAGTGATATTATTGCTTTTCAAGATCAAGATACCTTAAATGCTGTATTAGCTGATCAGTGGAAACCACTGAATCCTAAATATAATGTGCAGTCACCGTTGATGAGACATGAAAAACAAAGCCTGGACCCTAAACAGCGACAAGCAGCTACAGTGGCGCTAAAAGACCCAACACTTATTCATTATACTGGATTTAGCAAACCTTGGATCACGCAAGGAGAGTATGTCAGTCCATGGCGCGATGAGTATTATAAATATCAAAAAATTATGTTTGAAAAAGTTGGCCGAAGATAAAAAATAAGAGAGCGTGACAAAAGATGGTTTGAAGCCGGCTTCAAAACGACTTTTGTCCCGCTCTCTCTTTTAGGATTGGACAGCTAGTTTTGTCCGAGTCTCTTCTTATTTCTTAATATGATTTGTTGGGATTTTTACGTAAGGAAGTATATACCTTCTTGACGAAGAAATATAAAATCGGTGTCAAGATCGCCGTTGAGATCGAGTTGACGACAGTCGCCGGTAGACTGACAAACGAAGCAATTAAGGCGGCTTTTAAAAATGAACCGGCCATTAAGGCTTCAACTAGTGAAACACAGTAAGTAGTAAAGATTTTAGTGATACCAGTGACGATAGCAATAATAATGATATTTTTTTTAGTATCCTGGTAGTTAAATGCTTTAAGCATGCCTGTGATCACAAAGGCTACGACTACGACTTCGAGCATTGTTAGCCAAGAAGTAGCGGCATAGCCGTTTAATATATCAAAGCCCCCTAGACCGATGATACCGGCTAACATGCCATTTCTTAAACCTAAAAATAAAATTGCAACTGCAGTCAAGGTGTTGCCGAAATGAATAAAAGGTCGACCGACTAGTGCGGGTATCGGAATACGTAAGACCCAGATCCCGATATAAATAATTGCTGCAAAAAAGCCAGTTAGTATGATGGCTCGTAAAGAATTTTTATTGTCTTTTATCATGTTTTTCTCCTTGTGTTATGTGATTTAAAAAATCAGGTAGTGCCACTGAATAATTGAGCCCGATCCGAGCATCGATATCAGTGCTCTTTTGCCGTTGTAAAATTGCCGTTTGTAATAGGTCCATCGCTGCACTACAAGCCTTTTTTGCAGATAAATCATACATCAGACCCGTAAAAAGCGCAGCTGCAAATATATCACCTGTACCGAAATGACTGGTTGGAAAACGGGGACGAATCTCGGTCCAGATCTGCTTGCCGTTATTACCTACGACTGCAATTTGCTGATCAGTTAATGCGATCCCCGTGATCAAAATAGTGGGGATCTGGTATTGCTCACGTAATTTGTCTAGAGCAATTTTGGCGGCTGGAATCCCGCCAGTGATCAAATCTGGCTCATCTAGCAAGAAAGCTGCTTCTGTTAAATTAGGTGTTAAAATTTGTGCCTGTGAAACTATTTTTTTCATTGCTGTGACGTATGTTTCATCGAATCCAGAATAAAGTTGCCCGTTATCGCCCATAACCGGGTCGATCAAAACTAAGGCATTATTTTTCAACAATGTCGACAAATTTTTGTACAGATACTGCAGTGGACTAAGGCCTAAATAACCTAAGTATGCTCCGTCAAAATGCAGATCAAGTTTTTGCCAATGCGAAACGATAGCGGCCATTTCTGAAGTTAAGTCTAAATATGTATTATCTTTAAACCCGCCAGTATGTGTTGATAATAAGGCTGTGGGTAAAACACTAACGTTTGCACCACTACTGCTTAAAAGTGGTAAAGCACTTTGCAGTGAGACCTGGCCGTAACATGATAGATCTTGACTAACTAAGATGTTTTTTTGCAAAAATTGTTCCCCCTCTCTTGGGTATTAATTATTTTACCCTTGAGTATAGCACCTTTCGTTAGAAAAGGAGAAGAAAAGACGTGCCCTTAATATATTTAAGTGACAAAAAATAAAACAGGCCCTTTTTGAAAGCGACTAAGATCTTTAATATTTGGAATAATGTTAGGACTGGTTTATAATACAATGGAGTGACGCTTTAAGTAACTATTTTTTTAGGGGGTAAAAGCGTCATTACCTGTAAGTATTCGAAAGCAAAAAAGAGTGGTGAAAGAACTCACCAAGGAGGACTTTTGACATGAAAAAAATTTTAGTGGTAGATGACGAAAAGCCGATCTCTGATATCATTAAATTTAATTTGAATAAAGAAGGCTACGATGTCTATGTAGCTTATGATGGCGAAGATGCGATCAAGCAAGTTGAAGAAGTAGATCCTGATTTGATCATTTTAGATTTGATGTTGCCTAAGATCGATGGCTTAGAAGTTGCCCGAGAGATCCGTAAGACTCATGAAATGCCGATCATCATGGTAACAGCTAAAGACACTGAGATCGATAAAGTCTTAGGACTTGAGATGGGTGCCGATGATTATGTCACTAAACCATTTTCTAACCGTGAATTAGTTGCGCGTGTTAAGGCTAATTTACGTCGGCAAAATACTGTGGCACAGGTCACGCAAAACGAAGAAAAAGAAGAAAATAGTGACATTGTGATCGGGGATTTGACGATCCATCCTGATTCATACACAGTTTCACGTCACGGCGAGAAAATCGAATTGACTCACCGTGAATTTGAACTTTTGAACTATTTGGCAAAACATATGGGCCAAGTTATGACACGAGAACATTTGTTGCAGACTGTCTGGGGTTATGACTATTTTGGTGATGTCAGGACTGTTGATGTCACGATGCGCCGTTTACGTGAAAAGGTCGAAGATAATCCCAGTCGACCCGTGTGGTTAGTAACTCGTCGCGGCGTGGGCTATTATTTGAGAAATCCAGAAACAGATTAAATTTTAGCTCAAAGGTCAGTCAGTTACAGAGTGATCGAATCTGAGCATGTTTTGAGCGCTGGCAGTAGAAATACAGCTAGCGTTTTCTATTTTTACCGGTTAGATATATATTGTAGGAGAGAAAAGTGAAAAAAAGGTTACGTTTTTTTCAATCCATTCATTTTAAAATAGCTTTAGTATTTGTGTTATTACTGTTACTAGCGTTTCAAATCGTTGGAGCAGTCTTTGTACAAAGGCTAAAGAGCGAAAATTTAAAGGCTTTCAAACAAAGAGTTGAGTTGACGCCGTATGTTAATAATTCGTTGATCAAAAGCCTGAGCACGGCAAATTCTGATAAAGCTGACCGTCAGATCAATACCGCTTTGACGGGAAATAATAATCAAAATATTGCCGATGTCCAAGTGGTGGATGCCAAGGGAAATATTCGGGGTGAAACAAGCGCTAATGGACATGCGATCGTAGGTCAAAAAACGACAGATAGTCGTGTCAAGCGTGTATTGTATTCCGGTCGTTCTTTTAGTGAAACTACTTATAATCGTGCTGATGAAAAGCATTACTATGTTTCGATCACGCCATTATTTAGCTCAGGGGGCAATAATAACACGCTAGTCGGTGCGGTTTATTTGCGGGCTGACTTGGAGTCAGTTTATGATTCGATCGATGGGGTCACGTTGATCTTTGCGACAGCGGCGATCGTTGCGACAGTGATCGGGATGGGCTTAGCTATTTTGATCTCGCGAGCGATCACGCGACCGATAGATGAAATGAAAAGGCAAACCGAAAAAATTGCGAATGGTAATTATTCTGGACACGTGCATGTTTATGGTGATGATGAATTGGGTGAGTTGGCTCAAGCAGTTAATAACTTATCAGTGCGTGTGGAAGAATCTCGTGAGCAGTCTGAATCAGAACGAAGGCGACTTGATTCAGTGCTGACACATATGTCAGATGGTGTCTTGGCGACTGATCGCCGAGGTAATATCACGATTATTAACGATATGGCTGCACAGTTTTTGGATGTCTCCTCAGCTGATAAAGTTAAAGGTAGGTCTATCTTAGATGTGCTAGGTATCCGCGAAGATTATACCTTAAGAGATCTGTTGGAAAACAAAGACACGATCTATTTAGACATGTCTGATCAGGGCCGTGACCAAGTTTTAAATGCTTATTTTTCTTTGATCCAGCGTGAATCTGGGTTTATTTCTGGTTTAGTCTGTGTGTTACATGATATTACGGAACAACAAAAAATCGATCATGACCGTAAGCAATTCGTTTCTAATGTGTCACATGAGTTAAGGACACCGTTGACTAGTTTGCGATCTTACATTGAGGCTCTAAATGATGGCGCCTGGAAAGATCCTGAAGTAGCACCTTCGTTTTTGAAGGTTACTCAAGACGAAACTGATCGCATGATCCGTATGATCAATGATCTATTGAGTCTCTCACGAATGGACTCTGGTACTGCCAAACTTGATTTAGAATTAGTTAACCTGAATGAGTTATACACTTATATTTTGGATCGATTTGATATGATGATCAAAAATGATTCGAATGATGATAAAGAAAAACAAGTTAAAAATTATTCGATCAAACGTGAGTTTACGCAACGTGATCTGTGGGTCGAAGTCGATCCGTATAAATTTATTCAGGTGATCGATAATATTATGAATAATGCGATCAAGTACTCGCCCGATGGCGGCGTGATCACTTGTCGTTTAGTTGAAACACATGAACACGTCTTATTGAGTATCACAGACCAAGGATTGGGTATTCCGAAAAAAGACGTTGGTCGGATCTTTAATCGCTTCTTCCGGGTCGATAAAGCGCGTTCTAGGGCGCAAGGCGGCACAGGCTTAGGTTTGGCTATTTCACGTGAAGTGATCGAGATGCATAATGGCCGAATCTGGGTCGAATCAGTTGAAGGCAAAGGTTCAACTTTCTATATTACTTTGCCATATGAAGAATACAAAGAGGAGGATCTGTGGAATGAAGATCAAGGATAATGTTCTTCATTATGCTTTAGGGATCGCAGTTGTTTTGAGTGTGTGCTTGACCGCAGTCCTGTGGGTCAATCCAACGTATTTACAAAATAATAATAAAAATAGCCAAAGCACAGAAAAGAAAAATGCAGTGTCCGAAGATGCTTCCAAGACAAGCATGGAGGATGTCTATCAACCAACAAGTATTATTTATAACAAAAATGGGCAAAGTTTTCGGCAATCAAGTTCTAAAATTGATTTGATCGAGAGTGCCCGGCAAGACGTCAAGACTTGGGATGTTGAATCGATTGGTAGTGTCAAAAAGTTATCCGCAAAGCGTTATGAAAATCTTTTAAAGCGTGATCGAATGGTTCTCATGGGTTTTCCAGATGATGTCGCTCCTACTCAACTGAAAGAATTAGTGAAAAACCCTCCGAAAATATTACGAGGAAAGAAATTTGATAGGATAGGGATCGAGTTGTCGAAACGCCCACGGATCTATCTACTAAATGATCGTAACTATCAGGCTACTCGTTTGGTATTAAAAAAGGGTAAATATCATAACTTGCAAAAAATCGTCTCTTCAAATCAAGTCGAGCAAACCCCTGTTCAATTAAAACGTATGAACAGCAAGTATGTGAGTTTTTATTCATCTAAGGTGAGAGTCCAACAGTATAGTTATTTAGCCAATAAGGATAATGCCAGCACCTTTGTAACTCGTTTAATGGGAGCAAGTAATGCTTCAGTCAATTCGCGACGTGAAGATCAAGAAACAGTTTATTTTGATAATTCTGGGCAAAGAATAGCAGTAAAAAATGATACTGGAGACATTAACTATTCAAATTATTCGCGTGATTCTGCTAAAGATACTTCCGTTTCGCAAGATCTCTCGCAAGGCTTTAAAAAAATGCAAGACACAGGAAGATTGTTAGATGACGTCCGTTATGATGAATATAATCATAACGACCATCAGTTGACTTACCGGACTTACATTAATGCTTTCCCGATCTTAGCAGATAATAATTATGGGACCTATCATGTTAAATTAGCCGGTACAGGCGGAGAACGGATTGGATTTTCGCTATATTCCTTGCAGATCCCAGTTCCCGCTGAGAAAGATTCTGTTGAATTGCCGCCAACGCAAGACATCATAAATAAATTGGTACAAAGTGGGATCTCAAAACAAAAAATTAAGAGTATTCGAATCGGTTATCGTTCTGAGGTCAATGGCTCATCTAAGCAGGTAATTGATTTGATCCCAACTTATTTTGTGCAATATAACGGCAGTTGGGTCGACTATCAGAGTGTTTTAGATGGTAAAGTATCCTAAAGAAAGGCGGGAAGAGATTGAATTTTAGAAGAATTGAGTGGATCTTTTTAATTGCCTTTATCGCCTTGGATATTTTCTTGATTGGTGCATACTATAACCAAAATGGAGTTGAAACTGAAAAAGATACAGGTGATATTAGGACTACGACGTCAGTTTTACGCAGTTTGAAAGATGACCAGATCAGTTATCCTAAAAAATTATCGACCAAAGAAGAAGCTGGTTATTACATCGCCAATCCAAACGATGATTATCTTTCGACAAAAATCGATCAATTGGGTGAAAATAAGGCCGAATATTCTAAGCATGATAAGAAATTAAGCGTAACTTTTGATAAAAAAATCAAGTTAAGTAATAGTGACCAACCTGAAAAAACATTAGACGAAGTGATCAAGAATAGCTCATTGGTAGTGGAAGGTAATAAATATCAGTACGAGCCGAATTTTTCGAGTAAAAATGAAGTGGTCTATACACAAGTAGTATATGGAGAGAGATTATCTTCTGAGGAAGGAATGCTGAAATTTAATATTTCTAATGGTTATGTCATAGGTTATTCGCAAACTTATTTGCAAGACATTGAGATTTTACGTGAAAAGAAAAAAACAATCAGTCAAAAGCGAGCATTGATTTGGTTGTATCAGTATAATAAGTTGCCTGCAAACTCTAAGGTCAAATGGGGTAAGTTAGGTTACACCAAATTATTGAGCGTCAATGGGAGCACAGTCTACATCCCAGCGTGGAATTTCGCGGTCAAGACAGAGGGTAGTACAATTTATCGTAGAATAAATGCGTTTAACGGAGCAGTAATGGAGTAAAGTAGACTCGATAAAAACGGGAGTGAGTTGAAGCCGATTTGTAACGACGATTGTGTTATTTTGGGTCGTAGCAAAGCGAAGGACCAGAATAATGCAATCACTGTTACAGTAAGGCTTCAATTTTTTTGGAATACGTTTAAGGGCCATAGATTTAACCTAAATGGGATAAATCTACGGCCCTTTTAGTATCGCACAGCTAGTTATGTTCCAGCCTCTTTTTATGCCAAAAATAATCAAATTATCGCCTGTAATTTTTATAGCATAAACGCGTTTCAAAATTCTGAGTCCTCAATTTAATGCCATTTACGCCATTCCTGTCCTGCGCTTTGCTACGGCCAAAAATAGCGTAAACGACGTTACATACCGGCTTCAAAACGACTTTTGTCCCGCTCTTAGTTAGTAGCTATTATAGAAATGTTTATTTGCCGATATAACCGATCCACATCGCAAAAACTAAGATCACCAATACGATAACTGTGATCCAAACATAAAGTTTGTCGCCTTCTTTAGCGAAAGCATAGATCGAAACTACGACTCGCAATACGGGTGTTAAAATTAGCAGGAATAAGCCTAACATGATGATGGCAAAAGGCTTAAAGGCAGCTACTCCTTGAAAAATAGTAGCAAAAGTCGTCGGAAAAGTTCCAGCAGGATAGCCAGTTTCACCTGTGATCAAAGCTAAGACTAAGCCAATAATGATCACAACAGCTGAAGTAATAACGCCGATACGTAAGACATGACCGATCACTAATTCGATCTCGGTCATCTCATCATGTTTCTTTTTTTCTTCATCTGTCATCCAAAGTTCACCCCAAATCCTTTAAGGAACATTTGTAATCCGATCAAAAACAGTACCGGAATAAAGATTTTGCGCAAAAGCGTGGCTTGCAGATGTTGCATGATGCGTGAACCGATCGTCGCTCCGAGTAAAATACCGATCGCAAGTGGTGCGGCGATCTCTGGTTTGATAGAACCATTAAAGAAATAAACCGTTGCACTAGCGGCCGCCGTAACACCCATCATTAAATTACTAGTTGCACTGGAAGGCTTGAGCGGCATCTTCATGATCGTATCCATCGCGATCACTTTGAAAGCCCCACTACCGACACCAAGTAAGCCACTGGCTAAGCCTGCACCAAACATCATCGAAAATCCACCAGGAACGTTGGAAACTTTATAATCGACTTGTTTTTTGTTTGCTTGGTCATAATAAGTACTGTTTAACTTTAACTTTTCAGACAGTTCATCTGGCACCGTATCTTCCGCGTCTTTCTTACTGGTCCGCAACTTATGTAACATATTCCATGATGAAAATATTAGCAACATCCCAAATAAAACGTAGAGTACTTTAGCTGGTAAGACACCTGTCAAAATCGCACCTAAGATCGCCCCCACAGTTGTAGCGATCTCTAAGAACATAGCGACACGCAGGTTTAACATATCGTCTTTTAAATATGCGATCGAGGCACCTGAACTAGTGGCGATCACTGAGATCACACTAGCGCCGATCGCGTATTTGATATCTAAGCCAAGAGCGATCGTCATGATCGGAGTCACGATCATACCGCCACCGATGCCGAAGATCGCACCAAAGATGCCGGCGAAAAGCCCGACTCCGGCCAATATCAGAATTGAATTGATCAAAGTATTTCTTCCTTTCAAATTATTGCTGCAAAAATTATCCGTAGCAGGATAATAGTTTCATTATACATGAAAGACTATGTGGAGCAATGATTGAGTGCTTACGGCAAGTGAATGGTGATTAAATTTCTGGTACAATATCGCGGTAAAAATGCTCAAGTCGATCAGTGAAGTTGGAAAAAAGATGAGTAAACTGTTAGTATAGAAAGCGGAAACTTCAAGAAAGGGATCACCATAAAATGTCTCAAAGTGAAAATGAAGATAACTTAAAAATCAGTATTTTAGCCAGCGGGAGTACTGGTAATGCAACATATGTTGAAACTCCCGGACATAAAATATTGATTGATGCTGGTTTATCTGGCAAAAAAATAGAAGGACTCATGAACTCGATCGGACGAACCTTGAAAAACGTTGATAGTTTATTTGTGACCCATGAACATACTGATCATAGTAAAGGTGTGGGTGTGTTAGCTCGTCGCTATGGCTTGGATGTTTATGCTAATGAAGGTACGTGGGGTGCAATGGGAAGCCGGATCGGTAAGATACCCGTCGAACAAAAACATATTTTACCTGCGGGGCAAGTTCAAGCACTTGATGGTTTGGACGTGGAAAGTTTTAGTGTTTCACATGACGCGGCTGACCCACAGTTTTATGAAGTACATTATCACGACAAAGCTTTTGCGATCATCACTGATACCGGCTATGTCTCTGACAGAGTTCGTGGAACGATCAGTGATGCCGATGGTTATTTATTTGAATGTAATCATGATATTGAAATGTTGCGAATGGGTGGTTATCCATGGCCATTAAAACAACGTATTTTAAGTGATACTGGACATTTGTCAAATGAAGATGGGGCTAATGGTTTGATGTCAGCCTTAGGTAACCGGACGAAAAAGATTTATTTAGGACATCTGAGCCAGGAAAATAACGTCAAAGAATTAGCACATATGACTGTACAAACGATGATGCAAGGACATGACCTAGCAGTCGACCATGATTTTGCGTTACTAGATACTGATCCAACTCAAGCCACACCGTTAACGGTAATTTAAAAATAAGAAAAGTGGCTGGGATATAAC
>NZ_KB714695.1:25610-36931 GCF_000349725.1 Ligilactobacillus pobuzihii E100301 = KCTC 13174
TGATCTAATTCATTAAATGGGATAGGTTGACGGCCCTTAAATGTGTTCCAAACTACTGTAATAATGCAATCGTCGTTACAAATCGGCTTCAAAGCATTTTTTGACTCTCTCTTTTCTTTTTAAGATTATTAAATTTATGGTAATATTGGTTTATCATTTATATTAAAGCAATTTCATAAATTATAATATAAAATAATAAGCTATGAGAGGAGTTTGGCCATGAACAATAATGGACAATTCGATGGCGAATATAAAGAAGTGGACCCAGAAAATGGTTCGCCAAATAATTCAGGAGGCCCGCGTGGTCCCAAATTATGGAAAGTTGTTTTGATTGCGTTGATCGCTGGGGTGATCGGCGGCGGTGTAGTCGTAGGCGGGTACAGTTGGTACCAAAACCAGCAAGATGAGCAGTTGAATTCGGACAATTCCAAGGCTAAAACTAAAACAAGTAATGTAAAAGTTAACGTTTCGTCAGACGCTGAAGGTGCTTTTAATAAGATCAAAGGCGCAGTGGTTTCAGTTGAGGCCTATTCTAAAGATGATCGGTCTAGCTCGATCGCAGGTATGTACGGTCAATCTGGTGATGACTCATCTGGTTCACAAGAAGAACAAGCTAGTGAAGGTTCTGGTGTGATCTACAAAAAATCAGGCGACACAGCTTACGTAGTCACAAATAACCACGTGATCTCTGGTGCTGACAGAGTTGAAACCTTAATGAGCGATGGTCATAAACTTGAGACAGAAGTTGTTGGCCATGATGCAGTTAGTGACCTGGCTGTTTTAAAAATCGATGCTAAATATGTGAAGCAAGTGGCCTCATTCGGTGATTCTGATAAGATCAGTGTGGGGGAGACCGCTTTAGCCATTGGTTCACCACTAGGTTCTGATTATGCTACATCACTTACACAAGGGATCATTTCGGCTAAGAAACGAACGATCGATGTAACAAATAGTTCCGGTGTTGCAACTGGACAAGCAACTGTTATTCAAACGGATGCAGCGATCAATCCGGGTAACTCTGGTGGTCCATTGATCAATATCGGCGGTCAGGTGATCGGGATCAATTCGATGAAACTTTCTAGTGCAGGTTCATCGGAAGCGTCAGTTGAAGGAATGGGCTTTGCTATTCCAAGTAATGAAGTTGTTGAAATCGTCAACCAGTTAGCAGAAAACGGTAAAGTTAGTCGGCCGGCATTAGGGATCTCCTTACTTGATTTAGATTATATTTCAGCTTCGGATCGGCAAAAGACTTTGAAATTACCAGACAGTGTTACAAGTGGGATCGTGGTCATGAAAGTTAACTCTGATTCACCACTGAAAGATGCAGGGGTCAAGAAATATGATGTGATCACTGGGCTAGGTGATAAGAAGGTTAAAGATATTGTGAGTCTGCGTGAGGCGCTGTATGAGCATAAGATCGGTGATAAAGTCAAAGTGAAGTACTATCACGATGGCAAAGAAAAATCGACTAATGTGAAGTTGAGTTTGGAAGCGAATGATTCGAATACGTCAGCTGCATCGAATGAAAGATAGTGAGTGGCTCGAGCAGTTTAGACAGAGATAACTCTACTAAGAAATAAAGCTCAAAAATACTACATCAAACTCGTTTTATGTAAATTCATAAAACGAGTTTTTTCTTTTTGTTTGTGGTTTTTTAGCTGGTGAATAAGCGTTTGTTTTCAAAAGTATATTTTGGACCAATTATAATGTATCCGCTATATTTAATTGACTTATCAACAATTCAGATAATATACCTGTTAATAACTTTTGTAATTATGGGAAAAAAATGTAAAAATTAAGTATGGGTTTACACAAAAAAGATGAAAAATATGTGCACATGTTATCCACAGGCTTGGGGATAGATGTTGATAACTCGTGATTTTTAAATTTTTATAAAGCGTTAATATTGCTTTAAAACAATGCATTTTATAAATTTTTAGAAAAAATATAATTTATTATTATCTGTTAATAACTGTGGATAAGTTGAAAAAATGGAAAACAATAAATATAGTGACGAAAATAAGTTCGTACCAAGATATTGTGATTAACCTTGTGGATACTGTGGATAACTTTGTGGATAAAATGTTATTAGGATGTGATTTAGTGTGAATATTAAGATAATAGGTGTGGGTAAGTTAAAAGAAAAATATCTGAAACAAGGGATTGCGGAATACTCTAAACGCCTTAGCAAGTTCTGTAAGTTCCAAGTTGTTGAGGTTCCAGATGAAAAAGCTCCTGAAAAGTTAAGTGAAGCAGAAATGGAAGGCGTGAAAGAACGTGAAGGAGAGCGGATCTTGGCTAAAATTAAAGAACGTGAGTATGTTTTTGCTTTAGCTATCGAAGGTAAGGAGCGGGACTCGGAACAGTTTGCTAAAGAAATTGATTCGCTGGCAACTTATGGGCATAGTGACATTACATTTGTGATCGGAGGTTCTTTGGGGTTAAGTCCGGCTGTAATGAAACGCTCGAACGCACAGATCTCATTTGGCAAGTTTACATTGCCACATCAATTGATGCGACTAGTTTTAACGGAACAAGTTTATCGCGCATATATGATCAATTCTGGTAGTCCGTACCATAAGTAAAATATGTTGTTCGTAGAACTGCCATTGAGATAGTATAATAATTGTGTATTTTATTTTTATAAAAGGAGAGGAAAGTATGTCTTGGGTACATTTGGTTTTCGGAATTATTTTATTGCTCGCAGTAATTATGGGCTTAGCTGGCTCAGCTGATAAAGCGAAGATCTGGGCAATGGTAGCACGGGTCTGTTATTTAGTTTTGATCATTAGCGGGATCATGATGACCAGTTATGCCTGGAGCGAAAAACCCGTTCTAACGGTCGTCAAAATTGTGGTTGCAATTTTGGTGATCGGCCTGATCGAAATGGCATTTGGCAAGAAAACTAAGGGTCAGTTTTCTAAAGGCATCATGTGGTCAGTAATTGCGATGTGTTTAGTTGTTGGAGGATTAGGCTTCTGGTTAAGTGGTGGCTATCCAATAATTTAGAGTGGAAAAATGAGTTAATAAGATCTTAGTTGATCATGTTAGCTCATTTTTTGTTTACCAAATGGATTTTTTATTGTTTGGCAATTTTTAGTAGTTAGTCTGTTAAAAATAATAAATATTTATCTTAAAAGTGGGTAAATATTGTTTCCTACAGTATGGTGAGTGGGGGAATAGTGCAATGGCATCAAAGCGGTAGGAGTACTTGTTTAGAGACTTGGAGTTTGAGATATCCGAGTTACAATAGTGCGCAAAGTTAAGTTGACTGTGTCTTTAATGGTTTTGGTGAGATTTGTGATTACCTTTATTAAGTGTTGAAAAAAACAAGTACCAACAAATGGTCAGGATAAATGACTTGTTTGTTGGTGCTTGTTTTTTTATTTGATCTTTGCTGGAACAATCACTTTTTTGCTTTTGATTTTTTCTCTTTTTAGTATTTTGAGTATTAGTTCTGCTGAAATGCCTCCCATTAAAAATGGATTTTGATTAATCAGTTTTGCTTTCGGACTAATGGTTCGAGCAATACTAGTATCAGCAAATCCTGTTGTAGTTATTTTATTATTTTGAAAGTAGCCCTTTGAAAGCAAAGGTGGAATGAATTCCAAAAACCAACGTTCTTTTAATGCGAAAATTAATGTTTTTTTACCATTTTTATTCAGTAAGTTTTCTATTTGTTTTAAAATCATTTTCCTATTATATGTTTCTTCAGATATTTCAATAATGTCAGTATCTTGTATGGTGGACCTGATGCCCAAGTAACGTTCACGTCTGGTTGACACAGAATCAATTTTTGAAGTTAACACGATTACGTGTTCATAACCTTCTTTTTTAAAAGATAATGTAGCTTTTCTAGCACTTTGGTAATTGTCAGTGAGCACTTGTGGCCATCGAGTTGTGTCTAGGTTGCGGTCTACGATTACCATTGGTATTTCAAAATGTATTTCAGAATTGATATTTTCCATTGAACTACTAGTAGGTTGAAAAATAATACCATCAAAATTATAAGAAGTGATAGTTTTAATAATACCTTTTTCTTTTTCTGAGCTAGCATTACTGTCAAATAACACAGCTATATAACCATTGGCCTCTAAAAATGAACTGATACCCTTAAAAAGTTCAGTTGAAAAATAGTCATCGATATTAGCCACTATTACGGCAATCATTTTACTAGAATGAGTTACCATTTGCCGTGCGGCGGCACTAGGAGTGTAATTTAATTTTTCTATTGCATCACTTATTCGTGCAGCAGTTTTAGTCGACATTTTATTTAAGTCGCCATTTAAGAAGCGAGAAATTGTTGTTGTTGACACTCCTGCTAATTGGGCTACATCTTTCATATTAGTTCTTTTTTTTCTTGATTCGACCATATTGGCCTCCACTAAATTGTTTTATTGTACGCTAATTATAGATTATATTCAGAAAATTGTAAAAACAGTTTTCTCTAGTAGTTTGCAAACAATAAAACACAGAATTATAAAAACATTGTGTTAAAGAGTAGGTAACCGTTACACCCTATATTTAAAAAATAAAATACAAACGCTAATATAGCCTAATTTAAATTAAAAAAACTCTTGTTTTTATTTGGTTAAACGTTTAACATAAAATAGTGTAGGGGAGATTGTTAAATAATAAACTAAGGAGATGGATTTATGGGAGACAGAACTTTTATCGATCCAGAGAAATTTGCTTTTGAATTTGCCTCTAGTAACACAAAATGTGGTGATTTTAATGATCAGGAGCTTGTTAATAAATCTAAGAATTTCTTGATGAGCTATTTGACTGCATATTATTTAGTTGAAAAGTTCAATGATATTGAGGGAAAAACTTTTAAAGATCAAGCACAGACTAACTTTTCAGATTTAACATTTGAACAATTAAAGGATAAAGTAAGAAACTTAAATAAATATTAATAGGAGGGGCTTTATTATGACAGTTATTTTGAACACATGGATTTTCGAAGACGATGTAAAAAAAGGGACTAGTCAAGTTGAATTAGTAAATCGGGTGAAAAAATTGGGAGCCGATGGTATTGAAGTTAGACGTGAATATTTTACAGATTTAGAACAAGAATTAGCCGGAGTTGGTGCTAAAGCGAAAGATGCTGGGTTAATTGTTAATTACAGTGTGCCGGATGTGGTTTTTGAAGAAAATGGAGAACTCAATCCTAAATTGAACCAGTATTTTACTGAAGGTAAAAAAATGGGGATATCCAAAATTAAATTTAATACTGGTTACTTTAAGAACTTTACTGGTGATTTGAAAGCTGAGTTCGATAAATTACCTTTGGATGAAATCGAAATGAATGTTGAAAATGATCAAACTCCTGTTAGTGGTACTGTTAAAGCAATCGATACTTTCTTGTCTTCAATTCATCTTGCGGGTTTTACAAGCATCGGATATGTCTATGATCTTGGTAATTGGGCTTTCACCCACGGAGATGCTATTGCTAGTGCCGATGCTTTGTCGAAATTTACAAATTATATACATTTGAAAAATACCATAGATAATAATGGTGATTTAAGTACTTCTGAGGACTTAGACATTGGTGTTTTTGATTGGCGCGATATTTTGACCCACTTACCAAAAAATGTGCAATTTGCGTTAGAATATCCCATGAGTTCTGACGAGTTAGTTAAACAACAAATCCAGCTTTTGAAAAAAGAGATAGGTGGTTAGTTAATGAATTCTACAGTTATTTCGATCTTATTATTGATTACATTTGCAATTTTTATTGCTTATATTTTAAAGGGCGGGAATCTTGTAATTGGCTTCTTCGTAATGGCCATTTTGTGGTCAGTTATTGGTATGGTGCCTTTTAATACTGCAGTTCAAAAAGTATTTGCCGAACCGGCATTAAATTACGGACCTACAATTATTTATATTGTTTTTGGGTCATGGTTTGGACGTGTTCTAGTTGATAGTGGAATTGCACCAGCAATATCTGAAGCAACAAATAAGGTTGGTAAGAAAAAGCCTTTGTTGGCTGCAATTTTAGTTATTATTGTAACTGCATTTATCTTCGTAAGTGCTTATGGTGTAGGCTCTGTTATTGCAATTGGAGTAATTTTACTACCTATTCTTTTGTCGGTTGGTGTCCCTCGTGACATTGCTTTGATTGCCTTTTCATTGGCCATTGGTGCTCCGATGTATGTTAACGTTGTATTGTATAATCAAATTAAGGCTTTCTTTCCAAATGCAGTTTATGATGCATCATATTTGAAATTTGGTTGGACAGCGGCTCTTGTTCAGTTAGTAGTTGTTATTTTGTTTTTAATTATTATGAGAAAGAAATTCGATCCTTCTAAAGCAGAGGAAAATTTACAAACAATTGGTGCTAGTTTCGGTGATGTGGATTCTGATCAAAAGAAGGTTCCCTACATTGCTTATATAGTGCCAGTTGTCCCTGTTGCGATGAACATGATATTTGGATGGGATGCAATACCTTCCTTAGTATTATCCATTATTATTGCTATGTTGTTGACTGGTAATATGAAAGGTTACAAGAAGACAGTTGATTTTATCAATAATACTGTTTCGCAAGCAATTAGTGACATTTCCGGGTTAATTATTTTCTTGATGGCATTAATTATGTTTAGCGGTGCAGCAACTTTGAATGCTAAGCACTTTGAACCATTATTTAATGCGATTTTACCACATAGTCACTTAGTTTTAGCACTTGCCCTTGGTGTACTAGCACCATTAGCCTTGTTCCGTGGACCATTACACGTTTGGGGCGCTGGTGCAGCTACAGCCGCGGTTTTATCTGGGACAGGACTGTTCACTGATGCTTTCTTACTACCATTACTTTATGTACCAACTTTGATGGCTGTTTCTACTGATATTACACAATCTTGGAATGTTTGGGGCTTGGACTACATGAAAGTTCAATCAAAGGATTTTCTAAAATATGGTGTTCCGGTAATGTGGGCCGTGTCGATTATTAACGAATTACTTGTATATGCATTCTTTGGCTGATATAAATAAAAAATGAATAGGAGATATAAATAATGAGTGAATTTATTACAATTGGTGAACCCTTAGTTACATTTGCTTCAAAAGATCCTGATGTTTCATTAGTTGATGCCATGAATTTCCATAAAATTATGGGTGGAGCAGAATTAAACGTGGCAATTGGAGTGACCCGTTTAGGACATAGTTCGGAATACATCTCGCAGGTTGGAGCTGATCCTTTTGGTGATTTTGTTAAGAAAACTATCTTAGGTCATAAGGTAGGAACTTCTTATATTTCAGAAAATAAGGAGCATTTTACAGGACACCAGTTAAAACAGTTAGTAACTAAAGGAGATCCAGCAACATTTAATTACCGTAAAGATTCTGCGGCATGTTATCTGCCAAAGGAAGTTATCGATCAGATTGATTTATCAGATGTTAAGATTGCCCATATGTCCGGTATTTTTCCAGCTATTTCTGATATTGCGGAAGATACTTTTCGGAGTTTATTCAAACGTTTGATTTCTCAAGGGATTTTAACAACTTTTGACCCAAACTTACGACCGCCATTATGGTCATCGAAAGAAAAAATGATTTCGACGATCAATGAATTAGCAGGTATGGCTGATATTGTTTTGCCAGGTGTTGAAGAAGGTAAAATCTTAATGGGATCAGATGATCCAGAGGAAATTGCTGATTTTTATTTGAAGGGTGAAAGAACTAAAAGAGTGATCGTTAAAGTTGGTCCAGCTGGAGCATTCGTTAAAACTAAGGATGGACAGAGTTACATGGTTGACGGTTTTAAGGTCAAACATGTTGTTGATACAGTGGGCGCTGGTGATGGTTTTGCTTTAGGTGTTATTACAGCTTTGCTTGAGGGCAAACCATTAAAAACTGCTGTTATGCGTGGTAATGCCGTTGGAGCATTACAAGTTCAAACGCCTGGGGATAATGATGGGTATCCAACACCAGAAGAATTAAAAGAATTCTATACTAAAGAAGGAGTATCCGAGGATTAATGAAATTACAAGCAGCAATCGACCGTGTTTCTTTAAAACAAGCAACTCAAATTGCTCATCAATTAGACGGTATTGTGGATATTATTGAATTAGGAACTTCTATTATTAAGGATTACGGTTTAGAAACGTTAAAGGCTCAAGATTTCAAATTAACAAAATCTGAATTATTACTTGATTTAAAGACTAACGATGAAGGAAAATATGAATTTGAGCGTGGATATCAAACGTCTGCTGATATTTTAACGGTTATGGGTGGCTCGGATGAGTCAACTATTCAGCAAACCTATGCTGTGGCGCAAGCTAAAAACAAAAAAATGTTAATTGATTTGATTGAAACAAGTGATAAAAAGATTAATCAACTCACAGATTATTACCAAAATGCGATTTTTGGTTTACACCATTCTAAGGATTCTACTGAGGCTTATGATGCGGTAGCTAGTATCGAACAGTTTGTAAAAAAACACCCAACGATCAAAAATATTGCGGTGGCTGGTGGTATTGACTTAGATCAGGCACAAAAAATTGCTCAGCAAGGCTTAGCCAATACAATTATTGTTGGAGGAAAAATTGTGGGTGCGACTGATCCTGTCAAAGCAGCCCAAAAATTCATGGAGGTAATAAAATGAGCTTAATTAATGAGGTAATTACAGAAGTTGACCATGTCATGACTATGGTGGATGAAAGACAACTTGAAAGAGCTGAAAAATTAATTGATAAGGACAAGCGTATCTTTATTTTAGGCGCTGGACGTTCAGGATTGATGGCTAAAGGTTTTGCAATGCGATTAATGCACATTGGTTACACAGTTTTTGTGATTGGTGAAACGATTACGCCTTCAATTCAAGCTGGGGATGTTTTAGTTTCAGTTTCTGGCTCTGGTAAAACGGGTAGTGTACTTGGTCCAAGTCAAAACGCTAAGAATAACGGCGTAAAAGTTATTGCCCTGACTAGTTCCGAAGAGTCACCGTTAGGTCAATTAGCTGATGCAACGGTTGTTGTACCTGGAGCTACAAAATCAGGAAGTGGTATCAAGTCGATTCAGCTTTTGAGTACTTTATTTGATCAAAGTGTTCATATTACTTTAGATGTTTTGTGCCTAATGTTAAGTCGTCGTGATAATGTTTCAAATGAATCTGCCAAGGCTACACATAGTAATATGGAATAATCTTAACGTTGAAGAATGAAAGGAAATGTCGCGATGCAAAAGGTAAATATTTTAAATAGTATTCAGCGTTCTGGAGTCGTGTCAGTTGTCCGTGGGAGTACCAAAAAAGAAGCTTATCAAACAGCACAAGCTTGTATTGATGGAGGAATCAAAGCTATAGAATTGACTTTTACCGCGCCTGCTGCTGATGATTTAATCAAAGAATTGAACCAGCAATATGTAAATGATCCTGAAGTTGTGATTGGTGCAGGAACAGTACTTGATGGAGTTACTGCACGGATTGCAATCATGGCAGGAGCTAAATTCGTGGTTAGTCCTTCGTTTGACAAAGAGACTGCCTTAATTTGCAATGAATATCAAATTCCATATCTACCAGGCTGTATGACAATTACAGAAATCCAAACCGCATTGAGGTATGGTGCAGATGTAGTTAAGGTTTTTCCTGGTAGTGTTGTTGGTAAAGGTTTTGTCAAAGCTGTTAAAGCACCACTGCCATACGTTAATATTATGCCAACTGGTGGGGTTAACTTAGAGAATATGCACGAGTGGTTTGAAGTTGGTGTAGTGGCTGTGGGTGCTGGAAGTGACCTGACTGGTGCCGCAAGTAATGGTGATTTTGAGGCAGTAAAAAAACGAGCACAAGAATATAGAAATGAATATCAACGCATTTTCCAAGCGAATTAAATAGTCTTTTCAAGCAATATACTTGTTACTTTAAATGTGGTTTTGTGAGACTTTGTCAATTAGTGTTGATAGCTCTTGGGGATTTGAACAAAAAATCTCTAGCTTGATAGAAAGGACATGAAATTTTCTGAATTCGAAAATTTCATGTCCTTTCTTTGTTATGTGTTTTATTTATTTTAAAACAATAATTTAGTTGCTTAAATCTCGCCATTTTGGATAAGTTCATTGTCGTTAACATTAATCTTCTTTCGTTTGAAATTACTTGCTGTCTTCGAACGTGAACTCGATGAAACGCAAAAGCACCTTTCATATTTCCGAAAACTGACTCAACAGCCTTTTTTCTTTGTTACTCTTTAGGCGGTCTAACTAGCTGATCTAGTTCAGTCGTTAGGTCGGCTTTATAGGTTTTGAACTTGCGCTTAAAACCATATTTATCATATCGGATACTATAATTTTTAAAGTGAAAGAGACATCTGATGACCAATATAAAAATCTTTTCTGCGCTATAATCTCATTTTTCAATTCGGTGTGATTATTTTTAAATTTCCGCTTTGCTTCTTTTAGTAATCCGATACGGAATTGAAGGTGTTTTACTTAGATCATCTATGGTCGCATTATAATTTCTTTCGCTGCCATATTCTATCCAGAATCAGCTACGATATATAAATCACTTTTTCTGATTTATCTTTATTTCTTTTTTTAGCTGCGTATAAAAAAGATACATTTTCTTGATTAGGGGTTGCCTTTAATTGTATAAGTGTGTGTAATTTTGTCCTCTAAAGATCCTTGATTCATGGACTGGGACAAAACTAATAATTCTGACGATAAATACAGAAACTGCCTCATAATGAGATGAAAGAGTCCCACTATGAGGCAGTTTTTATTTTTTTCTTAGCGTTAATTTTGTTCCAAACCCGGATTATCTAGCCTTTCTGTTTTGAGACTGGCTACTTATAGAATAGCTGGACTAGAGACTCTGTGCTTTATAAAAATGAAAAAACAGCTAAAGAAATAAAAAAACTATTTCTTCAGTCCGTTCTCTTTATCAAGACTAGTTTGAATCTAGCCTTAGCTAATAATTATTATCCAGAATATCTCCAATCAGGGTCCATAATGATCCGAGCTAGTATTAGACCTAAAGGCAAGAACAAGACGATCATAGCGGCGTTGATGAACCATTGCGCACCGCTGGCGATCATACCGATCCCAACGTAGTACATAGCCCGGTACATGTATAATCCGGGGACCATGATCACGATCGAAGGAACAGTCAGCGAGATTCGTGGGTAGGCCATTCGTTTATGTACAAATGACGCAAGTAAACCCGCAGTTAGTGCCCCTAGAAAAGCAGCCGCTGCTGGTGGCATTGAAGTTAGATCAGCTAATTCTAGTCGCAATGTATTTGCGAACGCACCTATCACTCCGGCTGTGGCAGCCATTTTCTTTGGGCTATTGAACATAATAGAGAAGCCGAAAACCCCGCAAAAACTGGCAGG
>NZ_KB714695.1:37026-56426 GCF_000349725.1 Ligilactobacillus pobuzihii E100301 = KCTC 13174
CCTCAATAACATTACTGTTAAAGGACTGAGACCAAGCGGTATGAACTTGTCCGGTGTTAGATCGCTGGCTAAAGCTACGATCCACCCGACTAAGGTTGCAACTAAAATAATAGTGACTGCGTGGACTAAGCGTTCGATCCCAGAGCGCATATCAGATTTGGCGATATCTAAGCCGCTGGTTATAAAGGGAAAACCTGGAATCGCAAATAACATGGAACCAATATACCCTGCCTCATGTCCAACATTAATATCAAAAGCTAATTCTAGCCCCCGTGAGATCATTAGGTAAGTTAAGCAGGCTAGTGCGACACCAGCACTTAGTCCGGCAAAAAGGGTCATATGTTTACTGTTCATGGTTGATTTAAGCCAGTTACCTAAACCAGCCCCAAAGAAAGAACAGAGCATTTCGACTGGGCCACCGCCTAAGAGAAAAACGAAGGCGCTACAGGCTAAAGCTGCTGCTAAACCTTGGACGAATGGACGATAGTTGGGCTTTTTTTGGGAGATTTTGTCCAGGAGTGTATGAACTTCTTTGACACTCAAAAAAGCTCCTTCTTTTTCAAAGCCTTTAACAAAAGATTCCATTTCTGACAACTTGTCAGTGTTGACTCCACTAGATGGTAACGAAAGTGAGTGGGTGATACTCCGATGCTTATCAAAACACGTATATTCGATCGTTACTAAGCCAATATCTGTTGAACATGTGACACCTAGGATCCGTGCAATAGAATTCATTGAATCTCGCACACGCCAAGCACCTGTACCGCAGGATAATAAGATAATACCAACTCGTCCAATGATCGTAGATTTTTCTTTTAAAGATGATTTGATCGAAGGAGTTTGTCCATTATCGTTTGTGACCTTGGCCCAAGGTATTTCCATATGATTTTTATTTGTAAACTGAATGGTATTTTTAGTGAAATGATTACCTTCAGACATGATGATCCCTCCACTGAATTGTAAAATGATAAATAAATTTCAGAAAAGACTGACGTAATTAAACATCAGTGTAAGACAAATTGTGATATTTAGTATGTCTGTCCTAGTTTATGTTTTCAATAATTTTCATTATAGCATAGCTTTGTCTTCATAATTTTCACAAAATATATTTATGTCCTTGATGTTTTTGTCAATAAATATTGGACGGATTATAATGTGAAGGGTAACGTTAGGAAATATCATATTGTTTAGTGGAGGTCACAATGGAACAAGCAAAAAAGAAAGTTAAAATTAATTCAGCACATTTATCATACATATTAAAAGGAGTTTTAATCGGTGCAATCACTGGTGTCGTTGTTGGTGCATTCCGCTGGTTGATTGAAAAGTCTTTGGGTCTGTGGAAACATGCTTTTCAAATAGCACACCAGCAACCCCTTTATTTATTAGCTATCGTAGTTGTTTTAGTTTTAATTGGTCTAGTGATCGGTAAATTGACGACCCAACAACCTCATATTTCTGGTTCCGGTATCCCCGAGATCGAAGGGCAGTTAGCCGGGAAATTTAAATTTAACTGGTGGGCGATCTTGTGGCGTAAGTTTGTTGCGGGAGTTTTAGCGATCGGCTCTGGCCTGTTTTTAGGTCGTGAAGGCCCATCGATCCAACTGGGTGGCGCTGTCGGGCAGGGGATCGCTGACATGACCGAAGATTCTAAAAGAGGTCACCGTGTCTTGATTGCAAGTGGTGCTGCAGCTGGATTATCGGCCGCTTTTAGCGCACCGATCGCTGGAACATTATTTATTTTGGAAGAAGTTTATCATAATTTTTCACCATTAGTTTGGATGGGTGCTTTGTCAGCATCGATCACAGCTGATGTGGTTTCGATGAATGTTTTTGGTTTAGAAACTGTTTTACATGTGGGTGTGGTACCTGGTTTACCTCTTAAATATTATTGGCACTTATTGATCTTGGGTGTAGTTTTAGGCTTACTAGGTTACTTTTACCAACGGATCTTATTGCAAAGTTCTGTCTGGTACCACAAGTTATTTGGAAGGATCTCGCGTGCTTATCATGGCTTGATTGCTTTGTTGTTATTAGTACCAGTTGGTTATTTTTTTACTAATACACTAGGTGGCGGGAATGTGATCATTATCAAAATGGCGCAAGTTGACCCATTGATCATCAGCTTGGCCTTGCTTTTTGTTTTACGTTTTGTGTTTTCGATGATCTCGTATGGCTCAGGGTTACCTGGAGGGATCTTCTTACCGATCCTAACTTTAGGTGCTGTGATCGGGATGTTATATGGGGCGATCGCCTTGAAGTTTAATTTATTACCGTCTAAATACATGGTCGATCTATTAGTATTTGCGATGGCTGGTTATTTTGCAGGGATCGGGAAAGCGCCTTTTACCGCCATTCTTTTAGTAACAGAAATGGTGGGCTCTTTACAACATTTGGTACCATTAGCGTTAACTTCTTTGGTGGCATATATTGTGGTGGACCTCTTAGGTGGCGCACCGATCTATGAGTCATTATTAGAGAGAATGACCGTGAAACAAAAATTGCATGTAATTAGTGGTAAAAATGATCAGGTTGAATTACCAGTCTTTGATGATAGTCGGTTTGTCGGCCAGCAAGTTAGAGACATCAACTGGCCAGCCAATACTTTGTTGATCGGGGTCAGACGCGGTGAAAAAACATCCATTCCAAATGGTGATACGTTGATCCATCCGGGTGATACATTGATCGTTTTAGTGGATAATAATTTTAGTTCAGATGTACGTGACCAGCTGCAAAAACTGAATCGACCATTAGAAGATGAAGAGTAGGTTTAATTAAACGGGTAACTTGAGATTTTATGTGCTAGAAATTAGTATGAGTTTAGAATATCAAAAATGGAAGTGGGTAGTTTATGCCTGAAAATGGAGAACAACAAAACTTTATCTCGCTTAAGACAGCCTTGCGTTTGATCAAGGCTGATACAAGTTTTCAAATGCAACTTATAAAAAATGGACAGTTACCTGATAAGCATACTTTTGTTTTGTATTCACTACCTGGTATGGGAAAAACACAGGGGATCCGCGAAATGGTCACGGATCCACAACAGTTATGCGTGATCGATATTAATGCTGAGTTTGGTGGCTCATTATCGATGCCGATTTCGCATGTGAATGAAAAAGAGCAAACTGCTCAAGTCTTACACGCGTTAAATGCTAGTATCAGCCGTTTAAAAGCCCATGCTTTAGAATATTCATCTATTCCACATTTTTTATTTTTAGATGAGTTTAATCGGGGCGACGAATTTATGAAACAAACGATCATGCAACTACTTTTGGAAAATCGTTTGCCAGGTAATAGTTTACCTGAAAATGTTTTTGTGGTTGGTGCCGGAAATACGGCGGAAAATATCTTTTCTGATGAAGCAATGATCGAAAATGACGTCAATGAATTGGATACAGCGACAAGAGACCGGATCAATCCCCTATTTATCCAATTAGAACCAAAAGAATGGCTAGACTGGGCTTATGTTAATGAGGTCGCACCAGAAGTGGTCGATTTTATTGGAAGTAAGTCATACCATGAACAACAAGAATTATTATATCAACCATCGAAAAGTGCAGATGGGACTGGTGCTACTCCTCGATCATGGGCCCGTCTTTCAAGTTTCTTGGCTGATCCGACCATTAAAAATGATCCAGTATTATTGCGTGCCGCTGTTTTTTCAATGATCGGTAATGATTGTGGTAACCAGTTTTTGACGTATTTAACAACGGGTGATCCACTGGACATTTTTGCTTTGTTACAAAAACCAGATCAAGAAAAATTTATGCAACTTTCGACAGGTAGAAAAATGGCATTTTTCAGTTCAGCGCTGCGTTTAGTTGAACAAGATCTAGAAAGTGAAAATTCACGTGGTTACGCTCAAATATTTTTAAACTATTTACAAACAAATGATCAAACGGCGGTAGCAAGATTTATGCATACGCAAGTCGAAACGGGAGTATTAGAACAAAAATACCCTAAGACAAATGTTTATTTGAGAAAAGAACCTAGGTTTATGCAGTTGGTAATGGAAATGTCAGTCAACAATATATAGTAAGTGGATCATGGCAAAAACACCGATCAATCAGTGGCATTTAGTGACTTTTGTTTGACCAGCTCATTCAAATGTCGGTTCAAGAAAGGCGGTGGATCTTAGTATGCAAGTGAGAACAAAAGAAGAAGCAATCAGTTATTTTGAAACAGTTTTTCCACAATATGTTAAGACTGCTAGTTATCAAAAAGCAGCCATAAAAAGCGCACAGGCTATTTTTACTCAAGCAGAGCTTAAAACATTAAAGGCGAAATATGCGATAAATTTATTAGATCAGCGAGTACTAAAGATAGAACCACGTCACTACTTACAAGAAAAAGAATTGCAAGATAAGTATGTTGATTTTTGTCAGCGGACAAGTGAACATTGGTTTCAGGCGCAGAAAAATTCACGGGCTGAACAATATCTGAAAATAGTAAGCCGGTCGCGACAAACTGTGCCTTCTACCGAAGAGATCAAGCATACTGGGGCAATTGCTACTTTTGATGATTTATTAGCGGACCCCTTTGATCCCGTAGTATGGCACTCTTATCTGAGTGCTTTACCTTTGCTTGTTAAAAATGATCCCGCCATCAATGTTGGAAAAGTCGCGCCGGAGCTGAATGTTTTAGCAGCCCTAACGCCAGTCTATGCAGAAAGCTCAGCGATGGTAACGCCTTGTGCAGTTTCCTTACTAGGACCGAAGAAAGTTTTCGGTAATGAAACCAGTTTTATCAATGAAAAATCTGTTGGTGATAATTATTTGTTTTATTCCCCGAGCAAGATGTTGGCTTTGTGTTTAGCGTACTTTGATGGTCAGCAAGCTCGTGTTCAAAGTGAGCATGCCTTGTTAACTTTTCTCTTACACCAAGCGCGCCACATTTTGCGAGGTGATTTATTAACTCAACCTGGTTATGTTCCTGGTTCACCGAATAAAAACCAACAGGCAGCAGCTTTTTTTGCAGACCATCTTGAAGTGACCGTTTTAGGTTTTCCTGTTTTAACGAGTGGTGATTTAGATAGTATTATCGCTGATTTTAACATTAACAGTTCATTAATAAATGATCTGGGAGCTAATGTTTTCTTTGGCGGGTCGCAAGCTTTGTGTCAAACTCAAGTCACTAAACCAAATATTATTACGCAAGCAGATTTGGCCAACATGGATCAAGCTTTACACCAACAAGCTTTTGAAAATGAGTTCCAAGAAATAAAGTCTGCCGGTTATCAGCGCAGCGATTCTTTTTTAAGTGATAATACGATCCTGTTAGTAAAACAAAAAAATTTCGTGTTAAATTTGTTACAAAAAATGTACCAGAAAAGCTATCATCCTAATTTACCCCCGCGTCCCCAAAGAGAGACTGCACAAAAACAAGCTCATAGAAATGCTGAAAATCAAAATAGTAGTCAAGAACAGCAACAAACAACAGTTGGCACCGACCCGGCTTCTCCTGGAGGTGGCGGAAAAGTTGGGTTAAGTGGTGGCGATATTTTTGAGATCAACCAGCGCTTTTTCGAGCAGCTTACTAACTCTTTGAATAGTCAACAAAAAAATCAGGCTGAACAAATGGCCCGCCAGCTCTTATCTATAGCTAGTGAAGCTTATCGCCAAGCGCAAATTGAATTTCCAGAGATCGATTATTCTAAATCAGGTGGTCAGTTAAAACAGCTAAAATACCGTTTGGTCAAAAGCCGCCCGTTGCCTCCTTTACGGTTAAAACTGCGTAAATTGCAAAAGGATCTAGCAACGGATAATAAAATCGAGTGGTATCGGCGTCACTACGCTTTCCCTAGCCGTTTAGACATGGCACATATTGCTAAGAAAAAGAATTATCGAACGCAAATCCGGGTATATATTGATGCCTCGGGTTCAATTTCAGTTGAACGATTATCGCAAGTCCTCTCAGTGATCAAGGAAACTGTCGCACAAGGACAGTCGCTTTCTGTTTTATTATTTGCTAGTGATTTGGGCGAAGTTGTTCATTTCCGTGCAGGGAAAAAATATTTTGAGCGTGATTTTGCCAAACTCAAGCAGCAGTTAGCTCATTTTTCCAGTAGTGGGACAGATCTACGACCAGTTTTTCAAGATGTAGTAGAAACTGCGCAGTCAGTGCATTTAATTATTAGCGATTTTTGTTTTGCACAGACGGATCTCACTGAATATCAGCGTCAGCTAAAAGAGCGTCAAGTTGTATTTATGAATGTTTATCAAAAAAGTGAGCAGAAGCGTTATCGTAATCAAATGCCATTGATAAAGCAGCTGGCTCGTCAGACTCCCAAGATGCTAAAGGTGTTGGCGTTAAAGGATTATGCGATTTCTTAACAGGAGGTGACCTTATGCCATTAAACATTTTTAGCTCACGACAGTTGTCGTGGTTACAAGAGATAGACATGTTTGATTTCTTGAGTCCCATAATCGCTGCACAGCAAAGAGTGATCAAAATCGATGATGCGAAAATTTTTAGTTTTTTGAGGAAATATGATTTAACTTACGCTGATGATTTTATATTGATGCTTGGAGCGGATAATAAGTTGCATTTTTGCCAGAATGAGCAAAGGTTTGCGCCATATGAGCTATTATTAATGATCAATCAGCCTAATAGACAAAATTTACAGAACAATAAAACCGTTAAGCAACCGATCGTGAAACGTCAGTTACGGGGCTTGAGTGATTTGAGCCAGGATAAACGAACGAATCTTAATTTGGAACTAAACGGAATCTATTACCAACTCTTACACTTACAAGAATTATTGTTTGATCAAGACACAACGCCTCCAGATATGCTATTTAATTATCGTGTATACCCAGGTGTTTTCCAGTACGTTTTAAATGAATATCATTTGCCGCAAAATGTTAGTGGAAGTGAAATAACCACTCAGGTCACGCAAGCCGTTAATGATATTTTAAGTGCATACCTTTGGGTCAAAGTTAACGAGCTTGTCACAGACGTTGGTCAAGAAAAACAAGTTGTTACAATTGGACAAGTTATTTCAGGTCAAGTAATTAAAGAACCTTTAGAAAAACTAGACTACTTAAAGTTGACTAGTAATTTTTATGGACAATTGCATTGAGATTCCTTAATTTTGGTGGTAAGTATATCTTCATTTGGCAAGCAAAAAGTTCCATAATCTGGTAAAATACTATAATATAATAAAAATTCTTTGCATTGAGTAGCTTTGTAATGCAGAAAGGGAACTGATCATTATGGATCCTAAATATGAGGATGATTTGGAAGGATACCGTTTGTTGGCAGAGTTTCCAGATTATGATCTATATGTTAACGATGATAATTCTGTGATCCAACGTTTCAACGAAGGTATTGCAAATAGCTGGCAAGAGTTTGATTTGGACTTTTCATTTGACCAGCAAGATATGGATATCTTACGCAAAGCAGTTAAAATTTATGAAGACAGTGATCCGATCCAGGCCGAAAAGATAAAAAAACAAATCGAAATCAAAATTTTGGGTGAGGTTGACGATTAGCTGAATTTTTTGTTTTGCATTAATAAACTTGAATATAATAATTCTGAGAGAGTGAGACAAAAGATGTTTTGAAGCCGATTTGTAATAACGCAATTGTTGTTACAGTAAGGTTTCAATCTTTTGGAACACGTTTAAGGGCCGTCGATTTAACCATATTTATTGGGATAAATCAACGGCCCTTTTAGAATTTGACAGCTAGTTTTGTCCCAGCCCCTTTTTTATTGGCGAGGGTTATTTTTTGTAGTATTCGCTAGAATAGTGTTATTCTAAAGTTGGTAACGTTTTTATGCAAAGTCAAACCACAGGAGAACAGTTGCTACATAGCAATTGATGATTTTTTAAAAAATAATTCAACAAATTTACTTGCTTTTTGTAAGTAAAGTGATAGAATATATTTATCGACAAGTTAGTTACTTTTAGTAAGAAAAAAGGAGATAATAAATATGACAAAATATGGTGTAATTGTAGGTTCTATTCGTAAAAATTCTTATTCAAAAGGTGTTGCCAAGGCAATCGCTGCTGGTTTACCAGAGGGTTCCGAAGTAAACTTCTTGAACATTGCTGATCTTCCTTTGTACAGTGAAGATCTTGATGCAGATTCTCCTGCTATTTATGAACAATTCCGTAAAGATGTTAAGGCACAGGATGCATTTATTTTTGTCACACCAGAACATAATCGTAACATTCCAGCCGCTTTGAAGAATGCCTTGGATGTTGCTTCACGTCCATGGGGTCAAAACGTATGGGCAGGTAAGCCAGCATTAGTTGCTTCACAATCTATTTCTGGTATTTCTGGTGTCTTGGCACATCATTCATTACGTCAATCATTAGTATTTTTGGATATGCCAACAATGCAACAACCAGAATTATACATCGGTAACACAGCTGACTTAGCTGATGATGAAGGTAACATTACTAACGAAGGTACAAAAGAATTCTTGTCTGGTGCAGGTAAGTCATTCAGTGAGTTTGCAGCTAAATTCATTGGCTAATTAACAAAATTAAAATATAACGCATTAACGATATGAAGGCTACATTCCGTGAGTTTTGGGATGTAGTCTTTTTGCTTTTCAAGTTTTAGCTATTAAAGTGATATATTCCAAACTATGAAATTTTTACGGTAAAGAGTAGACTACTTGATCAAAGAACAAAAATGAGCATAGATGCGGCTGTTCCAGGCGAAAGTTATGAAAAATGTACCTACTCATAATTTTCTAGTCTCTTGAGATTTGATGGTGTGACTTTTAGTAACTGCATTTTTCAGATTAAATTCAACAAATGCTAGTTGTTAGGGGCGGATTTTTTAAATAATACCTTAAATTGTGATAAAGAACTCATGCTAGTTAGTTTGAGTTATTGGACCGTGATATTTTAAACCTAAACTTCTTTCACTTGTCATGATAAAATCAAGTGATAGAATAAAAAATGGATATAATTCTAGGAAATGAGCAATCACTTTAAGTTATAGGGAATTTGTTAATTACTTAACAAATATTAGTTTTTTAGAAAAGTAAGTCTAAATATGCTGCAGTATTAGAGGGAGAATTTACTAATGGATCAAACTACGATCGGGGAATATATTTTCAAACAATTGATGATACAAGATCAACTTCCAGGTAAACAAGACTTTGTGCTAAAGCCACTGAGTACGATCAGTGAAAAAAGTCCACGCATGACGGTTAAAATTGAAAAAACTGATGGGAAAGTAGAACACCAGCACCAAACCAAAGGACCAGAAATACTGTTTGTGTTTAGTGGCAAAATGGTGGTTAAAACAGCTGGTAAAGAATTTCCGATCGGCGCAGGAAATTTTATCTTTTTTGATGAAGAAACTAAATATACGTTGTTACCTTTACATTGGGGCGATGTTTTAGTGCGGATCAATATGGATTCTTCGTTTGAGCTTAAAGATTTTTTGGAGAATATTTATAATACTCGTTCTTCGGTTAGCGGTATGATAAATAAGATCAACCACGCATATCGAAAAGACCACTATGCTGTATTTAATGCTCCTAAGGTTGATAATTCAAGCTATGTGATCGACCGAGTTTTAATCGAATATGTTGAGCCAGGACTTTTATATTGTGATAAAATCTCACATTTATTAGCGATTCTGGTACTAGTCTTATTAGAAAATGATTGTTACGTTGACCCTAGCGCAGTTAATCTGCAATCCAAATACCAAATTTCGGATTTTACTGATTATATCACCAAGAACTTTCAAAATATTACTTTAACTTCAATGGCACGCTTTTTTGGCTATAATCCTAGTTATTTATCAACTGAGTTAAAGCAAACTACGGGTTATTCTTATAAAGAATTGGTTGAAAATGAGCGGATGAAACAAGCGGTTGAATTACTAAAGAATCCAGCATATACGATTAGCGATGTTGTTAATTATGTAGGTTATACATCGAAGTCTTTCTTCTATAAAAAGTTTAAAGCGCATTATGAAATGTCGCCAGCTAAGATGCGTGAGCAACTAATTGAACGCTAAAACGGTTGTGCACAATATAACAAAAAATTAACTGCTTTGATATTATTTTTTATAAGACTTTTTTTATTTAAAATTAAAGTAAAAACTGCTTGTAAAGTTTGATATAACAATAATATTGCGGAAGACAATGCTTATTTAATAGGTGATGTTTTTAAGCAACCTATGAAATGAGCACCCAATAAGCAATAAAAACGTCATTGTCGTTTGTGCGGAAGCGCATTATTATTAATTATGGTTAATGAAAACGTTAGCTTGTCTGGCTGGCTTAAAGAAAAGCGTTTTACCTAGGAATCGTTTATTTTTAAGCATTTTATCAAGCGAATGTTTAATTTTGAACATGAAAGAGAGAGGTTAATTTATGACTGAAATGATAAGTGGTTCAGATGCAGTTTTAAAGGTCATCGAAGAGTGGGGTGTTGATCATATTTATGGTTACCCGGGTGGTTCATTTGATTCAACAATGAATGCTTTGTATAACCAAAGCAATAAAATGAAATTTATTCAAGTTCGTCATGAAGAAGCAGGTTCTTTAGCAGCCGCAGCTGATTCTAAGTTGACTGGTAAGATCGGTGTTTGTTTTGGTTCCGCTGGCCCTGGTGCGGTGCACTTGATGAATGGTTTGTATGATGCAAAGCATGATCATACACCACTTTTGGCGATCGTTGCTCAGGTTCCTTCCAAGAAAATGAACATCGACTTTTTCCAGGCAATGAATGAAGAACCAATGTTTGATGATGTTGCTGTTTGGAACAAGACTGCAATGTCTGCAGAAAGCTTACCTGGTATGATCGACGAAGCTATTCGCCAGGCATACAAACACAGTGGTGTCTCAGTAGTAACTATCCCTAAGGACTTTGGTTGGGCATCGATCCCTGACACATTCGTCTCAAATGCTAAAAACCATGTCGCTCCTTTATATCCTGAACCACAAGCTGACAAGATAAAAGAAGCAGCTGAATTGATCAAAAATGCTGAAAATCCAATTATTTACTTTGGTATCGGTGCTAAAGACGCGGCAGAGGAATTAAAGGCATTATCTAAAAAATACAAGATGCCATTAGTTTCATCTGTGTTAGCCAAAGGTATCCTTGATGAAAATTATCCGGCATATGTTGGTTCATCTGGCCGCGTTGCGCCAAAACCTGGTGCTGAGATCGGTTTTTCAACTGACTTGATCGTGTGGGTCGGAACTGATTCACCATTTAGTTTGTACTTGTTCAACAAGTCAGCTAAGATGATCCAAATCGATGTTGATAACGAAAAAATTGGTAAACGTCATTCTGTTGATGTACCTGTTTTAGCAGATGCAAAGAAAGCCTTAGCTGCTTTAGTTGAAGCCGGCGATGAAGTAGAAGATCGTCCATTTTATAACGCTACTTTGGCTAACAAACAGAACTGGACTGACTGGCAAGATAGTTTCAAAGACAGTGAAGAAGTTCCATTGCGTCCAGAACCTGTCTTTGATGTGATCAACAAAACGGCTAGTGATAAAGCAGTCTTTGCCGTTGATGTTGGTAACGTTAATATTAACTTCGAACGTTTAGTTGACATCCACGGCGATCAAAAATGGACTACATCTGGTCAATATGCAACGATGGGGTATGGACTGCCGGCTGCGATCGCCGCTAAGATTGCCTTTCCACATCGTGATGTATATAGTTTGAGTGGTGACGGTGGTTTTGCAATGTTGATGGAAGAATTGTTGACTCAAGTTAAGTATAACTTGCACATCGTTAACATTGTCTTTTCTAACGAAACACTTGGCTTTATTGAAGCCGAACAACGGGATGATAGTGAACAACCATTGTCGGGTGTTGATATTCCAGCTACAGACTGGGCTACGTCTGCTAAAGGCTTGGGTTGCGAAGCATATACAGTTAAGACGTTGGATGACTTCAAACAAGCCATGAAATCTGCTGCTAAGACAGAAGCTCCTGTTTTGATCGACATTAAGTTTACCCATGAGATGCCATTTACAACACAGCACATGTTCTTAGATCCAGCAACTTCATCGCAAGAAGACATCGATACTTTCGTTGAAAAATACCAAGCACAAGACCTGAAACCGTTCAGTTACTTCTTAGAACAAGCTGGTGTAGGTTCTGACGCTGTCAGTGGTGCTTCAGCAACTGACGATAAGACAACAGATCCAGCTATTAAACAAGCAAATATTGATGCTACTAGTGGTGCGTCATTAGCTTAATAAGCAAAACAAGATAATTGAAAAATATTAATTAACTCATAGTTATGTGTTGACTCCTAGCTGCTTTTTTGAAAGTCGCTAGGAGTTTTTTTGCAAAAAAATATATATGATGTGATCGATGATAAAGTGCGTCACTAATCAAACGTATGGGCAATACAGACGGAAAAAATAAGACTACAACTAAGAAAACGAACGTCACAAAAGTCAGCCTTAACTTGGACCAAGTAGCGATACTAATACTAAGTGAAGTCCCAGTTTTGCGTCATTTTAGTTAAAGAATCTTATATTTTGGATGAGGTAGATTTTGAGGCAAGCATTATTTTAACCTTTTATTTGAAATTTGATCGAAAGATCATATGACAGTTAGGACAAGAATTCCAACCATAACTGATCCGCATTGGACGTCCGCAGCGTGGACAATATCCGTGAATTGGTTCTTTTATTTTTTTAAAGCTTTTTGGTTTTTCATCTTCGGACATTTAACTCACTTCTTTGAATCTTTGATTTAGACTAAAAACAAATATATCTATTTTATACTTATAAAGTAGACCTCATTGATAAAAAAGTAAATCAAAAAAAACTAAGAAAGCCGGGCTGAGAAATAAATAGTTGTATAATCTTAAAAGGGACGTCGATTTATCCCATTAAATGGGTTAAATCGACGTCCCTAAACGTGTTATAAAAGATTGAAGCCTTACTGTAACGATGATTACGTCATTTTTGTTCTCCGCTTTGCTGCGACCCAAAATAATGCAATTGTCGTTACAAATCGGCTTCAAAGTATCTTTTGTCTAATGTTCTTAAATGAGCTTTGCCTGGCAGAAGGTTGTGCCTAACTAGCCAGCTCTAATGCAAAAAACGTATTACACCCGGCTAGTCAATTAATGCTCACATTCTAAGCGCCATGCTCCGCTTTTTGTTTTTTCTTAGCTTTTTTAATTTATTATTTGCCAGATTTTTGTGATTTAAAGTTTAACGCAACAATTGTCCCTATGATTGTCAATACGAGGGTAAAGACAAAGCCGTAATGACTTCCGTTAGTAAAGGAGGCCGCTGCGTTATTACCTGTATAAGCATTTTGGCCTAAGGCGAGGAAACTAGTTGCTAAAGCCGTTGCAATCGCACCAACAACTTGTTGTAAGGTATTTAAAATAGTACTACCATCGGCTGATTCTAAACCTTCTAGTGCGTTTAAAGCGTATGTTTGCGATGGTGCCATTGCTAATGGAGTACCGATCATTAAAATAACATGAGCGGTGATCACGTAAGCAATTGATGAATCTTTGTTAGTAAGCAACAACATGATCGCACCAACAGCTGCAATCAAAAAACCACTGACAGCTGGTTTTTTAGCACCAACCGAGTCATATAAACGACCAGCAAAAGCTGAAACTACAGCATTTGCGATTCCACCCGGCAACATGATGATCCCTGTTAAAGCTACGGCGACCAACATTCCTTTTTGGATGTATTGTGGTAGCAGATACATTGATGAAAGAATAATGGAGAAGTCGATCATAACACCAATAGTTCCCTTGGCAAAAGCGGGCTTGGCAAAAACACGTAAGTTTAAAACTGGATTTTTAATATTTAACTGACGGTGTGCGTAAAAACCAAGTACGATAATACCTACTGCTAACATACTTAAGATGATCGGCGAGCTCCAGCCTAAGCTAGAAGCAAAACTAACGCCCATTACCAGGCAAGAAAAACTGATGATCGATTCTAAAAGTGACAAGACATCAACATGAGGTTTAGTAACCTGACCAACATTTTCTAGACTGAATACACTAAAGAGTAAGGCAATCAATAAGAACGGAATAAAGAACCAGAAAATCCAGTTCCACGATAATTTACCTAAAATAAGACCGGTAATAGTTGGCCCAATAGCGGGTGCGACCATAATAACTAAAGAACACATTCCCATGGCTGTCCCAAGTTTATATGGTGGAAAAATTGTCATAACAACTGTAAACATTAACGGTAAGATCATTCCAGTTGCGATTCCCTGGATCATCCGTCCTGTTAATAGGATGCCAAAATTAGTCGCCAAAGCCGAGATCACTGCACCAGTGATAAAATCTAACAAGGCAAAAATTGTGAGCTGACGAGTAGTGAACCATTTACTGAGCAAACTTGAAAATGGTAGGATGATCCCGATAACTAGCATATATCCAGTTATGAGCCATTGGGCTGTACTTGCTTTCAAACTAAATGCGTCCATTAACTGGGGGAGTGCGATATTTAATGATGTTTCTGATAGCATTCCTACAAAAGCTCCTAGCATTAGACCAGTAATAGCCAGCCAGCGATGTTTGACCTCAACTTGGGGTTTTTGTAAACTTGTTGTGTGTGATTCTGATGATTCCACGATAAAGACCTCTCTTTTCTGAAAAACTACCTATGTATTAAGTATTTAAGAATATATTCGGCGCAAATTACGGTATTTGACTCTTATATAACCAAGTTATTAAGTATATAAATTAGGAAAATTTAGCAGTGATCATAGTTGAATCGGCTATGAAAATAGTCAGACCGCTTTTTTGCACAATGCGATCATATTACCAGAAAATTTTTAGTCGTGTAAGTCTTTTTTCAAAAATATTTTCATTAAAAATGAAAGTTATGATAATACTGCTATAAAAAAGGAAAAGCGGCGTAGCTTTACTTAAATTTTTTTATATTTATGACGCGTGGTGCTAGTACGCAACATTTTAAAATGAGTTAACAAAAACTTGCTAAACTTTAAGTGATGAAACTAAAAGGTGAATAGCAATTTTGAAATGCTTAAGAATTAAACAAAAACACCATTTTTTCTAAAAACCCACGACTTAATTTTATTTTTGATCGGTCCGAAACTTTGCCAACCATTCTGACACATTTTTGAAATTTTCAATTTGCCAAAAGGTTTTGTTCCAATGCATGGCCCCCGTAAAGGTAGTTGATTGCTACATTTGCGTTTCTGCTCATTTAATTTCTGCCGTAATTCGTCTAACATTTATAGTTTACTAGACATGGTTAAATCCTCTGCAAATGATGTTATTTTTTAGTAAATAAAAAGGTGGAAGCGCAAGCTAAAATATAATGCTCAAAAGTACTTAGAGCTGGTTAGGTGGAAACGTTATAATTTTAGCTAGCAGGAAGTTTTAAGGCGGTGGCTGCTTGTCCTATAAAAAGAACAAACAAAAAAGCCGTCCCAACATAACTTTGGTTGGTTATGGAGGCGACTAATAAAGTAATTTCATAATATGCCACCACCTTTGAAGTGGCTTGTGTGGGAGCTGTGTTAACGCCTAGTTCCTTTTCTTTACATATAATTAAATCATATTTTTAAAAAGGTGTCATGTTACAGGCTATTTAACATAATCACGACTTAGTGGGAGTTTTAGCTTTGGATGATTTTCTATTAGTGAAATTGTTAATCGTTCAAGTAATAGACACGTATTTCTTTATCTTGTACTCTTCTTTCGTGGAAAATAAAAACATAATAGAATATAAAACGCTGCTATAAAGGCCAGAACGATAAACATAAAACGATAAGAAGTGAGATCAGCAACTTTCCCTAAGATCGAAGCACCGATTCCCATACCAAAATCGTAGCAGTTTAAAAACATGCTAGTAGCGACTTCTCTTTTAGCAATTCCCGCCTTTTTTAAGACCCAAGCTTGTATTGTAGGAAAAATAGCGCCGTCAGCTGCGCCATAAAAGACACCGGCGATGATCAACATCAAGTTAGTTTTACTATAAATAATCAAGAAGATACTAACTAATAAACCCAATGAAGCTGGCAGTAAAACTAAAAAAGGACCTTTAAAATCAAAAATTCTACCAGAAAAAGGGCGAATGACAACACCAGCAATTGCTGCCGCAAAAAAGAACCAAGCTACAGTGGTTAAGTTCTGCTGTTTAGCATAAACTGACGTAAAAGCCATAATCCCGCTCATCATGATACCTAAAAGGAAAATCAAAAAATTTTGTGCTAGAAAACAGGGATAAACATTTTTTTAAAAGAAAATCTTTCTTTTTTAGAAAAACGTTCACTTTGCTCTTTTTTATTCGTCAGTAGCAATAAAGCTATAGCTAAAACTAGGATAACAGCGCAAGCAACAAAAAATGAGTTATAACTGACCTGCTGTACCAGACTTAAAGCTAGGACGGGTGCCAGCGAGGCGGTAACCGTTTCTCCTACACCAAAGTAACCCATGCCTGTACCTAAACTCTTTGGTGGTAACTCATCAGCAGCCATGGTTGCGAAGTAGGTTGTTGCAAGTCCATGACCAATTCCATTTACTATACGTAGCAAAAGTAGCAAACTAAAGGTTGCTAACAAGGGATAACCTACAGTGGCTATTAGATATAAACTGATCCCCAAAAATAATAGCTTTCTTTTTGAAAAAATATAAATCAATTGATTTGCGAAAAGTCTGACTGTTATCCCAGCAAACATTAACATGCCGACAAATACACCAATTTGACTATTGTTTAAACCAATTTTTGCGCCATAAAGTGGCAGCACCGGGACCTGCATATTATAAACCATAAATAAAAAAGCATTACTAAAAAATAGTAGTGTAAAGTTTTTAGTCCAAAAAGATTCTTTTTTCAAGTTAATACTCCTTTCACATATAAAAGAGGCCAGATAAGATTACCTTAGCAATCTTATCTGGCCTCTGCCTTCCGAACTACGTCTTTTCTGTCCTATTGACACTCCGATTGTACTTTCCCAATTTATTAGAAAATTATCTCCAAGTCAAGCCTAGTTTGTGAAGAATTATTAGATGTTTTAGCATAAGGATAAAAAAGATAGCCAGAGTGAGTATGGTGAGAGGGCTCATTGGCCCAGTTAGAATTTTAATAGTAAGTACATTAATGAGCGGTATTTTCCCGTTTGTGTGACCTCACGTGTCGATTCTTGTCGTATTGCGATCATAACTGGTAAGAGCTGTTGTGCGCGCTTAGAACTTGGCTGATCGAGTTAACCTGATGCAAAATAAACTGCTGTGTCAGCTTTAAAAATTGTATAATTGCGACGGTTAGCTTTAAAGTCTTCTAATAAGCATTGTTGAACCAGGCTTAAAACATTGAAATCTTTGATCAGTATGACTTTTTGTTTCATGAAAAGGAACTAGGGCGAAACAAAATTCTAGTCTCAAAAATAAGGATAACGGCATAATGTTAGATGTAAAATCCCATTAAGCTGTCATTCTTATTTTTGGCTACAAACTAATTTTCTAAGTGTTATTAGTTTTGTCCTTTTTCTCCTGATCTAAAATAAAGGAGCTGGTAAATTAATCTTTTTCAGGGACTATTATTGAATAATGGATTTTAAATTAGCTACTTTAATGGTAAAGCAAAGATTAATTGCCAACCAATCTCCCCTAAGTATTTTTGCCCAGTGTCTTTAAAGCCACACTTTTTATATAGATTGATAGCAGGAATATTTTTTTGATTAACACCTAAAATAACTGTTTTTATTTCAGGAAAGTTGTTTTTTATAAAGTTAGATAGCGAATTTAGTGTTTTAGATGCAAATCCTTTGCCAGTATATCTTGAGTCTGTTGAAAAACTTTTAAGTAACAGTATATTTTTTTGATTTGTATAGTTATCTTTCTCAAGTCCGCTATCTAAAACGAAAAAACTAACTAGTGTACCGTTGTTGAATGAAAGTATTGGGAAACTAGTCCTGTCATGTTTAGCTTGTTTTATAGCAATCTTAGGTTGTTTAGAATAATAGTCATCTTTCAAAACATAGTCGGCTATTTGTTGTTCGTATTGCTTAGAATATCTAATTAATTCCATATAAACTCCTTTAATTGTTAGAGGGACTATTACTCACTAATATATCCTAAATTTATTACGTTGTGTACCATTCATCTTTAAGTAATGAATATATGTATTTTCGTCATGAAAAACATTCTGTAATAACTCGTCTGCTCGTAAAACTCCATCCAGATGAAAACCAGCCCTTTGAGCAGTAAGATTACTTTTTTGATTCTCGACTGCAGCAAGGAGGACTATTTTATTCACCTCATAGTCATTAAAGTCTAAATTGTACATACTAGATATAACGCGGTGGACAATACCTTTGCCTACAAATTTGGTAGCTAATCTATAAACTATTTCTGTACTTTTATTACTATCCTGAAAGTTATTAAAGTTAATCGAGCCAGCAGGCTGATTTTGGAGAAGTATAATTGTGTTTAATGAATACCTTGTGCCAAAATGCTCAATAATTTTGTTCAAAGTTTTTTTCTCGTCTTCAACATTTTTTATCTTTTTAACCCAAGGCACGGTTCTAATTCTTTTCGGCTTTCATTAATGAGCTTAAATAAAGGTTCAGCATAAACGCTTGGTCTTGGTAATGTAAGGCTAATATCTTAATCTATTTTGTAGCCAAATGTGATAATCATTTCCAAACAAGTAATTTGGAAGGAATTATACCATAACGTGTGGTGCTAGTTCGTAACAATCAAACATTTAGTACAAAATTTTACAAAAAAAGCCCAATAAGGTTAGACTTTTAAGTGATCAAACAAAAAGGAGTATAACCATATTGGACCACTTAAAGTTTAAACAAAAATGGCATAATTTACAAGCCGATTTAGAACAATTAAAAGAAATCTGTGGGTACCTTTACCATAAATATTGTCCTTCTCTGATCTCCAATCGGCGCAATGTCGAACACACACAAGTTTCTGACATTCAGATTTTAGCTTTACTTTGCCTACAAATGACGACCAACATGCAATCACAACGTAAATTTTTCGCATGGACTAAGCTGTTTATCCCGAATCAGGTTACCTTTGACCGCACTCGATTTAATCGACGGGCACATCAACTTTTGCCTGTCATTATGGCGCTGCGTCACGGTTTAACCCAGGAATACGCACAAACTGGGCAAATCGCAATCATTGACAGCCTGCCCAATCCCTTGTGTCAAAAAGTTAGAAATAAGCGTGTCAAAATTTTTTCTGAAATAGCTGATATCGGGTACAATGCCACCAAAACCATGTATTTTTACGGGTTCAAAACCCATGTAGCTGTGACAACCACTGGTTACATTTTAAACTACGATATAACACCGGCTTCAGTTCATGATACTAAAGCTGCGTCAAGTTTAATTGACGGTTGTCCTTGTCCCTTTGTTTTAGGTGATGTAGGTTATGTTGGTCAAAGTCTAAAAGAAGAATTCGCTCAGTTAGGGTATGAT
>NZ_KB714696.1:0-425 GCF_000349725.1 Ligilactobacillus pobuzihii E100301 = KCTC 13174
TCTCAAATTTTTGTTGGCCGGTTTAGGTGTTACCTTGGAAGTTTCTGTGATCTCGATCGTCTTAAGTTTTGTGATCGGTTTGATCTTGGGGATCATCCGTTATGTCGGCTTTAAGTATGTTTCGGCAGTCGTGGGATTCGTGATCGATATCTTACGGAATTTGCCGTTACTACTGATCATTTTTTTCACCTACTTTGCGTTACCGAGGTTAGGTCTACGGATGACACCAATGTCAGCGGCGATCACAGCCTTAGTGGTCTTTGAATCGGCGATGTTAGCTGAGATCGTCCGCAGTGGGATCATCGCTGTGGATCCCGGTCAGATGGAAGGTGCACGTTCCACGGGAATGACTTACTGGCAGGCTATGTGGCAGATCATTTTGCCCCAGGCCTTGTTAAAGATGATCCCGCCGTTGGTATCGCAGT
>NZ_KB714696.1:509-1270 GCF_000349725.1 Ligilactobacillus pobuzihii E100301 = KCTC 13174
ATTTCCTTAGTCAAAGACACGTCTTTGGCTACGATCATCGTCTTGCCAGAACTATTATATCGGGCTCAGATCATATACGGACAGGACACGCGGTATATGTTACCGATGTATCTGATCATCGCGGTCATGTACTTTATCGTATGTTATGCCCTGTCCTTGCTAGCAAAGCGAATGGAAAAGAAGTTTAATTAAGAAAATCAGCTAGAAGGAATTTTCGTTCCGCAATTCATTTTAGATATAATATAAATAATGTGAGATAAAAGACGCTTTTAAGCCAACTTATAACAACGATTATGTTATTTTCGGTCGTAACAAAGCGAAAAATCAGATTAATACGATCTGTTACAGTGTAAAGTTTCAGTCTTTTGGAACACGTTTAAGGGTCTTCGATCTAATCTCAGTAAATGGGTTTAGATCGAAGGCCCTTTTGAATCACACAGCTAGTTATGTCCCAGCCCATTAGACACTAGAAACTACATCACGTAAAAATCAGAATCCGATTAAATTCACATTTTCCAAAAATAATGCTGTTTTAAAAAACGGTAAATCTAATGCTCAGATAACTAGTATAAATAAAAATAAACTGATTTTTCTATGTGATAAAGCATCAACATACAGCATATCTTTTGTGAATAGTGTAACAATGTTGTATATTTAACTTAGATAGTAACGCGTGGTGCTAGTTCGTAATAATTTCATCTTCATCAAAACTAAAAAAACCTAGATTGTAAACAAAAACTGTTAATTCAATTTTTAGCCAA
>NZ_APCP01000057.1 GCF_000349725.1 Ligilactobacillus pobuzihii E100301 = KCTC 13174
TTTTTGTTTGATCACTTAAAAGTCTAACCTTATTGGGCTTTTTTTGTAAAATTTTGTACTAAATGTTTGATTGTTACGAACTAGCACCACACGTTAGATAGTAGTTATTTTCTATTTTTTAAAATAGTTTTGTTTACTAATTTTTCTAAAAATTAAGGCCGAATATTTTAATTTGGTCTCACCTCACTTTAACTACAACAAATGCTTTCAAAAGAGGAGGTAGAATTATTATGGCAATGATCGAATTTAACAAGGTAAATAAATATTATGGCGATTTCCACGTTTTAAAAGATATTGACTTCAAAATTGACCAAGGAGAAGTCGTGGTGATCGTCGGACCATCTGGTTCAGGTAAAAGCACACTGATCAGAACCATTAATGCACTTGAAGAAATTCAAGGCGGTCATCTGATCGTGAACGGCGTTGATATTTCTGATAAAAAAACCGATTTGGATGCACTCCGTCGAGATATTGGGATGGTTTTCCAACATTTTAATCTATATGCGAATAAAACTGTTCTAGAAAATGTCATGCTTGCTCCCCGGATAGTACTTAAGCGAGACGAAAAAGAAAACGAAGAAAATGCCATGAAATACCTTGCCCTCGTTGGTTTAACCTCAAAAATAAACGCTAAACCGCACGAATTATCCGGGGGGCAAAAACAACGTGCGGCTATCGCACGTGCCTTAGCAATGGAGCCTAAAGTGATGTTATTTGACGAACCAACTAGTGCACTCGATCCTGAAATGATCGGTGACATCTTGAATATTATTAAAGATATCATAGAAACTACTGATATGACGATCGTTACCGTGACTCATGAAATGGATTTTGCCCGTGAAGTGGCCGACCGCGTAATTTTTATTGACGAAGGTGCCATTATCGAAGATGATAGCGCTGAAAATTTCTATAACCATCCGACCCAGAAACGTGCACAGCAATTCTTAAGTCGTGTTCTGACCCATAGTTGATCGGCTTGTAAGTCAAACAGAAAAGGAGGAACTGGGACATAGCTAGCTGTGCGATTCTAAGGACAAAAGTCGTTTTGAAGCCGGTATGTAACGTCATTTACGCCATTTTGGCCGTAGCAAAACGCAGGACAGGAATGGCGAAATGGCATTACATTGAGGATTTAGACTTTTGAAACGCGTTTATTCGATAAAAATCATAAGCAATAATTTAATTATTTTTAGCAAAAGAAGAAACTGAGATATTATTTTGTCCCAGTCTCTTAAACGTGTTCCAAAAGATTAAAGCCGATTTCTAACAACGATTGCAAATCGGCTTTAACCTTTTGTCTCACTCTTCTATCTTTTTATTTTCTTAAAATCGCGATCACGAGCTACGATTTTTTCATCCTCATACAGATCCGCACGTTCAATGATTTGATGTTGTGCTAAAGACTGTGGAACCTTTATGATCCGCTGGTTAGTACTACCACGAAAATTGATCCCTTGCGGATTATTTTTTAAATCTTCCTGACGAATACTATCAACATAACGACCATCAACTAAAACATCGATCAAATGCACCAGTTTATTTTGTTGTTTAGACAAAGGAAAATCAAGTTGGATCATTTGCATTAATTCTTCCCATTCATAGCCTGTCCACGACCAAATCGTTTTTGAACTACCATATTCTTTTCTGATCCGCTCACATAAAGGAACTGTGATATTTGTATTCATAAATGGCTCGCCACCCAGTAAGGTGATCCCTGAAATATAATTTGGCTTTAAACTCTTTATGACCTTATCTTCCAATTCTTGATCATAATAGCGGGGAAACTCAGCATCAACATGTTGTCCTTTTTTGATTGAATCAGCGTTATCCTTCCCATAATTAAAAGCCTTGAGTTTTTGATTAAAACAATTATAGCAATTAAACAAACAACCAGAAACAAAGACCGTCGTTCGAACCCCTTCACCATTTGCCATATCAGCCAATTTAACATCTGCCACAATACCTAAACGTTTCTTCATGGCATGGTAATTTGCAACTTTACCTTGTATTTCCAAGCGATCACTCTCTCTTAATTACATGCTCAGCTTGCATCGTCACACCCAATTGCGAAAGGTTGTGGTGAACGCGGTGCTCCATTTCCTTCATCCGTCCTTTAACAACTGGCCGCGTATTGATCTCACCTAAATAACCACAGAGTCGCTGTACGATCTGTAATCCCTCTGTTGCTCCACATTGTGGACATTTCCAACCCTTATTGGTTTCAATACATTGACCATGGAAATTACAGTTAGTGCAAGTATCCATTGGCACATTCGTTCCCAAATAACCGATCCCGACTTCATCAGCATAGTCCCAAACAGCTTCTAAGGCTGAAAGATTATGTGAAATATCGGGTAGCTCTGTATAGGTGATAAAACCACCCGTTGCCAAATGTTGATAAGGTGCTTCAAACTTCACCTTTTCAAACGGTGTGACATCCTTACGAACATCATAATGGAAACTATTTTGATAATAATCCTTATCAGTAATATCAGCGACTACCCCAAATTTTTGCTTGTCTAAGCGACAAAAACGATCAGTCAAACTTTCACTTGGTGTACTGTAAAGTGAATAGAAGAAATCTTCAGCATGGTACCACTCCAGGCATTTATCGTGCATATAACTAACTACACTTTGGGAAAAATCAATGGCTGATTGGTTATGTTCCCAGTCTGGACCATAAAATACAGTATTCATTTCATATAAGCCAATGTAACCAAATGAAATTGTTGCTCGACCACCGGTAAATAACTGCTTAATATCTTCATCTGGCTGCAAACGACCTAAAGCACCTTCCATATACAGCATCGGAGCATCAGTTGATTTAGCCTGTAGCACACGATGGATCCTAAATCTTAACGCACGATGGACCAATTCCACTCGTTCCTTGAAGATCCTCCAGAACTTATCTTTATCACCCTTACTTTCCATTGCGATCCGTGGAATATTCAAAGTAACTACCCCTAAATTACAGCGACCAGCAACTTGTTCTTTTCCAGTTTCTGGATTGATCCAAGTTGGTAGAAAAGACCGACAGCCCATGCTTGTCATTGGTTCTGTCTTACCACCCGTGATCTCCAACATATTATCCGCAAAAACAATGTCCGGATAATCACGGATACTAGAACATTTAAGTGCCTCACGTTTAATATCATAGTTAGGATCATCTGGCGCATAATTGATACCTTTAGTGATCGTAAAAACAATTTTTGGAAAAATAGCAGATTTACCACCCAATCCGGCTTCTCTGACTTTTAAGATATCTTTTTGAATTTCCCTACCAAATTTATTAGTTGATTGCCCACATGAGATCGTGGAAAATGGGACTTGGGCCGAATTAGCAGTAATACTGTTGATGTTGTATTCTAAGCCTTGCATTGCTTCATAAATATCTTTTTTAGTTAGTTCCCACGCATACTTTTTTGCTGCGGGAACATTATATTCTTTAGCTTCTGCTACATGTTTGTCGTAATTCATTTTTGCAAAAGGAGCAAGGACCAAGTCGATATTTGGGATACTGGTCCCGCCATATTGGGACAAACTAACTGAACTAATGATCTCACTGGTCAAAGACGCAGCAACACCGATCGAATGTGGCTTAGTAATTTTAACTTCACCCATATGAAAACCATTATTTAACATGTCAGCCAAGTCAACATTGCAACAATTAGTATATGGAAATAGTGGACTAAAATCTAAATCATGGAAATGGATATCGCCTTTGATATGACCTTCACGAATATCTTTCGGCAACATTTCCAAACCCTTAGCACGAAAAACCTGACCTGAAATCAAGTCACGACGTGTCGGTAGTTTACGTGAATCCCGGTTTCCATTTTCGTTAACTACTTGGGGGTCTTTATTTAACACTTTATTGATCGACTTGTCTGTATTCATCATGTCTTCACGTACTTGTTTACGTTTGGAAGCATAAGAAATGTATTCTTTAGCAATATCTTTATGTTGGCTATTCAACAATTGATCCATCACGACACTCTGAATCACATCAACATTAAGATTCCCATCGCTATATCTCATTTGCAATTGTTCATCGACAACTTTAGTTACTTCATTTAGGTCCTGCAAAATCCCTGGTGTTAGTTTTTGATTATCAACTGTGTAGCCTACCCTTGTGGCCGCCTTTAAAAGGGCGTTAAAGATCTTACTACTATCATAATCATCCACTAAACCAGAACGTTTAATTACCTTAATACTCACATCGATCACTGCCCTTTTTAAAGTTTATTTACAGTATATTGTATATCCTATCACGAACTAATACAACATATTGTACAGTGAAATTAGCTAATTTTTTATTTAAAATAATTGTGCAAAACCCAAAAAAGACCCCTGACCAAATTTGGACAAAGAGCCTTTAACTTTTTTACTATCTAGAATTGATTTTTGAGTAACTGTTTGATCTCAGCCAAATTAGGTTGGCGTGGGTTAACTGCTGTACATTGGTCATTATAAACCAGATCAACTAATTTATCTAAGGAACCATCAAATTGCTCTTTAGTAACTCCATTGGCAGATAAGGTCGGTGTCACTCCAACGGCCTTCATTAACTGGTCGATCTTATCACACAAAGCATCAACTAATTCTTGGTCATTTTGTCCCTGCAAACCAATATAACGGGCAATATCAGCATAGTCTTTTTGTGCGCTATAAACTTCATATCGAGGGAACGGAGTCCGTTTAACCTTACCATCAACGCCGTTAAACTTGATAACGTGTTTCATAGCGATCGAAATTGCCAATCCGTGCGGTAAACCAAATTCTCCACCAGTTTTATGAGCCAAGGAATGATTGATACCTAAGAAAGCATTAGCAAATGACATGCCGGCTAATGCAGCCGCATAATGCATATTGACCCGTGATTTTTCGCCACCCTTAGTCCGATGTTTTATCCGATAATTGTATGAATCTTCCAAGTTTTCAAAAACTAATTTGATCGCTTGCAATGCCCATGGACGGGTAAACTCAGATGACATTACGGAAACATATGATTCCAAAGCATGTGATAAGGTATCTAAACCTGATAAAGCAACTGTCCGTGCTGGAACTGTCAAAGCAAAGCGTGGATCAATGATCGCAACTTCTGGCGTTAACTCGTAGTCAGTCAATGGATATTTAACGTGTGTTTGGTCATCAGTGATCACAGCGTAAGGGGTAACTTCAGAACCTGTTCCCGAAGTCGTGGGGATAGCTACCATCTTAGTATGCGTCTGATGTTTAAAGGTTACGATCCGTTTCCTGATATCCATAAACTTCTGTTGTAACTTAACGAACAAAGCACTGACTCTTTCGTGATCATCTAAGAAACCTTCTTTGTCGTATGAATATTCATAGATGTAACGAGCGATCTTAGCAGCATCAAGTGCAGAACCACCACCGATCGCAATGATCGTATCTGGCTTAAATTGATGCATTTGTTTAGCAATTTCAATTGTTTGACCTAGTGTTGGATCAGGGTCAACTGTTCCGTAAAGTGAAATTTTTACTTGATTTGGTCTGAGGTCTAATTGCGAATAAACTTTATCAACAAAACCAAATTGGACCATTCCAGGATCAGCAACTACAAATGCTTTTTTTACATCAGGCATTTCTTGTAAGTAAGTGACTGAATCTTTTTCGAAGAAAATGTCTTCTGGTAAACGGATCCACTGTGGGCGATTCCGTCTTTTAGCAATTGTTTTAATGTTTAATAGATCCTCTGTTGACAAGTTATGTGACAATGAATTATCCCCCCAAGAACCTGTCCCCAATGTCAAACTAGCACGCATTGCATCAGTATAGATATCACCGATACCACCAAGCGAATCAGGCTGGTTAACTAAGATCCGTGAAACTTGAGTCCGGTTAGCAAATTCTTTAATAAATGGGTCAGCTTGTGTACCGACCTGAATTGCTGCGTTATGACCTGCACCTTGATAATTCAATAGTTCGCAAACGATCTGGATGCCTTCTTCACGGTCTTTAGCACGATAAACTGAGATCATTGGACATAACTTTTCAGAAGAAAGTTTCTCACCAATATTTTTCCGGTCCAATTCAAACATCAAAACATCTTTATCATCAGGCATCTTGATCCCTGCATGGTCTGCGATCCAATGAGCTGGTTTTCCGGCAATTTGTCCGTTCACACCATGTTTGTCATTAAAAACAAAGTCAGCTAATTTTTGATAATCTTTTTTAGGAACTAGATAAGCCCCACGGTCTTGCATCTTTTGTAACCATTCATCATAAATCGGATCTTCAACAACCGCCGAGTTTTCTGTCGCACAGATCATCCCGTTATCAAAACGCTTGGACAACAGTAAATCTTCGATCGCACGGTCGATCCGAGCGGTATGATCAACAAAAACCGCCCCATTACCAGCACCTACACCTAGCGAAGGATTACCAGAACTTAAAGCTGCGTTGACCATTCCAGGGCCACCAGTTGCTAAGATCGTGGCGATGTTTTGGTTTTTGATCAAGCCACTGGTGTTTTCTAGTGAAGGATCCTCGATCCATTGAATAATATTTTTAGGAGCTCCAGCATTAATAGCCGCATCATAAACGATCCGAGCAGCGTGCGTAGAACATTTTTGTGCTTGAGGATGGAATGAAAAAACGATCGCATTCCTAGTTTTCATGGCTAAAATTGCTTTAAACATCACAGTTGATGTTGGGTTAGTCGTTGGTACGATCCCAGCGATAACACCTAATGGTGCAGCAATTTTTATACTCCCACGAATCACATCATCTTCAATTATCCCAACTGTTTTATCATTTTTGATCGTATGATAGACATTTTCTGTGGCAAAACGATTTTTGGTGTCTTTATCTTCAACAACGCCACGTTTTGTTTCGTCAACAGCTTCATGAGCTAACATCAACGATGATTCAGAACCAGCTAAAGCCATTGCTGCAACGATTCGATCGACCTGCTCTTGAGTATAAGTACTATATTCTTCTTCTGCCTTGACAGCTTGGTTAACCAACTTACCCGTATATTCATCAGCCTTTGCTTGTACATCGACTGTTTTTTTGAGAACTGTGCTCTGTTTTTTTTCTGTCGTTTTCATAATAATATCCTCCAACATAGTAATGTATGTGTTATTGTTGTGAAATATTTCACTTGTAATAATATCCTATTTCTGGAAAATTTTCAAGGATTTTTAAAATGTTTTTAACGGCAATTTTTTGAAAGCGCTTAATTTATACATTCTTGATAAGTACTGTCATAGAGCAGTAAATAGCACTATATTAGTATTGAAAGTGCATTCATTTTAGAGGATATAATTAGAAAAAGCAATAGTTAATGTTTAGCAAAAAAATATAACGTAGCACTCTTCCTTATATTAAGTTAACGTTTTCACATATAGAATAGTTAAAAATTGAACTTAAAAAATTATACTATTTTTATATTTTGCCAAATAAAAAAGAAGTCCAAAAAGACTCCTTTGAATTATTTTTTATTATCCGATCTTAGCAATTTTACCCTGTTCAATATACACTGCCAAAATTGACATATCTGCTGGATTGACCCCACTAATACGTCCGGCCTGTGCTAAAGTTTCGGGACGGATCTTTTCTAATTTTTGCCGTGCTTCTGTGGCGATACCGTCAATGGCAGCATAGTCGATCCGCTCTGGGATCTTTTTTGCTTCCATTTTCTTGAGCTTTTCAACTTTATGCAGCGACTTTTTAATATAGCCAGCATATTTAAGTTGGATCTCAATTTGTTCGATACTTTGTTGTTCCAGGGCATGTTTTGGCGCAGGGATAAACCGTAGCAGATCCTTGTATTTGACATATGGACGTTTCAAGAAATCACTAGCTAAGATACCATCTTTCAATTCATGTTCACCATGCTCCAGTAAATAAGCATTGACCTTATCATTTGGCTTGATGCGGATACTTGTTAAACGACTTATTTCAGCTTCGATCAACTGCTTTTTAGTTTCAAACTGAGCATATTTTTCGTCTGAAACTAACCCGATTTTATGACCGAGATCTGTCAAACGCAAATCAGCATTATCGTGACGCAAGATCAACCGGTATTCGGCACGAGACGTCAGCAAACGGTACGGTTCACTAGTTCCCTTAGTAACCAAGTCATCGATCATTACTCCAATATATGCATCGCTTCGTTTCAATGTGATTTCTTCCTGACCTAAAGCATGGCGACCAGCATTGATCCCGGCAACGATACCTTGTCCAGCAGCTTCTTCATAACCCGATGTTCCATTAGTTTGTCCAGCTGTATACAAACCAGAAATAAGCTTTGTCTCCAAAGTTGGGCGCAACTGATATGGTGAAACAACATCATATTCGATCGCGTAACCTGGACGCATCATTTCTGCATTTTCCAAACCATCGACCGAATGTACGAATTCTTGCTGTACTTCTTCAGGCATTGAAGTTGAAAGTCCCTGAACATAGTATTCATCAGTTTCACGTCCTTCTGGCTCCAAGAATAATTGGTGGCGCGGTTTGTCAGCAAAACGTACGATCTTATCCTCAATTGAAGGACAGTAACGTGGACCAACGCCTTCGATCACTCCCGTGAACATTGGGGCACGATCCAAATTATCATGGATAATTGCATGAGTATCCATATTCGTATAAGTTAACCAACAAGAAAGCTGCTTTTCAACGGGTAAATAATCTTCATCACGTGATTCATAGGAAAAATGATGTGGTTCTTTGTCACCTGGCTGTTCATCAGTTTTAGAATAGTCGATCGTATTACCATCAACACGTGGGGGAGTCCCGGTTTTAAATCTTTCGAGTTCGAAACCAAGTTTTTCCAAGTTACCAGACAATTTCATTGAAGGTTGGGTGTTATTCGGACCAGATGAATACATTAATTCACCAATGATGATTTTTCCACGTGCTGCTGTCCCAGTTGTCAAAACAACTGACTTCGCACTATAACGCGCACCAGTATTAGTAATAACACCCTTGACAGCACCATCTTCAACGATCAGATCATCGACGATCCCCTGACGCAAAGTCAAGTTTTCTTGTTTTTCTAAAGTATGTTTCATTTCGATCGAGTACTGACGTTTGTCTGCCTGTGCACGCAATGCACGTACGGCTGGCCCTTTACCAGTATTGAGCATTCTCATTTGAATGTAAGTTTTATCGATGTTACGACCCATTTCACCACCAAGAGCATCTAATTCACGCACAACGATCCCCTTAGCAGGACCACCGATCGAAGGATTACACGGCATAAAAGCGACCATTTCCAAATTAATGGTCATTAGTAATGTCTTATTTCCCATTCTCGCAGCGGCCAAAGCTGCTTCACAACCCGCATGTCCAGCACCAACAACGATCACATCGTAGGCTTTACCAGCATACTGTTTTATTTCCTGCATAATTTCTCTTCTCCTGTTTAAATATCATCTGTTACAAAACCATGAATCATATACGCTATTCTTAGAACAAATCCTCAAAGCATTTGTTCTACTCGTTATTTTCCAAGACAGAACTGACTGAATAACTGATCCAACAATTCATCTTGATATGAATCACCTGTGATCTCACCTAGATCATCCCAGGCATCTGTCATATCTATCTGACAAAGATCCACTGGCATTCCTGACTCGATCCCATCTAATACTGACTGTAAAGAATCCTTCGCCCGATGCAATAAGGCTATGTGACGTGAGTTAGTCAACATGACTGTTGTTTGAGAGTTTTCGATCCCGTTAAAAAACATCTTTGCAATTTGTTCTTCCAGTTCATCTAAACCGTCATTTTTCAAAACTGAAGTACTAAGCAATTCTTCGCCACCAACTAGTTGTTTAACTTCAGTCATATCTATCTTGCGTGGCAAGTCAGTCTTATTCAAAATAACGATCCGTTTCTTACCCTGGGTCAGTTCTAACAACCTTCGATCTTCCGATGTCAAAGCTTCACTAGCATTTAGCAAAACCATTACCAGATCAGCTTTTTCAATTGCCTTGCGCGATCGTTCTACTCCAATTTTTTCGACCTTATCTTCCGTGTCACGAATCCCGGCTGTATCGACTAGTTTCAAAGGAACATCGCGAATATTGACATATTCTTCGATCACATCACGAGTTGTCCCAGCAACATCAGTTACGATCGCCTTGTCTTCATGCAACAAGTAATTCAACAAACTAGATTTTCCAACATTAGGTCGGCCTACGATCGCCGTGGCTAAACCATCACGCATGATCTTACCCTGGTTTGCAGTTCGTAAGAGCTCCTCGATCTGAGCTTTAACTTCCGTAGCTTTTTCTTTTAAAATTTTTGTAGTCATTGTTTCAACATCGTCATACTCTGGATAATCAATATTAACTTCGACCTGAGCTAGTGTATCCAAAATATCTTGGCGCAAATTTTTGATCAACTTAGATAAATTACCATCTAACTGATTTAAAGCAACCTTCATCGAACGGTCAGTTTTCGCCCTGATCAGATCCATGACCGATTCAGCCTGAGTTAAATCGATCCGTCCATGTAAAAATGCACGCTTCGTAAACTCACCTGGTTCAGCCAAACGCGCACCATTTTGCAACAATAATTGCAAAATTTTGTTAGTCGGCACGATCCCACCATGACAGTTGATCTCAATAATATCCTCGCGAGTAAATGTCTTTGGCCCACGCATAACTGAAACCATCACTTCGTCGATTTCTTCATTGGTTTCCGGATCAACGATATGTCCGTAATTAATTGTATGCGTTCGGACATCTTGCAAGTTTTTCCCTTTAAATATCTTAGCTATAACTTTCAACGATTCCTCACCGCTCATCCGCACAATGGAGATCGCACCCTCACCAGGGGGAGTCGAGATCGCAGCGATCGTATCATATTCAGTTGTTTGCATCACAGCCATTAAAAAATCCCTCCTTAGGACACAAAAAAAGCGCCACTCCACGCCAAACAAAAGGCATGGACAAAGCACTTTGACTACTTTATCTTCTGTTTAAGATAAGAATGATTAGTTACAATATACGAGCATAATTTATAAAAGTCAAGTATAATAAAGAGGTAACATAAGATAACGGTTACATCTAAGTGAACTGAATTATTGTACAGCACTTTACAAATTTTAACTATTTTTCCGAGTTTTTGAACCCACGTCCAGTATGAACTGCAAAATGATCTCAGAATTTTGGTGCTTTTGG
>NZ_KB714697.1:0-22132 GCF_000349725.1 Ligilactobacillus pobuzihii E100301 = KCTC 13174
TGGTAGTGCGTAAAAAAGAAAAATACTAATATTTGTTACCACAAATAGGTAATATCAAGGGTTGCGGTCTGTTTTTGTGCTTTCAACCTTTAGGCTATTTTATGAATTTTGTTGAAAATTAAGTTAGTCTGTTTCGAAGGGCTAGTTTTTTTTGGTAGAATAAAGATGGCAATAATAAACTAGAGGAGAAGATAATGACGAAACAAGAAAATACACTTTTATTGGTTGATGGCAACAGTGTGGCCTTTCGTGCATTTTTTGCACTACAAAATGTTGGCAGTTTTACTAATCACGATGGTTTACACACTAATGCAGTCTATGTTTTCAAAAAGATCCTTGATAATATTTTAAAAAAGTATTCTCCGACAAACGTTTTAGTGGCTTTTGATGCGGGTAAAACAACTTTTAGGACAAAAAAATATTCTGATTATAAGGCTGGTCGGGCGAAGACACCGGGAGAATTAAGTGAACAACTTCCCTACGTCAGAAAGCTGCTAGCAGCATATGGGATCAAAGATTATGAATTGGCTGATTATGAAGCTGATGATATTATTGGCACCTTATCCCGTCAGGGGGAAGCAAAGGGCTATCGGGTAGTTGTAGTGACTGGTGACCGTGATCTAACGCAGTTGACCACTGATCAAACAACAGTTTCGGTAACACAAAAAGGTTTTAGTGAAGTTGAAGAATATACACCAGCACATGTGCAGGAAAAATATGGTTTGGTGCCACGACAGATCATTGATATGAAGGGATTAGCCGGAGATAACTCTGATAATTACCCTGGTGTTACTAAAGTTGGTGAAAAGACAGCTATCAAACTATTGAAAAAATATGATAGCGTTGAAGGTGTTTATGAACATATTGATGACATGAAACAGTCTAAGATGAAGGAACATCTGATCGAAGACAAAGACACCGCATTTTTGTGTAAAGATCTAGCCACGATCAAAACTGATGCTCCGCTAACTCTTGGCCTAGAAGATACCAAACGTCAAGAGCTTAATGAAACAAAGCTACGTAGTTTTTATGAAGAGCTCGATTTTAAGAGCTTTTTGAAAGAGTTAACTGGTGAAGATCCTGACGCAACAAAAAAATTTAATGAAATTGAGATCACTTTATTGGATGAAAGTCAGTTAAAAAAAGTGCCAGCTGCTCCTAAAGGTCCGGTTGCTTTTTATTTGGAAATCGATGGTAAAAATTACCACAGCGCACCTTTTATTGGTTTTGTACTGAAAATTGATGGCCAGTATTTTGGAGCTAGAGATGTGCAGTTACTGAAAGAAGAACCGCTAAAACAAATCTTAACTGATCCAAAAATTAAAATGGATGTTTTTGATAGTAAAAGAACTTTTGTTGGTTTGAACCGTTTAGGCCTTGAAATGACAGCGGTCGATTTTGATCTTTTGCTTGTTTCTTATTTGTTGAATAATACGGAAAATAGTGATGATTTAGGTGAACTGGCAGGCTTACATGGTTTTGACCAAGTTAAAACAGATGAACAATTTTATGGCAAGGGCGCTAAACGTGAGATCCCAAGCGACGACAAGAAATTGTTTGCACATTTGAGTCATAAAGCCGCTGCGATCGCGGATTTGAAATCACAGCTTTTTGCAGAGCTGAAAGATAATCAACAGCAAGATCTATATGATGAAATGGAACTTCCTTTAGCATTAGTTTTAGCTAAAATGGAAATTGCGGGAATAACAGTTGATACTGACCGTTTGGAACAAATGCAAAGTGAGTTCAAAGAACGTTTAGCTCAAGTAAAACAAGAGATCTTTAATGAGGCAGGCGAAGAATTTAACATCAACTCACCTAAACAATTAGGACATATTCTATTTGAAAAACTTGAATTACCAGTGATCAAAAAAACTAAAACAGGTTATTCTACTGCCGTGAGTGTTTTAGAGAAGTTACGTGGAATGTCACCTATAGTGGACAATATCTTGGTCTATCGTCAAATCTCTAAATTGCAGTCGACTTATATCGAGGGTTTATTAAAAGTAGTCTTTGATAAAGATCAGAAGGTCCACACCCGCTATACGCAAACTTTGACAGCAACTGGTCGTTTGTCTTCAGTCGATCCTAATTTGCAAAATATCCCAGTTCGTTTGGAAGAAGGGCGTAAGATCAGGCAAGCCTTTGTCCCAAGTCATCCAGGCTGGCAAATTTTTTCCGCTGATTATTCTCAAATTGAATTGCGTGTTTTAGCTCATATTTCCGGGGATGAACATATGCAAGAGGCATTTAAATCTGACAGGGATATTCACGCGAATACCGCTATGCAAATTTTTGGACTAGATAGTGAAGATGAAGTGACGCCTAATATTAGACGCCAGGCTAAAGCCGTCAATTTTGGGATCGTTTATGGGATCAGTGATTATGGTCTATCACAAAATATTGGAATTACACGAAAACAAGCCAAAAAATTCATTGATACCTATTTTGAAAAATTCCCTGGAGTCAAGAAATATATGGATGATATCGTGTCACATGCACGTGAAGAAGGCTTTGTAGAAACTATTTTCCATCGACGTCGCTATTTGCCAGATATTAAGCATAAGAATTATAATGTTCGTTCATTTGCGGAACGGACGGCGATGAATAGTCCAATTCAGGGTAGTGCTGCCGATATTATAAAAGTGGCTATGATCAATATGGATAAAAAATTAGCTGAAAAGAAAATGAAAACTAAAATGCTGCTTCAAGTACATGACGAGTTGATATTTGAAGTTCCTAATGAGGAATTAAAAGAATTTGAAGACTTGGTTAAAAATGTGATGGATTCAGCAGTCGACTTGAATGTGCCGTTAAAAGTTGAGTGTGCCCATGGAAAAACGTGGTTTAACGCAAAATAAAAGACAGTCTACAGTTTAAATTGTAGACAATATGTTAAAATAACCATGAGACTGAACGATCGTTGTTCGGACTCATGGTTTTCTATTAAAAATGATAGTATATAAAATAAGAAAAACTTTTTTGTGTAAAAACATTAGATACGTTGGAGGAAAAAATGCCTGAATTACCAGAAGTTGAAACAGTGAGACGCGGATTGAGTGCGCTTATTACTGACAAAAAAATTACTAAAGTTACATTGATCTATCCCAAAATTATTCAAGGAGATACACAAACTTTTGTTAAAGAGATGACAGGGCGGACTTTTAAAGAAATCGACCGTCGCGGAAAATATTTGCTTTTTCGTTTGTCTGATGGCTTAACTATGGTGTCTCATTTAAGAATGGAAGGAAAATATTCTGTTAAAGAAAATAATGAACCACTAGATAAGCATACACACGTTGTTTTTGATTTAGTAGATGGAATGCAGTTAAGGTATAATGACGTACGTAAATTTGGTCGGATGCAAATAGTTAAGACGGGGACAGAAGTTCAGCTTTCTTCTTTACAAAAATTAGGACCTGAACCTACGCCAGAAACCTTCTTGATAGATGATTTTTACCAAGAGTTACAAAAGAAAAAGAAAGTTATCAAAACAGCTTTACTCGATCAAACGATCGTAGCAGGATTAGGGAATATCTACGTTGATGAAGTTTTATGGATGACTAAGATTCATCCTGAAACTAAGTGTTTCGATATTACTTATCAGCAAGCCAAAGAAATGCATGATAATATTATTTTGGAGTTAAATCGTGCGATCAAAGCCCACGGAACAACTATTTTCACATTTTCTGGTGTCAACGCGCAAATTGGTTCATTTCAAAATGAATTAAATGTTTATGGCAAAAAAGGGGAACCTTGCCCACGATGTCAAACACCCTTGGAAAAAATAGTTGTCGGACAACGTGGTACACATTTTTGTCCTAACTGTCAACAATTAGCAAAATAATTGGCAATTATATTTTTAAAAACAAATTTGCAGAAATTTTGACAGGTATAAAAAATAAATGGCGATAGACGAAAAAACTAGTTCAGCTATGGCTCATTGCGTAAGAAATGTTTTTTTGAAGTAGCTTTTATGGTAAAATCATTTTGAGTATAGACTAGTAAGAAGATAATTTAGAAACAGATAATTTGACTATAATGAGGTGGAAATCATGATGTGTCCACATTGTCATCATAACAGTTCACGCGTAGTTGATAGCAGGCCGGCAGATAATGGTCATGCGATCCGGCGGCGGCGAGAATGTGAAAATTGCGGCTACCGTTTTACAACGTTTGAACGGATCGAAGTTACTCCGCTATTAGTAATTAAGAAGGACGGAAACCGAGAGGAATTTGATCGTGACAAAATATTAAGGGGTATCATGCGAGCAGCGGAAAAAAGGCCAGTCGGTATGGACAAGATCACCAGTATTGTAGATGATGTCGAGAGTAAAGTTCGTGCTTTAGGTGGTACCGAAGTTTCTACGCAATTGATTGGCAAGTATGTCATGGATGAATTAGTTGATGTTGATGACGTAGCCTATATCCGGTTCGCGAGTGTTTATCGTGAATTTAAAGATATGGGATCCTTTGTGAATGAATTGAATGAATTAATGGGCCGTGATCAAGATAGTGTTGCTAACGATAATAATGAAAATGATTCAAATTAGTGATTATTTAAGAGGGGGAAATTATGGCAGCTGATAATTTGAAAAACATTTCCCCTAAAGATGGTTTCGTGGTGGTTCAAGAAAGCGCGCCAAGTGATACACAGTTACAAGGATTATTAGATTTATATGTGCCGATCATGGGCGCAAATGCATATGGCGTTTATGCGCTGTTAAGTCGCTTTGGTAAGCCTCATCCTAATTTAGTCAAACGTTCGATGAATAAAGAACTTTTATTGGGGTTATCTATAGGCATGAGGGATTTTTTGGACGCCAGAGAAAAATTGGAGGCATTAGGCTTATTACGGACATTTGAAAAAAGTGACCGTCTAGGTAAATTGTCTTTATATTTCATTTTACGTCCCTTAGTTGGCAAAAATTTTTTTGATGATGATCTACTGAGTACCTTATTATTAGAAACAGTTGGGCAAGGGGCTTTTCGTAAGTTAAAAGAAAAATATTGTCCGCCAAAATTTAAGGTCGACGATTGTGTTGAAGTTACTAAATCATTTTTAGATGTCTTTCCGATCCAGCAAAGCACGCTAATGAAAAATGCGGCTTCAAAGACAGTTCAACCATTGGATAAACGTCAAGAACAATTGATCGATAAAAATGAAACAGATTTGGACCTAAAATTTTTCCGACAGTTGCTGGAAAGATCTTTTGTCCCTGAAAAAGAGGCATTCAAGAATATGGATGCTATTTTAACGATCCATCTGTTATACGGCTTAGATGAAATGCAATTAGTGCATTTATTAGAAGAAGCAGTTGATATCAATACTAATAAACTCAACATCGATTATTTCAAAATGTTAGCTCATAATTCTTTTGATTATCAGTTAAAGGCAAATAAAAAGTCGTCAGAACAAAGTCAAAAAAACGATGGGCAAATGAATACTGTTACTGATAATCAGCCGACTAGTTCAGCAGATGCAGCACTGATAGAGTATTGTCGGACTTTGTCGCCAATGGAATTTTTGCAAGCAATTAAAGATGAAACGGGTTCGTTGCTGACTAGTTCTGAAAAGTACATGGTTTCAAATGTAGTTTCGCAACGTATTTTACCAAATGAGGTCATTAATGTTTTGATCCATTATATTTTGAGCGACCGTGGCAATGCTAGTATGAATCAAAACTATTTTGAAAAAACGGCTGCTACTTGGTCTAAAAATGGAGTTAAAACTGCTCAACAAGCAATGACAGAAGTACGTAAAGTAGTACAAGAAGGGTCTGAAAAGAGAAAGAGCTACGCTAACTCTAAAAGCTCACGTTACCGGAAAAAACGTCCAGTTGTTCAAAAAGAACAGCTACCTGATTGGGCCCAAGCAGACTATAAAGCACCTAAAAGTACACAGGAACAGACGACTAAAAAAGCGGACTTGCAAGCCGAGATCAAACGGCGTTTGGCTGAAATCAAGAAAGATAACTAGCTACTATTTAACAGAAATGGGGTGAGAATATGGAAAGTCTTAGTAAAATTTTGTCAGAACAGTTACAAGATAGACATTTGGGTCCGAAATATCAACAATTGATCAATGCTGCTGAAAAAGATCCTGATGTTAAAGCATTTTTGAATGAACATCAGGCTGATTTAACTAAAGATGATATTATCAGAAGTGCAAGTAAGCTATACGAATATGTCAATTTTAAAAATAAGTTGGCCGCTGGAGAAAAAACTTTTATGCCAGGTTACTACCCTTATTTGACGCTTAGTAATCATCATATTGAAGTGACATATACGCCAACTAAAGAATATATAGCTAGACAAAAACAAAAAGAGGTCAAAGACCGTGTTAAGGTGATCAGCTTGCCAAAATCAATCCGTAATGCGGATCTGTCAGACTATACTCCAGATGGTAGAGAAGAGATCTTGGATGCTGCTTTGCGCTTTTTTCAGGAATTTCAGCAGTCCCCGCGCGAATTTCATAAGGGCTTATATTTGGAAGGAAGTTTTGGTGTGGGCAAGACCTATTTGTTAGGAGCTTTAGCTAATGCTTTAGCTGAAAAGGGCTTTAGTACGACCTTGGTTCATTTCCCTTCATTTGCTGTTAAAATGAAAAGTTCGATCAGTAGTAACTCAACGGGTGAATTGATCGACGCTATTAAGAAAGCACCAATACTAATGTTAGATGATATTGGTGCTGATCAGATGAGTAGTTGGTTTCGAGATGATGTTTTAGGTGTGATCTTACAATATCGAATGCAAGAGGAGTTGCCGACTTTCTTTAGTTCTAACCTTTCTTTAAAGCAATTAGAAGAAGAATATTTGACAGTTAATAGTAGAGGCGAGGCCGAACCATTAAAAGCTAAACGTATTATGGAGCGGATCCGTTTTTTAGCAAATGACTATCATGTGGTTGGCCGTAATAGAAGAAATTAAAATAATTCACAAAAACTCTTGTTAGTTGAAGACTTTAGTGTTTTAATATATGTAAATTGTATGAAAGACATGGACCCATTTTCAGGGAGAGAAGTCGTGACTGAAAGCTTCTCATTTTAACGGTTTACCACTTTCATGAAAAGCCTAATGAAAAGTTAGGCCGGATGGTTTCTGTTAACGACCTTGAAGAAGGAATCTATGCTGTGCGTAGGTTTAAATTATGGGTGGAACCACGTCAAAAGCGTCCCTGTCGTTAGTTAACGGCAGGGACGCTTTTTTTATACAAAATTTAGGAGGAAAAATTATGTCACAAATTAACCTTACTTTTCCAGATGGTACTGTTAAGCAGTTTGACAGTGGAGTAACTGTTAAAGATGTTGCTGATTCGATCAGTATTAGTTTGGGTAAAAAAGCTGTTGCAGGTAAGTTCAATGACTTGGCAGTTGATCTGCGCCAGGAATTAAAACAGGATGGTTCGATTGAGATCGTAACTAAAGATTCGGATGAAGGAATTAGTGTTTTATGGCAAACTGCTGCTTTAGTTTTAAACAAAGCATTAGCAGACAAGTATCCAGAAATGAATTTCGGTGAAGTACGTGTCGACGAACATGGTTTTTACTTAGACACTGAAAAGCCTGAACAAACACAAGTTGCAAAAACAGATTTCGATGAATTAACAGCTGCTATGAACCAAATTATTATGGCAAACGATGAGATCGAATTCACTTCGATCAGCCAAGAAGAAGCTGTTCAAAATGCTGGAAATGACCCATATCAAAAAGAATTAGTCAATGAATTTTCTCAAGATGGACAAGTTGCTGTTTACCGTTTAGGTGACTTCATATCACTTGCATTCGGACCAGTTTTGCCATCAACTGGTAAGATCAAGGTCTTTAAACTTTTGTCAGTTGCCGGCGCTTATTGGAAGGGTGCTTCAAGCAATCCAATGTTGCAGCGGGTCTATGGGACTGCATTTTACAAACAAAAAGATCTAGATGCTGAATTGGCTAGAAGACAAGAAGCACATGAACGTGATCATCGTGTGATCGGCAATCAATTGGACATATTCTTCGTTGATCCTAAGGTTGGTGCTGGTTTGCCATATTGGATGCCAAATGGCGCTACGATCAGACGGACATTAGAACGTTACATCATCGATAAGGAATTGGCTGCAGGTTATGAGCATGTTTATACACCCGTTTTAGCAAATGTTGATTTGTATAAACAATCAGGTCACTGGGATCATTACCGAGACGATATGTTCCCGCCAATGGACATGGGTGATGGTGAATTCTTGGAATTGCGTCCAATGAACTGTCCTTCACATGTTCAAATCTATCAACATCATAAGCGCTCTTACCGTGAATTACCTTTGCGTTTAGCTGAATTGGGCATGATGCATCGTTATGAAAAATCTGGTGCTTTAACTGGCCTTCAACGTGTACGTGAAATGACTTTGAACGATGGACATACTTTTGTTGCTCCAGATCAAATCGAAGAAGAATTTAAGAAGATCTTGGATTTAATGATCGATGTTTATAATGATTTTGATATCCATGATTATCGTTTTCGTTTGAGTTACCGTGACCCACAAAATACTGAAAAGTATTTTGATGATGACGAAATGTGGGATAAATCGCAAAAGATGCTGAAAGCAGCCATGGATGACATGGGCTTGGATTATTATGAAGCGGAAGGTGAAGCTGCTTTCTATGGTCCAAAACTTGATGTTCAAACGCAAACAGCTCTGGGTGGCGAAGAAACATTATCAACGATCCAGTTAGACTTCTTATTACCAGAACGTTTTGATTTGAAGTATGTGGGTGCTGATGGTGAAGAACATCGTCCAGTTATGATCCATCGTGGTGTAATTTCAACTATGGAAAGATTTACAGCTTATTTAACAGAAATGTACAAGGGAGCTTTCCCGACATGGCTTGCACCAAAACAAGTTGAAATTATCCCTGTTAAAAATGAATTGCATTTAGATTATGCAAAACAGCTAAAAAGCCGTTTGGTAGCACATCATATCCGTTTAGATATTGACGATCGCAATGAAAAAATGGGTTACAAGATCCGTCAAGCTCAGGTCAATAAAGTTCCATATACATTAGTATTAGGTGATCAAGAAGTTGCTGATCAAACAGTTACGGTCAGAAAATATGGTGAAAAAGAAACCGAAACGATGTTATTTGATGATTTTGTATCAATGTTAAACCATGATATTGAAACATATAGTCGTAAAAGTTAGTTGACAAACTATGGGATAATTGATATCATGATGTAGTTGAGAAAAAAGCAGAAGCACCCGCTTCTCGCCTAGGGGATAGTGGTCCTCGGGCAGAATTACGAAATAGCCTCACTGTGATGTGGGGAGTAGTGGGTGTGTAGAAACACCCACTTTTTTTCTGCTTACTCTTCTGAATTTTTTGGAGGTGAAATACCATAGCAGTAGACAAGATCGTTAATGATGGTATCCGTGCACGCGAAGTTCGCTTGATCGGTAAAGATGGTAGCCAACTTGGAGTTAAGTCTAAGAAAGCTGCTTTAGCTTTGGCTGAACAAGCAGAATTAGATTTAGTTTTAGTTGCACCGAAGGCTAAGCCACCGGTTGCTAAGATCATGGATTACGGTAAATATCGTTTCGAGCTACAAAAGAAACAACGTGAAGCTCGTAAGAAACAAAAAGTCATTAATGTTAAAGAAGTTCGTTTAAGTCCAACGATCGATACGAACGACTTTAATACTAAGGTCAAGAATGCGCGTAAGTTCTTAGGTAAGGGCGATAAGGTGAAAGTATCTATTCGTTTTAGAGGACGTGCGATCACGCATAAAGATATCGGCCGTGAAGTCTTGAATAATTTTGCAGCAGAAACAGAAGATGTTGCTTCTGTTCAATCAAAACCAAAAATGGATGGTCGTAGCATGTTCTTAATGCTAGCACCATTAGCCGAAAAATAGGCTGTTAATTTAGGAGGAAATTGAATTATGCCAAAACAAAAAACACATCGCGCATCTACAAAGCGCTTTAAGAAAACTGCAAACGGTGGTTTGAAACGTGCACATGCTTTCACATCTCACCGTTTCCACGGCAAGACTAAGAAACAACGCCGTCAATTATCTAAGGCAGGCATGGTAGATTCAACAGATATGAAGCGTATCAAGCAAATGATATCGCAAATGAAATAATCATTTGTTTTTTTGGAATTTACATGCAAAAAACTTTTTAGTAATTACTAAAAAGTTTTATTCGCCCTCATTTGAATGGGGGATGGTCCAAGAATTAACTTGGATGATTAATAAGGAGGAATTTAAATGTCACGTGTTAAAGGCGGCACAGTTACGCGTCAACGTCGTAAAAAAATGTTAAAATTAGCTAAAGGTTACCGTGGATCAAAACACACCCAATTTAAGGTAGCTAAGCAACAAATTATGAAAGGCCAGCAATATGCTTTCCGCGATCGTAAGAAGAACAAATCCAACTTCCGTAAGTTGTGGATCGCACGTATTAATGCGGCAGCTCGTACAAATGACATTAGCTATAGTAAATTGATGCATGGTTTGAAGGTTGCTGAAGTCGATGTAAACCGCAAGATGCTTGCTGATTTAGCTATTAACGACCCTGAAGGTTTCACTGCAGTGGTTGATCAAGCTAAAGAAGCTTTAGCAAAATAATCTTTTTAGATAACATGAGCTGAGACAAAACAAAAGTTTTGCTTCAGCTTTTTTTACATATTAAGCGTGTAAATCGTATGGCTTTGCTGCAGTTGCTATAGCTGTTGTGATAGGAAGTATCTACTTGTCTAGTGAGATGGGACCTTTAAGCAAGGTATAAGCGAGATCAATTTTTATTGTTAAACACGTGTAATTAAAAATGCGGGTCAATTATTTGACCTAATTTTTGCTAAAGATCACTAATTTAATTTATAATTAAGTTATTTAGAAAATAGGAGAGTTAACACATGCTTGCAGATTTTAGGCCAACTTGGATGTTAGAGTCGATTTATAATTTAACACCAGCGGAAATTCATGAAAAAAATATTCAGTTGATCTTAACTGATTTAGACAATACTTTGATTGCTTGGAATAATCCGAATGGTACGCCACAGTTACGTGAATGGTTGGCGACGATGGATGAAGCAGGTATACCAGTTGTTGTGGTCACTAATAATAGTGCTAAACGGGCAGCACGAGCTTTAGAAGAGCTACAGTTGCCTTTTATCTCGCGTGCCTTAAAACCACTGACTCGTGGGATCAACATTGCAAAGCGAGAGTACAAAGTTAGTTCCTCTCAGATAGTTTTAGTGGGGGATCAGTTATTGACTGATGTTGCTGCAGCTAATAATGCGCATATCAAGAGTATTTTAGTAAAACCGTTGATTCAAACAGATGCTTGGAATACTAAGTTTAATCGAACGGTTGAAAAATCTGTGAAACGTCGCTTGTTGAAAAAAGGATATTTAAAAAGAACATGGGGGCATTCATTGAATGGATGAAAATAACGAAGAATTATATTGTATAGGTTGTGGTGCCAAGATTCAGTCTGATGATCCAACTCAACCAGGATATACGCCAGAATCCGCAATAAAAAAGGGCCTTGAAAGCGAAGGATTATATTGTCAACGTTGTTTTCGCTTACGTCATTATAATGAAGTAAGCGATGTTTCGTTAACTGATGACGATTTTTTGGCATTGCTCAATCAAATTGGTAGTGCTGATGCTTTGATCGTGAACGTGGTCGATGTTTTTGATTTTAATGGTTCACTGATCCCCGGGATCCACCGTTTTGTTGGAAATAATCCAGTTTTAATGGTAGCTAATAAAGAGGATCTATTACCACGTTCTTTAAAACGATCAAAGCTTAAAGACTGGGTACGTCAACGAGCTAACGCCGAAGGTATCCATCCGGTCGATGTCATTATGACTAGTGCGACTAAACAACATGCATTAAAAGATCTGTTAAAAGCGATCGAAAAATATCGAAAAGGCCGTGATGTCTATGTAGTCGGTGTTACTAATGTCGGAAAATCAACTCTGATCAATCAAATCATCAAAAATAGTACTGGTATGCAAGATCTGATCACGACATCACGCTTTCCAGGAACGACTTTAGACAAAATCGAGATCCCGTTGGACGATGGGAAAATGATCGTTGATACACCAGGAATCATTCATAAAGATCAAATGGCTCATTATTTGTCGGCTAAAGAACTACGCTTAGCAACACCGCAAAAGGAAGTTCGTCCTAAGGTTTATCAACTAGCTAGTGGACAAACATTGTTTTTTGGTGGTTTAGCTCGTTTTGATTTGATAGCTGGCCCGGCACAGCGCAACGGGGTTACTGTCTATATGGAAAATAACTTGCAGATCCACCGGACTAAATTAGAAAAAGCCGATGATCTCTTTTCTCGTCATCAGGGTGGATTGTTACAACCGCCGACAACTAAAGAGTTAGAACAATTTCCACCGTTAGAGCGCTTTGAGTTTAAGATCAGAGAAAAAAGTGATATTGTTTTTGAAGGCTTAGGTTGGGTGACCGTCAAAGAAGGTACGATCGTTGCCGGATATGCACCAAAAGGTGTGGGAGTTTTACGTAGGAAAGCAATGATTTAATAATATTTTAAAATTTTACTGTAGAAATTTCGTCAAGAAGATCTAAAAAAAGAGGAGTGAGTTAATGGCATTACGTGGAAAACAAAAACGTTTTTTAAGAAGCCAGGCGCATAACTTACGACCACTTTTCCAAATTGGAAAGGATGGCCTAAGTGAAAATTGGTTGAAAAATGTGAATGCGGCCATTGAAAAACGTGAATTATTAAAAGTTTCGATCTTACAAAATTCATTAGTGGATGAAGATGAAGTTATTGAATTTGTTGAGAGTAATAGTTCGATTCAGGTCGTTCAAAAAATTGGACATGTTCTTGTTTTGTATAAAAAATCAAGCGATAAAGATAACCGTGTTCTCTCAACTGAAGTTGAAGCTATTTAGTTTGGGAGGTCTGTAGGTTGGAAATGAGTACAGTGGAGATCCCTAGAGTTAAAGTGACGCCAGAAGTAATGTTTGGCTCACAACGAAAACGGGTCGGTTTAATGGGAGGAACGTTTAATCCGATTCATAATGGTCACTTAGTCGTGGCTGAACAGGTTGCTAGTCAATTAGGGTTGGATAAAGTGGTGTTTTTGCCGGATAATTTACCGCCGCACGTGGATCATAAAGAAACTATTTCAGCAAAAGACCGTGTTAATATGGTTCGGCTGGGGATCGCTGATAACGAAAATTTTGAACTGAACACGATGGAAATTGATCGTGGTGGTGTTAGTTACACTTATGATACGGTCAAAGAACTGAAGCAAAGACATCCAGAGGCAGATTATTATTTTATTTTGGGCGGAGATATGGTTGAGTATTTACCAAAATGGAATAAAATCGAACAACTAGCAAAAATGGTTAAATTTGTGGGTGTTAAACGAACGGGTGCCAAAATGCAAAGTCAATATCCAATTTTATGGGTCGATGTTCCCACGATCGATATTAGTTCGACACTGATCCGTTCTAAGGTCAAACAAGGATGTTCGATCAAGTATTTAGTACCAGATCTAGTTGCAGAATATATCAAAAAGGAAGGCTTATATCGTGAAAGAACTTGAATATTTTGGGAAATATTTTTCTGGCACACGGCAAGAGTTGATCACGGCTGTGAAAAAAAGTTTAGGTCGATCTCGTTTTGAACATGTTTTACGCGTCGAAAAAGCTGCGATAAAGTTAGCTGAATTAAATGATGTATCAATAGAGAAAGCCAGTATTGCAGCGTTAACACATGATTATTCTAAAGAGCGCAGTGACAGTGAGTTTAAAGAAACCATTAAAAAGTATTCATTGGATCCTGATTTATTAAATTGGGGAAACTTCATTTGGCATGGAGTTGTGGGTGCAAAAATTGTTTCTAATGAATTAAAGATCACTGACCCCGAGATCCTGAATGCGATCGCTCGTCATACGGTCGGTGCGCCTGAAATGACTAAACTTGATCAAATCATATACGTTGCTGATTTCGTTGAAGATGGACGTGATTTTCCAGATGCCCAGATCGCCAGGAGTCTAGCGTATGCTGATTTAAAAGCGGCTGTTTCGTTTGAAACTAAGCATACATTGCAGTATTTGATGAGTTCTAATAAAACTATTTACCCTACTGCGATTTTGACATACAATGCTTGGGTCGCTGGTCAATAAAAAGCTGATTTTAAAAGGATATCTTAAAGGAGATTATCAATGGATAGTAAAGAATTATTACAAATTATTGTAGAAGCAGCTGATAATAAACGCGCAGAAGATATTACTGCTTTGGACGTTGAAGGTGTTAGCTTGTTGGCTGATTATTTCGTCATTATGGATGCTAGTTCACAACGTCAAGTTCAAGCAATTGCAGAAAATGTTGAAGAACAGGTGGAAAAGGCCGGTTATGACGTACAAAATGTCGAAGGCAAGGGTGGCTCAAGTTGGATCTTACTGGATCTAGGCGACATTGTCGTACATGTTTTCCAGAAAGAAACGCGCGAGTTTTATAATTTAGAGAAATTGTGGGCAGACGCCAAAAAAGTTGATTTAACTGACTGGGTCAAAGAGTAATGATCTATACTACCTTTGCTGAATTGTATGATGAACTGATGAATCCAGAAATGTATCATCGATGGGTCCAGTATTTTAAACAGCGCGTTTGTCTTGACGGAGGACCAGTCTTGGATCTTGGATGTGGCTCAGCTGCGTTAACTTTGTTACTAAAACAAGCTGGTTATCAAATGGAAGGTCTTGATCTTTCTGAAGAGATGCTGAGCTTAGCAAGTGAAAAAATGATTGGAAACGAATCTTTTATACCACTATATCAAGGTGATATGACTGATTTACGCGCTTTAGGTAAGTATAATGCAGTAGTTAGTACATTGGATTCTTTATGCTATTTAGCAGACGAGTCCGAATTACAGTTGGTATTTGAACAAGTTTACGCTCATCTAATAAGCTCGGGTCATTTTTTATTCGATGTTCATAGTTTGTATCAAGTTGATGAAGTGTTTCCTGATTATATGTATAATTATCAGGATGAAAATGAAGCTTTTTTGTGGCATTCTTATCCGACAGATGTTGAACACGCGGTTGAACATGAACTAACTTTTTTTGTAAAGGAACAAGAAACAGGAAGTTATCAAAGGTTGAGTGAATATCATTATGAACGGACTTATCCATTGGATGTTTATGTTAAGTTATTAAAAAAAGCTGGCTTCGATCGAATTGATGTTAGCGCTGATTTTGGACAAAGTTCAGTCAAAGAAAATTCAGTGCGCTGGTTTTTTAGTTGCACTAAATAATTGAAGCAAAAATGCAAGGAGAGATGAGTATGTCAGGTGTTGTGGGAGTGGTTGCTGAGTATAACCCTTTTCATAATGGGCATTTGTATCAGCTACAACAAATCAGGCACTCATTTCCTGATGATGTAATCATTGTCGCAATGAGTGGCAATTTTTTACAACGAGGTGAACCTGCTTGTTTAGATAAATGGACACGCGCCCGTCAGTCTCTTATAAATGGTGCTGACTTAGTGATCGAATTGCCGGTATTAGCCTGTGTACAACCAGCTGATCGATTTGCAGAAGGTGCTATTTCATTACTGGTTGCTCTTGGAGTCAATAAGCTAGTTTTTGGTGCAGAACATAGTACGTATGATTTTAAAGATTTTGCTCGCAAAGTGGCGCAAGTCCATGGTGAGTTTCATAAGTATAATGAATCTTATGCACAGTCTTTTCAAAAGGCTGTTACACAGGCAATAGGACATCCTGTAGATCAGCCAAATGATTTATTGGGTTTGGCCTATGCTAAAGCAAATTATCGCTTAGGTGAGCCAGTAGCACTTTATCCGATCCAGCGAATAGAAACTTCATATCATGATCAGTCTTTACACCAAGGAAAAAATATTGCCAGTGCTTCGGCTATTCGCAAGAATTTTTTAGAAGTTCCTGCTAGTCAGCAACAGCTTGCACCGTATTTGCCACAGAGCTCACTGGATGATCTGCTCGCAGGACCATTTCTTTCTTGGACTGACTTTTGGCCATTATTACGTTATCAGATCTTGAGTAGTGGTCTAAGTGAATTAAGACAAGTATATGGTATGACTGAAGGTATAGAATACCGGATCCAAGATCTAACTCAACGATCACCGATAAACCTTAAATTCGATGAGTGGGTCAAAGAAGTTAAAACTAAGCGTTTTACTTATACTCATTTATCACGGTTAGCGGTGGCGATTTTGCTAAATATTTCAAAGGAAGAAGTTAACGCATATAACCAACATCCATACATTCGTCTATTAGGATTTGATCTTCATGGGCAAAAACAATTGTCGCGTATCAAAAAAAATTGTTCGCTCCCGATTTATTCACGCATTTCACAAGAAGACAAAAAAGGTCAACTGGCAGTTGATTATCGTGCTGGTAAGATTTATCAGCTTTTTAATGGGCGTGAACAGGATCTAAAACGTGCCCCGATAGTACTTTAATGGGGTGTCAAGGAAAATACGTTGACAAAGATTTTTAAGCACGGTATAATCAAACTTGTTGCATTGGAGGAAAATAGCATGAAGTGGTCGTATAAACAACTGCAGCAGCTCGGTGATGAACCGCTCCAAATCAATGAAACATTTGATTTAGAAAAGAATTTAAAGGCACGTCGAAACGATATTTTGTCGGTTGCTCCGGTTGCTGTTAAAGGCGTTATTGGTGCAGATCGGCTTGGAGCTTATAGTCAGCTGCAAGTCAAGACAAGGGTTACTTTACCTTCGACTAGGTCGTTAAGACCAGCTGAGCTCAAGCTTTCTTTTTTGATCAATGAAAATTATGTCGAAGCAAGCAGGACCGATTTTTCAGAGTTTTCGAAGCAAGATCTTGTTTTAGTTTTGGATAATGATTTGCTTGATTTGGAAAAAGTCATAACTGATAATATTTTGTTACAGATTCCCATGCAGGTTTTAACTGATTCAGAAAAGAGCGCTACCGATTCAGCTTTAGCAGGTCGTGATTGGCAGGTCTTGTCTGAAGATCAGTTAAGTAAACAACGAGAAGATAGTGATCAGAAAATTGATCCAAGAATGGAAAAATTAGCACATTTTTTTGACGATTCGAAAGAGTAGTTGCAAAAATGATGTGTTAAGGTTACAATTCTTTTTGTTGAATATTTTAAATTCAGAAAAGGAGGTGCTTGTAAAATGGCTGTACCAGCAAGAAGAACTTCTAAGACAAAAAAGAGACTTCGTCGTACTAATTACAAGCTGCAAGTTCCTGGCATGACAGCATGTCCAAATTGTGGTGAATTAAGACAAGCTCACCATGTATGTTCAAGTTGTGGTTACTACGGTGATAAAGAGGTTATCAACGTTAAGTAATTATCAATGAAAATAACAAGTAATCGTACGGAGGGACCATGGCCCTCAAAGCGATTTAATGAAGCATCTGAGGGTCACAGCGATCCTGGATGCTTTTTTGTTTTGAAGAGAAGATCTCATATTGGTAATTAATGTTTGCTAAATAGGCACTGTGGAATTTTCTAGAGTATGGTAAAATTAGAATTAATTCAGAAAGAGAGGCATACATTTTATGCAGGTTCATAATGTTGATCTGACTATTAGTGCAGTCAGCCCAAGTCAATATCCGACTGGGGGGTATCCTGAGATAGCTTTTGCAGGTCGTTCAAATGTCGGAAAATCATCATTGATCAATGCTTTGATAAATCGCAAAAGTTTTGCGCGTACATCTAGTCAACCGGGAAAAACTCAGACCTTAAATTTTTATGATATTGAGTCAATGCTTTACTTTGTTGATGTTCCCGGATATGGGTATGCTAAGGTTTCACAAAAGGAGCGAGATAAATGGGGCGCAATGATAGAGACTTATCTGTCATCTCGTGACCAATTACGCGGAGTAGTTTCTTTAGTTGATGCTAGACATGCTCCAACCAAATTAGATCAGCAAATGGTCAATTTACTTCATTATTATGATTTACCGGTGCTGGTAGTTGGAACGAAAGTCGACAAAGTTAAAAAGAGTAAAAGAAATCAGTCTTATAGTTTGATCAAGAAAACTTTGCAACTTGGTGAAAATGATGATTTAGTGTTGTTTTCTGCTTTAGATAAGACTGGTAAAGATAAAGTTTGGAATTGGATCGAACACATGGGACAATAATTTGTTCACTGGATACTTATTTTTTAATCGACCTTAAAATGGTTGATATATAAAGGACGGGAAATTTTATGGAGTTTAATGATTATCAAGAAAAAGCTAATCGGACCCTTTATGGCAACGAACAAGTCTTGACTAACTGTGCCTTGGGATTGTCTGGAGAAAGTGGTCAACTAGTCGATTTGATCAAAGATTATACTTTTAAAGGTAAAAAACTTGATCGGCAAGATATGATTCATGAGATGGGTGATGTTTTATGGTATCTTTCACAGATCGCACAGTGGGCAGATATCCCATTTGATGAAGTGGCTCAGGATAATATTGTAACTTTGAATAAACGTTACCCACATGGATATTCACCTACTGAATAAAATTTTGAATAATAAAAAGGGCTGTCTATCTAACCATTTAATTGGTTAAACTGACAGCCCTTAAGTGTGTCACAAAAGACTAAAGCTATACTGTAACAACGGTTGCGCTATTCTTGTTCTTCGCTTCGCTGCGAACTAAAATAAAGATCATCGTTATAAATTGGCTTTAAAACATCTTTTGTCTCACTCCTATTTTTTAGCATCTTTCTTTTTGTCTTTAGCTTTTTCATCTGTACCTTTAGATAGTTCTTCTTTTCGTGGAGTTTTATTAGGTTCAACTGCGAACTTACTAAATAGTTCATCTAAGTCAGATTGACGATTGATTTTTAAACCCACTTACATACATTCCTTTCATTCATAAGATGTTTACCAGACACACCTTGACAGAGTAATCTGTTTTGTGATCAAGTCTAAATTTAGAACTAAGCATAGCAGTTTCTAAGTTTTTTTTCAAATAATTCGTATAGGAAAGCGCAAAAGCAGTTAATTGAGATAAATGCTAACACTAACTGCGATAATAATAGTGTACAATGAATAAAATATCATATATTTTGAACTATATACATAAAAGGGCTTGATTATGAATTATATTTGTATTATATTGCATAAATAAACTGAAATAATAATTAGCAGGAAATATCTCAGAAATTATTGAGTTAAGTATCTGGCGCTGAAAAATGGGGGAAATATAATGAGTGAACTGTTACAGATCCAGAATTTAAAAAAGTCTTTTGGCAAGAATGAAATTTTAACTGACATAAATGAAACAGTTTCAAAAGGAGAGGTTGTTTGTGTGGTCGGGCCTTCCGGTGCAGGAAAAAGTACTTTTTTGCGGTGTTTAAATGTGTTAGAACATCCGACCGATGGTAAGATTATTTTTGAAGGCCAAGATCTAACGCAAATTTCAGAGAAACAGTTAAATAATTTGCGCCAAAAGATGGGGATGGTTTTTCAAAACTTTAACTTATTCCCGAATATGACTGTTTTAGGTAATATTATAGCTGCTCCTATGAAGGTTAAGGGACAAACGCAAGAAGAAGCAGAAAAAAAAGCACGTGAGTTATTAGACCGGATCGGACTTGCTGATAAAGCTGATCAGTACCCAGCTAGTTTGTCGGGGGGGCAATCGCAGCGGGTCGCAATCGTCCGTGCTTTGGCAATGGACCCAGAAGTAATGTTATTTGATGAACCGACATCAGCCCTTGACCCTGAAATGGTAGGGGAAGTGTTGGAAGTTATGAAAGATTTGGCTAATTCTGGTATGACAATGGTCGTTGTAACTCATGAAATGGGCTTTGCACGAGAGGTCGCAGACCGTATCTGGTTGATGGCTGATGGCTATATTCAAGAATCAGGTAAACCAAGTGAAATTTTTGAAAAGCCGCAAACAAAAAGAGGACAAGAATTTTTGTCAAAAGTACTATAGATAGAGAATAAAAATGACCATTTTCGTGTTTGTCAGGAGCGAAAATGGTTTTTTAGAATAAAAATTTTATATTTTTGTCAAACTGTGGTTTGAACAGTTGTGAATTAGCAATAGAACGCGGTATAATCTAACCAACGATATAAAGAAAGGAACATTTTAATGGCAACTCAGCATGTTGAAAACAAATTAAAATTGTTGCCTGATCTGCCAGGTTGTTACCTGATGAAAGATATCAACAGTAAAATTATTTATGTTGGTAAAGCAAAAAACCTAAAAAATCGAGTTCGTTCATATTTTAAAAGTGCTCATGAAGGAAAAACTGCCAAGTTAGTTTTTGAGATCCGCGATTTTGAAACGATCGTGACCTCAACTGATAAGGAAGCTTTTTTATTGGAAATTACTCTGATCCAGAAGCATAAACCATACTATAATATCAAATTGAAACGTGGTACGGGCTATCCTTATATCAAGATCACTAATGAAAAGGATCCGACTTTAAAAATTGTAAGCCAAGTTAAAAACGATGGTGGTTCATATTTCGGGCCATATCCTAATGTATATGCGGCAACTGAAACAATGCAGTTGATTCAAAAAGTTTATCCGTTGAGAAGGTGTAATGGATATCAAAAACGACCGTGTTTGTATTATCATATGGGACAGTGTTTGGGTGCCTGTTTTAGAGATGTCCCCCAAAGTGAATATGATGCTCAGATCAAAAAGATCAAGTCTTTTTTTAGGGGTAATGTTTCAGGCATCAAACGTAAATTAACTACTCAAATGCAAACAGCTGCAAAAAATATGGAATACGAACGCGCAGCTGAACTAAGGGATCAAATTCACTATGTTGAAGTGACAGTTGAAAGGCAAAAAATTATTTCTAATGATAATACACCGCGTGATTTATTTGCCTTTTATATGGATAAGGGATGGCTTTCGATACAAGTTTTCTTTATTCGTCAGGCTCGCTTAATGAAACGAGAAAAACGGCTTTTTCCATGTATTGATACGCCAGAAAATGAACTAGCTTCGTTTGTTTTGCAATTTTATAATCAAAAAAATCGACTTTTACCCAAGGAGATCTTAGTTCCCAAAGAGATGGAACATAATGTTTTGTCTCAAATTTTAGGAATACCAGTACGCACTCCTCAAAGAGGTCAAAAAAGAGACCTTTTAGATATGGCACAAAAAAATGCACGTTTGGTCTTAGAAGAAAAATTTAGGTTATTAGAATTAGATGATCGTAAAACTGTAGGTGCAATGAACGAGATCACTGATGCTTTGGGGTTACCACATGGCCATCGGATCGAAGCTTTTGACCACTCACATATTCAAGGACAAGATCCTGTTTCTGCGATGGTTAGTTTTTTGGATGGACGCCCAGATAAAAATGAATATCGTAAGTATAAACTAAAGACAGTGACTAATGCAGATGAATTTGCTAGCACACAAGAAGTTATTTATCGGCGTTATAGTCGTTTGTTAAAGGAACATGAACAGCTGCCAGATTTGATCTTAATGGATGGTGGTGTGGTCCAGATCAATGCAGCGCGTGAAACGTTACGTAATCAATTAGGGTTAGATATTCCAGTGGCTGGGATGGTTAAAAATAATCACCATAAAACGGCTGATTTAATGACCGAAAGTGATGAAAAAATTGGACTTGATCCAAAAAGTGAAGGCTTTTATTTATTGCAGCGGATCCAAGATGAAGTTCATCGTTTCGCAATTACTTTCCATCGACAAGTGCACTCTAAAAATTCACTATCCTCTAGGTTAGAACAGATCAAGGGTGTAGGACCTAAAACTCGTATCAAGTTACTCAAAAATTTTAAATCGATCAAAAAAATTAGTGATGCTTCGCTTGACGACTTAGAAAAATTAGGAATCTCTAAGAAAGTCGCACAAACGATTAAGTTAAGCTTAAAATAAATATTCTGGTAGAGATGTTTTTGATTTTAAGGGAAGAAACTGCTATAGTTGGCGGAGATTGTAATTCATTTAAAAAGTCATGACATCTAAGATAACCCAGGATACCTGAGAAAGGTGATTAAAAATAATGTTTGTAGATCAAGTTAAAATTACAGTGAAAGCTGGTAAAGGAGGGGACGGCATGGTTGCATTCCGCCGTGAAAAATTTGTCCCTAATGGTGGACCAGCCGGGGGAGATGGTGGTCATGGCGGTAGT
>NZ_KB714697.1:22217-53197 GCF_000349725.1 Ligilactobacillus pobuzihii E100301 = KCTC 13174
TTATCTTACGTGTCGATGAAGGACTACGTACTCTGATGGATTTTCGCTATCACCGGATCTTTAAATCAAAGGCGGGTCAAAACGGAATGATCAAAGGAATGTATGGTCGTAAAGCTGATAATTTATATGTTGCTGTTCCTGAGGGAACGACTGTACATGATTTAGACACTGGCGAAATTTTAGGTGATTTGACTGAAAATGGTCAAGAGCTCGTAGTTGCTGCTGGTGGTCGTGGTGGCCGCGGTAATATCAAATTTGCTTCACCCAAAAATCCAGCACCCGAAATTGCAGAAAATGGTGAACCTGGGGAAGAAAGAAACTTACAACTTGAATTAAAAGTACTGGCTGATGTTGGTCTGGTAGGTTTTCCATCAGTTGGAAAATCAACTTTGCTTTCGGTCCTAACTAGTGCTAAACCTAAAATTGCTGAATACCACTTTACGACGCTTGTTCCTAACTTGGGAATGGTTCAATTAGATGATGGCCGTGATTTTGTCATGGCAGATTTACCTGGATTGATCGAAGGTGCTTCAAATGGTGTTGGGCTAGGTATTCAATTTCTCCGACACGTTGAACGGACACGAGTGATCATTCATGTTGTCGATATGTCCGGTATTGAAGGACGGGATCCCTTCGCTGATTTTGAGAAGATCAATCAGGAATTGGCAAAATATGACCCAGATTTACTTAAGCGACCACAAATTGTTGCGGCTAGTAAAATGGATCTGCCTGATGCGCAAGAAAATTTAGAGAAATTCAAAGAAAAATTAGTTGAAGATACGACTTTGGACGCAGTTCCAAAAATAATTCCAGTTTCTGCAATTACGCACGCTAATTTACAGGGTTTAGTTGCTCAAACAGCAGACTTACTAGAAAAAACTCCGAAGTTCGAAATAACAACAGGTCAAACGGCAGATGATAAGGTAGTTTATACTTATAAGCCTGAAGAAAAACCGTTTACCTTGAAACGTGCCCCAGATTCAACTTGGATCTTAGGTGGTGAAAAACTGGAACGATTATTCCAGATGACTAACCTTGAACATGATGAAAGTGTAATGCGCTTCGCACGACAAATGCGTGCAATGGGTGTTGATGATGAGCTGCGCGCACGTGGTGCTAAGAGCGGTGATGTTGTGCAAATAGGTAAGTTTACATTTGAATTTGTAGAGTAGTGACAACATGAACACTATTTTGAAAATTACATCATTAGATAAGATGATCTTTTTTCGAAATAGTTGTACATATAAGTTGGCCATGTATCCTTAGAATTTTTAACGGACGGGATTTTGATGGAAAAAAGATTAAAAAAAAGCAGATATATTTCAGGTTTTGATGGCATTCGAACGATCGCGGTCATCGGTGTCATTTTATATCATCTATTTCCTTATGGGATGACGGGTGGTTTTTTAGGAGTACCAATATTTTTTGTGGTTTCTGGTTACCTGATCACCGACTTGTTGATCCAAGAATACGACCAGAATCATCGAATTGACATTAAGTCTTTTTATTACAGGCGGATGAAACGACTGTACCCGGCCTTGATCACAATGGTAATGACGACGGCAGCGTTCGTGACCTTGTTTGCGAGAGATTCCTTAGACAAGTTACGTAGTGTGATCGTTAGTAATGTCTTTTATGTTTATAATTGGTTTCAAGTAGCCAATCATGAATCATATTTTGATAAGTTTGGAAATCAATCACCGTTTACTCATTTGTGGTCGTTATCGATCGAAGGACAATTTTATTTATTGTGGCCGGTTGTGATTTTGTTAATGTTACGTTTTTTTCGTTCAAAGCAGACAAATTTTGACATTTTGTTGATTGCAGCCTTTGTTTCGGCCTTGTTAATGATCATCTTGTTTAAGCCAGGACAAGATCCATCGCGTGTTTATTATGGAACAGATACGCGGATGTTCTCGATCTTATTGGGAGCTGCCTTGGCATTTTTATGGCCGAGTAATAAGCTTAAGACTAATTTGCCAAAAGGCCCTCGGCTCTTCTTAGATGGAGTGGGCTTGGGAACGTTGTTCTTGATCATTTTGTTGTTTTTCAAAATGGATGGAGAAAGCGAACTAGTTTATTTAGGTGGAATGTTCCTCTTTTCTTTACTGTCAGTCATTTTGATCGCGACTATCGCACATCCTGGTGCGGATATGGATCGCCTGATGACTAACCGGTTGTTTACTTGGATCGGAAAGAGAAGTTATGGGATCTATTTATATCAGTATCCAATAATGATTTTTTATGAACAAAAAATTGCTAATGTGGCAAACCATCCCTGGCTTCATGCATTGATCGAGATCACATTGATCTTGATCGTTAGTGATTTTTCTTATCGGTTCTTGGAGCTGCCATTACAGCATTTTAATTATTCACGGACTTTTGCAGTGATCAAAGATCTATGTTCAAAAGATTCCTCTTACGGTTGGAAAAGGATCTGGGCTGTAATTGCAACTTTGGTCTTAGTTACTGCAACCTGGGGTGCAGTCGAAAAACCACCACGTGCCAGTGTTTCAGATAGTGATTCTAATGCTTTGCAAAAAGTGATCAAAAGTAATAATAAACAAGCTAAAAAGCAAAATAAAACTACTGAAAAAAAGGAAAAACCAACTAAGACAGTGGATGAGGGCGAAGCAACAAGTTCGTCTGAAAAAACGCCTACTAAAGACAATGAAAAACAGGATGGAAAGTTAACGGCTGCGCAACAAGCACAAGCCAAGAAGATGTCTATCACAGCTGTTGGCGATTCGGTCTTAGCTGACGGCTCATCGACAATGCAGGATATTTTCCCGCAAATGTACGTCGATGCAAAAGTTGGCCGGCAGGTTCATGATGCTTTACCGATTTTAAATTCACTTGCCCAAAATGGTAAATTGTCTAATACTGTTTTGATCAGTTTAGGGACAAATGGGCCATTTACAGAATCTGATATGAAACAGATCATGGATGTAGTCGGACCTAAGCGTAAGGTTTATTGGATCAATGTTAATGTTCCAACGCAAAGATGGCAGGATCAAGTTAATCAAGCTTTAGCAAAGGAACAAAAGAAATATTCTAATTTAACGGTGATCGACTGGTATTCATATAGTAAAGACCATCCCGAGTGGTTCTATTCGGACAATGTTCATCCAAGTCCAAATGGATTACCTTATTTTGGAAATTATGTTGCACAGGCACTATTAAAATAGCAAAAAAGCAAGGGCAAAACTCCCTTGCTTTTTTGTATTCGAGTAACAAAAATCAGCGCAGATATAATTGATCTTGCACTCTGCGGAAACCAAAAACTGGCTGGATCTTACCCAAGTTGTCAATGGTCAGATCTGCATCTGGTTGACAAAATTTGAGTCCATATAAAGTGTCAGCCAAACTAAGTGGCTCTGCCCCCACGACTAAATTAACTTGAGACTCAGAACGGTGCAAAAAAGATAAAGCGAACAATTGGCCATTGTCTTCAAGATAAAGTTTTAAATTATTTTCTAAGTTAAAAGTGCAACTCTGAAAATCACCAACACGCATAATTATCATTCCTTTTTACCAATAATTTTATTATAGCAAGTTTATGCAGGGTAAAAAAGAATCGTGTAGTAATAAAGTCATCAGGCAGTCATTTTACAATAAAAAATAAAATGATTTAAAATGTAGTTGAATTTCTTAGTTTTTGCGTATATATATACAAAGGTTTTTTAGTTTATTATTGTGCGATATCGCTTTAAAGGGTGCAAAATTTATTTTAATAGTCGTCATATAATGATAAAATGGAATGCGGTTAGTTAAATCATTTTGACTATTATGACAAAAATTATTAAATAAATGACGCGAAAAGTGCTCTTGATACCAAAAATTGCACCAAATTCGTTAAAATTACAACTAGATAGGATATTTTAAATATGAAGATTGAATTTTTAGGCACTGGTGCTGGTTCACCAGGTAAATTTCGCAATGTTACTGCGACTGCACTTAAACTGTTACCAGAGATCAATGAGGTTTGGCTATTTGATTGTGGTGAAGCTACACAACATCAAATTTTGCGGACCACTATCAGACCACGTAAAATAACGAAAATTTTTATTACTCATTTACATGGTGATCATATTTTTGGTTTACCCGGTTTCTTGAGTAGTCGTTCTTTTCAAAATGGAGAAGAACCAAGTCCATTGACTATATACGGACCAGTGGGTGTAGAAGATTTTGTTAGAACTAGCTTACGAGTTTCACGGAGTAAGCTTGCGTATAAATTGAATTTTGTTGAATTGGATGCCGAAGGCACGATTTTTGAAGATGAGCGTTTCAAGGTAAGCTTTAGATATTTAGAGCACAGGATACCTTGTCTGGGTTATCGGATCGAAGAAAAAGATTATCCGGGTGAGTTACAAGTTGAAAAACTCAAGGAATTACGGATTCCTGCAGGTCCAATTTATGGCAAACTTAAAGCAGGTCAAACAGTTACTTTAGCCGATGGGCGAGAAATTAATGGTAATGATTTTATTGGACCTGCTAAAAAAGGTCGGATCGTGACAATTTTAGGTGACACACGGTCTACTCCGAATGTGGCGAAATTAGCTGAAAATGCGGATGTTTTGGTTCATGAAAGCACGTATGGGAAAGGTGAGGCTAAACTTGCACATTCATATTATCATTCAACATGTGTGCAGGCGGCCCAAGTTGCTAAGAAAGCCAACGTAAAACACTTGTTATTGACACATATTTCTGCCCGTTATGTTGGTCAAATGGTGAAAACATTACAACATGATGCACAAGAAGTGTTTAAACGGACTAAGGTCGTTAAGGATTTCGATGTGATCAAAATTCCTTTTCAAGAAAATAGAGGTGGAGCGAAATGACAGGATATCAAGAATTGAAAAGTTTAAGGAACCGGATCGTCTTAGTGACTGGTGCTTCTTCTGGCTTGGGTGAACAAGTTGCTTACCAAGCTGCTTTAAAAAAAGCAATCGTCATTGTCTGTGCTCGACGAAAGGATAAATTAGAAAAAGTTGCAGAGGTCTGTCGTAAACTTTCGGGTCGTTTGTCATTGGCCTATGAATTAGATGTTTCTGATCCTGCGCAAATTGAACATGTTGTTAACGAAGTTGAAAGTTCTGTGGGACCTATCGATGTTTTAGTTAATAATGCCGGCTTTGGCTTGATGGAAAATGCAGTTGATTTTCCAATGGATATTGCTGAGAAGATGTTTAGAGTAAATGTTTTAGGTATGATGTATCTGACAAAATATACTGCATTACAGATGGCTGAGCGTCAACGAGGTGCAATTATTAATGTTGCTTCGATCGCCGCTAAGATCCAAACACCTAAATCTGCAGTTTATTCAGCAAGTAAAGCTGCTGTTTTAGCATACTCAAATGCATTGCGTTTGGAAGTTAAAGAATTGGGGATCTCTGTTTTAACAGTTAATCCTGGACCAGTTCAGACACATTTCTTTGATTTTGCTGATCGGACAGGGCATTATTTAGATAATATTTCTTCTTTTGTTTTAGATCCTGAGATTTTGGCTGCTAAAATTGTTAATACGATCGGTACTGGTAAACGGGAATTGAATCGCCCATTAGTGATGGAAGCCGCGTACCATGCTTATCAGCTCTTTCCACGTGTTGGTGATTTTTTGACAAGTACTTTGTTTAATAAAAAATAGGAGGTCTTTGTTTTATGAAAAAACAATGGACAATGGTTGGCGCGATAGTTTTGTTATTGATCGCAGTGCTTTTTTCTTGGATGAACTCACAAGCTGTCACAGTTAATTTTGGTTTTACTAAAGTGACGATGCCTTTAGTAGTAATTTTAGTTATTTCAATTTTGATCGGTGCCTTGATCGTTGTATTACTTTCAACTTCCGCTAACTGGAAACAAAAAAGAGAGATCAAGAGTTTAAAGAAACAACTTGCTGCTAATAAGGCAATGAAGCGGCAACCAGAAAACGAAAATTCAGAGGTAGATTTGCAAGAAGAAGCGCAAAAAGAAGATTCAACAAATCAAAATTTAAAACAACATGAGGAGTGATTTCTTGTTCTCATCTCGCAATCGATGGAATTTTGTCAATAATACTGACACCAAAAAAGTAGACGAACTAGCAAAAGAAACTAAAACTCCTAAGTTAGTGGTCTCTATTTTGTTTAATCGTGGATTTGATACTGTCGACAAGATCAATCAATTTTTAAACCCTAAATTGGAAATGCTCGCTGACCCTTTCTTATTACATGATATGGAAAAGGGATGTGAAAGAATAAAAAAAGCAATTATGCTAGGGGAAAAGATCGCTGTTTATGGTGACTACGATGCTGACGGGCTTACAAGTACTTCGATCATGTACGAAGCTTTGTTGCAGTTAGGTGCAGATGTACGTTACTACATACCTGACCGTTTTAAAGATGGTTATGGGCCTAATGTCGAAGTGTATAAACAATTGATCAGTCAAGGAACATCTTTGATCGTCACAGTCGATAATGGTGTTTCTGGGCTAAAAGCAGTTCAGTATGCGCAAGAACAAGGCGTGGATGTGGTTATCACTGATCATCATGAAATGCCTGCAGAATTGCCCAATGCATATGCGATCATTCATCCGCGTCACCCAGATGGAGATTATCCATTTGGTGAATTGTCAGGAGCGGGTGTAGCCTTTAAAACGGCTTCTGCTTTATTAGAGGAGATCCCATCAGAAATGCTTGATTTGGCCGCAATCGGTACTGTGGCAGATATAGTTTCACTGACAGATGAAAATCGAGTAATTGTCAGCACTGGTTTAAAAGTTTTACAAAATACTGAAAGAATCGGTTTGTTAAGCCTTTATCAAGAGGCAGGTATTAACCAAGAAAAGATCACTTCTGAAACGATTGGTTTTGGTATAGCTCCACGGCTTAATGCTTTGGGACGAATGAAAAATGGTTCTCCTGGGGTTGAATTATTGACAACCTTTGACGAGCAACGTGCCAAAGAAATTGCAAGCCATATCCAGCAACTAAACGTCCGGCGTCAAGAATTAGTTAATCAAATTACAACTGAAGCCTTAAAAATGGTTGAAAAACAAGAGCAAGATCATGCTGTTAATTTGATAGTCGGTCAAAATTGGCATGAGGGTGTTTTGGGGATCGTTGCTAGTCGAGTGGTTGAAGCTACTGGCAAACCGACACTGGTTTTAAACGCCGACGAGACAACTGGAGCAGCTAAGGGTTCAGGAAGGTCGATAGAAGCATTTAATTTGTTTAGTGCCTTGGATGGACACCGTGACCAGCTACTTTCGTTTGGTGGTCATCATATGGCTTGTGGATTAACGATTTCAACCGAAAAACGATCTGAAATCCAGACGATTTTGGATATTGAAGCTGATAAACAAGATATTAGCACTGCACCTCAACCAACACTTGAGATTGCTGGTCAGATAGATCTGACAAATTTTGACTTGAGTAACTTAGACACGATCGAAATGCTGGCACCGTTTGGTCAGGACAATGAAAAACCATTGTTTGCATTTACTAATTATAAAATCAAGACAGCAAAGCCAATGGGCAAGGGCAATAATCATCTTCGGCTAACTTTAAAAACTACCAAGGGTGATTTAATATCTGCGGTATTTTTTGGGATAGCTCAAGATAAACTGGCACAGATTTTACAAGATCCAGCTGAGGTTGAATTTGTGGGTTATCCTGATAAGAATATTTGGCAGAACAAGACTTCTTTGCAAATTAAAATCGATGATTTGAAATTAGAACAAAAACAAGAAAACCAGCAAGAGTTCGGGACTAGATTAAAGGTTTTTGATCAACGTGTTAGTAAATTGACTGTTGATCTGTTCAAACGTCCAGGTGTTTACGCTTTTTTTGAAAAAAATATATTGTCTCAAGTAAAAAAATATTTACCATCCGATGCGAAAGCAGTAATTTTACCGGTTCAGGAACAAAAAATTCAAACGACTGATCTTTTTTTGATCGATTGTCCAAAAAACCTACGAGATTTACAAAATTCATTAAATAAAGTGGATGCTGAGCGTATACATTTGGTGTTTTACCATAAAAATGATGTATATCAGCACGGAATGCCGGATAGAAAACAGTTTGGTAATCTTTATCGATTTGTTTTGTCACACAAGGATTTAAACGTTTCTCGTGATGGTGAACAGATCGCTAAACATTTAGGTTTAACAAAAGAACTATTGATTTTTATGTTTCAGGTGTTTTTTGAGGTGGGATTTGTTAGAATAGAGAATGGATTGGTTACAGGCGTCCCCGGTACTCAACGTGTTAATTTGCAGGAGACTTCCAGTTATCACTCTCGCAGACTGCAGATCAGGACTCAACAGATCCTACTGCATAGTAAGAGCGCTGACTTAATTAAATGGGTCAAAGAACAGTCTATTTGATGTTAGCGTATATTAAAGGAGAAGGTTTAATGGCTTTAGACTTAAATAACTATATTGCAAGTATTCCGGATTATCCAGAAAAAGGGATCGTTTTTCGCGATATTTCACCGTTAATGGCTGATGGTGAAGCTTATCATCAAGCGACTGATCAAATTGTTCAGTTTGCTAAGGATAAGGGTGTACAAATGATCGTGGGGCCGGAAGCACGTGGCTTTATTGTTGGTTGTCCAGTTGCGTATGAATTAGGTGTGGGTTTTGCACCTGCACGTAAGAAAGGCAAACTTCCTCGCAAAACAGTAAAGGCTTCATACGACTTGGAATATGGAGAATCAGCACTATACATGCATGACGATGCGGTTTTACCTGGCCAAAAGGTTTTAGTTGTTGATGATTTATTAGCAACAGGGGGTACAATTGGAGCAACTACTGACTTAGTTGAACAACTCGGTGGTGAAGTTGTTGGTTGTGCTTTCTTGATCGAACTCAGCGAACTAAATGGTAGAGATAAAATTAAAGATTACGATATTTTGAGCTTGATGAGATATTAATTGAGTATATCTCGTAGGATTCGTGTGTCTCTGACATTCGAGTCCTTTTTTACTAGGATGGTTTTAGAACCTAGTCAAATAATGGTACACAGTTATTTTATTTAATGTGTAAGGGGGTATTATAAATGAGTTTAGGTTTTATATATGGAAAAGCCGGCTATGACCGGCAGGATATCGTATTAAAACAATTACAGGATTGGCAAAACTCAGACCAAGTAGATGAGACATTTTATATAGTCCCAGACCATATCAAGTTTGAGTCTGAAGTGACAGTGTTAGATTACTTACGTCATCAACAAGGAGCGACAAATAAAATGTTCGCCTCTGCTAGTGTACAAACATTTTCATTTAGTCGTTTAATGTGGTATTTCTTAAAAGAACAACCTGCTTTAACGAAAACTCGTTTAACAGCTACAGGTTTGTCAATGATCATCACACATATTTTACATGAACTAGATGAGAAAGAATTATATGTTTTTACACGAGAAAGAAGTAGTCCGGGGTTTAGTAAAAAATTAGCTGAGCAAATTATGGAACTAAAATTAGGCGGCTTTTTACCAACTGATTTAGAAGAGTATTCTAAGAAATTACAGGTAAGTGAGTCGGGCGAACAAAAGGATCTGGCCGCTCGGTTGCATGACATGGCACTAGTTTTTACTAAATTTGAAAAATATATTACGGGTCAGTATTTAGATACAGCCGATAGCCTGGACGAACTGATCAATTATTTACAAAAAGTTGATTTAAGCCGGTCTTGTTTTATTATCGACAATTTTACTAGCTTTAATACCAAGGAAAAGCAGATAATTTCTGTTTTAATGCAAAGAGCTGCCGAAGTTCGAGTATGTCTGATCTTAGAACATAAGTATGTTGATCATAGACCCGAAACGGGTGATTTATTTTATCAAACAGGTAAGATCTATTATGAACTGACGCAAGTTGCACGTGAAAATAATGTGCCATTATTAGTCGATGATATGGCTAAAAAACCACGTGTCTCAAAAGACTTACAGAGTCTGGAGGAATATTGGCTAAATTCTCAAAGTTTTTCTCCGCAAAAAAAATATACTTTACATTCAAAAGACAGTATTACACTGGCGGAAACCTCTGACCGTGTACGTGAGGTCCGTTATGTAGCTGCCAAAATTCGCCAACTTGTGTATTCAAAAGAATTTAGTTACCGTGATTTTTTGATTTTGACACCTCAGCAAGATAAGTATCAAAATTTATTAGAAAATGTGATGAACGAGTATGACATTCCGATTTTTACTGATTTAAACAAAACAATGTTGAATCATCCATTGGTTGAATTTATTTTGGCACTTTTTAGTGTTAAGCAACAAAATTATTCTTACCGCTCGGTTATGCGTTTGTTAAAAACAGAAGTATTTGTGCCAAAAATCAATGAGCCACATTGGAGCTTAGGTACTTTTCGGAACACACTTGATCTATTAGAAAATTGTATCTTGCAAAATGGCTATTTTTCAGGGTCTGCGTGGAAAAGCTCCGAAGATTGGATCGTTGAGACTTGTGGTATGCAACCGAATGAATCAGTAGAAGAACATCAGAAGCGGCAGGCAAATTTACCCAATAATCGTTATGTCAATAAACTACGTCGCGAGGTATATCGCCAGTTGAGTTCTTTTTTCAAAAGAATTAAAAAAGTCACTAGTGGACGCGAATTTGCGATTGAATTGGTTAACTTTTTAGAGGAGATCGGTGTGCCACAAACCTTACAAGGTTGGCAAGTTAGTGCGGCTAAGGATCTTGAAAATGACCCAGAACGTTTGACCGGCTCAATTAGTAGTGTGTCACGGCATGAAGAGGTTTGGAACACATTATGTTCATTGCTTGACGAGTATGTAACTGCGTTGGGTAATGAACCATTAAATTTGGAGGAATTTATTGCGATTATTCAAAATGGTTTTGAAAATGCTAAATACAGCCAGGTCCCATCAACTTTGGACCAAGTTATTTTCTCTGAAAGTGGCGTTGTTCAAATGCAAAATCGACGGATCTTATTTTTTATTGGTGTTAACGACACGGTAATGCCACGAACATTTGAAAATAATGCTTTACTTTCCGACATTGACCGTAATGAACTTGAAAAATTGACAAATGATTCGAATGAAGAAAAATATTTGACGGAAACTTCTGAGATCCAAATGGCTGAAGAACCCTTTGCAAATTATCTCAGCTTTTTGTCTGTTGACTCGCGGATAATTTTTACTTACCCGCTTAGTGATAAAGAAGGTCAAGCATTAAGAATTTCACCATATGTTGAACGTATTAAAAATGCGTTTCATATAGAGATTCAATATCCTGAAAAACAACTTGATCCAAAAGAAGATCAAGTCACCGATTTAATTGGAACTAAAACTACGACTTTAGGAGAATTATTGTCAGTTAGTCGGGATGCATTTCGCGATGGGCAAGATCTACATGCAACATGGCGTGGATTATATCGTTATTTATTATCAACGTTCCCAAAAAAGACCAAACAGCTATTTACTAGTCTAGGATTTTCTAATGATATTTTACCTAAAGATCCGGATAAATCAGACGGTCATAAATATTTGTCGTCAGAAATAGTTAAAGCTTTATATGGTGACCAAATTAGTACTTCTATCTCTAAATTAGAAACTTTTTTTGCGGATCCTTATCAATATTTCTTGCAATATGGACTAAAATTACTTCCACGGCAGGAATTCTTATTGCAACCTGCAGATACCGGAGAATATTTTCATTCCGTGATGGAATATTTTTTCCAAAACGTACTTAAATCTGGTAAAACGCTCGCAGAAATCAGTAGTAGCGAATTTGATGAATTGATGACTGATACTTTACAGCAAGTTGAAGAAGAGTTCGGAAATAATATTTTTTCTAGTACAGCACGTTATCGTTATACTAAACGCCAGTTAAATCATACTGCGGGGCAAGTTGTACATGCCATTGCGCGGCAACGCAAGAAAAGAAAAATTTATACGGTTAAAACTGAAACTTCATTTGGTGATCAGGCGGGTTTACCAGCATTAGTTTTTTCTGATACTCAAAATGATCATGCTTTGCGTCAAATGAGATTACGTGGTCGGATCGATCGAATCGATCTAGTCTGGGGAGAGGATGGTAAGCCTTACTATAATGTGATCGATTATAAGTCTGGTGACCCAGAACGAAAAATGGATCATTTTTTATTGAGAACTTTTAATGGTTTATCACTACAATTATTAACCTATTTACGGGCGTTGCAACAAGCTGCTAAAGAAGGGCGGTTAAATGCGTCTTTGCCTAATATCCCAGTTCTGAATACTGCGGCTAACGTTCAGCCTGAACTAGGAAGTGCTTCTTACTTGCATTTATTTGATCCTGTTATCAAAAAAGAGAGTAAAGATCCTGCCAGTGAATTAGACAAAAACTTCATGTATAAGGGGATCTTTCGGCGTGGAAAAGATTCCTCACAAGAAGAAAACGGATTTTTGTTAGCTTTAGATGAAGATGTTGAGTCAGCAGTTCAATCGGGCAATTCGGCGGCATCAAATAATTATCCGGTTAAATATGTAAAAGGCAAGAAGGACTTTAAGACGAGTACTGCTAAAAGTTTGTTGCTAACTATCGACCAAATCAAAGAATTATTACTTTATAATGATTTGAAAATCGACGAAGCTCGTCAAGGGATTTTTGCAGGGATGATCGACTTAGCCCCATATCGTTTGGACAATAGCACAGGCTTAGATTATTCAGATTATCAAGAGATCATTATGTTTGATCCATTATTAGAACAAAATAATTATCGGAAGATACCTAAGATGGATGAAGATGAGATTTGGGCAGAGATTCAAAAAGTGATCAATGAAGGGAAGGCTAAAGATTGAGTAATGAAAAAAATACAGGATTTTCACCAACACCAGGGCAATTTAAAGCCATCAATCATCGAGGCCACGATGTTTTAGTTGCTGCTTCAGCTGGTTCCGGTAAAACCAAGGTATTGATCGAACGAGTTTTGAAGCAAGTGGTCGATAATCGAGTTGATCTTTCTTCGATGCTGATCGTAACTTTTACAGAAGCAGCGGCCAAGGAAATGCGAGATCGGTTAACTAAAGAGTTGCAAAATAAGTTAAGTGATTTGGTTGCAGCTAATGATCCTAATCAAGCTGATCTGATCAATTGGATAAGACGCCAGTTGTTGGCAGTAAATGTAGCTGATATCAGTACGATCCATGCATTTTGTTTACATCTTATTCAAAAATACTACTATACTTGCGATATTGAACCTGACTTTCGCTTGATTTCAGATGATACAGAAAGAAGTTTGATCCGTGACGATGTTTGGGATACCGTACGTGAAAATTTTTACCAAAAACTGGAAGATTCGTATCAAAGTGACAATAAATTAACAATTTCACAGCGACAAGATGCTCAATTATTCGAAAAATTACTACAAATTTTCGCTAAAGACCGTGATGATGATGATTTTTCTGAGTTAGTTATGCGTGCAGATGAGTTTGCCAGCGCGACTAGTGATCCGCAAAAATGGCTCTTGAGTTTAAGTCAAACATACAAAATTCAGGAACAAGAGGATGTGAGTGCCAGCTTTATATGGCAAAACACTCTCAAAGAGATTATTGTTTCACAGTTAAATGAAATTATTACGAATGTTCAAAAGCGTAATGATCTGTATGTCGATACTTTACGGCCAGAGATGGAAGAATATTGGAATAGTGAAGTTTCATCTGATTTAAAAGACTATGCAAAAAAGAAGCGCGATCGATTTGAGAAATATGACAAAAAACAACAACAACAGGTTGCGGAATTAAGCACATTACAAGGACTTTTAAATGCTGTTAATTCAGATTTTGCATATGACAAAATTAGGGAATTAGCTCGAAATTGTAATTTCAGTGGTAAACCGTCGTTGGTTAAACGGACTAGCGAAACTAGACCAAACGATTTAAATGATCAAGCTATTTCGACCAATGAACAAATGAAAAAATATCAGGACTTTGCGAGTGATTTGTTAACGAAGCATCTGATACCTGATTATTTTGCATTATCTGGTTCTGAATTAATTTCATTAATGCAACGTTCAGAAAAAATATTAGATAAATTTGCTGAAGTTGTACTTGCTTTTCGAGATGAGTACCAGAAAGAAAAGAAACGTAGACATTTACTTGATTTTAACGATTTAGAACATTATGCCTTACAAATCGTTTCAGCACCGACTGATGAAAGTCGTCAAATAAAGGGTATGTTGCAAAAACGTTATAGTGAGATCATGGTCGATGAGTACCAAGATACGAATGGAGTTCAAGAGGCTTTATTGACTGCAATCAAAAAAACTGAACCGAGCAATATGTTTATGGTTGGTGATGTTAAGCAATCGATTTATCGTTTTCGCCAAGCTGATCCTGCTTTGTTCAACCGTAAGTACCATGATTTTGCGGAAGTAAAAGACGGTAATTTGTCTGTTGATCAGGTAGGCGAAAAGATTATTTTAGCCGAGAATTTCCGTTCAGTTCAAAATGTCGCAGACTTAACTAATCTGATATTTAGACAGTTGATGGATGAAAAAATTGGTGAGATCAGTTATGACCAAAATGCTAGTTTAAAGGCAGGAAACCAAAGTTATCCAGCTCAAACAGCACATTTATCAGCCGATATTTTGGTCTATGAGTCCAAGCAAGAACAGGCTGAAGAAGATGACCAGGGCGATAATTCGTTTGAGATCGACAGTAAAGAACAAGGACAGATTTATTTAGTCGCTAACCGAATCAAAAAAATGATCAATGAAGACCACCAACAGATATTCGACCGCGATAGTGGTGAGATGCGTGCGTTGGAGTATCAAGATATTGCGATTTTAGCATCAACTCATGGAGATAGTTTGTTGATTGCTGAAGAATTTAAGAATCTTGAGATTCCCGTCAATGTTGATAATACTAATAATTATTTCAAAACTATTGAGATTCAAATTATGATGTCTTTGCTAAAAATTATTGATAACCCGCATCAAGATATTCCATTAGTTGCAGTTTTACGTTCACCATTATACCAATTTGATGAAAATCAGCTGGCATATTTACGTATTCAACTACCACACGGTGATTTTTACCAAACATTAACGGATATTCGTTACCAGTTCGAAAAAAAAGGTCAACAGCCAGAAAAAAGTATAAAAGTGCAACCTAAAGAAATTTATGATAAAGTTTGTCGCTTTTTAGATGATTTGACCAGTTTTAGGATCCGCGGTAGGAGAAATGATTTAGCGACGTTGATCTGGTCGATTTATACTCGGACAGGTTTTCTTGATTATGCGGGTGGAATGCCAGGAGGAAAGCAACGACAAGCAAATTTACATGCGTTGTATGAACGTGCAGCCGAATATGAAAAGATGAGTTACAAGGGCATTTTTCAGTTTGTACGCTTTATAAAAAAGATGCAAGAAAAAGAGCATGATCTAGCAGAAATGAGTGTTCAAGATAGAAATAATGCTGTTTCATTTATGACTATTCATAAAAGTAAGGGATTGGAATATCCAGTAGTTTTCTTGATCAATGCACATAAACAATTTAATTTGCGTTTCATTTCAAGCGAGCCTTATGTACTGGATGATAAGTTAGGTATGGGCATCGATTATGTCGAAACTGTGACTGAAGATGAACGAGATATTCAGATCAAAACTCCCACACCCGTCAAAAATGCTATCAAAGAAAAAACACTGCAAAAATCGATTGCGGAAGAAATGCGCAAACTTTATGTCGCTCTTACCAGAGCAGAACAAAAAATCTATATTGTTGGCGAATCTAAAGATGCTTTAACAGCCATTAACAATTGGGTAAGTTTGGTGAATGAAAATCAGTTAATTTTAAATGATGCCGGGCGAAAAAAATCCAGTTCGAATTATTTAGATTGGATCGGTGCAGCGATTATACGTTCGTCAGAGTTTTCGACTGAAAATGTTCATCGTTTTACTTTATCAGAAGATAATTCTAAGATCACTGAAAATGGTAGTGATCTTTTAGACGAAGCACAAGATGATCTTAGGGCAAAAATTTCAGAATTAAAAGAACAAGCACCATCAATTATAAAAAATAGCCCAGCCAAATTTAAGGTTGAATTTTGGGACAAGCAAAGATTGCAGTTGGATATTGGAGCCAAGCAGGATAAAGTGACAGAAAAAGCTCAGCAATGGGCAAAACGACAAGCACAAGGCGGGCAATTGCCACCACAATATTCTGAGTTGATGGAATTTCAGTATCCCAACGACCAATTAACTAGGACCACTGCATATCAGTCTGTAACCGACATCAAACGGTTGTTTGAAGATCCTGATAATGATTTGATGGCTCAAATAGATATTGACCAGATAGATTCTCCACGACTACAGCAAACTACTGCCAAAAATGAGGATCAGCCAGCTATCTATTTGCAGCACGGATTTAACCGACCTTTATTTATGATGGAAGAAAATGACGTGACTCCTGCTCAAATAGGGACAGCTACTCATCTGGTTTTTCAAAAATTGCCATTAACTGCTCCTGTTACAAGCGAAGTTGTTGAAACTGTGATCAAAGAACTGCAAAGTGATGGTTTATTGAGTGAGTCGCTAGCGAAAAAAATCAATGTTGACGGTATTATTGGCTTCTATCACTCGAAACTTGGACAAAAAATAATGTCTAATCAGGCTGATTTGAAACGAGAAGCACCGATTGCGATGTTATATCCAGCTGGTAAGTTATTCGCTGGTTTTAATGGGATTAAACAACCAGTTTTGATTCATGGGATTATCGATGGTTATTTAACCGATGAAGACCAAACTACGCTTTTATTTGACTATAAGACTGATCATGTAGCAGCCGGACGTTCACGGGAAGTAGCTGAAAAATATCGTGGTCAGCTGAACTTATATAGTTTAGCTTTACAAAGTATCTTAGGTGAAAATACTACTATCGAAAAATTTATTTATTTGGTTGATACAAGTGAAGTTATTCAACTTTAACGCAAAAATGGATCTGGGACATAACTAGCCGTATGATTCTAAAAGGGCCGTCGATTTATTCCATTTGAATGGGATAGATCGACGGCCCTAAAACATATTCCAAAAGGTTGAATAATGACTGTAACAACGGTTACGCTATTTTAGTCCTTTTGCTTGCTAAGACTCGAAATAATGTAATCATCATTATAAAGCGTCTTTTAAACATCTTTTGTCTCGCTTTGATTTTTATTTAGCCCGAAAATGTTTGTAGTGGCGCACTTCAAGTATTGCTAACAATAAAAGCGACAGGGTAGTTATTAAAAGACCAGTATACAGGTATGGTGGCGTAAACTTCATTGACACCGTATGATGGCCCTTCGAAATGTTCGTCCCAATAAAAGAATTTTGCAATTTAAAAGCTGGTACTTTTTTACCATCGATTTTAACTTGCCAGCCTTTTGAATAAGGAATCGTAGTTGCAAAAATTTGATCATTATTGTTGATATTTATTTGTCCAGTTAAATAACGATTATTGATTTTTTTGACATGCCACGATTTTTGTTTGACTTGCTTCAGTTTTTCTTTTGTTAGTTGACTATCCAACTGGTACAAAACGAAGTTATCTAAGAATAAGGAATTCTTCTTAAATTTAGCAGTCAGCGTGACTTCCGTGTTTTTTGAATGATCAGCCACATTTAAAATAACGTTGTTACGAAATGTGCCATAATGATACATTGGATGACTGCCAGTAAATGTTTCGACATTTGTCTCTTCTAATCCCGGACCAAATGTTAGATAGTAAGGATCGTTAGTCTTAGGAGTAAATTTGAAAATAACCTGAGCAGGTTCTTTTTTATTTTTCTTTTTCAGTAGAGAACCCGTTAAATTAACGGTTTTATCTGTGTTTTGGAAAACAACTTCATTAAAGTTTTGTGATCTAAAATACTTTGTCGTCGGCCAAGTCCCAGTAGCTGCATTAAGCCAAGCCGTTTGATAATTTACCGGATCATTGTTTGGCAACTTAATGTTCTTCAAAGCAGAGTTAGCACTATAACCGAGAGTGGCAGCATATGGATTTTCATATAATTTAGTCAAACTCTTATCCCTGATCTGATCATATTGCTGTAATTCAGGCCTGATCGTTAGGGGAGTTAGTGCCTTGTGTTGCTGATCTTTAGCAGTGATCTCACTTGCTTCTTTGGGTGTAGAAAAATATTTCATTCCTAACAATGAATCACTGATCAAAGTTCCGTTCGAATACGTCACATAGTTGTCACCATCAGGATTCCCAAGTTGACCATAAAAGTCAGGGATACTTTTTTCTAAAGCAGAGCTAAAGTAAGAACCGGTGTTTAAATCATGGTTGATCCCGTCATTTTTTGTGCGAGAATATGTTTGTCCAGTACGATATAAGCCGGAATCAATTGCTTTTAACGACCGACTATCACTTGAGAGTGCAGCAGTTGGTTCAGTGTATTCTTTTTGACTAAGGTAACTGATGTTGTTTAAAGATAAGACAGCATTGGTTAGCATCTCCGCGCCAACGACCAACAATAAAAGCAACAGTTTATTAAAAAGATTTTTCTTGGCCTCGCCAGGATGTATCAATAATGGAGTTAATGTTGCGGTGGCAAATAAAGTTGAGCAAATCAGTGTTTCTTTAGACACGAATGATAACTTTTTTAAGTTCATCCAGGAAGCAAAAATAATTCCTGCATATATTAGAGCAAGAAGCACTATTTTAGTAGCTGATACATCTAATGAATGCTGATAATTGATAGCTGCCAAATAGATCATCCAAAAGCTAACTACAAATGAGAAACGGTATGGATACCAGACTGGAAATTGCATACCGTGCCATAAAAGATCTAATGGCTCAAAACACAGCGATAATATTAAAAAAGCTGTGATGACTAAGGAAACGATCCGTGTTTTTGACTTAACGTTTTTGTTCAAAAAAAAGAGTAGAAAGCCAAAGAGTACGAATGAGCCCACAAAAATATTTGGAAGTCCAGTAGACATTTGTTTAAAATCAAACGAACCCACTAATAATTTAGATAACATTTGTAAGGGCGGATATTCGATTTTGGCGTGGATCACACTTGTTGTGTATTCACCTTTACTGCTTTGTAAGGAAAAAAGGGTAGGTAATAAGACCAGACAAGCTATTCCAGCAGCAAGTAATGATTGGCTAATAAATAGTGCAGTATCTTTAAAAAAATGCTTGACTGACACGAATCTGTCAGTTTCGACCCAAATAAAGAACAGTACCAAAAAAAGTGCGATCATGTAACCCATATAATAGTTTGAGATCATCATTAGACCTAACCATAAAGAATAACTGACTCCGTGCCTTTTTTTCAATAAATTCAATAACGCATTAATGATAAGTGGTAGAAAAACTAATGCATCCATCCATAACAGGTTAAGTTGATTGGCAATTGCCCAGCCCATTAACGAATAAATAGTTGCAAAGACAGGGACCAGTGCTCCAGATTGAACTTTTTGCTTTTTTAGCAAGCGGCCAAACGTATAGCCGCTACACCCATATTTAAGCAAAGTCACAAGCATTACACCTGCAGTGATCGATTTGCCCGGAAAAAAGAGAAACAAAAGATTGAAAGGGCTGAGAAGATAGTAGGCAAATTCCCCGAGCATTTCTCCGCCAATAGCTTTATTAAAAGAATAAAAGAAATTACTAGGATCATGTAGTAAAGTATTTCTAAAAAAGGAAAAGAAGTCAATGTATTGTTGACCCATGTCGACCGTGAGTAAACTACTATTTCCAAAAGGAAACATTTTACGATAAATAAAGTAACCAAGCATTAAAACCACGGGAATCCAAAAACTAAGGAGTAAAAGTAGGTGTTTTTTTATGTAACTGTTGATCTTAAATTTCATTAGTTAAAAACCTTCCAGCTTTAAATTAGTTGTTTCAAATAAGTTGTTTTGAATATGACAACTTAACAAGAATAACACAGTTAATTTTGAATTTCAGTATTTAAAAGTGCCTTAAAGATAATCTTATAACAACAAAAAAATTGCGCAAATAAAAAAGATTTGCACCGAAGTACAAATCTTTTCTTAAGCTTTATTCAGAATACGTTTTCGATAACGATTACATTTTAATTAAACTAAAATCTCACGTTCAACGAACATTTTATGTTCGTTTCTTTCAGTTTGATTTTCAACTTCGTTTACCTTGTGACATTCAAAGAGTAGTGTTTTTAAATCTTGCCCTGAAAGTGTATAAGCTTCTCCTACGGCCGCTACCTCTGGATGGTATTTTTTCAAAGCGCATGCATTATTTTCGTCAACATATACATCGAAATCGCCGAAATTAGCTTGATATTTTAAATTATTCATAATACGGTCACTCTCTTTCTTTAAGATACTGACTCTATTTTACATCTTTATTTCGCTCTGTAAAGGCTTTCACAATGATATAATATCATTTTTATAGAAATGATTGCCGTTTTTTCGCTAGTTGTAGGTATTAGAAAAAATAATAAAAATTTTTTAAGTTCAGTTGATCGTATAAAATGTTTTTGATATTTCACGCAAGAATAGTTTGTTAGGATACATATTAGTAAGAAGCCATGAACCTTCGGACTAAAAACCATTTTAGAGCTTATTTAACGGCTATGACGTTTTTAGTGATTATTTGCCGACCTGTCAAGGAAAAATACTTAACAAAAAGCAAAAAAAACTGGTAATCATTAATAAAAGATGGTATTATATTAACGTTGAAGACGCGAAGGTGTCTTTTGAATACGATAAGGTAGTTTGGAGGGTCAAACAGATGCGTGTACACATTACATTAGAATGCACAGAATGTCATGAACGGACATACTTGTCAAGCAAAAATAAACGTAATAATCCTGATCGCCTCGAGCTGAAGAAGTATTGCCCACGTGATCATAAAGTTACATTACATCGCGAAACAAAATAACAACAGGAAAAGCTCCTGTTGTTTTTTTTCTATAAAGAAAAAGGAGTTTGTTAATGTTCTCAAAAGAATTCATGCGCAAACAACAATTAGATAAATTAAAATTACAGGCTAAATGCTGGTCAAAACTTGGCGGTGAATTAGCCATCTATCAAGAATTATTATCTTCTGAAATTTGGAAAAATGCGACTACTGTTGGAATGACCTTAAGTGAACCATATGAATTTGATACGAAACCTTTGATCACGGCTGCTTTAAATAGTGGGAAAATAGTAGCAGTTCCGCGGACGTTACCCCATCGCCAACTACAGTTTTGTCGACTTCTTCCAAAAATTGAGGCTGGTCGCTCAAATTTCGGAGTTTTAGAGCCTGTGATTGGAACACCTCAAATTTCGCTAAATGAGCTAGATTTACTGGTAGTACCGGGTTTAGCTTTTAGTGCAGCTGGGGCAAGATTGGGCTTTGGTGGGGGATTTTATGATCGCATTTTAGGTAAGTACAAGGGCGAAGTTGTAAGTTGTGCTGAATCAGCACGCTTTTTTTCTGAAACAAAATGGGAAACTGAAATAACTGATCAAGAGATCCCCAATATTCTCACGGTTTCAGGGTGGTTTTCTAAAAATGGAGGAGAGTTTAAAAAATGACACAACGGGCGCGACCTACTGCAACTTACATTTTGATCATTATCAATATTGTGGTTTATTTATTGATGACAATTGCTGGTGGAAGTGAAAATACTGCGGTATTAATTGGATTTGGTGCGAAAGTTAATCAATTGGTCGCCCATGGCCAATGGTGGCGTTTGTTTACACCAATGTTTATCCATATTGGATTACAACATATTGTTTTAAATATGGTAACTCTGTATTTTATTGGTTTACAAATCGAGGCTTTATTTGGTAAGTGGCGTTTTGTGCTATTATATTTAATTAGTGGTTTAGGCGGTAACATTGCGAGTTTTGTTTTTAGTCCTAGTATTTCGGCTGGTGCCTCAACTTCAATTTTTGGCTTGTTTGGCGCCTTTTTGATGTTAGGTGAATCATTTAGACAAAATCCATATATTAAAGCGACTGCTAAACAATTTTTAATTTTAGTAATTTTAAACTTGGGCTTAGGTTTTACTGGAATAGATATTGCTGGACATCTTGGTGGTCTTCTGGCTGGGTTTTTAACAGCTTATGTTGTTGGGGTGCCAAATTTTGGTCAGATCCCAACTAATAAAAAAGTATTGTCTGGAATAGCATTAGCAATAATATATGTAATACTTGCTGTAGCCGGTTTCAAACAGTATTGATTTCCGCTATAATAGAAAGGATGGTTCTTTTGAAAACTCTTTATGATGTTCAACAATTATTAAAACGCTTTGGCGTCTTTGTTTATGTAGGGAAACGTTTGTGGGATATTGAGTTAATGGCCTTGGAAATAGATCATTTACGTGGGTCGGATGTGATCGATCAGGGTGAATTTGTTAAAGCAAAATTAGTTTTAGAACGTGAACATAAGATCGAAGAACAAAGAGAACAGTTAAAAAATAAAAATTAGCAGGAGGAACAGTTTGATGGATAAGAAATTGATCGGAATCGATTTGGGTGGTACAACTATTAAATTTGGGATCTTGACTACAGCTGGTGAGATTCAACAAAAATGGAGTGTTGAAACTAATATTATGGACGATGGTTCGCATATCGTACCTGATATTATCGAATCGATCAATCATCATCTTGCGATATACAATATGCCTAAAGAACAGTTTGTGGGTATTGGTATGGGTACACCAGGGACAGTTGATCTAAAAGCAGGTACGGTGATCGGTGCTTATAATTTAAACTGGAAAACAACGCAAAATGTTAAGAAAGAGATCGAACAAGGGACGGGTATCAATTTTGTAGTAGATAATGATGCTAATGTCGCTGCTTTAGGAGAGCGCTGGAAAGGTGCTGGGAACAATTCTGATGAAGTTGTGTTTGTCACTTTAGGGACCGGAGTTGGCGGTGGTGTTATTAGTAATGGTCAACTTTTACATGGACAAGGTGCTGCTGGTGAGATCGGACACATGAATGTTCATCCAAATGGTTATTTGTGTACTTGTGGCGGCCATGGTTGCTTAGAAACGTATACCTCAGCAACTGGTGTGGTCCACATTGCACGTGATAAGGCCGAAGAGTTTGCTGGAGAATCACAGTTAAAACGATCTTTGGATAACGGAGTAGATATTACCTCGAAAGATGTGTTTGACTTGGCTAAACAAAATGATACCTTAGCCTTGAGGGTCGTTGATGAGGTCTGCTATTATCTTGGCTTTGCATGTGCTAACATTGCTGCTTTGACCAATCCAGAATATATAGTGATCGGTGGCGGTGTTTCTGCTGCAGGCGATTTTTTGTTGACGCGAGTCGCTACTTATTTTGAAAAATTTGCTTTTCCAACTATTAAAAATACAACACATTTGCGTTTAGCTGAATTAGGTAATGATGCCGGTTTGATCGGTGCAGCGTCTTTAGCTTTAAAGTTTAATTAAAAATAACCGTATTGCATAAGAGTGAAGGGAGTTTTATCAGTGTTTGTTTTAGGTAATTTGTCAGTTATGGGTTGGATCAACTTGGTATTGATCTTAATTCTAGTTTGGCTGTTCGGTGGTCAATTTTATACGTATTTCATTGGAAAAAGACATGCAACTATCGTAAGCAACGAGGATTTTAAAAAAGGAATGCACCGTGCACAAGTGATCGACGTACGTGAACCTAACGATTTTAAAAAGGGACACATTTTAGGTGCTCGGAATATGCCATTTTCTCAATTTAAGTTATTTAAAGATAGTTTGCGCAAAGACATGCCAATTTATTTATATGATGACACAAAAACTGTTGCGCCGCGAATGGCATCTAAATTGCATAAAAATGGCTACAATGATATTTATATTTTGAAGTCTGGTTATGATAAATGGGATGGAAAAACTAAAAGCAAACGTGCATAATTACAGTAATTTTAGGAAATGAGTTTATTTAATAGGCTCATTTCCTTTTTAATATAGCGTAGATAAAAAATTCTAGAAAGTAAACTCATGAATGATAGGGAGTGAAAAATTTGGCGCAAAAAGTTTTAGTTATAGTTGGTCCGACTGCCGTTGGGAAAACCGATCTTTCGATCAAATTAGCGCATTTATTTAACGGCGAGGTTATTTCTGGAGATTCAATGCAAGTTTATAAAGGCCTGGATATTGGTACTGCTAAAGTAACAAAGCAAGAAATGGAGGGCGTTGATCATTTCTTGTTGGATATTTTACAACCATACCAAAATTTTTCTGTAGCTGATTTTGTTAACTATAGCCAAGAAAAAATTGAACAGATCAGTGTGAGAAAGCATTTGCCTCTAGTAGTTGGTGGGACTGGTTTGTACGTGCAAGCACTAGTAGATGAATTTAGTTTAGGTAGTACCAGTAATTTTGGTGATAAGAATGTTCGGATCCAATTAGAAAATTTTGCAGCTAAAAATGGGAAAAAAGCATTATGGCACAAGCTAGATGAAATTGATCCAACTGCAGCAAAAAAAATCCCTGTTAATAATGAAAGACGAGTGGTCCGCGCATTAGAAGTTTATCAGCAAACTGGGCATTTGTTTTCTGAACAAGATGATACTGCTTCAGGTAAATTAGATCCTCTGATCATTGGATTAAATACTGAGCGTAAATTATTGTATCAACGAATCGATTCTCGAGTTGACCAAATGGTGGATAATGGTTTACTAAAAGAAGCCCATGCTCTTTATGAAGCTGGCGGTGTTGAACTATCAGCTGGGAAAGGCATCGGATATAAGGAACTTTTTCCTTATTTTGCGGGTGATGAAAAATTAAATGATTGTATTGAAGCGATTAAAAAAAATTCACGTCATTATGCTAAAAGACAGTTAACATGGTTTAGAAATAGAATGAATGTTTTATGGTTTGATTTAGTTTTGCATCCAGAACAAATAAATGAGATCGAACAGTTGATATCTAAGTGGTTAAATGATGAAAAAATAAATTGATCTAATTCTATAAATTTGATTTGGTCTAGGTGTATATTTGGTACCTTTAGGTTAAAGTAATGTAACAATATCTCTTATAATTAGGCATTTTTAACTCGTGTCATAAAATGTAACATTAACTATTGACAAGCTTTGGACTACTTGCTATTATTGATAAGTAGTTTCGGGAGGGATTTTATGAAGGAAAAAGAGTTAAGGCGCTCCCTTTCAGTCTTACCAATCGGAACGGTAATGAAACTGACTGATTTGTCGGCGAGACAGATCAGGTATTATGAACAGCAAGGCTTAGTGATCCCTGAGCGTAATGAAGGTAATCGCAGAATGTATTCACTGAATAATGTGGATCAACTGCTTGAAATTAAAGATTACCTCAGTGAAGGAATCAATATGGCTGGTATCAGACATATCTATGAACAGCAGGCTCAAAAAGAACACGCCAAAAAAGGACAGATGCAAAAATCATTAACAGATACAGATGTTCGCCGAATTTTACGTGAAGAGATCAAAGCTGTTGGAGGTTTGGCTGATCGAGCCGATAAACTTTCTGTGCATAAAAAGAAATTGTAGGTTAACAAACAAAGGAGCATGCAAATGGCAAAACCAACGTACACCAAAGATGATATCCGCCGAATTGTTAAAGATGAGAATGTTCAGTTTTTACGCTTAATGTTTACTGACTTATACGGCACCATCAAAAATGTTGAGGTTCCGGTTAGCCAATTAGATAAATTATTAGATAATAAATTAATGTTTGATGGTTCATCTATTGATGGTTTTGTAAGAATTGAAGAGAGTGATATGTGGCTTTACCCTGATTTGTCGACATGGACGATTTTTCCATGGGGCAGTGAATATGGCAAAATAGCTGGAGTAGTCTGTGAAGTGTATAATTCAGACCGAACCCCATTTATGGGTGATCCACGGAATAATTTGATCCGCATTTTAAGTGAGATGAGAGAATTAGGTTTTACTGATTTTAATATTGGTACTGAGCCTGAATTTTTCTTGTTCAAGCTAAATCCCACTACACACGAGCCAACGACTAATTTAAATGATCAAGGAAGTTACTTCGACTTAGCTCCTGTTGACTTGGGCGAAAATTGTCGGCGTGAGATCGTTCTTGAACTTGAACGCTTGGGCTTTGATGTGGAGGCTTCTCATCACGAAGTTGCTCCTGGACAGCATGAAGTAGATTTTAAATATGCTGATGCATTACATGCGGCTGATAATATTCAATTATTTAAGCTGGTTGTCAAAACAGTTGCTCGGAAACATGGTTTACATGCAACTTTTATGCCAAAGCCTTTATCAAGCATCAATGGATCAGGGATGCATGTTAACATGTCACTTTTTGGTAAAGATGGAAACATATTTTATGATGAGTCTACAGAATCTAAATTATCTCAAGATGCAATGTATTTCTTGGGTGGTTTATTGGAGCATGCTCGTGGATTTACAGCTATTACTAATCCAATAGTTAATTCATATAAACGTTTGGTACCTGGATACGAAGCTCCAGTTTATGTCGCTTGGTCAGGTCACAACCGTTCGCCCTTAGTTCGTGTTCCAGTAGCACGTGGTGCATCAACACGTTTGGAATTACGCAGTGTTGATTCAACAGCTAATCCGTACTTAGCGATCGCTGCGATCCTTGAAGCAGGGTTAGATGGTTTACGTAACAAGATTGAACCCCCAAAGCCAGTTGATCGTAATATTTATGTGATGACCGAAGAAGAACGCCACGAAAACAACATCGTTGACCTGCCGTCAACTTTGCATAATGCATTAAAGGCATTAAAAGATGATGATGTAATTTTAAGTTCTATCGGTGAACATTTATCGGCCAGTTTCCTAGAAGGCAAGCGAATCGAATGGGAGGCATACCGTCAGGATGTTTCGCAATGGGAAAGAAAACAATATTTTGAACAGTATTGATTTATAACTAAAAGTGAAGTTGTGACAAAAGCAGCAGTACTTAGAAAATTAGCTTGTAAAAAATAAAGATTGCGACATAAAGGCAGACGTAAAAGGCCACTATGTCGCAATCTTTATTTTTAGCGTTAAATTTCTGATGTTGTGTTAGACCACTTTTAGGAAGTTTTCCGCAATCGTGTACGGGTTTTTAATGTAGTGGTTGGGGTGACCGTATTAGTACTGCTACTCATTGAAATACCTACGATTTGCTTTTTAAAAACAATTCTTGTTAGTTTTTTGTTATGGGGTGTTGTCATAAAATAAACATCCTGATGACGGTGGTCTTCAAATAATTGGCCTTCGATCATTTCGGTATGTTGACCAGTTTGAATGTTAAGTTTAATGATCGTTTGATTTTTAAGAGCATTGTCAATAAATGAATTGATTTGAAAAGCGGGCATTGTAGGAGTTTGCTCCTGTTCTAGTACTTGATCAGGGTCAAAAAAATCATTCCAATTTTTGAGAATTGATTGAAAATAAAAGCGAACCTTAGCAAGTAAGAAACTGGTTGGTTTGAATTTCATTGTAGTACCTCCGCGTATTTAAATATGGCAAAAAATATTTGACTGAACGTTTGTTTGTCTATGTTTATTATAGAACAAAAGTTCCCGAACGCAAGTTCATTTTTTGCGTTATTTTCAGCGTTTACACTAAAACACTGTGAAATAGCTATTTTTGCTTGTTATTTTTTTAAAAATTAATATAATTTAGTCATTTTAAAAGAATACAAATAAAATAAAAATTTTATTTGTGTTTCTTGGGGGACAAGCTTGAAAAAAGTGGCTAAAAAGTGCATTATAGTAGTTAAATATTTATTTGAGGAGTTTTAGTGCATGTCTAAAAGAGGAATGCTGATCGTGCTTTCGGGTCCGTCTGGAGTGGGTAAGGGAACGGTCAGAAAAGAGATTTTTTCGCAACCAGGCAATAATTTTGATTATTCGATTTCAATGACCACTAGAAAGATGCGACCAGGTGAAGTAAATGGTAAAGATTATTTTTTTGTTTCGAAAGAGGAATTTGAAAATGAAATCGAAACTGGCGGCATGCTTGAATATGCACAATATGTTGACAACTATTATGGAACACCCTTAAAATATGTAAATGAAATGTTGGATGCGGGGAAAGACGTATTTTTGGAAATTGAGGTCAAGGGTGCTATGCAAGTCCGTGAAAAAGTTCCAGATGGTTTATTTATTTTCCTAACTCCACCTGATTTAATGGAACTTAGGCAGCGTATCGTTCATCGCGGGACCGATGACCTTGAAACTATCAATAAACGGATGCATCAGGCTGTTGCAGAAATAGAAATGATGCAAAACTATGATTATGCAGTAGTAAATGACGAAGTTCCTGTAGCTGCTGAGAAAATTAAAACAATTATTCGTGCTGAACGTTGGCGAGTTAAACGTTTCTTACCGGATTATAAAAAACAATTAGGAGATGCTTTAAAATGATTTTATACCCATCAGTTGATAAATTGTTAGACCAAGTTGATTCACGTTACTCTTTGGTAATGCTTGCTGCTAAACGGGCACATGAACTTGATGAAGGTGCAATGCCTTTATTAAGTGAATATACCTCCAATAAAAATGTTGGTCGTGCACTTGAAGAAGTAGAAGCAGGAGATTTAAAGATCTCTGATCATAAATAAAAATAAGCCTCATTAAAAATAATTGCTCATTACTTTCAATAGCTGACGACAGCAAAGTCGAGTGTTTCTATGAAAGTAATGAGCACTTTTTTATTACCGCTAAAATTGATACAATTAGAGATAATATTAGTCAGTGAAAGGAACGAAAAATGTGAGTAAAAATCATGTAGCAATGTATATTACCGGTGGAATCGCAGTTTATAAAACCGCCCAGTTGGCTCGACTTTTTATTAAGGCGGGTTTTGAAGTGCGAGTTGCAATGACATCAGCTGCCCAAAAATTTGTAAATCCTAAAACATTTGAAGTTTTAACGAATCATCATGTTTATAATGATTTTCAGGCTACTGAAGAGCTGGAATTTGTTCCACATATTGCATTGGCGGATTGGACAGATATGGCAATAGTTGTACCTGCTACAGCCAACGTTATTGCTAAAATGAGCAATGGGCTTGCTGATGACTTTGTCTCTACAGCATTGTTGGCCACAAAGGCCCAAAAATTTGTGATCCCAGCAATGAATGAGAATATGTGGCAGCAAGTAGTTACACAAAGAAATGTCCAGGCCTTAGCTGAAGATGGAATCAAGGTCATGCCGCCAGCAACTGGTTTTTTAGCAGAAGGGTATAATGGACATGGAAGAATGCCCGAACCTGATGATATCTATCAATGGATCGTAGCCAAAAATGAACAAAAACAAGATCTTAATGGTATCAATGTTTTAATTACTGCTGGTCCAACCGTTGAAGAAATCGACCCAGTCAGATATCTGACAAATCGTTCCAGTGGAAAAATGGGTTATTCTTTGGCACAAGAGGCTGCAGATCGTGGTGCAAATGTGACATTGATCAGTGGCCCGACCAAATTGGCTCATCCAACAAATGTAACTGTGATAGATATTATGTCTGCCAAGGATCTACAGCAAAAAGTTGAATCTAAATTTGCACAAAATGATTTTGTGATCATGGCAGCGGCTGTTTCTGATTTCCATGTTAAAACAATTGCAGACCAAAAAATAAAGAAAAACGGGAAAAATCTTCAGCTTGACTTAGTGGCTAACCCAGATATTTTAGCTGGTTTAGGTCGCATAAAAGTCCATCAACGTCTAGTTGGCTTCGCTGCAGAAACACAAAATTTATTAGAGAATGGCAACAAAAAATTAAAAGAAAAGAATTTAGATATGTTGGTGTTAAATGATGTTTCTCGTTCAGATATTGGATTTAATTCCTCCGAAAACGAAGTACGTTTATTACAGCCAGAAAAAGAACCAAAGTTGTTAAAGAAAAACACCAAAGAAAACATTGCAAATGAAATTTTAGACCAGCTGCTTATTTTATAATAATTTAAAGAGGGGAAAAACGTGAGTGAACAATTTGTTGAAGTGATAGTTGATGTGCCTTCAATGCAGACAAATCAGGCATACACATATGCTGTACCGACAGAGTTGATAAACCAAGTGTTTCCCGGAATGCGTGTGATCGTACCTTTTGGCAATAGAAAAATCCTAGGATTTACGACTAAAATTATTTCGAAAAGGCCTGATGTTTCATTTGATTTAAAAAACATCGAGGAAGTATTAGACTTAGTCCCTGTATTAAATAGGGAAATGTTGGAATTGGCGAACTGGTTGGCTAAATGGACATTTTCTTTTAAAATTTCATGTTTGCAAGTCATGTTGCCCGCTGCAATGCGTGCTAGTTATAATAAATCGATCAGATTGATCAGTACGGACGTTTCAGATGAGGTTAAAGCTTTATTCGGCCAGGAAGAGGAGTTGCCGTTTGACAGTAAAACATTGACTCCGGAGTCTTTTAAAATCTTGTCTAAATTAAATCGTGACAAAAAAGCTGAAGTTATTTATCAAGTTCATGACCGTGCTCGTTCTAAAAAAGTTACGGCAATTACTAATTTACTGACTTCTGCTGAAATATTAATTCAAAAAGATGCACTACGTACAAATGCAGTTAAATCCGCCAAGTTATTAGATTTTTTGAATAACTTAGGTGATAAGACGATGATCTTGAAAGAAGCGATGCAAAAAAGTGGTCTATCTTCAGCGATTTTTTCGCAAGGAGAAAAAAAAGGTTGGCTTAAAAAGATTAAAGTAGAAAAATATCGTGATCCTTATCGTGACACAAAGATAAAAAAAACAGAACCTAAAAAACTACAACCGGCACAAGAAAATGCAGTCACGGAAATCAATCAAGCGGTGGTTGAACAAAAAAATCAGGTCTTTTTACTACAAGGAGTTACTGGTAGTGGAAAAACAGAAGTTTATTTATACACGATCGCCTGTGCTTTAAAGAATCAACGAACAGCTTTAATGCTAGTTCCTGAAATTTCGTTGACTCCGCAAATGGTACGTCGAGTAAAGTCACGCTTTGGTTCTAACGTGGCCGTTTTGCATAGTGGTTTGTCCGAAGGTGAAAAATTTGATGAATGGCGTCGGATCGAACGTCATGAGGCTACGGTCGTGGTGGGGGCCCGTTCGGCAGTTT